>CAVVQR010000006.1:0-239627 GCA_963750445.1 uncultured Actinomycetota bacterium | reverse complement strand
ACCAGCGGGTGATGCCGTCGAGGCTGACGCGCTCCTGCGCCATCGTGTCGCGCTCGCGGATGGTGACCGCGTTGTCCTCGAGCGTCTCGAAGTCGACGGTGACGCAGTAGGGAGTGCCGATCTCGTCCTGGCGGCGGTAGCGACGGCCGATCGCGCCGGAGTCGTCGAACTCGACGTTCCAGTTCTGGCGCAGCTCCGCGGCGAGGGCCTTGGCCTTGGGCGAGAGGTCGGCGTTGCGGCTCAGCGGCAGGACCGCGACCTTGACCGGCGCGAGGCGCGGGTCGAGCTTGAGCACGACGCGCTTGTCGACGCCACCCTTGGTGTTGGGGGCCTCGTCCTCGGTGTAGGCGTCGATCAGGAACGCCATCAGCGAGCGGGTCAGGCCGGCGGCGGGCTCGATGACGTAGGGCAGGTAGCGCTCGTCCGCGGCCTGGTCGTAGTAGGACAGGTCCTTGCCGGAGAACTCGCTGTGCTGCTTGAGGTCGAAGTCGGTGCGGTTGGCCACACCCTCGAGCTCCTCGAAGTCACGGCCGGAGAACCCGAAGCGGTACTCGATGTCGGTCGTGCCCTTGGAGTAGTGCGACAGCTTCTCCTGCGGGTGCTCGTAGTGGCGCAGGTTGTCGGGGTTGATCCCGAGGTCGACGTACCAGCGGGTGCGCTCCTCGATCCAGTAGCGGAACCACTCGTCGTCCTCGCCGGGCTTGACGAAGAACTCCATCTCCATCTGCTCGAACTCGCGGGTGCGGAAGATGAAGTTGCCGGGCGTGATCTCGTTGCGGAAGCTCTTGCCCATCTGGGCGATGCCGAACGGCGGCTTCTGGCGGCTCGAGGTCACGATGTTGGCGAAGTTGAGGAAGATGCCCTGCGCGGTCTCGGGCCGCAGGTAGTGCAGGCCGGACTCGTCCTCGATCACACCGAGGTAGGTCTTGAGCATCATGTTGAAGTTGCGCGGCGGCGTCCACGCGTTGCGGGTGCCGCAGTTGGGGCAGGCGATGAGCTCGTTGATGTCGACCGTGTCGGGGTCGATCGGCTTCTCCGGGGTGCCCTTCTTCGCGGCGTAGTCCTCCTGGAGGTGGTCCTCGCGGAAGCGCTTGTGGCACGACTGGCACTCGGTCAGCGGGTCGCTGAAGGTGCTCAGGTGGCCGGAGGCCTCCCACGTGCGGGTGGGGAGGATGACGCTGGAGTCGAGGCCGACGACGTCGTCGCGCCGGGTGACCATGAACTTCCACCACTGGCGCTTGATGTTCTCCTTGAGCTCCACGCCGAGCGGGCCGTAGTCCCAGGCGGACTTGGTGCCGCCGTAGATCTCACCGCAGGGGTAGACGAAGCCTCGACGCTTGGCGAGCGAGACGACGTTGTCCAGGGCGGTCGGAGCAGGCTTGGCCACGGTTTTCCTCCAGATCGGGCCGGCTGGCTGCCGGCTCGTGTGCGCGAACGGTCAGCCTATCGAGCGGGGTTGGGCCTCGTTGAGGTCGGTCCCCTCCTCGACCACCTCGTAGGCACTGGGCTCGTCGAGGGCGTGCACCATCAGTGGCTGGATGTGCATCTTGCCCTCGTAGGACCCGAGTGCTCGTCGGTAGGAGCCGACGTTGGCCCAGCGGGTGGTCAGCACCCACAGGGTCGGGTCGTCGACGTTGCGGCCGACCTCTCCCCCGACGTAGCCCGGCTTGGCGGCGAGGATCGAGAGCGCCTGCAGCAGGCCGGCCCGCAGCTGCGACTCCGCGGCGAGGTCGGGGCTGGGCGTACGGAGGCGGGTGACGACGAGCATCCGCCCAGCCTAGGGCCGGGGCCGGTTTGACAACGGTTCTCAACAATGGTGAGAATCGTTCTCATGTTGCCCGTCACTCGCTCCCTTCCTGTCACCCTCAGCCTCCTGGCCGCCTCCGCCCTCCTTGCCGGGTGCGGTCAGTCGGATGGCGCCTCGTCCGGGAATGGTCGCCAGGCCGTGGCGTCGTTCTACCCGCTGGCATGGGTGACCGAGCGGGTGGCGGGCGACGACTGGACGATCGAGAACCTCACCCAGCCGGGTCAGGAGCCCCACGACCTCGACCTCAACATCGCCCAGACCGCTGCCCTCCAGGAGGCCGACCTGGTGGTCCTCGAGGAGGGCTTCCAGCCGGCCGTCGACGCGGCCGCCGAGAGCTCCGAGGCTCCTGTCGTCGACGCCGCCGCCGTGCTCGACCTGCTGCCGGCCAGCGCCGAGGAGCACGAGGGCGAGAGCGAGGAGGAGCACGCCGAGGAGGGCCACGACCACGGCGACCTCGATCCGCACTTCTGGCTCGACCCGCTGCTCGTCGCCGACTTCGCCGACGCGGTCGCCGACGAGCTTGCGGACGTCGACCCCGACGGCGCGACGACGTACGCCGACAACGCCGCGCAGCTGCGCACCGAGCTCGAGTCGCTCGACCAGGACCTCAGCGACGGACTGGCCTCCTGCGAGCGGACCACGACGGTCGTCAGCCACCAGGCCTTCGCCTACCTGTCCCGCTACGGGCTGGACTTCGAGCCGATCGCCGGCCTGTCCCCCGACGCCGAGCCCACGGCAGCCGACCTGGCCCACCTCCAGGAGCTCATCGAGGCCGACGGCATCACCACGGTCTTCTCCGAGCGACTGGTCAGCCCCAAGATGGCCGAGACGCTCGCCGACGACCTGGGCGTGACCACGGCGGTGCTCGACCCGATCGAGGGGCTGTCGGACGACACGGCCGACGAGGACTACCTTTCCCTCATGCGCGAGAACCTCACCGCCCTCCAGCAGGCCAACGGCTGCTCGTGACCGCGTCGCACACTCCCGCCGCCGCTCCCGTCGAGCTGGAGCAGGTCTCCGTCTCGATCGGCGGCCGGCCGATCCTGCGCGACGTCGACCTGACCGTCCGCACCGGTGACGTCGTCACGCTGCTCGGGCCCAACGGCTCGGGCAAGTCGACGCTCGTCCGGGCCGTCACGGGTCTGCTCCCCCACACCCGCGGCACGGTCCGCCTCTTCGGCACACCGATCGAGGACTTCACCGACTGGCGGCGCCTCGGGTTCGTGCCGCAGCGCTCGACCGCCACCGGCGGCGTCCCCGCCACCGTCCGTGAGGTCGTGGCCTCCGGTCGGGTCGGGCGGCGCCGGCTGCTCCGGCCCACCAGCGCGGCCGACCGTCGCGCAGTGGAGTCCGCCCTCGACGTGGTCGGCCTCGCCGACCGGGCGTCCCACGGCGTCTCGCAGCTCTCCGGCGGCCAGCAGCAGCGCGTGCTGATCGCGCGGGCGCTCGCGGGCGAGCCCGACCTGCTGGTGCTCGACGAGCCGACCGCCGGCGTGGACCTGCCCAACCAGCAGGCGTTGGCCGATGCGCTCGGGCGGCTGAAGGAGCGGGGCGCCACGATCCTGCTGGTGGCCCACGAGATCGGCCCGATGATGCCGTTGATCGACCGCTCAGTGGTGATGCGCGACGGGCGGGTGGCCTACGACGGACCGCCGCTCACGCAGGAGGTCGCCTCGCACACGCACCACGCGCACGACCACGACGTACCCGGCGGACACGACCATGCGCCCCACGTGGGGTCCCCCTTCGACTGGGAGCGCGGGGGCAGGTCATGACCTTCCTCGACCTGTTCTCGCTCGGGTTCATGCAGCGCGCGCTGATCGCCGCCCTGCTCACCGGCCTCGCCGCTCCGGCGATCGGCACCTTCCTGGTCCAGCGGCGCCTGGCCCTGCTCGGCGACGGCATCGGGCACGTGGCCGTCACCGGTGTGGCGCTCGGCCTGCTGACCGGCGCCTCCCCGACCTGGACGGCTGTCGTCGTGGCCGTGCTGGGCGCGGTGCTGATGGAGCTGATCCGCGAGCGCGGCCACACCAACGGCGACGTGGCGCTCGCGCTGCTGTTCTACGGCGGCCTCGCGGGCGGCGTGCTGATCACCGGCATCGCCGGCCAGGGCGCCTCGACCCTGCAGGCCTACCTCTTCGGCTCGCTCAACGCGATCTCGTCCGCCGACGTGTGGTTCACCGCCGCGCTCACCGTCATCGTGCTGGTCGTCGCGCTCGGCCTCTCGCCGCAGCTGTTCGCGGTGGCGAGCGACCAGGACTTCGCGCGCGTCGCCGGGCTGCGCGTGCGGGGCTACAACCTGCTGATCGCCGTCCTGGCCGCGGTGAGCATCACCGTCGCGATGCGCACGGTCGGGCTGCTGCTCGTCTCCGCCCTGATGGTCGTGCCGGTGGCCACCTCGCAGCAGCTGGCCCGCTCCTTCCGCGCCACCCTCCTCGGCGCGATGGTCGTCGGCTGCCTGGCGTCGGTGGGCGGGCTCGTGCTCAGTGCGGCGCTCTCGTTCCAGATCTCGGTGTCCCCGGGCCCGACGATCGTGCTGCTCGCGCTGGCGATGTTCACCGCCACCTGGCCGCTCGGCGTGTGGCTGCGTCGCCGCAGCCGGTTGATGGCACCCTTCCCCGAGGTCACCGCGACGCCACACCGGTCCAGCAACCAGCACCCGCACGAGCACGGCGAGACCTGCGGCCACCCGGCCGTCCCGCACGGCGACCACGTCGACTACGTCCACGACGGCCACCGGCACGCCCCGCACGGAGAGCACTATGACGAGCACTGACCCGCACGGAGACACGCAGGCGCGGCCGTCGGTCCGGCCCACCCGCCAGCGCCGCGCGGTCGCCGCTGCCCTGGCGGGCTTCGACGACTTCCGCAGCGCCCAGGAGATCCACGACCTGATCTCGCGGCAGGGCGACTCGGTCGGCCTGGCGACGGTCTACCGCACCCTGTCCGCACTCGCCGAGGCCGGCGAGGTCGACATGCTGCGCAACGAGGACGGCGAGGCCATCTGGCGCAGCTGCTCCGACACGCACCACCACCACCTCGTCTGCCGCACGTGCGGAGCGACCGTCGAGGTCGAGGGACCAGCCGTCGAGCGCTGGACCAACGCGATCGCGGCGGAGCACGGCTTCGCCGACATCAGCCACACGCTGGAGATCTTCGGGACCTGCCCGGCCTGTCGCTGAGGGGTTTCGTGACGGCGCTGGCGCGCCTCCTCAACCACCGGGATGAGCTGGCGCGCCTCCTCAACCACCGGGGTGAGCGCCTCTTCAGGCGGGAGCGTTGGGGAGCGCGCCGCCGTAGCGCCGGTCGCGGCTGGCGTACGTCTCGACAGCGGCCCACAGGTGGCGGCGGTCGACGTCGGGCCAGAGCACGTCGGTGAAGACCATCTCGCTGTAGGCCGCCTGCCACAGCATGTAGTTGGAGAGCCGCTGCTCCCCCGACGTACGCCAGATGAGGTCGGCGTCGGGCAGCTCGGGGACGTAGAGGTGGCGGGCGAAGACCTTCTCGTCGATCTTGTCGGGGTTGAGGCGGCCGGCCGCGACCTCGCGACCGATCGACCGGGCCGCGTCGGCGAGCTCGGCGCGACCGCCGTAGTTGACGCACATGGTCAGGGTCAGCACGTCGTTGTCCTGGGTCATCTCCTCGGCGACCTGGAGCTCCTTGATGACGGACTTCCACAGCCGCGGCGCCCGACCGGCCCAGCGCACCCGGACGCCGAGCTCGTGCATCTCGTCGCGCCGGCGGCGGATCACGTCGCGGTTGAAGCCCATCAGGAAGCGCACCTCGTCGGCCGAGCGCGACCAGTTCTCGGTCGAGAAGGCGTAGGCCGAGATCGCCTTCACGCCGATCTCGATCGCTCCCTCGACCACGTCGAAGAGCGTGCTCTCGCCCTCCTCGTGGCCCTTGGTGCGCGGCAGGCCGCGCTGCTTGGCCCACCGTCCGTTGCCGTCCATGATGATCGCGACGTGCTCGGGCACGAGGTCGCGCGGGACCGGCGGGGGCGTCGCGCCGCTCGGGTGCGGCGTGGGTGGCTTCACCTGTCGCTTCACGACGGACAGCCTAGGGGCGCCGGGGTGTCGCGGGTCGCAGCGTCAGCGCTCGACGTAGGCCATGGAGCGCAGGCCGCGCTCGAGGTGCCAGGAGAGGTAGGCCGAGACGAGGTTGCTCGCCTCGCGCAGGTGGCGGGGGTCGGCCGCGTGGACCACGGGCCAGTCGCCGACGAGCAGGGCGCCGAGGACCAGGACGGTCTCGGGCGCGGGCGTCGCCGAGCCGGGGAGCTTGTCGGAGGTGCAGAGCACGCCACCGGCCGAGGGGTTGAAGAACCGGTGCGGCCCCTCCACCCCGCACTGCACGCAGTGCTCGAACGACGGCGCGTAGCCGGCGACCGACAGCGACCGGAGCAGGTAGGAGTCGAGCACCTGCTTCGCCGGGTGCTCACCGCTGGACATCGCGCGGAGGCCGCCGACGAGCAGCAGGAACTGCTGCACGGCCGGCTCCTTCTCCTCGGTGACGAGCCGCTCGGCCGTCTCCAGCATCACCGTGCCGGCGGTGTAGCGGTCGTAGTCGAGGCCCAGCCGCGCGTGGAACGGGTCCAGCATCTCGGCCTGGGTGATCACGTCGAGGCTGCGGCCCTCGGCGAGCTGGAGGTCGACGTGGGTGAACGGCTCGAGGCGCGAGCCCCAGCGCGAGGTCGTCCGCCGGACTCCCTTGGCCACCGCGCGCACCCGCCCGTGCTGACGCGTCAGCAGGGTGATGATGCGGTCGGCCTCACCCAGCTTGTGGGTGCGCAGCACGACCGCCTCGTCGCGGTAGAGGGGCACGTGACCATTCTCCCCCACCGAGCCGCCGGAGCGGGTACGCCGTCAGCGTTTCCGGGCGCGCTTCGCAGTCGTGCCCGGCACCGCCCAGCACTCGCGGGCGAAGTCGGCGGCAGCCGTGGTGAGCCGCTCGGGGCGGAAGCGCCACTCCAGGATCGAGGTGGCCCGCTCGGAGCGGACGTGGGGCAGCTCGGCGACCAGCATGTCGGCATCGACGAACGGGTGGATCGGGTCGACCGGGTGACCCACGACGAACACCGGGGCCTGGATCCGGCGGCGCTGGCTCGACGACGGTGCGAGTCGCCCGAAGATCACCCCGTGCAGCACGGCGGCGATCGACTCGGCCCGGTGGTCGACGGTGTCGAGCCCGACGCCCGCCCAGAACGGGACGATCCCTCGTGGGACGGAGCGGGAGACCTTCTGGAGCGTGTTGGCGGTGAAGGGCAGGTAGCGCGCGGCCAGCATGAGGGGCACGAAGGCGACGAGCCCGGCGACCAGCGCGTTGTTGAGCACCGGCATCTCCACGATCAGGCCCTTGACCCGCTCGGGCGCGATCACCGCGACCTCGAGCGAGACGTTGGCTCCGAGCGAGGTGCCGCCGATGACGGCCTGGTCGGCACCGAGGTGGTCGAGCAGGGCCACGACCTGCTCGCCGAAGGACGTCATCGAGTAGACGAGCGGGTCGGCGGGCTGGTCGGAGCGCCCGTGACCGAGCAGGTCGAGCGTGACGACGTGCAGGCCCTGGGCGGCCATCGCCCGGGCGAGCGGCTGCTGCATCCGGCGGGGCATCAGCAGGCCGTGCAGCAGCACGACCCACTCGTCACCCGAGCCGTACTCGGTGTACTCGAGCCGGTCGCGCCCGCCGTCGGACTCGACGAAGAACTGTCCGATCCGCTCGCTCACCAACATGACTGGAATGTAGTGCGTCTCAGGCCGCGCGTCCGAACGTCTCGCACCGCCCGTCGTCCCAGACGACCAGACCGGCACGCCCGGGCCGGGCCGCCAGCCACGAGAGCGCCTGCGCGCCGAGGGCACAGGCCGCCGTCGCGTCCACGTCCGCCCAGGTGAGGTCCGGTCCCACGACGGTCACCTGCGCGACGCCGGTGGCCGGGTCGCCGGAGCGGGCGTCGACGATGTGGGCGCCACGGTGGCTGGCGCCGGAGGTGGCGACCGCACCGTGCCGGACCGGGACGCGGGCCAGCAACCGGCCGGGGTCGTGCGGGTCCTCGATCCCGACCTGCCACGGCTCCCGGTCGGGGTCGGCGACGTGGCAGACCATGTCGCCACCGGCCGAGAGGCAGAAGTCGGTGTCCGGCAGACCGCGCAGGGCTCGCGCCGCACGCTCGACGGCCCAGCCCTTCACCACGCCGCTCGGGTCGAGCACGGACCGCCCGGCCGCGTCGCGACGGCGTACGTCGAACGCGCCGCCCGACTGCGTGCGGGCCAGCTCTCCGATCGCGAGCACCTCGGCGAGCTCGGGCGGGCACTCGGCCGCCTCGATCTCGCCGCGGTCCAGCCGTCGGACGTGGGAGTCGGCACGATAGGTCGAGAAGACCCGGTCGACGTCGCGCAGGGTGGCGACCACCTCCAACCAGGCCCGCTCCCCGGTGGTGGTCGACGCGTGCTCGCCGCGCAGGGCGAGGCTGACGGGCATGCCCATCACCTGCACCACCTGCCGGGTCACCCGCGGCGTGGTCACAGCCCCGCCTGGTCGAGCGCGCTCTGCAGGGACTGGAGGTAGCCGGTGCTCGTGTAGGTGGCTCCGCTGACCATGTCGATCGAGCTGCCCTGCGCGGCGACGGTCTCGTCGGAGAGGACGGGGAGGGCGTAGTTGCTGATCTGCGAGCTCCGCGGATCGCCGTCGGGATATTGCACGACCGACACCCCGGCGACCTTGCCGCCGGCGACGGAGAGCGCCACCTGGACCGGGCCGTAGCGGGTCTGCACCACCGAGCCGGTCACCGTGCTGCTGCCACTGCTGCTGGTGGTGCCCGAACCGGACTTCGTGCCACCTGCCGCCGGGACGGCGCCCGATCCCGCGACCGGGCCGGAGGAGATCACCGTCTCCGACGTCGCGGCGACGGTGGACGAGGTGGAGGTGTGGTAGCCGAAGAGGAGGACGAGCAGGGTGACCGTGGTGGAGGCCCAGCCGATGATGCGTCGCATCCCGCTCACCACCCGAACGTCTCGACGTGGATGTGGCGAGCCGGTACGCCGAGCCGGCGGCAGGTCCGTCGTACGGCCTCGGCCCAGGGTCGCGGACCGCACACCCAGACGTCGCGCTCGGCCAGGTCGGGGACCCATCCGTGCAGGACGCCGGCGTCGTCGAGCGGCGGGGCGTCACCGAGCCACGAGTCCGGGTGGCGGCGGCGACCGGGCAGGTCGACCACCTGCAGGCCGCGAGCGGCGCGGAGCTGGTCGAGCTCCTCGGTGAACAACGGCTGGGCTGTCCAGCGGTGCAGGAGCACCGCGTCGCCCGGCTCGTAGGCGAGGCCCTCGGCGAGCGAGCGCAGCGGGGTCACGCCCACGCCGGCGCCGATCAGCGCGACCTTGCGGCGCGTGCGCACCCGGGGGCTGAGCCGACCGTAGGGACCTTCGAGCGCGACCCGGGTCCCCGGCACCAGGCCGGCGGTCGCGCCGCTGCCGTCGCCGGAGTCCTTGACCGTGATCCGCAGGCTGCGGCCGTCCGGGGCGGAGGAGATCGAGTAGGGGTTGGCCCGGGTCCAGCCCGGTCGGTCGAGGAAGCGCCAGTTGAAGTACTGGCCGGGCTCCACGCGCAGGAGGTGGAGGTGTCGACCGGTCAGGTGCACCGACACCACGTCGGGCGACTCGCGTACGACGTTCGCGACGACGAGCTCGTGGCGCAGGGTCCGCACCAGCGGCAGCAGCACCCGCCACACGACCACGGTGACCGCGGTCGCGCCCCACGCCGCCCACCAGAACAGTGCCCGCGCCGGGGACGAGACGAAGGTGGCGCCGGTCCACAGCTGGTGCGGCAGGGCGAGCCCGACGCCGAGGTAGGCGTAGAGGTGCATCAGGTGCCAGGACTCGTAGCGGAGCCGGCGACGAGCCGCGCGCACGCTGGTCACCACGACCATGACGAGGGCCAGCGTCCCCGCCGCGGCGAGCAGCATGCCGGGGCTGCCGATCACGAGCTGCCACAGCATGGCCGGCGAGGCGAGCAGCTCGCCCGCGGCGTACCCCCACGTCACCGTGACGATGTGGACGAGCATGAGGGTGAACGAGGAGAAGCCGACCCAGCGGTGGATGCCGACGAGCCGGTCCTGCCCCCACGCCCGCTCGAGCACGGGGAGGCGCGCCATCAGCAGCACCTGGGTGAGCAGCAGGACGGAGGCGATCAGCCCGGTCCACTGCCCGAACGACGTGAGTCCCGTCGCCCAGCCGGCGAGAGCGGTGATCCCGCCGTCGGCCGCCCACCACCAGCTGACCAGCAGGAGCGCACCGCCCAGCAGGGCCGAGGTGCCGGCCCGCACCAGCTCGTCACCACGGGCCAGGACCGGGACCCGCGGTTCCATGAGGAGTGTCATGTCCTCACCGTGGGACTCGTTCCTGTGGGCCCGCTGTGGGTTGCTCCTGAGTTGGTGAGGAAGTCGCTCAGGCGCGGTTGAGGGCGCTGATGACCGCCTTGAGCGACGCCGTGACGATGTTGGCGTCCACCCCGACGCCCCAGAGGACCTGGTCGCCCTTCTCCGACGACACGGCACACTCGACGTAGGCCGCCGCCATCGCGTCGCCGCCCGAGGAGAGCGCGTGCTCGGCGTAGTCGAGGACCCGCACGTCGTGGCCGACGGCCGAGATGGCGTCGACGAAGGCGGCGATCGGTCCGTTGCCCTCGCCCGTCAGCTCGCGCCGCTCGCCGTCGACGTAGACCCCGACGGTGAGCTGGTCCTTCTCCCCCGCAGCGCTGGAGGTGTGGACGGAGTTGAGCTTGAGCGGGGTCTCGCGGTCGAGGTACTCGGCGCGGAACACCGACCAGATCTCCTCGGGCGTGATCTCGCCGCCCTCGGTGTCGGTGTGCTGCTGCACGACCCGGCTGAACTCGATCTGCGCCCGGCGCGGCAGGTCGAGCTTGTGCTCGGACTTGAGGACGTAGGCCACGCCGCCCTTGCCGGACTGGCTGTTGACCCGGATCACGGCCTCGTAGGTGCGGCCGACGTCCTTCGGGTCGATCGGGAGGTACGGCGCCTCCCAGGCGATGTCGCGCACGTCGATGCCCTGGTCGGCCGCGCGCTTCTCGAGGTCCTCGAGACCCTTCTTGATGGCGTCCTGGTGGGAGCCGGAGAAGGCGGTGTAGACGAGGTCGCCCGCGTAGGGGTGGCGCGGGTGGACCGGCAGGTTGGTGCAGTACTCGACCGTGCGGCGGATCTCGTCGATGTCGCCGAAGTCGATCTGCGGGTCGATGCCCTGGCTGAACAGGTTCATGCCCAGGGTGACCAGGTCGACGTTGCCGGTGCGCTCGCCGTGGCCGAACAAGCAGCCCTCGACGCGGTCGGCGCCGGCCATCAGGGCCAGCTCGGTGGCCGCGACCGCGGTGCCGCGGTCGTTGTGCGGGTGCAGGCTGATCGCCGAGTGCTCGCGCCGGGTCAGGCCGCGGCCGAAGTGCTCGATCTGGTCGGCGTAGGTGTTGGGCGTCGACATCTCGACCGTGGCCGGCAGGTTGAGGATGATCTCGCGACCGGCCTCCGGCTGCCACACGTCGGAGACGGACTCGCAGACACTGAGGGCGAAGTCGGTGTCGGTCTGGGTGAAGATCTCCGGGCTGTACTGGTAGCCGAACTGCTCGCTGCCGACGAGACGTGAGAGCCGCTCCTCGGCGTACTTCATCACCATCTCGGTGCCCCGGACCGCGATGTTGCGGCACTCGTCGGGGGTGACGCCGAAGACGACGCGCTGGAAGAGCGGTGCGGTGGCGTTGTAGAGGTGGACGGTGGCGCGCGGGGCGCCGACCAGCGAGTCGACGGTGCGCTCGATGAGGTCCTCACGCGCCTGCGTCAGCACCGAGATCTGCACGTCGTCGGGGATCCGGTCCTCGTCGATGAGCTTGCGGACGAAGTCGAAGTCGGTCTGGCTGGCGCTGGGGAAGCCGACCTCGATCTCCTTGTAGCCCATCTTCACCAGCAGCTCGAACATGGTGAGCTTGCGGGCCGGCGTCATCGGGTCGATCAGCGCCTGGTTGCCGTCACGGAGGTCGGTGGAGAGCCAGCGCGGCGCCTTCTCGACCTTCTTCGTCGGCCACGTGCGGTCGGGTACGTCGACGGGCACGAACGGCGAGTAGCGGGCGAACGGCATCGGGCTCGTCGCCTGCTGGTGGGCGGTGTTGCTCAGGTTGGTCATGGTGTCCCTCGAGGGTCGGTCGGTGCTGGACGACCGGCACGCTTCACTCCGCAACGAGGGGGCCGGGCTCTAGAGAGGGGCCTCGCTGCGGCAACCAAGGAGGAGGGTGCGCGTCTTCATGACCGCTCCAGACTAACCCCAGCGCCACGATCGCGGGACCCGGGCTCCCGCGGGGTGAGACGGGTCAGGCCCGCCCGCGGGCGGCGTAGGCCACTGCGGTGAGGTCGAAGGGGCCTTCGCCGAGCCGGTCGCGACACAGGTCCTCGACCCGCTGGCGATCGGCGGGATCCAGCGCGGCCAGCTCTTCGCCGATCGGCCCCACCCCGTTGAGGTAGGGCGCCCACCACTCCTCGAAGCTCTCGTGCGTGACCGTCATGGACATCTCCGCACCCTCGACGTCGCGGATCCCGGCCGCCTCGAACATCCGCTGCAGCTCACCCTCGGTGCCTGCCGGCAGGTGCTCCTCGGCAAGTCCGCCCGGTCGAATGACGCCGAACGCCTCCCACACCGGCCACATGGGCGCACGAGAGCCGGCCAGGTCCCAGACGGTCGCCGCGACCCACCCACCCGGTCGGGTCACGCGAGCCATCTCGGTGAGACCGGCGACCGGGTCGGGCATGAAGTGGACGACCAGGCACGCCGCAGCCACGTCGAAGGTGTCGTCCTCGTAGGGGAGGGAGTCGGCCGTCCCCTGCCGCACGTCGACGCCGGGGAACCGCGCGCGGCAGGCCTCGACGAAGGGGGGCGAGGGGTCGATGGCGGCCACCTGGTCGGCACCCAGCCGACCGACGAGCTGCTCGGTCAACGCACCCGGGCCGCAGCCGACGTCCAGGGCTCGCTGTCCCTCGGCGAGGTCGAGCCACTGGGCCAGCTTGCCGGCGAGCGGGCGGGAGTAGCGACCCATGAACCGGTCGTACGCGTCACCCGCCACCTCGAAGCTCACGTCCATGACGCTACTCGCCTCGTAGGCTCTCGTCATGCCCCGATTGCTGGTGGTCCACCACTCCCCGACCCCGTCGGTCACGGCGCTCACCGACGCCGTGGTCGCCGGCGCCTCGGACGACGCGATCGAGGGCGTGGACGTGGTGGTCAGGGCGGCCCTCGAGGCCGACGCCGACGACGTGCTCGGTGCCGACGGCTTCCTGCTCGGCACCCCCGCCAACTTCGGCTACATGAGCGGCGCGCTCAAGCACTTCTTCGACACGATCTTCCTCGAGGCCGGCGGTGCGCTGACCGACGACGGCTCCGCGGCTGCCGCCGACGGCGGCAGGAAGCCCTACGGCCTCTTCGTCCACGGTCGCTACGACACGACCGGTGCCGTGCGTGCGGTGCAGTCGATCGTCGGCGCCCTGTCCTGGCGCCAGGCGGCGCCGGTCCTCGAGGTGCTCGGTGACGTGGGCGAGGACGAGCGGGAGTCGGCGTACGAGCTGGGCGGGACGCTGGCAGCGCTGGTGATGGGATGACCGCGCTCCTCCGGACCCTGGTGACGACGGGCGCCTGCCTGCTGGCGTTCACGGCATGCACCGCCTCCCCGCCCGAGCCCGCCGCCGAGCAGACGCCGTCGGCGACCGCGACGGCGACCCCCACCGAGACCGTGCCCCCGGACCCCGGTCCCCGACCGAAGCCCGGCGAGTGCCACGACCTCACCTTCCGGCAGGCGGTCGCCGTCGTCGGTCGCACCGAGGCTGTCGCGTGCCGCAGGAAGCACACCGCCCAGACCTTCTTCGTGGGCCGGCTCGACCTGACCACGAAGTCCGGGTTCACCCGTCGGGTGGACTCGCAGGCCGCCCAGCGCCAGATGCGGAAGGCCTGCACGACCCGGCTCCCCCGCCACCTCGCCCGCGACCCGCGGGAGCTGCGGCTGAGCATGGCGCAGACGGTGTGGTTCACCCCGAGCCCGAAGCATGCGGAGGCCGGCGCCGACTGGTTCCGGTGCGACGTGGTCGTGGTCGCCTCCCCGCGACAGCTGATGCGGCTGCCGTCGAGGACGAAGGGCTGGGGCGACGCGCCGGCGATCTCGATGTGCGCCACCGCGGCTCCCGGCACGAAGGGCTTCAGGCGGGTCGCCTGCGGCCTGCAGCACTCGTGGCGGGCGACCACCACGGTCGACCTCCCGGGCGAGAAGCTGCCGAGCCAGGCGGCCATCGTGGACCGGATGGAGTCCACCTGCCAGGACTCGGCGAGCGCGCAGGCCGCGGACCCGCTCGACTTCACCTGGTCGCAGGAGAGCCCGACCCAGGAGCAGTGGGACGCGGGTCAGCACTACGGCATCTGCTGGGTGCCTGCCTGACCGTTCGGCTCCTCGCTCAGGACCTCCTGCGCGATCCGGAACGCCGTGTTGGCGTCCGGCACCCCGCAGTAGATCGCGGTCTGGAGGAGCAGCTCGGTGATCTCCTCGATCGTGACCCCGTTGGTGCGGGCCGCCCGCAGGTGCATCGCGAGCTCCTCGTGGTGCCCGCGCGCGACGAGCGCGGTGAGGGTGATCAGCGACCGGCTGCGGCGGTCGAGGCCGGGCCGGGTCCAGATGCTCCCCCACGCGTAGCGGGTGATGAGCTCCTGGAAGTCGCGGGTGAGGTCGGTGGTCGCGGCGGTGGCACGGTCGACGTGGGCGGCGCCGAGCACCTCGCGTCGCACCTCCATGCCGGCGGCGTGGACCTCGTCGAGCGTGCGACCACCCTCGCTGACGGCGCGTTCGCCGAGCAGGTGGTCACGGATCAGCCGGGCCACCTCCTCGGGCGCCTCGGCAGGAGCCAGGTGCGCGACGCCGTCGAGCTCGACGAAGCGGCCGTGCCGTACGCCGTCGGCGACCTCGCGGAGCGAGTCGGGAGGCGTCGCCACGTCGACCGAGCCGGCCACTGCCAGCACGGGGGCGTCGATCTCGGCCAGTCGGTCACGCAGGTCGAACCCGGCCAGGGCACCGCAGACCTGGGCGTAGCCGGCGTCGTCGACGTCCTGCAGCGCGTGCAGCAGCGCCGACCCGCGGGCAGGCTCGCGCTCGAGGAAGCCGGGGCCGAACCATCTCTGGGCAGAGGCGCTCACCAGCGCCGGCGTGCCCGCGGAGCGGACCAGGTCGATCCGCTCGCCCCACGAGTCGGCGCTGCCGATCAGCGCGCCGGTGCACAGCAGCACCGCGCCCGAGACCCGGTCGGGCGCGTCGAGGAGCAGCTGCAGACCGACCGCACCGCCGACGGAGTCGCCGGCGTAGCCGAACGTCGCGCCCGCCTCGCCCCGCTCGGCGAGCACCTCCTCGACGGTCCGGAGCACGCCGGCGGCAAGGTCGGCCATCGACCAGTCCTCGTCCGGCACGGACGTGTTGTGGCCGTGGCCCGGAAGGTCCCAGGCAAGGACGTCGAAGGTGTCGGCGAGGTGGCCGGCGCAGTCGCCCCACAGCGTGACGGCGGAGGTGCCGAGCGAGGGGCCGAGCACCAGCAGCGGCAGCGCCGCGCGGTCCCCGGCGGGAGTCAGGCGGACGGCGGTGACGAGCGGGATCATGCGGGCCTCCAGTGGCCTCGGGCGCGCACGACGAGGGCATCGACGATCGCGCCAGCCTGCCCGTCGTAGGTCGGGTGTGGGGCATGTCCGGCCAGCTCGGCCATCGCGCGCTGCTCGGCCAGGACCGACTCCCCGGCAGCCGCGAGGGTGGCGGCCATCCGGTCGGCGTGCACGGCCAGGCCGTCGACCAGGTCCACCGACTGGGCAGCCGCGGTCAGGGTCCGTCGTACGAGGTCGCGCAGGGTCGCCCACTCGGCGTGCCACCCGCCGTCGGCGCGGTCGTCGACCTGCGAGGCGGCGGCGACGTGCAGGGTCGCGGCCAGCTGGGGCGTGGTCAGCGCTGCTCGGCGCACCAGCACGGACAGCACCGGGTTGGCCTTGCCGGGCATCGTCGAGGACCCACCCGGGTGGCCCTCCGAGAGCTCACCGATCTCCGGTCGCGACATCACCACGACGTCGTTGGCGATGCGCGCCAACGCGTCGGTCGTGGTCACCAGGGCGTCGCCGAGGCGAGTGACCGGCGTGCGGACCGTGTGCCACGGGACCGGGAGGAGGTCGACCTCGACTCCCAGCTCGACCATGGCTGCGCGGGTGCCGGCGGCCCCGCCGACCTGGTCGGGGAAGGACAGCGTGGCCAGCTGCTCGTCGGCGTCGACGACCGCCGCCAGCCACTGCGCGACGCGGAGCCCGAACGTCGTGGGGACCGCGTGCTGCGTGAGGGTGCGAGCGACCATCGGGGTGTCACGGTGGGCCGTCGCGAGAGTGATCAGGCCCGACCCCAGTCGGGCCAGGTCGCTGCGCAGGTCGCCGACCGCCCTCTCCGACAACCGCACCAGCGCCGAGTCGAGCACGTCCTGGCTGGTGAGCCCCCGGTGCAACCAGCGTGCGGGCTCCCCCGTGAGGCCCTCGCGCAGCATCTCGACGAGCCCGATGACCGGGTTGCCGCCGAGCTCCGACTCGCGGGCCAGCCACTCGAGGTGGTCCGCCCGGACGAGGGCCTGCAGGTCGGCGGGGTGGCCCAGACGGGCCAGCCACTCCTCCTCGACCGCGACGAGCTCGCGGACCAGCGACTCCTGGGCGAAGTGCTCGCCCGCCCGGTCGTCGCCGGGCCAGTAGAGGTCGCTCACGCCGTCAGTCTTGCCGATGGTCGAGGAAGACGGTCTCCCCCTCGCCCTGCAGCCGGATGTCGAAGACGAACCCGTGCGCGTCCGGGACGGTGACCAGGGTCGCCCGGCGCCCCTCCTCGACCGAGGCGAGCAGCGGATCGGCGGCCAGGACCTCCGCCTCGACGGGGAGATAGGCACGGGTGAGCAGCCGGTCGAGCAGGCCGCGCGCGAACACCGCGACGGCGAAGTAGGGCGCTGCCCCCGGCGTGGTCGCGCCGGGAGCGAGCGTGGCGAACGTGTAGCGGCCGGCCCGGTCCGTCGGCGTCCGACCCCAGCCCGTGAAGGTGAAGCCGTCGCGGTCCAGCGACCCCGGCCGGCGTACGACGACGCCGTCGGGCCCCGGCTGCCAGATCTCCACGAGCGCATCGGGCACCGGGTCGCCCGCGCCGTCGAGCACGCGGCCGGTGAGCCGGACGGCGTCGGGGTGCCCGGGCGGGACCAGGTCGCCGCCGCCGTCGACCACGAGGCCGAAGGAGAAGAAGGGGCCGACGGTCTGGCCGGGCGTCGGGGTGGGGGTCGGGGTGGGCGTCATTCGACTTCCTCCTCGAGCGGGGTGCGGTGGGCACCGGTCAGGACGATGTCCCAGCGGTAGCCGGTGGCCCACTCGTGCTCGGTGACGTCGTGGTCGTAGGCCGCGACGAGGCGCTCGCGCGCCCGCGGGTCGATCACCGACTGGTAGATCGGGTCGAGGGCGAACAGCGGGTCGCCCGGGAAGTACATCTGGGTGACCATCCGCTGGGTGAACTCGGCCCCGAAGAGCGAGAAGTGGATGTGGGCCGGACGCCACGCGTTGCGGTGGTTGCGCCACGGGTAGGGCCCGGGCTTGATCGTGGTGAACGAGTAGGTGCCGTCGGCGTCGGTGAGGCACCGACCGACCCCGGTGAAGTGCGGGTCGATGGCGGCCGGGTGCTGGTCGCGCTTGTGGACGTAGCGTCCGCCGGCGTTGGCCTGCCAGATCTCCACCAGCTGGTGTCGCACCGGTCGGCCGTCGCCGTCGAGCACGCGGCCGGTGATCTTCATCCGCTCGCCGATCGGCTCGCCGTCGTGCTGGATCGTCAGGTCGGACTCGAGCGGGTCGATGTCGCGCTCGCCGAACACCGGGCTCCACAGCTCGATGCCCTCGGGGTCGGCGTGGTGGAGGCTCTTGGTGGGGTGCCGCAGGAGGCTGCTGCGATAGGGCGGGTAGTCGAGCCGGGTCTGCGTCTCGACGACCCCGGACTCGTCGTACGCCGCTGCCAGGGCGTCGATCTCCGCGCTCAGCTGCTCCTGCGTCTGCTCCGCATGGGTCTGGGTCACGCGCTGCAGGCTACGGCTCCGACCATCGTGGACGAATCTCCTGACTTCCGCTGAGCGGAACTCCTCGATCGGCCGCGGTGGTGACCGCTGCCACGGTGAGGTGACTCGGAATCTCGGCAAGGAGCAGACGCATGTCCACCTCCACCTCACGTCCCACCGCCACCGCCTCGCGGTCCACCCACTGGCCCGTCGTGCTGTGCTGGCTGGCGGTCGCCCTCGACGGGTTCGACCTCGTCGTCATCGGTGCGGTCATCCCGACCCTGATCAAGAGCGGCGACCTCGGCTTCACCGCCTCCTCGGCGACCACGGCCGCGACCCTGGGCCTGGTCGGCGTCGGCATCGGCGCCGTCGCGATCGGCCCGCTCACCGACCGCTTCGGGCGGCGGCGGAGCCTGATCGCCTGCGTCTCGTGGTTCTCCCTGCTCACCCTTGCCATCCCCCTGGCCCAGGACGTCACCCAGTTCACCGCGCTCCGCTTCCTGGCCGGGCTCGGCCTGGGCGCGTGCCTGCCGACGGCGCTCGCGTTCATGAGCGAGCACGCGACCTCGGAGCGTCGTTCGTCGGCCGTCACCCGCACGATGACCGGCTACCACGTCGGCGCCGTCCTCACCGCGCTCCTCGCGCTGTGGCTGGTGGACGACCACGGGTGGGAGTCCATGTTCGTGGTCGGTGGGATCGCCGGCCTGCTCACGGTCCCGCTGCTCTGGGCGCGCCTGCCCGAGTCCGAGGCGTACGAGCGAGCGGTCGAGGCCCGCGAGAGCGGCGAGGCGCCGGTGACCCGCAGCGCCGAGGTCGTCCGCGGCCGCTACCTGCGCGTGAGCCTGGGCCTGTGGGTCGCGTCGTTCTGCG
Organism: uncultured Actinomycetota bacterium; assembly: GCA_963750445.1. Lineage (GTDB taxonomy): Bacteria > Actinomycetota > Actinomycetes > Propionibacteriales > Nocardioidaceae > Nocardioides. Next base: position 220,845 of record CAVVQR010000006.1, on the reverse strand, counting down.
GGCTGCTGCTGGTCTACGGCCTCAACACGTGGCTGCCGACGATCATGGGCGAGGCCGGCTACTCCATCGAGGGCGGCATCGGCCTGCTGCTGGCCCTCAACATCGGCGCCGTCATCGGCCTGATGGCCGCCGGCCGCATCTCCGACTCCCGGGGCAACAAGCCCACCGTGCTGGTCTGGTTCGGACTGGCGGCGGTCTTCCTCGCGCTGCTCTCGATCAAGCTGGAGAGCACGGCGCTGGTCTACGCCGCGGTGCTGCTCACCGGCATCTTCGTCTTCAGCGCCCAGGTCCTCGTCTACGCCTTCGTCGGCCACCTCTACCCGCCGGAGATCAGGGGCACCGCGCTCGGCATGGCCGCAGGAGTCGGCCGGGTCGGCGCCATCGTGGGGCCCTCGCTCGGTGGAGCCCTGGTGACGGCGGGCATCGCCTATCCGTGGGGCTTCTACGCCTTCGCGGTCGCCGCCCTCCTGGCGGTCGGCGCCCTGGCGACCGTGCCGGCACACGTGCAGGACACCGAGCCCGCTTCCGGCTAGTGGAAGACTGCCGAGCATGGCCGGCAACTCCACGACGCCCGGCGCCTCGGTCACCAGCCGGGCGCTGGCGCTCGTCGGCGCCTTCGACGAGGAGCACCGGCGGCTCACGCTCACCCGGCTCGCCGAGCGCGCGGGCCTGCCGGTCGCGACCGCCCACCGCCTGGTCGCCGAGCTCGTCGAGTGGGGTGCCCTGACCCGCACCGAGGACGGTGACTACGTCGTCGGGCGGCGGCTGTGGGACATCGGCCTGCTCGCACCGCTGCAGGCCGGGCTGGTCGAGCTGGCCTCCCCCTACCTCCACGACCTCTACGGCACGACGCACGCGACCGTCCACCTCGCGGTCCGCGACGGCACCGAGGTGCTCTACCTCGACCGGTTGCGCGGCAGCACCTCGGTCCCCGTCGTCAGCACGGTCGGCTCGCGCCTGCCGATGCACACCACCGGCGTCGGCAAGGTGCTGCTCGCCCACGCCCCGCCCGACGTCCAGCAGGTGGTGCTCGCAGACCCGTCTCGGGTCACGGCGTACTCGGTCACGCAGCCGGGTCGGCTCCGGCGTCAGCTGGCCCAGGTGCTCCGTGACGACTACGCCACCACGACCGAGGAGATGAGCCTCGGGGCGTGCTCGGTCGCGGTGCCCCTGCGCCGCGGTGGCGAGGTCGTGGCGGCACTCGGGCTGGTCGTGCCCTCCCTCAAGCGCGATCGCCCGCGACTGGTGGCCGCCCTGCAGGTGGCTGCGCGCGGGGTGGGCCGAGCACTCGACGCGGCTCGGGCCACCTGAGGTTCCGCCCAGCAGAAGGTGCCTCTCGTCCAGCGGACCCGGCACGGCATTGACTGCACCCATGCAAGAGGTGCGCACCCAGGTCGCGATCATCGGCGCCGGCCCCGCCGGCATGTTGCTGTCCCACCTCCTCGCGGCCCGCGACATCGAGTCCGTGGTCGTCGAGACCCGCAGCGAGGACTACGTCGCCTCGCGGATCAGGGCCGGCATCCTCGAGCAGTCGACCGTCGACCTGCTCCGCTCCGCCGGCCTCGGCGACCGGCTCGACAGCGAGGGCGACCAGCACCGCGGCATCCACCTGCAGTGGCCCGAGGAGCGGCACCACCTCGACTTCGTCGACCTCACCGGCCGGTCCGTGTGGGTCTACGGGCAGACCGAGGTGCAGAAGGACCTCATCGCCGCCCGCGCCGAGGACGGTCAGGAGATCCACTACGAGGTCTCGGACACCGCGCTGCACGACCTCGAGTCGGAGAGTCCGTCGGTGACCTTCGTGTCGGCGTCGGGCGCACCGACGCGGGTCACCGCCTCGGTCGTCGTCGGCTGCGACGGGTCGTTCGGCCCGTCCCGCTCCGCGGTGCCGGACGCCGCGCGGCAGAGCTGGGAGAAGGTCTACCCCTACTCCTGGCTGGGGATCCTCGCCGACGTCGCGCCCTCGACCGACGAGCTGATCTACGCCTGGCACCCCGACGGCTTCGCGATGCACTCGATGAGGTCCGACAGCGTCTCGCGGCTCTACCTCCAGGTGCCCAACGACACCGACATCGACGACTGGTCGGACGACCGGATCTGGTCGGCGCTGGCGACCCGCCTCGGCCACGGCCAGGACGGATGGACGCTCACCCCGGGGCCGGTGACGGACAAGAGCGTGCTGCCGATGCGCTCCTTCGTGCAGACGCCGATGCGTCACGGCCGGCTGTTCCTGGCCGGTGACGCCGCCCACATCGTGCCGCCCACGGGCGCCAAGGGACTGAACCTGGCCGTGGCCGACGTGGGCCTGCTGGCGCCGGCCCTGGCCGACCTGCTGGGCAAGGACGACGCGCGGCTCGCGGACGCGTACTCCGACACCGCGCTGCGCCGGGTCTGGCGCTGCACCCACTTCTCGTGGTGGATGACGACGATGCTGCACACCAGCGGCGACGCCTTCGACCAGCAGCTGCAGCTGGCGCAGCTGCGCTGGGTCGCCACCAGCGAGGCCGGCGCCACCGGCCTGGCCGAGAACTACGCCGGACTACCGATCGGGTTCTGACCCTCCGGCGGAGTACGTTTCACCCATGAGCGGAAACTCGGAAGCACCGTCGTCAGGAGTTCCCGCCGACGAGGTCGCACCGGCCACGGGAGCCGACCCCCTGCGTGGGTCACGCACGAGCGGGTTCTACGCCGCCACGATCGGGCTCGGCGTCGTGCTGGTGCTGCTGATCATCTTCATCGCGCAGAACACCCGGAAGACGACCGTGTCGTTCCTGGCCTGGGACGGCCAGGTGCCCGTTGCCGTCGGGCTCCTGATCGCCGCGGTGGCCGGGCTCTTCCTCGCCGGCGTCGCCGGGATGCTGCGGATCCTGCAGCTGCGGCGTCGCGTGCGGCGCGACCGCCCGTGACCCTGGCGTCCTGACGACCCTCGGCCTCCCGCGTCAGTCGGGGTGCCGTGCCTGCGCGGCCAGCCGGACGGGGGCGTTGTCGGCCCCGTAGCCGTCGTAGCCGCCCACTCGTTCCACGACCTCGAAGAACAGTCGCCCGACGCGCGGGGTGTAGAAGTGCCGGAAGAAGCCCCCGGAGTCGCGGTCGTAGAGCAGGTCGTGCTCCCGCAGCAGGGCGAGCTCGTCCTCGGGGAGACCGAACCTCGCCCGCAGGTCGTCGTAGTAGTTGTCCGGGATCCGCAGGAACGCCAGCCCGCGGCGCCGCGCGGCTGTCGCCACGGCGACGATGTCGTGGCAACCGATGGCGACGTGCTCGGGATACCGGTCGTCGGCGCCCGGCGCGACGTTCATCGGCAGTCGCACCGACCCGTCGTCCGCGCGCATCACCTGGCTACGGACGAGTCCTTGGGGGCCGGCGACCTGGGTGGCTGCCGGAGCCTGCAGCCCCAGCAGGCTGGTGAAGAACAGCACCGCCTCGTCGTGCTCGGCCCACGAGTGGACGAGGTTCACGTGGTCGATGCTGGTGAAGGTGTGCTCCCGGTCGGGTCCACCGTGCTCGAACTCGACGGTCCACCCCGGCTCGCCGGTCCCGCCGTTGACGAAGACCTCGAGCCCGCTCGGGGCGTCGAACCCCACGAGGTGCTGCTCCCCCGCCTGCGTCCGCCGGGGCACCGGGCGCACCGCGAGGGCGCGGGCGCGCGCGGCCGCCGCGTCGGCGTCGGGCACCTGGACACCGAGCCCGGCGAGCCTCGGCTCGAGCTCGCGGGCGTGCTGCTCGTTGAGCACGATGCGTACGTCGCCGGACGACCACAGCCGCACCGCCTTGGTGCGGTGCTGACCACGGAACGTGAGGCCCAGCTGGTCGAGCATCGTCTCGACCAGCGAGGTGTCCTCGGCCTTGACCTCGACGTAGTCGACACCGGTGGGTTGCGCCACCTGCGGGATCGCGGTGAAGGAGCTGCCGCGGCCCTCGCGGGCGACCTGGTCCTCGAGCCACACCAGCGAGCGCCGGGCGTGCTCGGCCGTGCGGACGGGATCGGTCTGGCGGAAGGTGTCGTTGAAGACCTCCAGCGACAGCGGCCCGGTGTAGCCGGCCGCCTCGACGTGGTCGACGAAGCCGACGAGGTCGAAGTCGCCCTCCCCCGGGAAGAGTCGGTGGTGCCTGCTCCAGCTGAGCACGTCCATCGACAGCTGCGGGGCGTCCGCGAGCTGGACGAAGAAGATCTTGTCGCCCGGGATGTCGCGGATGGCGTCCGGGGAGTGACCGCGGGACAGGATGTGGAAGCTGTCGAGGCACGCCCCCACGGCGGGGTGGTCGGCGAGCTCGGCGATGCGCCACGCACGCCGGTAGTCGTCGACGTAGCGTCCCCAGGCCAAGGCCTCGAACGCCACCCGCACGTCGTACGCCGCCGCGAGCTCGCCCAGCCGCCGCAGCTGCCCGGCCGAGACCTCGTCGGAGTCGACCGTCGCGGTGCCTACGTTGCTGCAGACCAGCACGGTGTCGACGCCGAGGCGCTGCATCACCGTGAACCGCTCCTCGGCGCGACGCAGGTTGTCGAGGAACAGGTCCTCGGTGACACCCTCGATGTCGCGCATCGGCTGGTAGAGGTCGAGGGTGAGGCCGAGCCGTGCCGCGCGGGCACGCACCTCCTCGGGGCTCAGGTCGCTCACCACGAGGTCGGCCTCGAAGACCTCGATGCCGTCGAAGCCGGCCGCCGCGGCGGCGTCCATCTTCTCCTCCAGGCTGCCGGAGAGGCAGACCGTGGCGATGGAGTGACGGGTCGCGTGCGGGGCGCTCATGAGCCGGCCCCGATCAGCTCGGAGAAGTGGCGGTGCACCCGTTCGGCGTCCGGCTCGCGCCCGGTGATCAGCCGGATGCTCGCCACCGCCTGCTCCACCGCCATCGTGCCGCCGTCGAGGGTGCGCAGGCCGCGTTCGCGGGCACCGCGGACCAGGTCGGTCTCCAGCGGGCGGTAGACCACCTCGGCCACCCAGGCGCCCTCGTCGAGGATGGACACCTCGAAGGCGGTGCCGGGATGCTCGACCATGCCCATCGGGGTCACGTGCACGACTCCGCTGACCCGCGGAAGCCACTGGGCGAGGTCGCCCGTCGACGTGCGGAGGCCGGGGGCGTCGTCGCCGAGTCGGGCGACCAGGTCCGCCGCCGCGGACTCGACCCGGTCGTGGACGACCACGTCGTCGAAGCCGACGTCGATCAGCGCGCACGCCGTGGCCAGGCCCGCGCCGCCGGCGCCGACCTGCAGGACAGGTCCCGTGCGGTCGCCGTCGAGGAAGTCCTCGAGCCCGGCCCGGAAACCGGCGTAGTCGGTGTTGTGCGCGACGCGCCGCTCCCCCAGCAGGACCAGGTTGGCCGCACCGATGCGGCGTACGGCATCGCTGGCGTCGTCCACGTGCTCGAGCACGGCCTGCTTGAAGGGGTGGGTCACGTTGACGGCGACGAACCCGGCCGCGACGAGCCGGTCGAGCTCTCCTCCCAGCTCGGCGTCGGGGCGGTCGAGCAGGTCGACGATCTCGTAGTGGTAGTCCAGGCCGAGCGCCGCTCCCTCGCGCGCGTGCATGGCCGGCGTCAGCGAGGGCCCGATGCCGTGACCGAGCAGTCCGACCCGGTAGGCCTGAGGAGAGGCGGTCACGTCGACATCGCCACCGTCTGCACGGGCGCCAGCAGGCGCGCGGGGTTGTGGATCATCATCGTGTCGAGGTCCTCCTGGCGTGCGCCGCCAGCGACCAGCTGCGGCAGGATCCGGCGGCTGAGGTGGTCATGGGTCCAGTGCGGGGTGTGCTCGCGGCGCCACGACGGTGGCGTGACCCGGCTGAAGTAGGCACTGTCGTGCGACAGCACGAGCTGCCCGGCGAAGCCCCGTGCCAGCAGCGCGAGCACGGTCTCGACGCGCCCCTCGTCGGTCCCGGTGTGGTCCATGCCGAAGCGGTCCATCCCGAGCGTGACCCCGTGGTCGAGCAGGGCGAGCAGGTAGTCGAGGTCGCCGCTGTCCCCGCTGTGACCGACCACGAGGTGGTCGGGCCGGACGCCGCGCTCGAGCAGGTACGCCACCTGGTCGAGGCCGTTGCGCAGGTGCGGGTTGCTGTGGGTGGTGACCGGTGTCCCGGTCTCGACGTGGACGGCTGCCGCAGCCGACATGACCCGGGCGATGTCGGGGGTGATCCCGGGCTCGTCGGTGACGACCTTCAGCATCCCGGCGCGCACGCCGCTCCGGCCGATGCCGTCGAGGACGTCCCTGCGGAACATCTCGACCAGCGGGTCCGCACCCCCGACGAGCCGGCCGGGTCCGTGGGTCCGGAAGTAGGGCGGCAGCACCTGGTCGGCGTACCAGCCGGTGCTGGCGACGAGGTGCACCCGCACCCGGGACGCGACCCGAGCCACGAGGGCGGCGTCCCGGCCCAGGCCGGGCACGGTCAGGTCCACCACGGTCCGGATCCCCAGCTCGTAGAGCTGCTCGAGGCCGGTGACCGCCAGGTCCACCGCGGCGTCTGCGTCCCACTCGGGGTGCGGGTAGTCGCGGTCGAGCTCGGGGCTGAGCACGAAGAGGTGCTCGTGCGTCAGCGTCGGGCCGAGGTCACCCGCGGCGACCGGTCCCCGGTAGGTGGGGACCACGGCGACCCGAGCGGCGCCGCCTCCACTCACTCCTGCGAGTCCTTGATCGACTCGTAGACGGCCAGGGAGTCGCCCTCGAGGTTGTCGCGGAACCAGGCGTCGGCCTGCTCCGAGAACGCGTCGGTGTCGACGTCGTCGACGATCTCGATGGAGCCGTCGGCCTCCCACTTCGCGAGGGTCTCGGACTCGGACTCCTCCACGCAGCCGGGCATCTGGGAGACGGCGTCGGCGACGGCGTCCTCGACCGCGGTCCTCTGCTCGTCGGAGAGGTCGTCGAAGGATCCGCCGGCGACGATGAGGTTGGAGTTCTGCTGGTGGCTGGACATCGAGAGGTAGTCCTGGACCTCCGGCAGGTTGCTGGCCTCGATGTTGACGATCGGGTTCTCCTGGCCATCGACGACGCCCTGCTGGAGGGCGAGGTAGAGCTCCTCGTAGGCGACCTCGGTGGCCCGGGCCCCCAGCGCCTTGGCGTTGAGCAGGAACTGCGGAGAGCCCGGGAACCGCATCCGCAGGCCGTCGAGGTCCTCGGGGGTGCGGATCGGCTCGTTGGCGGTGAACTGCCGGGCGCCGGCGGACCAGGCACCCAGGATCGAGACGTCGGACGCAGCCTTGAAGTCCTCCTTGAGCTGGTCCGCACCCCCGCCGGTGAAGTAGTCGTCGAGGGCGGCCGCGTCGTCGAAGGCGTAGGCAGCGTCCACCACCCCGACCGGGTCGTAGACCGCGGCCAGCGCGCTCGCGCCCTGGATGTCGATGTCGATGTCGCCGGACTGCACCGAGGCGATCCGGTCCGCGTCTCCGCCGAGCTGGCTGGCCGCGAAGATCTCGACGCTCAGGCCCACGTCCGCGTCCTCGACGCCCTTCTTGATCACCTCGGCACCGCAGGTGTGCTGGGGCTGGTCCTCGGTGTAGCTGTGGGCCAGGGTCAGCTCGATGTCGCCACCGGATCCGCCGTCGTCGCCGTCGCCGCCGCACGCGGCGAGGCCGAGCGGCAGCACGAGGACAGCCGCTGCTGCGAGGGCGCGATGGGTGCGGGTGTGGTTCATGGTCTGTTCCTTCCGGGCGTGGAGCCACGCCGAGGGGTGGGGGTGTCGGGACGGGCGGATCACAGGTCGAGCTGGCCGGGCAGCCACGTGACGACTCCCGGGAAGAAGATGATCAGCAGGCAGATGACGAGGAGCGGGACGATGAAGGGAAGGGAGCCCTTGAAGACCTCCCCCACGGGCACCTTCATGGTCGAGCTCAGGACGTAGAGCACCGTGCCGACCGGCGGCGTGAGCAGGCCGATCATGAGCGAGAGGATCATCAGCACGCCGAGGACGATCGGGTCGACGCCGAGCCGCAGTCCGATCGGCATGAGGATCGGTACGACGAGGACGAGGACCGCGGTCGGATCGATCACCGTGCCCAGGATGAGCATCAGCGCGGCGACGAGCAGCAGGAAGACGGTGCCGTTGTCGGTGAAGCCCAGGACCAGCTCCGAGAGCTGCTGGGGCACTCGCTCGCGGGCGAGCACGTAGCCGAGCAGCGAGGCCGAGGAGACGATCAGCATGATGGCCGCCGTCGTCATCACGGTCTCGGAGAAGATCTTCGGGAGGTCGCGGATCTTCAGCGTGCGGTAGGCGAAGCCCAGGACCAGCATGTAGAAGGCGCCGACCGCCGCTGCCTCCGTCGGCGTGAAGAACCCGCCCAGGATGCCGCCGAGGATGATGACCGGGGCGAGCGCCGGGCCGATCACCCGCTTTCCGGTCTCTGCCAGGCGGGGCCACGAGAAGCCGGTGTGCACGATGTCCGGCTGGCGCCGGACCATGATGAACACGACCAGGCACAGGCCCGCCGCCATGAGCACCGCGGGGATCACCGACGCAGCGAACAGGGCGCCCGTGCTGACCGCGGCGAGTCCTGCGTAGATCACGGCCGGGATGCTGGGCGGCATGACCGGCGCGATCAGGGCCGAGGCGCCGACGACGCCCAGCGAGAACCGACGGCTGTAGCCGTTGCGGAGCATGGCCGGGATCTCGACCTTGCTCAGTGCCGCCGCATCGGCGACGGCCGAGCCGCTCATCCAGGAGAACCCGAGGCTGACGCCGACGCTGACGTAACCGAGGCCGCCACGCACCTTGCCGAACAGCGCGAGGGCGAAGTCGAACAGCCGGTCAGCGATGCCGGCGTGGTTGGCCATCACCCCGAGGAGCACGAACAACGGCACGGCCAGCAGCGGGAAGCTCGCGGTGGAGTTGGTGATCAGGCGCATCGCAAGGCCCAGCGACTGGTCGGTCAGCACCAGGTAGGCCAGGCCCGGACCCAGGAACGCGAACGCGACCGGGACCCGGACGACCAGGAGCAGGCCGATGGTGACGAGGAGCAGCACGACGGTCATGCAGCACCTCCGGTCCCGGGTCCGATGGGACCGTTGACCTGGATGTCCAGCTCGCCGGAGTGATCGGCGGCCGTCACGCCACGCCGGGCGACCAGGACCGCGGCGACCGTGGCCCGGACCGCCGTGCTGATGAATCCGATCAACGGAAGGACGTAGACGTACTTCATCGGGAGCCCGAGGGACGGGGTGGTCAGGCTGCCGGAGTCCTGCATCAGGGACCAGCAGGCCCAGGCGAAGCCGGCGCCGGTCACCGCGACGACCGCCAGGGCGAACACGTGGATGGCTCGGACCAGCATCTCCGACCTGAGCTCGTCGACCAGCTGGAGGGCGATGTGCCCGTCCCGCGTCACCAGCACGCCGGTCGCGGTGAAGGTCACCCAGACCAGGCCGTAGCGGGCGAGCTCGCCGGTCCACGTCCAGCCGTCGATCGGGAGGTAGCGCTGTCCCGCCTGGACCAGGACCAGGACGAAGATCATCGCAAGGGCCAGGGCGGCGATGCCGACCTCGATCGCGGTCACCACGCGTACGACGCGCTGGACCGTCGACGGCGAGGCCTCGGCTGCGGTCCCGTCTGGTTGCTGGGCGCTCACGCGAGCTCCTTCCGGTGGTCGGTGCCTGGTGTGGTCACGGTCACAATGCATTGAAGGTAGGAAGTCCGCGGAAACCACTGCAACCGGTTGCCAAAGTTGCCACAGGCGTGGCTACATGGGGCGTGTGGACCAGCCGACCATCTACGACGTCGCCCGCGCTGCGGGTGTGGCGCCCTCGACGGTGTCCCGCGCCTTCGGCCGCCCCGAGCGGGTCGGACAGGCCACCCGGCAGCGCGTCCTGGCCGCGGCGGAGGCCCTCGACTACATCCCCAACCCGCACGCACGCGCCCTGCAGTCCGGCCGGCACAAGACGATCGCGATGGTCATCTCCGACATCACCAACCCCCACTTCTTCGAGCTGATCCGCGGGGCCGAGCAGCGGGCCAAGGCCGCGGAGAGCACGCTGGTGATCGTCAATGCGGAGGAGTCGCCCACCATCGAGCGCGACCAGGTGCACGGGCTGACCCGCTCGGTCGACGGATTCATCCTGGCCGCGAGCCGACTGCCCGACCAGGACCTGCGCAACCTCGCGGGCAAGCACCGGGTGGTGCTGGTCGACCGGGAGATCGATCCGCTGCCCAGCGTGACCATGGACACCGCCGACGGGTGCCGGCAGATCCTCGAGCACCTGGCTTCGATGGGCCACCGGGAGTTCACCTACTGCGCGGGTCCGCCCGGCTCCTGGATGGGCGCCGCGAGGTGGGCAGCGCTCAGCGGGGGCGCCGAGGAGCACGGCCTGCGCGCGCGCCGCATCGGGCCCTACACGCCCACCGTTGCCAACGGCGGCCCGGCCGCAGACAGCGCCCTGCGGAGCCGACCCACGGCCATCGTCGCCCACAACGACCTGCTCGCCATCGGGATCATCCGGCGGCTGACCGAGCGCGGCATCGACGTTCCCGGGGACGTGAGCGTCATCGGGTTCGACGACATCTTCGCCGCCGAGCTGACCACACCGACGCTCACCACCCTCGGCGGTCCCGACGCCCATGCCGGACGGCTCGCCGTCGAGCTGCTGCTCGACCTGCTCAAGACCACGCCCGGACGGGCGGTCGAGGACGTCACCGCTCATCCGCGACTGCCCACCAGCCTCGTCCTGCGCGGGTCCACGGGAATGGCAACAACGGCAACCGGCTCTGCCGGTGCCGTCGCGACGGCCTAGCGTCGGGCCTAGAAGCCGAGCTTGCGCAGCTGGCGCGGGTCGCGCTGCCAGTCCTTGGCGATCTTGACCTGGAGGTCGAGGTAGACCGGTGTGCCGAGCAGGGCCTCGATCTGCTTGCGGGCGGCCGTGCCGACGGACCGGAGCCGCGAGCCCTTGTGGCCGATCATGATCCCCTTCTGGGAGTCACGCTCGACGTAGAGGTTGGCCACGATCACGAGCAGCGGCTTGTCGTCCGGACGCCCCTCGCGCAGGCCCATCTCCTCGACGACGACCGCGATCGAGTGCGGGAGCTCGTCGCGCACGCCCTCGAGCGCGGCCTCGCGGATCAGGTCGGCCGCCAGCGCCTCCTCGGGCGCGTCGGTGAGGTCGCCGTCGGGGTAGAGCGGCGGCCCCTCGGGCATCTGGCCGACGAGCAGGTCGGCCAGCAGCTGGACCTGGTCGCCGGACACCGCGGAGACCGGCACGATCTCGGCCCACACCGTCGAGGTCTCCTCGCCGAGCGCCTGGATGTCCAGCAGGTGCTGGCCGAGCTGCTCGGGGGTCACCAGGTCGGTCTTGGTGGCGACCGCGATCCGGACCGTACGACGCACCTTGGCCAGCTCGGTCACCAGGAAGCGGTCACCGGGACCGATCTTCTCGTTGGCCGGGAAGCAGCAGGCCACCACGTCGACCTCGGCCCACGTCGTGCGGACCAGGTCGTTGAGCCGCTCGCCGAGCAGCGTGCGCGGGCGGTGCAGGCCGGGGGTGTCGACCAGGATCAGCTGGGCGTCGTCGCGGTGCACGATGCCGCGCACCACGTTGCGGGTGGTCTGCGGCTTGGACGACGTGATCACGATCTTCTGCCCGACCAGCGCGTTGGTCAGCGTCGACTTGCCGGCGTTGGGGCGGCCCACGAACGACGCGAAGCCGCTGCGGTAGCCCTCGGGCGCCTGGTAGAACGCGCCCGCCGGGGCGACGCCCGACACGTCGAAGTCGCCGTCGGGCCCGTCCTCGTCGTCGTCCTCGTCGAAGTCGTCGTCCTCCGCGGAGTCTTCGCCTCGACTCTTCCTCGAGGTCCTCGCTGACGTCCTCGGTGATGTCGTCCTGCTCGTCAGCCATCGCTCGCCTCTCGCGCCGCGTCGTAGTCAGCCCAGATCTGCTCGTCACTCTTGCCTGCCGCCTTGCCCGCGCGCCAGATCGGACCCGGATCGACCGCCCGGGGCTGCCGGGCGGCGGTGGCGCGCCAGTAGCCCATCACGTCGTAGTGGGTCGTCGGCAGCTCGACCACGCGCATCAGGTGCTTGCGGATGGCGCGCATCTGGGCGGACTCGCCGGCCATCCAGAAGTAGCCGGGGCCGTCCGGCCAGTCGATGCCCTCGACCACCTCCGCGAGCGCACTCTGGCCGGGAGCAGGCGGGCTCAGCCAGGTGACCTTCGCGGTGTCCGGGAGGTAGCCCGACAGGTCGTCGGGCACCTCCGCCATGACGTGGGTCGGCAGGTCGGGGTGGGCCTCCAGGATGCGGGCCATCGCCGGCATCGCCGTCAGGTCGCCGACGAGGAGCAGCCAGCCCGCACCCGCGGGCGGCAGGAACGATGCCTTGGGCTCGGTGATCGTCACGGTGTCGCCGAGGCAGTCGCGCATCGCCCACTCGGTGACCAGGCCGACGTCGTGGACGACCACGTCGAGGGTCAGCTCACCACCGTCGAAGGAGCGGACGGTGTAGTAGCGGCTCTGGAACTGCCCGGGCACCACCAGGCCGACCCATTCGTCCGGGATGCCCGAGGACGCGAAGCCGTCGAGCCCGTCGAGGACGAGTCGCACGAGGTGGTCCGACAGCGGTTCGCGGCGACGTACGGTCGCCTGGAACTGCGCTGCGCGGGTGCTCACGGCCCCACGCTATCCGCCGCGCCCGCCCGCGGGTGCGGGCGGGCACGACCGGCGATCAGGCCGTCCAGTCGGGACGCATCGGGAAGCCGGAGGTCCCGTGGTCGTCGTTGCGGGTCGCGAGGACCTGGTGCAGCTCGATCTCGTCGCGCTCGAACCCGACCCGGGAGCCGGCGATGTAGAGGCCCCACACCCGGGCGGTGCCCTCTCCGACCTCGCGCACGCACTCGTCCCAGTTGTCGACGAGGTTGCGGTTCCAGTCGCGCAGGGTGGCGGCGTAGTGGAGCCGCAGGTTCTCGCTGTGCTGGACCTCGAGGTCCTGGTCCTGGGCAGCCGTGATGATCGTGCCGGAGCCGATCAGCTCCCCGTCGGGGAAGACGTAGCGGTCGATGAAGGCGCCGGTCTCCGTGTGCTTGTTGTGGCGCCGGGTGATCGAGTGGTTGAGCAGGCGGCCACCGGGCTTGAGGCGGTCGCGCAGGTGCCCGAAGTAGGCCGGGTAGTTGCGCACGCCGATGTGCTCCAGGAGGCCGATCGAGCTGATCGCGTCGAAGTCGCCCTCGAGCACGTCGCGGTAGTCCATGTGGCGCACCTCGGCGAGGTCGCCGAGACCCTCGCGGTCGATGGCGCGCTTGGCCCACTCGGCCTGCTCGAGCGACAGCGTCACGCCGAGTGCCTTGACGCCGTACTCGCGGGCGGCGTGGCGCACCATCGAGCCCCAGCCGCAGCCGACGTCGAGGAGGGTCTGTCCGGGCTGCAGGTCGAGCTTGCGGGCGACCAGGTCGAACTTCGCGAACTGCGCCTCCTCGAGCGTCGCGTCGGGCGTCTCGTAGAGGGCGCACGTGTAGGCCATGGACGGACCGAGCACCATCTCGTAGAAGCGGTTGGACACGTCGTAGTGGTGCGAGATCACCTCGGCGTCGCGCGTCATCGAGTGGCGCAGGCCCTCGACGGCACGGCGCCACCGGGGCAGGTGCTCCTGCGGCGGCGGGGCCGGCGGGCGCAGGTGCGACAGCCCGAGGCTCCGCGCGATCTGGATGCCCTCGGACGGCGTCGGCATCCGGAACTTGGTGTGGTCCTTGAGGAGCGTCATCGCGTCGTAGGGGTCGGCCGGGTGCACGCCGACGAGGTCGAGGTCGCCACTGACGTAGGCCCGCGCCAGGCCGAGGTCGCCGGGGGCCGTCATCAGGTAGGCCAGGCCGCGCTCGGTCTTGAGGTCGAGGCCGATCTCGGCGTCGGGAGGACCGGCGCTGCTGCCGTCGTAGGCCGTGAAGCGGACCGGCAGCCCTCCTCTCACCAGCCGGTCCATCGCGTCACCGATGGACATGCGTCGGGAGGCCGTCGAGCTGAAGCTCATTGCCGTTGCACCACCTTGTCGTAGAGGGGAGTGAGTCGGTCGTCGGGGTCGTGGCGGGCCTTCGCCCGAGCCAGCGTGGGGCCGCCGTAGAGGCGGTCGAACTCGTCTCGTCCGTAGAACGCCTCCGAGTAGAGGCTCTTGTGACCGCCGAGCTCGGAGACCTTGGTCTCGATGGCGCGGTTGCGCGGGGACTGCGGGGCCTCGGGGCCGACGTTGACCACGCCCCAGAAGCCGACGTTGACGTAGGTCGTGGAGACGGTCAGCGGATAGCCCGGCCACGGCCGGTCGTCCCCCTGCTCGGCTCCCCTGCGCCGCAGCCGGAGCGGGCACAGCCACACCGGGCGCATGCCCACCTCGCGGTCGAACCAGTCGAGGAACTCGGGCAGCCCGGCCACCGGGACCTCGACGTCCTGCACCACGCGCTCGCCCTGCGGCCGTCCGGCGCGCCGGTCGAGCCGGTCACCGATGCTGAAGCGCCGATCGAGCGCGACGAGCTTCCAGTAGACGTCGGAGCGCCGCAGCCGACGCGGCCACACCCGGCGTACGAGCGGGTGCTGGGCGCCGAAGGCACGCGAGCACCAGAACCAGTCGGTGTCCCAGCGCCACAGGTAGTCGTGGACGGTGAGCCGGTCGGTCGAGCGCTCCTGCAGGGAGCGGTAGAAGACCTGCTGACCGGTGTAGTCGCTGGTCGGGCCCGGCTCGTCGGTCCACCGGGCGAGGGTCAGGTAGAGCTCGTCGGGGGCGAACGCGACACCGTCGAGGCCGTCGACCTGCTCGCCCGCCCAGGCGCCGTCCTCGACGATCCGGTCGATCGCGTCGGCCAGCGCGGCGGCGTCGTCGAAGCGGACGTGCCGCAGCGCGGCGTAGGCCGGCACCGGCTCGAGCTCGATGCGCAGCCGGGTGGCGTAGCCGAGCGAGCCGTAGGAGTTGGGGAAGGCGTCGAAGAGCTCGTCACCGGGCTTGGTCGTGACGATCTCGCCCGAGCCGGTCATCACGTCCATCTCGAGCACGGACTCGTGCGGGAGCCCGCTGCGGAAGCTGGTGGACTCGATGCCGAGCCCGGTGACCGCGCCCCCGAGGGTGATCGTCTTGAGCTGGGGCACGACCAGCGGGATCCGGCCGTGCGCGAGGGTCACCTCGACGAGGTGCTCGTAGGTGCACATCCCCTGCACCTCGGCCACGTCACCGTCGACCTCGATGACTCCCGCGAGGCCGGAGACGTCGAGGCCCGCGCCGAGCTCCGCACGACCGCGGAAGAGGTTGCTGGTCTTCTTCGCCAGCCTGACCGGAGCACCGGGCGGCAGGGCGGCATAGGACTCCCTGAGCCTCGCCACCCCCGCCGAGTGCTGTTCCCAACCCACCGCCATACGCACGGCTCCACGCTAGCGAGTGCCGGCAGCGTGCGCGAGGGACTATCTCCTACGTCACATTTGGTTGCCCTGGACAACCAATAGGGGGGTCAGATCGCGCGGGTCTCGAAGCGCGTGTGGATCCGGCCCTCCGGGTCCCCGAGCAGGATCGGGACGCCGGCGCCGGCGAAGTCGCTGGTCGCCTTCACGTCGACGAAGTCGCCGTCGGTCAGCACCACCCCCGCCTCGAAGCCGGTCGACCCCGACGAGATGGCCATCGCCACGCACACCTCGAGCCCGGACAGGCGCAGGTTCGGCAGGCGGATGCTCGCGGCGGCGTAGGTCCGCCCGTCGAGGTCGCGGACGGCAGCACCCTCGCGAGCGCGGGCCCGGGTGCGGGTCGCCCGCGCCAGGGTCACCAGCTTGGCGTCCTCGGCACTGAGCTCGGCGCTCGAGCTCGGAGCCGGGCTCGGCTGACAGGTCGGCTGACGGGTCGGTCATGGCGGGAGTCTAGGGCCCGGGGAGGGGGCGCGGTCAGGTCCGCAGCGTCGTCCGCACCGAGGGCAGCCCGGCTCGTCCCCCGGATCGTCGTCAGCACACGTCGACCTCCCCCGGTGAGATCACCAGCCACCACCGCGCCAGGCGCGGATCGAGGTCGTCGAACTCGAACGCGACGACGGTCCGGCGAGGCGGCACCCGCTCCGCGTCGACGTTGCGCTGCATGTCCCAGAGCAGCAGCTTGGGGTCGAGGTCGGGATCGCCGAGGTCGGGGATCCAGCGGGTGCCCCAGATCCCCAGCGCCTCCACGACGGGGCGGAGCTCCTTCCCCGCGTCCGTCAGCCGGTAGCGCACCTCGCCGGCGGACTCCTCGCGGCTCACGACGCCCGACCGCGCGAGCTGCTGGAGCCGGCGCCCATGCCGGGCACGCTACGCCCCCGCGGGAGGGTGGTACAGATCGTGCACTCGTCGGGTCTGGTCCACCGACTCCTAGCGTCATCGACACCACCTCGGGGGAGGTGGGAAGAAGCTCTGGAGGGAGCAGGAATGTCGCACCAGACCATCGCAGCCCCATCGAACGCCGCGGGTACGCAAGCAGCGCTCGCGGATGCAGCGCTGAAGGACAAGCACCGGGCCATGTGGGCCTCGGGGCACTACGACAAGGTCGCCGGCGAGGTGATCCCGGCGGCTCGGCGAGCGCCTCGTCGCCTCGCTCGGCATCACCGCTGGCGAGCGGGTCCTCGACATCGCCGCCGGCACCGGCAACGCGGCCGTCCCGGCGGCCCGCGCCGGTGCCCGCGTCGTCGCCTCGGACCTCACGCCCGAGCTGGCTCGGAGATCGGCCGGGCCGAGCACCCGGACCTGGCGATCGACTGGCAGGTGGCCGATGCCGAGGCACTGCCCTGGCCCGAGGCGTCGTACGACGTCGTGCTGAGCACCGTCGGCGTGATGTTCGCGCCGCACCACCAGGTGGCGGCCGACGAGGTCGTGCGGGTGCTGCGCCCGGGAGGTCGGATCGGGATCCTCAGCTGGACGCCCGAGGGCTTCATCGGCCAGCTGTTCGCGACGATGCAGAACTTCGTCCCGCCGCCGCCCGCGGGCGTGCAGCCGCCGCCGCTGTGGGGCAACGAGGCGCACGTCCGCGAGCTCTTCGGGACCGGGTCGAGGACCTCGACCTTCACCCGCGACCACGTCGAGGTCGACCTGTTCGCCGGGCCGAGCGACTTCCGGACCTACTTCCGCGACAACTACGGCCCGACGCTGATGGCCTACCGCGGACTGGCCGACCAGCCCGAGCGGACCGCCGAGCTCGACGCCGCGCTCGACCGCGCTCGCCGCGGACGCGGACCTGGGGGTCAGGCCTGATGCGAGTGGGAGTACGTCGTGGTCAGCGGCCGGCGGAGGTGACCTGCGAGGCGTCGTCGTCGGCGGCCTCGGCGTCGGTGTGCAGCACCTGGACCAGGACGGTGTCGATCTTGTTGCGGCGACCGGTGGCGCGCTCGGCCTCCAGGCGGAGGCCGTGGCACTCCACCACGGAGCCGGGGATCGGGACCTTGCCGAGGTGCTTGGCCATCAGGCCACCGACGCTGTCGACGTCGTCGTCCTCCACCGTGAAGCCGACCAGCTCGTCGAGGTCGTCGACCGGGTAGCGGGAGGAGACCCGGATCGCGCCGCCCTCGACGTGCTCGACCTCGACCTCCTCGACGTCGTACTCGTCGGTGATCTCGCCGACGATCTCCTCCAGCACGTCCTCGATCGTGATCAGCCCGGCGGTGCCGCCGTACTCGTCGACCACGACGGCGATGTGCTGGCGACGCGCCTGGAGCTCGGTGAGCAGGGCGTCGACCGGCTTGGAGTCGGGGACGTAGTGGACCGGGCGCATGACCTCGTCGACGCGCTGGGTGAACTCGACGTCCGGCGCCTCGAAGTCGCGGCGGACCAGGTCCTTGAGGTAGGCCATGCCGACGATGTCGTCGAGGTTGTCGTCGATGACGGGGATGCGGGAGTAGCCGCTGCGCAGGAACAGCGAGAGCGTCTGGCGGATGTTCTTGTGGCGCTCGATGTAGACCACGTCGGGACGCGGCACCATCACCTCGCGGGTGATGGTGTCGCCGAGCTCGAAGACGGAGTGGATCATCCTGCGCTCGCCGGACTCGATGACGGCCGACGCCTCGGCGAGGTCGACCAGCTCGCGCAGCTCGGTCTCGGTGGAGAACGGACCCTCGCTGAAGCCCTTGCCCGGGGTGATCGCGTTGCCCAGGAGGATCAGCAGGGCCGGGATCGGGCCGAGGATCGTGGTGACCAGCGACAGCGGGCCGGCGGAGAGCAGCGCGACCTTGACGTCGTGCTGGCGGCCGACGGTGCGCGGGGCGACGCCGATGGCGACGAAGGACACGACCAGCATCACGCCGATCGTGGTGAGCACGCTGGGCACGAGCGAGTCGTGGTAGACGTCGCGCGCCCAGGTCGAGACCAGCACGATGGCGCTGATCTCGCACAGCAGGCGCAGCAGCAGGGCGGTGTTGAGGTAGCGCGGCGGGTCGTCGAGGATCAGGACGAGACGCTTCGCGCCGGCCCGACCCTCCGCCTTCAGCTCCTCCGCGCGGGCGCGCGAGAAGCCGTTGAGGGCCGCATCGGCGGCGGAGAACAGTCCTGCGAGCAGGACGAGGACCGCAGCCGACCCGAGCTGCCAGATGTCGGCGGTCATGTCAGGCGGGGTCCGGGGTGGCGCGCCACGTGCCGAGCAGCTCGTCCTGGAGACCGAACATCACGGCGTGCTCGTCGGGCTCGGCGTGGTCGTAGCCGAGCAGGTGCAGGATGCCGTGCACGGTGAGCAGGTCGATCTCGGCCTCGCGGCCGTGGCCGGCCTCCTCGCCCTGGCGCTGGGCCACGGCCGGGGCCAGCACCAGGTCGCCGAGGACGCCCTCCTCGGGCTCCTCGTTGACCTTGCCGGGGCGCAGCTCGTCCATCGGGAAGGCCAGGACGTCGGTCGGCCCCTCCTTCTCCATCCACTGCCCGTTGAGCTCGGCGATGGTGTCCTCGTCGACGGCCTTGATGCACAGCTCCGCCTGCGGGTGCACGCGCATCTCGTCCATGACGAAGCGCGCCAGCCGGGAGAGACGGCGTACGTCGAGCTCGAGACCCGACTCGTTGAGGACCTCGATGCTCATCGGGTGCCTCGTGGTCGGTCGGCGCTGGCGGGCGCGGCGGCGTCGAAGACCTCGTAGGCCTCCACGATCCGGCCGACGAGCCGGTGGCGTACGACGTCGGTCGGGGTGAGCCGGCAGAAGGTGATGTCCTCCACGCCCTCGAGGATGCCCTCGACGACGCGCAGCCCGGACTTCGTGCCGGACGGCAGGTCGACCTGGCTGGTGTCGCCGGTGACCACGATGCGCGAGCCGAAGCCGAGCCGGGTCAGGAACATCTTCATCTGCTCGGCCGTGGTGTTCTGCGCCTCGTCGAGGATGATGAAGGAGTCGTTGAGCGAGCGACCGCGGAGGAACGCGAGCGGCGCGACCTCGATGGTGCCGGCGGCCAGCAGCTTGGGGATCGTCTCGGGGTCGACCATGTCGTGCAGCGCGTCGTAGAGCGGGCGCAGGTAGGGGTCGATCTTCTCGCTCAGCGTGCCGGGCAGGAAGCCGAGCCGCTCCCCCGCCTCGACCGCCGGGCGGCTGAGGATGATCCGGTTGACCTCCTTGGCCTGGAGGGCCTGCACGGCCTTGGCCATCGCCAGGTAGGTCTTGCCGGTGCCCGCCGGTCCGATGCCGAACGTGATCGTGCTCTTGTCGATCGCCTCGACGTAGCGCTTCTGGTTCAGCGTCTTGGGTCGGATGGTGCGGCCGCGGTTGGACAGGATGTTGAGGCTCAGCACGTCGGCCGGCCGCTCCTGCGTCTCGGTCTGCAGCATCTGGATGATCCGCTCGACGGTCTCGCCGGTGACGCCCTGGCCCGTGCGGACCAGCGTCACGATCTCGTCGAGCAGCCGCTCGGCCATCGCGACCTCGGCGGAGTCCCCGGCGAGGGTGATCCGGTTGCCGCGGACGTGGACATCGGCCGAGAACGCCCGCTCGATCAGCCGGAGGTGCTCGTCGCCCGGCCCCAGGACCGAGACCATGTCGATGCTGTTGGGCACGACGACCGTGTGGGTCGGTCGGGCCTGCTGGTTGCCTGGGTGGTTGCTGTCAGTCATGGATGCCCGTGTCGGGCGGCCTTCCGGGTCGGTGGCGGAGCCCCTCCATGCTACCGAGCGGTGGGCGTACGCCCCAGCCGATTGTCCGGCGGGCTCAGGGGCGGGTGACCTGCAGCATCCCGAGGCACATCTCGTCGGTGGTGCCCTCGCCCCACACGACGTAGCGGTCGGGCTGCCCCTCGAACGACGGCAGCTTGTCGCGCAGCCACTGGGCGTGGGTGCAGGTCACCTTCACCTGCTCGAAGGGTTGGAGGGTGATCGGCTTGATCGGGCGACTGCCCTGGTCGTCGAAGTCCCACACCGGGATGTCGAGGATGGTCTTCGCCCGGGGCGTCCCGGGTCGGACCTCGATCTTGATCGAGCGCCCGAGCAGGTGCATGTGGCCGGCCACGCCGTGGATGGTGATCGGCTCGGAGAGGGTGCGCAGGCAGGACTGGGTGGTGCCGGGCTCCGGCTCGCCACCGCACAGGAGGTGGAGGAGGTCGGCGGTGTTGCCCTCCGACCCGAAGCGCTCCTTGACGTCGGCGAGTGCCGCGTCGCGGTCGCAGAGCGGGCCGTCGGCGTACTTCGCGCGGCACGGCAGCTCGACGGGCGCCGGCAGCAGCATCGTGCTGAGCGACTCGAACTTCTTGCTTCCCGGACGCCAGCCGGAGCTGGGCGGCCGAGGTGTCGGGCTGGGTGCCGGCGAGCAGGTTGTAGTGCACCTGCATCACGATCCGGCTCCCCTGGTCCATGCGGATGCCGAAGCCGGGCTTGATGACCGTCTCCTTGCCGCCGGGCGCCCACGCGCCGATCCAGGAGGACTTGTTGACGTCCTGGAACGGGTCGAGCCCGGTGCCGCCGAAGCAGGTCCAGCCCTCGTCCTCCTCGGCCGCGTCCTTGGCCTCCGCGGCGGCCACCTTGTCCGGCGGCACCTGGAAGAGGATCACGTGGTGCACCACGTCGGGGTTGCCGGGCAGCACCTGGGTGCCGGTGAGCCACGCGTCCTTCTCGAGCTCGGGGTCGAGCAGGAAGCACCGGTAGTCGTCGGTGCCGGTGCCGTAGGGCGCGGACGGCGTGTAGCTGCCGGGCATCGCGATCGTCGTACGGGTCTCGCCGGCGCGGAGCGCCTTGGACCTCGCCGGCTCGGCATAGTGGCCGCTGTGGCCCGAGGCCGCAGCCTCCTCGGCCGTCGGCGACGTGGTGGCCGCAGAGTCCGCGGGCTGCGTCGCGCTCCGCTCGGCCTCGGGACTGTCGCCGCCGCCGCAGGCGGACAGGGTGAGCAGGCCGAGGGCCACGACGGTGGCCAGCGCGTGCCGCGTGCGGGATCGGGTCATGTCGGCGCTCAGACCAGGGACTCGGTCATGCCCGACGAGCCGCCGAGCACGTGGAGGTGGGTGTGGAAGACGCTCTGCCCGACGCCGGCGCCGGTGTTGGCGATGAGGCGGTACTCGTCGTGGCCGGAGGCCTTGGCGACCTCGTCGGCAAGCGTCACGAGGTGGCCGATGACGGCCGGGTCGGCGGCCGCGGAGGCTGCAGCGTTCTCGTGGTGGTCGAGGGGCACGACGAGGGCGTGGAACGGTGCCTGCGGGTGGAGGTCCTTGAAGGCGATCGCGTGGTCGTTGCTGCCGAGGACCTCCGCGGGGATCTCGCCGGCGACGATCGTGCAGAAGATGCAGTCCACCGTGTCGCTCATCACCCCAGCCTAGGGTCTCGGCCCCCGGCGTGTAACCGATCGAGCGCGGTGCACGTCCAACTAGCGTGACGACCATGATCTTCCGCTCCCGCCGTTCCGTACGCCGCTGGGCCGGCGCCACCGCCGTCGTCCTGGCGAGTGGTCTGTCCCTCTCCGCGTGCAGCGACGACGCGGACCCGACGCCCGCCTCCGAGAGCTCCGAGCAGAGCCCCGAGCCGACGAGGACCGGGAAGCCGAAGCCCACCGAGGAGCCGACCCAGGAGCCCACGACCGAGCCGTCGTCCGAGCCCACCGGCAGCGCGGTGCCGGCCTACTTCGCCGGCGACGGCACCCGCCGCACGGTGCTCTTCCGGGAGTTCCACCGGGTCGAGGGCGACCCCTTGCTCGAGGCCGCCCGCCTGGTCGCCGGCGGCGGCGAGCCCGACGACCCCGACTACCGCACGCTCTGGCCCCAGGTCGAGATCTCGTCGGTCACCGCGACCGACGGCGTCCTGCTCGTCGAGATCCCCTCCGACGGCTTCACCGAGCGACCCGACGGCATGACGCGGCGCGACGCGAAGCTGGCCGTCCAGCAGCTGGTCTACACGCTCCAGGGCGTCCAGCAGGAGCGCATCCCGGTCGTGATCGAGCGGACCGACACCGAGCCCGCGCTCTTCGGCATCTCCACCGAGACCGGGTTCGAGGCCGCCAGCGCGCTGCGCACCCTCAACCTGGTCAACATCACCTCGCCCGCCGAGGGCGCCACCGTCACCGGCGACACCCTGAAGGTGACCGGCGTGGCCAACTCGTTCGAGGCGTCCGGCCCCTGCCGGCTGCTCCAGGACGGCGCCGAGGTCGCGCTCGAGGGCTACCAGTCCGACGGCTGGATGGACGACCGGCTCTTCCCGTTCGAGGTCGAGATCCCGCTCCAGGGCGTCACCGGCGAGGTCGTCGTCCAGTGCGAGACCGACGACCCCAGCGGCGGCGCCGAGGGCAACGGCCCGGCGATCGACACGAAGACGATCACCGTGAACTGACCTCACCAGCCGTCAACCGGGTCGCACCCTCGCGCGTCCATCGTGTGTGACCGTCCAGACCAGACCCCGCCGAGGGAGGCCGCCGGTGCCTGAGCACCTCAGCCTCGTCGGCGCCGACGCGGACGAGGCCGTCGAGCAGCTGTACGCCGCCCACTGGCGCCAGCTCGTCCGGCTCTCCGCCCTGCTCGTGCACGACCAGGCCGCGGCCGAGGACCTCGTGCAGGACGCGTTCGTCGCGATGCACGGCAGGTGGTCGCGGCTGCGCGACCCCGACAAGGCGCTGGCCTACCTGAGGCAGGCCGTCGTCAACCGGTCCCGCTCGGCGCTCCGGCACCGCGGGGTCGTGGAGCGGCACACGCGATCGACCCGCGCCGCGGACCTCGTCGTCGAGGGCCCGTCTGCCAGCGGCGCCCGCAGCGACGCCGTCCGCGACGCC
Organism: uncultured Actinomycetota bacterium; assembly: GCA_963750445.1. Lineage (GTDB taxonomy): Bacteria > Actinomycetota > Actinomycetes > Propionibacteriales > Nocardioidaceae > Nocardioides. The sequence continues at coordinate 197,762 of CAVVQR010000006.1, read as the reverse complement.
CTGCGCCAGCTGTCCGAGCGGCAGCGCGAGGTGCTCGTGCTCCGCTACTACCTTGATTGGTCCGAGGCACAGATCGCCGACGCGCTCGGCGTCTCGCGCGGCGCCGTCAAGGCACACGCTTCCCGAGGCAGCGCCGCCCTGCGCGACCTCCTCGGTGACTGGTGGGAGGACCCGTCATGAACGACCAGACCGTCCGAGACCTGCTCCACGAGGCCGCCGACGACGTCGAGCCGCGTGACCGGCTCGACGCGATCCGCGCCGCCACCGCGTCCACGTCGGGTGCTCGTCGTACGCACCGGGGCTGGTGGGCCGCCGGCGGCGGCGCCGGCCTGCTCGCCGCCTCCATCGCGACCGCGTTCGCGCTGACGACGGGTGGTGTGCCGCAGACGGAGGGTCCCCGGCCGGCCGACGACCCCTCGGTCTCGCCCACGCTGCCGACGACCGAGCCCACCGACAGCCCTGCCCAGAGCAACGTCGTGGCGGTCTACTTCGTCAGCGACACCTCCAGCGGGCCCCGGTTGTTCCGGGAGTTCCGTCCCAGGCGCAACCCCGGCAAGCCCGCGGAGTACGCCCTCAACGCTGCCGTGCAGGGCACTGCAGTGGACCCCGACTACCGCTCCGCCTGGCCCGCCGGCGTCACGGTGCACGACACGGACCGGACCCGTGAAGGCATCGTCCTGAGCCTCAGCGACGTACCTCCCGACCGCCCTGCCGGCATGAGCGCGGGCGACGCCCGGCTCGCGGTCGAGCAGCTGGTCCGCACCGCGCAGGCCGCGTACGGCATGGGCAAGCTCCCCGTCCAGGTGCTGGTCGACGGCGAGGAGTCCGACCAGGTCCTCGGTGTGCCGATCGCCCAGCCGCTGACCGGCTCACCCGACGGCGACGTGCTCTCGCCGGTCAACCTCTCCGACCCCTCGGAGGGACAGGTCGTGCAGAAGAACCAGTACATCGACATGACAGGACGTGCCACCAGTGTCGACGGCGTGATCTCGCTACAGCTGAAGCGGTGGCAAGGCACGGCTGTCATCGACGCCGGTAGCTACTCGCTCTTCGGCACGGGCGACTACCCGGACCTGGAGTCAGTGCAAGGAGTGGTCGCACCGTTCAGCGCATCGTTCCGCAGCCACGACATCCAGCCCGGTGACTACGACCTCATCGCGACGGTCCAGAACGCAGACGGAACCGTCGACTCGGACACCCGCCGGATCACGATCGTCGACTAGCGGCCGCGTCGTCAGGCCCAGCGGTCGGTGCGCGCCAGCAGCGCGGCCACCGCGACGACGCCGGCGGTGGAGGTGCGCAGCACCTCGGCACCCAGCCGGACGCTCTGCGCGCCGGCAGCCGCCAGCGCCTCCAGCTCGTCGGGGGCGATGCCGCCCTCGGGGCCGACCACGACCAGGATCCGGCCCGAGGTCGGTACGTCGACCGCGCTGAGCGGGGCGGTCGCGTCCTCGTGGAGCACCACGGCCAGGTCGGCCTCGGCGATGAGTGCGGCGAGGTCTGCGGTCGAGGCCAGCGGGGTGACCTCCGGGAGCCACGAGCGGCGGGCCTGCTTGGCGGCCTCGCGGGCGGTGGAGGCCCACCTGGCGTGCGACTTCGCGGCGCGCTCGCCCTTCCACACCGCGACCGAGCGCGATGCGGCCCACGGCACGATCCGGTCGACGCCCACCTCGGTGAGCACCTCGACGGCCAGCTCGCCGCGCTCGCCCTTGGGCAGCGCCTGCACGACCGTGACGGCCGGCTCGGGGCGGTCGGCGTGGTCGAGCGACAGCACGGAGACGGTGAAGACGCGCTTGCCGGTGGAGGCGACCTCGCCGGTGGCGGAGGTCCCCCGGCCGTCGGTCAGCGTGACGTGCTCGCCCTCGCGCAGTCGGCGTACGGCAACGGCGTGGTGCGCCTCGTCACCGGTCACCTCGACGACCGAGCCGACAACCACGCCGCCGAGCGACTCGACGAGGTGGACGGGGAGGGACATCAGCCCTGGAAGGCGTCGCGGAGCCGGCCGAACATCGACTTGTGGGGCGCCTCGACCTGGCCGTCGGGCTGCTCCTCGTCACGGATCGCGGCGAGCTCGCGCAGCAGCTCCTCCTGGCGCGCGTCGAGCCGCGTCGGGGTGTCGACCGCGATGCTCACGACGAGGTCACCGCGACCACCGCGCAGGCTCGGCACGCCGAAGCCGCGGATCACCTGCTCGCTGCCGGACTGCGTGCCGGGACGGATCTCGAGGTCGAACGTCGTCGACGTCTCCGACTCCGGCCCCGCAGGCAGGTCGGCCTCGAGCAGCGGGAGCGTCAGCTGGGTGCCCAGCGCCGCGGCCGTCATCGGCAGCGAGACCGTGGTGTGCAGGTCGTTGCCGTGGCGGGTGAAGGTCGGGTGCGGCTCGACGTGCATCTCGACGTAGAGGTCACCGGCCGGGCCGCCGCCGGGACCGACCTCGCCCTGTCCGGTGAGCTGGACCCGGGTGCCGTTGTCGACGCCGGCAGGGATCTTGACCGTCAGGGTGCGGCGCGAGCGGATCCGGCCGTCGCCGGAGCACTCCCGGCAGGGGTCGGGGATGACCGAGCCGAAGCCGCGGCAGGCAGCGCACGGCCGCAGCGTGCGGATCTCGCCGAGGAACGAGCGCTGGACGACCGCGACCTCGCCCTGTCCGTGGCAGGTCTCGCACGTGGTGGGTGAGGTGCCGGGCGCGGTGCCCTGGCCCTCGCACGCCTCGCACCGCAGCGCGGTGTCGACCTTGAGGTCGCGGGTCACGCCGAAGCCCGCCTCGGCGAGGGTGACGTCGAGCCGGATGAGCGCGTCCTGGCCGCGCCGGGCGCGCGAGCGCGGACCGCGGGTCTGGCCTCCGCCGGCTGCGCCGCCGCCGAAGAACGCGTCCATGATGTCGGTGAACGAGAAGCCCTGGCCGGCACCGCCGAAGCCCTGGCTGAAGGCGTCGCCGCCCCGGTCGTAGGCCTGGCGCTTGCCCGCGTCGCTCAGCACCTCGTAGGCGCGCGAGACGTCCTTGAAGCGCTCCTGCGTCTCCGGGTCAGGGTTGACGTCGGGGTGCAGCTGCCGCGCGAGCTTGCGGTAGGCCTTCTTGATCTCGTCGGCACTGGCGTCTCGCGAGACACCGAGGATCTCGTAGGGGTCCTGAGTCACTGGTTTCCTTCATCGAGGATCCGGGAGACGTAGCGCGCGACCGCGCGTACGGCTGCCATGGATCCGGGGTAGTCCATGCGGGTCGGCCCGACCACGCCGAGGGAGCCCAGGTTGAACTCCTGCGGGCCGTAGCCGGTGGCCACCACGCTGGTGGCCGCGAGCTCGGAGTAGGGGCCTTCGTGTCCGATCCGGACGGTGACGGCGTCACTGCCCGACTCCCCCAGCAGCTTGAGCAGCACGACGTGCTCCTCCAGCGCCTCGAGCAGGGGGCGGACGGCAGTGTCGAAGTCGCCGTAGCGGGCCAGGTTGGCGGTGCCGCTGACCGCGACCCGCTCGTCGTTGCGGTGGTCGGACATCGCCTCGGCGAGGACCGCCACGATCGTGCGGGTGGAGTCGGCCAGCTCGGGGCGTACGGCGTCGGGCAGCTCGCCGAGCGCGGCGGCCGCGGCAGCGATCTGGATGCCGGCGCTGGCCTGGTTGAAGGCGATCCGGAGCTCGGCGAGACCGGTGTCGACCATCGGGGCGTCCAGCTCGACCAGTCGCTGCTCGACCCGGCCGGTGCTGAGGATCACGATCACCATGACGCGGGTCGCGGTGAGCGAGACCAGCTCGATGTGGCGGACCGTCGAGCGGGAGAGCGTCGGGTACTGAACGATCGCGACCTGCCGGGTGAGCTGGCTGAGCAACCGCACGGACTTCTGCACGACGTCGTCGAGGTCGACGGCACCGTCGAGCAGCGTCGAGATCGCCCGGCGCTCGGCGGCGCTCATCGGCTTGAGGGTCGCGAGCTTGTCGACGAAGAGCCGGTAGCCCTTGTCGGTCGGCACCCGGCCGGCGCTGGTGTGGGGCTGGTGGATGTAGCCCTCGTCCTCGAGCGCGGCCATGTCGTTGCGCACGGTCGCGGGCGAGACGCCCAGCCCGTGCCGCTCGACCAGGGCCTTGGAGCCGACCGGCTCCTCCGTGGCGACGTAGTCCTCCACGATCGCGCGCAGCACGTCGAGCTTGCGGTCGTCGACCATGGATTCGCCTCCTCGCTGGCACTCGTCTGACGGGAGTGCCAACTCTACTAGCAGGCCGTAGTGTCCCGAGCATGCCCGACTTCACGGAGGTCGCCCCGCGGGTCTGGGTGGCGCACTACGACTGGATGCACGTCAACATCACCCTCATCGGCGGCTCGGACGGGCTGCTCATGGTCGACACCCACGGATCGGCCGCCCAGGCACGCATCGTCGCCGACGACGTACGCCGGCTGGGCGCGGGTCCGCTGACCGGCCTGGTCAACACCCACGAGCACTGGGACCACCACTTCGGCAACGCCACGATGGTCGAGCAGTTCGGCGACCTGCCGATCCACGCGACCGACTGGGCGCACGACCACGTCGAGGAGTCCGCGGCCCGGACGTTCGAGCACTACGAGCAGGCGACCGACCACGCCCGCCGCGAGGAGATCCTGGCCACGACGCTCCGGCTGCCGACCCACACCTTCTCCTCCGCGGTCCAGCTCGACCTCGGCGACCGCGCGGTCGAGCTGATCCACCCGGGCCGCGGGCACACGGCGGGCGACCTCGTCGTACGCGTCCCGGATGCAGACGTGATGCTGGGCGGTGACCTGATCGAGGAGTCCGACCCGCCGTTCATCGGCGACGACTCCTGGCCGTTGGAGTGGCCGCGGACGATCGACTTCGTCCTCGGGCTGATGAGCGACGCCACCGTCGTCGTGCCCGGTCACGGGAAGGTGGTCGACAAGGACTTCGTCGAGGACCAGCGCGTCGAGCTCGGCACCATCGCCGAGACGATCCGCGACCTGGCCTCCCGCGGCGTGCCCGAGTCGCAGGCGCTGGAGGTGGGCGACTGGCCCTGGGATCCTGCGCTGCTCGAGAGCGCCGTACGCCTCGGCTACGCGCACCTCCCGCGCAGCCAGAAGCGGTTGCCGCTGGTCTGACCTCGCGCACCGCGTGATCTCGGGTTAGGCTTGCCTTACCTAATCCACGGAGGCCCGATGACACCGGCACAAGCAGCGCAGGTCGCTCGTAGCGTGTTGTCGTGCCCGGACGCGATCACCCTCCGGGTCAGCGAGCGGCGCGAGGCCCTCGTCGACGAGGACTACGACGTCACCTGCGACGTGCACGGCTCCCCTGTCTTCAGCGCGTCCGAGGACTCGGCCCTGCTCATCGCCGCGCGCAACGGGGCCGGCGGCGTGGTCGAGGTGACCAGCGGGCTGGGCGACGCCGGGTCGCCGGACCGGCGCCTCGACCTCTTCCTGCAGGGACGACTCACCGAGCGCGGCTCGGGCTGTGCCTGCTGCGGCGATCCCCGCTCCCTCGTCGCCCTGGACCTGACCCGCGTGACCCTGTTCCGCGACGACCGACCGATCCCCGTCGACGTCGAGCTGTTCCGCGACAAGCAGCACGTCCTCAACTCCGGCTACCTCCAGCGCACCGCGGAGCACGCCAACGACTCCCACGAGCTCGAGCTCCGCACGGCGATGACCGCCACGTTCGGCATCCCGCTGAAGTCACTGCTCGCGGCCAGCCTGGTGCGCGTCGATGCGTCCGGGGTGGACGTGTCGTGGCTCGACGACTCGGGCGCCCACGTCCAGCGCCTCGACTTCCTGCGCACCGTCTCCTCGCCGCAGGAGCTCGGGGCCGCCCTTCGCTCCCACCTGCACGCCGGACTCTGCTGAGCGGTCCTGGTCGGTCCTGCCCGGTTCCGTGTGGCAGCGGGTCCCACCCGGAGGGGGCTGGCCTGATCCCCCGTGGGTCGGTAGGACTGGGTGATGACCGAAGAGAGCGCCACCCAGTCCGAGCACGACGAGACCCCCGAGGCGTCGAGCGGCACCAGCCCGGCCGACTCCGACCACTCCGGCGGCACCGAGTCTCCGGAGTCCGCCACCCTCGGCGGGATCTCCGACGACCAGCTCCCGGAGGACCTCCAGCCCACCGAGGACAACCCGCTGGCCAAGCCCCTCGACCCCGACGACGAGGCGACGAAGAGCCGCGCCGAGCTCGAGATGGACGCCTCCCAGGAGGAGGACGAGGCGATCGCCGGTGAGGGCGAGGTCGGTGAGGGCGCGCAGGGCGACGGCATCTCACAGGGCTGCACCGACGACCGGCGCGCCACCGGCGACTTCGCTGGGTCGGCTTCTAACGTGGTCCGGTGCCCCAGGATCGCTACGGAACCGACGTCCTCTCCGGCGACTGGCGCGCCCCCAGGAACGGGCGGGCCGTCGAGGTCCCGACCGAGATCGGGATGGTCGTCGAGGAGATCACCGCCGACTGGGTCGGCGAAGTGGTTGCCGTCGACCGCGACATCGACACGCTGACGCTGGAGGACCGGCGCGGCAAGCGTCGTACGTTCCCGCTCGGGCCCGGCTTCCTGCTCGAGGGCAAGCCGGTGATCCTCACCCGCCCCGTCCGCAGTGGCGCACCTGCCGCACCCACGCGTACGGCGTCGGGGTCGGTCGCGGTGCCCGGGGCCCGGGCGCGTGTCGCGCGCGCCAGCCGGATCTTCGTCGAGGGCCGCCACGACGCCGAGCTCGTCGAGAAGGTCTGGGGCGACGACCTGCGGATCGAGGGAGTCGTGGTCGAGTACCTCGGCGGCGTCGACGACCTCGCCGACCACCTCCGCGACTTCAAGCCCGGCCCGCAGCGCCGCGTCGGCGTGCTGGTCGACCACCTGGTCCCGGGGTCGAAGGAGGCGCGCATCGCGCAGGGCATCGCCCGCTCCCCCATCGGCAAGCACGTGCTCGTCGTCGGCCACCCGTTCATCGACGTCTGGCAGGCCGTCAAGCCCGATCGCCTCGGCATCCCGGCCTGGCCGTCCGTGCCCAGGAGCATCGACTGGAAGACCGGCACCTGCCAGCAGCTCGGCTGGCCGCACCGCGACCAGGCCGACATCGCGCGGGCCTGGAAGCACATCCTCGGCCGGGTCTCCTCCTTCGCCGACCTCGAGCCCGCCCTCCTCGGCCGGGTGGAGGAGCTGATCGACTTCACCACGCTTCCCTGAGCTTGCTCAGGGAAGGTCACGTGGGGAGATCGAGCAGGGCTCGGCCAAGCGCGAGCGGAGCGAGATCCGCGACGGGGGGTGGGTCTCGAGGCTCGCTGCGCTCGCACCTCAACCACCGAGGAGCAGGACGTACCGAGATCCTCGCTGGTTGAGGTGCGAGGAGCTCGCCAGCGACGAGCCTCGAGACCTGCGAGCGCGGGGACTGCTTCAGTCGGTCAGGTCGCGGACGATGGCGTCCGCGAGGAGGCGGCCGCGCTGGGTCAGGACGAGGCGTTCGGCGGCGAGCTCGACGAGCCCGTCGGCCACCATGCGGGCGACGTGGGAGCGGCCGGTCGCCTCGAGCGCGGAGACCGGGAGGCCCTCGACGAGGCGGATCTCGAGCAGGATCCGCTCGACCTTCTGGTCGCGGTAGCCGAGCACCTCGCGAGCCAGGGCGGGTGACACGCCGCGGTCGAGCCGCTGACCGTAGGCCGAGGGGTGCTTGACGTTCCACCAGCGGGTGCCGCCGACGTGCGAGTGCGCGCCGGGGCCGACGCCCCACCAGTGGCCGCCGGTCCAGTAGAGGAGGTTGTGGCGGCACCAGTGGTCGGGTGACGTGGCCCAGTTCGACACCTCGTACCAGCTCATCCCCGCCTTCGAGAACCGCTCGTCGGCCAGGAGGTACTTGTCGGCGAGGTCGTCCTCGTCGGGCATCGGCAGCTCGCCCCGGGCGACCTGCCGGCCCATCGCGGTGCCCTCCTCGACGATGAGGGAGTACGCCGAGATGTGGTCGGGCTCGCACGCCAGAGCCGCCTCGACCGAGGTCTCCCAGTCGGCGATCGACTCCCCCGGCGTGCCGTAGATCAGGTCCAGGCTGATGTCCTCGAAGCCGGCCTGCCGGGCCCAGTCGACCGCGGCGGGCACGCGCATCGGGTCGTGGGTGCGGTCCAGGGTGCGCAGCACGTGGTCGACGGCCGACTGCATGCCGAAGCTGATCCGGTTGAAGCCCGCGGTCCGCAGCTCCTCGAGGTCCCACGCAGCGACGCTGTCCGGGTTGGCCTCCGTGGTGATCTCCACGTCGTCGGCGAGGCCGAACTCGGCGGCGGCACTCGCCACGATGGCGCCGAGGTCGGCCGCCTTCAGCAGCGTCGGCGTACCGCCCCCGAAGAAGATCGTCTCGATCGGCACGTCGCGGTGGCCCAGCACCTTCCGGGCGAAGCGGATCTCGCGGATCGCCGCCTCGGCGTAGGTCGACCGGCTGGCGCCGACCTCGTCGCCCAGCTCGAGGGCGGTGTAGGTGTTGAAGTCGCAGTAGCCGCACCGCACCGTGCAGAACGGAACGTGCACGTAGAGGCCGAAGGGCTTGCTCCCGAACTCCGCCCACGCCTCATCGGGCAGCAGGCCGTCCTCGGGGGCGACGTCGCCGTCGGGTTGGGCGGGGGGCACGCGGGTATCCAACCACGCGCGGGCGCCCCCACTGACCGGTGCTCAGATGGGCACGTTGAGCGTCGCGGTGTAACCCTCGGTGACACTCCCCTTCATCGAGGCGAGCTGCAGGGAGTAGCCGTCGCTGAAGATGCCGTCGGAGTCGAGGCTGACGCCGGCCAGGTTGGGCACCGAGGACTCGTAGCCGCTCGTGGCGTAGACGTCGTCGCAGACGTCCTGCGGGAAGGCGAGCTGGGAGGTCCGGAGCTTGTTGGAGACGCTGGTGGCGGCGTCGAGCGACTCGTAGACCTCGAAGTGGACGTGCGGCCACCGACCGGCGTAGCAGGCGGGGAAGATCGTGGTGAACTCGACCCAGCCGTCCTCGTCGGTCTCCTGGACGCCGCGCAGGTAGTTCTCGTCGAGGGCGTCACCGTCGTACATCGAGTAGCTGCCGTCGCGGTCGCAGTGCCAGGCATAGATCGCCGCGCCCGACAGGACCTGGACGTCCTCACCGGTGAGGTCGTAGACCTTGAACCGCAGGGTGAGCGGGACGCCCTCCGCGACCCCGGACGCAGAGCCGAAGCTGCTGGTGATGTCGCTGCGTACGACACCGCTCTCGCTGAGCACGTCGGGGCCGTTGGACCCGTCGCCGGGATAGGGGCCGGCGGTCTCCTCGGGGATCTCGCCGTCGGCCACCTCGACCGACGAGTCACCGCCCGTCCCGCCGTCCGGGGGCGCCGCCGGACCGCCGGGACCGCCGCTGGGACCGCCGCTGGGGCTCGTCGACGTCGTGGCACTGGCCGTGGAGGCGGTGTCGTCGCTGGCACAGCCGGCCACCGCCGCCACCCCGAGTCCACCGAGCACGCCCAGGACGCCGCGGCGCCCCATGCTCCGGGACAACCCTCGCCGCTGCAGGGTGCCGAGGTCGTGCTGGAGGCCGAGGTCGTGCTCGTGCACCTCGTCGCTCGAGTGGGGGTGGTCTGCGGTCATCGGTTGCTCCTGGAAGGTCTGCGAAATGTGCGAATGGGTGCCGGTGGTCTCCCACTGGCACCCATCACACCGGGGCCGTCTGTGTGCCCGCTGTGCGCGGGCTGGGCCTCGGATCTGACCTCGGACCTGACCTCGGATCAGGCGTACATCGCGTCGATGTGCTCCTTGTGGTTGACCTCGACGACGTTGCGCTTGACCTTCATCGAGGGGGTGAGCTCACCCGACTCGATCGTGAGGTCGTGGTCGAGGAGCTTCCACTTCTTGATGGTCTCCCACCGGTTGAGCTTGCCGTTGAGCTCCTCGACGTAGGCGGTGACCATGGTGTTCACCGCGTCGCTCTGGACGACCTCGGTGTAGGACTTGCCCTCCATGCCGTTCTCGGCCGCCCACCCGACCATCGCGTCGGGGTCGAGCGTGACGAGCGCGACGACGTAGTTGCGCTCGTTGCCGAAGACCATGAACTGGCTGGCGTAGGGGCAGATCGCCTTGAACTTCGACTCGATCGCCGGCGGGGCGATGTACTTGCCGCCGGAGGTCTTGAAGAGCTCCTTGATGCGTCCGGTGATGGTCAGGAAGCCGTCGGCATCCAGTGACCCCTTGTCGCCGGTGTGCAGCCACCCGTCGCTGGTCAGCGTCTTGTGCGTCTCCTCGGGGAGGTTGTGGTAGCCCTCCATGACGTGGGGGCCGCGCAGCAGCACCTCGTCGCCGTCACCGATCTTGACCTCGCTGCCGGGCAGCGCCCGACCGACGGTGCCGATCCGGTTCTCGTCCGGGTGGTTGACCGTGCCGCCGGCGGAGTTCTCGGTCATGCCGTAGCCCTCGAGGATCACGATGCCGGCGGCGTTGAACCACTCGGCGATCTCCCGGTTGAGCGCGGCCGAGCCGGAGATGAAGAAGCGCACGCGTCCACCGAAGCGCTCGCGCACCTTGCTGAAGACGAGCTTGTCGAACAGCCCGTGCTGCACCTTCAGGCTGATCGGGATCGACTTGCCCTCACGCTTGAGCGCCTCGACCGCGAGACCGACCTCGAACGCCTTGTGGAAGATCTTCTCCTTGGCGCCGCCCTCGGCCGCCTGCATCGTGTGGATCCGGCCGTAGGCCTTCTCGAAGATGCGCGGCGCGGCACCCATGAACGTGGGCTTCACGGCTGCGCAGTTGTCGACGATCTTGTCGACCCGGCCGTCGACCGCGGACGCGAAGCCGCACGCGAGCTGGGCCGACAGCAGCACCTTGCCGAACGAGTGCGCCATCGGCAGCCACAGGAACTGCAGGTCGGACTCGTCGAGGATGTTCTGGACGCGGATGGCCTCACCCTCGAAGACCCAGGACTTGTGGCGCAGGCGCACGCCCTTGGGGCGACCGGTGGTGCCGGAGGTGTAGATCAGGGTCGCGAGCTGGTCGGGGCCGACCGCCTCCGACGCCGCCTTGACGACGTCGGGCTGCTCGGCGAGCTTGTCCGCACCCAGCTGGGCCAGGTCGTCCAGGGAGATGACCCAGTCGCCGTCGGCCTTCCCGTCGAAGGTCACGACCTTGGAGATGTGCGGGAGCTCGGCGCGGTGCTCGGTGAGCTTCTTGATCTGCTCGTCGTCCTCGGCGAAGACCACGCGGCTCTCGGAGTCGCCCAGGATGTAGGCGGTGTCCTCGGAGTTGGTGCTCGGGTAGACCGTCGTGGTGGCGCCGGCGGCGCACATGACCGCCAGGTCGGCGAGGATCCACTCGTAGCGCGTGCCCGCGACGATCCCGACGCGCTGCTCGGGCTCGATGCCCAGGGCGATCAGGCCGGCGGCGAGGGCCTCGACCTTGTCACCGACCTGCTTCCAGGTGACGGACTCCCAGGCCTCGCCACGCGGGAAGCGGAAGGCCTCGCCGTCGGGTGAGGTGGAGACGCGGGTGAAGAACTGGACGGCCACGCTGGCCGGCATGGTGTCGAGAAAGGCCGTGTCGATGTTGGTCGGCATCTGTTACCTACTCATTCGGGGTCAATCGGGAAGCGCGACGCGCAGCTGCGTCACACCACGGGGGCAAGCTGGGGGACTTGGGCTGTAACCTAGATCACTCTGTTTACCGAGTGGTAGCAAACCCGCTCAGTTGTCTGGCCCGGTCGGCGAACTTCAGACTTTCGTCAGTCCTGGACGGCCTTCGTGATGGCGATGCAGCGCGTGATCCAGTCCTGTTCGTCCGCGTCCAGCCGGCGGTCCTCGCGGCGGGCGTCCTGCACCGTCCAGCCCGCGTTGACGACCATGCGGACGACCACCCAGTCGCGGGCCCGGTCCTCGTCGAGCCCGCCCGCGTCGACCAGCGCGTGGAACCGGCGACGGAGTCCGTCGCGCACCGAGCCGACCGCGAGCGGTCCGCTGAGCTCGTCCATCCGGTTCCACAGCATCGGCGCCGGCTCGTAGTGCGGGTCGCCGCTCATCGGCTTGGGGTCGATGGCCAGCCACTCCCCCGACTCGGCCGCCATCACGTTGGCGTAGTGCAGGTCGCCGTGGACGACGACGGCCCGGGAGTCCGCGAGCAGGTCGGGCCCCAACGTGAGCGCCTGGTCGACGTAGCGTCGCGGGATCGGCAGGTCGCGGCCGAGGTCGTCGAGCTCGCGCAGCCAGCGCTCGACGTAGGACGCCACGGTGGCGAGCTGCGGCAGGGCGGGGATGTGGAGGCGCTCGTAGAGGCCGCCGACGACCTCGCAGGCCTCGACGTCCCAGGTGTCGGCGAGGTCGGATCCGGGCAGCCACCCCAGCAGGAGGGCCCGCCGGCGGGGGTCGGCGCGCAGCAGGCGTACGGCACCGCGTCCGCCCCAGTGCTGCAGGGCCAGGCCCTCGTGCAGCGACTCGTCGTCACCGTCGAAGGTGACCTTGAGGCCCGCCGCGACACCGTCGGGACCGGTCACCGGCACGACGAGCGAGCAGTAGCCGTGGAGCGGGAGGCCGGACGGCGTGAGCTCCCACTCGGCCAGCAGGTCCTCGGTGAGGCGGGGCAGGCGGTCCAGCCAGCGCGACCAGTCCTCGCCCAGCTCCCGCTGGGACAGCAGTCCCGGGGGGATGGTGACGGGCATGCGGCGAGCCTAGGGTGAGCGGCATGAGCACCCGTCAGCAGCCGTGGTCGGACGAGCCCGTCGAGCACGGCCGGATCCTGGTCCTCAGCGACAACCCGATCGCGCGGGCGATCGCCGTCATCGCCTCGACGGTCGGCCGCACGGTCGTCGTGGAGTCGGCCGACGACGGCGGGCCGGGGCTCGACGCGCGCGCCGGCGACGCGGTGGTCCTCTGCGACCACGACGCCCCGGACGCCCCCGCGGTGCTGCGCGCCGCCCTGGCCTCGGAGGCGTCCTACGTCGCCATGATGGCGAGCCGGCGCCGGGCCAGCGGCCTGCTCGCCGAGCTCGTCGACGAAGGTGTCGACGTGACGGCACTCCACGTGCCCGCCGGCCACAACCTCGGCGGCCGCGCGCCCGGCGAGATCGCCCTGTCGGTCGTGGCGGAGATCGTGGCGGAGTCCTACGACCGCCCCGGCGGCGCGATGCGCGACTGAGGCGTGACACTCACCTGGGAGGACCTGGCCGGCGCCTCGCTGGCGCGGCAGTTCCCCGACGACCCCGGCGACGTCGCCGCCGCCGTCCACCTGGTCGGCGACCTGCAGACGCAGACCGCCCGGTCCGCGTTCATCGGCCTCGGCGCCCGCTTCCCCGGCACGACGCATGAGGCGATCAGCCGGGCGTACGCCGACGGGGCCATCGTGCGCGGCAGCACGATCCGCGGCACCGTGCACACCGCGAGCCCGGCGAGCTTCACCGTGCTGGCGGAGGCCACGCGCGTCGGCCAGCACCACCGGTGGGCGCGGATGCTGCGGATCACCGACGACCAGATCGCCGACCTGTGGGCCTCGATCGAGGACCACGCACGCGAGTGGCGCACGCCCGAGGAGCTCCGCGACCACCTGGCCGACTGGCTCGGCACCCACGCGCCGGAGTCAGCAGAGGCGGTCGCCACCACTCCGGGCCGCTACCTCGCCTTCGCGCACGGCGGGCTGGTCCGCCGACCGGCGTCGGGCGACCGGTGGGAGGGCCAGGGCAAGCCCCTCTACGGCACCTTCGAGCGCACCGGCGCGGCGACCCTGACCGACGTGGTCCGCCTGCACCTCTCCGCACACGGCCCCTCGTCGCGCCAGGACGTCGCCTGGTGGGCCGGCATCCCGCTGGGCGCCGTCGAGGTGGGGCTGGCCGGCCTGGAGGTCGTCGAGACCGAGGGGCCGGACGGACGCGCCTACCTCGACCTGCCCGACGCGCCACCGCCGCGGGACCTGCCCGGCGTACGCCTGCTGCCGGAGTTCGACGCCCTCCTGTGCGGCTACGACTCGAAGGCCCGCGACCGGTTCGTGACGCCCGAGCACAACCGCGTGCTGTGGAACGACTCCAACGGGATGCTCCTGCCGCCGCTCCTGGTCGACGGCCGGATCACCGGCTACTGGCGGGCTGCGGGGAGCGCGAGGCGCCGACCGCTCGAGGTGGCCTGGTTCGCCGGGACCCGACGCCCCCGCAAGGCCGAGCTCGACGAGCCGGTCGCGGCGCTGGAGGCGGCCCTCGGCATCACGGTGACCGAGGTGTCGCTGAGCCGTCTGGTGGCATGAGGCTCAGAACGGCAGGTCGGTCGCTCCGAGCGGTGCGACGAGCAGGCCGAGCACACGGCGGTCGTGGCCGACGGCGACCCGGCCCTGCCACTCGCCCGCCTCGCACACCAGCGTGGTGACGGCGACGACCGTGCCCAGCACCGCGCCCCCCGACACCTCGCCACCGCCCGGGAGCTCGACCCCGGTGCCCTCGCAACGCACCAGGTTTCCGGTGTCCGCGACCACGCGAGCCCACACGTCGAGGACGACCTCGCGGGAGAGCACCCGCGCGACGTCGTCGGGCATCTGCGCGCGCAGCGCGTCGTAGTCCCCGGCGTCCAGCAGGGTGAAGACCCGCTCGGCGATCCCCACGACGTCTGCGGTGTCCATCGCGTCCATCTGCTCCCCCGTCCTCGGGTCCCGCGGGGCCCCGAACCTCTTGAAGGCGGCTTGCCTGGTGGTGCCGAGCACGGCCCCGATGGTGGCCCAGCTGTGCCCGGCGTCGTGGGCCTGTCGCACGCTGTCAGCAACGGCCCGCTCCGCCAGCGCGAGTGCGCTGGAGGCGGCCCGGACCCTGGCGAGCGGCTCGCCGTCAGGCATCGCCGTCGGCCTGCGACTGCCGGCTGACCACTGACCGAGGTGGCGGTGGGGACGACCACCCCGGCGAGGATGACGCCCACCGCCCACCACGACGCACCGTCACCGACCTCGCTCATCACGTAGCCCACGACGAGCGCGATCGCGGCCGCCACGGCGTAGTGGCGTACGGAGAACCGGCCGGCACCGGGGTTCGGTCCGGGCGTGGCGAAGGAGCCGGCGAACAACATCACCCACAGGGTGAGGGCCAGGATCGCCCCGACCAGGAAGTAGGCCCACCCGCCGCCGGAGGCGAGGCCGACGACCAGGGTCATGACGAGGGCGGTGAGCAGGTGACCGAGTGTCGTGGACATGCCTCCACCCTGACCCGACCACCTCTCCACTGTCAACCTTTGGTTGACAGAGGCGGATCGGGCTCCGACCCGACGGGCTGCCCACGGTCCGGATGGACCAGTGCGGGTCGATAACGATTTCCACTACGGTCGTCGGGCCACAGCCCCCGTGACCGGGCATCCGCCCGGACACCTGCGAAGGAGATCCCGATGGCCCCCGACCAGCTGACGTTCGACAACCCCGTCGACCGCCACTCCCACATCGTGCCCAAGCCCTCCTGGCAGCCGCTGCCCGGCCTCGACGCCGAGCTCGACCCGAAGGCCGATCACGGCGAGACCACCTATCGCGGCACGGGCCGCCTGCTGGGCCGCAAGGCGCTCATCACCGGCGGCGACTCCGGCATCGGAGCGGCCGTCGCCATCGCCTTCGCCCGCGAAGGGGCAGACGTGGCGCTGAGCTATCTCCCGGAGGAGCAGGTCGACGCCGAGGCCGTCGCCGAGCACGTGCGTGCCGCCGGTCGCACGGCCGTGCTGCTGCCCGGCGACATCCGGGACCGGGAGTTCTGCCGCACGCCTGGTGACCGACGCGGTGGCGGGTCTCGAGGGGCTCGACATCCTCGTCAACAACGCCGCGCACCAGGTCTTCCACGAGACGTTCGACGAGCTCGACGAGGCCGACCTCGAGCGCACCGTCACGACCAACATCTACGCGATGTTCTGGATCACCCGCGACGCGCTGCCACATCTCGCACCGGGCTCGACGATCATCAACAGCACGTCGGTGCAGGGCTACAACCCCTCGCCCATGATCATCAACTACGCCTCCACCAAGTTCGCCATCAACGGGTTCACCAAGGCGCTGGCCCAGGAGCTGGCTCCGCGCGGCATCCGGGTCAACGCCGTCGCGCCGGGGCCGGTCTGGACTCCGCTCCAGGTCTCCGACGGCCAGCCGTCGGACAAGCTGGACGGATTCGGGGAGTCGTCGTGGCTGGGTCGCACCAGCCAGCCCGTGGAGCAGGCGCCGGCCTACGTCTTCCTGGCATCTCCGGAGTCGAGCTTCGTGGTGGGCGAGGTCATCAACGTCAACGGCGGGGCCAACGTGCCCTGACCTCCTGCGCCGACCGCGAGCACCTCAGGGCGACTCGGAGGAGTGGCTCATGTCGCGGATCTCCCGGGCCACCAACGCCATCGTCGTGCGTGCCCCCACGGGGTCCTCGGTCAGGAAGTAGTGGTCGACGCCGGGCGTCACGTCGTGGACCACGCGTACGCCGGCCGCGCGCAGGCGTGCGGCGTACGCGTCACCCTCGGCGCGCAGGATGTCGCGCTCGGCGGTCAGGACCACGGCCGGCGGCAGGCCCGAGAGGTCCGCGGCGAGCAGGGGCGAGGCGTACGGCTCGCGCCGGGTGGCCGGGTCGGGGAGGTAGACGCGGCGCACGAGCCGGCGCAGCTCGGGCGTGATCATGCCCGGGTCGTCGTCGGCGGGCTCGGCGGACAGGTCGAGGGCGGGGATGCCGAGCACCTGGAGGGTCGGGGTGAAGGAGCCGGAGTCGCGCGCCTGCAGGGCGACCGAGGCGGCGAGGCCTCCCCCGGAGCTGAAGCCCCCGACCGAGACCGGTGTGCCGTCGGCGGCCATCGCAGCCGCCACGTCGTGGGCCTGGTGCTGCGCGACCGGGTAGGTGACCCGGGGCGCCACCTCGTAGTCCACGTTGGCCACCACCACACCCGCGGTCGCCGCGACGTAGCGGCACCACCAGTCGTCCATCGCCGGGTAGCGCATGAGGTAGGCGCCACCGTGGAAGTGGACGTGCACCGGGAGGTCGTCACCGTCCGGTCGGTAGAGGTGGACGGGCACCGTGCCGTGCCGCGTGGGCACGCGGATCCGCGTCGGCGACGGGAGGTCGCGGCCCGCGAACCGGAGGTTGTCGCCGTAGTGCACGGTCAGCGGCGCGCTCGCGCGCATCATCTCGACCCGGAGCCGGTCTGAGAGGCGCATGCAAGGGCTTCGCTGCGGCCGCTCCGAGTGGATTGGTCAGGTGCGCTGGAGGGTGATCACCGCGACGGTGCACCGCCCGGCGATCTCGCCGGGGCCGGTGACCAGGCTCGCGGCCTCGCCGCCCGTGAGGACGTAGGCCGCCTGGTCGTCGGCCAGCGGGAGGGACGAGCTCCGGCCGAGCTCGAGCACCGTGACGAACGGC
Organism: uncultured Actinomycetota bacterium; assembly: GCA_963750445.1. Lineage (GTDB taxonomy): Bacteria > Actinomycetota > Actinomycetes > Propionibacteriales > Nocardioidaceae > Nocardioides. The sequence goes on along the minus strand of CAVVQR010000006.1, from coordinate 180,499 downwards.
TCGACGGTCGCGGGATCCACGATGACGTTGAGCGCGCGCACCGCACCCTCCGGCACCGACGCCACGACGGACACGTCGCCGGAGAACGCGAACGGGCGGTGCGGCTCGACGACATGCGTCTCGCCGTCCAGCTCCAGGCCCAGGACCGGGCCGTCCACCACGGTGAGCAGGCGGTGCCGGCCCGGGAACGGGGAGAACGGACCGTCGGCGGCGATGTCGGCCAGGCTGATCCGCCAGGCCCCGTCGTCGGCACGCGCGAGCTCGCGCGTCGTACCGCCGCCGTTGGACCACGGCTGCGGTGCGACCTCATCGACGCGGACGACGGGCGCCACTACTTCTTGCCGGTCTTCTCCGTGGGCTGCGTGGTGGCGAGCGCGGCGACGAAGGCCTCCGGCGGGACCTCGACCGAGCCGATGTTCTTCATCCGCTTCTTGCCCGCCTTCTGCTTCTCGAGCAGCTTGCGCTTGCGGCTGATGTCACCGCCGTAGCACTTGGCGAGCACGTCCTTGCGGATCGCGCGGATGGTCTCGCGGGCGATCACGCGTGCGCCGATCGCGGCCTGGATCGGCACCTCGAACTGCTGGCGCGGGATCAGGTCCTTGAGCTTGCCGGCCATCATCACGCCGTAGGAGTACGACGCCTCGCGGTGCACGATCGCGCTGAACGCGTCGACGGGCTCGCCCTGCAGCAGGATGTCGACCTTGACCAGGTCGGCGGCCTGGTCGCCCGAGCGCTCGTAGTCGAGCGAGGCGTAGCCCTTGGTGCGCGACTTCAGCTGGTCGAAGAAGTCGAAGACGATCTCGCCCATCGGCAGCGTGTAGCGCATCTCGACGCGGTCCTCGGAGAGGTAGTCCATCCCCTTGAGGTTGCCGCGCTTGAGCTGGCAGAGCTCCATGATCGTGCCGATGTAGTCGGACGGCGCGAGGATCGTCGCCTTGACGATGGGCTCCCGGACCTCGGCGACCTTGCCGTCGGGGTACTCGCTGGGGTTGGTCACCTCGATCTGGGTGCCGTCGTCCATGACGACCTCGTAGACCACGTTGGGTGCGGTCGAGATGAGCTCGAGGTCGAACTCGCGCTCGAGCCGGTCGCGGGTGATCTCCATGTGGAGCAGGCCGAGGAAGCCGCAGCGGAAGCCGAAGCCCAGCGCGCCCGAGGTCTCGGGCTCGTAGGTCAGGGCCGCGTCGTTGAGCTGGAGCTTCTCCAGCGCGTCGCGCAGCGACGGGTAGTCGTCGCCGTCGATCGGGTAGAGCCCGGCGTAGACCATCGGGTTGGGGTGCTTGTAGCCGCCGAGGGCCTCGGTCGCGCCGTGGTGCTGGGAGGTGACGGTGTCACCGACGCGCGACTGGCGGACGTCCTTCACGCCGGTGATCAGGTAGCCGACCTCGCCGACGCCGATCTCCATCGCCTTGACGGGCTCGGGGCTGATCACACCGACCTCGAGCATCTCGTGCACCGAGTTGGTCGACATCATCTTGATGCGGTCGCGGTGGCTGAGCTTGCCGTCGATCACGCGGACGTAGGTGACCACGCCGCGGTAGGTGTCGTAGACGGAGTCGAAGATCAGCGCGCGCGGGGGCTTGTCGGCGTCGCCCACCGGCGGCGGGGTCTGCTTGACGATCTCGTTGAGCAGGGTCTCCACGCCGACGCCGGTCTTGGCGCTCGTGAGCAGCACGTCCTCGGGCTCGCAGCCGACCAGCCCGGCGAGCTCGGCGGCGTACTTCTCCACGTTGGCGCTCGGCAGGTCGATCTTGTTGAGCACCGGGATGATGTGGAGGTCGGCGCCCATGGCGAGGTAGAGGTTGGCCAGCGTCTGCGCCTCGATCCCCTGCGCGGCGTCGACCAGCAGGACGGCTGCCTCGCAGGCCTCGAGCGAGCGGGACACCTCGTAGGTGAAGTCGACGTGGCCGGGGGTGTCGATCATGTTGAGGATGTAGGTCCCGGGCTCCGCGCCCTCGGCGTTGTCGACCGGCACCGTCCACGGCAGTCGGACTGCCTGGCTCTTGATCGTGATGCCGCGCTCGCGCTCGATGTCCATCCGGTCGAGGTACTGGGCACGCGAGGAGCGCTCGTCGACGACGCCGGTCAGCTGGAGCATCCGGTCGGCCAGCGTGGACTTGCCGTGGTCGATGTGCGCGATGATGCAGAAGTTGCGGATGATCGACGGATCGGTCGAGCCAGGCTGGGGCGCGTTCTTGAGGCTCACGGACTGCTTTCAGGAGTACGACGGAGGAGTCCGGTCATTCTCCCATGCGGGTGCTGCCGCAACGAACCGGCGACGCGAGCGCTGCGAGCGGCGGTTAGCGTGCCGTCGTGACTTCCCCGGCCGTCTCGGCACGACAGCTTCCGCTCGTCCCGGCCGCCGCCTTCGTCCTGGTCTGGTCGTCGGGCTACATCTCCGGTCCGGCAGCCGTGCACGCCGCGGCGCCGTTCAGCGTCCTCGGCTGGCGCTTCGTGATCGCGGCCGTCCTCGGCGCGGGCCTGGCCCTGGCGCTGCGCCGACCGACGCGGATGGACCGGGCCACGCTGGGTCGCGTGGCCGCGGTCGGCCTGGTGATGAACGGGCTGATGTTCGGGATGATGTACGTCGCCTTCGACCTCGGCCTCGGCGCCACCCTCGCCTCCCTCTTCCACGCCCTCAGCCCCGTGCTCACCGCCGTGCTGGCCGCGGTGATCCTCGGCGAGCGGATCTCGGCCCTCCAGGTCGGCGGCTTCGTGGTGGGCGTGCTGGGCGTGCTGCTGGTGCTCGGCTCGGACCTCGGTCACGCGGGTGGCCCCGTCGCCGTCGGCATCGGCTGCCTGAGCATGCTCACCCTCAGCCTCGGCACGCTCGGTCAGCGGTGGATCGGCGCCCAGCCGGACCTGCTGTGGTCGGCGGCCGTCCAGTTCGCGGTGTCCGCTCCCCCGATGCTCGTGCTCGGCTGGACCACCGAGGGCCTGTGGCCCGTCACCGACACCGACCGGGCCGTGGTCTCGGTGCTCTTCCTCGCGATCGTCAACTCGATCATCGGGCTCGTGCTGCTCTCGCTGCTGGTGCTCCGCGGCGGGTCCGGCGCGGCGGCCAGCCTGTTCTTCCTCAGCCCGCCGGTGACCGCGGTGCTCGCCTGGCTCGTCCTCGACGAGACGCTCTCGATCACCCAGGTCGTCGGACTGGTGGTCGCGGTGGTGGGCGTGGGCGCCGCGACGCGGACGCGGGCGGCCCCTGACCCGCCGCCCGCGTAGCACGCCCGGTCAGCGGGTGACCGTGAACGTCTTCTTCATCGTCGCGGTCGACGAGTCACCGCCGTAGACCTCGATCAGCCCTCGCTCCACCACGAAGCGGCCACGGTTGTCCCAGAAGCCGACATCGCTGGCGTCCAGCGTGAACGACACCGTCGTCGACTCCCCCGGCTCGAGACTGACCCGCTGGAAGCCCCGCAACCGGCGCACCGGCTGGGAGATGCTCGCCACCGGGTCGTGGAGGTAGAGCTGCACGACGTCGTCGCCGGCCCGGGAGCCGGTGTTGGTCACCCTCATCGACGCCTGGATGCTGCCCCGGCTGCTCATCGTGGTGCGGCTCAGAGAGAGCCCGGACACCTCGAACGTGGTGTAGCTGAGGCCGTAGCCGAACGGGTACAGCGGCTCACAGGTGGCCAGGTCGCGGTAGCGCGAGTTGTACTTGGACCCCGCGTCGCACGGGCGCCCCGTCGGCTCGTGGTTGTAGTAGGTCGGCACGGTGCCGACCCGACGCGGGAAGGTCACCGGCAGCTTGCCGCCGGGGTTCACCGTGCCGAAGAGCACGTCGGCCACCGCGTTGCCGCCCTCCGTGCCGGGGAACCACGCCTCCAGGATCGCCTTCGCCTTCGGCTGCACCGCGGTGAGGTCGAGGGGACGGCCGTTGAGGAGCACCACCACGAGCGGCTTGCCGGTGGCCGCGACCGCGTCGAGCAGCTTCTGCTGCTGGCCCGGCAGGGTGAGCTCGCTGCGGGCGTTGGCCTCGCCCGTCATGTAGGCGTTCTCGCCGAGGGCCAGCACGACCTGGTCCGCGGCGCTGGCGGCCGCGACCGCGTCGGCGATCGTGGTGCCGTCGTCACCCGGACCGGCGCACACCTCGTCCTCGGGCGTGATCGGCGGGGTGGCGTTGTTGGGCGGGTCGAAGCTGTGCGCGAGGTTGCACGCCTGGGTGTAGGTGACCTCTCCGCTGCTGGCCGCCCGGAGACCTGCGACCAGCGGCACGTGGTCGGGGGCGAGCTCGTCGGCACCCCGGCCCGGCCACGGACCGAGCACGTCGTCGACGTTGTCGCCGAAGGGTCCGATGAGGGCGGTGCTGCGCGCCGGGTCGAGCGGAAGGGCGCCGTCGTCGTTCTTGAGCAGCACCATCGACCGTCCGGCGGCCCAGCGGCTCCGCGCCAGGTCGGCCGGCTTGCCGTAGCTGGCCGGGTCCGAGGCCTTCGCCACGTCGACGTAGGGGTGGTCGAACAGGCCCGCGCGGAACTTCACCCGCAGGATGCGGCGCACGGCGTCGTCGAGGCGGCGCATGGTGATCTGCCGGCTCGCCAGCAGCTGCTCGCCGTAGTCGCGGATGTTGGTGCTCACCATCTCCGAGTCGGTGCCGGCCATCAGCGCCGCTGCACCCGCCTCGGGTCCGTCGGCGGCGATGCCGTGACCGCACGGGCCGTCGGCGGGCTTGACCGGCGGGCACGCGCGCAGCTCGGCGACGGCGGTGTAGTCGCTCTCGACGAAGCCGTCGAAGCCCCACTCCTTCTTGAGGATGTCGGTCTCGGTGTACTTGTTGGCGCAGCCCGGCACACCGTTGATCGCGTTGAACGAGCACATGACGGTGTCGGCGCCGGCGTCGATCGCGGCCTTGAAGGGCGGCAGGTAGAGGTTGCGCAGCCGCGACTCGGACAGGTCGGTGGTGTTGTAGTCGCGGCCGCCCTCGGGCTCGCCGTAGGCGACGTAGTGCTTGACGCTGCTGACGACCTTGTCCGGCTTGCTGTAGTCGGAGCCCTGCGTGCCCTTCACCCGTGCCGCGCCCATCACGGACCCGAGGTAGGGGTCCTCGCCGGCGCCCTCGACGATGCGCCCCCAGCGCGCATCGTGCGAGACGTCGACCATCGGGCTGTAGACCTGCTTGATGCCCTCGATGGCCGACTCGCGCGCACCGACCTCCGCGTCGGCGCGGGCGACGTCGGGGTCGAACGAGCTGGCGGCTCCCAGCGGCACCGGGAACACGGTGCGGTAGCCGTGGATGGTGTCGTAGGCGAACAGGATCGGGATGCCGAGCCGGGACTGCTCCACCGCGACGTGCTGGAAGTGGTTGATCTTCTCCGGGTCGACGAGGCTGAAGACCGAGCCGACCCCCGCCTTGGCGTCCGCGTCGGTGATCTGGCCGTCGGACAGGAGCTGCACCTGCTGCAGCTTCTCCTTCGTGGTCATCCTGGCCAGCAACCGGTCGATCTTCTTCTCGATGCTGTTGCTGGGCCGGCCGCGGGTGGGCGCGAGGGCCTCCTCGTCGTCGCTCATGCCGCGGGAGGCCAGCGCCCCCGTGGCCAGGGCCAGGGTGAGTCCGACGGATGCGACGACGGCAAGCGTGCGGCGTTCGGTGTGCGCCATGAGGATCTCCCGGGGGTCGGAGAGGCCGACGCCCGGACGGGACCCGCCCGAGCGCAGGTGTGACGTAGGTCACCTTCCGCCGGTCGGGTGACCCTGTCAATGGAGGCCACCCGCTGCCCCGGCCGGCGGACTACTCCGTCGAGGTCGGGACCCAGTAGCGGCGCTTCACGCCGCGGACGTCCTCGAGCACGCCCCCGGCGGCCTCGATCACCCGGATCGAGCCGACGTTGTCGAGGTCGCAGGTGACCAGCGCCGACTCGATCCCGAGCTCGCGCGCCCAGGGCAGCGACTGCTGGAGCATCGCGGTGGCGTGGCCCTCACGGCGGCGGGAGGGGCGTACGTCGTAGCCGATGTGGCCACCCACGTCGAGCAGGAAGTCGTTGAGGACGTGACGGATCGCGAGCCGGCCGAGGTAGTCCTCGCCGTCGACCCACCACCCCGTCGTGCACGGGACGTGCCACTCCACCCGCGGCGTCTCGAGCAGTGCGTCCGCCTTCACCGCCTCGGTGAACGCCTCGAACGCGGCCGGCTCCTGCCAGCCCGGGGCGTGGTACTCGATCCAGGCCGCGGTCTGGCTGTACTCGACGCCCTCGGCGACGAACTCCTCCATCGCCTCCAGGAAGGACTCGCGGACGGACGGGGTCGGCAGGACGAGCTCGGGCATGCCCCCTTTGTATCCCCGCCACGCGCAGGGCTCCACCCGATATCTGTTCGTGGCGGCTGCACCCCGTGGGGAAGGATGCGGCCATGCCCCGCACGCCCGTCGCGCCCTACCCCGCCCCTCCGGACAAGACCGCCCGCCGGCTCGAGTGGGCCTTCCTGCCGGCCAACCTGCGGGCCTACGTCGAGCGCAAGTGCGGTTCGCCGGTCCTCACGACGATCTCGCAGACGAGCGGGTTCACGCCGGGCTTCGCCTCGGTGCTGGTGTGCGAGGACGGGTCGCGCCACTTCGTGAAGGCGGCCTCGGTCAAGGCCCAGCGGATGTTCGCCGACTCCTACCGCGAGGAGGCCCGCAAGCTCGCCGCGCTGCCCAGCGGCGTGCCCGCTCCGCGGTTGCTGTGGCACCTCGACGACGACTGGGTCGTCCTCGGCATCGAGTACGTCGCCGCCCGCGCGCCGCGTCGGCCGTGGCAGGCCGGCGACCTCGACGCGCTCCTGGACTCCCTCGAGCAGGCGGCCGACGTGCTCACCCCCGCCCCGGCCGCGCTCGCCCTCGACACGGCGGAGGCCGACTTCGCCCCGCTGCTGGACGGCTGGTCGTCGATCCGGGCCTCCCGGACCGACCTCGACCCGGACCACCTGGCGCAGGCCGAGGCGCTCGCCCGCCGCTACGCCGAGGTCGTCGGGGGCGACACCCTCGTCCACACCGACATCCGCTCCGACAACGTGCTGATCGATCCCGACGGACGGGCCCTCGTCTGCGACTGGAACTGGCCGGTGCGCGGCGCGGCCTGGTTCGACTCCTTCGCAGCCCTGATCGGCCCGCGCGGCGAGGGCATCGACGTGGAGGGGGTCATCGCCGCCCGGCGGCTGCTGAAGGACCTCGACCCCGAGACCTACGACATCAACCTCGCGCTCTACGTCGGCTACTTCTTCACCCAGTGCGAGCTGCCCGTGCCGCCGACGTCGCCGTGGATCCGCGAGCACCAGCGCTGGCAGGGCGAGGTGTGCTGGGACTGGCTCTGCGAGCGCCGGGGCTGGTCGTGACGGCTCCGCGCGCGGTCGGCGTCCGCCTGCCCTACGCCGCCGTGCCGCTCGAGGTCCGCGACTGGGTCGAGCGGACACTGGGCTCGCCGGTCGTGGCGACGGCCGAGCAGGTGGGCGGCATGTCGCCCGGCTGCGCCACCCGGCTGACGTGTGCCGACGGGACGCGGGCCTTCGTCAAGGCGGTGGGCGCGGAGCTCAACCCCGTCACCCCGAGCCTGTTCCGCCGCGAGATCGGCGTGCTCGAGAGCATCGGCGAGCACGAGCTGTGGGCGACGTTGACGGCGTCGTACGACGACGGCGCCTGGGTCGCGCTGCTCATCGAGGACGTCGAGGGACGGCACCCCGACTTCGGCCACACCACCGAGCTGGAGGCCGTCCTCAGCGCGACCGACCGGCTCTCCGCGGTCCTCCACGAGCGTGAGGTCGACGAGTCGGTGGACCTCGTCGACGTGGGGTCCGTCTTCGAGAAGTGGGCCGAGACCCTCGCCACGCTCGCCGACGCTCCCGCGGCGGCTCCCGTGCCGGAGTGGCTGCGGGCCGATCCCCACGACTGGGCCCGCGTGCTCCGCGAGCACGCCGACCGGCCGATGCCCCACGTCGCCCACTGGGACATCCGCGTGGACAACCTGCTGCGGCGCCCGGACGGCGACATCGTGTTCGTCGACTGGGGCATGGCCGGGCGCGGCCCCGCGTGGGTCGACCCGCTCCTGGCCCGGATGGAGCGGGTGGAGGAGCCTTGGTTCGACGCGTCGATCGCCGGCTCCCCATCCCTCGCCGCAGCGGGCGACGAGGTCGTCACAGCCTTCCTCGCCGGCTTCGGCGCCCACCTCGCGGTGCGCTCGGTGGTGGCCGTCGACATCAACCTGCCGACGATCAACGACTTCCGGACCCGGGAGTCCCGGCGGATGCTGGACGCCGTCGCCCGGCGCACCGGTCGGCGCGCCTGACGGCACGGCCCCGTCGGATTTGGGCGCTCAGGAGCCCGGGCGGTAGAGTTCCTCACTGCGCGTCCGGCACCCGACCCTCCCCAGCACATCTCAGGGGGGATTGCCAGGCAGCCGACAAGCACCAGACTTCCATTCCAGACCAGTTCTGACACCCAAGGATTCACACGTGGCGAACATCAAGTCCCAGATCAAGCGCAACAAGCAGAACGAGAAGGCGCGTCAGCGCAACCAGGCGGTCAAGTCGCGCCTGAAGACCGCCGTGCGCAAGTTCCGCGAGGCTGCCGACGCCGGTGACAAGGACGTCGCCGTGGCTGCCAGCCGCGACGCCATGAAGGCGCTCGACAAGGCCGCCTCGAAGGGCGTCATCCACGGCAACCAGGCCGCGAACCGCAAGTCGTCGATCGCCAAGAAGGCCGCGTCGCTCTGACCCGCACTTCCTGAGCGAGACACCCGCCCTCGTGGCGGGTGTTTCGCATTTCAGGGCACGACCCGGTCAGCGGGAGTCGCGCAGGGCGGCCACGGTGAGCACGAGCCGCTCGAGGGTGTAGGACGCGTCGTGTGCCTGCCCCTTGATGTCGGCGTCGGCGACGGCGACCGCCCGCACAGCGGCGGCGATGCCCTCCGGGGTCCAGGCGCGCGACTGGTCACGGACCGTGCGGACCTTCCACGGGGGCACGCCGAGGTCGCGCGCCAGGTCGGCGTCGCGGGCACCGCGGGACGCACCGAGGTAGCGCGCCAGGCTCCGCGCGGAGGCTGCCATCGCGGAGGTCACCAGCACCCCGGCGGTGCCGGTGTCGAGGGCCCAGCGCAGCTCCTCCAGCGCCACCGCGCGCTTGCCGGCGAAGGCGGCGTCGGCGACGGTGAACGACTTGGCCTCGGCACGGCCGCCGAAGTAGCGCTGGACCTTGTCGATGGTCAGCTGCTCACCCGGGAAGTCGTTGGTCAGCTGGTCGGCGGCCGCCGCCAGCGAACGCAGGTCGTTGCCCACCGCCTGCACCAGGAACGTCGCCGCGTCGGAGGTGATCTTGGCGCCGTGCGTGGCCACCTCGGAGGTGACGAAGGCCGGCATCTCGCTGGCCCTGATCTCCTCGGACTTCACCTCGGTCACCGCGCCGAGCTTGCGGAGCTTGGTGAGCACGCCGCTGCCCTTGGCGCCACCGGAGTGGACCAGCACGAGCGCCACGTCGTCCACCGGAGCGGCGCAGTAGGCGAGCAGCCCGTCGACCGACTCGTCGGGCAGGTCCTCGAGCCCGCGCACGGTCACGCAGCGGATCGAGGAGAACAGCGACGGTGCCGACATCTCTCCGAGCGAGGCGAGGGTGAGCTCCGATGCCGCCGACTCGGCGAACTCGGCGTCGGCGTCGTGCGCCCGGACGGCGTCGCGGACCGAGACGACGGTGCGGGCGGAGAGGTATTCCTCCTTGCCCGTCACGAGGACGACGTGGCCGAGGACCTGCGCGGCGGAGGGGGTGCGTGCCATGGTGCGCCCACTCTATCCGCGGGCGACGACACCCATCTCGCCGTCGGTCGTGGACGCGAGCTCGTCGCGCACCGTGCGCGGCGGCCGACCGAGCAGGCGGGCCAGGAGGGGGTCGACCCCGGCGAACAGCCCCTCGGCGGCCGCGTCGTACATGCCCATCAGGAAGCCGGCCCGGGCCTCCGGCACGCCGGCCGCGACCTGGGTCGCGAGCCACTCGTCGCGGTCGACGAGCACGTGCTGGACCGAGCGCCCGGAGACCTCGGCCGCCACGGCTGCGGCCTCGGCGAACGTGACCGCGCTCGCCGCGGTGAGCGTCGTCGGACCCTCGTGCGGCGTGTCGGCGGTGAGGATCAGTGCTGCTGCCTCGGCGGCGTCCTCGCGGGACGTCCAGGACACCGGTCCGTCCGCCGGCACGGCGACCACGCCGGTCTCGCGCCACGGCCCGAGGAACCAGTCCAGGCTGTGCAGGTAGAACCCGTTGCGCAGCGCCGTCCACGGCACCCCCGACTCCGCCAGCAACCGTTCGGTGGCCGCGTGCGTGCGCGCCGGCGGGAACGGAGAGTCGATCGCCGCGCCCTGGTGGCTGGTGTAGAGGATCCGCCCGACTCCGGCGGCGACGGCCGCGTCGATGGCCGCGGCGTGCAGGGCCACGACGTCGCCCCCCTGCGCGTTGGAGGAGACCAGGAGGAGCTGGTCGGCGCCCGCGAACGCCGCCGGCAGGGTGGCCGGGTCGGCGTAGTCCGCACGGCGGACGTCGAGCCCGCGATCGGCCAGGTGGCGGGCCTTGGCGGGGTCGCGGGCGGTGACGACGACCTGGTCCGGGTCCAGTCGCTGCAGCAGGTGGTCGACGGTGGCGCCGTTGAGGGCGCCGGTGGCGCCGGTGACGGTGATCATGGGTGCTCCTCGTTGCTATCGCTGATATCGGTCGAACAGTAGCGTTGAAATCACATCGATAGCAAACGTCCGTTAACATTGTTCCGTGCCTGCCACCACGACCCGCCGCGACGACCTCCGCGCCCGCATCGTCGATGCTGCCGCTCGCCTGCTGTCCGAGCACGGTGCCGTCCGCCGTCACCACCCGCAGCGTGGCGGAGCAGGCCGGGGTGCAGGCGCCGGCGATCTACCGCCTCTTCGGCGACAAGGACGGCCTGCTCGAGGCGGTCGCCGAGCACGTGCTGGAGGTCTTCGTCGAGTCCAAGCGCGAGGTCGTCGACGCGGCCGCCGCCGCGGACGTCGATCCCCTCGTCGACCTGCACTCCGGATGGCTCACCCAGATCGAGTTCGGCCTGGCCAACCCGGCGATGTTCCGGCTCCTCTCCGACCCCGAGCGCGTGGGCTCGTCGGCCGCCTACCGTGCGGGGATGGAGGTCCTGGAGGCCCGCGTGCACCGTCTGGCAGAGACGGGGCGGCTCCGGGTCAGCGAGCGTCGGGTCGTGGACGTGATCCGTGCCGCCGGCAACGGGACCGTCACCACCCTGCTGACGAGTCCCCCGGAGGAGCGCGACGCCGACCTGCCCGAGACGATGTGGCAGGCCGCGATGAGCCAGGTGCTCACCGACTCCCCCGCCGCACCCGCCGAGGCTCCGGCGGCCGCGCTGGTCGCCGTACGCGCGATGGCGCCCCGGCTCGACGTGCTCAGCGACGCCGAGCGGCACCTGCTCACGGAGTGGCTCGACCGGGCCGTCGACGCGTCCGGCTGAGGTCCGGCCGCGGGCTCAGTCCCGTGTGACGACACCGAGCTCGCCGTCGGTGACCACCACGACGACGTCGCCGGCGAGGTCCGTGCGCCACACCCGCATCCCCGCCGCGGACAGCGCCGCGAGCAGGTCGGGCGCGGGGTGGCCGTAGTCGTTGTCCTCCCCCACCGACACCACCGCCAGCCGCGCCCCGAGGGAGGTCAGCCAGTCGAGGTCCTGGTGCCGGCTGCCGTGGTGGGGCACCTTCAGCACGTCGACCCGGAGGCCGGCCAGGTCCCGCGCCAGCGCCGACTGGGCCGAGGGCTCGACGTCACCGGTCAGCAGGATCCGCACCCCCTCGACCTCCGCGACCAGCACGACGCTGGCGTTGTTGGGCTCGCTCTCACCCGGGTCGCCGCCCCGTGCGGCGGGACGTGGCCAGACCGCCTGGAGGGTGACCTCACCGAACCTCCGCGTCTCGCCGTACGCCGACAGGCCGGGCCGGTGGCCCACGGCAGATGCCACCTCCTGGAAGCCTGCCGCCGGCTCGAGCAGGCCGGTGCCCTCGACCGCACCGACCTCGCGACCCTCGAGCACGCCCGCGACCCCGTCGACGTGGTCGGCGTGGAAGTGCGTGAGCAGCAGCAGCGGCACCGAGGTGACCTCGAGACGGTCCAGGCAGGCGTCGATGGCGGCCGGATCGGGGCCTGCGTCGACGACGACCGCGGCATGCGGACCGGCGCGCAGCACGAGGCCGTCCCCCTGCCCGACGTCGCACGCCGCGAGCACCCACCCGTCGGGCGGCCAGCCCAGTGTCGGCGGCCGGACCAGCATCACCACGACCAGCAGGCCGGTGCAGGCCAGCGTGGAGCCGGGGCGGCCCAGGACCCGCGGGGCCACGGGCACCGACAGCACGCACAGTGCGGTGAGCAGGACCAGCGCGACCGGCCCGGTCCCCCACTCCACCGCCGCCGTCGGCACGTCCGCTCCCCAGCGCGCCACCGTGATGATCCACCCGGCCGACCACGCTGCCGGGGCAGCGACCACGACGCCGAGCGGCGCCCACCCGAGGGCGAGCAGTCCGCCCGTCAGCCCGAGCACGGTGGCCGGGGCCACGGCCGGAGCAGCGAGCAGGTTGGCCCCGACCGCGACCAGGCTCACCTGGCCGGAGATCGCGGCGACCACCGGCGTGCAGGCCACCTGGGCGGCCAGGGGCACCGACACCGCCTCGGCCACCCACCGCGGCATCCAGCGCATCAGCGCGTCCCGCCACACCGGGGCCAGCAGCAGGATCCCGGCGGTCGCCAGCGCCGACAGCGCGAAGCCGGCCGTCACGGCGAGGCGCGGCCAGAGGAGCAGCAGGCCGAACACCGCCACCCCGAGGGCGCGGGTCCCGCGCGAGCGACCGTTCGCACCCATCCCGATGAGCGCGACCGTGCCCATCGCCGCCGCGCGTACGACGCTGGGCTCGGCGCGGGCGGTCATCACGAAGCCGACGATCCCGACGACTGCGAGGGCGTGCAGCCAGCGGCCCCGCACACCGACCCACCGGCCGAGGATCAGCAGGAACCCGACCACCAGCGTGAGGTTGGTGCCGCTCACCGCCAGCAGGTGGGTGAGTCCGGTGGTCCGGAAGTCGTCCGCGAGGTCGGGGTCGAGCCCGCCGTCGTCGCCGACCACCAGTGCGGGCACCAGCTCGCGCGCGTCGGCGTCGCGTCCGGCCACCGCGGCGCGCACCGATCGTCGTACGGCTGCGGCGGCGTCCCACCACACGTCGGGCTCGGCCACCACCTGCGGCTCGCCCGTCGGGCGGACCAGAGCGGCCACGTCGTCGTCACCCGGGACCAGCCGGGCGGTGGTCTGGAGCGTCGTGCCGAGCGGGAGACGCGGCCACTCCTCCCCGGCCATCAGCACCACCGGCGCGTCGAGCGTCCACGCGTTGCCACGCCCCTCGACCCGCGACACCGAGGCGCGGGCGACCTGGAGGTCGCCGAACTGACCGGCCACGAGGCGTAGGTCGGAGGTGAGCTCGAGCCGCAGGCTCACGACCGCCCCCTCGTCTGCCAGCGCGGCGAGGGGCGAGGTGAGGACCACGGCCTGCTGGAGCGCGGCGACACCGGCGACTGCCACCAGGGCGGCCGTCGGCCCCAGCCAGGCGACCGACCAGGTCTGGCGGCGCGCGCCGACCGCCACGACCGCGACGACGACGCAGGTCGACCCGAGGGCCGGCCATCCGGGCAGCACGAGGACCAGCAGCGCCCCCGCCCACGCACCCGCCCCGAGAGCGACCGCGCGGAGGTCGGGCACCGCCGGCGGGTCAGATCGTGACGAGCGGGGCGAGGTCGTCGAGGGTGGCCTCGCCGATGCCGTCGACCTCGAGCAGCTCGTCGACCGAGGTGAAGCCGCCGTTCTCGTCGCGCCAGGACAGGATCGCGTCGGCGGTGACCGGACCGACCCCCGGCAGCGTGTCGAGCGCCGCCTGGTCGGCGGTGTTGAGGTTGACCAGCGCCTCACCCGACGGCGGGGTCGAGCCCAGCGTCCCGGCCACGCCCGGGACCGGGGCGACCCCGACCAGGATCTGCTCGCCGTCGACGACCGGGCGGGCCAGGTTGAGCGCGGTGAGGTCGACCCCGTCGCGTGCTCCCCCGGCCGCCTTCAACGCATCCACGACGCGAGCGCCGGCGGGCAGCACCGCGATGCCCGGACGTCGTACTTTTCCGGCGACGTCGACGACGAGCTCGGCGGACCCGGTCGGCCCGGGCTCCGCGGTCCCGCCGGGGCTCTCCGTGCTCAGCTCCGGGCTCAGCGAGGTGAGCGGAGCCGGCGCAGCGTCCTCGACGACTGCCGGCACCACCTCCGCCTGGTCGCGCACGGCCCACCAGGAGGCCAGTCCGACCGCCAGTGCGGCGACCACCGCGACGACGGCCAGGTGGACCGGGCCGAGCTGCAGGCCGCCGATGCTGAGCCGCCGGGAGGCATGTCGCCCGGGCACCGGCAGCACGACCGGCGTGGGCACGTCGTCGGGCCGCTCCCGGACCCGCGTGTGCAACGCGGACGAGTCCTCCGGCTCCCCGCGCACCGCAGCGAGCTCCGCACTCAGCGTCGCCAGCCGCCGCGACACCGCCTCGGCGTGCTCGGAGGAGGACTGGGAACGGCGCATGCCTCCACGCTAGGAACGCCGTCGCCCCGCCGACAGGGGCGTCGGGCAATCTGTGGACAGACGGCGTCAGAGATCCTAGGGACTCAGGGGCGCGGCGCGACGCAGACCGCCACCATGCCCGGCCCGACGTGGGCGCCGAGCACCGCACCGAGCTCGCCGCACATGACCTCACGACCCTCGAGCCCCTCGGCCAGCCGCTCGGTGAGCGCGGCCGCCAGCTCCTCGGCGCGGTCGGCGTTGGCGAGGTGGGAGACGCACACGTCGACGGACTGCTCGCCCGCCGCCTCGACGGCGAGCTCGGCCAGCCGGGCCAGCGCCCGTGACGCCGTACGCACCCGCTCGCGCGGAGCGACCTTGCCCTCGGAGATCTCGAGCAGCGGCTTCACCGACAGTGCGCTGCCGAAGATCGCGGCCGCGGCGCCGATCCGCCCACCGCGGCGGAGGTATTCCAGGGTGTCGACGTAGAACAGCGACGAGGCCGCCTCACCGCGGGCGAGGGCGGCCTCGGCCGCCTCCTGCGCGGACCCGCCGGCCTCCAGCACGTCGACGGCGGTCAGGGCTGCGTAGCCGGTCGCGATGCCGACCTGCCCGGAGTCGACGACGTGCACCGGCAGCTCGACCTCGAGCGCGGCGAGCTGGGCGGACTCATAGGTCCCGCTCATCTCGCCCGACAGGTGGATCGAGACGATCTCGTCGACGCCGTCGGCCTCGAGCTCGCGGTAGAGGTCGGCGAACAACGCCGGCGCCGGCCGCGAGGTGCTCACCGGGACGAACTCGCGCAGGGCGTCGGCCACGACGTCGGGAGTGGCACCGTCGGGACCCTCGTCGAGGACCTTGGCGCCGACCACGACCTGCAGCGGCACGACCCGGATGCCGCGCGCCTGGGCCACGTCCGTGGGCAGGCTCGCGGTCGAGTCGGTGACGACCACGACACGAGACATGTCGAGACCCTAGACGACGATGTTCACCAGCTTGGGCGCACGCACGATCACCTTGCGCACCGGCGCTCCGTCGATCGCCCGCTGCACGCCCTCGTCGGCCATCGCGGCGGCCTCCAGGTCGGCCTCGGAGATGTCCGGGGACACCTCCAGCCGGGCCCGGACCTTGCCCTTGACCTGGACGACGGCGGTGACGGTGTCCTCGACCAGCAGCGCCTCGTCGACGGTCGGCCACCCGACGCGTACGACGGTGGGCTGGTGGCCCAGCCGCTCCCACATCTCCTCGGCCGTGTAGGGCGCGACCAGGGACAGCAGGATCGCCACGGCCTCGGTCGCCTCGCGCACGGCAGGGTCGGCGGGCCCGACGCCGGAGTCGATGGCCTTGCGGGTCGCGTTGACCAGCTCCATCATCCGGGCGACCATCACGTTGAAGCGGTAGGTCTCGACCAGAGCGGCGGCGTCGTGCACCGTGCGCGCAGTCGTACGCCGCAGCGCGTCGTCGCCGGTCGTGACGTCCACCCCGGGCTCGGAGGTGACGTCACCGGACAGCCGCCAGGCCCGCTGCAGGAAGCGCAGCGACCCGTCGGGCGACATGTTGGCCCAGTCGATGTCGTCCTCCGGCGGACCGGCGAACACCAGGGTCAGCCGCACCGCATCCACGCCGAAGGCACCGAGCTGGTCCCCCAGGTTGACGCCGTTGCCCAGGGACTTGCTCATCTTCTTGCCCTGGTTGATCACGAAGCCCTGGTTCAGCTGGGCCGACCACGGCTCGCGGAAGTCGACCAGGCCCATGTCGTTCAGGACCTTGGTGAAGAACCGGCCGTAGAGCAGGTGCAGCACGGCGTGCTCGACGCCCCCGACGTACAGGTTGCTCGGCATCCACGCGTTGACCTTCGCGCTGTCGAACGGCTGGGTGTCGTCGTGCGGCGAGCAGTAGCGGAACATGTACCAGGACGAGTCGACGAACGTGTCCATGGTGTCGGTGTCGCGCGTCGCCGGGCCACCGCAGGTCGGGCAGGAGACGTTGACCCAGTCGGTGGCGCCGCCCAGGGGCGAGGTGCCCTTGGGCTTCAGGTCGGACCCGCGCAGCATCGGCAGCGTGACGGGCAGCTGGTCCTCGGGCACCGGGACCTCGCCGTCGACCGGGCAGTGGATGATCGGGATCGGCGCGCCCCAGTAGCGCTGGCGGCTCAGCAGCCAGTCACGCAGGCGGAAGTTGACCGTCCCCCGACCGGTCTCCCGGCCCTCCAGGAAGTCGATGGTCGCGCTCTTCGCCTCGGCGACGGGCAGCCCGTTGATGTCCAGCGGGGCGTCCTCGCCCGGAGCCGGCGAGTTGATGGTCGCGCCCTCGCCGCTGTAGGCCTCGCCCTCGAAGTCGGCGGGCACCTCGGTGGTCCGCACGATCGGCAGGCCCATCTCGGTCGCGAACTCCCAGTCGCGCTGGTCGCCGCCGGGCACGCCCATCACGGCGCCGGTGCCGTAGTCGGCCAGGACGTAGTCGGTGGCCCAGACCGGGATCTGCGCGCCGGTCACCGGGTTGGTGGCGGTGATGCCCAGGTCGACGCCCGTCTTGGCGCGGTCGGTCGCCAGGCGCTCGATGTCGCTCGCCTTGCGGACCTCGTCACGGTAGGACTCGAACGCCGCCCGCTGTCCGTCGCTGACCAGCTCGGCCGCCAGCGGGGAGTCGACGGCGACGACCATGAAGGTGGTGCCGAAGATCGTGTCGGGACGGGTCGTGTAGACGGTGATCGGCTCGTCGCGGCCCGCGACGACGAAGTCGACGTGCGCCCCCTCGGAGCGACCGATCCAGTTGCGCTGGGCGGTGACGACGCGGTCCGGCCAGGTGTCCTCCAGGTCGTCCAGCCCGTCCAGCAGCTCCTGGGCGTAGTCGGTGATCTTGAAGTACCACTGGGTCAGCTCCTTCTTGGTCACCTCCGCCCCGCAGCGCTCGCAGAAGCCGTTGACGACCTGCTCGTTGGCCAGCACGGTCTGGTCCTGCGGGCACCAGTTGACGGCGCTGTTCTTGCGGTAGGCCAGGCCACGCTTGAAGAACTCCAGGAACAGCCACTGCGTCCAGCGGTAGTAGTCCGGGTCGGAGGTGTTGAAGGTCCGCGACCAGTCGAACGACGCGGCGTACTTCTTGCACGACTCGATCGACTTGGCGATGTTGGCGCGCGTGTAGGTGTCGGGGTGCTCGTCGTTGCGGATCGCGGCGTTCTCCGCGGGCAGGCCGAAGGAGTCGAAGCCCATCGGGTTCAGCACCTCGTAGCCGCGCTGCCACCAGTAGCGCGCCACCACGTCGTGCAGCGCGAACACCTCGGCGTGGCCCATGTGCAGGTCGCCGCTCGGGTAGGGGAACATCGTCAGCGCGTAGCGCTTCTCGCGCGGACTGTCGTCGTCGGCCCGGAACGGGTCGAGCTCCTCCCAGACACGCTGCCACTTCGTCTCGGTGGCAGCGACGTCGTACGTCGCGCGCTCGCCGTCGTGGGCTCCGGTGTCCTGGCTCATGGGGTGTCCTCTTGTGGCTGGCTGCTGGGCATGAAAAAACCCCTCACATGGAGGGGTGGCCGCGTGTCGGTCCGGGTGGGACGCGATCAGCGCGGCTGAGGAAGAAGCAGGTTCTGGTGCACGAGCCCATCCTAGCCTGTCCCGGTCGTGAGCCGCGAGGCGATACTGCCCGGGCCGGATCGCAAGGATCCGGCCCGGGCAGCGTCGATCACTTCACGATCTGCGGCGTCAGGGGCGGGTTCCACCACTCGCCGTTGTAGGCCTTCACGGCGCCGATCACGTGCAGGACGCCGGCGATCACGAACGGCACGGCGAAGACCGGCAGGAACACGATGAACCCGAGGCCGAGCGTGACGATGCCGAGGACCACGTAGAGCACCCCGACGACCACCAGCCAGACGAACATCGAGATCTGGATGTTGATCGAGTTGGCGGCGTGCGCCCGGACGAACGGCCCGCGGTCCTTGTGGATGACGTAGACCGCGATCGAGGCCAGGAAGCCCAGGAAGCCGGCCGAGCAGATCATCGCGACGACGGCGCCGGCGTGGCTGACCGCACCCCAGGTGCGCTCGTCCGCCGGGGACATCGTGGCGGGCGTCGGCTGGGGGCCGGGCTGGTAGGCAGGCTGGTGGCCGGGGGCGGGCTGCTGGCTGTAGGCCTGCGTCGGGTCGTGCTGCGGGTACTGGTCGGACATCTCACTCACTCCTCGGTGGGCCGGGTGCCCTGGTGCTTCTCGGTGATGACACCTACTCAAGCACGTCACGGGTCGCGGATCATCCCGTTCCGGGGTCGAGTCAGGGTCGGGTCAGGGATCGTTCCGGGGCGGCCCGGCACGACTGCCCAACAAGTGTTTGACAGTCGACGCCGCGACCCGGCACACTCACTCCCCAAGAACTCTTGGAGGGTGAGATGGGCGACGAGACGGACACCGAGGCAGTGGCGCGGCTGAGGGCGACAGCCCACCCCGTCCGCCTGCGCATCCTGTCCCTGCTGACGGCCGAGGCGATGAGCGCCGCAGACGTGGCGCGGGCGCTCGAGATCACCCACGCCAACGCGTCGTACCACCTGCGGCTGCTCCACGACATCGGTGAGCTCGTCGTCGAGAGCGAGGAGAAGATCCGCGGCGGCGTCGCCAAGCGCTACCGCTACGACGCCGAGCGCGAGGTCCCCGACCGCACCAGCGGGATCGACGACCGGATCGCCTATGCGCGGGCCAACGCCATGGAGGTCGAGCGACGGCTGCGCGACGCGGCACGCGGCTCGGGGTCCTCCAGCGACCTCGAGGCGTGGGTCCCGGTCGAGGCGTGGCACCGAGCCCTCGACCTGCTGCACGAGGCGTCCCACCTGCTCCACGCCGCGGCAGTGCCCGCCGGCACGCCCGAGACCGTGCACATCAGCTCGACCACCAACGCCTTCACCATGAACGGCGGCCTGACGGGTGACGCAGCCAGGTGGCGGCCATGAGCTGGTCCGCCTCCCTGTCGCCGCTCGCCGAGCGGAACTTCGCCTGGTACTTCTCCTCGCGACTGGTCAACACGCTCGGCGCGATGATGGCCAACATCGCGCTGACGTTCGCGGTGCTCGACATCGACGGCCGCGCGATCGCGATCGGGCAGGTCCTCGCCGCCCACACGATCCCGATGATCCTGCTGCTGCTGTGGGGCGGCGTGATCTCCGACCGGTTCCCACGGGCCGTGGTGCTCCAGGTGTCCAACGTGCTCTCGGCGCTCTCGCAGGGCACCATCGCGGTGCTCGTGCTGACCGGCCGGGCCGAGCTGTGGATGATCATCGTGCTGAGCGCCTTCCACGGGGCGGTGTCGGCGATGTCGATGCCCGCGATGGCCGGCCTGGTCCCGACGCTGGTGCCGCGCGAGGCCCTCCAGCAGGCCAATGCCCTGCTGTCCCTGACCCGCAACGGCCTCACGGTGATCGGCCCGTCGCTGGGCGCCTTCATCGTCGTGGTCGCCGGCCCCGGGTGGGCGCTGCTCGTCGACGCCCTCACCTGGGCCCTCGCCGCGCTCCTGCTGCTCCCGGTGAAGATCCCGCCACGACCGGTCCGTGCCGAGCAGACCTCGACCATGCAGGACCTCCGCGAGGGCTGGGCGTTCTTCCGCAGCGTCACCTGGCTGTGGGTGGTCGTGCTCGGCTTCGGCGGGCTCAACATGATCCACAACGGCGCCCTCTTCACGCTGGGCCCGGTGGTCGCGGAGGACACGATCGGTCGGCAGGCGTGGGGGTTCGTGCTCTCCGCAGAGGCCGCCGGACTCCTCCTGATGGCGGTGATCCTGCTCCGGTTCCGCCTCGAGCGCCCACTGCTGTGGGGAATGGCGGCGGTCACCCTCAACGCTGCCCCGATGATCATGCTCGGCATCGATCCGGTCGTCGTGGCCCTCGTCGTCGCCGCGTTCATCGGTGGCATGGGGATCGAGGTGTTCTCGATGGGGTGGGCACTGGCGATGCAGGAGAACATCGACGACGACATGCTCAGCCGGGCCTACTCCTACGACATGCTCGGCTCGTTCATCGCGATGCCCATCGGCCAGCTGGCCTGGGGTCCCCTGGGCCTGGCCTTCGGCAACGAGCGCGTGCTGGTGGGCTCCGGCATCGCGTACGCCGTCATCTGCGCGCTGGTGCTCTGCTCACGGTCCGTGCGCACCTTGCCGAGACGCGCCGACCCGGTCGACGCGGACGTCGTCAGCCCAGCGTCCCCGTGAGCTCTGCGGTGCCCTTCTTGCCACCGGACGGCTTGATCGAGGCCGTGGCCTCCATCGTCGAGCCCGGTTCGAAGATGGAGCCGGTGACGAGGAACGGGTGCTTCCAGTAGCCCGAGCCGCCTGCGAGCCCACTCGAGCTGGGGCTGCCGGTGGCGTCGAAGGTCTGGTTCTTGACGGTGGCGATCGTGTACTTCGACCGCAGCTTCTTCACCGGCGTGATCCGCACGCAGAAGCCGAGGTCCTCGCCGGCCGTCGCGGCGTACATCCGCGCGGTGCCGAGCTTGACCCCGGCCTTGGTGCGGATCGTCTTGCGGGCATCCGAGCGCGGTCGAGGAGCAGGCGGCCGCCTGGGCAACCCGGACGACCGTGTCGGTGGCGTCCGCCTGGGTGGGTGGTGCCACCCCGACGGGAACCGTGAGGGCGAGCAGGAGGGCTGGGACTCCGAGACGAGTGAGCATGGGACGCACTCTAGGGTGCGGGTATGACCGTCATGGACCTCTTCCGTCTCGACGACAAGGTCGTCATCGTCACCGGCGCCTCGAGCGGGCTGGGCGTCGCGTTCGCCCACTGCTTCGCCGAGGCCGGCGCCGACGTGGTGCTGGGCGCGCGTCGCGTCGAGAAGCTGGAGCGGGTCGCCGACTCGGTCCGCTCCATCGGCCGCCGCGTGCACACCGTGGCCACCGACGTGGCGGACCCCGAGCAGTGCCAGCGGCTGGTCGACGAGGCGATGGCGACCTACGGCCGGGTCGACGTGCTGGTCAACAACGCCGGGATGGGCACCGCCGTGCCTGCCACGCGCGAGACCCCCGAGCAGTTCCGCTCGGTCATCGACGTCAACCTCAACGGCTGCTACTGGATGGCGCAGGCGTGCGGCCGGGTCATGCAGCCGGGCTCCAGCATCATCAACATCTCCTCGATCCTCGGCATCACCACCGGCGGCCTCCCGCAGGCGGCCTACTCCGCCTCCAAGGCCGGGCTCGGCGGCCTGACCCGCGACCTCGCCCAGCAGTGGACCGGCCGCAAGGGCATCCGCGTGAACGCCCTGGCACCGGGCTTCTTCGCCTCCGAGATGACCGAGACCTACCCCGAGGGCTACCTCGACCTGGCCATGCAGCGCGTGCCGTCGGGACGCAAGGGCGACCCGCGCGAGCTCGCCGCGACCGCGGTGTGGCTGGCCTCCGACGCCGCGGGCTACGTCACGGGCCAGATGATCCCGGTCGACGGCGGGCTCACCATCGCCTGAGCGACCGATCGGATCTGCGAGGATCCGGTGCCATGAGCGAGGCCGCCCACACCCACCGCCTGCGTCGGATGACCGGGCGCGACCCGCACGAGCCGCACCGCGCGGCGACACCGCTGGAACTGCTCTACGACCTCACGCTGGTCGTGGCGTTCAGCCTCGCCGGCGGACAGTTCGCCCATGCGCTGGTCGAGGACCACGTCGTCGGGGGCCTGCTGGGCTTCGGGGTGGCGATGTTCGCCATCACGCTGGCGTGGATCAACTTCTCCTGGTTCGCGTCGGCCTACGACACCGACGACGCGTTCATGCGGCTCGCGACCCTCGTCCAGATGGTCGGCGTGCTGGTGATGGCGCTCGGCCTGCACGACGTGTTCGAGGGCTTCGACCACGGCGAGTTCGACAACGCCGTCCTCGTCGCGGGCTACGTCACCATGAGGGTCTCCATGGTCGCGCTGTGGCTGCGCGCCGCGAAGCACGACCCGGAGCGTCGCGCCACCTGCCTCGCCTACGCCCGCAGCATCGCCGTGGTCCAGGTGTTCTGGGTGCTGACCGCGCTCGACCTGCTGCCGACGGCCGGGCAGATCGCCCTGGCCCTCCTCCTGTTCGCCGTCGAGGTCGGCGGCACCATCTGGATCGAGACCCACCTTCCCTCGACCCCGTGGAACCCGCACCACATCGCTGAGCGCTACGGCCTGCTGGCGATCATCACCTTCGGCGAGGTCGTCCTCGGCACCACGACGGCCATCGAGGCGGTCGTCTCCGAGCAGGGCTGGAGCGCGGAGGCGGCGATCATCGCGCTCGCCGGTGTCTCGCTGGCCGTCGGCCTCTGGTGGTGCTACTTCACGGTCCCCTTCGCGGAGGCGCTGCAGCGCAGCAACATCGGCAGCATGGCCTTCGGCTTCGGCCACATGATCCTCTACGCCGCCATCGCGGCCACCGGCACGGGCCTGCACGCGGCGGCGTACCTGGTGGAGCACCACAGCGAGCTCGACACCCCCCAGACGGTGCTGACCATGGCGATCCCGGTCGGGCTCTTCGTGGTCGTGCTGTTCGGGCTCTTCCACGTGATGTTCCCCGGCCGCGACCACCTGCACTACTGGCTGCTCGCCGGCACGCTCGCCGTCCTCCTCGCCGCCTGGCTGCTGGCCGTGGGCGGCGCGTCGATGACGGTGTCGCTGGCCGTGCTGATGCTGGCGCCGTGGGTCACCGTCGTGGGCTACGAGCTGCGCGGGCACCGCCACCTCGCCGAGGTCGCCGGCGGCTGACCGCGACCGCTCAGAGCCAGGGCTCGCCCTGCACGACCCCGGTCGTACGCCGTCCGGCGGCCGCCTCGGCCAGCCAGCGCTCGGGCTCGTCACGGCCGAAGTCCCCGCTGGCCCCCCAGCCGTCCAGGGACCGGCGGACGACCCGGTCACCCGCGCGCACGGCGTACACCCCGCCGGACAGCGCCAGCACGAAGGCGTCGTCGATGGTGTCGAGCAGGTCTGCTGAACCCGTGTCGCACGCGTCGCAGCCGCAGTCCGGTTGGAGCTCGAGCACCTCGACCGGGTCGCCCACGCCCACGCGCACGAAGGTGTCGTCCTGGAACATTCCCACCACCAGCGGCTGCGTGCCCGGCGCCCCTCGAAGCACGGTGCCACGGCTCGCCCGGAGGTGTTGCTCGCCCGTCCAGCGCACGGCTGCGGGGTCGACCTGCTCCGCCACACCCAGCCCCGCCGCGACGACGGCAGCGACCCATGCGTCAGCGCGAACCGCCAGCAACCGGTAGCGCCCGGGGTCCGTGACCCGTGAGTACTCGTCGTCGTCCTGCGTGGGACCACCGTCGGGGTGGGGGTTCGGCCAGTCCGCCAGGTCGCCGCGCAGCCGGGCGAAGGCCTCGTCAACGGCCGGCAGGAGCGAGGCAGCAGCAAAGCGACGCCGGTCGGGGCGGGTCGACACGGCGACCCCGTCCAGCAGGTGGTGGGCGGGCTCCCCCGAGGGGGTCGCCATCGACAACGAGACCGCCGGATCGTCGGGTTCGTCCCCAGCCCACACCATGGACCAGGAGGTGCCCGGGTCGCCGAGGTCCTCGGGAGCGCCCACCGGGTTGAGCGTGACTGCGAGCCTGCTCGTCACCTCGTGGAACATCCGTCGGGGCCAGTGACGACTGGGCGCGAACCCGAGCACCTGCAGCAGGTCGGCCAGGCGGTCCGGGTCGGGCGGCGTGAGGCTGACGTGCTCGATGACCGGTCCGTCCGCGGGGCCTGGCGGCATCGGGGTCGTCCACTGGATCAGGAACGGCAACGTGCCGTCGTACGGCCCGGTGCCGACGTCGCAGACTCGCCACTCGAGGAGGTCACCGGTGGGAGTACGCCGCGAGCCCGGGACCGGCGGGTCGGGCTCGAAGCCCGCCTCGACCAAGGCCTCACGCGCCGCGTCGATGTCGTCGACGGCGATCGCCCAGGAGATCAGCCCCCGCGCCGCCCTGACCCGGTCCAGCCAGGGGTTGGACTCCCCCGAACCGGCCGCGATCAGCTCGACGTACGCCGGTTGCGGACCGCGGACGAGCACGTTCTGCGTGCCGACCGGGTGAGCGCCCCCGCGGGAGGCGGGCAGCCCTGCTGCACGCCACCGGGCAGCCGCCTCGTCGAGGTCCTCGACGGCGACGACGAGGTGGTCGAAGCGGGCGGCCATGCGCGGTCGGTTCGTCAGCCCGCGAGGATCTCGGTGACGGCCGCGACGAGGCCGGCGATGTCCTCGTCGCTGGCGACCAGCGGCGGGGCGAAGCGGACCGTCGAGCCGTGGGTGTCCTTGGCGAGGATGCCGCGCTCCATCAGCGCCTCGGACATCTGACGGCCGCTCATCAGCGACGGGTCGATGTCGATGCCGGCCCAGGCGCCCCGGACGCGTACGTCGGAGAGGCCCTGACCGATGAGCGGACGGAAGCCGGCGTCCAGCAGGGCGCCGATCTCGGCGGACCGGGCCTGGAAGGTGCCCTCCTCGAGCATCGCGACGACCTCGGTGCCGATGGCGGCCGCGAGCGGGTTGCCGCCGAAGGTCGAGCCGTGCGAGCCGGGCGTGATGACGTCCATGATGTCGTGGTCGGCCGCGATCGCGGAGACGGGGTAGATGCCGCCGCCGAGCGCCTTGCCCATGACGTAGATGTCGGGGACGACGTCCTCGTGGTCGCAGGCGAAGGTCCGGCCGGAGCGCGCCAGGCCGGACTGGATCTCGTCGGCGACCATCAGCACGTTGCGCTCGGTGCAGAGCGCGCGCAGGTCGCGGAGGAAGCCCTCGGGCGGCATGACCACGCCGCCCTCGCCCTGGATCGGCTCGAAGAGCACGGCGACCGTGGTGTCGTCGATGGCGGAGGCGATCGAGGCGATGTCGCCGTACTTCACGCTGCGGAAGCCCGTGGTGAAGGGGGCGTAGCCGGAGGTCGCGACCTCGTCGTCGGAGAAGCTCACGATGGTGGTGGTGCGGCCGTGGAAGTTGCCCTCCATGGTGATGATCGACGCCTGGCCGGCGGGCACGCCCTTGACCTCGTAGCCCCACTTGCGGCTGACCTTGATCGCGGTCTCGACGGCCTCGGCGCCGGAGTTCATCGGCAGGATCATGTCCTTGCCGGTGAGGCGGCACAGCGCCTCGGCGAAGCCGCTCAGCTGGTCGTTGAAGAAGGCGCGGCTGGTCAGCGTCAGCTTGCCGAGCTGCTCGCGGGCGACAGCGACCAGGCGCTCGTTGGTGTGGCCGAAGTTGAGCGCCGAGTAGCCCGCGAGGCAGTCGAGGTAGCGCTTGCCGTCGACGTCGATGACCCAGGCGCCGTCGCCCTGCGCCAGCACCACCGGAAGGGGGTGGTAGTTGTGGGCGGCGTAGCGCTCGGTGGCCTCGATGTGGTGGGCCGTGGCGGTGCTGGTGGTGAGGTCGGTCGCGGTCATGGAGCACATGGTGCCACCCGGCCCGGCGATCCCGGAAACGGTGATCGAGGTGGCCGACGGACCCACCCCTGCACGGGTCAGGTCGTTGGCTCGCCGTAGTCGCGAGGCAACCGGCCGGAGCCCAGCGACAGGCTTGCGAGCAGGCCCACGAGGAGGAAGAGCGCGGCCGCGGCTGCTGAGGCACGCGTGGCGTCGGTGAAGGCGTCGCGCGCGTCGTCTGCCGCCGTCGCGGTGGCCGGGTCGGCAGCCAGACCCGGGATGGCCGCACCGGCGCTTGCCTTGACCGCGTCCACGATCTGGGTCCTGGCCTGCTCGGGCACGTCCTGGTCGGCGAGGTCCGCATCGAGTCGCGCCCCCAGCACGGTGAACAGGATCGTGCCGAGGATGGCGATCCCGAAGGCCGAGCCGATCTGGCGTGCGGTGCTCTGGGTCCCCGATCCCTGGCCGCTGCGCTCGACCGGCACATCAGCGAGGACCACACCGGTGAGCTGCGCCGTCGCGAAACCCACCCCGAGCCCGTAGACGAAGAGCAGCGGCGCGGTGACCCACCACTGTGAGTCCGGCCGCAGCAGGACCGCGATACCGGCGATGCCCACCATCTCGAGGACGATGCCCAGCCGCACGATGAAGACCGGGGACCGGGCGCGCCCGATCGCGGCGCCCAGGCCGCTGGCCATGAAGCTGCCCACGGCGAGCGCGAGAAGCACGAGCCCGGTCTGGAAGGCGCTGTAACCGAGCACGTTCTGGAACCACAGCGGCAGCGCGAAGAGCAGGCCGAACTCGCCGAGGCTGACGATGAGTGCGGCGATGTTGCCGTTGCGGAACGACGGGATGGCGAAGAGCGAGAGGTCGAGCATCGCCACTCGTCCACCGGTGTTGCGACGACGCTCGACCAGGACGAACGCCACCAGTGCCGCCATCCCGAGGAGGAAGGCGACGAGGACCGGCGAGACTGCCCACGGCCACTCCCAGCCGGCCACCGACAGCTGCTCGCCGGTGGCGCGGATCCAGCCGTAGGTGCGGCCCTCGATGAGGGCGAAGACGACGCCGCCGAAGCCGAGCGAGGCCAGCACCGCACCCACCCAGTCGACGCCCCGTCCGGTCGACCTCTCCCGCGACTCGTCGACCAGCAGGTAGAGGCCGATGATGACGATGGCGGTGAGCGGGACGTTGATGCCGAAGGCCCAGCGCCAGGAGAAGCTCGTCGTCAGCCAGCCTCCCAGCAACGGCCCGAGGGCAGCGGTGCCGCCGATGGTGGCACCCCAGATGCCGAACGCGATCCCGCGCTCACGACCGCGGAAGGTCGCGTTGAGCAAGGACAGGGACGTCGGGAGCATCATCGCGCCACCGATGCCCTGGAGCGCCCGCGCGCTGATCAGCCAGGTGGCACCGTCCGCGGTCGCTGCCAGCACGCTCGACACCCCGAAGACCAACGCCCCCAGGGCGAACAGCCGCCGGCGACCCCACTGGTCGGCCAGTCGGCCGAAGACGAGCAGCAGGGCCGCGAAGACGAGGGTGTAGACCTCCTGCACCCACTGCGCCTGGCTGGAGGTGATGCCGAGGTCGGCGATGATCGAGGGGACCGCGACGTTGACGATCGTCGAGTCGACGATGATCAGCGAGACGCCGAGGCTGATGACGATGAGCCCGAACCACCGTCGCCGTCCGCCCTCCGGTGCGGGCTGGGAGACGCGTTCCACACCGGCATCGGACATGACGGCAATCTAGCCCCGCGCCACCCCGGGACACAGAACAGGCCGGACCCCTCGGGGTCCGGCCTCTTCGTGTTGGTGGAGGTGAGGGGACTCGAACCCCTGACCCTCTGCATGCCATGCAGATGCGCTACCAGCTGCGCCACACCCCCAACAGCCGAGAACATTAGCCGACCACGTCATGCGTGTGAAATCGGGGTCCGGGTTCAGGTCAGGTTCGGGTCAGCGTCAGGTCAGAGGCGCCAGAGCAGCCAGATCCCGAGCACCGCGACGGCCAGCCCGGCGAGCACCGGGACCAGCATCAGGGCCACGGCGCCGCCGACGTAGGCAGCGCTCGGGGGCTCGCGCATCGGCTCGCGATCGATCTCTCGGACCAGCAGCCGGAGGTTCTTCCGGTTGGCGCGGTGGGCCACGTCGAGCAGGTCCCCGATGCCCGGGACGAGGCCCAGCAGCGCGTCGATCAGCAGGTTGAGGCCCATCCGGGCGAGCACGACCATCGGCACCCGCGCGCGGATCGCGTCGCGGACGATCACACCGGACAGCGCACTGCCCACGAAGTCGCCGATGCCGGGCACGAGGCCGATCAGGGCGTCGAGGCCCAGCCCGATCCGGGTGCCGGGCACGGTCACCGCGTCGTCCATCACCCTGGCGAGCTGCCGGCTCGTCCTGATGTCGACCTCGCGGGCACGGTGCGTCACGACACGACCCGGTTCCAGGCCATCATCCGCCAGCGCAGGGCGCCGCCGGTCCAGGTGGAGGCCGAGTGCTCGAGCACCACCCACCCGCAGTTGTCGAGGACGCCGAGGCCCTCGCCCGGCTCGTCACCCCAGCCGAGGAACGCCGGGACGGCGACCCGCAGGGCAGCGCCGTGCGAGACGACGACACCGGTCCGGCCCTCCCCCAGCGCGTCGGCGTACGACGACAGGGCGGGGAGGAACCGCGCCAGCACGTCGGCGTCGTCCTCCCGCCCGGCGATCGAGGCGATGTCACCGTCCAGCAGCGCCGCGTGCTCCTCGGGGTGCCTCTCGGCGTACTGCTCGGTCGTGAGCCCGGTGCGGTTGCCGCCGACGTCGAACTCGCGCAGGCGCGGGTCGACGACGGCCTCGAGACCCGCTTCGGCAGCGACGATCGCCGCGGTCTCCGCCGCCCGGGACAGGTCGGACGTCCAGATCGCCACCGGGTCGAGCGCGGCGAGGACGGGTGCCACGGCCTTGGCCTGGAGCACGCCCTCCGCGTCGAGCGGGATGTCGGCGTGCCCCTGGGCGCGTCCGGTGTCGTTCCACTCGGTGCGGCCGTGGCGCAGCAGGACCAGCCGACTCACGTCAGGGTGAGGGGGATGACCGGGCAGTCGCTCCAGAGACGCTCGAGGGCGTAGAAGGAGCGCTCCTCCTCGTGCTGGACGTGGATCACGATCTCGCCGTAGTCGAGCAGCACCCAGCGACCCTCCTTGTGGCCCTCACGCCGGATCGGCTTGGAGCCGACCTCGCGGAGCTTCTCCTCGACCTCGTCGACGATGGCCTTGACGGCGGGTTCGTTGGTCGCGCTGGCCAGCACGAAGGCGTCGGTGATCGCGAGCTGCTCACTCACGTCGAAGGCCAGCACCTGCTGGGCCTTCTTGTCGTGGGCGGCCTGGGCCGCGACGGCGACGAGCTCGATGGCGTGGTCGGTGGCAGTCATGCTGAGTCCTTGCTTTCCTTGCTGTAGAGGTCGTGCTTGGCGATGTACTGCACGACTCCGTCCGGCACGAGGTACCAGACAGGTTCGCCGCGACGCTTGCGGTCGCGACAATCGGTCGAGGAGATCGCCAGGGCGGGGATCTCGACCATGGTGATGCGGTCGGAGGGGATCTTGGCCAGCAGCTCGGGGTCCATCTCGTAGCCCGGCCGGGTGCAGCCCACGAAGTTGGCGAGGTCGAAGAGGTCGTCCGCCTCTCGCCAGGTGAAGATGTCGGCCAGCGCGTCGGCGCCGGTGATGAAGAACAGCTCCGCGTCGGGCATCTCGGCCTTCAGGTCGCGGAGGGTGTCGATCGTGTAGGTCTTGCCCTCCCGGTCGATGTCGACGCGGGAGACGTTGAAGCGGGGGTTGGCCGCCGTGGCGACCACGGCCATCAGGTAGCGGTGCTCGGCCTCGGTGACGTTGCGGTCGCTCTTCTGCCACGGGTCGCCGGTGGGCACGAAGACGACCTCGTCGAGGTCGAACCAGGCCTGGACCTCCGACGCGGCCACGAGGTGGCCGTGGTGGATGGGGTCGAAGGTGCCACCCATCACCCCGACGCGGCGCCCGACCGCAGGGTCATTCACGAGGTATCAGCCTGCTCAGCTGTGCTCGCGCCCGCCGCCGAAGGAGGCCAGGGCCAGGAGCAGCGCGAGCAGCAGGCCGAGCGCGATGGCACCCACGACGTAGGGGCTGACCACGGGGTCGCCGTGCTCGGCCTCGGCAGCCAGGACAGTCAGGGTGTGCAGCATGGCGCGATCCTATCGCCTGCGGGCCGGAGTCCTCACCGCACGTGGCCCTCGCCGACCACGACGTACTTGCTGGACGTCATCTCGGGCAGTCCCATCGGCCCGCGCGCGTGCAGCTTCTGTGTCGAGATCCCGATCTCGGCCCCGAAGCCGAGCTCGCCGCCGTCGGTGAACCGCGTCGAGGCGTTGACCATCACCGCGGCCGAGTCGACGGCCGCCACGAAGCGACGGATGGTGGCCTGGTCGCGGGCCAGGATGGCCTCGGTGTGACCGGACGAGTAGCGGCGGATGTGCGCGATCGCACCCTCGACGTCCGGGACCACGGCCGCGGAGATCTCCAGCGCCAGGAACTCGGTGGCGTGGTCCTCGTCGGTGGCCGGCACCACGTCGTCGTACTCCGCGAAGGCGCGGTCGCCGTGGATCAGCACGCCCGCCTGCTGGAGCGCCTCGACCACGATGGGCAGGAACTCGTCGGCGACGTCCTCGTGCACCAGCAGCGACTCGGCGGAGTTGCAGACGCTGGTGCGGTGGGTCTTGGAGTTGAGCACGATCGCAAGCGCCTGCTGGAGGTCGGCGGACGCGTCGACGTAGACGTGGCAGTTGCCGACACCCGTCTCGATGACCGGCACGCGTCGACTCCTCGACCACGCTGCGGATCAGACCGGCCCCGCCACGCGGGATGAGCACGTCGACCAGCCCGCGGGCCCGCATCAGCGCCTTGACGCTGTCGTGGCCGTCACCCGGCACCAGCTGTACGACGTCCTCCGGCAGGCCGCTGGCGGCCAGCGCACCGCGCATCGCCGCGACGATCGCCGCGTTGCTCGAGCGGGCGCTCGAGGAGCCGCGGAGCAGGACGGCGTTGCCGGCCTTCAGGCAGATCCCGGCGGCGTCGGCGGTGACGTTGGGGCGAGCCTCGTAGATCATCCCGACCACGCCGAAGGGCACCCGGACCTGGCGCAGCTCGAGGCCGTTGGCCAGCGTGCTGCCGCGGAGGACCTCGCCGACCGGGTCGGGCAGGCCGGCCACGTCACGCAGGCCCTGAGCCATCGCCGCGAGCCGGTCGTCGTCGAGCCGCAGGCGGTCGACGATGTTGGCGGGCGTGCCGCTCGCCTCGGCGCGGGCGACGTCCTCGGCGTTGGCGGCCAGGACCTGCGGCGCACCCGCGAGCAGCGCGTCGGCCATCGCGTGCAGTGCTGCGTCCTTGGTGGCCCGGGTCGCCGTGGCGAGCTCGTGGCTCGCCGTCCTGGCCCGACCGGCGACCTCGCGGACGGCTTCCTCGCTGCTCATGTCCGAAAGCGTAGGGCGAACGGCAACCAACCCCTGTCGGTGCACGTCTACAGAGACATGACCCGTCGCGCAGCCGTCTCCGCCCTCGCCAGCCTCGCTCTCGCCGCGACGGGCCTCGGCGCCCTCGCCACTCCCTCACCCGCAGCCCCCTCGACAGCCCCCTCGTCACGGGGCGCAGCACCCGCTGCGATCTCGCTGTACGCCCCGCCCGAGCTCGAGGCGTACGCGGAGGGCGGGCGGGTCTATCCCGCGCTGGGCATCCGGGTGGTCGCGCAGGCCTCCGACGTGGAGGTGTGGTCCCACCGGACCGCCTACGACGAGCCGATCACGTCCGAGGTCAGGACCGCGAGCGGTACGACGGCCCTGCCGGCCGGATCGCTCAAGGACTTCTCGGCGATCGACGGCTTCATCGTCCTCGACGTGCGTCGGGCGGGGAGCTCGAAGACGCTGGTGCACCGCAAGGTCGACGCCTGCCTGTCCAGCACCGGCGAACGCGTGCAGCCGGAGGCCGCGGCGACGTCGCCGTACCCCCGCTACTGCCCCTACAACCCCTACACGCTCGGCTCCGTCATGGGAGTGCAGAAGGGGTGGGCGTCCAACATCTTCGAGTCGACCGGGTTGCGTCCCCTCCCGCTGAAGGCGGGGCGCTACGTCGTCGAGAGCAGGATCGCCCGCAAGTTCTGGCCCGCCTTCGGCCTCACCGAGGCGACGGCCGGCGCCACCACCCGGCTCACGGTCGTCGACGGCTGCCCCGACTGCACGCGCTCGAACAACCACCCCGACGCCACCGAGAACGGCCACGCCCATGGCCGCGCCCCGGGCACCAGGCCGACCGCGGCGTCCAGTGGCCGCG
Source organism: uncultured Actinomycetota bacterium (assembly GCA_963750445.1). GTDB lineage: Bacteria > Actinomycetota > Actinomycetes > Propionibacteriales > Nocardioidaceae > Nocardioides. The sequence goes on along the minus strand of CAVVQR010000006.1, from coordinate 148,306 downwards.
TCGCCGGGCCAGTCCCTGACCTGCGGTCCCTGCCCGCGTTCGGCATCGAGCTCAACGCCAAGCACACGACCCTGCGCTTCTCCGCGACGGTGTGGAACGCCGGCAACAGCCCCTTGGTGATCGACGGCTTCCGTCGCTCGTGACGCCGAGGTGATGGACGCCTACCAGTACTTCTTCGACACCGACGGGAACCAGACGGGCTACGAGCAGGTCGGGACCATGGAGTTCCACCACGCCAACCACAACCACTGGCACTTCGAGGACTTCGCCCGCTACGACCTGCTCGACGCGGACAAGAACTACGTCGCCAGGTCGCGCAAGCAGTCCTTCTGCCTGGCCAACACTGACGCTGTCGACTACACCGTGCCGGGCGCGGACTGGCAGCCCGAGAACACCGACCTGGCCACCGCGTGCGGTGACGAGGGCGCCCTGTCGATCCGCGAGGTGCTCTCGGCGGGCTCGGGCGACACCTACGCCCAGTACCGCGCCGGCCAGGCCTTCAAGATCGGCGAGCTGCCCAACGGCATCTACTACATCCGCGTGGAGGGCAACCCCGAGCGCAACCTCACCGAGTCCGACACCACCAACAACGTCGCCGACCGCCGGATCCGGATCGGCGGCCGGGGCGAGCAGCGGTGGGTCAGGGTGGCGCCGCTCGGGGACATCGTCGAGCCCGACCTATTCTGAGCAGCATGTCTCGGATCCTGGGGGTGGTCGTCGCCCTGGCGACGGCAGCAGCTGTCCTGACCGGCTCGACCGTGGGCGCCGCACCGCCGCCGGCCGCCGCACCCACGGCGGAGCTGCCGCGCGAGGTCCCGGGCGGGGTGGAGCTCACCCTGGCCGACGGCGACGTGCTGCGCATCTGGTCCGCCGACAACCACCGCACGGTCTGGGCCAAGCGCCGCGATGCCGCGACCGGAGCCTGGAGCGGGCGCAGCGTCGTGCTGAAGCGCAAGAACCTCTTCTGCGGGGACGTCGACGCCCGCACCGCCAACGGGGCCGTCGCCGTCCTCGCCCCGTGCGACCACTACGGCTACTACGAGGACCAGGCGCCGACCGCGTCGCGTGCGATCTGGTCGGCCGACGCCGTCACCTGGTCGTCCTACGAGCTGGACGGCGAGGCCTACGAGGAGCCGGGCATCTCCCCCGACGGCAGCAACGCGGTCTGGCCGCTCTACCGCGGCTACGTGACCCGCACCGCCGACGGCTTCGCCTCGCACCGGCTCGACACGGCCGGCCAGGAGTACACCGTCACCGCGACCATCTCCGACGCCGCACAGGTGTCCTACCTCTACGGCGGGAGCGTCGGTCGCAACCGCTGCGCCCTGGTCGTGCTGACCCGCACCGGCGACGCGCCGCCGACCCGACAGGAGCTGTCGTTCGGCAGCGCCTGCACGGACTCCGGCTTCGCCAACGTCGACTCCGACACCACCTGGTTCGGCGGCGACCTCACCGACCAGGCATTCCGCGCGGTCATCTCGCGACCCGACGCGAGCTCGCCGTGGGCAGTCACCGAGCGAGTGCCGGCGGACGCGCCCGGACTGGAGCGGGAAGGATTCCTCGGCCGCGGCTTCTTCACCGCCCCGGGGCTCCCCCTGCTCGCCCTCGACTCCGTCAAGGGGCGCCGGATCACGGTCCAGCGCTACGACCGGACGACCCAGACCTGGGGGCCGGCCACCCTGGCGTACGACGTGGGCGGGCGCCGCTGCACCTGGGGCGACAACTGGATCGCCCAGCCGCTCAGCGTGATCGCGGTGAACCTGAAGTGCGGCGGCCTGCACGTCGTCCTCACGACGCAGGACAGCGTGACGTGGCAGGCCCTGCGGATGGGCAAGCACCCCTTCGGCCTGTCCCCCGACGGTCGCTACGTCGCCGTCCCGGGCCGCAGCCAGACGTCCGTGATCTCGGCCGAGCGCGGCGTCGTGACCCTGCCGCTGCCGGTGACCGGTCGGTGCGACGTCGTGGTCCCCGACGGCCCGGACGGTGCCGTCCTCCTGACCGCGCGCGGGCGGCACCGCGGGTGGCCGACCGTGCTCCAGCACTCCTCGCCGGACGGATGGAGCACGCTCTCCCGGACCCGCCTGCCCACCTTCGAGCCCCGCTGCACGAAGGTGCGGTCGTCGACCTACGCCCTGCCCTACCGCTTCGACCTCTACAGCGGGTCGAAGGGCTACACCGTGCAGGTCCTCTCCCGCGGCGGCGCATGGACCGTGAAGCGCTCGACCTACTGACGGACGGCGAAATGCCAGCGACCCGGCAGGTGCTCCTGCCGGGTCGCCGTCGTCTGGTGCTCGGGTCAGCCCTTGCGTTCCTTGACCTTCTCGGTGGCGGCGGGCAGCACGGTGTGCAGGTCGCCCACGACGCCGAAGTCGACGAGCTCGAAGATCGGGGCCTCGGGGTCCTTGTTGACCGCGACGATGGTCTTCGAGGTCTGCATCCCGGCCCGGTGCTGGATCGCACCCGAGATGCCGTTGGCGACGTAGAGCTGCGGCGAGACCGTCTTGCCGGTCTGGCCGACCTGGAACGCGTGCGGCATCCAGCCCGAGTCGACCGCGGCACGCGAGGCGCCCACGGCCGCACCGATCGAGTCGGCGAAGCCCTCGACGGGCTCGAAGTTGCCGCCGGTGCCACGACCACCCGAGACCACGATCGCGGCCTCGGTCAGCTCGGGACGACCGGTCGACTCACGCGGCTGGGTCGCCACGATCTGCGCGGTCTTCGCACCGTCGGAGATCGTCGCGGCGAACGCCTCGACCGTGCCGGCGCCCTCGGACTCCTCCGGAGCGGCCGAGTTGGGCTTGACCGTGATGATCGGCGTGCCCGTGGTGACCTTCGCCTGCACGGTGTAGTTGCCCGCGAACACGCTCTGCGTCGTCACACCGGCGTCGCTCACGTCGACCGCGTCGGTGATCAGGCCCGAGCCCAGCTTGATCGCCAGGCGACCGGCGACCTCCTTGTTCTCGAACGACGAGGGCAGCAGGATCGCGGCGGGAGAGGCCTGCTCGGCCAGCTGCTGCAGCGCCTCGGCCTTGGGCGCGACGAGGAAGCCCTTGATCTGGGCGTCGTCGATGACGTAGACCTTCGCCGCGCCGTACTTCTTGACCTTCTCGGCCACGGCGTCGCCCTGCTCGGGCGAACCGAAGAACACCGCCGACGGCTCGCCGAGGCGGCGCGCGATGGTGAGCAGCTCGTAGGTGGGCTTCTTGACCTCGCCGTCGGCGTGGTCGATGACTACCAGGACCTCAGACATGTGTGTGCTCCCTTTTCCTGTCTCAGCCCGCTCAGATGAACTTCTTGGACGCGAGGAACTCGACGAGCGCACCAGCGCCCGAGCCGTCCTCGTCGGTGACGATCTCGCCGGCCGTGCGCGGCGGGCGGGCCTCGGTGTCCTCGACCTGCGAGTAGGCCACCGACAGCCCGACCTGCTCGGCGTCGAGGCCGAGGTCGGAGAGCGAGTAGGTCTCCATCGGCTTCTTCTTCGCCGCCATGATGCCCTTGAACGACGGGTAGCGGGCCTCGCCCGACTGGTCCGTCACCGACAGCACGATCGGGAGCGTGGCACCGATGACCTCGGTCGAGCCCTCGTTGTCGCGCTTGATCCGGACCTGGTCGCCCTGCGACTCGATCACCGAGGCCAGCGTCACCTGCGGCATGCCGAGGCGCTCGGCCAGCATCGCCGGGACGACCGAGCCGGAGGCATCCGTCGACGCCATCCCGCAGATCACCAGGTCCACCCCTCCGCAGTCGGCCTTGATCTTCTCGATCGCCTTGGCCAGCACCAGCGAGGTGCCGAGGTAGTCCGAACCCGCGATCGCGTCGTCGAGCACATGGACGCCGGAGTCGGCACCCATCTGCAGCGACTTGCGCACCGCATCGACCGCCTTCTCCGGACCCACGGTCAGCGCGGTGACCGTGATCTCCTCGCCCTCACGCTTCTCGCGGAACTGCAGGGCCTGCTCGACGGCGTACTCGTCCAGCTCGGACAACAGACCGTCGACGCCAACGCGGTCGACAGTGTTGTCGTCCTCGAACTTGCGGTCGGCCGTCGCGTCCGGCACGTACTTCACACAGACAACAATGTTCATGGTGGTGTGGCCTCGCGGCCCCTCCTGTGAAATCGGGTGTGCTGGTGAGGCTACAAGTCAGTCCCCCGGACCGGAATGGCGATCCGGGTGGCGTCACTCACAGTGACACTGTCACGGTCACCGTTGACGGACGTGGAAGCGCTCCACCCGCGTCTCGCCCAGGTGCTGGCTGTCGCCGGCGTAGGTCACCTTCGCGCGATAGTTGCCGCGGCCCAGCTTGCCGAGACCGGCCACGACCAGTCCGCCCGCGGGCAGCACCTTCTGCACGACCCGTGCCCGACGGGCCGAGCCCACCCGCTGGATGACGACCCGTACGGCGCCGGTGGGCCGGGTGCCGAACTCGCCGTCGGCGTGCACGCGCACCGACGTCGGGATCCGGGCACCCCTGCCGGTGACCTGCACGGCGAGGTGGGTCGGCGCCCGGCCGACCACCCAGGCCTGCGCCGGGGACGTGCTGCCCTGCTGGTCGGTCGGGAACTGGGGCACGAACGCAGCCGTCACCGAGTGCGCTCCCATCGCGGCTCGGGGCAGGACGACGCTGGCCGTGCCGTTGGCCGTGAGGTTGGCCTTGATGGTGGTGCCGTCGACGGCGAACACCACGTCGCCCTCGGCCGGCCCCGGAAGGGTCGCCACCGACGCCGACGCCGAGACGGTCTGGCCGTAGACCGACTGCGTCGTGCTGAGGGTGAGGGTGGTGCTCGACGGTCCGGCCTCGGCAGCCGTGACGGGAGCCACCGGCCCGGCGAGCAGGGCGAGCGAGAGTGCGCCCAGGACGATCGTTCGAGACGTTGCCGACATGCTCCGAGCCTAGGCGGGCCGGCGTGGATCCACAGCCGAGCGCGAGAACGCCCCGGCCGGGAGGGGGAACCCGGTCACACCGCGTCCGGCTCGGAGCCGGGTCCGCACGGCGACTCAGGGCTTGATCACGCGGTCCACGATGCGCCCGGCGACCAGCCAGGCGATCGCGCCCAGGCCCCAGTTGAAGAGGGCGTTCTTGACGTTGGCGCCCTGACCGCTGAACTCCTTGATCCCGTCGCTGCGTGAGAAGACGCCGAGGTCGACGTAGTCGGCGGCCTTCAGGACGAAGTCGACCAGGGCGTTGGACCGGTTCGCGTCCAGTGCGACCAGCAGGGCTCCGACTGCCAGCAGCAGGGCACACAGGGCGCAGGCCAGCCAGACGATCTGGGCCAACGTCGCTCGGAACTTCGATGCCACGGGTCGTTCTCCTTCGGTGCGGGTGGGTTCTTCGGTCGTACGACGGTCAGCGGCCGACGAAGGTGGCCTTGCCCGGTCCGCTCTCAACGAACGAGGTGATGCCCCGGGTACGGTCCTCGGTCGCGAAGACCCCGGCGAACTGCTGGCGCTCGAGCTCCAGGCCGGTGTCGAGGTCGACCTCGCTCCCCCGGTCGATGCACTCCTTGGCCGCCCGGATCGCCAGCGCCGCGGCCCCGCTGAACTGGGCGGCGTACGCCATGGCCTCGGCGAGCACCTGGTCGGCAGGGACGACGCGGTCGACCATGCCGATGCGCAGCGCTTCGTCGGCCTTGACGAAGCGTCCGGTGAAGATGATGTCCTTGGCCTTGGCCGTGCCGACCAGCCGCGTCAGGCGCTGGGTGCCGCCGGCGCCGGGGATGATCCCGAGCAGCACCTCGGGCTGGCCGAAGACCGCGTCCTCGGCGGCGAAGCGCAGGTCAGCCGCGAGGGCCAGCTCGCAGCCGCCACCCAGGGCGTAGCCGTTCACGGCGGCGATGACGGGCTTGGGGATCCGCGCGATGGACGTGGTCGCGGAGCTGACGGAGCCGGAGATCTTCACCATGTCGGCGTAGGACAGGTCCGCCATCTCCTTGACGTCGTTGCCCGCCGCGAAGACGCGCTCGCCGCCCCAGAGCACCACGGCCCGGACGTCGTCGCGCTCGCTGAGCTCGGCGGCGGCCTCCCGCAGGTCGGCCTGCACCTGGACGCTGATCGCGTTCATCTTCGGGCGGTCGAGCCGCAGGACGGCGACCCCGTCGGTGACGTCGATCGAGACGAACTCCATGGCTGCTCCTCATCGTCGGTGCTCGTGTGCGCGGTGATCCACGCCGCGAGCCGCATTGTGCCGTGCGCGCGGCGAAGCATCACAATGGCTCGCGTGACCCCGCCCCCAGAGACGACGACCGTCTGGAATCACGACGGCGAGACGATGACGGTCTGGCCGGGCCGCTACTACCCGCTCGGGTCGACGTGGTCCAACGAGGCGACCAACTTCGCGGTCTACGCACCCGCCGCCGAGTCGGTGTGGGTCTGCCTGTTCGACGACGACGGCGCCGAGGTGCGACACCTGCTGACCGAGCACTCGCTCGGCGTCTGGCACGGCGCCATCCCCGGGGTCGCCCCCGGCACGACCTACGGCTATCGCGCCCACGGCCCGTGGAAGCCCGAGGCAGGTCTGCGCTTCAACGCCGCCAAGCTGCTGCTCGACCCCTACGCCAAGGCGGTCTCCGGCGAGCTCGTCGTGCACGACGCGATCTTCGGCCACGTCGTGGGCGAGCCCGACACGATCAGCGACCTCGACTCGGCGCCGTACGTCCCGCGCAGCGTGGTGGTCTACGACGACTTCCAGTGGGGCGCGGACACCCCGCCGCGCCGGCGGTGGCGCGACACCGTCATCTACGAGATGCACGTCAAGGGCATGACCGCGCTGCACGACCGCGTGCCCGAGGAGCTGCGCGGCACCTACGCCGGACTGGCGACGCCGGCCGTCACCGACTACCTCAAGGACCTCGGCATCACGGCGGTCGAGCTGCTGCCGGTCCACCAGTTCTTCTCCGAGCCCGCGCTGGCCGCGAACGGCCTGGTCAACTACTGGGGCTACAACTCCCTCGGCTTCTTCGCGCCCCACAACGCCTACGCGCACAGCGCCCGCACGGCGGGCGGCGACCGCGGCCAGCAGGTCACCGAGTTCAAGCAGATGGTCAAGGCCTTCCACGAGGCCGGCCTCGAGGTGATCCTCGACGTGGTCTACAACCACACGGCCGAGGCCGGACCGCTCGGGCCGACGCTCAGCTTCCGCGGCCTCGACGACCTCGGCTACTACCAGCGAGTGGTGCCGCGGGCCGACCCGAAGGCCGGCGAGGAGCCGATGCCCGACACCTACTGGGACGTCACCGGCTGCGGCAACACCGTCGACGCCACCCACACCCAGAGCCTCCGGATGATCCTCGACTCGCTGCGCTACTGGGTCAGCGAGATGCACGTCGACGGCTTCCGCTTCGACCTGATGAGCGCCCTCACCCGCACCAACCAGGTCGTCGACATGGGCAGCCACCTGATCACCGCGATCGGCCAGGACCCGGTGCTGCGCCACGTGAAGCTCGTCGCGGAGCCGTGGGACGCCTCGATGGACGGCTACCAGGTGGGCCAGTTCCCACCGCCGTGGGTCGAGTGGAACGACCAGTTCCGCGACACCGTGCGCGACTTCTGGCGGGGCCACTCGAGCGGCGTACGCACCGTCGCGACGCGGCTCGCCGGGTCGAGCGACCTCTACGCCGACGACGGGCGCTCGCCCTACGCCTCGGTCAACTTCATCACCGCCCACGACGGCTTCACGCTGCGCGACCTCGTGTCCTACAACGACAAGCACAACGAGGCCAACGGCGAGGACAACCGCGACGGCACCGACAACAACCGGTCGTGGAACTGTGGCGTGGAGGGCGAGACCGACGACCCGGAGATCATCGCCGTCCGCCGCCGCCAGGCCGCCAACCTGATGGCGACGCTCTGCTTCTCCAGCGGCGTCCCGATGCTGACGGCCGGTGACGAGCGGGGCCGGACCCAGGGCGGCAACAACAACGCCTACGGCCAGGACAACGAGACGTCGTGGATCGACTGGCGCCCCGACGACGCGTGGCTCGACGTCTACGAGATCACCAAGACGGCGCTGCGGCTGCGACGCGAGCACCCCGCGCTGCGCCAGCGGCACTGGTTCGAGGGGCGCCCGACCATCCGGGGCGGCATCAAGGACCTGCTCTGGGTGCATCCCAGCGGTCGCGAGATGACCACCGACGACTGGAACGACGACTCGGTCCGCACCGTCGGGATGTTCCTCAACGGATCGCCGCTGCGCTCCCCCGGTCCGCGCGGCGAGCAGGTCCGCGACACGTCGTTCATGATCTGGCTCAACGCCGGTGGCGACGACGTGGAGCTGACCCTCCCGGCCAACCAGTGGGTGCACCGCGGCGAGGTCGTGCTGTCGACCAACGCCGAGATCGAGGTCGGCACCTCCGTCCTGGCCGGCGCCACGATGGCGCTCCAGGCGCACTCGGTGCTGGTGCTCCGACAGACCTGAGCGACACACCGTCAGGCCGGCTGGGCCACCCATTCCATCGGGTCGCCCGCGTCGAGGTCGGTGATGCCGAGGCTCTCGAACGCGCCGAGGACCACGAGTCGTCGTACGGCAGCGAACGTCAGGACGTGGGCGATCATCCCGCCGTAGGTGAACACCTTCGGCGGCTCGCAGGTGACGTCGATGAAGGTGTCGTCGAGCCTGCCCTCCTCGACGGTGGTCCGCACCTGACGGAGGAAGGCCTGTCCCTCGTCGGCGAGCTCGCGGCGCAGGGTGCTGACGGACTTGCCGCGCTCCTGGTCCCAGTCGTAGCGGCGCTGCTCGACCGCGGCGTTCCACTGGGCGAGCTGCCCGACGAGGCGGCCGAGCACCGAGCGGATCGACATGTCGTCGTCGATCGTGCCGATCGGCACCTCGATCGGGGCGTCGAGCTGGTCGTCAGTGAGCCGGCCGGCCCGGTCGATCATCTCGCCGGTCAGCCAGACGTGGTGCTCGATCATGCGTGTCATCAGGTCCATCGGGGTCACCTTTCGTGAGGTCGGCAGCCGCAGGCTGCCGGGCGGGTGGAAGTGCACGCCGCTCGGACCCGTGATCTGGGTGCGCGTCGGGTGCTGACGCCAGTGGCTCGGCGCGGCGCCGTACTCCCGCGCGAAGGCCCGGGTGAACGCCTCGTGCGAGCCGTAGCCCGCCTCGAACGCGAGGTCGACCACCTGCTGGTCACCGACCACGAGGCGGTACGCCGCGCGCTCGAGCAGCAGGCGGCGTCGCATCCGCTCCGGCGGCTCGCCTCCCGCCGCCGACACCACACGATCGAGGTGGAAGCGGGAGAGGTGGAGCCGTCGCGCCCGCTCCTCGCTGCCCAGGTCGAGGGTCTCGGCCAGGATGTCGAGGAACGCGGCGAAGGTGTCGGCCGCTGTCGTCATGCACCCCACCTTCGTGCCCGGTGCCGTGTCGCGCTTGATCGCACGTGTGCAGTCTGCCCGGAATGGGTCCTCGTGCGCCTTGCCTGAGAGACTGGTGGCATGGCCGGCAGCGTTCCCGCACGACGTACCGAGAAGGGTCGAGGACACCTCCTCGACCTCAATGCTCCGCGTCAGGTGGTCAAGGACCCCGAGAAGGACGCCCGCGACCTGGCCCGGGTGCAGAAGTGGGTCATGTCGACGCTGGCCGTCACCACGATCCTCCACCTCGTCGTCGGCCTCGTCGTCGCCGCGGTCATGCTCGACGACGCCCCCACCTCCTCGAAGGTCGGGCTCAACGTGATCGCCGGGATCTTCGGCTCGTTCGCGGTGGCGGCGTTCCGCGCGATCCACGGCAAGCGGGTCCCGTCGACGTGGCTCCTGCTCGGCGTCGTACCGACCGCCATCGGCCTCTTCCTGACCTTCGGCTGAGGCCCCCGCACGCCTACGACCTCAGCGATCAGCGCAGCTCCACGGGCGCCGGGAACCTCAGGCGGTCCTGCGACCACGGCCGGCCCGCGTCCGACCGGAAGTACCCGGTGAGCGACCTGACCGAGACCGACACCTGGCCCTCCGGCAGGCACCGGGTCGGCACGTCCAGGCGCAGCTGGCTGGTGCGGCGGAGCACGCGCACCCTCAGCGGGTCGCACGACTCGTAGTCAGTCCCGTTTCCGGCATCGATGCCGGCGTAGGAGAGGCCGGGGCGCTGCGGGCTCATCCCGATCATCCCCGACCACGTCTCCGAGGAGCCGGGCGGCGGGGCGAGGGTGAGGAACACCATCTGGTCGAACGTGCGGGTGCGCAGCACCTTGCCCAGGCGCACGGTGAAGCGCGTCTCCCCCTCGCGCGGAGTCACCGTCACCGTGCGCAGGTCGATGGAGGTGCGCTGGGACCGGGACAGGCCCTTGACCTTCCGGTAGACGCGCACGTCGTGGGCCCGGTCCTTCACCTGCACGGACTCTGGCGCCGCGACGGCGCTCGCCGGCGCGCCTGCCGTCAGCACCGCACCCAGGACCAGAGCCACCAGTCCGACGACAGCAGGAGTCTTCATGCCTCGACCCTAGGGGAGACGCGCCCGCACGATCTCGCGAGAATCGGTGAGATCCGCGCGGGCCGGCAGAGGCAGGTCGAGCGCCGCGGATAGCGTCGCGCGCACCTGACCACCGGACCCACCAGGAGCTGCCGTGCCCCGCCTCGTCCGACTCGTCGCCCTCCTCGCCGCGCTGGTGCTCGTCTGGCCCAGCGCCTCGGCCGCGCCGGCCTCCCCGCAGAGCTCGGACTCGACCACCGTGCGATTCACCTCGGAGCGCACGTACGTCGTCTCGGCGACCGTCGGCGGCCGGGTCCTGACGGGCCGCGGGGTGCTGCCCGACGGGCTCGACCCGGCCAGCGTCACCGCGAGGCCCGCCAGGAACGTCCTCGGATCCCGCGGCGTGGAGGTGCTCGTCGACTACGGCTCACCCGTGTCGGACATGACCGCGCACGCCTACGCCGTGCTCACCCTCCACCGGGGCAGGCTGCGACCGGTCCTGCTGGACCGTCGGCCGCTGACCCTCGTGACCTACACCGAGGGCGGTGACGACGGAGGCTTCCGCTGCGCCGGCGGACGACTGGTCATCCACTGGTTCCACCACGGGAGCGGGCAGGGCGAGGAGGTCGCCTACAAGCTCGCCGGCAAGCGGTTGAAGAAGGTCTCGCGCAGGACGATCCGGCAGCAGGCCCCCATCCGTCCCGAGACCTGCGCCTGAGCCGAGCGTCACGCCGGCTCGGCCACCAGGCCGAGCTCGGCGACCGACGCGAGCGCGACGTTGCGGGGCACGACGCGCACGGTGTAGCCGAAGGGACCGGACACCTGGAGCGGGACCGCGGCGTCGAAGCGGTGGCGGTTTCCGTCGTAGGACTCCCCCACCAGCATCGGCGTGACGGCGGTGCCGGTCAGCACGTCGTCCGCACCGATCCGACCGTGCACGACCTGGACCTCCACGTCGTCGGCCGAGAGCGAGCCCAGCGCGACCCAGGCGCGCACCGAGAGCGTCGCGCCGACCTCCGCCTGGTCGCCGACGCCCTCGGAGTCGACGTGCTCGACCCGGACGCCGGGCCACGCCGAGCGGACCGACTGCTTCCACGCGGACAGCTCGTGGGCGCCGGCGAAGTCGGAGTTCAGCGACCGTGCGGTGTGGGCCGCGGGGGCGTAGAGCTCACGGACGTAGTCGCGCACCTGGCGGGTGGCGAGCACCTTCGGGCCGAGCGACTTGAGGGTGTGGCGCACCATCTCCAGCCAGCGCGGCGGGACACCCTCGTCGTTGAGCTCGTAGAAGCGCGGCACGACCTCGCTCTCGAGGAGGGCGTAGAGCGCGTTGGCCTCGAGGTCGTCACGACGGTCGGCGTCGTCGATGCCGTCGGCGGACGGGATCGCCCAGCCGTTGTTGCCGTCGTACCACTCGTCCCACCAGCCATCGAGGATCGAGAGGTTGAGGCCGCCGTTGAGCGCGGCCTTCATGCCCGACGTGCCGCAGGCCTCGTAGGGACGGAGCGGGTTGTTGAGCCACACGTCGCAGCCGGGGTAGAGCGGCTGCGCCATCGCGATGTCGTAGTTGGGCAGGAACGCGATGCGGTGCCGGATCTCCGGGTCGTCGGCGAAGCGGACCATCTCCTGGATGAGCCGCTTGCCGGTCTCGTCGGCCGGGTGCGCCTTGCCGGCGATGACCAGCTGGATCGGGCGCTCGGGGTCGAGCAGCAGCTTCTTCAGGCGGGCCGGGTCGCGCAGCATCAGCGTGAGCCGCTTGTAGGTCGGCACGCGGCGCGCGAAGCCGATCGTCAGCACGTCGGGGTCGAGCGCGCTGTCGATCCAGGTGGTCTCCGCCGGGGCGAAGCCGCGCTTCGCGGCCGAGCGTCGCATCCGGTCGCGGGCGTCCTCGATGAAGCGCGTGCGCAGGGTGCGCTTGAGGTCCCAGATCTCGCGGTCGCCGAACTGGTCGACCAGCGGCCACAGGGCGTCGGTGTCATCACCGTCGATGTCGGCGCCGCGGCTCGCGGCGAGCTCGATGACCTCGCGGGCGATCCAGCTCGGACCGTGGACGCCGTTGGTGATCGACGTGATCGGCACCTCGGCCTCGTCGAAGGCCGGCCAGAGACCGTTGAACATCCCACGCGACACGTGGCCGTGCAGCTCGGAGACGCCGTTGGCGCGCTGGGCCAGGCGGAAGCCCATCACCGCCATGTTGAAGACGCCGGCATCACCGGTGGCGTAGTCCTCGGCGCCCAGCGCGAGCACACGCTCGACCGGGACTCCGGGAGTCGGCGAGCTGCCGCCGAAGTACTGCGAGACCAGCTCGCGGGGGAACCGGTCGATGCCGGCCGGGACCGGGGTGTGCGTGGTGAACACGGTGCCGGCGCGCGAGACCTCGAGCGCGGTGTCGAAGTCGAGGTGGGGCCCGTCCTCGGCGACGGTGAGCTCGCGGATCCGCTCGATGCCGAGGAAGCCGGCGTGGCCCTCGTTGGCGTGGAAGACCTCGGGTGCCGGCGCGCCGGTGATGCGCGACCACACCCGCAGGGCGCGTACGCCGCCCACGCCCAGGAGCAGCTCCTGGCGCAGCCGGTGCTCGGAGTTGCCGCCGTAGAGGCGGTCCGTCACGTCGCGGTAGTGCGCGCTGTTCTCCTCGATGTCGGTGTCGAGCAGCAGCAGGGGCACGCGACCGACCTGCGCGACGAGGATCCGCGCGACCAGGTCGGGACCGTCGGGCAGCGCGATCGTGACGGACGCGCGGCTCCCGTCGGCCTCGCGGAGCACGGTCAGCGGCAGCTCGTCGGGGTCGAGGACGGGATAGCTCTCCTGCTGCCAGCCGTCGCGGTCCAGCGCCTGCTTGAAGTAGCCGTGGCGGTAGAACAGGCCCACACCCACCAGCGGGATGCCGAGGTCGGAGGAGGCCTTGAGGTGGTCGCCGGCGAGGATGCCGAGGCCGCCGGAGTATTGAGGCAGCACCGCCGCGATGCCGAACTCGGACGAGAAGTAGGCGATCGCGCGGGGTGCGTCCTCGCCGGCCTTGCGGGCGTACCAGCGGTCCTCCGACAGGTAGCGCTGGAGGTCGGCGTGGGCCGCGTCGAGGCGGTTGCGGAAGTCGCCGTCGTCGACGAGCTCGTCGAGCCGCTCGCGGCCCACGGCGCCGAGGAAGCGGACGGGGTCGCCGGCCACCTCGCGCCAGAGCGCAGGATCGATCGTCGAGAAGACGTCCTGCGTCGGTGGGTGCCACGACCAGCGCAGGTTGCCCGCGAGGACGGACAGGGCGCCGAGGGGCTCGGGCAGGACGGGACGGACGGTGAATCGTCGGAACGCTCGCACGGTCCCGCACGCTAGGGCATTTCTTGGATCGATCCAAGAACCGAGCCATAAGGGGTGAGACCGGGAGCCTCCCGGCTTGCGTCGGTGACCCGGCTTCGCAAGTGTGGGGGGCATGGTTGGACGCATACCCGTCATGGACGTCTCCCCCGTCGTCGACCTCGGTCGACAGTCGGCGAAGGCCACTGTGGGCGAGCCCATGCCCGTCAGGGCCGCCGTGTTCCGCGAGGGGCACGACCAGCTGGCGGCGGAGGTGGTCGCGATCGACCCCGCCGGGACGCGGCGCGACCCGGTGCGGATGCAGCCCGAGGGCGAGGAGCCGAACCGCTACGTCGCGCACGTCACCCCGGACGTCGAGGGCGAGTGGACCTTCGAGATCCAGGCGTGGTCCGACCCGATCGCGACCTGGCAGCACGACGGGGGCATCAAGATCCCGGCGGGTGTCGACGTGGAGCTGATGTTCACCGAGGCCCGCCTGCTCCTCGAGCGGGTGGCGGCAGGCACGGGCAAGGACAAGCTCGACAAGGCCTCGCGTGCGCTGGTGAAGGGCGCTCTCGCTGCCGCCGACGACGCGACGCGGCCCGTGGGTGCGCGGCTCGCCGCCCTGCAGGACCCCGACCTCGGCGCCGTGCTGCTCGCCCACCCCCTGCGCGAGATGGTCTCGACCTACGGCCCGTTCCGGTTCCGCGCCGACCGCGTCCGCGCCCTCTTCGGCAGCTGGTACGAGTTCTTCCCGCGCTCGGAGGGCGCCACCCGCGACGAGAAGACCGGCGCGGTCACCACCGGCACCTTCCGGACGGCCACGAAGCGTCTCGACCGGGTCGCCGAGATGGGCTTCGACGTGCTCTACCTGCCGCCGATCCACCCGATCGGTGAGGTCAACCGCAAGGGACCCAACAACACGCTCACCCCGGGCCCCGAGGACACCGGCTCGCCCTGGGCGATCGGCAGCAAGGACGGCGGCCACGACGCCATCCACCCCGACCTCGGCACGTTCGAGGACTTCGACGCGTTCGTCGCCCGGGCCGGCGAGCTCGGCCTCGAGGTCGCGCTCGACCTCGCGCTCCAGGCGGCGCCCGACCACCCGTGGGTCACCACGCACCCGCAGTTCTTCACCACCCGCGCGGACGGCACGATCGCCTACGCGGAGAACCCGCCGAAGAAGTACCAGGACATCTACCCGATCAACTTCGACAACGACCCCTCCGGCATCTGCCGCGAGGTGCTGCGCGTGGTCAAGCTGTGGATGGCGCACGGCGTCCGGATCTTCCGCGTCGACAACCCGCACACCAAGCCGCTGCCGTTCTGGGAGTGGCTGCTCGCGGAGGTGCGTCGTACGGACCCCGACGTGCTGTTCCTGTCCGAGGCCTTCACCAAGCCCGCGATGATGCACGGCCTCGGCTCGGTCGGCTACCACCAGAGCTACACCTACTTCACCTGGCGCACCGGCAAGCAGGAGATCGCGGACTACCTCATGGAGGTGTCGTCGCAGTCCGACCACCTGATGCGGCCGAACTTCTTCGTCAACACCCCGGACATCCTGCACTCCTACCTGCAGTACGGCGGACCGGCGGCGTTCAAGATCCGCGCGGCCCTCGCGGCCACCGGGTCCCCGAGCTGGGGCGTCTACGCCGGCTACGAGCTGTTCGAGCACGTGGCGGTGAAGCCCGGCTCGGAGGAGTACCTCGACTCGGAGAAGTACCAGATCCGGATCCGCGACTGGGAGAAGCACGACGCCGAGGGCACCACGCTCGCCCCCTACCTCACCCGGCTCAACGAGATCCGCCGCGCGCACCCGGCCCTCCAGCTGTTGCGCAACGTCACCATCCACGAGAGCGAGGACGACCACGTGCTCGTGTTCTCGAAGGCGCACGAGGGGGATGTCGTCATCTCGATCATCAACCTCGACCCGCACGGCACGCGGGAGACGATGGTCCACCTCGACATGCCCGCCCTCGGCCTCGAGTGGCACGACTCGTTCGTCGCGCACGACGAGATCACCGACGCCGACTGGAGCTGGAGCCGCCACAACTACGTCCGGCTCGACCCCGGCCACGAACCCGCCCACGTCATCACCGTCAGGAGCCCCCGTTGAGCGACCAGCCCATGCCGACCGACGCAGGAGCCGCGACCGCGGTGCTCAACGCCGAGCCGGACTGGTTCAGGACAGCGGTCTTCTACGAGGTCCTGGTCCGGTCGTTCCGCGACTCCAACGGGGACGGCACCGGTGACTTCAAGGGACTGATCGAGAAGCTCGACTACCTCGAGTGGCTCGGCGTCGACTGCCTGTGGGTGCCGCCGTTCTTCACCTCGCCCCTGCGCGACGGCGGCTACGACGTGGCCGACTACAACAACATCCTCCCCGAGTGCGGCACCGTCGAGGACTTCCACGAGTTCCTCGACGCCTGCCACCAGCGCGGCATCCGCGTGATCATCGACTTCGTCATGAACCACACGAGTGACGCCCACCCGTGGTTCCAGGCCAGCCGCAGCGACCCGGAAGGCCCCTACGGCGACTTCTACGTGTGGTCCGACACCGAGGAGCTCTACCAGGACGCCCGGGTGATCTTCGTCGACACCGAGCCGTCCAACTGGACGTGGGACCCGGTGCGCCAGCAGTACTTCTGGCACCGGTTCTTCCACCACCAGCCGGACCTCAACTTCGACAACCCGAAGGTCCACGAGGCGATGCTGGAGGCGATGGCCTTCTGGCTCGACATGGGTCTGGACGGCTTCCGGCTCGACGCCGTTCCCTACCTCTACGAACGCCCCGGCACCAACGGTGAGAACCTTCCGGAGACCCACGAGTTCCTGAAGATGTGCCGTCGCTTCATCGACGAGCACTACCCCGGGCGCGTGCTGCTGTGCGAGGCCAACCAGTGGCCCGCCGACGTGGTCGAGTACTTCGGCCCCGAGGAGACCGAGGACGGTCGCTGGATCGGCACGGAGTGCCACATGGCCTTCCACTTCCCGGTGATGCCGCGCATCTTCATGGCCGTACGCCGCGAGTCGCGCTTCCCGATCTCGGAGATCCTCGAGCAGACGCCGGCGATCCCCGACGGCTGCCAGTGGGGCATCTTCCTGCGCAACCACGACGAGCTCACCCTCGAGATGGTCACCGACGAGGACCGCGACTACATGTGGTCCGAGTACGCCCACGACCCGCGGATGAAGGCCAACATCGGCATCCGCCGCCGGCTCGCGCCGCTGCTCGACAACGACGTCAACCGGATGGAGCTCTTCACGGCGCTCCTGCTCTCCCTGCCCGGCTCGCCCGTCCTCTACTACGGCGACGAGATCGGCATGGGCGACAACATCTGGCTGGGTGACCGCGACGGCGTGCGTACGCCGATGCAGTGGACGCCCGACCGCAACGCCGGCTTCTCCTCCGCCACGCCCGGCAGGCTCCACCTGCCGGCCGTCCAGGACCCGATCTACGGCTACCAGTCGGTCAACGTCGAGGCCCAGCTGGAGAACACCTCCTCGCTGCTCCACTGGACGCGACGTCTCGTGCACGCCCGGCGGCGACACCCGGCGTTCGGCCTCGGCACCTTCACCGACCTCGGTGGCTCCAACAGCACCGTGCTGTCCTACATCCGCGAGCACGACCCGGCGGGCGAGGAGCAACGCGACGTGATCCTCTGCGTCAACAACCTCTCCCGCTTCCCGCAGCCGGTCGAGCTGGACCTGCGCCAGTGGGAGGGCATGGTCCCGGTCGAGCTGCTGGGCGGCGTGCCGTTCCCCGCGATCGGCGAGCTGCCCTACCTCCTGACACTGCAGGGCTACGGCTTCATGTGGCTGAGGCTCACCGAGCCGACGGGCCCGGCGGGGATGGCGTCATGAGCACCGAGTCCGTGAACCTCGTCCTCGGGGAGTGGATCGACCAGGCCCGCTGGTTCGGCGGCAAGGGACGCGAGTGGACCCTGACCGGCGTACGCCGGGTCGGCGAGCTTCCCGACGCGCCGCCCGGGCTCCGGGTCGCGATCGAGCTCGCCGAGATCAGCTATCCCTCGTCGGGCGACGAGGCGGAGACCGACTACTACCAGCTGCCGCTGGCCTACTACTCCGAGCCGCAGGACCGTCTGTCCCACGCGCTGATCGGCGAGTGGGACGACGACGAGCTCGGTCACGTCCACGTCTACGACGCGCTGCACGACCGCGTGTCGATGAGCCTGTGGCTGCGTGCCTTCGCCGCTCCCCCGACGAGCACCGCCCGTGGGCTGCTCGACTTCCACAGCCTGCCCGGCTACGACCTCGACCCGGAGGCGCACTCGACGCTGTTCTCGGGCGAGCAGTCCAACTCCTCGGTCGCCTTCGGCGAGGACGCGTTGATGAAGGTCTTCCGCAAGGTGACCCCGGGAGTGAACCCGGACATCGCGATCCACCAGGTCCTCACCGAGGCGGGCTCCACGCACGTCGCGGCGCTCTACGGATGGCTCGACCTGGTCGACGAGGAGACCAACACGACCATCCAGCTGGCGATGCTCCAGCAGTTCCTGCGCACTGCGAGCGACGGCTGGGACCTGGCGCTGGCCAGCGTCCGCAACCTCTACGCCGAGGCCGACCTCCACGCCGACGAGGTGGGCGGCGACTTCGCCGGGGAGGCCGCCCGGCTCGGTGATCGCGCTCGCCGAGGTGCACGCCGACCTCGCCGAGCACTTCCCGGTCGAGGAGCGCGACGCGACCACGGTCGACGCCCTGGCCAGCGCGATGGAAGGACGCCTCGACGCCGCCCTCGACGTCGTACCCGACCTCGCCGTGCAC
Organism: uncultured Actinomycetota bacterium; assembly: GCA_963750445.1. Taxonomy (GTDB): domain Bacteria; phylum Actinomycetota; class Actinomycetes; order Propionibacteriales; family Nocardioidaceae; genus Nocardioides. Next base: position 129,838 of record CAVVQR010000006.1, on the reverse strand, counting down.
GTCACCGCCCTGCGCGAGACGTTCGCCGCCCTGCGTGGCCTGGACGGCATCGAGGTCCAGCAGGTGCACGGCGACCTCCACCTCGGCCAGACGCTGCGCACCGCCAGGGGCTGGAAGATCGTCGACTTCGAGGGCGAGCCGGCCAAGCCGCTCGCCGAACGACTCAAGCCCGACTCGGTCTGGCGCGACGTCGCCGGCATGATCCGGTCCTTCGACTACGCACCACGGGTCGTGGCCCTGACCGGGGTCGGCTTCGACGCCGAGTCCGGGCAACGGGCCTACCGGGCCGCCGAGTGGTCGGCGCGCAACCGCGCCGCCTTCCTCGAGGCCTACACCGACCAACGGGGTGAGGACCTCGGCTCCACGGCCACCACCCTGCTCGATGCCTATCTCGCGGACAAGGTCGTCTACGAGGCGGTCTACGAAGCGCGCAACCGACCCGGATGGCTCTCCATCCCACTGGCCGCGCTGGAAGGAACCACGACATGACCGACACGACCAACCACGCACCCGGCGAGCTCGACCTGCACCTGATCGGCGAGGGCCGGCACGAGGAGCTCTGGACGGTGCTCGGCGCGCAGGCCACCGACGACGGCACCTCGTTCCGGGTCTGGGCCCCCAACGCACTCGAGGTCCAGGTCGCCGGCGAGTGGGCCGGCTGGGACGGGTCCGCGCACCCGATGACCCGCCTCGACGGCTCCGGCGTGTGGCACGCCCACGTCACCGGCGTGGGCACCGGAGCGCAGTACAAGTACCGGCTCCGCGGCGCCGACGGGCAGTGGGCCGACCGCGCCGACCCGCTCGCGCAGTACGCCGAGAAGCCGCCGAGCTCCGCGTCGGTCGTCTGGCGCTCCGAGCACCAGTGGGGCGACGACGCGTGGCTCGAGGCACGTCGCACCAGCCAGCCCGTCGACGAGGCGATGTCGACCTACGAGGTGCACCTGGCCTCGTGGCGCAAGCACTACTCCGGTGAGCTCTACACCTGGGACGAGATCGCCGACGCGCTCGTGCCCTACGTCTCCGACCTGGGCTTCACCCACGTGGAGTTCATGCCGGTCATGCAGCACCCGTTCGGCGGCTCGTGGGGCTACCACGTGACGTCCTACTTCGCCCCGGACTCCCGCTTCGGCGACCCCGACGGGCTGAAGCGGCTCATCGACCGGCTCCACCAGGCCGGCGTCGGCGTCATCCTCGACTGGGTGCCCGGCCACTTCGCGACCGACGAGTGGGCGCTGGCCCGCTTCGACGGCACGCCGCTCTACGAGGACCCCAACCCGCAGCGGGGCTGGCACAAGGAGTGGGGCTCCCACATCTTCAACTTCGGGCGCCACGAGGTCCGCAACTTCCTCTACGCCAACGCGGTCTTCTGGCTCGAGGAGTACCACGCCGACGGCCTCCGGGTGGACGGCGTCGCGTCGATGATCTACCTCGACTACGCCCGCGAGCACGGCGAGTGGTCGCCCAACATCCACGGCGGCCGGGAGAACCTGGAGGCGGTGCAGTTCCTCCAGGAGATGAACGCCACCGTCTACAAGCGGGTCCCCGGCATCGTCACGATCGCCGAGGAGTCGACCGCCTGGCCGGGCGTCACCGGCCCCACCAGCGATGGTGGCCTGGGCTTCGGCTTCAAGTGGAACATGGGGTGGATGCACGACTCGCTCAACTACGTCGCCAACGACCCGCTCTACCGCAGCCACCACCACGGCCAGATGACGTTCTCCCTGGTCTACGCCTTCGCGGAGAACTACGTCCTGCCGATCAGCCACGACGAGGTCGTCCACGGCAAGGGCTCCCTGCTGCGCAAGATGCCGGGCGACCGCTGGCAGCAGCTGGCCAACCTGCGCGCCTACCTGGCCTACATGTGGGCGCACCCCGGCAAGCAGCTGCTGTTCATGGGCTGCGAGTTCGGCCAGGAGTCGGAGTGGGCCGAGAGCCGCGAGCTCGACTGGTGGCTGCTGGAGCACCCCGAGCACTCCGGGGTCCACGCGATGGTGCGCGACATGAACGCCGCCTACGTCGGCACCGGCGCGCTGTGGGGCCGCGACAACGACCCGGCGGGCTTCTCGTGGATCGACGCCAACGACGCAGGACGCAACGTCTTCTCGTTCGCCCGCCACGCCCCCGGCCACCCGGACCTCGTCTGCGTCGCCAACTTCGCCGGTGCCCCGCACGAGGGCTACCGGCTCGGGCTGCCGTCGGCCGGCACGTGGTCGGAGGTGCTCAACACCGACGCGGAGTCCTACTCCGGCTCGGGCGTGGGCAACCTCGGGACGATCACGGCCACCAGCGGCGAGCACCAGGGCCAACCGGCGTACGCCGACATCGTGGTGCCGCCGCTGGCCACGGTCTGGTTCCGCAAGGACTCCTGACCTCGCTCGCGGTCCTTCTCAGCGCTGGTTCGTGACACAGCACCAGTCACGAACCAGCGGCATCATCCCACCGTTGCGTCACAGACCGTGTCGAAAAGGCACGTGCGGTGCCGCGTGAGCTGACACCCAGCGTGACACAACGGAGCCGACCTGCTGCTGGGATGTGACCAGCCGCGCGTCGCATCCGCAGCCTGTGGAGAGTCGTTCGCCTCGCGCTCCCGATCTTTGCTCGAATCATGGAATGCCCAAGATCATCGACTACCCCGGACGGTTCGCCTTCTTCGAGCTTGCCTGCTTCGCGCTCGTCCGCGACCATGGCGTCGACCGCCTCAGCCGGCATGCCGTCGCCAAGCGTGCTCGCCACCTCGAACAGCACGGTCCGACGACTGCTCTCGCCCGACGCCGACCTGCGCGGCCTCGCTCTCAACGAGGTCGCTGTCCGCCGGCGAGACGGATCAGGACGTCCACCGCGACGACGGCGTCGACGCCGGCTGTCCGGCTGCTTCGCTCCGCTGCTCCCGACGCGGAGGCACACATCGCCGAGGAGCTGGTCTGGTGGCGCCTGGCGATCACGGCGCCGACCGACGCCGTCATGCCGCCGGACGACGAGGCCGTGGCCGAGGGCCCGCTCCACCACCGCTTCTCGATCGCCAACTACGGCTACGTCTCCAGTGACGTCCTGGGCGCGGAGATCGAGGCGCCGCGGAGCACGACGTCGCCCGACGGCAGGACGGATCCGATCGTGGCGGCCCGCCGCGAGCGACACCAGGACCTGGCGCTTCGGGTGGAGCATGCGGTCCGGGTGGTGGCGCCGGGCCTGGAGGCCGACGTCGCAGCCCACCAGTCGCGGGTCGTGCACGCGCTCGTGGACGGCCTCGGTGTCACCGTGAGCCTCGGGCTCCGCAGTCCGGGCGATGCGGTCGCCGTCCTGGTCGACCATCTCCAGGGCCTGGCGCGGATCGAGGCTCGTTAGGGTGGCGGGGTGGGCGACCCAATCGACGTGACGACCGTGGCCGAAGGTGTGGCCAGGATCCAGTGGCGCGGCGAGCCGCCGATCGACGAGCTGCGCCGCGAGGTGGCCTCCGCCCTGGTGGACCATGCCCGGGTCGAGGCGCTCGTCGGGCCGGACGATCGGGGCGCCCAGCGCACCGCCACGTGGGCAGGCCTGCTCAAGGAGGGCGTGAGTCGCGGTCTCACGGTCGACGGCGAGGTGGCCGACCGGGTGGTCTACGCCCGCGTCCGCGACGACCAGCCGGTGACCGAGCCCGAGGGCTTCCGGTCGCTGCTCAACTCCTTCCTGCCCCGCAAGCGCGCGATCTCGCAGATGCTCCTGCGCGACCCCGAGGGCCGGGTGCTGCTGTGCCAGCTGACCTACAAGCGCGACTGGGACCTGCCGGGCGGCGTCGTCGAGGTGGGCGAGTCCCCCCGGCTCGCGGTCCAGCGTGAGGTCGAGGAGGAGCTGGGCCTCGACATCGATCCTGGCGAGCTGGTGCTCACCGACTGGCTGCCCCCGTGGGGTGGCTGGGACGACGCGGTGTGCCTGGTCTTCGACGGTGGCACCCTCGCGACGTCGGTCCTCGATGACGTGGTGATGCAGGAGCGCGAGATCCGCGACGTGCGGTTCTGCACGCTCGACGAGGTCGACGACCTGGCCGCGGACTTCACCGCCCGACGCGTGCGGGCGGCGGTCGGCGGGACTCAGCCGTATACGGAGTCCGGTCGCTGAGGCAGGATGCCTTCATGACCTGGGTCTACGACTTCGCAGAGGGCAACAAGGACCAGAAGGACCTGCTGGGGGGCAAGGGCGCCAACCTGGCCGAGATGACCAACCTCGGCCTGCCGGTGCCACCGGGGTTCACGATCTCCACCGAGACGTGCCGGGCCTACCTCGCCGAGGGCGGTGAGCCCGACGGCCTGGCCGAGGAGGTCACCGAGCACCTCTCCGCGCTCGAGGAGTCGATGGGCAAGAAGCTCGGCGACGCCGAGGACCCGCTGCTGGTCTCGGTGCGCTCGGGCGCCAAGTTCTCGATGCCCGGGATGATGGAGACGGTCCTCAACGTCGGCCTCAACGACACGTCCGTGGGCGGCCTCGCTGCCCGCAGCGAGTCCGAGCGGTTCGCGCTGGACTCCTACCGTCGCCTGCTGCAGATGTTCGGCGGCACCGTCCTCGACGTCGGCTCCGAGCACTTCTCCGACGCGCTCGACGCGGTGAAGAAGGCGAAGGGCACCGACAACGACCTCGACCTCGACGCCGACGACCTGCGCGGCCTGGTGGAGACGTTCAAGGCCATCATCAAGGAGCAGACCGGGGACGACTTCCCGCAGGACCCCCGCGAGCAGATGGACCTCGCCATCCGGGCCGTCTTCAACTCCTGGAACACCGACCGCGCCCGGCTCTACCGCCGCCAGGAGCGCATCCCCGAGGACCTCGGCACCGCCGTCAACGTGCAGGCGATGGTCTTCGGCAACTTCGGCATGGACTCGGGCTCGGGCGTGGCCTTCACCCGTGACCCGGCCAGCGGTGCGCAGGGCGAGTACGGCGACTACCTCCAGAACGCCCAGGGCGAGGACGTCGTCGCCGGCATCCGCAACACCGTCAGCCTCGCCGACATGGCCGAGATCGACCGCCAGTCGCACGACGACCTGATGGACATCATGTCGCGGCTCGAGCGGCACTACCGCGACATGTGCGACATCGAGTTCACCGTCGAGCGCGGCAAGCTCTGGATGCTCCAGACCCGCGTCGGCAAGCGCACCCCCGAGGCCGCGTTCCGGATCGCCGTCCACATGGTCGACGAGGGCCTGATCCAGATGGACGAGGCCGTCCTCCGCGTGACCGGCGACCAGCTGGCGCTGCTGATGTTCCCCCGCTTCGACGAGGAGTCCGAGCGCACGCTGCTCGCCACGGGCATGAACGCCTCACCCGGCGCGGCGGTCGGCAAGGCCGTCTTCGACTCCGACACGGCGGTGCAGTGGGCAGCATCGGGCGAGGACGTGATCCTCGTCCGCAAGGAGACCAACCCCGACGACCTGCGCGGCATGGTGGCCGCCCGCGGCATCCTCACCAGCCGCGGCGGCAAGACCTCCCACGCGGCAGTCGTCGCCCGCGGCATGGGGCGTACGTGCGTGTGCGGCGCCGAGTCCCTCGACGTCGACACCAAGGGCAAGGAGTTCCGGGTCCGCGACGGCGTGACGGTCCGCGAGGGCGACGTCATCTCCATCGACGGCAGCACCGGCGAGGTCTTCGCCGGCGCCGTGCCGGTGTCCGACTCCGTCGTGGTCCGCCACTTCGAGGGCGAGAAGCTCGACGACGACCTGGCCCACGCGGTGTCGCGGATCATGGCCCACGCCGACGGCGCGCGCCGCCTGCGCGTGCGCACGAATGCCGACACCCCCGAGGACGCCGCCCGCGCCCGTCGCTTCGGCGCCCAGGGCATCGGCCTGTGCCGCACCGAGCACATGTTCCTCGGCGAGCGCCGCGAGCTGGTCGAGAAGCTGATCGTCGCGGAGGACGAGGCCGGCGTGGAGGCCGCCCTGGCGGCACTGCTGCCGCTCCAGCGCGACGACTTCACCGGGATCCTCGAGGCGATGGACGGCCTGCCGGTGACCATCCGGCTGCTCGACCCGCCGCTGCACGAGTTCCTCCCCGACCTCACCGAGCTGAGCGTCGAGGTGGCCCTGGCCGAGGAGCGTGGCGAGGTCGACGAGCGCGCCGCGACCCTGCTCACGCACGTACGCCGGCTCCACGAGCAGAACCCGATGCTGGGCCTGCGCGGTGTGCGCCTCGGGATCCAGATCCCGGGCCTGTTCCTCATGCAGGCCCGCGCGATGGCGGAGGCTGCGGCCGACCGGATGGCCGTCCACGGCACTCCGCGTCCCGAGATCATGGTGCCGCTGGTGGCCAGCGTCCGGGAGCTGGAGATCGTCCGCGCCGCGATCGAGCGGGTCATCGCCGAGGTCGAGGAGGACCGCGGCGTCAAGCTCGACATCGCGATCGGCACGATGATCGAGCTCCCGCGCGCGGCGTTCCTCGCCGACCGCATCGCCAAGCAGGCCGACTTCTTCTCCTTCGGCACCAACGACCTCACCCAGATGGCGTGGGGCTTCTCGCGCGACGACGTCGAGTCGTCGTTCTTCTCCCGCTACTTCGAGCACGGGATCTTCGACGTGTCGCCGTTCGAGTCGCTCGACCAGCGCGGCGTGGGCGGGATGGTCGAGATGGGCACGACCAAGGGCCGCGAGACCAAGCCCGACCTCAAGGTCGGCGTGTGCGGCGAGCACGGGGGCGACCCCCTGTCGGTGCACTTCTTCGACCGGGTCGGTCTCAACTACGTCTCGTGCTCGCCGTTCCGGGTGCCGATCGCCCGGCTGGAGGCCGGCCGGTCGGTGCTGGGCCAGCGCTGATCAGTCGGCGCTGAATCAGCCGGCGCTGATCAGAAGAGGGCCGACGCCAGGTTGCGACGGCCCGCCAGCACGCGCGGGTCGTCGTTGCCGACCGCGGCGAACAGGCCGAGCAGGTGGTCGCGCGCCCTGGCCTTGTCCGGGTCGACCGTGCGCGCCACCAGGTTCACCAGTCGGGTGAACGCGTCCTCGACGTGCCCGCCGAGCATGTCGAGGTCGGCGACCATCGTCTGCGCGTCCACGTCGTCGGGGCTCTCGGCCGCCGCGGCGCGGGCCGCTGCGAGGTCGACACCCTGCGTGCGCTGCATGACCTTGGCGATCGCCAGGCCACCGGCGGCCTCCACGTCGGCCGGGTTGGCGTCGACGAGCTTCTGGTACTCCGCGACCGCACCGTCGATGTCGCCGGACGCGAGCGCGTCCTGGGCCGGCGCGTAGCGAGGGTCGACGACCTCCTCGTCGCCCTCGCCCGCGGCGGCGACGGCCGACCGGGGCTGGTGGCGGCCGGTGATCCCCTGGGTGGTGAGCTGCTGGCCCACCTGGGTCAGGGCCGTGCGCAGCTCCTCGATCGGCAGGGGGTCCTGCAGGAGCGGCATCGGCCGGCCCTCCACGACGGCGACCACCAGCGGGATCGACGGGATCTGCATCGCCTCCGCGATCTGGGGCGCGGCATCGATGTCGACGAGGCCGAGCAGGTAGCGGCCCTCGTGCTCGGCCACGACCGTCTCGAGGTCGTCGGCGAGCTGACCGCTCTCGGGCATCCGGGTCCGCGAGTAGAACACCAGGAGCACCGGTGCCGTCATCGACTGCTCGAGGAGGCCCTGGAAGCTCTGCTCGTCGACGACGACGCTGTAGGCCGACCCGGCTCCGGTCGGCCCACCGGCGCTCGGCGCGGTCGGGGCGGTCGGGGCGCCTGCCTGGGGGGCGGGCTTGCCCAACCCGGAGAGGTCGATGGCACCTGGGCGGCTGAACGGCTGCTGCGTCATGGCTCAATCCTAGGGAGACGCGCCAGAGGGCCGGGGAGGGGTCGGTAGCCTCGCCCCATGGGCCGGGTCGCAGCGTTGTCGGCGCGCCACCGGCGCAACGTCACGCTGCTGGTGCGCTTCGCCGCGGTCGGCGCCTCGGGCGTCGTGGTCAACCTGCTGACCCTGGTCGTGCTGCGCCGGCTGGGCCCGCACTTCGACGACGCGGTGATCGGGCTCGGCACCTCGGACTTCAACCTCCGGTGGTACCACGTCTACTCCACGATCGCGTTCCTCGTGGCCAACCTCTACAACTTCCAGCTCAACCGCACCTGGACGTTCCGGAGCGCCCGGGCCTCGCGGTGGTGGTCGGAGTACTGGCCCTTCCTGGTGGTGGGCTTCGGCGGCCAGGTGATCGGCCTGGCGTTGCTCACGCTGCTGATGCACCCGCACTCGCCGATCAGCCTGTCGACCAGCGTCTTCGACGACTCCACCGGGCTGCGCAACCGGCTCTACTGGTCCCAGCTCATCGTCATCGGCCTCGTCACGCCGCTCTCGTTCGTGCTCAACAAGCTCTGGACCTTTGCGGCCGTTCGCACCGGTCGCGAAAGCCTCGCGGACCCGCTCCGTGAGGAGGAAGTGATGGCTGGGGAGGATGTGACCTGAACCTGCGGAATGTGGCCGAACTGAGCAAAGGCTCGCCTATCTCCGTGCCTCGGCTGCGTGGTAGAAAGTGCCCCGGAGTCCAGCGGGAGGGGCACGCGCGCATGGCATCGGGGTCCTACGACTTCACCGACTACCAGGTCCTGGTGGTCGGCGGCACACGCGGCGAGGGGCACGCGATCGCGTCGGCGTTCGCCGAGTGCGGCGCCTGGGTGACCGTGACCGGCACGATGATGCTGCGCTCCCTCTACGAGAGCGACCTCTCGGCGTTCGACTACGAGTCGGTCAACCTCGCTCGCCAGGAGTCCATCGACGCCCTGGTCGGGCTGGTGCAGCACGTCGACGTCCTCGTGCTCGCCGGCACCTGCCAGCTGCCCTACAGCCTGCCGCCCGACGAGCGCGCCTTCATCGCCGAGGCCGCCCGGTCCGGGCTCCTCGGACCGAGGTTCCTCACCACCCGCCTCCGGCTCAAGCTCGGGCAGAGCCCGGCGCTCGGTGGCGGCTGCGTCATCAACACCGGCGCCGTACGCACCTGGCTGGAGCTGTCACTGACCCCCGAGGCTGCGCAGGCCGAGCTCGTCGAGTCCACCGCTCGCGCCGCGGAGAAGTGGGCCGGGCTGGGAGTCCGGGTCAACTCGGTCATGCAGACCGCTCGTCCGGTCCTCCCCCGCCAGTTCGCGCCCCCCTCGTCCCTCAGCAGCGGCAGCCGTGCCGCCGGCGCCACCCTGGTGCGTACGCCCCAGGCGGGGGTCACCGAGTCCGTGGCGGACGCGGCGCTGTTCCTGGCGAGCAGCGCGGCGTCGCGGATCACCGGTCAGACGCTGCGGATCAGCTGACCGGCCCGTCGGGCCCGAACGACATGACCGGTACCTCATAGTCCGTCTGGGTGGTTCTGGGCCGTACCGCGCGGAAATGCTCCGGCCTGGCGACATGGGTGGTTACGGTTCACCCACAGAAAGCAACGCCATCTCCACAAACCATCCACGCGCCGTCTCGGGCTCCGCCGCTCATCCCTCCTCGGAAGGACTCACCGACGTGACCACCGAACGGATCGCGACGCAGCATCGCTGGTCGGCCAGCGCTTGGGCGGGACGCGCCTCGCACCACCGGCGCGAGCAGGTTCGACGGGTCCCCGAGCCCACCGCCAACGGGCTCTCGGCCGCTGTCGACGAGCTGTGGGACACCCTCGTCGGGGTGCTGCGCACCCTCGACTTCCCCTCGTCCGCCCTGCTGTGCACGGCAGACGGGGTGCCCGTGATGGGCTACGGGCTCTCCCAGCCCGAGCTCGCGGCGGCCTCCGTCAGCACGGGCCGCGACTATGCAGCCCACGGGGTGCGCCGGCCGCGCACCGTGGAGACGCTCGAGCTCGAGTCAGGGACCAACCAGACGGTCATCGCCTCGGTGCCCGCGGCCGGGCACAGCCACGTCCTGCTGGCCGTGCGGACCGCAGGCGTCAGCATGCCGGTGCTCCAGGCGTGGACGCGACAGACGGCCGACGAGCTCCGCGAGCTCCTGGCTGCTCACTCCTGAGGCACCAGCTCGTCGGCGGCGGTGTAGGGATCCAGGTCCCCCGCCGCCACCCGGGCGGCGAGGTGGTCCAGGTCTGATCCACCGTCGGCGCGCCCCCAGCGCTCACGCAACGCGGCGAGCGCGATCGCCTCGACCTCGTGGCGCGCCCGGAGCGTACGCCGTCGGGTGAGCTCGCCCGACTCCTCCAGCCAGGTGGCGTGCCGGTCGAGCTCGGCGAGCACCTCGTCGATCCCCTCCCCCGTGCTCGCCACGGTCCGGAGCACCGGCGGGCGCCAGGCGCCCTCGCGCCGCTCGGCCATCGAGAGCATCGTGCGCAGCTCGCGCCGGGTCCGGTCCGCGCCCTCGCGGTCTGCCTTGTTGACGACGTAGACGTCGCCGATCTCGAGGATGCCGGCCTTGGCCGCCTGGATCCCGTCACCCATGCCGGGCGCCACCAGCACGAGCGTGGTGTCGGCGAGGCCGGCGACCTCGACCTCGCTCTGTCCCACCCCGACGGTCTCGACGATCACCACGTCGCAGCCGGCCGCGTCGAGGACGCGTACGGCCTGCGGGGTCGACCACGCGAGTCCGCCCAGGTGCCCGCGGGCCCCCATGGAGCGGATGTAGACGTCGCGGTCGAGGGCGTGGTCGCCCATCCGGACGCGGTCGCCGAGCAGGGCCCCGCCGGAGAACGGCGAGGACGGGTCGATCGCCAGCACCCCGACGCGCTTGCCGGCGCGCCGCATCCCGGCGACCAGCGCGTTGGTGGAGGTGGACTTGCCGACGCCGGGGGGCCCGGTGATGCCGAGCACGTGGGCCCGGCCGGCGTGCTCGCGCAGGGCCGTCATCACCTCGCGCAGGAGCGGCGAGGCGTCCTCGACCAGCGTGATCAGCCGCGCCACTGCCGCCGGGTCGCCCTCGCGTGCGCGCGCGACGAGGTCGGGGACCGCAGGGGCCCCCCGCCGGGTCACGCGCGCCTCACCAGCGGCTCACGGGGCGGGGACGCGGATGATCAGGGCGTCGCCCTGACCGCCACCGCCGCACAGGGCCGCGGCACCGGTGCCACCGCCACGGCGCTGGAGCTCGAGGGCCAGGTGCAGCACGATGCGCGCGCCCGACATGCCGACCGGGTGACCCAGGGCGATCGCGCCGCCGTTGACATTGACCTTGTCCTGGCTCACGCCCAGCTGGCGGGCCGACTCGATGCCGACGGCGGCGAAGGCCTCGTTGAGCTCGAACAGGTCGATGTCGGAGACGGCGATGCCCTCCTTGTCCGCGGCCTTGGCGATGGCGTTGGCCGGCTGGAGCTGGAGCGAGGAGTCGGGGCCGGCGACCTGGCCGGAGGCACCGATCTCCGCGAGCCAGGTGAGACCGAGCTCCTCGGCCTTGGCCTTGCTCATCACGACCACGGCGCAGGCACCGTCGGAGATCTGCGAGGCGGAGCCGGCGGTGATGCTGCCCTCCTTGGCGACCGGCCGCAGGCCGGAGAGGCTCTCCACGGTGGTGTCGCCGCGGATGCCCTCGTCCTCGGCCACGGTGATGTCGCCCTTGCGGGTCGAGATGGTCACCGGCACGACCTCGTCGTCGAAGACGCCGTTCTTCCAGGCCAGCGCTGCCCGCTGGTGCGACTGGGCAGCGAACGCGTCCTGCTCCTCGCGGGTCAGGTGGGCGCCCGCGGCGTTGCAGCCGTCGGTCAGGTTGATCATCGCCTGGTGGGTGAACTGGTCGTAGAGGGCGTCGTAGGCCATCGAGTCGACCAGCGCGGTGTCGCCGTACTTGAATCCCTCGCGGCTCTTCGGCAGGAGGTGGGGAGCCTGGGTCATCGACTCCATGCCGCCCGCGACGACGATCTCGTGCTCACCGGCACGGATCAGCTGGTCGGCCATCGCGATGGCGTTGATGCCCGACAGGCACACCTTGTTGATGGTGATCGAGGGGACGGTCATCGGGATGCCGCCCTTCACCGCGGCCTGGCGGGCGGTGATCTGTCCGGTGCCGGCCTGGATGACCTGGCCCATGATCACGTAGTCGACCTGGTCACCGCTGACGCCGGCCCTGGCCAGCGCACCCTCGATGGCCACGCCCCCGAGGTCGGCGGCCGACTGGTCCTTGAGGCCACCGAGCAGGCGCCCGATCGGGGTGCGCGCCCCCGCCACGAGGACTGACACGGAAGGGGCGGAACCAGTCATGAGCTTTTCCTCCAGGCATGCGGGGTGAGGTGTACGTCTTGCGACGATACCCATGCCGCCCCCCGCTCCGGCAGGGTGTGCGACCCGACCGCGGTGAGGCGCACGTCACACCCCCTCGCGCCCTGCGCTCGCCTTCGGCCACCATGTGCCCATGAGCGCCCCAGACCCGCTGCAGGACGTCCGTCACCTCTTCACGGCCATCGACCACGTCGGGATCGCCGTGCCCGACCTCGACGTCGCCATGGCCTTCTACCGCGACGTCTACGGCCTGGAGGTCCTCCACGAGGAGGTCAACGAGGAGCAGGGCGTGCGTGAGGCGATGGTCGGCGTCGGAAGCGGCTCGTCGAACCCGAGCGGGTCGTGCCTCCAGCTGCTGGCGCCGCTGACGCCCGAGTCGACGATCGCGAAGTTCCTCGACCGCAACGGCCAGGGGCTCCAGCAGCTCGCGTTCCGGGTCGAGGACGTCGAGCACGTCGCCGACGTGCTGCGCGAGCGCGGCCTGCGCCTGCTGTACGACGCACCGAAGCGCGGCACCTCGGACAGCCGCGTCAACTTCATCCACCCCAAGGACGCCGGCGGCGTGCTGGTCGAGCTCGTCGAGCCCGCCGCCGACGCGCACTGACGCCTCGCCGCGCGACGTATCTCACACCTCACCCCACGCGAGGTTACCGGCCGGTATCTTGAGCCCGATCGTGACACCGATGACTCATCAGGAGACACCCGTGCAGAACATCCTCGAAGCCATCCAGTCCGGAAACGCCACCGCGGAGGACTTCGCGAGCCTCGAGCTCCCCGAGTCCTACCGGGCCGCCTTCGTGAAGAAGGACGAGGTGGACATGTTCGAGGGCCTCACCGCCAAGGAGAAGGACCCGCGCAGGTCCCTGCACGTCGACGAGGTCCCGCTGCCGGAGCTCGGGCCGGGCGAGGCGTTCGTGGCCGTGATGGCGAGCGCCATCAACTACAACACGGTGTGGACCTCGATCTTCGAGCCGGTCTCCACCTTCGGCTTCCTCGAGCGCTACGGCCGCGAGTCCGACCTCGGTGCGCGCCACGACCTGCCCTACCACGTGGTCGGGTCCGACCTGTCCGGCGTGGTGCTGGCGACCGGGCCCGGCGTGACCAAGTGGAAGCCGGGCGACCGCGTCGTCGCGCACTGCCTCTCCGTCGAGCTCGAGGCCCCCGACGGCCACAACGACACGATGCTCGACCCGTCGCAGCGGATCTGGGGCTTCGAGACCAACTTCGGCGGCCTGGCCGACGTGGCGATGGTCAAGGCCAACCAGCTGATGCCGAAGCCCGAGCACCTGACCTGGGAGGAGGCCGCCTCCCCCGGGCTCGTGAACTGCACGGCCTACCGCCAGCTGGTGTCCAAGAACGGCGGCGACATGAAGCAGGGCGACAACGTCCTCATCTGGGGCGCGTCCGGCGGCCTCGGCGGCTTCGCGACGCAGTACGCCCTCAACGGCGGCGCCACCCCGGTGTGCGTGGTCTCCAACGAGGAGAAGGCCACGATCGCCCGCAGCATGGGCGCCGAGCTGATCATCAACCGCTCGGAGGAGGGCTACAAGTTCTGGAACGACGCGGGCACCGAGCAGGACCCGAAGGAGTGGAAGCGCTTCGGCGCGCGGATCCGTGAGCTCACCGGCGGCGAGGACATCGACATCGTCTTCGAGCACCCCGGTCGGGAGACCTTCGGCGCGTCGGTGTTCGTGACCCGCAAGGGCGGCACCATCACCACCTGCGCCTCGACCTCGGGCTACATGCACGAGTACGACAACCGCTACCTGTGGATGAACCTCAAGCGGATCATCTCCAGCCACTTCGCCAACTACCGCGAGTCGTGGGAGGCCAACCGCCTCATCGCCCAGGGCAAGATCCACCCCACCCTGTCGCGGACCTACACCCTCGAGGAGGTCGGCCAGGCCTCGCTCGACGTCCACCAGAACTCCCACCAGGGCAAGGTCGGCGTCCTCTGCCTCGCGCCCGAGGAGGGCCAGGGCGTCCTGGACCACGAGATGCGCGCCCGGCACGAGACCGCGATCAACCGCTTCCGCGGCGTCTGAGGTCGACGGGTAGGCCGCAACGGATGGACCGCTGCGGTCAACCCTCGGTGTCCTCCGGGGCATAGGGCGTCGTCACCAGCGCGACCAGGAGCTCGAGCAGTCGCTGTCGCTCGCGCGCGGACAGCGGCGCGAGCGTCTCGTCGACGACGCCGTCGGCGAGGTGGCGGGCTCGAGGGAGGAGATCGAGTCCCGCTGGCAGCAGGTGCAGCTCCTGGTGGCGACGGTCGAGCTGGGAGCGACGACGTTCGAGCACGCCGGCGCTCGCGAGGTCGTCGACGATCTGCACGACTGCGGGCCCGCTCACCCCGAGCATGCGGGCGAGCTCTGCCTGCGAGACCACCCCGCGCGCGTCGAGCGCTGCCAGCGTGCCCATGTGGCGCGGCTCGATCCGGAGTCCGTCGAACGCCTCGGCCACGGCGGCGTGCAGGCGACCGTGGACCCACACGACGAGGAAGCCGATGCTCTCCCTCAGCGCCTCGAGGGTCGTGGCCGGCAGCGTCGGACCCGCGACCCGACGCAGGAGCGCCCGCAGCTCGTCGCGCTCGCCCGCGGTGAAGCCGTCGGTCAGCCGGATCTCCACCGTGGCCACCCGCTCCCGGTTGTCGCGCGCCCAGGCCGCGCCGCTCGACGTGCGGCGCAGGAGGTAGGAACGGCGGTCGTCGGGGTTGCGCGTGCGCTCGACGAACCCGCGCGCGATCAGGTCGGCGGCGATGGTGCCCACGGTGGTGCGGCTGACGCCGATCGCGTCGGCCAGGGCTCGCTGGGAGCTCGTCGTCGGTTCGGCGAGGGTCAGCAGCGCGGCGTAGTGGTGGAGGTCGACCTCCGTCGACTCCCTCATCGCCTGGTTGGCCTTCGCCGCGGCGCGCCACAGGACATGACCGGGCAGGACGGCGAGCTCACGGACCAGGGGCGCGCTGCCCCGGTCGGCCTCCTGGGTGCCCACCGTGACCCATCCCCCTCTTCATCATTAACTGCTTGACGATCTCCCGATCCGGCGTATCGTCATCCCTGTAATCATTAAGTGGTTGACGATCGAGGGCAGACTACCGCGCCGATCCACTGATTGCCGACCTCCGGCACCGCCGGATCCCGCACTCACTTCCTCCGCGAGCGTCAGACCGGCGGAGCACCCTCGAAGGAGCGGTCGATGTCCGACCAGCCCACCTCACACCTCACCTCGCACGCCACCTCGCACGCGGCCCCCTCGTCCGGTCCCGACCCCAAGTGGTGGACGCTCGTCGCGGTCTGCACGGGAGTCTTCATCCTTCTTCTCGACATCACCATCGTCAACGTGGCGCTCCCCGACATCCAGAGCGAGCTCTCGGCGTCCCTCTCCGACCTCCAGTGGGTCATCGACTCCTACGCACTCAGCCTCGCCGCACTCCTGCTGACCGCGGGTTCCCTCGCCGACATGTACGGCCGACGCCGGGTCTTCGTGATCGGCACGGCGCTGTTCATGCTGGGCTCGATCGCGTGCGGCGCCGCCACCGACATCGCCTTCCTCCAGGTCTCCCGAGCCTTCCAGGGCATCGGCGGCGCCGCGATGTTCTCGACCGCCCTGGCCCTCATCGCCTCGGCCTTCCGCGGCAAGGACCGTGGCGTGGCCTTCGGTGCCTTCGGCGCGACCACCGGTGTCGCGGTCGCGGTGGGCCCGGTCCTCGGGGGCGTGCTGACCTCCGGACTCTCGTGGCGCTGGATCTTCTACGTCAACGTCCCGATCTGCCTGCTGGCCATGACGATCGCGGTCTGGAGGGTCAAGGAGTCGCACGACCCGCGCGCCGGCCGGCCGGACTGGGTCGGGTTCGTGACGTTCAGCCTCGCGCTCGGCAGCTTCGTCTACGCCCTCATCCACGCCGGACAGACCTCCTGGGGCAACCAGCGGGTCGCGATCTGCCTGGCCGCTGCCGCGGTCCTGCTGGTGGCGTTCGTCGTCTCCCAGGTGGTGCAGGATCATCCGATGTTCGACCTCGCCCTGCTTCGCAAGCCCACCTTCACAGGTGGCCTCGTCGCGGCGTTCGGCATCTCGGCCGGGTTGTTCTCGCTGCTGACCTACCTGGTGCTCTACATCCAGAACGTGCTCGGCTACAGCCCCGTGGAGACCGGCGTACGAGTCCTCTTCCTGTCAGCGGCCAGCTTCGTGGCTGCGGCGGTGGCGGGTCGGGTCTCGTCCCACGTGCCCGCCAAGTGGCTGATCTCGCCCGGCTTCCTGCTCGTCGGTGTCGGGCTGCTGCTCCTCGGCGGGCTCGAGACCGGCGACAGCTGGACACACCTGGTCCCCGGCCTCGTGATCGCTGGGCTCGGCAGCGGCATGATCAACCCCCCGCTCGCCTCGACCGCCGTCGGGGTCGTCCCGGTGCAGCAGGCCGGGATGGCCTCGGGCGTGAACTCCACGTTCCGCCAGGTGGGCATCGCGACCGGCATCGCGATCCTCGGCACGGTCTTCAGCCACCAGGTCGCCGACGAGGTACGAGACGGGCTCGCCGGCACGCCTGTCGCTGGACAGGCGGACGGCATCGCAGGTGCGGTCACGGGCGGACAGGTCCAGGCAGTGCTCAGCCAGGCGCCGGCCGACGTGCGGGAGCAGGTCGCCCACCTGGCCACCTCGGCCTTCGTCGACGCGCTGAACCACATCCTCGTCATCGGCGCCATCGGCAGCTTCGTCGCGGCCGCCCTGTGCCTGGTGCTGATCCGCCAGAAGGACTTCGTCACCGAGGACGGACCGCCGGCCGCACACTGACCTGAAACATGCATCACACCCCGGTTCGTGGATTCCCCCGCGAGCCGGGGTGTGATGTTCCAGAGGCATCGGCAACACTGGGGGAACGCAGTCCGTTCCACCTGAGAGAGGGTGCCTCAGCATGAGCTCCGACAAGGGCCTGTCCATCTTCGACGAGCCGGAGCCTGCCGACGGCGCAGGCGAGGAGACCCAGGTGCTCCCGGTGACGCCGAAGGACGAACCGGAAGCGGCCACCGCTCCCACCCGGGCCCCTGCGAAGGGTTCCGCCGAGCCCCAGCCTGCCGCCGAGACCGCCGCCAAGCCTGCTGCCGAGCCCGCCACTGAGACCGCCACGGAGCCCGCGCGGAGGCCTCGACCGAGGCCCCGGCGAAGCAAGCTCCCACCCAGGAGGCTCCGGCGAAGGCTCCGGCGGCTGCAGCGCCCACGCAGCCGACCCAGCAGCCTGCACCGAAGCCGGCGCCGTCACCGACCGCCGAGACGACGCGCCAGAGCCCGGTGATCCCGCCCGCGGCCCCTCCCGCCCGTCCGGTCGCTCCGGTGCCCGCCGCGGCTGCTCCGCTGCCGGTGGTGCGACGCGGCGGCTACGACAAGACCGCGGTGGACCAGCGTGTGGGACAGCTCTCGGCCGAGAAGTCCGGGCTGGCCTCCAGCCTCGCGAGCAGCGAGCAGCGCGTGATCGAGCTCGAGTCCGAGCTGGAGCGGATGCGCTCGGAGCTCGAGGAGAACTCCAACCCGACCTACGCCGGCCTGGGCGGCCGCGCCACCTCGATGCTCAAGATGGCCGAGGACGAGGCCAACGACGTACGCGTCGCGAGCCACCGTGAGGCCGACGAGATCCGCGCCCGTGCCGAGCGCGACGCGACGAGCATCCGCGCCGACGCGTCCCGCGAGGCCGACGACATGCGGATGGTGCAGCTCAAGGAGCTCGACGAGATGCGGTCGCGGCTGACTGCCGACGCCGAGACGGAGCGCAGCCTGGCCAAGGCCGAGGCCGACGACATCCTCGCGGCCGCCCGCCGCGAGTCCGACCAGCTGCGGTTGGCGGCCCAGCAGGAGACCAACGAGATGCGGGTGACGGCGACCCGCGAGTCCGAGCAGGCCCGCGCCGCCGCCGACCGCGAGGTGCAGGAGGCACGTCGCACCCTGGCCGTGGAGAAGGAGCGCCTCGCCCGCGAGGCGACCGATCACCACACCAACGCCACCGCCGAGACCCAGCGCCTCGTCACCGAGGCCGAGGCCCGCGCCAACGCGGCCGAGCAGCGGGCCCGCGAGGCCACGGCCCAGGCCAACACCCACCGTCAGCAGGCGCAGTCCGAGGCCGAGGGCCTGCTGAGCCGTGCCCGCCGCGAGGCGGAGCAGGTCGTCTCCTCCGCCCGGACCCAGGCCGACTCCATCGGAGCGACCAGGCTCGCCGAGTCGGAGCGCGAGCTGGCCAACATCCAGGCGGAGGTCGACCGGGTGGGCAAGCGTCGTGATGCCATCACGGCGCAGCTCGGTGCCCTGCGTGACGTCGTCGCAGGGTTCAGCGAGGACGAGTCCTGAGCGCGTCCGGGTCCGACGGGGCCGGCGACGAGCTGACCCCGCGGCCCGCCGACGTCGTGGACGCGGCCGAGCGGGCGGAGTCCGCCGCCGAGCGGGCGGACAACGCTGCCGGGATCGCCCAGGACGCGGCCGAGGAGGCCGCCGAGTCCTCGGCCGCCATCGCGGAGAAGATCGACAACGCCACCGACCTCGTGGTCGACCCGGAGGCGTCGACCTATCCCGAGCCGACCGCCGGCACGTCCCCGCATCCCATCCCCCTGCTGCGCCACTCCCCGTTCAACATCGGGTTCTTCGGCGCCCTGGGCGTGCTGCTGGCCGTCTTCCTCATCGAGCAGCTCTTCAGCATCTCCTCGATGCTGGTGCTGCTGGTGCTCGCCATGTTCCTGGCGATCGGGCTCAACCCGGTCGTCGAGTTCTTCATGCGCCGAGGGGTCCGGCGCGGACTCGCGGTGGTGATGGTGCTGACCGTCGTCGTCCTCGTGCTGGTGCTCTTCGTCGGCACCGTGGTGCCGGTGATCAGCGACCAGATCGCCCTGATCACCCGCAACGCTCCCGGGTGGTTCAGCGACCTCCAGGGCAACAAGTACGTCCAGCAGCTCGACGACCGGTTCTCGGTGATCGACAAGCTGCAGGACTACGTCACCGACGGCGACTTCACCGAGCAGGTCTTCGGTGGTGCCCTGGGCGTCGGGCTCGCCGTCCTGTCCGCGCTGGCCAACTCCTTCATCGTGCTGGTGCTGATGATCTACTTCCTCGCCTCGCTGCCCAGCATCAAGCACGCGGGCTACAGCCTGGCCCCGGCCTCGCGCCGTCCGCGGGTCAGCGAGCTGGGCGACAAGATCATCCGCAGCACCGGCGCCTACGTCTCCGGCGCCTTCCTGGTGTCCCTGTGCGCGGGCATCAGCACCTTGATCTTCACCTGGATCGTCGGCCTGGGCGACTACAGCTTCGCGCTGGCCTTCATCGTGGGCCTGCTCTCGCTGATCCCGGTCGTCGGCGCGGTCGTCTCCGGCGTGATCATGACGCTGCTGGCGCTCACGGTCTCACCGACGGTCGCGCTCGTGGCGGCGATCTACTACATCGCCTACCAGCAGGTGGAGTCCTACGTCATCTCCCCGCGCATCATGAAGCGCTCGGTCGACATCCCGGGCGCGATCACCGTGGTCGCCGCCCTGGTGGGCGGCTCGCTGATGGGTGTCGTCGGCGCGCTGCTGGCCGTCCCGGTCGCGGCGGCGCTCCTGCTGCTGCACCGCGAGGTGTTCCTCAAGCGGCAGGACGCTCGCTGACCGGTGCGGGCTCGGGCAGCGGCTCGACCAGCAGCGGGGCACGGCCCTCCCCCAGCTTGACCACCACGACGCCGGCCAGCACCAGCAGGCCGCCCGCCATCTGGACCGCGCGCGGGCAGCTCGCC
The DNA here is from genome assembly GCA_963750445.1 of uncultured Actinomycetota bacterium. Lineage (GTDB taxonomy): Bacteria > Actinomycetota > Actinomycetes > Propionibacteriales > Nocardioidaceae > Nocardioides. The sequence goes on along the minus strand of CAVVQR010000006.1, from coordinate 109,995 downwards.
GAGCAGGAGCCAGGCGCAGACCACCGCGGCGAGCACCTCGCCGAGCGCCACGAACGACGCCAGCCGGCTGCCGAGCCGGCGACCGGCCGCGATGCCGGTGACGTAGGAGAAGGCCGCGGTGACGAGTCCCAGCGCGACCACGGGGATCCACCACGCCACGGGTCGTCCGTCGTAGACCGCGTCGGCCGTGGACGCGTGGAAGGGCAGCACGCCGGAGACGCCGGCCGCGAGCAGGATCGCCCCGCCCGACCATCAGTCCGGCGGCGGCCAGGGTGATGCCGGGCAGCCCGTTGTCCTCGTCGGCGGAGATCACGAAGTAGGTCGCGACGCCCGACCATCGCGCCGAGCGCCCACAGCACTCCGACGGCGCTCAGGTCGGCACCGGAGATGACGTCGAGCACCAGCACGAGGCCGCACGCGGCGATGGCCGCGCCCAGCAGCGTCAGGCCGGAGGGCCGGTGTCCGTGACGCAGCCACAGCCAGACCACGACCGCGACGGGCGCGGTGTACTCGAGGAGCAGCGCGACGCTGACCTGCATGTAGGTGACGGCGTAGAAGTAGCAGAGCTGGGCGCCGGCGACGGCGGCGATCGCCGTAGATCGTGATCAGCCCGGCGTTGTCGCGCAGCACGTGCCAGCGACCACGGACGGCGAGCAGGCCCGGGACCACGAGCACGACCGCCGCGATGGCGATCCGCAGGGTCACCGTCGCACCCGCGCTCCAGCCGGTGTCCAGCAGACCGCGCGCGAGCGCGCCGGACAGGCCGAAGCTCACCGCGGAGGCGGCAGCCAGGACCAGCCCGGTGGCCGTCCGGGACGACGTGGTGTCATGCGTCAAAGCCGTCACGGTCATGACCGTATGGCGCCGGTCTTGTAATGTGTCAACATGCTTTTCACGGATGACACCGACGCGGCGCTGCAGGCTGCGGTCGCCCTGGTCAACTCCGCCGACGAGCCCGGCGAACCGCTCGGCTCGGTCGACGACCTGTCCGCCTTCCTCACCGCGTGGTCCTACACCGGGCGCCACGACGCGACGCCCGCCGAGCTCGACGCCGTCCGCCGCCTGCGCCCCGCGCTGAAGGCCCTGCTGCTGGCCGAGCGCGACGACGCGGTCGGGATCGTCAACAGCATGCTGGCCGAGGCCAAGGCGCTCCCCCAGCTCCAGCGCCACGACGCCTGGGACTGGCACCTCCACGCCGTCGATCCCGGCCGGCCACTGGACGAGCGGGTGGTCGTGGAGACGGCGATGGCCATGGTCGACGTGATCCGCGCCGACGAGATGTCCCGGCTGGACCGGTGCGCCGCCGACGACTGCGACGACGTCGTGCTCGACCTGTCGCGCAACCGCTCGCGCCGCTACTGCTCGACCACGTGCGGCAACCGCGAGGCCGTCGCGGCCTACCGCGCCCGCCAGAAGGCCTGACGCCGAGCCGTCCCGCCCGTCAGGCCAGGAACCGGCGCAACACCTCGAGGAAGATCTCCGGCTGCTCGGAGTGCACCCAGTGGCCGGCGCCCTTGATCAGCACCCGGCGGTTGCGTGGGAAGCGCCGGTCCATCTCGCCGGCGTGCTCGTCGCTGATGTAGTCGGAGCTGGCCCCGCCGACCCACAGCACCGGGCCGTCGTAGGTCGCCTCGCCCAGCTCGTCGCCGGGCCAGCCGACCAGGTCACCCATGTGCTCGCCGAGCAGGTCGAGGTTGACCTGCCAGTGCCAGCCGTCGTCGGTGCGGCGCAGGTTCTGCAGCAAGAAGCTGCGTACGACCGGGTTGGGCACTGCCTCGCGCAGCGCCTCCTCCGCCTGGCCGCGCCGCTCGAGCGACGCGAGGTCCATGCCGCGCATGGTCTCGATGTAGCCGACGAACTCGCGGCCGCTGGCGTAGGTCACCGGAGCGACGTCGACGACCGCGAGCCGCTCGACGAGGTCGGGATGGCGCAGGGCCAGGCACATCGCGATCTTGCCGCCCATCGAGTGCCCCACCAGGGCGACCGGCTCGTCGCCGGCGTCCGCGCGGATCGCGTCGGCGACGAGGTCGGACAGCTCGAGGTAGTCGAAGGTCTCGGTCCAGGGCGACCGGCCGTGGTTGGGCATGTCGACCAGGAGCACCCGGTGGTCCGGGCTGAGCGCCTTGGCGATCTGCGTCCAGTTCTTCCCCTGGCCGAAGAGGCCGTGGCAGAAGGCGACGACGGGGCCGTGGTCACCCACGAGCCGTGGTGTGCAGCGCGTCCATCCCGGTCGGCCGCCGGCTCAGAAGTCGAAGCCGTCGAACAGGTCGCCGATGCCGTCGCCGATGCCGCCGAACATGTCGCCGATCCCCTCGCCGATCGCGCCGATGCCGTCACCGAGGCCGTCGAAGCCGCCACCGAACAGCATGCCCATGAACATCCAGTCCATCGGCGAGAACGTGCCGAAGTAGCCCTGGGCGTAGGGCTGGTAGGCCCGTCCGCCCTGCCAGTAGGGCACCCGGCGGGAGCCGACCATCACCTTGCGGATGTCGGGCTCGGCGCCGGCCTGCACCCGCTCGACGTCGAGCGCGCACGCAGGCACGTCGCGCGACGCGCCGCCCGGCGGCGTCCACTCGACGTCGGCGACGGACAACCCGTGGCGCGGGTCGAAGAAGCACGGCGGACGACGCTGCGGGAGCGGTTCGCCGGCCACCCGGGCCCGGACGCAGGCCATGGCGTAGCGGCCGTCCTCGAGGATCTCGGTGACGTGCTTGACGTCCTCGGGCCTCGTCAGCGCGGCCGCGGCCGCCTTGGCGGACTCGTAGGAGTCGAGTGCACGCTGGTAGTCGGCGTTGGCGCCCGGGTCGAGCGGCTCGCCGGCGAGGTCGATGTCGAGGTCCTGGAGCTCGACCCCGAGGGCGGTGACGTCCTCCTCGGCCAGCCTCTTGACCGGGGCGACCTCGGCCTCGGCCTTCGCCAGCTCGCGCTTCTTGCCGGTCTTGCCCGCGGCCACGGCGACAGCGGTGAGACCGCCGAGGACGACCAGCACGAGGACGAGTTCCATGCGGTCAGGATACGCAGCCGCGACAACCGCGACGTGCCCCGAACCTGCGAGAGCAGGCCGCCGCATCGACCCCCGACGATGTGGCGACCTGCCCCGACAAGCGGCCGATGGGGCTGCGGGGCCATCCCCTCGTGCGGTCCCGTTGCCCTCGGCGTACGAGAAGACTCCCGCGAACCTGCGGGTTCCGGCATCCGTAGTCCTACGTAAAGCACCTACGGAGAACGATAGATTCATTCCGTGCTGTCCCCCTGCCTCGGTCGCGACGAGGTCCAGCGCGCGTTGACCGAGGCGCTCGTCGAGTCGCGGTGGGTCACCGTGGTCGGGCCGCCCGGCAGTGGAAAGACCTTGGTGGTCCGCCACGCCGCTGCCGACGTCACCGCCAGGTGGGTCGACGCGCGCAACCTGCACACCCTCGACGACGTGCTGCACGCGGCACTCGAGAGCCTCGAGTCCGAGACCGCGCCGGGCGACTCGCTCACCGGGGCGCTCGGGCGTGCGATCGACGGCCGCGACCTGCTGCTCGTGCTCGACGGCCTCGACCTCGACGCGACGGAGGCCGGGCCGGTCCTGCAGGCGATGCTGGAGAGCACCACCGACGCGCGCGTCGTGGTGACGGCGCGGACCACGGCCGGCCAGCCCGACGAGTCCGTCATCCGGGTCGGACCGCTTCCCGTGCCGCACCACCTCGGCCCGTTGGAGGGCCCGGCCGTCGAGCTGTTCCTGCGCCGGATCCGCTCCGCGGGCGGGCAGCAGGTCGACCTCGCGGTCCAGGCCCACGAAGTACGCCGCCTCCTCAGCGCCACGGGAGGCCTGCCGCTCCTCATCGAGCAGGTGGCGGTGCAGTCGGCGCTCGTCGGGCTCAGCAACGCCATGTCCACCGTCAGCCTCGACCAGGCCGTCGACTCCGCCCACGCGCTGCTCGACGACGCGAGCGCGACCGCCCTGCGCCGGATCGGCCTCCTGGACTTCCCGGTCGGCCTCGGCGTGCTCGCGCAGGTGCTCGACCTGCCGATCCCCGAGACGGCCGAGCTGGCCGGCAACCTCGTCCGCCGCAGCCTGCTCGAGCTCGACCACCGTGGTCACTTCGACATGCTCTCCCCGATCCGCGGGCGGGCCCGCACGCTGGCCGTCCCGGCCGACGTCGCCGCGGTCGACGCCGGGCTGCTGGTCTGGGCGCAGGGCCACGCCCCCGCCCACGACAACTACGGCGCCGCCGATGCGGAGTGGCTCCGCGACCTCCCGGCCATGCGCCACGCCGTTCTCACCGCCTGTGCCGATCCGGAGACCCGCGCCGAGGGCTACTCCATCGCCAACCGGATCTTCTCCTCGCTCTACACCTCGATGCGCACGCGCGAGGCCGTCGAGATCCTCGAGGGGGCCCTCGCCAGCGGTGACGGCCCCCCGGCCATCGGCGCCCAGGTCGCCCGCCGGGCCGGGATCGCGGCCTCGGAGATGCGCGGCACCTACGAGGGACTGTGGCTCCTCGACCGTGCCGACCAGCACGCCTCGTCGGCGCCGCGACCGGAGGAGCAGCTCGCCAAGACCGCGTCCATCCGCGCCGAGATGCACCTCGACGCGGGCGACCTGGCGAGCGCGGAGCTCGAGGCCAGGCGCGCCATCGACCTCGACCCCGAGGGGTCCATCAGCCGCCAGGCGACCCGGACCCTGGCCGACGTCTACGCCTCGCAGGGACGGTTCGCCGAGGCCGGCCAGGCCGCGAGCGACGCGATGCCCGCACGCACCAGCCGCGACGAGCGCTGGATCGACCTCTCCGCACGCACCGTGCTCGCCCGGATCGCCCTCGAGCAGGGCCGGACGGCCGAGGCGGTGGCCGGCGCCCGCGCGGTGGTGCTCGAGGCGCGCGAGCTCGCCGAGGACCGCGTGGGTCTCCTCGCCGAGACGCTGCTGCGCGGCATCGACCCGACCTGGCAGCCCACCGAGGTCGTCCGCGAGACGCTGCCGTGGGCCGTACGCCTCCCGGTGCTGGCCCAGGACGGCCGCGACCTCCTCGTCCGGGGCGAGTCCCGCCAGGCCGCCGGGCTGGCTGCCGACGTGGTGGCCCTCGCCGACTCCGCGCGGCTCGGCCGCGACGCGGTCGAGGCACGGCTCCTGCTCGGGAGGGCGCTGATGGAGCTCGGCGACCTCGACCAGGCCGCGACGACCTACCTCACAGCACTCGACCACTGCCGCACGATGCGGCTTCCGCTGCGGGCCGCCGACGTGCTCGACGGTCTCGCCGGGGTCGCACGCGCGCGGGAGCTGCCGGAGGCCAGGTCCCTGGCCGCCGCGGCGTTCGCGCTCCGCAAGCCCCGGATGGCGGTGCGCTGGGGATACTCCGCCGACCTCGACGTCGTTCCGGCCGGCCGCGCGCCGGAGGAGTGGATCGAGGCGGACGACCTGACGGCCGACGGGGTCACCCGCATCACGGCGATCTTCAACCGCTCGACGTCCGCGCCGCCGTCGGTGCTCGACACGCTCACCGCGGCCGAACGCCTCGTCGCCGACCGGGTGGCGCACGGCCTGACCAGCCGCAAGATCGCCGAGGAGCTCTTCGTGTCGCCGCGCACCGTGGACGCCCACCTCACCCACATCTACCGCAAGCTCGACATCAACACCCGCGCCAGACTGGCAGCCCTGGTGGTCGACAACCGCTGACCCCGTCGGTCTCGTGCCGCTGTCGGTGGGCGGGTGCAGGATGGAGTGCATGAGCCGGACCATCCAGGTGACCTTCGACGCCCACGATCCCGAGGCGCTCTCCCGCTTCTGGGCCGACGCGATGGGCTACGTCAACCCACCACCGCCCGGGAGCGAGCTCGAGCCGGGACAGGATCCGTTCGACGCCTGGCACGACTTCCTCCGCAGGGTCGGGGTGCCGGAGTCGGAGTGGAACTCTGCCTCCGCCGCGCAGGACCCGGACGGGGCCGGGCCACGGCTGTTCTTCCAGCGGGTGCCGGAGGGCAAGACCGCGAAGAACCGCGTCCACCTCGACCTCAGGGCGGCGCCCGGGCTGGAGGGCGACGAGCGGATGGCGGCCCTCGAGGCCGAGAGCGAGCGACTCGTCGCCCTCGGCGCGAGCCGCGTCGAGCGGCACGAGCCGGCTCCGCCCATGACCGCGGGCCACATCGTGATGACCGACCCCGAGGGCAACGAGTTCTGCTTGGACTAGCGCGCGCTGTAGTCGCGGAAGCCGCGCCCGGCCTTGCGACCGAGGTAGCCGGCCGTGACCAGGTGCTCCAGCAGCGGCGCCGGCGAGAAGCCGGGCTCGCGGAACTCGAGGTAGAGCTCCTTCTGGATCGCCAGCGAGACGTCGTTGCCCACGACGTCGAGCAGCTCGAAAGGTCCCATCGGCAGCGCACAGCCCTGCTTCATGGCCGTGTCGATGTCGTCCGCGGTCGCGTAGTGCGCCTCGAGCATCTTCACCGCGTCGTTGAGGTAGGGGAAGAGCAGCGCGTTGACGATGAAGCCGGCGCGGTCGCCACACCTCACCGCCACCTTGCCGACCTCGTCGCACAGCGCGAGGACGGTCTCGGTGACGGCCTCGTCGGTGGCGACGGTGGAGACCACCTCGACCAGCTTCATGATCGTGGCCGGGTTGAAGAAGTGCATCCCGATGACGTCCTGGGGACGCGTCGTCACCTTCGCCAGCGAGATGATCGGCAGCGACGAGGTCGTGGTGGCCAGGATCGCGCCGGCCCCTCCTCGACCACCCCGACAGATCTCGTCGAGGTTCTCGAAGAGCGTGGTCTTGGTGGCGAGGTCCTCGGCGATCGCCTCGACCACCAGGTCGACGTCCTTGAGGTCGTCGAGCGAGGTGGTGCCGCGCACCCGGCCGAGCACCTCGGCCTTCTCCTCCTCGGTGGCACGACCACGCTGGATCTGCTTGTCGAAGTTCTTGGTGATCGTGGTGAGGACGCCGGCGACCTTGTCCTGGCCGCGGCCGGCGAAGAGCACGTCGTGGCCGGCCTTCGCGAAGACCTCGACGATCCCTGATGCCATGGTGCCGGTGCCGACCACCCCGACGAGCTTGATGGCGTGGCGCAGCTGCGGCTTGTCGTCCTCGCTCGGGGTGTGCGCGTCGGCCACCACGACGGGCGAGTCGGGCGCCTCGTAGGTGTAGAAGCCTCGGCCCGACTTGCGACCCAGCAGGCCGGCGGTGACGTACTGCTTGAGGATCGGCGCCGGCGCGTGCAGTCGGTCGCGGCCCTGCTTGTACATCGTGTCGAGGATCTCGTAGGCGGTGTCGAGGCCGATCAGGTCGAGCAGGGCGAGCGGACCCATCGGGTAGCCGCAGCCGAAGCGCATGGCGGCGTCGATGTCCTCGCGCGAGGCGTAGCGACCCTCGTACATCGAGACCGCGTGGTTGAGGTAGCCGAAGAGCAGCGTGTTGGCGATGAAGCCGGCCTTGTCGCCGCAGACCACCGGGTTCTTGCCGACGGCGACCAGCAGTGCCTGCACGTCCGCGAGCACGTCCGGCTCGGTCACCACGGTGCGGATGATCTCGACCAGGTTCTGCACCGGAGCCGGGTTGAAGAAGTGCACGCCGACCACGCGGCCGGGCTTGGAGTTGGCCGTCGAGATCTCGGTGACGCTGAGCGAGGACGTGTTGGTGGCCAGCACGGCGTCGTCGCGGACGACGCCGTCGAGCGTGCGGAAGATGGCCTTCTTGATCTCGATCGACTCCACGACGGCCTCGACGACGAGGTCGGCCACCGCGAGGTCGTTCATCTCGGTGGTCAGGGTGATCCGGCCGAGCAGCTCGTCCGCCTGGGCCTGGGTCAGCTTCTCGCGCTTCACCGCGCGCCCCGTGGAGTGCTCCAGGTGCTGGCGTCCGCGCTCGAGGCCGACGTCGTTGAGCTCGACCCCGATCACCGTGTAGCCGTTGCGGGCGAAGACCTCGGCGATGCCGGCGCCCATGGTGCCCAGGCCGATCACTCCGACGGTGGTGAACTCGCGAGCAGTCACGTCAGTCATGGGGTGCATGCTCCCATGTCGCTCGCGCCCCGCGGTTGTGGGAAGCGTCACTCCGGCGTCAGGGCCTGGGGCGTACGACGACGACCTCGTCGCCCGGTCGCACCGGTCCGGGGCGCACCACCTTGGCGCACAGGCCGCGCAGCCGACGCGGCTTGCCCTCGGGACCGTTGACGAAGGTCATCGCGTCCTTGCCGAAGCGTGCGATGAACTTGCCGCAGCCGTTGTGGGGCTGCTCGGTCACCACGACCACGGCGCCCTCGGGCCCGCCGATGTGCAGCTCGCTCCACGCGGGCAGGTTGTCGTGCGACAGGTCGAGGTCGATGAACATCTGGTCGCCTGCCAGCTGCTCGCGCTCGGGGTCCTGGGCCAGGAACTCCACCAGCCGGTGGCTCATGACGTTGAGCTGCATGTCCGGGTGCGGCGACCCGTCCGGCATCCGCCGGCTGCCGCGTGCCGCCCAGGTGTCGCCGACGAGGCCGTCGGCGAGCTCGAGCCGGCCGACGTCCAGGACCTCGCGCTCCCCGACGGCAGGTCGCCTGATCACCGAGCGGAGGGTGCCGACGTCACGGGGAGCGGCGTCCAGGACGGGCAGGAAGTCGGTGAGCTCCTCGGTCGTCCGGTGCGCGCGCAGCACCCGGCGCATCCAGACCCGGCGACCGTGCCGGCCGAGCCCGAGGCGCTCCTCGTGGTCGGAGATCTCGCGCTGCGTCCCGGTCAACGGGTCGTCCTCGGCGAACTCGACGAAGCCGTGGCGTGCGTAGAACGGCGCGTTCCACGGCAGGTCGGCGTAGGTGGTGAGGGTGAGCGAGCCGTGACCCTTCGACGCCGCCCGCTCGGCCACCGCCTCCAGGAGGGCCGTGCCCACGCCGCGGCGCCCGTGGTCGGGGTGGACCGAGATCTGGTCGAGGTGTGCGTGCGACTCGAGGTCGCGGACGTGCGCGAAGCCGACCGCCGGCGTTCCCGCGACCAGGATGAAGCCGGGACCGGCCGCCCGGTCCTTGCCGCTGGGAGCCGGCGAGGCGAGCACGTCCCCCGTGAGGTCGCCGAGGACGTCCTCGAACATCGGCACGCCCGAGTCCTCGATGGCAGCCAGCAGGGGGAGGTCACGTGCCCGCGCGGGGCGCACGTCGTGGTCGGTCACGGGATCACTGTAGATTCGCCCGTCGTGAGGCTGCATTCATGAGGTTGGTCGTGGCGCGCTGCCAGGTGGACTACGCAGGTCGGCTCTCGGCGCACCTGCCGCTCGCCACCCGCGTCCTGATGCTCAAGTCGGACGGCTCCGTGCTGATCCACTCCGACGGCGGCTCCTACAAGCCGCTCAACTGGATGTCGCCGCCGTGCACGGTCAAGGAGGGTGTCGCCGACGACGGGCGGGTCGAGTGGCTGGTCACCGCGACCAAGACCGACGACACCCTGCGCATCCTCGTCGACGAGGTCCTCCACGACACCTCCCACGACCTCGGGATCGACCCCGGCCTGCAGAAGGACGGCGTCGAGAAGCATCTCCAGGAGCTGCTCGCCGAGCACCCCGACACCCTCGCGGACGGTCTGAGCCTGGTCCGCCGTGAGTTCATGACCGCCATCGGCCCGGTCGACCTCATGTGCCGCGACGCCGAGGGCCTGTCGGTCGCGGTGGAGATCAAGCGCCGCGGCGAGATCGACGGCGTCGAGCAGCTCACCCGCTACCTCGAGCTCCTCAACCGCGACCCGGCGTTGACGCGCAAGGGCCCGGTCCGCGGCATCTTCGCCGCCCAGGAGATCAAGCCCCAGGCCCGCGTCCTGGCCACCGACCGCGGCATCGCCTGCGCCCTCGTCGACTACGACGCCCTGCGCGGGATGGACGACGGCGCCGAGCACCGCCTGTTCTAGCCGGCTGCGCCCTCGTCCCACGCCAGGTCAGTCGGCCCGGGTCGGTGGGTGCTCGCCTCCCCTGACGCCCTTCCACATGAACTTCCACGCGTACGAGTGCAAGTTCAGTGGCTCGGCAGCCAGACTGAGCGTGAATGCCGATGAAGTTCCACGCGTTCGAGCGGAACTTCATCGGCGTCGATCAGTCGTGTCGAGGAAGGCGATCGTTCGGACCCACGCACGCTCGGACGACGCATCTGGGACCGGTCCGTCACGATCACCTTCCCCACCGAGATGGCCACACTCGAGACGACGACCCTCACCACGAGTGATCCGCCAGGTCGATACCCTCGGCCGGTGACGTCGCAGCCGCCCGAACGCATCTTCCACATCGCCACGGCCGCGGACTGGCGCCGCACGCTGGAGACCGGGACCTACACCACCTCGACCGTCGGCGTGACGCTCGAGGAGGAGGGGTTCATCCACGCCAGCAGGCGTGACCAGGTCCAGGGCGTCTTCGACCGCTACTACAAGCGCCTGGGCGAGCACCTCGTGCTCCTGACGATCGATCCGGCCCGCCTCGACTCCGAGGTCCGGGTCGAGGCCGTGGGCGAGGACACCTATCCCCACGTCTACGGTCCGATCAACCGGAGCGCGGTGGTGGGCGTCGTACCGCTCGACAAGCGCGGCGGCACCGAGACGGTGCTGTCGCTGTGGTTGAAGGGGATGGGCACGCGGATGGGCGTCGCGGTCCTGGCGATGGTGCTGGTCGGCGTGGTCGTGCTGGTCGCCCAGCAGTGGCTGGGGTGAGCCGGGTCAGGCCGCCTTCTTGCCCGTCTTCCTGCCCGCCTTCTTCGCGCCCTTCGTGACGACGTCCACCTTCACCAGCCTGCGCTTCTTGACGGTGTAGCCCGAGGGCAGCGTGCCCTCCTTCAGCATCCGCAGCGGACACCGGTTGCACTTGGTCGAGGACACGCAGCACTTCTTCTTGGGCAGCTTGGCGACCTTGACGGCCTTGCCTGCCTTCTTCGAAGCGCTCTTGGATCCCACGCGGGCACCCTACACGACACTTAGGCAAGGCTTACCTGTGGTCTCAGGTGAGTGGCGTTCCTGCCCACGAACGCGCCACCCAGCCGTCGGCGTCGGCCTCCAGCGCCACGACTCCGCAGTTCGGCATCGGGGTCTCGCGGGAGTGGCTGAGGGTGAGGTTGCGGGCCAGCTCGGACAGCACCATGGTCATCACTCCCCCGTGGCTGACCACCAGCACCGACTCGCCACGATGGGCGTCCGCGACCTCCTCGAGGACGGCTGCGTAGCGCGCCACCACCTCCGCGCCGCTCTCCCCACCAGGGATCCGCGCGCCGAGGTCGCCGTCGAGCCACGCGGCGAAGGTCGCGGCGAAGGGGTCGGGATCGCCCGTGGTGCCGGCGGCATCGCCGACGCCGAACTCGCGCAGGCCGGTGCGGACCACCACGTCGACGCCGAGCCGCGCAGCCACGATCTCGCCGGTCTGGACGGCGCGGGCCATGTCGCTGGTCCACACGCGCGCGATCCGCTCGCCCTCGATCGACTCCGCCAGCACCCGCGCCTGGTCGCGCCCCAGCGTCGTCAGCCAGCCTCCGGCGTCGCTCAGCAGCTCGCTCTCGTAGTCGGCCTCACCGTGCCGGGCCACGAACACCCGGGCGGCGCACTGGAGGTCAGTCATCGGCCAGGTCCACCACGTCGTCGGCACAGCCCCACGAGACGGTGACGCCGCATCCGCCGTGGCCGTAGCAGTGGATGACATCGCCCTGGCGCTCCAGGCGCACGGCAGGGCGTCCCGGTCGGAGGCCGACCTTGTGCCGCAGGATCCGGGCACCGGCGAGCCGGGGCTCGATCTGCGCGGCCCGCTCGAGGATCGACTCGGCGACGGCCGGGTCAGGCGTACGGCTCCACTCCCCCTCGATCGCCGTGCCACCCAGCACCACGTCGCGGCTGCGCGGCACGACGTAGGACGGTGTCTCGGCGTCGATCCACCAACGCTCGACCCCCACCTGCTCGACCAGCACGACCTGTCCGCGGACGGGAGCGACGGCGGCGTCGCCCGCCAGCAGGCGCGCCCCGATGGCGCTGGCGTTGACCACGAGCGCGTCGCCCGTCGGCAGGGCGGACAGGTTCATCCGGGTGATGGTCCCGCCGAGCGCCTCGACCCGGGCGGAGAGCCAGCGGAGGTAGACCGGCATCTCGATGACCGGGGTGCGCATCGTCAGCCCCGAGGCATAGCCCGCGGGAAGCACGGTCTCCGCCTCCGGTCCGGCACCCGGCGGCAGCGCGTCGGTCCACCACAGCCGGCCGCCCTCGGCGTGGAAGAGCTCGGTGCCGGTGCGCATGACGACCCCGGACGACGCGTCGTCGCACAGCTCACCGAAGGCGTCGTAGGCCGCGCGGGCCCACCTGACGACGTGCTCCTGGGGCTGGGAGTAGGGCGACCACACCGCCGCCGCCACCGCGGACGTCGTCTCCAGCGGCAGGTCACGCGCGACCACGTCGACCCGGTGCCCCGCCTCGAGCAGCCGGATCGCGCACGACAGCCCCACCACTCCGGCCCCGACCACGATCACGCGGCGCGAGGAGGCGGAGGAGGTGGGCATGACCCGCAGTCTGCCAGTCGGGCCCGTCGGCTCAGTCGAGCCCGTTGGCCGTGCGGATCACGTCGACGATGCCACCCATGATCTCGGTGAGACCGTAGTCCTTGGGCGTGTAGACGGCGGCGACCCCGAGCTCGCGCAGCCTGCGGCCGTCGGAGTCGGGGATGATCCCGCCGACGATGACGGGGATGTCGGTCAGTCCCGCCTCGCGGAGGCCGTCGAGCACGTCGGGCACGAGCTCCATGTGCGACCCCGACAGGATGGAGAGGCCGATGCAGTGCACGTCCTCGGCCACGGCCGCAGCGACGATCTGCGCGGGCGTCAACCGGATGCCCTGGTAGATCACCTCGAAGCCGGCGTCACGGGCGCGTACGGCGACCTGCTCGGCGCCGTTGGAGTGCCCGTCGAGCCCGGGCTTGCCGACCAGCAGCCGCAGCCGGCCGCCCAGCTCCTCGCCCGTGGCCCTGACCCGCTCCCGGACGGCGGTGAGGTCGGCGCCTGCTTCGGCGACGGCGGCGCCTGCGACCCCGGTCGGGCCGCGGTACTCGCCGAAGACGTCGCGCAGGGTGGCGGCCCACTCCCCCGTCGTCGCACCGGCGCGGGCGGCGACCAGGGTGGGCAGCATCAGGTTGGCGTCGGTCTTCGCGGCCGCCGCCAGCGCGGCGAGCGCGTCGGCCACCTCGGCCCCGTCGCGTGCGGCCTTCCAGGCCTCGACACTGGCCCGGGCAGTCCTCTCCGCCTCCGGGTCGGCGGCCATGATCGCGCCGTCGAGGTCGGCGGTCAGCGGTGACGGCTCGGTCGACTCGTACTTGTTGACCCCGACGATGACCTCCTCGCCGGACTCGATCCGGGCGCGACGGGCGGCGTGCGAGGAGACCAGCTCGGACTTCATGTAGTCGACGGCCGCGATCGCGCCGCCCATCTCCTGGACGCGGTCGATCTCGGCCGTGGCACCGGCGACGAGCTCGGCGACCTTCGCCTCGATCACGTGCGAGCCGTCGAAGATGTCGTCGTACTCGAGCAGGTCGGACTCGAACGCCAGCACCTGCTGGAGCCGCAGCGACCACTGCTGGTCCCACGGCCGCGGCAGGCCGAGCGCCTCGTTCCACGCGGGCAGCTGGAGCGCCCGGGCGCGGGCGTTCTTCGAGAGGGTCACGCCGAGCATCTCCAGCACGATGCGCTGGACGTTGTTCTCCGGCTGGGCCTCGGTGAGCCCCAGCGAGTTGACCTGGACGCCGTAGCGGAAGCGGCGCATCTTGGGGTCCTGGACGCCGTAGCGCTCCTGGGTGATCTGGTCCCACAGCTGGTTGAAGGCCCGCATCTTGCAGGTCTCCTCGACGAAGCGCACCCCGGCGTTGACGAAGAAGGAGATCCGACCGACGACCTTCTCGAAGTCGTCGTCGGAGACCTGCCCGGCGGCCTTGACCTCGTCGAGCACGGCGATCGCGGTGCTCAGCGCGTAGGCGAGCTCCTGCGTCGGCGTCGCGCCGGCCTCCTGCAGGTGGTAGCTGCAGATGTTGATCGGGTTCCACTTCGGGATCTGGTGGACGGTGTAGGCGATCATGTCGGCGATCAGCCGCATCGACGCCTCGGGCGGGAAGGCGTAGGTCCCGCGGGAGAGGTACTCCTTGATGATGTCGTTCTGGGTGGTGCCGGCCAGCTGGGCGGCGACGTCCTCGGGCGAGGGGTCACCCCCCGGAACGGCTCCGGCCTGCTCCTCGGCGACGACCTGGTACAGGGCGAGCATCCACATCGCGACGGCGTTGATCGTCATCGAGGTGTTCATCTCGGTGAGCGGGATGTCGGCGAAGAGCTTGCGCATCTCCCCCAGGTGCATGATCGGTACGCCGACCTTGCCGACCTCGCCGCGGCTGAGCGGGCTGTCGGGGTCGTAGCCGGTCTGCGTGGGCAGGTCGAAGGCCACGCTGAGGCCGGTCTGGCCCTTGGCCAGGTTGGTGCGGTAGAGCGCGTTGGACGCCTCGGCGGTCGAGTGACCGGCGTAGGTCCGCATCACCCAGGGCCTGTCCTTGACGGGCCGTTCGTGCCGCGTGCCCTCAGATTGGGTCATGGCGACAGGGTAGGGCGGCGGTTACCCGTCAGTCACCGGCTGGAGGTGTGACAGATGCCTCAGGCGGTGGCGGCGACGCGCTCGACCTCGATGGCGTGGGCCAGCCGGGTCAGGTGGGCCATCCGGCGCACGGCGGGGCCGGGGTTGCGCACGGTGAGGTGGTGGCCGGACAGCCAGGCGTGGCGCGTGGCGACGGCGAGCACCCGCAGCGCGGTGGCGTCGATGGTGGTCACATCGGTCATGTCGATGACGACGTCGTCGTCGAGGCCGTCGAGGTGCTCGTAGATGGCGTTGCGCACCTCCCACGTGCTGCGCACGTCGAAGTCGCCGTGGAGCACGAGCGTGTGGCCGTCCGAGATGATGTCCATCGGACCCCCTCCTCCCGACGTCCCCCGACGCCCCTAGCGTGACCGCTGTCACTCCTATGACGTCGTTGTACCCCGTCAGGTTGCACTTCATGCCTCACCTTTTGCGGCGAGTCGAGGTCGGCATGCTCCGCACCGCTGGCCCGCGCGACTAGGCTCGGGGGATGGTCAACCTGACACGCATCTACACCCGCACCGGCGACGCCGGCCGGACCCGCCTCGGCGACATGAGCGAGACCTCGAAGACCGATCTGCGGCTCGAGGCCTACGCCTGCGTCGACGAGGGCAACGCCCACATCGGCGTCGCACTGGCCCAGGGTGACCTCGACGACGACGTGGTGGCGGTGCTGACCCGCGTGCAGAACGACCTGTTCGACGTCGGCGCCGACTTCTCCACCCCGATCGTCGCGGACCCGAAGTACCCGCCGCTGCGCGTCGAGCAGGACTACGTCGACCGGCTCGAGGGTTGGTGCGACCACTACAACGAGGAGCTGCCCGCGCTGCGCTCGTTCATCCTCAACGGCGGCACGCTCGGAGCGGCCCACCTCCACGTCGCACGCACCGTCGTACGCCGTGCCGAACGGGCCGGCTGGGCGGCCTGGGGCGAGCACGAGGACACCATGAACCTCCTCGCCATCACCTACCTCAACCGGCTCTCCGACCTGCTCTTCATCCTCGCGCGCCACGCGAACCGCCAGAACGGCGACGTGCTGTGGGTGCCCGGGGGCGAGCGCGGCTAGTCGGTCCGACCGGTCGGCCTGTCACACCAGGCCAGGTAGCCCGTGGCCAGACCGATCAGCGTCATCCCGGCGACGCCGGTCGGGGCGAAGATGTGCCCGACGTGCACCAGCAGCGCACCGGGCACGAGGGCGAGTCCGGGCAGGGCAGGGGCGCCCAGGCGACGCAACGCGTCGAGGGCGACGACCACGGCGCAGGCGATCAGGGCCCACGAGCCCACCTCCCCGATCCGTCCGCCGATGACGAAGAGGAAGCGCACCTCGTCCGGCCGCGGGACCCCCTCCCCCAGGCGCCAGGTCACGTAGCCGGCGCCGATGCCACTGATGACGTCCAGCGCCGAGTAGGCGGTCGCATAGACGTAGGCCGTCAGCGCCACCAGCCACGCCACGGGGTCTCGTCGCCCGCGCACCAGCATCGCGAGCGCGAGGCCGACGAGCGGGAAGACGAACAGGCCGGCGACGTGCAGCATCGTCCAGCGGGGTGCCGAGGCATGGCTCAGGGAGTGCGGGTGGAAGAGCCCGGCGACGGCGAGCACGAGCGCCGGCAGTGCGAGCAGGACGGCTCGGCGCGAGGAGGTCATCCCCCGACGCTAGCCCGTTGACATGTGACCAAATGGTCACCTATGGTCGTGGCATGGACGAGGTGTTCAAGGCGCTGGCAGACCCGACCCGTCGGGCACTGCTGGACGCGCTCTTCAGCGACGACGGTCAGACCCTCACCGCCCTGGAGGGGCGCCTGGAGATGACCCGGTTCGGTGTCATGAAGCACCTGAAGGTGCTCGAGGAGGCCGGCGTCGTCACCACGCGTCGGCAGGGCCGCGAGAAGCTGCACTTCCTCAACCCCGTCCCGATCCGGCTCGTCCACGACCGATGGGTGAGCAAGTACGCCGAGCCCTGGGCAGCCACGCTCAGCGGCCTGAAGAGCTATCTGGAGGATGAGGACATGACCAGTGTGAAGACCGTCTCGTGGGCCGAGGGCACCGCCCCCGTCGCCGCCGGGACTGCCGTGTTCGAGGTCTACATCAAGACCACGCCCGAGCGCCTCTGGGAGGCGATCACCGATCCCGCCCAGCGCGCGGTCTACAGCTTCGGGGTGGGGACCTCGAGCGACTGGACCACCGGCTCGGACTACACCGCGGGCGTGCCGGGGATGGTCGACATCTCCTCGGGCACCAACGTCGAGGTCGACCCGCCACGCCTGCTGGTGCAGACCTTCGACGCCCTGTGGAGCGACGAGGTCAAGGCCCAGGGCACCACCCGGGTGACGTGGCAGATCGTGCCGGTCGGGACCTCGTGCCGCCTGACGGTGATCCACGACGGCCTCCCCGACCAGGCCAACCCGGAGCTCTACGGCGGCTGGCCGATGATCCTGTCGGGCCTCAAGACCCTCCTCGAGACCGGGGAGAGCCTCGACACCCCCGGCTCGCTGATGTACTCCTAGCGGGTCTCGCGCGCCGACGGCACCACGAGCGCCGCGGGCATCAGCAGCACGGCGACCACCAGCAGGGCCTTGAGGGTGCCGACCTCGTCGCCGACGAAGCCGAGGAACGGCGGACCGGCCAGGAACGCGGCGTAGCCGATCGTCGAGACGACACTGACCCGGGCCGCCGCCCGCGCCGGGTCGTCGGCCGCGGCGCTCATCCCGACGGGGAACCCGAGCGAGGCGCCCACTCCCCAGAGCACGATGCCGATCACCACGACGACGGGCTGGTCGGCGAAGACGATGAGGAGCACTCCGGCGCCGGCCAGGGCCATGGTCCCCCACAGCACGACCACCCGGCCGAACCGGTCGATGAGGTCGGTGCCGGCGAACCGGCCGGCCGTCATCGCGAGCACGAAGACCGCGAAGCCGGCGACGCCCGTCGCGTGGGACACGTCGTGGCCGTCGACGAGCGCGACGGCCAGCCAGTCGTTGGCGGTGCCCTCGGTCATCGCCAGGGCCAGCACCATGACGCCGATGAGCAGGGTGCGGGGCTCCAACCAGGCCCGGGCGGCCGAGGTCTTGTGCTCCTCGTGGCTCTCGGCGACCGGCAGGAACGACGGGGACGAGCGCCAGACCAGCACGATCGCCAGCAGCACGATGCCGACGAGGTGGACGACGGCGGGCACGTCGAGCTCGATCACCAGCACGCCGAGCAGGGCACCCACGACCGTGCCGCCACTGAAGCCGGCGTGGAAGCGCGGCATGATCGTGCGGCTCAGGCCGCGCTCGACCTCGGCGCCCTCGACGTTCATCGCGACGTCCCAGACCCCGATGCCGAGGCCGTAGACGAAGAGGCCCGCCACGGTCAGCGGGAGCAGGTGGCCCAGGCCCAGGGCAGCAGTGAGCATGCCGATCGCGGCGGCGCTCGCGCCGAGCCGGACGATCCGGACGGTGCCCCACGCGTTGATCGCCGCACCCGCCGTCGGCAGGGCCAGGACCGAGCCCAGCGCGATCGCGAGCAGGACCAGGCCGAGCTGGCCGTTGGTGAGCTCGAAGCTCGAGCGCACCTCCGGGATCCGCGAGACCCAGCTGGAGAAGACGAGTCCGTTGAGGAAGAACGTCAGCCCCACGGCGTTGCGGGCGGCGGTCAGGGTCGGCACAGCACTCCTCAGGGAACAGCGAAACGTTTCGATCGAATCGTTTCGATGCTAGCCTGTCCCTCGTGTCCGGTCCAGTTCGCGCCCCCACCCTCGCCGATGTCGCCACGGCGGCCGGGGTGTCGCTGTCGACCGCGTCCCTGGCCTTCTCGGGCAACAAACCGGTCTCCGACGGCACCCGCGAACGGGTGCTCGCAGCCGCCGCGGCTCTCGGGTGGACCGGGCCCAACCCGCTCGCCCGCAACCTGCGCCAGGGCAGCAGCGGCGTCGTCGGCATCGCCGTCGGACAGCTCAGCACGGCGTTCCGGGACCCCGCAGCCCTGCCGATGCTCGACGCCATCTCCGAGGTGCTCGGCGCCGCCGGCAAGGGGCTGCTGCTGATGGGTGACGACGACGAGCACGCACGGCTCCCCCTCGACGCCGTCATCTACGACATCTGCGGACGCGAGACCTGGAAGGCCTACGACGACCTGGCGGCGCGCGACGTACCCCTCGTCGTCGTGGAGGGTCCCGACTGGCCCGGGACCACCTTCATCGACATCGAGCACCGGGTCGGCGCGGCGGCGCTGGCCGAGCACCTCCACGCGCTCGGGCACCGACGCATCGCGACGCTGACCCTGGCTGCGTCACACCCCCAGCGGGAGCGCGAGGCGGGGTTGCGCGAGGTGTTCCCCGATGCGCTACGTCATCGGTGCGTGCGCCAGCGACCTCTCCGAGGCCCAGCGCCTCGCGTCGGACTACCTCGCGACCGGTCCCGACATCACCGCGATCGTGTGCCAGAGCGACGTCCAGGCCGCGGGCGTGGTCCTCGAGGCCCGACGCCGTGGGCTGGTCGTGCCGCAGGACCTCAGCGTCGCCGGCTTCGACGGCGTGGCCACCCCGTGGCTCGACCTCGAGCTCACGACCGTCGTGCAGCCGCTGGCCGAGAAGGGCCGGGCCATCGCCGACGCCGTGCTCGGGCGCATCGAGGGGCACGACGTGGCGGACGTGCTGCTGCCCGTCGAGCTGCGGATCGGCGACTCGACCGGCCCTGCCTGAGCCGACACGAGCGTCAGCGACGGTTCCAGTCGGTGCCGGGGGGTCCGGACTCCAGCCAGGACTGGAAGCCGGTGAGCGAGGCCTCGCTCATCGCGATCTCCAGCGACTCCCCCGCGAAGTGGCACGAGGCCACGACGTGGCCGTCGTAGAGCGACATCTCCTCCTGGCCGGCCGGTGCGCGGCGACCGGAGTATTCCAGCAGGTCACGGGCCCACACGCGCTTGGGACGCGGCGAGAGCGAGAAGATCCGGAACCACTCCAGCGACTGACCGGAGTAGCGGCCGATGCCGAGCAGCCAGCCACGTCCGGGGTGCTCGGTGCGCATCCGGTAGCTGAGCTCGAACGTGCCACCGTGACGCGCCAGGAACCGGCGGCGGAAGATGAGGGAGATGCCGTAGAGCAGGGCAAGAAGGAGTCCGAGCCCGACGAGGTCGAGCAGCCACTGCCAGACCGGCATCCACCCTCCACACACAGTGAGCGCACGAACCGTCCGGTCCGTGCGCTCACCCTAGCGGTCGTGTGGAAGGACCCGTCAGGAGGCCCGTTCCGCGGCGCGGATGCGTGCCTCGGCCCGACGGACGGCCTCTTCTGCGCCTCCGCCGGCGTTCTCGCCCGCCTGTCTTGGCAGCGCTCGAGGTCCTCGCGTGCCTTCTCGAGGTCGATCTCGTGCGACATCTCGGCCCGCTCGGAGAGGATCGAGACGCGGTTGTCGGCCACCGACAGGAAGCCGGCGTCGACGGCCGCGATCCAGGTCTCGCCCTCGACCGTCGGTCACGTCCACGACGCCCTCGATGATCGAGGACAGCAGCGGAGCGTGGTTGGGCAGGATGCCGACGTCGCCCTCGGTGGTGCGGGCGATGACCATGGTGGCCTGGCCCGACCAGACGAGCCGGTCGGCAGCGACCAGCTCGACCTGGAGGACCTTGCCGGACGACTCGGCCATCAGAGGCTCTTCTGGATCTCGGCCCACTTCTGCTCGACGTCGTCCAGACCGCCGCACATGAAGAAGGCCTGCTCGGCCACGTGGTCGTACTCGCCGTCAGCGATCTTGTTGAACGCCTCGATGGTGTCGCCCACCGGGACGGTCGAACCCTCGATGCCGGTGAACTGCTTGGCGACGTAGGTGTTCTGCGACAGGAAGCGCTGGATGCGACGGGCCCGCGAGACGATGATGCGGTCCTCCTCGGAGAGCTCGTCGACACCGAGGATCGCGATGATGTCCTGGAGCTCCTTGTTGCGCTGCAGGATCTGCTTGACCCGCACCGCGCAGCGGTAGTGGTCCTCGCCGATGTACTGCGGGTCCAGGATGCGCGAGGTCGACGTCAGCGGGTCCACGGCCGGGTAGATGCCGAGCGAGGCGATCTCGCGCGAGAGCTCGGTCGTGGCGTCCAGGTGGGCGAACGTCGTGGCCGGGGCCGGGTCGGTGTAGTCGTCGGCGGGGACGTAGATCGCCTGCAGCGACGTGATCGAGTGACCACGCGTCGAGGTGATGCGCTCCTGCAGCTGACCCATCTCGTCGGCCAGGTTGGGCTGGTAGCCCACCGCGGACGGCATCCGGCCGAGCAGGGTGGAGACCTCGGAACCGGCCTGGGTGAAGCGGAAGATGTTGTCGATGAAGAGCAGCACGTCCTGCTTCTGCACGTCGCGGAAGTACTCCGCCATCGTCAGGGCGGACAGCGCGACGCGGAGACGCGTGCCCGGCGGCTCGTCCATCTGGCCGAAGACGAGGGCGGTCTGACCGAGGACGCCCGCCTCCTCCATCTCGACGATGAGGTCGTTGCCCTCACGGGTGCGCTCGCCGACACCGGCGAACACCGACACGCCACCGTGGTCCTTGGCGACGCGGGCGATCATCTCCTGGATCAGCACGGTCTTGCCGACGCCGGCACCACCGAACAGGCCGATCTTGCCGCCCTGGACGTAGGGGGTCAGCAGGTCGATGACCTTGATGCCGGTCTCGAACATCTGGGTCTTGGACTCCAGCTGGTCGAACGCCGGCGCCTTGCGGTGGATGCCCCAGCGCTCGGCGGGCTCGAAGGTCTCGCCCTCCTTGAGGTTGAGCACGTCGCCGGTGGTGTTGAACACCTTGCCGAGCGTCGCGTCGCCCACGGGCACGGTGATCGAGGCACCGGTGTCGTGGACCTGGCCGCCGCGGACCAGGCCGTCGGTCGGCTTCATCGAGATGGCGCGGACCATGCCGTCACCGATGTGCTGGGCGACCTCGAGGATGATCGATTGGTGCTCGCCGCTGAGCTCGAAGTCGCACGTCAGTGCGTTGTAGAGCGGGGGCATCGAGTCGGACGGGAACTCGATGTCCACGACCGGGCCGATGACGCGGGCGATGCGGCCCACGCCGGCTGCAGAGGTGGTCTCCGCGGACTCGTTGATGGTGGCAGTCATATCTCATTCACTCCCGGCTTGTGCGTCGGCGAGCGCGTTGACGCCACCGACGATCTCGCTGATTTCCTGGGTAATGCCAGCCTGGCGGGCCTGGTTGGCAATGCGCTTGTACTTCTTGATGAGCTCGTCGGCGTTGTCCGTCGCGGCCTTCATCGCCTTCTGGCGAGCCGCCAGCTCCGAGGCGGCAGCCTGGAGCAGGGCGAAGAAGATCCGGCTCTGGACGTAGCGCGGCAGCAACGAGTCGAGGACGTCGCTCGGCGACGGCTCGAACTCGTAGAGCGGCAGCAGGTCGCCCTCCTCGGGCGCCTCGGTGCCCTCGACGACCTCCAGCGGAAGCAGGCGTACGGCGGTGGGCTCCTGGTTGAGCATCGAGCGGAACCGCGTGTAGACCACGTGGACCTCGTCGACCGCCGAGACGTCGTCGCCCTCTTCGGCGAGGAAGGTCTCGATGAGCGTCGCACCGATCTCCGCAGCGACGTCGTAGGTCGGCTGGTCGGAGAAGCCCGTCCACGACTGCGCCACGGGGCGCTGCCGGAACTTGAAGTAGGCCTCGGCCTTGCGTCCGGACGTGTAGATGTCGACGTCCTTGCCCTCGCCCCTGAGCTTCTCGATGAGCCGCTCCGCCTCCTTGAGCACGCTCGAGGAGTAGGCGCCGGCCAGACCGCGGTCGGAGGTGACGATCAGGATCGCCGCCTTCTTCGGGTCCTCGGGCTCGAGGGTGAGGGCGTGGTCGACGTT
Source organism: uncultured Actinomycetota bacterium (assembly GCA_963750445.1). Classification (GTDB taxonomy): domain Bacteria; phylum Actinomycetota; class Actinomycetes; order Propionibacteriales; family Nocardioidaceae; genus Nocardioides. Next base: position 87,619 of record CAVVQR010000006.1, on the reverse strand, counting down.
GGAGAACGTCGCCACGGCCGACACCGCTCGGGTGAGCTCGCGGGCGTAGGGCGCGGCGGCCTGGGCCCGCTGCTGCGCCTTGATGATGCGGGACGCGGCGATGAGCTCCATGGCACGCGTGATCTTCTTCATCGACTCCGTCGACCTGATCCGCGCGCGGTACTCGCGTACCGAGAGAGCCATCGTCAGCCCCGCTTCTGCTTGACGATCTGCTCCTGCTCGACGTCCTCGTCCTCGAGAGCGACGTGCTCTTCCTTGCCGGCCTTGATGCTCTGGCCGTCGGAGGTCTCGAACTGGTCGAGGAAGGAGTCGTAGGCCGACGCGAGCTGGTCCTCGGTGGAGTCCTCGAACTTCGAGGTCTCCCGGATGCCCGCGAGGATGCCGTCGTGGCTGCGACGCAGGTAGTCGAGGAACTCGTTCTCGAAGCGCAGCACGTCGTCGGTCGGGACCTTGTCGAGACGGCCCGACGTGCCGGTCCACAGGGAGACGGTCATCTCCTCCACGGGGTACGGCGAGTACTGCGGCTGCTTGAGCAGCGCCATCAGGCGCTGGCCGCGGTCGAGCTGCTGGCGCGAGGCGGCGTCGAGGTCGGAGGCGAACATCGCGAACGCCTCCATCGCGCGGAACTGCGCCAGGTCGACCTTGAGCGAACCGGTGACGGTCTTCATCGCCTTCGTCATCGCCGAACCACCCACGCGCGAGACCGAGACACCCACGTCGATGGCGGGGCGCTGGTTGGCCGCGAACAGGTCCGACTGCAGGAAGATCTGGCCGTCGGTGATCGAGATGACGTTGGTCGGGATGAACGCCGAGACGTCGTTGGCCTTGGTCTCGATGATCGGCAGGCCCGTCATCGAGCCCTTGCCCATCTCGTCGGAGAGCTTGGCGCAACGCTCGAGGAGCCGGCTGTGCAGGTAGAAGACGTCGCCGGGGTAGGCCTCGCGGCCCGGCGGGCGACGCAGCAGCAGCGACACGGCGCGGTAGGCCTCGGCCTGCTTGGTGAGGTCGTCGAACACGATGAGGACGTGCTTGCCGTCGTACATCCAGTGCTGGCCGATGGCCGAGCCGGTGTAGGGGGCGAGGTACTTGAAGCCCGCCGAGTCGGACGCCGGGGAGGCCACGATGGTCGTGTACTCCAGCGCGCCGGCCTCCTCGAGGGCGCCACGCACGGCGGCGATGGTCGAGCCCTTCTGGCCGATCGCGACGTAGATGCAGCGCACCTGCTTGTCCGGGTCACCGGACTCCCAGTTGGCCTTCTGGTTGATGATCGTGTCGATCGCGATCGTGGTCTTGCCGGTCGAGCGGTCGCCGATGATCAGCTGGCGCTGGCCGCGGCCGATCGGGGTCAGGGCGTCGATCGCCTTGATGCCCGTGGCGAGCGGCTCGTGGACCGACTTGCGCACCATCACGCCGGGAGCCTGGAGCTCCAGCGCGCGGCGACCCTCGAGCGGGGTGATCTCGCCGAGGCCGTCGATCGCGGTGCCGAGCGGGTCGACGACGCGACCGAGGTAGCCGTCACCGACGGGGACCGAGAGGATCTCGCCCGTGCGACGCACGACCTGGCCCTCCTCGATCTTGTCGAAGTCACCCAGGACCACGACACCGACCTCGCGGGTGTCGAGGTTGAGCGCGATGCCGAGCGTGCCGTCCTCGAACTCCAGGAGCTCGTTGGCCATGACCGAGGGGAGGCCGCTGACGCGGGCGATGCCGTCGGCAGCCTCCGCGACCGTGCCGACCTCTTCCTTGGCAGCCGAGTCGGGCTTGTAGTCCGACACGAACCGCTGAAGCGCGTCCCGGATCTCGTCCGGACGGATGGACAGCTCCGTCATTTCATTCACCTGTTCTCTGGGTCTTCGTGAAGTTCTAAGGGATGTCAGTTGTGGCGTCAGCCGGCGAGCCGGCGTCCGGCATCGTCGAGGCGGCTGGACACCGTCCCGTCGATGACGTCGTCACCGATCTCGACTCGGATGCCGCCGATGACCTCGGGGTCGACGACGACGTTGAGGTGTACGTCGCGACCGTAGGTGCGCGCCAACGCACCGGCCAGCCGCTCGCGGTCGGCGTCGTCGAGGGGACGGGCGACGCGAACGGTCGCGACTCCCTCCCCGCGGACCTCGGCCGCGATCTTCTGGTAGGCGGCGAGTGCGACCGCCACCGTGCGGTGGCTGCCGGACAGCGACTGCTGCACGAGGGCCACCGTGGCGGGCAGGACCTTCTCACCGAGCAGTCCCTGCACCAGCCCCGCCTTGTCGGCGCGGCTGCGGCTCGGGTCGGAGAGCGCGTCGCGCAGCCCCGGGTTGGCCTGGATGAGCTGGCCGACCGCGAAGACCTCGTCCTCGAGACGACCGGCGTCACCGCCGGTGGAGCGCACCGTGGCGACCACGCCGAGCTGCTCGAGGGCGTCGCTGAGGTCACGACCCGACGTCCACCGCTGCGAGACCGCAGCGGCGACGACGTCCAGTGCCTCGGACGAGACCTTGCCGTCGAGCACCCCGCGGAGCAGGTCGCCCTTGGCGTCGCCGCGCAGGGACACGTCGGTGGCGACGCGACGCAGGCTCGGCTCGGCGCGGAGCAGGTCCGCCGTCCCGAACAGGTCCTGGCCCACCCGGCCCAGGTCGCCGGTGCCCGGAAGCACTGCGGCGGCCGCGGCATAGGCGTCTGCGGAGGCACCTCGCATCATCAGTTGACGCTCCCCGACGCAGCGCCGTTGGACGCCTCGAGGTCGGCGAGGAAGCGCTCGACGACGCGGCTCTGACGAGCCTCGTCCTCCAGGCTCTCGCCGACGATGCGACCGGCCAGGCCGGTCGCGAGGGCGCCCACCTCGGCACGGAGCGAGGTGACCGCCTGCTGGCGCTCCGCCTCGATCTGGGCCTTGCCGTGCTCGACGATGCGGGCGGACTCGGCCTGGGCCGTCTCCCGCATCTCGGCCACGATCTGGGCACCCTGCTCGCGCGCCTCCTCACGGATGCGCGCCGCCTCGTGCCGGGCGTCGCCGAGCTGCTTCTCCAGCTCGGCGAGCTTGGCGTCGGCCTCGGCCTGCTTGGTCTCGGCCGCGGCGATGCCACCCTCGATCGCCTGGGTGCGCTCGGCGAAGGTCTGCTCGAAGCGCGGAGCGACGTACTTCCAGATGAGGAAGAGCAGCAGGCCGAAGACGACGAGCGACAGGGCGAACTCGACGGGCACGAAGCCGAGCGGGTTCTCCGGAGCGTGGCCGCCCTCGGTGGGCTCGGTTCCTTCCGCGAGGAAGATCAGATTCTGCATGAGGCAGTCCTAGGTCAGTGGAGGGCGAGCGTCAGTTGAGGACGAACGCGAGTGCGATACCGATGATCGCGAGCGCCTCGGCGAGCGCGAAGCCCAGGATGGCGATCGACTGCAGGCGGCCCTGGGCCTCCGGCTGACGGGCGACACCGGAGATGTAGGCCGCGAAGATCAGGCCGATACCGATACCGGGGCCAATGGCCGCCAGGCCGTAGCCGATCATGTTGAGCGAGCCGTTGAGAGTGCCGTCCACGGCAGTTTCCTTTCGGTTGGTGCTACTTCAGGTAGGGGTGGTGCAGATCAGGTGGTGCAGGGGTGGATCAGTGCTCGTCGGCCAGCGCACCGGAGATGTACATGGCGTTGAGCAGGGTGAAGACGTAGGCCTGGAGGAACTGCACCAGGAGCTCCAGGAACGAGATCGCGATGGCGAGCACCCACGCCAGCGGGCCGGCGACGTAACCGATGCCGCCGTACTCGAGGAGGAACAGGCCGCCGGTCGAGAACAGGATCAGCAGCAGGTGACCGGCGAACATGTTGGCGAAGAGTCGCAGCGCCAGCGTGGCGGGGCGGACCAGGATGTTGGAGAAGAACTCCAGCGGCACCAGCAGCGGGTACATCAAGGGGCTCACGCCGGACGGGACGCTCTGCAGCTTGAGGTAGCCGAGGAGGCCGTGCTTCTTGATGCCGACCCCGTTGTAGATGACCCAGCTCAGACCGGCGAGCGCGTAGGCCATCGAGGCACGCGAGAACGTCGGGAACTGGATGAACGGCATCGAGGCGAAGGCGTTGTTGACCAGCAGGAAGAAGAAGAGCGTCACCAGGTAGGGGACGAACTTGATGAAGTCGTGGCTGCCGATGATGTCGCGGCCGATCGAGTTGCGGACCATGCCGTAGGCGCTCTCGCCGGCGAACTGGAGACGACCCGGCACGAGCGTGGCGCGGCGGGCGGCGGCGTAGAAGAAGACGAAGACGACGAGCCCGCCCAGGACCAGCTGGACCATCGGCTTGGTGACCGCGAGGTCGCCGACGTGGAACAGCGCGACCTCGGAGAAGTCGAAGCTGTTGGGGCCGGGGGCAACGAATTCGCCGCCGGACTCAGCCATCGTGATGCCGAACATCGAGTCAGTCTCCTACTGGCTTGTCTTGTTGAACCGTGCGTATGTCATGTAGATCCCGAAGCCGGCACCGACCAGGATGCCGATCGCCACGAGGAAGGTCGTTCCAAGCCAACGATCGAGGGCCCACCCAGCCAGTCCGTAGATGCCCACACCGGAGACGACGTAGCCGAAGGCGTGCCAGGGGTCGCCCTTGGGGGAATCGTCGGGTGAGGCCGTCGGGGGAAGCTGTCGAGCCATCGCGCCCCGCACACTAGCAGCGGAATCGGTCATCGCTCACCCCCGGGGTGACGGACCAACTCGGGCGCGGTGGGGGTGTCGTAGGCGGGGATCCTCTGGCGCGTGGCCGTCACCAGCTGACCCAGCATCCAGAGCAGCGTCACGGCGATCACGGCGGCCGCGAACCAGCCGCGCGAGAGGGTGTCGTCCGTCAGGCCGGCCTGGTCGATCGCGACCACGCAGAGGGCCAGGACGAGGAGCTGGAGCGCGTAGGTCATCAGCGCCACGAGCAGCGAGGCCGACGGCATCACGCGGGCGACCAGGCCCACGACGGAGATGCCGAGGGCGAAGACCACGAGCGTCATCACTCCCCCGGCTGCAGCACCGACGACGCCTGCGCGACCCTCCACGAGGGCGGCCACGACGACGAGGACGAGGACCGCGACAGCGCCTGAACCCACGCCACCGAGGAGCGGGGACAACCCCTTCGCGGGTGCCTGGCTTCGACTCGGTCGTCATGGCGGCGGCCTGTCTCTCATGGGTCAGTTCTGACTGCTCGTGAAAACTATCACAAAGTCCGGGAGGGTCTCCAACCGGGGTCAGGAGCCGGCGTCGCGCGCCTCCCGGGTGACCCCTCCGACAGGCTCCACGACACCCTCTCCGGGGCCGTCGGTCAAGTCCTCGACGCGACCCTCGACCTCGTCGTTCTCCGGCAGCCCGGTGTCGCCGAGCCCGGTCTTGCGCGGGCGGTGCACCTTGGGCAGGACGAAGGTCATGGTGATCGTCAGGGCCAGCATCGAGCCGACGCTCCACCACACGAGGGGGTCCTCGAACAGGCTCACGATGACCGCGCCCGTGGCGAGGGTGAACGCCCACATCCACATGATCAGCACCGCCCGGCGCTGGGAGTGCCCGATCTCCAGGAGCCGGTGGTGGAGGTGCTGCTTGTCCGCACTCATCGGCGAGCGACCCGCCCGCGTGCGTCGTACGACGGCGAGCACGAGGTCGACCATCGGCACCATCAGGAGCGAGATCGGGAGCAGCACGGGCAGCACGGTCACGAAGAGGCTGTTGCCCGCGGTGCTCGGCATCCCGGCGAACTGGCCGGTCAGGGTCAGGGCGCTGGCGGAGAGCACGAGACCGATCAGCATCGAGCCGGAGTCGCCCATGAACAGTCGGGCCGGGTGGAAGTTGTGCGGCAGGAAACCGGCACACGCGCCGGCGAGAGCGGCGCTCAGCAGGGCGCCGGTCGTGGCCAGGGTGAGGTCGTTGCGGTCCGAGAGCATGTAGCAGTAGAGGAAGAAGGCGGACGCCCCGATCCCCACGATCCCGGCCGCCAGCCCGTCGAGGCCGTCGACGAAGTTGACGGCGTTCATCGTGCCGATGACCACGACGAGGGTCAGGACGGCGCCCTGGGCGTCGTCGAGGGCGAACTGCGTGCCGTCGGCGCCGGGGAAGTAGTAGTAGCGCACGCCCAGCGCGACCAGCAGCCCCGCGGCGAGCACCTGGCCGCCGAGCTTGGTCAGCGCGTCGAGGTCGAAGATGTCGTCGATGACGCCCACCGCGCAGACCAGCGCGCCGGCCAGCAGCACGATGCCGGCGTCGCGGAAGACGAAGTCGTCGCTCCGGGTCTTGAGGAACGGCAGCTCGCGGGCGACGAAGTAGGCGGCGGTGAGCCCCCCGAGCATCGCCAGGCCGCCCAGGTAGGGAATCGGCTCGGCGTGCACGTCACGGTCGCGCACCTGTGCCACCGCCCCCGTGCGGAGCGCCACCTCGCGGGCGATGACGGTCAGGAGATAGGTCACCGACAGGGCGACGAGGAAGACGAGGAGGTACTCCCGCACCGTCAGCCCTTGTCCGCGAGCACCACGCCGTGCTCCTCGATGGCTGCGTTGAGCACCTCGAGCGAGAGCGCGCCGAGCCGCAGGACCCGACCCTCGGGGACGGTCACGTCGATGATCGTGGAGGCCTCGCCGCCGGGCGAGGTGCCTGCGTCGACGATGACGGCCACCTCGTCACCGAGCATCTCCTCGGCGGCGTCGGCATCGGTGGCCGCAGGCCGGCCGGTGATGTTGGCCGAGCTCACGGCAAGCGGGCCGGTGCGCTCGAGGACGGCCAGGGCGATCTCGTCGTCGGGCATCCGGACCGCGACCGTGCCGCGGGTCTCCCCCAGGTCCCACATCAGTGAGGCCTGCTGGCGGCAGACGAGGGTCAGCGGACCCGGCCAGAACTCCTCCACGAGGGTGCGGGCCCACGCGGGCACGCCCTCCGCGAGCGCATCGAGCGTGGTCGCGGCCGAGACGAGGACCGGCGGCGGCATCTCGCGCCCGCGGCCCTTGGCCTCCAGCAGGTCCTGCACGGCGTCGTGGGAGAAGGCGTCGGCGGCGATGCCGTAGACGGTGTCGGTGGGGATGACCACCAGCTCTCCGCGTCGTACGGCGCCGGCGGCAGCGGTGATCGCCGCCTCCCGCTCCTCCTCGGTCGAGGTCGCATACCTGTCCACGCCGCTCATCGTGCCAGTCGAGCGGTCACGAAGCGCGGTCGACCCGCGAGGTCGCGGTGGTCGGTGACGTCGGACCAGCGGCCCGCGGCGGTGAAGATGCCGGGCGCGGACTCCCCCTGGACGTCGGCGTGCTCGGCGCCGACGACTCCCCCGGGCCGCAGCAGCAGGGCGGCGCGTCGCTCGAGGACCCGGATCGCGTCGAGCCCGTCCTGGCCGGAGAAGAGCGCCAGGTGCGGGTCGTGGTCGCGGGCCTCGGCGGCCACCGACTCCCAGGCCTCGAGCGGGATGTAGGGCGGGTTGCAGACCACCACGTCGACGGTGCCGAGCAGGTCGTCGAAGGCGGTGGCCAGGTCGCCGTGGCGGAGGTCGACACCGGTGCCGGCGAGGTTGCGCTCGGCCCATGCCAGCGCGCCCTCGTCCAGCTCGACCGCGTGGATGTCGGCGTCGGGGACCTCGTCGGCGAGCGCCCGGGCGATGGCACCCGAGCCCGTGCAGAGGTCGACGACCCGACAGGTCCTGTCATCGCTGTTCGGCCGCGTGCGACCGCGTCGATCGCCCAGCCGGCCAGCAGCTCGGTCTCGGGCCGGGGGACGAAGACTCCCGGGCCGACGGCCAGCTCCACGTGGCGGAACGCCGCCGTGCCGGTCAGGTGCTGGAGCGGCTCGCGGGCGGCCCGCCGCGCCAGCAGGGCGTCGTACGTCTCGCGCTGGGTGTCGGTCAGGTCGTCGACCAGCGGCAGCCGACCGAGCGGCACGTCGAGGACGTGGGCGAGCAGGAGGTCGGCGTCGCGCTCGGGCGAGGCCACCCCCGCCTCCCGCAGGCGGGCCGCCGCCTGTCGCCGGGCCTGGCCGGCCCGCACCTCAGGACTCCAGCGCCGCGAGACGGGCGGCCATGTCGGTCTCGACGCAGGAGTCGAGGACCGGCTGGAGGTCACCGTCGAGCACCTGGTCGAGGTTGTAGGCCTTGTAGCCGGTGCGGTGGTCGGAGATCCGGTTCTCCGCGAAGTTGTAGGTGCGGATCCGCTCGGAGCGGTCCACCGTGCGGACCTGCGAGCGCCGCGCGTCGCTGGCCTCCGCGTCGGCGGCGTCCTGGGCGGCCTGGAGCAGCCGCGAGCGCAGGATCCGCATCGCGGACTCCTTGTTCTGCAGCTGGCTCTTCTCGTTCTGGCAGCTCGCCACGATGCCGGTGGGCACGTGGGTGATCCGGACGGCCGAGTCGGTGGTGTTGACGCTCTGGCCGCCCGGTCCGCTGGAGCGGTAGACGTCGATGCGCAGGTCGTTGTCGTCGATCGTCACGTCGACCGGCTCGGCCTCGGGCGAGACCAGCACGCCCGCCGCCGACGTGTGCACGCGACCCTGCGACTCCGTGACCGGCACCCGCTGGACGCGGTGCACGCCGCCCTCGAACTTGAGCAGCGCGTAGGGCGTCTGGCCGGGCTCGACGGTGCCGCGCGCCTTCACGGCCGCGGTGACGGACTTGTAGCCACCGAGGTCGGACTCGGTGGAGTCGAGGATCTCCACGCTCCAGCCCCGGGTCTCGGCGTAGCGGGAGTACATCCGGAGCAGGTCGCCGGCGAAGAGGGCCGACTCCTCGCCGCCCTCCCCCGACTTGATCTCCAGCAGCGCGTCCTTGGCGTCGGCGGGGTCCCGGGGCACGAGGAGTCGGCGCAACCGCTCCTCCGCGATGCCACGGCGGGCGGTCAGGTCCTCGGCCTCCTGGCCGAAGGCGGGGTCCTCGGAGGCGAGCTCCCGGGCCGCTTCGATGTCGTCGCCCAGCTGGAGCCAGTCCTGCCAGGTCGAGACGACGGCGGTCAGCTCGGCGTACCTCTGGTTGAGCTGCTTGGCCAGGCGCTGGTCGGCGTGGGTCTCGGGGAGCGCCAGCCGTTGCTCGAGCTCGGCGTGCTCCTCGCGCATGCCCTCGACCGCCTCGAACATCGCGCCTCTCCCTCTCCTCGACCCACCAGCAACCCGCAACAGACGACAAGGCGCCGGCCACCCGCGCAATGCGGGCGACCGGCGCCTGACGTGAGCTAGTTGCTCGTGGAGGTCTCGGCCTTCTCGGCCGGGGCCTTCTTGGCGTAGCGCGCCTCGAAGCGGGCGACGCGGCCGCCGGTGTCGAGGATCTTCTGCTTGCCGGTGTAGAACGGGTGGCACTGCGAGCACACGTCGGCGTGGATGCTGCCGGAGGTCGCGGTGCTACGGGTCGTGAACGACGCGCCACAGGTGCAGGTGACGGCGGTCTCGACGTAGTCGGGGTGAGTGTCCTTCTTCATGGTGTCCTCTCGAATTGCTCCGGGTCGCCTGCGTGGATCGCATGTGACGTGAACCGGAACCGACGCACTAGTGTGCCACCGGTCTCAACCACGGCGCCAATCGCCACATTCCCGCCTCAGCGGGAGCCGACGACCTTGGTGACGGCCTGCTGGGAGTCGGCGGCAGCGAGCTGCTTGCGCAGGTCTCCGACGACCGCTCCCTCGGCGGGTGCGAGCAGCTTCTCCTCGTGCCGGGTGCCCGACGCGGCGACGTCCACGGCCGGGACGATGCCCTTGGCCGCACGCTCCGCGCTGAGCACGAGCTCGAGGTTCTCGGTGCCGGCCAGCTCCTCCAGGAAGAACTCGTCGGTGGCCGAGCCGGTGCCGACCGCGACCGTGGCCAGGATCGTCAGCGAGCCGGCGTCCTCGATCTTGCGGGCAGCGCCGAAGAACTCCTTCGTCGGGTGCACCGCGGAGGCGTCCACCAGCCCACCGAGCACGCGACCGTTGGCCGGCGCCGCCAGGTTGTAGGCACGGCCCAGGCGGGTCAGCGAGTCGAGCAGCACGACCACGTCGTGGCCGAGCTCGACGAGCCGCTTGGCGCGCTCGATGGCGAGCTCGGCGACCAGGGTGTGGTCGGCCGGCTGCCGGTCGAAGGTCGACGCGACGACCTCGCCCTTGACCGCACGCTGGAAGTCGGTGACCTCCTCGGGACGGGTGTCGATGAGCACCACCATCACGTGGCACTCGGGGTTGTTGGTCGTCACCGACTGGGCGATCGACTGCAGCAGGGACGTCGCACCCGTACGCGGCTGGGTGAGGATCAGCCCGCGCTGGCCCTTGCCGACCGGGGCGGCGACATCGATCACGCGACCGGTCAGGTCGGCGTCGGTGGCCAGGCGCAGGCGCTGGTGCGGGTGCACCGGCACGGCGTCGGCGAAGTCGGGACGCTCCTTGGCGCCCTCGGCCTCGGTGCCGTTGATGCTGTCGATGCGGACCATCGGGTTGAACTTCTCCCGACGCTCGCCCTCGCGCGGCTGGCGTACCTGACCGACGACGGCGTCGCCACGACGCAGGTGGTACTTCCGCACCATCGACAGCGAGAGGTAGACGTCCTCCGGGCCGGGCAGGTAGCCCGAGGTGCGCACGAAGGCGCAGTTGTCGAGGACGTCCAGGATGCCCGCGGCGGGGACCAGGACGTCGTCCTCGAGGATCGTGGTGTCGGGCTCGTTGCGGTTGCCGGTGCGGACCGTCGTGCGGTCGCGACCCCGGCGGCGACGGTTGCGGCGGCTGCCGCCCTCACCGTCGTCGTCGTCATCGCCCTGCTGGTCCTGCTGACCCTGCTGGCCCTTGTTCTGGTCCTGCTGGAACTCTGGTCCGCGGCTCTGGTCCTGCTGGCCCTTGCCCTGGTCGCGCTGGCTGGGCTGGTTCTGCTTGCCCTGGTTCTGCTGGCCCTGGTTCTGCTTGCCCTGGTTGCCCTGGTTGCCCTGGCCCTGCTTGTTCTGGTCCTGCTTCTGGTCGGGCTGCTTCTGCTCGGGCTGCTTCTGCTCAGCCTTCTGCTCGGTCCGCTGGTCCGACTGGGCGTCGGCCTGCTCGGCCGCGCGCTGCTTGCGGGTGCGGGTCCGCACCGTCGTCTGGGGCGCCGGCTCCTCGGCGGGAGGCTGCTCGGCCTTGGGCTGCTCGGCCTTGGGCTGCTCGGCCTTGCGCTGCTCGGCCTTGCGCTGCTCGGCCTTCGGCTGCTCGGCCTTCGGCTCCGCGATCTCGGGCTGCTCGGCCTTCGCCGGGCCGCCGGACTGGGCGGCCTTGATGGCGTCGACCAGCTGGGCCTTCTTCATGGCGCCGGCACCGGGGATGCCGAGGCCGCCCGCCATCGACTTGAGGTCGGCCAGCAGCATCGAGTTGAGGCCTCCCGACCTGGGCGCCGACCTGGATTCTGGCTTGGATTCCGGCTTGGAGGCGGACTTCGCAGCCGCCTTCTTGGCCGGCTTCTTCGCCGCCACGTCCTCCACGTCGGTGGAGGGGGCAGCAGAGGGGGTCTCGGTCACGTGGGTCCTTCGCACGTTGCGTCGCCCGCGACCGAGCGAGCGGCCAGCGAGGCGGATGGTGGTCGCCCGTGCACGCAGTCATCGACACTCCGACGACCGGGACGGGCTGGCGCGCCGAACGGCGCAGCCTCAGGTTAGCAGGATCGCCCCGCGGGGCTCGATCGACAGGTCGTGGCACACCCAGCCGTCCGGACAGCTGGCGGTCAGCGCAGCCGTGTCGATCGTGCCGAAGGCCAGCACGGTGGGGCCGGCACCCGAGACCACCGCGGGTACGCCGTCCGCGCGCAGGCGGCGTACGAGCGCGAGCGTGTCCGGCATCGCGGGCTCGCGCTGGTCCTGGTGCAGCCAGTCGCGGGTGGCGGCGAGCAGGTGCTCGGGCTGGCCGGCGAGCGCGGCCACCAGCAGCGCCGCCCGGCCGGAGTTGGCGGCCGCATCGGCGTGCGGGACGGAGTCGGGGAGCAGGCCGCGCGCGACCTTGGTCTCGACGCCGGTCGGCGGGACGTAGGCGACGGCGGTGATCCGCGGATCGACGCCCACGCGCACGGCGTACCAGTGCTCGTCCTCACGACCCGAGATCACGAAGCCGCCGTAGAAGGCCGGTGCCACGTTGTCCGGGTGGCCCTCGAGGTCGGCGGCGAGGTCGAAGAGAGCCTCGTCGGAGGCGAGCAGCTGACCGCCCGCGACGAGTCCGCGCGCCAGCACGACTCCCGCGACGATCGCCGCGGAGGACGACCCGAGGCCCCGGGCGTGCGGGATCACGTTGCGGCACGACAGGCGCAGTCCGGGCGGCTGGTGCCCCATCAGCTCGAAGGCCGCCCGCATCGCGCGGACCACCAGGTGCGTCTCGTCGCGCGGCACGCCGTCCGCGCCGGCGCCCTCCACCTCGATGACCAGGCCCTCGGGCAGCACCTGGGCCTCGAGCTCGTCGCGCAGCGACAGGGCCAGCCCCAGCGAGTCGAACCCCGGACCGAGGTTGGCCGCGGTGGCCGGGACGGTGACCCGCACCGGCCCGTCGACGAAGGTCGTCATGCTCAGACGAGGCCGGCAGCCGCGGCGGCCGCCTCGACGTCGGCGTCCACCACGTTGTCGACGATGCCGGTGAAGGACTCCAGCGCGGTCGCGGTGTCCTTGAGGCCGTGGCCGGTCACCGTGATGACGACGGTGGACCCGGCATAGCTCTCCCCCGCGGCCAGCTCGGCCAGCAGACCGGCGACGCCGGCGGCCGAGGCGGGCTCGACGAAGACGCCGTCGCGCCGGGCGAGCTCGACCTGGGCGGCGAGGATCTGGTCGTCGGAGACGGCCGCGAACCGGCCCTCGGACTCCTTGGCCGCCATCTCGGCGAGGTGCCAGGAGGCGGGGTTGCCGACGCGGATCGCCGTCGCCTTGGTCTCGGGGTCCGGGAACGGCTCCCCGGTCACGAGCGGGGCGGCGCCCTCGGCCTGGAAGCCGCGCATCACGGGGCGCTTCGTCGCCCGGCCGAGCTCGGCGTACTGCTGGTAGCCGAGCCAGTAGGCCGCGATGTTGCCGGCGTTGCCGACGGGCAGCAGGTGGTAGTCGGGGGCGTCGCCGAGGAAGTCGCACACCTCGAACGACGCGGTCTTCTGGCCCTGCAGGCGCACCGGGTTGACCGAGTTGACCAGGGCGACGGGGTAGTCGCGGGCCAGCCCGCGGGCGATGTCGAGGCAGTGGTCGAAGTTGCCGCGGACCATGATGATCTGCGCGCCGTGGACGACGGCCTGGGCCATCTTGCCGGCGGCGATCTTGCCCTCGGGGATCAGCACCAGCGGCTTCAGCCCGGCCTTCGCGGCGTAGGCCGCCATCGAGGCCGAGGTGTTGCCGGTCGAGGCGCAGACGACGGCCTGCGCACCCTCGTGCTTGGCCACCGAGATGGCCGCGGTCATGCCGCGGTCCTTGAAGGAGCCGGTCGGGTTGTTGGCCTCGACCTTGAGCCACACCTCGGCGCCGGTCTGCCCGGAGAGCCACTCGGAGTGCACCAGCGGGGTGCCGCCCTCGCGCAGCGTGATGGCCTCGAGCCCCTCGGGGAGGTCGAGGAGGTCGCGGTACTCCTCGATGACGCCCAGCCACTGACGACGTGGCCACTGCGCGTCGGTCGCGGTGCTCACTCGTCGCCCCCTTCGACCCGCATCACCGAGGTGACCTCACGGACGATGTCCATGTTGCGCAGCGCCTCGACGGTCGCGCTGAGCGCCGCGTCGGGCGCGGCGTGGGAGACCACGACGAGCTGGGCGTCGGCGCCGCGGCCCTCCTGGCGGACGGTCTGGATCGAGACGTCGTGGTCGGCGAACGCGTTGGCGACCGCGGCGAGCACGCCCGCGCGGTCGTCGACGTCGATCGCGACGTGGTAGCGGGTGCGGGTCTCCCCCATCGGCTGCACCGCGCGATCGGCGTAGGCCGACTCACCGACCCCGCGGGTCCCGGCGAGGCGGTTGCGAGCCACCGTCACCAGGTCGCCGAGGACGGCGCTCGCGGTCGGGGCGCCACCGGCACCGGGGCCGTAGAACATCAGCTGGCCGGCGGCCTCGGACTCCACGAACACCGCGTTGTAGGCACCGCGGACGCTGGCCAGCGGGTGCGAGCGCGGGATCATCGCCGGGTGGACGCGGGCGGCCACCTGGTCGCCATGCGGTCCGGGCCGGAGCTCGCAGATCGCGAGCAGCTTGACCACCGAGCCCATGTCCCGCGCGCTGGCGACGTCGGCGGCGGTGACCTCCGAGATGCCCTCGCGGTAGACGTCGGACGCGGTGACGCGGGAGTGGAAGGCGAGGCTGGCGAGGATCGCGGCCTTGGCGGCGGCATCGAAGCCCTCGACGTCGGCGGTCGGGTCGGCCTCGGCGTAGCCCAGGTCCTGCGCCTCCTCCAGCGCCTCGGAGAAGCCGGCGCCCGAGGTGTCCATCTTGTCGAGGATGAAGTTGGTGGTGCCGTTGACGATGCCCAGGACGCGGGTCACCTTGTCCCCGGCCAGCGACTCGCGCAGCGGCCGCAGGATCGGGATGGCGCCCGCGACGGCGGCCTCGTAGTAGAGGTCGCGCTCGGCCTTGGCCGCCGCCTCGAAGAGCGTCGGACCGTCCTCGGCGAGCAGGGCCTTGTTGGCCGACACGACGCTGGCGCCGTTGTCGAGCGCGGAGAGGATCAGCGACCGGGCGGGCTCGATGCCGCCGATCACCTCGACGACCAGGTCGACGTCGTCACGGGCCACCAGGCCCGCCGCGTCGGTGGTCAGCAGGCCCTCGGGCACCTCGACCTCGCGAGGCGCGTCGAGGCGTCGTACGGCGACCCCGACGAGCTCGACGGGAACGCCGACCCGGGCAGCCAGGTCGTCGTGCTGCTCGGTCAGCAGCCGCACCACCTGGGAGCCGACCGCGCCGCAGCCGAGCACCGCCACCTTGAGCGTGCGCTTGTCGCTGTCCTTCATGAAACACCCACATCGGTCGCCAACAGGTCGGCCACAGTCTCTCGTCGCAACACGGTGAAAGTCTTCCCGTCCCGAACTCCGATCACCGGAGGACGAAGTGCGTGGTTGTAGTTGGAGGCCATGGATCTGCAGTAGGCACCCGTCCCGGGCACCGCGACGAGGTCGCCGGGACGTACGTCGCCGGGCAGGAACTCGTCCTTGACCACGATGTCGCCGGCCTCGCAGTGCTTGCCGACGACGCGGGCGAGCACCGCCGCAGCGTCGGAGCCGCGCGAGGCGATCGTCGCGGAGTAGTCGGCGTCGTAGAGGGCGGTGCGGATGTTGTCGCTCATCCCGCCGTCGACCGAGACGTAGGTGCGGCGGGCGCCGCCGTCGAGGGCGACCTCCTTGACCGTGCCGACCTCGTAGACCGTGCACATCGACGGGCCGACGATCGCCCGCCCGGGCTCGATCGAGAGCCGCGGCTCGGCGACGCCGAGGGCCCGGCACTCGTGCTCGACGATCTTCGACATCTCCGTGGCCAGCTGCGCCGGGTCGGACGGGTCGTCCTGGGTCGTGTAGGCGATGCCGAAGCCGCCGCCGAGGTCCATCTCGGGCATCTCGATGCCGACCTCGGAGCTGACCTGCGCGTGCAGCGCCAGGACGCGGCGGGCCGCGACCTCGAAGCCGGAGGTGTCGAAGATCTGGCTGCCGATGTGGGAGTGCAGGCCGAGCAGCCGGAGCCCGGGCGCGGCGTGCACCTGGCGTACGGCCTCCAGCGCGTCGCCGCTCGCGATGGAGAACCCGAACTTCTGGTCCTCGTGGGCGGTGGCGATGTATTCGTGGGTGTGTGCCTCGACGCCGGCCGTCACGCGCACCATCACACCGATGCCCTCATCGGTGGTTGAGGTGCGAGCGCCAGCGAGCCTCGAAACCACCGCGGCCAGCCGCTCGATCTCGTGGAAGGAGTCGACGATGACCCGCCCGACGCCGAGCTCCACCGCCCGCTCGAGCTCGCCGAGGGTCTTGTTGTTGCCGTGGAAGCCGATGCGCTCCATCGGGAAGCCGGCCCGCTCGGCCACGGTCAGCTCGCCGCCGGAGCAGACGTCCAGCGACAGCCCGTCCTCGGCCAGCCACCGCGCCACCGTCGTGCACAGGAACGCCTTGCCGGCGTAGAAGACGTCGTAGTCGGAGAACGCGTCGCGGAAGGCACGGGCCCGGGTGCGGAAGTCGACCTCGTCGAGGACGTAGGCCGGGGAGCCGTGCTCGCGGACCAGCTCGGGCAGCGGCACTCCCCCGATGCCGAGCACACCGTCGGACTTGGCCGCCGTCTGCGACCACAGCGGTGCGACGAGGGCGTTGGGGTCGCTCGGCTCACGCAGCCAGTGGGGTCCGCGCAGGGCGCCGTCCGCATGCGCCCAGCCGGACGGGTGGGAGGTGGGCACGACGTCACATCCGCTCGGGAGCGGAGACGCCGAGCAGGGCGCAGGCCGTTGGCCAGCACCATCTTGGTCGCGTCGACCAGCATCAGTCGAGCCCGGTGCAGGTCGTTGGTCTCCTCGTCACCGCGGGGCAGCACCCGGCAGCTGTCGTAGAACCGGTGGTAGGTGCCGGCCAGCTCCTCGAGGTAGCGGGCCACGCGGTGCGGCTCGCGGAGCTCGGCGGCCGCCTTGACCACCCGCGGGAACTCGGCGAGCGCCCGCAGCAGCTCGCCCTCCTTCTCGTGGGTCAGCAGCTCCGGGTGCGACTGGGCCTCGACGCCGAGGTCGGCCGCGTTGCGCATCAGGCTGGCGACGCGGGCGTGGGCGTACTGGACGGTGAAGACCGGGTTGTCGTTGGTCGCCTTGGCCCAGAGGTCGAGGTCGATGTCGATCGGGCTGTCACTGTTGTAGCGGGCCAGGGCATAGCGGCTCGCGTCGACGCCGATCGCCTCGACCAGGTCGTCGATGGTCACGACGGTGCCGTTGCGCTTGGACATCCGCATCGGCTCCCCGTCGCGGAGCAGGTTGACCATCTGGCCGATGAGGATCTCGAGGTTCTTGCCGGGCTCGTCGCCGAAGGCCGCGCACATGGCGTTCATCCGGCCGACGTAGCCGTGGTGGTCGGCGCCCAGCATGATGAAGCACCGGTCGAAGCCGCGCTCGCGCTTGTCGAGGTAGTAGGCGAGGTCGCCCGAGAGGTAGGCGGCCGAACCGTTGGACCGCACGATCACGCGGTCCTTGTCGTCGCCGTACTTCTCGGTGCGGAGCCAGAGCGCCCCGTCCTCGGTGTAGGTGTTGCCGAGCGCGGTGAGCCGGTCGATGGCCTTCTGGACCGCACCGCTCTGGTGCAGGTTGTCCTCGTGGAAGTAGACGTCGAAGTCCACTCCGAAGTCGTGGAGGGACTGCTTGATCTCCGCGAACATGAGCTCGACACCGACGGAGCGGAAGACCTCCTGCGCCTCGTCGTCGGTGAGGTCGAGGACGTCGGGCTCCTTGGCCATCACGTCCTTCGCGATCTCCTCGATGTAGGCGCCGCCGTAGCCGTCCTCGGGCACGGGCAGGCCCTTGGCCCACGCGAGCAGCGACGAGCTGAACCGGTCGAGCTGGGCGCCGTGGTCGTTGAAGTAGTACTCCCGGGTGACCTCGGCGCCGGTCTTGGTGAAGATCCGGCCGAGCGCGTCGCCCACCGCCGCCCAACGCACGCCGCCGAGGTGCAGCGGGCCGGTGGGGTTGGCCGAGACGAACTCGAGGTTGATCTTCTCGCCCGCGAACGCGTCGGAGGAGCCGTAGGCCTCCCCCGCCGCGACGATGTCGGCCGCGACCTGGCCCTGGGCGCTCGCCTCGACGCTCACGTTGAGGAAGCCGGGGCCGGCGACCTCGACCTCGGAGATGCCGTCGGAGGCGCGGAGCCTCTCGGCGACGAGGTCGGCGAAGGCACGGGGGTTCATCCCGGCCTTCTTCGACAGCTGCATCGCGACGTTGGTGGCGTAGTCGCCGTGACCCTTCTGCCGGGGTCGCTCCACCGTGACCTGGGTCGGCACGCCATCAGGCAGCGTGATCGCGCCGTCGGCCACGAGGGCCGTCAGCGCATCGACGATGGTCTCGGAGAGCTGCTCAGGATTCACCGGGCAAGCCTATCGGCGGCACCTGCCACCGGCCGAACCGGTTTCACGCCGTGGCATCGGACCTGGCACCGGACCTCGCGGCGGGTCCTGCCCTAGGGTTCTGCGCTGTGACGACGCATCCCACCTACGACCAGCTGATCGACCTCCCGGCCTACGTCGAGCAGCCCGTGCCGATGCCCTTCGAGGACATCAACGGCCACCTCAACGTCCGCCACTACATCGGCATCGCCAGCGAGGGCCTCGACGAGTCGCTGGTCGAGGTCGGGATCCCGCAGATGTGGCCGCTCACCCACGGCCAGGCGTGCTTCACCGCCGAGCACCACGTCACCTACCTCAACGAGCTCCGCACCGGCGACACGATGTCGGCGCGCGTCCGTCTGCTGGGCCGCTCGGAGCGCGCCGCGCACGTGCTGGTCTACCTGCTCGACGAGACGCACCACCAGGTCGCCTGCGTGGTCGAGGAGATCTTCCTCCACATCGACCTCGACACCCGACGCACGGCGCCGTGGCCGGACGACGTGGCCGCGTTGCTGGACGCCCGGATCGCCGAGCACGCGACGCTCGGGTTCGCGGCGGACACGTCCGGTTCGCTCGCGCTGCGCTGAGCCCGACGCCGCCGTCCGAGGCGGTTTCACGCCTCCGCGCGTGGACCGGTAGTCTTCACCGCGCACTGGCCCCGGCACGTCCGGGACGAGCGCTGGCCTCCGTAGCTCAGGGGATAGAGCACTGGTTTCCGGTACCAGGTGCCGCAGGTTCGAATCCTGCCGGAGGCACCCTCCAGATGGACTTCCACCCGCTCGGGTGGAAGTCCATCTGTCATTGCGGATCCGCACGCTCGAACGTCGATGAAGTGCCACGCGCACGGGTGGAAGTTCATCGGGCGTGACCATCGTCATGCTGCTTCGTTGAGGGTTTTCGAGGGAGTTACCGACCGGTCACACGGGACCCGGTCGGGTGTCGGCTCCCGGACCCCCGGGAGGGACCATGCGGCACCAGCTCAGGCACCAGATCGGGCACCGGCTCACGGCCGCCATCGCCGTCGGCCTCAGCGGCGGGCTCGTGCTCGCGGCGGGCCTCGCGGCACCGGCCCAGGCGCAGGAGGGCACCGGCGCCCGGACCGCCCGCGAGGCGGGGCTGACCGACTTCGGCTACCGCGGCGACGTCTACGGCGTGAAGCTGGTGACCGACAGCGTCGAGGCGCTCAACCTCAAGGACGCCCACGCCCAGCAGCTGTGCACCCGCGCGGTGGGCCAGGTCGTCGAGCGCCAGAGCGTCGTGTCGGTGCCCGACAACCCGCTCATCCAGGTCTCGGCCAGCACCAGCCGCACCGAGACGTACGTCGACGGCGCCACGCACGGCGTACGCGGCACCAACACCATCGGCGACATCAGCGTCGGCGGCACCGTGGGCCCGCTCACCACGCCGAAGCTGGTGATCAAGGGGCTGCAGACCACGGCCGACGCCTTCAACACCCCGCAGGGCTACGGCCACGCCGAGAGCTTCACCTTCGCCAGCATCTCGCTCAGCCTGCTCGAGAACACTGTCATCGAGAGCCTGCCGCCGGAGCTGCAGGAGCTCCTCGCGCCGCTCGACCAGGTCACCGGCACCGTCTTCACCGGCACCCAGGAGGCGGCCCAGGAGGTCTTCCAGGTGCTGAGCGACGTCACCGCGCCGATCCAGATCCCCGGCCTGGGCAGCATCTCCCTGGGATACAAGAACGGTCGGGCCAAGAGCGGCAACGCCCAGTCCCAGGCCTCCGCGCTCCGCATCGAGGTCACCGCCGGCGACCGTCGCCAGCTCGTCGAGCTCGGCACCGCCCGGGTCCGGATGGGCGGCCCTGCCCCGGTCGGCGTCTTCCGCTCGGGCGGCACGGCGATGGACTACCAGGCCCTCCAGGGTGCGCTGAAGTTCGGCAACGTCGAGCACAAGGCGCTCCCCTGCCAGGGCTCGCGCGGTCGGACGCAGACCTACCAGGTCCCCCACGCCAGCCAGCTCGTGCCGGTGCCGGTGCTGCTCGACGGCGTCACCTACCAGGTCAACGGCGACCAGTTCCGCAAGAAGAAGGTCGCCAAGGGCTGGTCCCGCACCGCCATCTCGTCGGTGTCGGTGCCCAGCGCCCAGCTCGTCATCACCGACGTCAGCTCACGCGCCGCGATGCGGCAGAAGGCCGGCAAGCGGGTGCGTGCCAAGGTCTCGACCGCCGTCGGCTCCATCACGGTCGGCGGTCAGGCGATCGCCGTCCCCGCGCCGGGCGAGGTGGTCGAGCTGCCCAACGGGGTCGGTGAGATCCAGCGGCAGCTGGTGGACACCGGCACCCGCGGCTCGCAGGTGATCGCGCTCCGGCTCAAGCTCTACGCCGACGCCGTGGTGATCGACCTGGCCCGCACCTCGGGGCGCATCTACCCCCACTGATGCCCCGCTGATGCCGCGAGCTGGTCAGCAGTGCCGCAGGGTCGCGTCCGGGCGCGCCTCGCGGCCCAGCCGGCGCGCCTGCGCCACGTCGGGGAAGACCACGCTGGCCGCACCGACGAAGCCGACCCTCCCCTGCACCACGCACGTGGTGATCCTCGACGGGTCCACCTGCGCCACCGCCTGGGCGAGCTCGAAGAGCTCCCCGGGCGAGGCGTTGGTGTCCATGTGCGCCATCACGGTCATCACGCCGCGCTCGATGAAGCCGGGCTTGTCCGCCTGGGCGCGGATCCGGGCGTGGATGCCGCGCAGGGTCCGCTGCTGGTTGGCCGAGCGGTCGAAGTCGCCGCCGACGAGACCCTTGCGGATCCGGGAGAACGCCATCGCGTTGTAGCCGTCCAGGTGGATCCGCCCCTTCCTGAACCCCTCCTTCTTCAGGTAGGGGTCGTAGAAGCGGCGCGGGTTGGTCACGGTGATGCCACCGATGTCGTCGACCATGTCCTCGAAGAACGGGAACCGGGTGACCATGACGTAGTCGGGCTCGATCCCGGTCAGGTTGCGCATCGCTCCGGCCATGCCGCGCGGGCCGGCGAAGTAGAGCGCGGAGTTGATCTTCTCCCGCCCGTGGCCGGGGATGCTGACCCACGAGTCACGGGGCACGCCGATCGCCGTGGCCGAGCCGGTCCGGGTGTTGATGCCGACGAGCTGGAGCGCGTCGCCACGCGAGCGGGTCATCAGCTCGCCGGGGCGGGCGTCGGAGCCGACCGCCAGGATCCACACCACGTCCTCGCCGCCGGTGGCGACGCCCTGCGCGTGCCGGATCTTGACCAGGTTGACGTCCGTGGACTGCACGGCCGACTGCGGTACGACGAGGGCGGTGACGGCCAGCACGGCGACCAGCGCGACCGCCCTGCCGATCCGTCCGCCGATCCGTCCGCCGATCCGCCCGGTGACCCGGCGGGTGGGGCGCAGGACACTCATCACGTCGACCCCTTCGCGACGTCGTAGCCGAAGATGCGCCAGGCACCCCGCTCGTGGACCAGGAACAGCCGGCCGCTCACGGTCGTGGTGCCGGACTTGTCCCCGCTGGTCTCGAACCGCAGCACGAAGCGGGCGGTCACCGTCCGGGCCTGCTTGCCCGTGGCGAGGATGTCGAGGGAGAGGGATCGCTTCTTGGCGGTCACCGAGTCGATGCGCGGACCCTGCGTCTGGTTGGTCAGCAGGGCCTTGTCGGACCTGGCGCGCTTCTCGGCGCCGTCGGTGAACCCCGGGAAGGCGGCGGGGAAGCTGCTGCGCGGGTAGGAGCCGCCGAGGTAGGAGGCGTCCCACCAGCGGTCCACGACCTTGCCCACCTGGGTGCGCACGACCTTGCGGCGGGCGTCGGGGAGCCGGCCGTGGACCCGGTGGATCTTCGTCCTCGTCGGCACCGGGTGCGAGGCGAGCCGCACCTGTCCGTCGTTGCGGCTGAGGCGCTCGGGGGCCGTGGACGGCTGCGAGCCCGACTGGCAGGCGGTGGCGGACATCGCGACGAGCAGCACGAGCACGAGTCCGGCACAGCGGCGGGCCCACGGGCTGCGGCCCGGCGAGGGGCTTGTCATGACGACTCCAACACGGGTGGCGCGAGCAAAGAAACAGGAGAGGAAACGGGAGAGGAAACGGGTCAGCAACAGGGTCGGAAACGGGCGCAGAGCGGGTGTGGGCCACACCATGCCCCAAAGCGTGAGCCCGCCCCTGCATTTGCGTGCGTGTGCGACTAGCCTTGTTGACGAGTTGGTCCAACCCATGCGCGAAGAGATCTGAAAGAGGCGAAAGAAGCGTGGCGCAGTCCCCGAACGGGCAGTCCGGCAACCACTCGGTTGCACCGTCATCCGACCTGGGAGCCAACGAGTGGCTCGTGGAGGAGATGAAGGAGCAGTACGACAAGGACCCCGGCAGCGTGGGCCCCGAGTGGGCGACCTACTTCGGCAACGGGTCGACCGCGGCTCCTGCGAAGGCCACGGCTGCCGCACCCGCCGCGGCCCCGGCGAAGGCCCCCGTCGCTGCGCCCGCGAAGGCACCGGCTGCCGCGCCCGCGAAGGCACCCGCTGCAGCGCCCGCGAAGGCACCCGCCGCAGCGCCGGCGAAGGCACCCGCCGCCGCGCCCGCGAAGCCCGCCACCAGCGCGACCGCCAGCCCGAAGGCCACGCCGCGCCCCGCGGCCGCCGCCGAGGAGCCCGCCAAGGGCACCAGCAAGCCGCTCGCCAAGGACGCCAAGCCCACAGGTCCGACCGCAGCCAGCGACGAGCCCACCTACACCGTCCTGCGTGGCGCCCCGGCCCGCACCGTGGCCAACATGGACGCCTCCCTTGCCGTCCCCACCGCCACGTCGGTGCGCTCCGTGCCGGTGAAGCTCCTGTGGGACAACCGCACGGTCATCAACAACCACCTCGCCCGCGCACGCGGCGGCAAGGTCTCCTTCACCCACCTCATCGGCTACGCGCTCGTCAAGGCGCTGCGCTCGATGCCGGAGATGAACGTCGGCTTCGAGGTCGTCGACGGCAAGCCCAACCTGATCACGCCGGCCCACATCAACCTCGGCCTGGCGATCGACATGCAGAAGCCCGACGGCACCCGCCAGCTGCTGGTGCCGAGCATCAAGGGCGCCGAGGCGATGGACTTCGCCGGCTTCTGGACCGCCTACGAGGAGATGGTCCGCAAGGCGCGCGACAACAAGCTCGCCGTCACCGACTTCCAGGGCACCACGATCTCGCTGACCAACCCCGGTGGCATCGGGACGGTCCACTCCGTGCCGCGGCTGATGGCCGGCCAGGGCGCCATCATCGGCGTCGGCGCGATGGAATACCCGCCCGAGTGGCAGGGCGCCTCCGACGACGCGATCAACCGCAACGCCATCAGCAAGGCGATGACGCTCACCTCGACCTACGACCACCGCGTCATCCAGGGTGCGCAGTCGGGTGAGTTCCTCAAGCGGGTGCACAGCCTGCTGCTGGGCGAGAACGACTTCTACGACGAGATCTTCCGCTCGCTGCGGATCCCCTACGAGCCGATCCGCTGGTCGCGCGACGTGGTGGCGAGCCACGACGACGACATCGTCAAGCAGGCCCGGATCCTCGAGCTCATCCACGCCTACCGGGTCCGCGGCCACCTGATGGCCGACACCGACCCCCTGGAATACCGCCAGCGCAGCCACCCCGACCTCGAGGTGGAGTCGCACGGCCTGACCCTGTGGGACCTCGACCGCGAGTTCGCGACCGGGTCGTTCGGTGGCGAGGGTCGCCGGTTCATGAAGCTGCGCAACATCCTCGGCATCCTGCGCGACTCCTACTGCCGCACCACCGGCATCGAGTACATGCACATCATGGATCCCGAGCAGCGCAAGTGGATCCAGGAGCGCGTGGAGCAGCCGCACGTGAAGCCGCCCCGCGAGGAGCAGCTCCGCATCCTGCTCAAGCTCAACCAGGCCGAGGCGTTCG
Source organism: uncultured Actinomycetota bacterium (assembly GCA_963750445.1). Classification (GTDB taxonomy): domain Bacteria; phylum Actinomycetota; class Actinomycetes; order Propionibacteriales; family Nocardioidaceae; genus Nocardioides. The sequence continues at coordinate 63,828 of CAVVQR010000006.1, read as the reverse complement.
AGACGTTCCTGCAGACGAAGTTCGTCGGCCAGAAGCGGTTCAGCCTCGAGGGGGGCGAGACCACGATCCCGCTCGTCGACGAGCTCTGCGAGGCGGCTGCCGAGACCGGCCTCGACGAGGTCACCATCGGCATGGCCCACCGCGGCCGGCTCAACATGCTCGCCAACATCGTCGGCAAGAAGTACAGCCAGATCTTCCGCGAGTTCGAGGGCAACATCGACCCGCGCACGGTCCAGGGCTCCGGCGACGTGAAGTACCACCTCGGCGCCGAGGGTGAGTTCGTGGCCGGCTCGGGCGACAAGATCAAGGTCTCGATGGCTGCCAACCCCTCGCACCTCGAGGCGGTCAACCCGGTCCTGGAGGGCATCGCCCGCGCCAAGCAGGACATCCTCGACCAGGGCGAGAAGTTCCCGGTCCTGCCCCTGCTGGTGCACGGCGACGCCGCCTTCGCCGGCCAGGGCGTGGTGGCCGAGACGCTCAACCTCTCGCAGCTGCGCGGCTACCGCACCGGCGGCACCGTGCACGTGGTCATCAACAACCAGGTCGGCTTCACCACCGCGCCCGGTTCGTCGCGCTCCTCGCTCTACGCCACCGACGTGGCGCGCATGGTCCAGGCGCCGATCTTCCACGTCAACGGCGACGACCCCGAGGCCTGCATCCGCGTGGCCCGGCTCGCCTTCGACTACCGCCAGGCCTTCAACAAGGACGTCGTCATCGACCTCGTCTGCTACCGCCGCCGCGGTCACAACGAGGGCGACGACCCGTCCTACACCCAGCCCCTCATGTACGACCTCATCGAGCAGAAGCGCTCGGTGCGCAAGCTCTACACCGAGTCCCTCATCGGCCGTGGCGACATCACGATCGAGGAGGCCGAGCAGGTCCTCAAGGACTACCAGCAGCAGCTGGAGCGGGTCTTCACCGAGGTGCGCGAGGCCAGCTCCGAGGCGCCCACCGAGTGGACCACCGTCCCGGACTACCCCGACAAGCCCGCCGGCGACTTCTCGACCGCGGTCTCCCCGGAGGTCCTCAAGCGGATCGCCGACAGCTACGTCACGCCGCCGGACAACTTCACCGTCCACCCGAAGGTGATGCCGCAGCTGCAGCGTCGCTCGGCTGCGATCGCCGACGGCCCGATCGACTGGGGCACCGGCGAGATCCTCGCCTTCGGCTCGCTGCTGATGGACGGTCGCCCGGTGCGCCTGGCCGGTCAGGACTCGCGTCGCGGCACGTTCGTGTCGCGCTTCGCGACGATCATCGACCGCGTCAACGCCGACGAGTGGACGCCGCTGACCAACCTCACCGAGGACCAGGCCAAGTTCCACGTCTACGACTCGCTGCTGTCCGAATATGCCGCGCTCGGCTTCGAGTACGGCTACTCCGTGGCCCGACCCGAGGCGCTCGTCCTCTGGGAGGCGCAGTTCGGTGACTTCGTCAACGGCGCGCAGACCGTGATCGACGAGTTCATCTCCGCCGGCGAGACCAAGTGGCGCCAGCAGTCCGGTGTCGTCCTGCTCCTGCCCCACGGCTACGAGGGCCAGGGCCCGGACCACTCGTCGGCGCGCATCGAGCGCTTCCTGACGATGTCCGCCGAGGACGCCATGGTCGTCGCGCAGCCGTCGACCCCTGCGTCCTACTTCCACCTGCTGCGTCGCCACTCGCTCGGCGAGGAGCACCGTCCGCTCATCGTCTTCACGCCGAAGTCGATGCTCAAGCGCAAGGAGGCGGCCTCGCAGCCGGCCGACTTCGTCGGGGACACGACGTTCCGGCCCTTCATCGGTGACGCGACCGCTGATCCGGCACAGGTCGAGACGCTCATCATGTGCTCGGGCCGCGTGACCTGGGACCTGATGGTCGAGCGCTCGAAGCGGGAGAACGGATCGGCGTTCGCGATCGGCCGCATCGAGCGGCTCTACCCGAACCCGGTCGCCGAGATCAGGGCCGAGATCGAGAAGTACCCGAACCTCAAGTCGATCCGCTGGGTGCAGGACGAGCCGCGCAACATGGGCCCGTGGCCGCACTACCAGCTCAACGTGTGGCCCGAGATGGACCTCACCGTCGAGCCGATCACCCGTCCGTCGTCGGCCTCCCCGTCCGTGGGCACGGTCAAGCGTCACGTCGAGGAGCAGAAGACGCTCATGGACGCGGCGTTCGAGTCGCCCCGCGGTCGCGGCACCGACTACTGAGCACTGCGGGAGCGTCGTTTGTACTTCACCGATCGCGGCATCGAGGAGCTCGAGAAGCGCCGGGGTGACGAAGAGGTCACCCTGGCCTGGCTCGCCGAGCAGCTCCAGGGGTTCGTCGACGCCAACCCCGAGTTCGAGACACCGATCGAGCGGCTGGCCACCTGGCTGGCCCGCCTCGACGATCCCGACGACTAGCGACGCCCCTCAGGCGGCGACGGGTCGTACGGCAGCAGGCTCCGTCGGCGTCGACCGCGCGCGGTCCGGGAGGGCGAGGCGGCAGATCTTGCGCGCGACGCTGCCGAGCTGCTTGCGCAGCGGACCCGTCGTGTAGGCGATGCCGTAGCGCCGGCAGATCTCCTGCACCTCGGGGGCGATCTCCGGGTAGCGCCTGGCCGGCAGGTCCGGGAACAGGTGGTGCTCGATCTGGTGGCTCAGGTTGCCGGACAGGACGTGGAACAGCGGGCTGCCGGAGATGTTGGCCGAGCCGAGGACCTGCCGGTAGTACCAGTGGCCGCGGGTCTCGTCCTCGCACTCCTCCTGGCTGAACGTCTCGGCACCGGCCGGGAAGTGGCCGCAGAAGATGATGTTGAAGGCCCAGACGTTGCGGACCAGGTTGGCGGTCGCGTTGCCGACGAACGTCAGGGGGAAGAACGGACCGGTGAGGGCCGGGAAGAGCACGTAGTCCTTGAGCGCCTGCCGACGCACCTTGCGCATGATCCCGGCGTGGAGGGCCTTGTTCTCCTCCATCCTCCGCTTGCCGGCGACGATGTTCTCGACCTCGAGGTCGTGCAGGGCCACACCCCACTCGAAGAAGACCATCAGCATCAGCGCGTAGACCGGGTTGCCCAGGTAGTAGGGGTGCCACGTCTGGTCCTCGTCCATCCGCAGGATGCCGTAGCCGATGTCGCGGTCCTTGCCGAGGATGTTGGTGAACGTGTGGTGGATGTAGTTGTGGCTGTACTTCCACTGCTCGCTCGGGCAGACGTTGTCCCACTCGTAGATGCGCGAGTTGAGGTGCGGGTCGCCCATCCAGTCGTACTGGCCGTGCATCACGTTGTGGCCGATCTCCATGTTCTCGATGATCTTCGAGAGCGAGAGGGCGGCCACCGCGAGCGGCCAGGCAGGCGGCAGGTAGAACAGGGCTCGGCCGAGCACCTCGAGCTGCTGCTGGCGCTTGACGATGCCGCGGATGTAGGCCGCGTCGACCTCGCCGAGGTCGGCCAGGACGCGCTGGCGCAGCGCATCCAGCTCGTTGCCGAGCTCCTCGAGCTGGTCGGGGGTGAGCTTCTGGTTCGTGTGGGTGGCGTTCATGGTGGGTCCTTCCATCACAGGTCGACGACGCAGTCGCCGACGGGGGCAGAGACACAGATCTGGATGTCCTCGTCGGGGAGCGAGGACTCCGCGCCGGAGAGCACGTTGCGGACGGTGCCCTCGGCCTTGCGGGTGGTGCAGGAGAAGCAGATGCCCATCCGGCAGCCGAAGACGGGGGCGAGCCCCGCCTCCTCGGCCTGCTCGAGGATCGAGGCGCCGCTGTTGGCGACCTGCCGCTCGGCTCCCGGCGAAGGTCAGGTCACCCTCGGCCGCTCCGCTGGAGGTCGTCGGCGGCTTGAACAGCTCGAGCCGCAGCCGCGGGTTGTCGACGTACGCCGCCCGCACGAGCTCGAGCATCCCGGCCGGGCCGCAGGCCCACGTGTCGGTGTCGCGGAAGCCGGGGACGATGCGGCGGAGCTCGAGCTCGTTGAAGGTGGCGTCTCCGTGGCGCAGGTGCACGGTGACGTCGTTGTCGTCAGCGGCGATCGCGGCCAGCTCGTCGGCGTAGATCTGGTCGGCTTGCGAGCGGGCGTAGTGCAGGAACGTGACCGGGCGTCCGGCCCGGCCGTCGTAGCCGTCGCGCAGGAGCGTGCGCAGCATCGACATCGCGGGCGTGATGCCCGAGCCGCCGGTGATGAACAGCAGCGGGTCGATCCCCGGCGTGGCCGGGCTGACCGGGAGGGTGAAGTCGCCCTGCGCCTGTGACAGGTGGAGCAGCTGGCCGGGCTCCGCGTCGACGAGGTACGTGCTGACCTGGCCCTCGCTGTGGGCGCGGATGGTCAGCGTGAGGGCCTCCCCCGCTCCCGAGGCAGCCGACGAGATCGAGAAGCAGCGAGTCATCCGGCGGGCCGAGCCGGGCAGGTCGAGCCCGACCTGGACGTACTGGCCGGCGCGGTGTCCCCGCCAGGTCGAGGTGGGCTGGAGGGTGAGCGTGGCGACCGGGGCGCCGGGGGTGTCGGTCTCACGGCGTACGTCGACGACCTGGGCACGCACGTCGTGGGCGGCCCACATCGGATTGATCCGCGAGAGGTAGTGGTCGACCCCGTGCGGCGACGCGAGCGCTGCGAGGGTGCGTGAGCGGGCGATCCTGGAGAGAGCGATCACGCCTGCCTCCGTTCGTCAGTGAACGTCTGTTCACCCAACTATCGGACGTCCGTGCGCTGGCGTCAACGGGCGAGGACGTGATGCGGGGCACTCCCGTGCACAGTCGTGCACCGTTCTCGGGCGGGTGGTGCCCTACGATCGCGCCATGGCCACCGAGTCGGAGCCCGACGACACCGGCTCCCGCGCGGAGCGCAAGGAGCGCACGCGGCGAGCGATCCTCGACGCGGCTCTCGCCCTCGCCGCCGACTCCAACCTCGCGGCGATCTCGCTGCGTCAGGTGGCCAAGCAGGTCGGCGTGGTCCCGACCGCCTTCTACCGCCACTTCGGCTCCCTCGAGCTGCTGGGGCTGGCGCTCGTGGACGAGAGCTTCCGGTCGCTGCGGCTGATGCTGCTCGACGTGTGGCGGCACGCGCCGGAGTACCGCGACTTCATCGACGGCTCGTTGCCGATCGTGGCCCAGCACGTGCGCGAGAACCGCTCCCACTACGCCTTCATCGCCCGGGAGCGGACCGCCGGTCCGCCGCGCGTGCGCGAAGCCATCGGCCACGAGATCGGGCTCATCACCCGCGAGCTCTCCACCGACATCGCCCGCACCGGCGCGGCCGAGCACTACTCCAGCACGGACATCGGGCTGCTGGCCGACCTCATCGTGTCGTTCGTGGTGACCATGGCCGAGCGGCTCGTCGACGACCCCGACGCCGAGGCACGCACCCTCGACCAGGCCCGCACCCAGCTGCGGATGCTGCTGGTCGGTGCCGTCAACTGGCGCTCGCCCGAGCCCGGCTGACCCGGTCGGTCAGGTGCCGGGCCGCGGGACGACCGGACGTACGGTCACGTCGGGGATCGTCGCGTCACCCGGCAGGTCGATCACGTGCACGATCGTGTCGACGACCGTGTCGGTGCTGATCCAGCGCGAGGAGTCGTAGGTCCGACCCTCCTGCGCGTGGACCTTCTCCTGCATCGGGGTGGCGGTCCGGCTCGGGTAGACGGTGCTGACCCGCACGCCGTGCTCGACCTCCTCCGCACGCAGCGAGTCCGCGAAGGCGCGCAGCCCGAACTTCGAGGCGGCGTAGGCCGACCACTCGGCGCTCGCGGTGAGCCCGGCGGAGGAGTTGACGAAGACGACGGTGCCGCCGGCGCTGCGCACGTGGGGCAGGAGCTCGCGCGTCAGCACGGCGGGAGCGGTGAGGTTGACGGTGATCTGCTCCTCCCACTCCGCCAGCCGCAGCCGGTCCACGCGGCCCAGGTCGACCACCCCGGCCACGTGGAGCAGCGTGTCCACGGCGCCGTCGACCTGGCGGCCGAGTCCGTTGAGGGTGCCCGGGTCGGCGAGGTCGGCGACCAGCACCTGGGCCTCCGGGAACGTGCCGCCCAGCTCGGCAGCGCGTGCGGCGTTGCGCGCGACGAGCACGAGCTCGTCGCCGCGATCGGCGAGACGCCGGGCCAGCGCGAGCCCGATGCCCGAGCCGGCTCCGGTGAGGACGTGCTTCATGGCGCGCTCCGTCACCGGGTGAAGACGACCTTGCCGAAGACGTCACCCTCCGCCATGGCGGCGAAGCCGTCGCGGGCGTCCTGCATCGGGATGGCCCGGTCGATCAGCGGACGCGCGCCGGTCGCGTCGAGGAGCTGGACGAGCTGGTCGAGCTCCCCGCGCGTCCCCATGGTCGAGCCGATGATCGAGAGCTGCTTGAAGAACACGTGGGTGAGGCCGGCGTCGTCGACGTCGGGACCCGACGTCGTACCGCTGATGACGATGCGGCCACCCGGGCGGAGCGAGCGGATCGAGTGGGTCCAGGTGGCCTTGCCGACGGTCTCCATGACGGCGTCGACCTTGACCGGGAGGCGGGCGCCGGACTCGAAGACCTCGTGCGCGCCGATCTCCAGCGCACGGGCGCGCTTGGCCTCGTCGCGGCTGGTGGCCAGCACCTTGAGCCCGGCCGCGCGGCCGAGCGTGATGAGCGCCGTGGCGACGCCGCCGCCGGCGCCCTGGACCAGCACGGTCTCGCCGGGCTTGCAGGCGCCCTGGACGAAGAGCATCCGGTAGGCCGTCAGCCACGCGGTCGGCAGGCACGCGGCCTCCTCGAAGGAGAGGGACGCGGGCTTGGGCACGAGGTTGCGCCGCGGGACGATCACCTGCTCGGCGAAGGTCCCCTGGTGGCGCTCGGAGAGGAGCGAGCGCCCCGGGTCGTCGGCCTCGTCGCCGGCCCACGAGGGGTCGCCGATGACGCCGTGCACGACGACCTCGTTGCCGTCCTCGTCGAGGCCCGCGGCGTCGCAGCCGAGGATCATCGGCAGCGCCTCCTGGCGCAGGCCGACGCCCCGCAGGGACCAGAGGTCGTGGTGGTTGAGGCTGGCGGCCTTCACCGTCACCGTCGCCCAGCCGTCCGGTGCCTCGGGAGCGGGGCGCTCCCCCACCACCAGGCCGCTCAGCGGGTCGTCGGAGGAGAAGGACTCGGCGTAGACGGCGAACATTCCTCGACCCTAGCGAGTTCATGCTTAACGGGTTGCACGTCCCTCGCCCAGGCGTTTGGCTGCTCGGGTGAGCATCGACGTACGGCCCTCCCAGGACACCGCGAAATATCTCGCCACCGACCAGTTCGTGTGGTTCGGCGAGGTGGGCGAGGCGGACGAGGAGCACCTGCGCCTCGGCCTCCCGGAGGACCAGCGCTTCGTCGTCGACCTGCCCGACGGCCCCGAGCACCTCCACAGCGGCATCTACGGCGTCCGGCCGATGGAGATGTCGCTGCCGGGCGGCGCGGTGGTCCCCTTCGCCGGCCTGACGTGGGTCGGCGTGCACCCCGACGTACGCCGCCGCGGCGTGCTGTCCGCGATGATGACCGACCACCTCGCGCGCACGCGCGACGCCGGGCTGGCGATCTCCGGCCTGCACGCGAGCGAGCCGGGCATCTACGGCCGCTTCGGCTACGGCATGGCCGCACTCCAGCTCCAGGTCCACCTCGGCCGCGGTACGACGCTGACGGCACCGCACCTCGAGGACGAGGTCGCCACGATCACCACGCACCTCGTCGACAGCAGCGCTCCCGGTGCCACCGACCGGCTGCGTGACTGCATGTCCGCGGCAGCCCCTTCGGCGCCCGGCACGCTCATCGGCTCGGCCGACTTCCTCCGCCTGTTCGGCACCGAGTCCCCGGCCGAGCTGCGCGACAAGGAGCAGCGCCGCATCCTGTTCGCCCGCCGCGACGGTCGCGACGTGGGGGCGTTCGTGCTCCGGCGCGAGCACAAGTGGGACAACGCCCGCCCGTCGGGCACCGTGACGGCCGGGCTGCCGGCCGGCGGTCCGGCCGCGCGACTCGCCCTGCTGCGCCGGCTCGTCGACCTCGACCTGATGGGCACGACCAAGATCGAGGCCCTCGCGGTCGACGACCCGCTGTTCGCCTGGGTGGGTGGACCTCGGGCCACCGGGGACATCAAGACCTGGGACAGCACCTGGGTCCGCCTCGTCGACCTCGGCGCGGCCTGGTCGCTGCGCGGCTACGAGGACGACTGCGACGTCGTCGTCGAGGTCGAGGACCGCTTCGCCCCGTGGAACGCCGGCCGCTGGCGGCTCACGTCCTCGTCCGGCGAGGGCACCTCCCGTCGCACCGACGACGACGCCGAGGTCACCCTCGACGTCGCCGTGCTGGGCGCGGGCTACCTGGGCCACAGCATCGGCAACCTCCACCGGGCCGGCATCGTGCAGGAGCACCGCCCGGGCGCGTACGCCGAGCTGGCGCGGGCGCTGCGCACGCTCGCCGAGCCGGAGCCGGGGATCGGCTTCTAGCGTGCAGCGTGCTTCCCTCACGGCCGACCAGGTGCCCGATCTCCTGGTCGCGACCAGCTCCTGGGTGGCCGACGCCTGGCACGAGGTCGCCGAGGAGAACGAGGCCACCGACAGCCCCGGTGGTCGCCTGGGCTACCTGGACGCCGGCTGGATCGTGGGCCGACTCGCGGAGCGGACGGCGGCGGGCGACACCGAGGGCTTCCGCGAGCTCTTCGGTCTGGTCGAGCGCATGGTCGTCGAAGGCGACACCTACGTCCACGAGCTGGCCGTCATCGGCTACCTCGAGGGGATGCAGATGCAGACCGTGACGTCGCGCGGGGTCGATCCGCAGGTCTTCCGGGCGTGGATGGGACCCGAGTCGCTGAGGTACTGGGAGGCCATCAACGCCTTCTGGGAATCCGGCACACCGATCCCCGACCTGCGCAGCGACTGAGCGAAGCTCCACGAGTCGGCGCGAGGGCGCCGTCGACAATTCCGCGTTCCGACGCGCCACCTGCCGACGCGCGTCATGGGTCAGGACCTGTACGGCTGCCATGAGAGGTTCCACGAATGTCTTCACTCGGACGCGACTTCCGGTGGCTGTGGACGGGCAACGCGGCGGGCAACATGGCCGACGGCGTCGCCTTCGTCGCCATCCCACTGGTCGCAACGTCGATCACGACCGACCCGACCTCGATCGCCGGACTGGCCCTGGTCTACTCCGGGGTTCGGATGCTGCTCGTCGTGCCCGTGGGGGTCATCGTGGATCGGGTGGATCGGCGGCTGCTCATGTGGCTGCCGAACGTGCTCAGAGGGCTGGTCCTCCTCGCACTCTCGCTCGCCTTCGCTGCCGGGTTCGAGTCGCTGCTGCTCCTCTACGTCGCCTTCGCCCTCGTCGGGGTGATGGAGATCGCCGCCGACAACGCCGCCATCTCAGTGCTGCCGGACCTCGTCGCGCCGGATCACCTCGACCGTGCCAACGGTCGGATCGCGACCGCGCAGCTGGTCGCCGACGAGTTCGTAGGTCCTCCGTTCGGCGGCTTCTTGTTCGCCCTCGCCGTCGCCGCTCCTCTCGCCGCAACGGGTGGCCTGTACGCAGCGGCGGGACTCCTCTTCCTGGCCATCCCGCGCCAGCCACGCCCCACAGTGGCCGAAGAATCCTTGGTCGAGCGCCCTTCCATGTGGCGCGACGCGGCCGCGGGTGCCACGTGGATCCGCGGCCAGCGGCTGCTCCTCGGACTGGCAGTCACCAGTGGCCTCGCGAGCGTCGCCTACATGATGACGTTCTCCATCATCGTGCTCTATGCCACGGACACGCTCGGCGTCGATGCCACTGGCTACGGCGTCATCCTGGCCGTCTCGTCCCTCGGCGGCCTCGTGGCCTCCACCTCCACAGCGACGATGCGGCAGGCCCTCGGCTACAGACTGCTCGTGCCCGGTGCTCTCGGCCTCGGGGCGGTCACCATGCTCGGGCTCTACGTCACCACCAGCCCCTATGTCGCAGCCGTGCTGCTGGCGGCCTACATCTTCCACGCGACGGTCTGGAACATCTGCGTGGTGTCCCTGCGTCAACGACTGGTTCCCGATGCGATGCGTGGGCGGCAGAACAGCCTGTTCAAGCTCTCCGGACTCATCGGTCTCGTCGTAGGAGCCTCCATCGCAGGCCCCATGGCCACCGCTGCCGGGCTCGCCGCGCCCTTCGGCATCGCAGGACTCATCTTCGTCGGATGCACCGCCTACACGGCCTGGCTGTTGAGATCCGAGCCCGACCCGGCAACCCGCGTCGCGCTCACCTAGTCACCTTCCATACCGCTCGCCGTGGCGGCTCACCCGGCTGTCACCGACCTCCGCGTTCGTCCCGCTTGTGCCGGCACGGAGACTGGACGACACCACGGATCGGCGAAGGTCGGAGAACCAGCGATGGACATCGATGAGTACCGAGCAGCCCGCCGTACGCGGCTCGTCGAGCTCGCGATCGAGCTCGGGGCGCCCGTCGATGAGTCCGCCCTCATGGTCGACCAGGTCATCGAGGAGCAGCAGCGACGGATCCGCCGGTCGGAGGATCCCGACGACGTCGTCGTCCCGGCGCTGCGCGACAGGGTCCTCGGCGGTCGACGGCGCGGCAGGGCGTCCACGATCGTCCCTCTCGTCGCCCTTGCCGCCGTCGTGCTGGCGGTCGCGGTCCCGTACGTCACTCGGGACGAGCCTCCCGCTCCCACCGTGCCCTCCCTCCTCGGGTTCACGGCAGACGAAGCCGCCCGCACGCTCGAGCGCGACGACATCGCGGTGCGCGTGGTCGGCGTGCCCCAGTGCAACCCCTCCGGGCAGGTGCTGGGCTCCGATCCCCCCGCGGGCTCAGCGGTCGGAGCGGACGACGTGGTGACGGTGATCGCGACATCGTCACCGAAGTGGGTGTGCCCTGCCGACGGGGAAGGACGTGCTCGCGCATGGACGTTCCTCCGGTTCCTCGTCGGGGGGTCGGCGCCCCCGGACTTCGCACCGGAGGTGACCTTGTACGTCGACGGCGAGGGGGTCGGCGTGGTGGACGGGCCGGAGTCAGCGACAGCACCCGGGTGGCGTTCGGTGCTGCGTGACCCCGTCCTCCGCTACGTGTCCCGCCCGGTGTCGAACCCCCTCGGGCAGCCGGTGGTCTCGGTCTCCCAGGGCACACCTCCTCCCACGACGTGCGGCCACCCCCGAGCCACGCCTGCTGGAGACGTCGTCCCGTCCACCCGACTGCTGCTGATGGCGGGAGGCGATGGCCCCGCTCGCGGATGTGCGCTCACGATCGACCTGTTCGACAACGCCCTGGGCGAGATCTCCGGCGTCGCCCTCTACACGCCCGAGACGGCCACGTCTGGTGTCATGAACAGGTGAGCGAACACTTCTACCGCCCTGCGGACGGCCACCGGCTGCCGCACGACCCCTTCAACTCCATCGTCGCCCCGCGCCCGATCGGCTGGATCGCGACACTGGACGCGCAGGGCCGTCGCAACCTCGCGCCGTACAGCTTCTTCAACGCGCTCAACTACACCCCGCCGCTGGTGGGGTTCTCCAGCAACGGCTGGAAAGGGACAGTGGCCAACGCAGATGCGACGCGCGAGTTCACCTGGAACCTCGCCACCCGCTCGCTGGCCGAGCAGATGAACGCAACCTCCACCACCGAGGACGTCGACGAGTTCGAGGCGGCCGGGCTCGAGGCCGTCGCTTCGCTGGAGGTCAAGGCACCTCGAGTCGCTGCCGCGCCGGTCACCTTCGAGTGCCGAGTCACCCAGATCATCGAGCTGCAGACCGCGACGGGTGAGGCCAGCGGCTCATGGTTCACGGTCGGTGAGGTGGTCGGCGTGCACATCGACGAGGACCTGCTGGTGGACGGCGTCTACGACACCGCCCGGGCGCAGCCGATCCTGCGGGCGGGCGGACCGACGGCCTACTTCGGCATCGACCTCACCAACCGTTTCGACATGCGCCGCCCGCAGTGACGCGGCCGGCCCGGCCCCTCACGCTGGGCGCTGTTCTCCGTCGGAGACGGACCGCCCTGCGCTGAGTGCGACGACCGTGCCCAGGTCGACTCCGAACATCGTCGTGGGCCCGGACTCGGTGAGTGCCCTGAGGACGACGCCAGTGGCTTCGTCGCTCGCCACCCTGCCGAGTCCGACCGGCATCGTCACGTCGAGGCCGTGGATGACGACGTGGCTGAGCGAGCCCAACCAGCCGCCGCCGGGCTGCTCGAAGCCGGCGAGGACGGAGCTGCGGAGGTCCGCCAGCAGTCGTCCCGGACCGAGCTCACCATCCACTGCCGCAAGCCGGTTCGACATCGCGTCGAAGTCGTACCCGTCGGCTCGGAGCTCGGCCTGGAACTGCTCCCCGCCGTAGCGTGCTGGCATGGTCAGGTGGGCAATGACGTGCCTGACCTCCCAGCCGGCGCACAGGGACGCACGGTTCCAGTCGTCGTCCGACAGCCGGGCAAGGGCATCCGCAAGGTGGTTCAGCTCGATGCCCACCAGGGGGGCGAGGTCAGTCATGCAAGCTCCTGCGTCAGTCGGACCTGGTTGCCGGACGGGTCGCGAAAACCCGCGTCGATGCCGAACGGCCGCGGTTCCGGCGGTTCGGTGAACTCGACGCCGCGACGGGTGAGCTCGCGGTGGTCGCCCACGACGTCATCGGTGGCGAGGAAGATCGCGCCTGTCAGTCCCTGGGCGAGAACTGCCCGCAGGAGGTCTCTCTGCTCGGCGGACACGACCGGCGGTTCCGGCACCGCCATCAGCACGAGCTCGACATCGGCCTGTCCGGGCGGGCCGACCGTCAGCCATCGAAAGCCGCCCAGGTCCGCGAAGGACACATCCGAGCGAAGCTCGAAGCCGACCCGGCTGGTCCAGAACTCGAGAGCCTCTTCCTGGTCACGGACCCAGAGATTGAAGGTGGAGATCCTCAGCACGTGGCCAATCTAGGCTCTGGCAGAGCCCGTTGCTTCTCGAGAACTGCTGTTCTTGGGCCGTCCGAAGGCCCGGACGATGCACTCCGGCACCGGCACCCGATCCGCTGCTGTGGGCGAGGCGGCCCGGTAGGCCGAGGGCGAGCAGCCGTAGACGCGGGTGAACGAGGTGCTGAAGCTGCCCACACTGCTGAGGCCGACCTCCAGGCAGATCGCAGTCACAGGATGATCCGTACGGCGCAAGAGGGCTGCAGCACGCTCGAGGCGACGGGTGAGCAGGTACACGTGGGGCGTCTCGCCGTAGATGGCGCGGAACCGTCGGCTGAAGTGCGCCGGGCTCAGGTGCGCTGCCTCAGCCATGTCGGTCACCGCAAGCGGACGTCGATATTCGCGGTCGACCAGGTCGCGGGCACGCAGCAGGTCCCGGTCGCCGTCACTCACTGGATCATGCTCTCATTCCGCCGGTCGGTGCCGAGCCCGCTCGCGACCGAGCTGGGGCGCCCACCGGAGAGTCCGCCCTCATGGTCGACCACGTCATCGGGGAACGGCGTTTCGTCCCGGGTCAGGTGAGGTCGAGGGAGTCCCAGAAGCCGCACTGGTGCTCGCGCCGGTGGTCGACCGCGCGGACCTCGGGGCTGGTGAGCTGCAGGACGGGTGCCTTCGTGGCGGTGGTGGGCCTCCAGCGCGGCGCGCGCGTTGAAGCGGGTGTCCCGGTGTGGGCGAAGCTGGTCCACAGCTGCACCATCGTGCGTCCCAGCCTGCGTTGCGCACGAGTCTCGAGCAGGTTCTTCCCACCGAGGTCGAACAGGAACGGCAGGTCGGTGGCGTGCGCACCGGCCTGCGTCAGCCCGGACGAGCCGACCATGCTGACGTCGATCGCCGACGGGTCGGCGAACTCGTAGCTGTAGACCTTCGATCCGGGCCCCCTCGTCGCAGCGGCGAGGTCGCGGGCGCCGTGGGTGGTGGTGCAGGCCCAGGCGACGTCGGTGACGAGGCTCGACCAAGCGAGCGGGGCGGAGTCGTAGTCCGCCAGCGGGTAGCGGCGTGCCACGTCCGGGGCGTCGTCGCCGAACGAGGTGGCGATCAGGTCGGCGTAGTTGGCGGCGGTCACGGCGTCGGGCTGGGCCAGCAGCAGGCCGCCGATGAAGGAGCGGTGCTCGTTCTGGTTGCCGCCGCTGATGATGGGAACGTCGGCCACGCGGCCTCGCTCGATGGCCTTGGCCGGGTCGCGCGGGAGGAGCTCGGTGCCGTACGCCAGCGGGTTGCCGAACGCGTCCGAGGTGGCGACGAGCTCGTCGACGGGCTTGCGCCGCAGGCACGGCAGCGGGTCGGCGCTCGTGCAGCCGAGGCCGGCGGACACGCCCTGGCCGAGCTTGTTGCTCGCCCTCGCCGAGATGAGCGACCGCGAGGCGGGCAGCCCGGGGAACAGCGTGCCCTTCGGCCACGCGAGGCGACACGAGCCGGAGGAGAAGATGGCCTTGTCGATGAGCTTCTCGGCTCCGGGGGTCGTCAGCGCGGCACAGACCGAAGTGCCGCCGGCCGACTGACCGAAGACCGTGACGTTGTCCGGGTCACCGCCGAACGCGGCGGCGTTGTCGTTGGCCCACCGCAATGCGGCGAGCTGGTCGGCCAGGCCGAAGTTGCCTGCCCCCTGGAGGCCGGGCAGGCCGAGGTAGCCGAGCATCCCGAGGCGGTAGTTGACGGTCACGACCGCGACGTCGCCCTGCTCGGCGAGCCTGCGGGCGTCGTACTGCGAACCTGCGCCGCTGGTGAAGCCACCGCCGTGCCACCACACCATCACCGGCCACGGCTCGTCGCTGGCGCGGCGGGGGGTGGTGACGTTGAGGAACAGGCAGTCCTCGTCGGTGGCGCTCGCGGAGGCGAGCGCCACGTCAGCCGACTGCGGGCACGACGGTCCGGCCGTCCGTGCGGCACGCACCTTCTCCGTGTCGGACGCGGGCCGGGGCAGGGTCCACCGGCGCGTGCCGGTCGGAGGCTTCGCGTAGCGGATGCCGAGGAACTGGCGCGTCGCGCCCGATGCCCGGCCGCGCCACGTGCCGGTCGTCGTGTCGATCGTCAGCGGCGTTGACCTGGGACTGCTCGCTGCGGCGGCCGGGCCTGCTGCTGCCTGCTGCGACGGAACAGCCGCCAGCAGCACAGCCACGCAGGCGAGCACCACCGGAGCGGCGAGGGCGCGCGGACGTACTGGACGGTGGGTGGTGCCGGACATCGTGCCCCCAGGGATCGGCTGCATCGTCATGGAAAAGGCTAGATGACGCGATCGGGTCGGTCGAGGCGCCTCCACCTCGTCGACCCGGCACACGCCGACTACTGGTGCTCGCGCGGGCGTCCCGGCTCAGTGCACCCTGTAGGTCGTCAGCACGCAGCTGGAGCCGGCCAGCAGGCGTGACTCGAGCGGCGTCAGCTTCACGTCGGTCTCGGCGGGGAAGACCGGGGTGCCGTCCCCAGCCACTCCGGTTCCGGCGACCAGGTGCAGCTCGTCGACCAGTCCGGCATCCCACAGCTGCGACCAGAGGTTGCGGCTCCCCCAGATGGCGATGTCGCCGTCGGACTGCTCCTTGAGTCGCGCCACCTGACCGACGACGTCCTCGCTGACGACGCGCGTGTTGTCGTGCCACTTCTCGGGCACGTGGACCGACGACGGGTCGTGACTGACGACGACCTTCGGAAGAGGGTTGTAGGCGATCGCGAAGCGCCGCTCGGCGTCGGAGGCATCTTCCGCCGTCTCTCGATCAGGCCAGTAGGAGCTGAAGTCCTTGAACGACGTGTGACCGATCACCACCGCGTCGGCTCGCTGGACGGCGTCGGCGTTGTAGGCGTTGAAGCCGTCGTCGACGCCGGAGACCTCCAGGTCGCCAGCACCACCCGGACCCTCGTAGTAGCCGTCCACCGACGTCATCGCGATGACAACGAGCTTGCCCATGCTCCACCCCTCCTTCGCCGACCACCGGCGTCGGGACGACGATAAGCAGGCACGGGCGGCCACCACCACCGTCCTTCGGATGACGGAACCACCTGGCCTCGCGCCGGATCGACCGCGTCGAGAGCGCGGATCTTCCGATGACCGCGCACACGACTCAGGGGGTCATCAGACGACCAGTGACAAGACCATGCTCAGCGCCAGCGTGCCGACAATGGCCGCGAGGGTGAGGTACACCGCTCCCCTGGCGACCTCGGCGTTTGCTCCCCTGGTGATGTCCTGTCTCCCGAACACCAGGAGAACGACGAAGAAGCCGAGGGCGATGAACACCACGAGTGCGGGATAGGCCACGGCGAGATCCTAGGTGGCTTGCACTCTCATCTCCGCGACCTCCGGGTCTGCAGCGATGCGCGCGCGGACCTTCCGATGGGGGGCGGGGACCATGCGGTCGTGACCCCATGCCCGGATGCCGGCGAGGCATCCTTCCTCGGCGGAGGGCCCTGATCAGCGGCGCGCGACCCCGTCAGCCCGTGCCGCGGCAGCAACAGCCTCACGCACGGCGCCGGGCACGCGCGGGTCGAACGGCGAGGGGATCACGAGGTCCTCACGCAGGTCGTCGCCGACGAGCTCGGCCAGCGCGGTCGCAGCAGCCACCTTCATGCCCTCGGTGATCGCCGTCGCGTGCACGTCGAAGGCGCCGCGGAAGATGCCGGGGAACGCCAGCACGTTGTTGATCTGGTTGGGGAAGTCCGAGCGGCCGGTGGCCACGACGCGGGCGTACTTGTGCGCCAGGTCGGGGTGCACCTCGGGCGTCGGGTTGGCCAGGCCGAAGATGATCGCGTCCGCGGCCATCGAGGCGACGATCTCCTCGGGCACCTGGCCTCCCGAGACTCCGATGTAGACATCCGCGCCGGCCATCACGTCGGCCAGGTTGCCGCGGCGACCGGCCACGTCGGCGGTGTCGCGGGCGAGGGCGGCCTTGACCGGGGTGAGGTCGTGCCGCTCGGAGTTGAGCACGCCCTGCCGGTCCAGCACGGCGATGTCGCGCACGCCGGCCTCCAGCAGGATGCGGGCCACGGCCACGCCGGCAGCACCCGCGCCCTGCACCACGACCCGAGCGGTGGCAGCGTCGCGGCCGGTCAGGCGCAGCGCGTTGGTCAGCGCGGCGAGCGCCACGACGGCGGTGCCGTGCTGGTCGTCGTGGAAGACGGGGATGTCGAGCCGCTCCTTGAGCCGCGCCTCGATCTCGAAGCAGCGCGGGGCGGAGATGTCCTCGAGGTTGATGCCGCCGAAGCTCGGCGCCAGCCGGACGACGGTCTCGATGATCTCCTCGACGTCGGTGGTGTCCAGGCAGATCGGCACGGCGTCGACGCCGCCGAACTGCTTGAACAGCACGGCCTTGCCCTCCATCACCGGCATCGCGGCCGCCGGGCCGATGTCGCCGAGGCCGAGGACGGCCGTGCCGTCGGTGACGACGGCGACCGTGTTGGGCACCCACGTGTAGTGCTGGGTCAGTGACGGGTCCGCGGCGATGGCCTCGCAGACCCGGGCCACGCCGGGCGTGTAGGCGAGGGAGAGCTCGTCGGGGCCGTGGAGGGCGACCGTCGAGACGATCTCCATCTTGCCGCCGACGTGCAGGTCGAACACTGGGTCGCCCGCGTGCGGGTGAGGCCGAGCCATGCCCTGTTCCATGGCCGCGATACTCGCACAGCTCAGTGGGGCGACAGGCGCCGTCCCATGCGTGGGGAAGGCCACACCCGCAGGCGTACGACGGCGAGCACCTGGTCCGCTGCCACCGGCCCGCGATGCCGCGAGTCGACGCCCTCGTCGGGGTTGTCGCTCACCAGCCACCACGCGGCTCCGCCCGTCCTCGTACGCCGCTGCTCCTGGGCGCGCTTGACGGCCAGGGTCCCGTCCACGAACCGCGCGACCACCAGGTCTCCGGGCTGCACGCCGGCGCCGTACCGGACCAGCAGCCGGTCACCGTCTCGCAGGGTCGGGAGCATCGACCGACCGCGCACCACCGAGATGCCGAACGGTCCCCGCGGGCCACCACCCCTGCGGGCGAGACCCCTCTGCCGACCCCTCTTCACGCGGAGTAGTGTCGCAGCCGACTGCAGAAACCCGAGTTGAGAGGAACCAGATGCTTCGCCACCTGCTTGCCCCGACCGTCGAGGTCTCCGCCCACTGCGACCTGCCCTGCGGTGTCTACGACCCCGCCCAGGCACGCATCGAGGCGGAGTCCATCAAGGGGATCATCGCCAAGGTCGCCGACAACGACGACCCCGACTTCCGCACGCGCGCCATCCTGATCAAGGAGCAGCGCTCCGAGCTGGTCAAGCACCACCTGTGGGTGCTCTGGACCGACTACTTCAAGCCCCCGCACTTCGAGAAGTACCCGCAGCTCCACACGCTGGTCAACGAGGCCACCAAGCTCGCCGGTGCCAGTGGCACCAAGGGTGAGCTCGACGCCGCGAAGGCCGACGAGCTGCTCGCCAAGATCGACGAGATCGCGGAGATCTTCTGGGAGACGAAGAAGGCCTGAACGGCACCGCGGAGCGGGGCCGCTCAGGCCTTCTTCTGAGCAGCTTGCTGCTTCGCCGTACCGAGCTCAGTCCTTCTGTCCTCTCTCACCGGGCCCGGTTGCCACCCTCGTGGCGACCGGGCCCGGTTAGTGTGTGGGCCAGCACATCAGCTCGAGGACGGGACACGGACGCAGATGGCAGACAACACGGGTGGCTCTCGCGCCGACGTCGAGCTCCGACTTCCCGCCGAGGGTGCCTACGCCTCGGTCGTCCGCACCACGGCTGCCGGCCTGGCTGCGCGCCTCGACTTCACCATCGACGACATCGAGGACCTGCGCATCGCGATCGGCGAGGCCACGGCCCTCGCGATCCCCGCGGCGGACCCCGGGACGGACCTGCTCGCGTGCTTCTTCTTCGGTCGGGGCTCGATGACCGTCACCCTCGAGACCGAGGCGATGGACGACCCGTCGCTCGACACCGAGAGCTTCGCCTGGCAGGTGCTGGACACGATGGCGCAGGATGCTTCGGCGGGATCGGAGGGCGGACGTTTCCGGGTCCGCTTCACGGTCACGTCCGCAGTCGCTGCGGGATTGACGGGTGCTGAGCTCTGACATGAGCGCAGACACGGGGGACGAGGCGGTGGGGACCGCCCTGGAGGACTTCGACGGCCCGCCGACGGGTCTCGAGCAGGTCCGAGCGCGCAGTGCAGCCCTGTTCCGGGTCATGCGCGACGAGGACAACAGCGATGCCCAGCGATCGGTGGCGCGCGACGACCTGGTGCACCTGCACCTGTCGCTCGTCGAGCACTGCGCCCGCCGCTTCCGCAACCGCGGCGAGCCGTTCGAGGACCTCGTGCAGGTCGGGACCATCGGCCTGATCAAGGCCGTGGACAGGTTCGAGACCGACCGCGGCGTCGAGTTCTCGACCTACGCCACACCGACGGTGATCGGGGAGATCAAGCGTCACTTCCGCGACAAGGGCTGGGCGATCCGGGTGCCGCGTCGGCTCCAGGAGCTCCGGATGCAGATCGGCGGTGCCACCGGCGAGCTGACCCAGAAGCTGGGCCGCTCCCCCACGCCGCGCGAGCTCGCCGAGGTCATCGGCTGCACCGTGGAAGAGGTCATGGAGGGCATCGAGTCCTCGCACGCCTACGCCACGCTCTCCCTCGACGCCTCCGACGACCACGACGACGGGCCTCCGGCCATGCTCGCCACGCTCGGCGTCGAGGACACCAACATCGAGCACGTCGAGATCCGCGAGTCGATCAAGCCGCTGCTCGAGGGGCTCGGCGAGCGCGAGAAGCGGATCCTGCTGCTGCGGTTCTTCAAGAACATGACGCAGTCGCAGATCGCCGAGGAGATCGGGGTCTCGCAGATGCACGTCTCCCGACTGCTGACCCGCACGCTCGCCCAGCTGCGTACGTCGCTCGAAGCCGACTGAGCGCAGCCGGAGCCCACCTAGCCCGCGTCCTCCTCCAGCACGTGGGTGCTGGCCGGGTGGAGCAGTCCGGCCACCACCACCAGTGCCGCCGCGGCCAGGCCCACCGGCACCAGCAGGGTGCTGACGTCCCTGAGGTTCCAGGCGATCCCCAGCTGGATGAGCTGCGCCATCACGACCGGGCCGCGCGCCCAGCGGCGTGCATGCCACAGCGACCACGCGCACCAGGCGAGGAAGGCGGCCGCAGCCACGAAGAACAGCGACGTCGTCACGCCCATCGTCAGCCGGATCGAGCGGAGGTTGGCGAGCTCCAGGACGCCCAGCGCAGCCAGCAGAAAAGCCTCCAGCGCCACGAGCGAGGCCGCGACCACCAGCGGGGGTGGCACGGTAGGGTCTGCGGTCGGGGGAAGATCCGAAGGCGTAACGGGCACTCGTCCACACTAGTTGTGACGGACGCGACCAGAGTTTGGGGTTGTGTGAACGTTCAAGTCTTGCGAGTCTGGACGCTGCGCTTTCTTGCGCCCGGGCTCGCTGAATGTCCGCAAACAGCACAAGCCTGTGAATAGAAAGAGGGAATCCCCCACTCATGGATTGGCGTAGCCGCTCTGCATGCCTCGACGAGGACCCGGAGCTGTTCTTCCCCATCGGCAACACCGGTCCTGCGATCCTCCAGATAGAAGAGGCGAAGCAGGTGTGCCGGCGCTGCGACGTGCGCGAGCAGTGCCTCGCCTGGGCCCTGGAGGCCGGGCAGGACCACGGAGTGTGGGGTGGCCTGAGCGAGGACGAGCGTCGCGCGCTGAAGCGCCGCAACGCCCGGGCCCGCATCCGGACCGCCTGAGCCACCTCTCGTCTGACCCGGTCTGACCTGGTCTGACCTCTAGTCGAGCGGCAGGTCCGCCTGCACGCGGGTCCCCCGCGTCCCGGGGCCGATCTCCAGCACGCCGCCCAGCTCGGACTCGACGAGCGTGCGCACGATCGACAGCCCGAGCTGCGTCGACCCGTCGAGGTCGAAGCCCTCGGGCAGTCCGCGGCCGTCGTCCTCGACGACCACGTGCAGCCGACCCACGATGCGCCGCGCGGTGATCACCACGCGGCCCTCCTCGCGCTCGGGCTGGCCGGCGTAGCCGTGCTCGACGGCGTTCTGGAGCACCTCGGTCAGCACCATCGCCAGCGGCGTCGCCGCCTCGGAGGGCAGCTTGCCGAACGAGCCGTCCCTCACCACCCGCACCGACACCTCGACCCCGCTGACGTCGACGACCATCGCCCCGAGCCGGTCCGCGATGTCGTCGAAGTCGACGGTCTCCTCGACCGCGTGGCTGAGCGTCTCGTGCACGATCGCGATCGAGCCCACGCGACGCACCGCCTCCTCGAGCGCCGCCTTGGCGTCCTCGGCCTGCGTACGCCGCGCCTGCAGGCGCAGCAGCGCCGCGACCGTCTGCAGGTTGTTCTTCACCCGGTGGTGGATCTCGCGGATGGTGACGTCCTTGGTGACCAGCTCGCGGTCGCGGCTGCGGAGCTCGGTGACGTCGCGCATGAGCAGCAGCGCCCCGCTGCGGTCGCCCTGCGGGCGCAGCGGGATGCTGCGCACGATCAGGGTCACCTCGTCGGTGCCGACCTCGGTCGCGCGCCCGTCGCGGCCACCGAGGACGGCGCTGAGGGTCTCCTCGTCGAGGCGCTTGCGCGCCGGCACCAGGTCGCGCGTCAGGTCGGTCAGCACGAGCCCGGCGAGGTCGCCCTGGAGGCCGAGGCGACGGTAGGCCGAGAGCCCGTTGGGGCTGGCGTAGACGACCCGCCCGGCCGGGTCGAGGCGCACGAAGCCGTCCCCCACCCGTGGTGAGTCGGCGTGGTCGCTGCGCTGGCCCGACAGCGGGAAGTGGCCCGCGGCGATCATCTGGGTGAGCTCGGCCGCGGTCTGGAGATAGCTCAGCTCGAGCCGGCTGGGTGTGCGTACGCCGAGCAGGTTGGTGTTGCGGGCGATCGTGGCGATCACCCGGCCGGCGCGGCGCACCGGGATGACCTCGACCCGCACGGGCACGTCGTCGCGCCACTCCGGATCGCCCTCGCGCACCAGGCGTCCGGTCTCGAAGGCCTCGTCGAGCATCCGGCGGCGACCGGTGGGGATGAAGGTGCCGAGCACGTCGTCGACGAGCGCGGTCGGTCCCGTCGTGGGCCGCATCTGACCGGCGGCCCAGTAGCCCCGGCCCTCCTTGTCGGGCAGCCACAGGACCAGGTCCGCGAAGGACAGGTCCGCCAGGATCTGCCAGTCCGCCATCAGCAGCTGGAGCCAGGAGACGTCGTCCTCGACGAGCTCGGTGTGGGCTCGCACGAGCTCGTGGAGGGAGGGCACCGCACCAGACTAGGGCTGGCGCGCGGGCGGCTGGCAGGATGGGGCGCATGTCGATCGGCTACTGGAACCAGGTGCAGGCGGCCGGGTTCGAGGTCCCCTCCGACCGCCCCCTCGACGACCTCACCGCCGAGCTCACCACGATGCTCGGCTCGACGCAGCCCGAGGTCCGTGACGGCACCGCCTACCCGGCGCTCGCCACCTGGATCGACCGCGGCGTCTACGACGACCTGCTCCCCGGCCTCGGCGACGGGATGGTCACCGGGCTCTCCGTCGGGCTGGGCGAGACCGGCACCGACAGCGTCTTCCGGCGCAGCTTCAGCGCCCTGATCCTGGCCGAGTGCCTCGAGCGCGACAACGAGCAGCACCTGCTGCCGGGCGCCAAGATCCTGGACTGGGGCGACCGGATCGCGGTCTGGTTCCTCACCGAGCGCGACACCCGCGGCTACGTGCCCGACAAGGGCTGGGCCCACACCATCGCCCACGGCGCCGACACGATCGGGGCGCTGGCGGAGTCCCCGCACCTGGCCGGGGCCGAGCACAGCGTCCTGCTCGACATCCTGGCCGAGCGGCTCCTGCTGCAACCGGCCGACGACCCGCTGGCCGCCGGCGAGCCCGACCGGATCGCCGCCGCGGTGATGCGGATCCTGCGGCGCAACACGCTCAGCACCGACGTCCTCGAGCCCTGGGTGCACAAGATCGGCGCCGGCGCGAACCCCTACCGGGGGCCGGTCGACCACGACCCCTTCGCCCCCACTGCAGCCGCCCAGGCCTTCCTGCGCGCCCTGTTCGTGCACCTCTCGCTCGCAGCCGAGCCGCCGCTCGTACGACCCGACCTGCTGCTCGTCGTGATCGACGCGCTGCGGATGACGAACACTCCCTACCTCCGAGTAGGCACCCGCTAGCCTCGGGCCATGACGAGCAACGAGATCTCCGGCCACAGCGGCGAGCTCGCCGTCCACGTCGCACGCGCCCACGGTGTCGACACGATGTTCACGCTCTCGGGCGCGCACGTCTTCCCGATGTACGACGGCGCGGTGCGGATCAACAAGGACGGCGAGGACCCGCAGATGCGGCTCCTGGACGTACGCCACGAGCAGACGGCGGCGTTCGCAGCCGAGGCCACCGGCAAGCTGACCCGCGTCCCCGGCCTCGCGGTCCTCACCGCCGGACCGGGCGTCACCAACGGCATCAGTGCCATCGCCCAGGCCCAGTTCGCCGGCTCGCCGATGGTCGTCGTCGGTGGCCGCGCGCCGCAGAACCGCTGGGGCACCGGCTCCCTCCAGGAGCTCGACCAGCCGCCGATCATCGCGCCCGTCGCCAAGGCCGCGAAGACCCTGATGACGGCGGGCGAGGTCTCCGCCGGCATGGACGAGGCCTTCACGCTGGCCCGTTCGAGCCACCGCGGACCGGTCTTCGTCGACGTACCGATGGACGAGTTCTTCAACTCCTCGACCGGCTCCGCCGGCTCGGGCGAGGGCACCCGGATCGAGCCCGACCCCGACGCGATCGCGGCGATCGCCCGCCTGCTCGCACAGGCGCAGCGACCGGTGCTGATCCTCGGCACCGACGTGTGGGCCGACCACGCCGAGGTCGCCGCGCTCCGCCTCGTCGAGGACCTCGGCATCCCGACGCTGACCAACGGCATGGGCCGCGGTGTCATCCCCGGCGGCCACCGCTCGCTCGTCACCAAGGCCCGCGGCGCAGCGCTGGCCAACGCCGACCTGGTGGTCGTCGTCGGCACGCCGCTCGACTTCCGCCTCGGCTACGGCGCCTTCGGCGGCCCGGACAAGAACCCTGACGGCGCATTCGCCAAGGTCGTCCACATCGCCGACTCCCCCGCCCAGGTGTCGGGCCACGCGGAGCTCGCCGGCTCCGTCGCCGGCGACCTGACGACCGTCCTCGACGGCCTGCAGGCCGCGATCGAGCGCGGCGACAAGCCCGACTGGAGCGCCTGGGCCGGCCAGCTCGCCGACCAGGTCAAGGTCGCTGCCGAGCGCGACGCCCTGCTGCTGACGGCGGAGGCCGACCCGATCCACCCGGCCCGCATCTACGGCGAGCTGGTGCCGCGGCTCGAGGAGGACTCGGTCGTCATCGGCGACGGCGGCGACTTCGTGTCCTTCGCCGGCAAGTACGTCGAGCCGAAGCGCCCCGGCGGCTGGCTCGACCCCGGCCCCTACGGCTGCCTCGGCGCCGGCCTGGGTGCCGCCATCGCCGCCCGCATCGCCCGTCCGAGCGCGCAGGTCACGCTCCTGCTCGGCGACGGTGCCGCCGGCTTCTCGCTGATGGACGTCGACACCCTCGTCCGCCACGACCTGCCGGTCGTCATGGTGATGGGCAACAACTCCGCCTGGGGCCTGGAGAAGGGCCCCATGCAGATGCTCTACGGCTATGACGTGGTCGCCGACCTGGCCCAGCGCACGCCCTACGACGACGTGGTCAAGGCGCTCGGCGGAGCGGGCGAGACGGTCAGCGACCCGAAGCAGATCGGCCCGGCGCTCGACCGCGCCTACGCCTCGGGCGTCCCCTACCTGGTCAACGTGATCACCGACGTCAACGAGGCCTACCCGCGCAACACGTTCGGCATCTGAGGTGGAGCTGCGCCGCATCCGTCCCGACGAGCACGAGGCGGCCGGCGACGTGTGCGTGGCGGCGTACTCACCGTTCCTGACGGGCGCCGAGGACGACTACCGCCAGCGGCTCCACGACGTCGCGACCAGGGACGCCCAGGCCGAGGTCTGGGTGGCCGTCGACGACGAGCGGCTGCTGGGACTGGTGACGTCCTGCCCGCCCGGCTCGCCGTGGCGGGAGATCGCCCGCGACGACGAGGGCGAGTTCCGGATGCTCGCGGTCGCCCCGACCGCCCAGGGCTCCGGTGTCGGCACGGCGCTCGCCACCCTCTGCGAGGAGCGCGCCCGCGAGCAGGGGGCTGTCGGCATGGCGCTCTCGTCGCTCGCCACGATGACCGCCGCGCACCGCGTCTACGGCCGGCTCGGCTACACCCGCGACCCCGACCGGGACTGGTCGCCGCTGCCCGGCGTGGACCTGCTCGCCTTCCGCAAGGCGTTCTGACTCAGCACCCCCGCATGGTCGAGAGGTCCTCGGCGTCGTCGAAGCAGACCGTCCCGGCGGGGATGGCGAAGGTCCTGTCGCCCGACGTCACCTGCCACAGCCACAGCTGCCAGGAGTCGTCGTCGCCGGCGACGGCCGACACCACCGACCCGTTGTCGGTGTGCCAGGTGCGCGTGTCGTCGGTGTTCTCCAACGACACCTCGCCCACCGGTTCGAGCACCACGATCCTGTCGCCGCGCTGCACCAGGAGCTGCACGACCGAGGGGTCGGAGGCGGAGGTGACGACGAGGGACACGCCGCCCTGGTAGAAGGAGCTGTCGGGCTGCACCGCCGAGACGCGCGGGTCCGCGACGTCGAGCTCGTGCCGCAGGGTGCCCGAGTCATAACCCTGGACGAACAACAGCGGCGGGTCACCGGCCTCCACCCGGTAGGAGAAGGGATAGCTGCGCGTCTCCTCGGCGCTCTCCCCGACTCCGACGGAGGTCTCCACCGGGGCGCCCACGTCGAGGACCTGGTTGCTCGCACCACCTGTGCAGTCGCGCACGTCGAACTCCAGCTCCCGGCAACCGGCGGCCTCCGGACGGAGCACGCCGTCGTCGTCGAGTCGCCACTTCCAGGTCTCGAGCTCGACCACCAGTGGCCTCGCCTGGACCTCGCCGGCCTGGGCGAAGGAGTCCACCGACCGTCCCGAGAAGAGGTCGCCGTCCTCGATCCAGTACTGGTGGACACGCACCAGGTCGTAGAACTCGGTCTGGCTGCCGGGCACCTGCACGTCACCGCGGCGGAGCAGGTCGGGATCCTCGGGCACGGCCTGGACCAGCAGGCCCTCGCGCAGGTCGAAGACGAGCGGCTTCCGCCGCCGCCGCGACGGCGTCGAGGTCCGGGTCGAACACGACCAGCTCCTGGTCGCCGTCCCCGTCGGCGTCGATGACTCCCTCCCGCGGTCAGGCCGATCGTCGAGTCCACGTCCGCGATGCCGTAGGCCTCCTCCCCCGTGCTGCTGAGGGTCGTCTGCAGGCGGATCCGGCCGTCGAAGTTCTTGGTCTCCTCGGCGAGGAACTCGACCTTCTCCTTCGTGCCGTCGCCGTCGAGGTCGACCTTGGCGGGGGTGGACTCGGGGCTCACCCCCCAGTCCCGACCCACGTCCGCGGGCAGGGTGACCGACGGGTCGTCGGGCTTCGGGGCGTCGGGCTTGGGCGCGACGTCGTCGGACCGCGGGTCGCGGCTGATCCCCTGGAAGACGATGCCGAGGATGAGCACGACGACCGCCGCAGTGGCGAGCAGCACCCACGGCGACTGCCATCGCGGTCGCAGCGGTACGACCGTGGCGAGCGGGGTCAGGTCCTCGGGCTGCACCAGGTCGGCGCGGGCGGTGAGGGCGGCGCGCAGCCGCTGCTCCATGTCCGGGATCGTGTCGTGGGTGCTCATGCCCCCTCCTCTCCTGTGCTCGTCCGGGTGCTGCTCTGCATGCTCTTCTCCAGGGCGACCAGCGCGCGGCTGGCCGTCGACTTCACGGTGCCCTGGCTGATGTCCAGCGTCTGGGCGATCTCCGCCTCCGACATGTTCGACCAGTAGCGCAGCACCAGGACCTCGCGCTGCCGCGGCGCCAGCTGGTGCAGCGCCGTGATCACCTCGCGGTGCTCCTCGGCCAGCACGGCGCTGTCCTCGGGCGTCGGCGGGGACAGGTCGTGCGGTGGCGAGTACGCCCGTGCCGTACGCCGTCGGCGCAGCGCCGAGCGGGCGGTGTTGACCACCGACACCCGCAGGTAGGCGAGCGCCTTCGACGGGTCCTTCACGGCGTCCGGACGACGTGCGAGCGCGGCGAACGCGTCCTGCACGACGTCCTCGGCCGACGCGAAGTCGTCCACCAGCAGCACCGCCAGCCGCACCAGCGACAGCCGGTGGGCGGCGTAGAGCTCAGTGATGTCCACTGCTGGGTCCATCCCGAGGGTCCTCGTGCTCATGTCTGGTAGACGTGTGTGGGACCCACAGGTTGCCCCAGTCACCGATCGAATCGTCGAAAGGCCCGCCATGCCGCACCCCGAGCCGGTCACCCTCACCTTCGTCGTGGGCGACGACGACACCGCGCTCGCGGTCGGCAGCGGCTCGCTGCCCGTGCTCGGGACACCCCGGTTGCTGGCCTGGCTCGAGGCGGCCACGTGCGCCTGCCTGGTCCCGCTGCTGGCCGAGGGATCGACCAGCGTCGGCACCCGCATGCAGCTCGAGCACCTCGCCGCCAGCCCGGTCGGCGCCGAGGTCGAGGTCAGTGCCTCCAGCGCCTACGAGGACGGGCGGCTGCACCGCTTCACGGTGAGCGCGCGCGACGCGACCACCGGCAAGGTGCTCGCCGCCGGCGAGGTCACCCGGGTCGTGGTGGAGGCCGAGCGGTTCCTCTCCCGGCTCTGACAAGCGTCAAGGACGAGTTGACTAGACCTTGCCGACAACAACGGGGAGTTTGGGTAGCGCCCCCCTCCAGCCTCTGGCAGGCTCCGACGCGGTGTCCGCGTGGGGCGGACGCCTCAGAGGGGGAAATTTCATGGATGACCAACTGCGAGAGGCACTGGCCACGCTCGGCCAGCGCATCGAGTTCGCGGAGTACGAACGACGGCTTGCCGTGGACGCCGTGCGGGAGCTCGTCTCCCAGCACCACGACGACCTGCAGATGCCGTGGGTGTCGGAGCTGACGACGCTGTCGCAGCCCACCCTCGGGGACATGATCGACACCGACTGAGGCGCGGACGAAAGTCCGGAGTGCGGTGTCCATGACGTGCCTGCCACGTCAGGATCACCGCACTCCTGCCGCGTCCGGCCCCGGGGGGTCCGCTCAGGGGCGGTAGGGCTTGCGCTCGTGGCGCGGGTCCAACCGGGGATAGCCCGCCTTGGGCTCCCTTCCCTCGGGCGCGGGTTCCTCGCCGTCCGGGCTCTGCTCCGGCGGTGCGTCGTCCGGAGCGTCCAGCGTGCTGGTGTCGCGCAGGCCGTCGGTGCCCACCTGGCCCCCGCCGGTGGGACCGACGCGCTCGCTGCTCGATCCCATGCCGCCCGCCGCGGCCTCGGGTCCGGCCGAGTTCGGCGTCGAGCGTCGCTCCTCGGATGCAGGCGCGGATGCAGGTGTGGCCGTCTGGTCGTCATCGTGGGTCATGGACTCGTCCCTCGCTCGTGAATGGCTGCCACACCAGTTCCCGATCGGCCGCCCACCATGCATCCGGCCCCCCATCCGGCCCCGGACATGCAAAAGTCCCCGCCTCGGCGGGGACTTCTACGATGACGTGCCTGTGATGCGCTCAGGCGTTGGGGCGCTTGCCGTGGTTCGCGCCCTTCTTCTTGCGAGCGCGGCGCTTGCGTCCGGTCTTGCCCATAGTGGTCCTCCTGAAGTCGGTGCTCGGGTCAGTCTCCCAAAAAACCTCGGGAGCGGCGAATCCTCCTCGAGCCGGGTCGGCTCAGGCCCCGCCCTCGGAGATCTGGATGCGGACCTCGTGCAGCTGGAGGCGTACGCGGTCACGCAGCGACTCCGGGGCCGACTCCGAGCAGGACCGGGCGACGAGCTGCTTCACCGCGCGCTGGAGGTCGTAGCGCTCCAGGCAGGGGCCGCACTCGCGGAGGTGGAGCTCGACGACGGCGCAGTCGGCCTGGTCGAGCTCGTTGTCGAGGAGGTAGACGATCCGCTCGATGTAGTCGACACAGTCGTCGCGGCCGTGCTCGTGGGAGCCGTGCTCGTGCGTGCTCACGACGTGCTCCCCTCGCTCGAGCCCGGGACCGTCGACGCCGGCAGCAGGTCGTTGGACCGGACGTAGTCACCGAGCATGTCGCGCAGCTGGCGACGACCGCGGTGCAGCCGCGACATCACGGTGCCGATGGGCGTCTCCATGATCTCGGCGATCTCCTTGTAGGGGAATCCCTCGACGTCGGCGAGGTAGACCGCGAGGCGGAACTCCTCGGGCAGCCGCTGGAGGGCGTCCTTCACCTCCGAGTCGGGGAGGTGCTCGAGCGCCTCCATCTCCGCGGACCGGAGGCCGGTCGAGGAGTGCGACTCCGCACGCGCGAGCTGCCAGTCCTCGACGTCCTCGGACATCGACTGCTGCGGCTGGCGCTGCTTCTTGCGGTAGGAGTTGATGTAGGTGTTGGTCAGGATCCGGTAGAGCCAGGCCTTGAGGTTGGTGCCGGGCCGGAACTGGTGGAACGCGCTGTAGGCCTTGGCGAACGTCTCCTGCACCAGGTCCTCGGCGTCGGCGGGGTTGCGGGTCATCCGCATCGCTGCGCCGTAGAGCTGGTCGAGGAAGGGGAGGGCGTCGCGCTCGAAGCGCGCGGACCGGTCGTCGGAGGACTCGGCCTCGACGTCGATCTCTTCGGGGGACATCTCGTCCCTGAGGGAGTCAGTCATCGCGTCCCACAGTACCGCCGTGGACGCAGGGTCGGCACCGCGCTCCGCAGGACGCGGTCGTTCGAGGGTCAGTGACTTCACACCGGCCTCAACACCTCAGTGCGTCGGAGGATTCCCGACGACTTCACGCACCAGCCACTCGAGCGTCGACTCGACGATGATGCCCATCGCCTCGTCCTGCGTCACCTCGCCCCGGGCCGGCACCTTGAGCCCGTGGTCACCACCGGGGATCACCACCATGTCGACACCGGCGAGGTCGCCCGGGAACTCCTCGGGCCGGCCCATCGGGTCGCGCTCGCCCTGGACGACCAGCGTCGGCAGCCCGGCTCCCCGGAGCTCGGGCAGGCGGGTCGGCTCGGTCTTCCCCGGCTGGTGCAACGGGAAGGAGAGCGCCAGGCAGCCGGTCGCCCCCAGCGCCTTGGCCGTCCGGGCGGCCGACCGGGCACCGGCCGAGCGGCCACCGACCACGAGCGGCGTACGCACGCGCATCACGTCGGCGGCCCGGATCGAGCGCCGTGTCGAGGGTGGGCGGGGCGGTCGCGACCTTGCGTCCGGCCACCCGCCACGGCTGCTCGAACAGCACGACCGACACGCCCTGGGCCGGAAGTGCGTCGGCCAGTGCCCACAGGTCACGCGACTCGATGCCACCACCGGCGCCGTGGCTGAGCAGGAGCGTGGCCATCGGGCTGGTGGCCCGGCGGGTGTGCAGGCGCCCTTCTCCGTGCGGGGTGTCGACGCTGCGGACCGTGGCCTTCTTCACGTGAGCGTCTCCTCGACGGGCAGTGGCTCGACGAGCTCGGGACCGTTGTTGCGGACGTTGCTGACGAGGGTGGGGACGGCGAAAGCCTCGAGCTGGCCGGGAGCGGCCGGCACCAGCAGCGAGGTGTCGCCGGGGACGGTCGGGTCGAGCCACTGGTGCCAGCGGTCCCGCTCGACCATCAACGGCATCCGGTCGTGGATGTGGCCGAGGGAGTCCTCCGCCTCGGTCGTGAGCACGGTGCAGGTCCAGCGGAACCGGTCGGGATCGTCCTCGGCCCTGTCGGGGTCACGCCAGATCTCGTAGAGGCCGGCCATCGCGAGCACCCCACCGTCGCGGGGGCGGATGAAGAAGGGCTGCTTCACCGGCTTGCCCTTCGCGTTGGTCTGCGAGGTCGGGTACCACTCGAAGTAGCCGTCGGCGGGGAGCAGGGCACGCCGGGTGGCGAACGCCTTGCGGTAGGCCGGCTTCTCCGCGACGGTCTCCATCCGCGCGTTGATCATCCGGTTGCCGATGGCGGGGTCCTTGGCCCACGACGGCACCAGGCCCCAGGTGAACACCCGCAGCTGACGCTGCGCCGGCTCGTCGGACTCGCGCGACGGCGGCCGCTCGACGACGGCGTAGACCTCCTTGGTCGGCGCGACGTTGTAGTCGGCGGCCAGGGGCGCTGCGATGCGGCTCTCGACGACCTCGAACTCCTCGACGAGGTCCTCGGGCTGCCGGGACGAGGCGTATCTGCCGCACATGTCACGACCCTAGCCGGGCGCGAGGGACGAGCGCACGGCGTGGGTCGGGAGGTCGAGTGACCCCGCGTCCGAGCCTGCGAGGACGCGACGGGGCGTATCGAGACCCACCTGGGGAGCCGGCGACAGGGCCGGAGCTCGCGTCAGCCGCGGGCGACCTCGTCCAGCAGCATCGCGGCCCCGGCATCGGAGCCGGGCAGTCCCTCGATCCAGACCCGGACCGGCGCACCCGGAGGCGCGCCGCCGGCGTGGATTCCCTCGAGCAGGGTGCGCAGCACCCGCACTCGTCGTCCCAGCCGGTCGTCGCGGCGGGTCAGGATCGCCACCCGGTGGGTGCCCAGGCGGGCCACCGTCTCGTCGCGCGCGAACGCCGTACGGGCCATCTCCCCCGCACGCGCCAGCCGCATGGCGCGGGTGAAGTGGTCGCCGAGGTCCTCCGACGGGTCGTCCCCGCGCGGGACGGCGTACACGACCAGTGCGTGGCCTGCGCCGCCCTCACCGAGCCGGTAGAGCTCGGAGAGCCGGCTGCGCAGGTGTGCCTGGCTGGAGAGCCCCGTCAACGGGTCCTCGCAGGAGATCTGGTGCAGGTAGCCGAGCGTCGTCTCGCTCCAGGCCGTGACCAACGCCGTGAGCATGTCGTAGGGCGGATCGACCCCCGTGATCCGCAGCGTGGTCGCCCGGAGCCCCTCGGCGGCCTCCTGCATCGACGCTCCGTCGCGGGCCAGGTCCTGGCCCGCGACGGAGCATGCCTCGAGAACACCGGATCCTGAGGTGAGCGCCTCCCCCACAGCCTCTAGCCGCTGCGACAACCCCGATCGCGCGTCCCAAAGCTCGGATTCACTCACCCCAGGATCGGCAGCCGCGAGTCGTCGCCCACGTGTGGCGAAGATCTTCACGACGTACCCCCCATGCTGGTGTTCTCTCGGTGATGTGACGTGGCTCATCGAGGGCCATGACGCGGACCAGACCACATTTCTCGATATTTCCTTCCGAGGCGCGAGAACGGGTCGGGGTCTAGAGTTCTCACCACCCGGCGACCACGTCGGGTTCCGTGTCCTGGAGCGTCGGTCAGATGACCACTGTCAGCGTTGAGTCACCGGGGGACGCCGAGCTGATCTCGGCCGTCCGCGGTGGGGAGGTCGACGCCTACGGCGCCCTCTACGAGCGACACGTCGACGCGGCCCGACGCCTGGCCCGGCAGCTGGTGCCGGCGGGTGACGTCGAGGACCTGGTCTCCGATGCCTTCATCAAGGTGCTCGGCATCCTGCAGCGCGGTGGCGGCCCGGACGTCGCCTTCCGCGCCTACCTGCTGACGGCCGTACGACGGCTGCAGGTCGACCGCTTCCGCGCCGGAGCCAAGCTCCACACGACCGACGACATGGAGGCCTTCGACCCCGGCGTGCCGTTCCGCGACACCGCCGTCGAGGGCTTCGAGAGCGCCGCCGCCGCCAAGGCGTTCGCCTCCCTCCCCGAGCGCTGGCAGCTGGTGCTGTGGCACACCGAGGTCGAGGGCGACAAGCCTGCCGACATCGCGCCCCTCCTCGGGATGAGCGCCAACTCGGTCTCCGCGCTGGCCTACCGGGCCCGTGAGGGACTGCGTCAGGCCTTCCTCACCCAGCACGCCGCCGAGCTCGACGAGGACACCTGCCGCTGGACCCACTCCCAGCTCGGCGCCTACGTCCGCGACGCCATCTCCCGCCGCGACGCCGCCAAGGTGAAGCACCACCTGGACGAGTGCCGCTCGTGCATGGCCATCTACCTCGAGCTCACCGAGGTGAACTCCAACCTCGGCGCGATCCTCGCTCCCCTCCTCCTCGGCGGCGCTGCCGCCGCCTACCTCACGACCGCCGCCGGGACGGTCGCCGTGCCCGTCGGGCTCGCGGCCGTGGTCGGCCGCGTCCGTGACCTCGTCGTCGGCAACAGCGCGGCCGCGGCGGTCGCCGGCGTGGCAGCCACGGTCGTCGTGGTCGGAGGCGTGGCGGTCGGCATGACCCAGGCCAACCGCACGGTCGCCGAGCCCGAGGCGATCAACCCGGGACTGGGAGCCGGCGCACCGCTCGGGGACGACTCCGGCCCGTCGTCCCCCTCCGACCGCGTGAGCTCCTCCCGGCAGGGCAGCGAGTCCGACCAGCAGGACGACGACCTCGTCGAGAACCCGCTCGCACCCCTCCCGGAGGTCGAGTCACCCACCGAGGCACCCACCGGTGTCCCCACCGAGGTGCCCACGGAGGTCCCGTCCGGGACACCGTCGGAGAGCCCCACCGACTCACCCACCTCGACGCCGACGTCCACCCCGACGTCCACCCCGACGTCCACCCCGACGTCCACGCCGACCTCGACTCCCACCTCGACGCCGACCTCGACTCCGACCTCGACGCCGACGTCCACGCCGACGTCCACGCCGACGTCCACGCCGACCTCGACGCCGACCTCGACGCCGACGTCCGACGCCGACCTCAACGCCGACGGACACCCCGACGGTCGGGCCGACCGACACCCCCAGCCCGACCGACACCCCCAGCCCGACCGACACCCCCAGCCCGACCGACACCCCCAGCCCGACCGACACCCCCAGCCCGACCGACACCCCCAGCCCGACCGACACGCCTGACCCGACGCCGCTGGACCGCTCCGTCACCGGCACCGTGAGCGGCAGCTTCCCGCTCTACCGGGTGACCCTGCGCCCGGCCGGACTGGCCGCAGGCAGCACGGCCCAGCTCCGCGTCGACATCCAGCGCATCGCCGTGGTCGTCGACGCCGACGACCGGTGCACCGTCCGACAGGGCGGGTTGACCTGCACGGTCTCCGCCTCCGACACCTCCCCGCTGGGCCTGGTCCTGGTGGCACTTCCGGGAGCAACCGTGACCGCCACGCTCGCGGCCGTCGACGACGATCCGGACCTCGCCAACAACACCTGGCGCGCCACCCTCGGCTGAGCCGTCGCTCTCCGCGGATGCACCCCTCCGGGCGCAGCGACGTCGCCGCCCATCGTGTAGACAAGGCGCATGACGATCACCCGGTTGCTTGCCCGTCCGATGCTGGCCTCGATCTTCGTGGCCGGTGGGATCAACGCCCTCCGCAACACCGAGGGTCATGCGGTCAAGGCCAAGAAGATCACCGACCGGGTCGTGCCCCTCGCCCAGCAGGCGGCCCCCGGGCTCCCCATCCCGTCCAACCCCAGCACGCTCGTGCGGATCAACGCCGGGGCGCAGATCCTCGCCGCCGCTGCGCTGGCCACCGGCCGGGCCCCGCGGCTCAGTGCGACCGTGCTCGCCGCGTCGCTCGTCCCGACCACGCTCGCCGGTCACGCGTTCTGGGAGGAGACCGACCCGAAGACCAAGGCCGCCCAGCGGCTGCAGTTCATGAAGAACACCTCGGTCCTCGGCGGGCTGCTCCTGGCCGGCGTCGACACCGAGGGCAAGCCCGGCCTGGCCTGGCGCGCACGTCGGGCCGCGTCCGACGTACGCCGTGAGGCCAAGCAGGTCGCCAAGGACGCTCGCCGCGAGGCGAAGCTCGCCCGGGCCCAGCTCACCTGACCTCGATAGGGTGCGCGGGTGAGTGAGCCCGCAGTCGAGACGCCGACCGACCTCTTCGCGGCGCCGCGACCGCACGACCCGGTCGACCGGACCGTCTCGCTGCCCGGCAGCAAGTCGCTGACCAACCGCGCCCTGCTCCTCGCCGCGATCGCCGACGGCCCGAGCGTCCTACGCCGTCCGCTCCGCTCGCGCGACACGGTGCTGATGGCCGGTGCCCTCACCTCCCTCGGCACCGGCATCGAGGAGCGTGACGGCGACTGGGCCGTCACACCCGGGTCCTGGGACCGCGACGCCGACGTCGACTGCGGCCTCGCCGGCACGGTCATGCGGTTCGTGCCGCCCGTCGTCGGTCTGGCACCGCGGCACCGTCGGCTTCGACGGCGATCCACACATGCGGCTGCGACCGATCGGCCAGATGCTCGCCGCTCTCGGCGCCCTGGGCGTGCGGGTCGACGACGGCGGCCGACGGCGCACTGCCCTTCGCCGTGCACGGCACCGGATCGGTCCCCGGCGGCACCGTGACCATCGACGCCAGCGCGTCCTCGCAGTTCGTCTCCGCGCTGCTGCTCGCCGGCGCCCGCTACGAGCACGGCGTCGACGTACGCCACGTCGGCAAGCCGGTGCCCTCGCTCCCCCACATCGAGATGACCGTCCAGATGCTCCGCCGGCACGGCGTCGAGGTCGACGACAGCGACGCCAACCGGTGGGCCGTCGCGCCCGGTCCGGTCCGGGCCGTCGACCACGACATCGAGCCCGACCTCTCCAACGCGGCGCCGTTCCTGGCGCTCGGTGCGGCCACGGGCGGTCGGGTCACCGTGACCGACTGGCCGTCCGAGACCACGCAGCCCGGCGACCAGCTCCGCGAGATCCTCACGCTGATGGGGTGCGAGGTCACCCACTCCGGCGGCGACCTCACCGTGGTCGGCCCCGACCGGTTGTCCGGCGTCGACCTCGACCTGCACGACGTCGGCGAGCTCACCCCCGCGGTCGCTGCACTGTGCGCGCTGGCGGACTCCCCCTCGCACCTGCGCGGCGTCGCCCACATCCGCGGCCACGAGACGGACCGGCTGACGGCCCTGGCCACCGAGCTGGGCCGGCTGGGCGCCGACGTCACCGAGCGCGAGGACGGGCTGTCCATCCGGCCCGCAGCCCTGCACGGGGGCGTGTTCCGGACCTACGCCGACCACCGGATGGCACACGCCGGGGTGATCCTCGGCCTCACGGTGGACGACGTCCTGGTCGAGGACATCGCCACGACGGCCAAGACGTTCCCCGACTTCGCCGCCGCCTGGAGCCTGGCCGTGCACGGAGGACCCGCGTGACCACGGGTCGCTACTCCGACCACGACCAGGAGCACTACGAGCGCCCCCGGCGCCGCACCCGCCCCCGCACCAAGGACCGTCCCACCTACGACGACGCCGTCGACGGACGGGTCGTCACCGTCGACCGCGGCCGCTTCACGTTGCTGATCGACGGCCAGCGGGTGACGGCGATGAAGTCGCGGCCGCTGGGCCGCAAGGGCGTGGTGGTCGGCGACCGGGTCCGGGTGGTCGGCGACACCAGCGGCGTCGACGGATCGCTGGCCCGGATCGTCGAGGTCGTCCCGCGCACCACGACCCTGCGGCGTACGGCGGACGACGACGATCCCGTCGAGCGGGTCATCGTCTCCAACGCCGACCAGCTGGTCGTGGTGACCGCGCTGGCCGATCCCGAGCCCCGCCCGCGCCTGATCGACCGCGCCCTCGTGGCGGCCTACGACGCCGGGATGGCGCCCCTGCTCTGCCTGACCAAGGCCGACCTGGCCGACCCCGAGACGCTGCTGTCGACCTACCGCTCGCTGGGCGTGCCGTGGGTCGTCACCCAGCTCAAGGGCGAGGGGGCCGGCGACCTCACCGAGCTGCTCGACCGGCTGCGCGGGCGCACCAGCGTCTTCGTGGGCCACAGCGGTGTCGGGAAGTCCACCCTGGTCAACGCGCTCATCCCCGACGCGCACCGCGAGGTCGGCATCGTCAACGCGGTCACCGGTCGGGGGCGACACACCTCCACCAGCGCCTACCTGCTCGAGCTGCCCCGCAACGACGGCTGGATCATCGACACGCCGGGCATCCGGTCCTTCGGGCTCGCGCACGTGCAGCCGGAGAACCTCATCGAGGCGTTCCCCGACCTCGAGGAGATGACCGAGGACTGCCCGCGCGGGTGCACCCACGGCACCGACGAGCCGGAGTGTGGGCTCGACGAGGCGGTCGAGGCCGGACAGGCCGACCCCGACCGGGTCGAGTCGTTCCGCCGGCTGCTCACCGCGCGGAGCGCCACCGACTGGTAGCGCTGGCACATCTGCTGGGGCTGGCTCAGCCCCAGACGGCCTTCGCGCCGGAGTCGCCGGCCAGGTAGAGCGTGACGAGCAGGGCGACCGCGCCGACGGTGAGCAGCGCCATCGCCGGGATCGCGAGCCGGGTCTCCCGCGCGCCCCTGCCCGAGGCGAGCGCCGAGGCACCACCGAGCGCCCACGCGCCGAACGCCGCGACCAGGACCCAGGCCAGGGAGACGTTGCGCAGCAGCTCGCCCGCCTCCTCGTGGTCGCCGACGATCTGCTCCAGCTCGGGCCGCGACTCCAGCAGGCTCTCCCCCGCGGTCGCGGCGAGGACGGCCGCGCCGGCGGTCACGACGGCCAGCACCACGAGCGGCCACCGCAGCAGCCACCGCCACTTCGGGACGAACGCGTAGACCAGGCCGGTCAGGGCGCCCAGGGGGCCGAGGACGACGACCGCGTGGACGATGAGGGGATGCAGCGGCACTCCGTTGAACTCCATGCCTGCACCGTAGGGCGCGTTGCTGGGAATAGCCTGTGGACATGCCCATCACCGGTCCAGGCTCGACCGACTACACCGATGACCTGCGTCTGGCCCATGTCCTGGCCGACGACGCGGACTCGTTGACCCAGGCCCGCTTCAAGGCGCTCGACCTCCACGTCATGAGCAAGCCGGACCTCACCCCCGTGACCGACGCCGACAAGGCGGTCGAGGAGGGCATCCGCCGCACGCTCTCGCGCGTGCGGTCCCGCGACGCCGTCGTGGGCGAGGAGCAGGGCACCACCGGCCACAGCCAGCGTCGCTGGATCGTGGACCCGATCGACGGCACGAAGAACTACGTGCGCGGTGTCCCGGTGTGGGCGACCCTCATCGCACTGGCCGTCGACGACGAGGTCGTCCTCGGCGTGGTCTCCGCCCCGCAGCTCCAGCGCCGCTGGTGGGCCTCGACCGGCCACGGCGCCTGGACCGGGCGTTCGCTGCTGAAGGCGACCAGGTGCGAGGTGTCCGACGTACGCCGTCTCGAGGACGCCTCGCTCAGCTATTCCTCGCTGTCCGGCTGGGACGAGCGCGGCCGGCTCGACGACTTCCTCTCCCTGTCGCGGCGCTGCTGGCGGACGCGTGCCTACGGCGACTTCTGGTCCTACATGCTCCTCGCCGAGGGCGCCGTGGACATCGCGGCCGAGCCCGAGCTGGCGCTCTACGACATGGCCGCGCTCGACGTGATCGTGCGCGAGGCCGGCGGGATGTTCACCTCCCTCGACGGCACCCCCGGGCCGTGGGGCGGCAACGCGGTGGCGTCCAACGGACACCTCCACGACGCCGCGCTGTCCTTCCTCGGCGCCATCGAGGACGACGACTCCGACCCCGACACGCCGCGCCGCGGACCGGGCTCGGTGAGCAACCTGCGCGAGCGCCAGGCTCCGCCAGCACTGGACTGAAGGACGGTTCCCCCCACCGCCCGGCTTGGCTACGGTGGCAGCACAGGCGAAGTGTTGCCCCGACGAGAGGCGCCAACGATGAAGATCAACGACGCGATCCACGCCAAGGCCGACCAGACCGTGGTCACCATCAGCCCCGAGGCCACAGTGCGCGAGCTCATCGCCCTGCTGGCCGAGCACAACGTCGGTGCGCTCGTGGTGAGCGACGACGGCCAGCAGGTCACGGGCATCGTCAGCGAGCGCGACGTCGTCCGTCGGCTGCACGCCGACACGGGGGTGCTCGACACGGCCGTGCGCGACATCATGACCGCCGACGTGCGCACCTGCGTCGGCGAGGAATCCCTCACCGACCTGATGCAGGTCATGACCGAGCACCGCATCAGGCACGTCCCGGTGGTGGCCGACGGACGGCTGACCGGCATCATCTCCATCGGTGACGTGGTCAAGAACCGCATCGGCGAGCTCGAGTTCGAGCGCGACCAGCTCGACAGCTACGTGCACCAGACCTGACAGCTACTGAAGGAGTAATCGTGAGCGAGAAGCCCGACGTCGACCCCCACATGGGCGACGCGCCCACCGACCTCGAGGTCACCGACCTCGTCGAGGGAGACGGTGCCGAGGCCACGTCCGGCTCGACCGTCTCGGTCCACTACGTCGGCGTGGCCCACTCCTCGGGCGAGGAGTTCGACGCGTCCTACAACCGTGGCGCCCCGCTGCAGTTCCGCCTCGGCATCGGCCAGGTCATCTCCGGCTGGGACACCGGCGTGCAGGGCATGAAGGTCGGCGGACGTCGCCGGCTCGTCATCCCGCCGCACCTCGGCTACGGCGACCGTGGCGCCGGTGGCGCGATCAAGCCGGGCGAGACGCTGATCTTCGTGGTGGACCTGATCGAGGTCCGCTGACCGTCTAGCCGCGGCCGTCTCACCCCTGGGCGTCGTGGACCAGGATCGCGACCTGCACCCGGTTCTCGACGCCCAGCTTGGTGAACAGCCGCCCGACGTGGGTCTTGACCGTCGGCACGCCCATGAAGAGCTCCGAGGCGATCTCCGCGTTGCTCAGCCCGCGGGCCACGCCCTCGGCCACGTCGCGCTCCCGCTCGGTGAGCGAGGTGAGGGCGGACCGAGCCGCCTGGGCCCGCTCCGTGGCCCCGGTCGCCGGACCGTCGCGGGTCACCGCGGCGATCAGCTGGGCGGTCACGCTCGGCGAGAGCATCGGTTGGCCGGACGCCACCGTGCGGATCGCCTCGACCAGCCGGGCGGGCGGGGTGTCCTTGAGCAGGAACCCGGCCGCGCCGATCCGCAGCGCCCGCAGCACCATGTCGTCGGTGTCGAAGGTCGTCAGCACGATGATCTTCAGGTCGG
This sequence comes from uncultured Actinomycetota bacterium, assembly GCA_963750445.1. Lineage (GTDB taxonomy): Bacteria > Actinomycetota > Actinomycetes > Propionibacteriales > Nocardioidaceae > Nocardioides. Next base: position 24,193 of record CAVVQR010000006.1, on the reverse strand, counting down.
GATGGGAGCCCAGCAGCTCCTCGGCGGCGCTGAGGCCGTCGCGCACCGGCATCCGGATGTCCATCAGCACGACGTCGGCGCCCGAGGACGGCACGATGCGCAGCGCCTCCTCGCCGTCGCCCGCCTCGGCGACCACGCGGATCCCCGAGCTGCCGCCCAGCATCATGCCGAGCGCCGTGCGCACCATCGGGTCGTCGTCGACGACGGCCAGCGTGATGGGGGTGGAGCCCGGGTCGGAGATGGGGGTGGTGCTCACGACTCCCACGGTATCCATGCCCGCACGGCGTAGCCGCCGGTGGTGTCGACGCCGTGGCTGATCCGCCCGCCCGCGAGCGTGGCCCGCTCGGCGAGCCCGAGAAGTCCGAGCCCGGAGGCCGGGAGGTGCTGCGACTGGGCCGGGCCCACGGGCGCGGCGTTGCGCACCGCGATCACGAGTCCGTCGGCGGGTGACCCGGCGACGTCGACGGTGACGGTGGTCCCCGGAGCGTGCTTGCGCACGTTGGTGAGCGCCTCCTGCACGATCCGGTAGGCCGTCCGCCCGGTGGCCGACGGCATCTCGTCCTCGACCCGGTTGGAGAGGCGTACGCGCATCCCGCCCGCCGCCTCCTCGGCCACCAGCGAGGCGACGTCGTCGATGCCCGGCTGCGGCCTCTCGGGGGCGGCGTCGAAGGGCTGGGTGGGGTCGCGGAGCACGCCGAGGACCGCGCGCAGGTCGCTGAGCGCCCGGTGGGCGTTCTCCTCGATCGACTTGGCGGCCGTCGCCTGCTCCTCGGCGGTGAGGTCGGTGCGATAGCTCAGGGCACTGGCGTTCATCGCGACCAGCGAGATCCGGTGCGCGAGGACGTCGTGCATCTCGCGGGCGATCCGGGTGCGCTCGGCGGCCTGGGCCTGGGCGACGCGGGCCCGCTGCTCCCGCTCGGCCGTGAAGGCCCGGTCGCGGTAGGAGTCGACCAGCTGGCGCTGCGAGCCCATCGCGTAGCCGGTGGCACCGAGGATGCCGATGACCAGGGCACCGAAGGCGATCGACGCCCAGAGCGGCAGGGTGTTCTCGGCGATCCCGATGTGCTCCTGCACGACGCCGGCCAGCAGGTTGACCGGCACCACGACGGCGAGCAGGCGCCACCGCCGGTGCGAGGCGAGCGAGCCGACGATCCAGGTGGACGGTCCGGCGCTCGACGCGGAGACGAAGGCGAACGCGCCCAGGACGGCAGCGACCAGCGTCGGCCGGCTGTGGCGCCACCGGATGACCACGAACGAGATGAGCCCGAGCACCGGGTCGCCGAACATGAACCAGGCCAGCAGCCGGTCCGAGGCGTCGCTCTCGCCGGCGCTGATGAGCGGGACGGCCCACGCGACCAGCGTGATCAGCACGGCGAGGGAGTAGCGCCACGTCGTGGCCAACCGTCCCGGACGGTCCGCGGAGATCGCGCGGTCGTCCTCCGGTGCCATGGCCCGAGGTTAGAGGTACCTGGGTCGTCGCCGCGTCCGACCCAGGTGTCGACCTCCGCGCCACGGCGATACCGAGGTCGGATGCCGTCGACCCCTGCGCCCGATGCCCGGCACCCCTTCCCCGGCGGAGGCTGGAGCCATGATCACAGTCGAGAACCTCACCAAGCGCTACGGCGGCTTCACCGCTGTCGACGACATCTCGTTCCACGTCCGTCCCGGCAGCGTCGTCGGCTTCCTCGGACCCAACGGCGCCGGGAAGTCCACCGCGATGCGGATGATGACGGGGCTGACCCCCGCCACCTCCGGACGCGCCACGATCCTCGGCCAGACCTACCGCGAGCTGCACAACCCCGGCCGCCAGGTCGGCGTGATGCTCGACGCGTCGGCCCAGCACCCCGGCCGCACCGGCCGCGAGGTGCTCCGCGTCGCCGCGGTGTCGGTGGGCGTGTCGAAGGCCCGCGTCGAGGAGGTGCTCGCCCTGGTCGGCCTCACCGACGAGGAGGCGGGCCGTCGCGTCCGCAACTACTCCCTCGGCATGCGCCAGCGGCTCGGCATCGCCGCCGCCCTGCTGGGCGAGCCGCAGGTGCTGATCCTGGACGAGCCGGCCAACGGCCTCGACCCGCAGGGCATCCACTGGATGCGCGGGCTGCTGCGCCGCTTCGCCGACGGCGGCGGCACCGTCCTGCTCTCGAGCCACCTGCTGCACGAGGTGCAGATCGTCGCCGACGACCTGGTCATGATCGGCCGCGGCCGGATCGTGGCGATGGGCTCCAAGGAGGAGCTGCTCAGCAAGGGCGGTACGACGGTGCACTCCACCGACGACGCCCACCTGGCCGGGCTGCTCGAGCGGGCCGACGTCCCGGTGACCCGGACGGGCTCGGGCCTCGTCGTCGACGCCGAGCCCGGCGTCGTCGGCAGGATCGCCGCCGAGGATCGCGTCGTGCTCCTCGAGCTCCGGTCCGGAGGCTCCGAAGGCCTCGAAGAGATGTTCCTCGGCCTCACGGCCGCCACTTCGCGCGAAGGAGACGCAGCATGAACGCCGACCAGACCACCCTTCCCTCACCTGCCGCCTCCGCAGCCCCCGCCGTCGGCGGGCACCGCGGCGACGTACCCGTCCCGACCGCCCTCCCCGGCCGTCCGGGCGTGCCCTTCGGTCGCACGTTCCAGGCCGAGCTCCGCAAGATGGTCGACACCCGCGCCGGCCGCTGGATGGTCATCGTGATGGCCGCCACCGCGGCCATCGTGCTGGCGTCGTTCGTGATCTGGGGCCCGGCGGAGGACGCGTCGTTCCAGGGCCTCATCGAGCTGGCGACCCTGCCGCTGGCGATGCTGCTGCCGGTCCTGGGGATCATGGCCGCCACCGCCGAGTGGACCCAGCGCACCGGACTGGTGACGTTCACCCTGGAGCCGCGCCGCGGCCGGGTCGTGCTGGCCAAGGCGCTCGCCGCCCTGGTGCTCGCCCTCGTCGTGCTCGCGGCCGCCGTCGCCGCCTCGGCCGTGGCGAACGTCGTCGGCGGCACCGGCGAGTGGGACCTCGGAGCCGCAGCCGGAGGCGGCCTGGTGCTCGCCCTGCTGATCTACGTCCTGCAGGGCGTGGCGTTCGGCCTGCTGTTCCTCAACACGCCCATCGCGATCGTCTCGGTGCTGGTCCTGCCGACCATCTGGTCCATCGCCACGCTGGCGATCTCCGCGCTGGAGGACGCCGGCGAGTGGCTCAACCTCGACTCGGTCACCTCCCCGCTGTTCGCCGGGGAGATGGGTGGCCAGGAGTGGGCCCAGCTGGCGTCCGCGACCGCGGTCTGGGTGCTGCTGCCGCTGGCGGTCGGCACCTACCGTGTGCTGCGCCGCGAGGTGAAGTAGTCCTCACCCCTCACCAGGGGACGTCGATCTCGACCTCTCCGGTGGCGACCCTGGCCGCCTGCCCGCCCAACGTGACGACGTCACCGACGGCGAGCTGGCGGCCTCGTCGCGTCTCGACCTCACCGTTGACGCTCACGGCACCGTCGGCGATCACCGGCTTGGCCTCGGCACCGCTCTCGACGAGGTTGGCGAGCTTGAGGAACTGGCCGAGCCGGATGGACTCGTCGCGGATCGGGACGTCGAGGGGTTCGCTGGTGGGAGGCACTTCTCTAGGGTAGGCGTCCGTGCGCACCCGAAGCCTTTCCCTGACCCTGGCGGTGCTGTGCCTGGTCGCCCCGCTGCTCACGCTCGGCTCACCCGCCGTCGCGGAGCGGTCGACGGCCGCGGCCGGCAAGACCGGCTGCCAGGCGCGCGCGGGGATCGAGGTCTGCTTCTCCTCCCCGCCCACCGTCCCCGGCGACCCGACGGTGCTCGACCGGGCGAGCACCCTCTTCGACAGCGCCGGTCCGGGAGACACGATCCGGGTCGCGATGTTCCGCTGGGACATCAAGGCGCCGACCGACGCCCTCCTGGCCGCCCAGCGACGGGGTGCGGTCGTCTACCTGGTCGGTGACGACGACCTCCGGCTCAACCGGCACGGGCGCCGGCTCATCGAGACGCTCGAGCAGCAGGACCCGGACCGGACCAACGTGACGATCTGCCGCGGCGCCTGCCTCCCGTGGCGCGCACCGGGCCCGTACCCGGACAGCCAGAACGTCCAGCACCTGAAGTTCTACGTCACCGACATCGGCGGGGTGCGGTCGTTCATCACGTCCTCGGCCAACCTCGAGGACCGCCAGTTCAGGCAGTACAACTCGTTCCTCAAGATCGACGACCCCGACCTCTACGAGTTCGGCGTCGACTACTTCGCGCGGCTCGAGGCCCAGAGCCTCCGCGTGGGCGGCACGCGGTGGGGAGACAAGCAGAAGCAGTGGTCCAGGGGTCCGGTGACCGCCACCGTCTACCCCCGCCGCAGCGACCTCCTGCTGTCCACGCTCCGCGGGATCTCGTGCACGCGGGGTGCGCGCGACGTGTCGGCGATGTTCGCGGTCATCCAGCGCGCCGACGTACGCGCCGAGCTGGCCCGGCTGTCGAGGTCGGGCTGCCGGGTCCGGATCATCACCTCGCGCGACACCGTCGAGAACTGGCTGCAGACCCCACTCCCGTCCGGGGACATCCCCGACGGCCGGGTGCGGACCGTGCTGACCCACGACAAGATGCTCGCGGTGCACGCGAGGTTCCGCGGCCGGCCGAGATACCTCGTCGTCACCGGCACCTCCAACACCACCTGCGGCGGCCTGCTCTACAACGACGAGGTGATGCTGCGCATCGTCGACAACCAGTGGCTGCACGACCAGTACCTCGCGCACTTCGACGACGCCTACACGCACGCCCGGCAGAGCACCACGAAGGTCATGCCGGTGATGAAGCCCTGCCGTTGAGCCGGTCGGCAGGCGTCACGTCACGACCAAGCTGACGGCGTGGATGACCACGCCCACCAGCCCGCCGACGATGGTGCCGTTGATCCGGATGAACTGCAGGTCCCGACCGACGTGGAGCTCGATCCGGCGGGCGGCCTCCTTGCCGTCCCAGCGCTCGATGGTCGAGGTGATCACGGTCGTCACCTCGGCGCCGTAGCGCCCGACCATGAAGACCGTCAGGTCGGCGGCCATCCCGTCGAGACGCGCGCGGAGCGGGGCGTCCTCGCGCAGCCGCTCGGCGAAGAGGTTGAGCTCGACCAGGAGGCGCTGGCGCACCGCCCCCTCGCGGTCCTGGATCGAGCTGAGCAGCGCCGACCTCATCGCCTTCCAGAGCGAGATGGCCGTCGTCACGACCTGCGGGTGCTCGAGCAGCCGGTCCTTGAGGGCCTCGGCGCGCACCTGGGTCTCATGGTCGTTGAGCAGGTCGTGGGCCAGCTGGCCCAGCATCGAGTCGAGCGCCTCGCGAGCCTGGTGGTGCGGGTCGTCGCGGATGTCCTCGAGCCAGGCCAGCGCCTGCACGTGCAGTCGTGAGGTCACCGCGTCGTTGAGCTTGGTCGGGGCCCACCAGGGCGCCCGCTCCTCGAGCACGCTGACGAACGTCTCCGGGTTGTCCACGAGCCAGCGGTGCATCTCGTCGACGGCGAGGTCGATCAGCCCGTGGTGCAGGTCGTCGCGCAGCACCTCCATCAGGGTCGTGCCCAGCAGCGGCGAGATCGGCTCGTCGTGGAAGCGCGGCACCAGGGCCTGCGTCACGAGGTCGGCGACGTGGTCGTCGCGCACCTTGTCGAGCGCGATGGCCGCGACGTCGGAGGCCTCGTCGACCACCCGGCGGGCGTTGGCCGGGTCGGCGAGCCAGTCGCCCACCCGCGCCGAGATCGTCGCTGCGGTGACCCGCTCGCGGATGATGTCCTCCTGGAGGAAGTTCTCCCCCACGAACTCCTCGAGCCCCTTGCCCAGCTCGTCCTTGCGCTTGGGGATCAGCGCGGTGTGCGGGATCGGCAGGCCGAGCGGGTGCTTGAAGAGCGCGGTCACCGCGAACCAGTCGGCGATGGCACCGACCATCGACGCCTCGGCGCCCGCGTTGACGAAGCCCCAGAAGCCGTCGCGGCCCAGCGTGGCGACGTACACGCAGGCGGCGAGGAGGAGCAGGCCGACCGCGACCGTACGCATCTGGCGCAGGCCGCGCCGCCGGGCCTCGTCCGCGCCCGGATCGGGCGTGATGAGGGAGACGGTGGGCTGGGTGGCGGCCATGCGGCACATCCTCCCTCAGCCTCCCCCGGAGCCCCTCACCCGCCGCGTGCCAGAATGCCGCGCATGTCTCGCACCGTCATCACCTTCGGCACGTTCGACGTGTTCCATGTCGGACACCTGCGCGTGCTCGAGCGCGCGGCGGCACTGGGCGACCGGCTGGTCGTCGGCGTCTCCGCGGACGCCCTCAACGAGCGCAAGAAGGGTCGTGCCCCGATCTTCAGCGAGCGCGAGCGGCTGGCGATCGTGGGGGCCCTCAAGGTGGTCGACGGGGTCTTCGTCGAGGAGAGCCTGGAGCAGAAGCGCGACTACATCGTCGAGCACGGCGCCGACCTCCTGGTCATGGGCGACGACTGGGCGGGCAAGTTCGACGAGTTCGCAGACGTGTGCGAGGTGGTCTACCTCGAGCGCACGCCCGCGATCTCCACGACCGCGATCATCGAGCACATCGCCGACCTCTGAAGCGTTTCGCCGTCCGCGGAACGTTTCACCGGCCCCGCGCCGGGTTAGGGTCATGCCCGAGATGACAACCACGAGGGGAACCATGCGCAGAATCGTCACCACGGCTGTGGCCATCGCAGTGATCGGCGGTGCGGCTCTCTCCGCCCCCGCCGTCGCCGCGGACAACCAACGACCCACCCACCGCTCGGGCGCGCCCGACGTCCTGTCGCCGCTCGAGGGCCTGGCGCTCGCCCCCGTGGCGGAGCTGCCCGAGGTCGTCGAGCCGACGGCCACCGAGGCGCTCACCACCGCTCGCCGGGTCCTGGCCGGCAAGGCCCTGCCCCGCGACCCGTCCGCGACGCTCGCGCTGCGCGACCTCTGGATGAAGCGGTCCAAGCTCCGCGGCCACGAGCGCAAGGTGGCCAACGCGCTGCTCGCGCGTCCCACCGACGGCGTCGGCGACGACCAGGGCTTCGGCTACACGGTCCCCGAGGCCGCACCCGTCTGCAACGCGCGGCTGTGCATCCACTACGTCCCCACCGGCACCGACGCGCCGCCGTCGCCCGACTGGCCGGCCACCAACCTCGCGGTGATGGACTCGGTCTGGACGACCGAGGTCGACCAGATGGGCTACCGGCCCCCCGTGGGCGACGGCACCCGCGGTGGCAGCGGGCAGTTCGACGTCTACCTCAAGGACCTCGGCGGCTCCCTCTACGGCTTCTGCGCCGGTGAGCGTCGCGCCAAGAAGCGCACCGCCTCGGGCTACTGCGTCCTCGACAACGACTTCGCTGCCGCGCAGTTCCCCACCGGCACCCCCACCGACAACCTGGTGGTCACCGCCGGTCACGAGTTCTTCCACGCCGTCCAGTACGCCTACGACTACGCCGAGGACCCGTGGATGCTCGAGTCCACCGCGACGTGGATGGAGGAGCGGATCGCGACCCAGGTCAACGACAACCGCCAGTACCTCCCGACCAGCCAGCTCTACGCCCCCTACGTGCCGCTCGACACCTTCAGCCGCACGTCCGGCTTCCAGTACGGCAACTGGGTGTGGTGGGAGTACCTCACGACGCGCTTCGGCAACACCTTCGTCAAGAAGGCCTGGCAGCAGGCCGACTCGATCAAGAAGAGCGGTGGCAAGAACAGCATCGGCGCGCTGCAGAAGCTGCTCAAGAAGAAGGGCGGCCTGACCAAGAACTACGCCCTGTTCGCCGCCGGCAACCTCACCCCCGCGGTCAACTACCCCGAGGGCGCGGAATACCCCTTCCCGCGGATCAACGGCGCCAAGCAGCTCAGCAAGCGCAAGCGCGCCAAGCGCTTCGGCGTCAAGATCAACCACCTCTCGTCGGCCTCCTTCGCCTATGTCCCCGGCAAGGGCCTCGGCAGCAAGAAGTGGAAGCTGGCGCTGTCGGTCTCCGGTCCGGCCAAGGCGGCCTCGCCCACGGCGGTCGTCGTCGTCCACCTGCTCAACGGCAAGCGCCAGGTCAAGACCGTCAAGCTCAACCGTCGTGGCGACGGCCGCAAGAAGGTCAAGTTCAGCAACAAGAAGGTCGGGGCGATCACCGTCACCCTGGTCAACGCCTCGACGCGCTACATCTGCAACCGCGGCACGCTGCTCGCGTGTGGTGGTCGCTCGCTCGATGACCGGAGCAGGTTCGCCGTGAAGGGACGCGTCACGAAGCACTGATCGTCATCGCTTGATCGCGAGCAGGGCGTGGAGCGCGGCGACGCACTCCTCGACCAGCTCCGACACCAGGACCGGGCGTTCGCCGGTCGGCACTGCCGACCAGGTGAGCGCCCGGTCCTCTGTGTAGGCCCACCACGCGCGTACGACGTCGCGCTGCCGCTGCGGGACGTCGAGTGCTGCCATCACGCGGTCGGTGCTGCCGTCGCGCACCGACTCCATCACCTCGCTCACGCGCGGGTCGGCGACCCCGTGGCCGTGGACGAGGGCGAGGTAGAAGGAGCGGCGACGCTCGATCTGCTCGATCATCAGGCGGGTCGCCTCGACGACCTGCTCCTCGGCGGGCAGGGACTCGTCGGGCGCGGTGTTGCGCAGGATCCGGCGACCGGCGGCCGCGATGCAGGCCAGGTAGTAGTCGGTCTTGGTCGGGAAGTAGTGGAAGAGCAGGCCGCGCGAGATGCCCGCCTCGGCGGCGATGTCGTCCATCGAGAGGTCCTGGATCGGCTTCTCGACGATCTTGGCCAGGCCGATCCCGACCAGCTGGCGGCGGCGGTCCGCCGCGCTCAGCCGACGGCGTACGGGCGGGCCGGCGTCATCGGCATCGCCGGGAATCGCGTGATCGGACACACTATTGAGCATTGCTCAACAGTGTGCCAAGGTCAATGACATGGACTTCTCCCTCTCCCCTCGCGCCGCCGACCTCAGCGAGCGCGTGCGCGCGTTCGTCCGCGACGAGATCGAGCCGATCGAGGCCGCCGCCCACCACCGGATCACCGGTCTCCGGGAGTCGGGTGGCGACAGCTGGACCCCCGACCCGCTCATCAAGGAGCTCCAGGCCAAGGCCCGTGAGCAGGGCCTGTGGAACCTGTTCCTGCCCGCGGCCCATGCCGGGACCTACGCCGCCGACTTCGGCACCGACGGCGGCGAGGGCCTCTCCAACGTCGACTACGCGCCGGTGGCCGAGGCGATGGGGCGCTCGTTCCTGGCTCCCCTGGTCTTCAACTCCAACGCGCCCGACACCGGCAACATGGAGGTGCTGCTCAAGTACGGCACCGACGAGCAGAAGGAGCAGTGGCTCGAGCCGCTGCTGCGCGCGGAGATCCGCAGCGCCTTCTGCATGACCGAGCCGGCGGTCGCGTCCTCCGACGCCACCAACATGGCCGCCACCGCGGAGGTCGACGGCGACGAGATCGTGATCAACGGCCGCAAGTGGTGGTCCACCGGGGTGGGCAACCCGGACTGCAAGATCCTCGTCTTCATGGGGCTCTCCGACCCCGAGGCCGACCGGCACTCGCGCCACACGATGGTGCTGGTCCCCCGCGACGCGGAGGGCGTGAAGGTCGAGCGGATGCTCACCACGATGGGCTACTACGACGAGCCGCTGGGCCACGGCGAGGTGTCCTTCGACAACGTGCGGGTGCCCGCGGCCAACGTGCTGCTCGGCCCCGGCCGCGCCTTCGAGATCGCCCAGGGCCGCCTCGGCCCCGGCCGCGTCCACCACTGCATGCGCGCCATCGGCCTCGCCGAGCGCGCCCTCGAGCTGGCGTGCTCGCGCGCCCTCTCGCGCACCGCCTTCGGCAAGCCGATCGCCAGCCTCGGCGGCAACCGTGAGCGCATCGCCGACGCGCGCATCGCCATCAACCGCTCCCGCCTGCTGGTCATGCACGCCGCCTGGCTGCTCGACCAGGGCATGAGCCGCGAGGCCTACTCGGCCGTGAGCGAGATCAAGGTCGAGGTGCCCAACATGGCCCTCGACGTGATCGACATGGCGATCCAGCTGCACGGCGGCGGCGGCCTGAGCGACGACTTCCCGCTCGCCAACGCGTGGGTCGGCGCCCGGTCGCTCCGGCTCGCCGACGGACCCGACGAGGTGCACCGCAACGTGATCGCGAAGATCGAGCTCGGGAAGCACTCCGCATGAGCCGGGTGCTGGTCACCGGAGCCGCCTCCGGTCTCGGCGCCGCGCTGGTGGCGGCCTTCCGCGCCCGGGGCGACGAGGTGCTCGCCACCGACTGCTTCGGCGGTCGCGGTGCGAGCGGAGCGAGCCTCGAAACCCATCGACCTGGTCCTCGACATCACCTCCGACGCCGACTGGGCCGCGGCCGTCGCCGCGGTGCGCGAGCGGTGGGGCGGGCTCGACGTCCTGGTCAACAACGCCGGCGTCGCCGGTGGCGGTCGGGTCGACCGCTGCGGGATCGACGAGTGGCAGTGGATCACCGACATCAACCTGTTCGGCCTGGTGCGCGGCACCCAGGCGTTCGTGCCGATGCTCAAGGAGCAGGGCTCCGGCCACCTGGTCAACGTCGCCTCGCTGGCGGGCCTGGTCCACCCGGCCGGGATGGGCTCCTACAACGCGACGAAGGCGGCGGTCGTGGCGTTCACCGAGACGTGCGGCCACGAGCTGGCGTCCCACGGGATCCGGGCGAGCGTGGTCTGCCCGTCCTACTTCCGCACCAACCTGATGGACTCCATGCAGGGCAGCGACGAGCTCGTCGGGAAGGTCGTCGGCGGGCTGGTCGAGCGCTCCAAGGTCACCGCCGACGACATCGCCGCCGCAGTGCTCGCCGGGATGGACGCCGGTGACGACGTGATCGTCCCCGACGAGGCGGCGCGCCAGGCCTACTTCCTCAAGTGGGCCGACCGCCCGGCCTACGACGCGGTGATGCGCGACCAGGCGGCGAAGCTGCAGGCGGCCGAGTCATGACCGCCGTGCCGGGCGCGCGCGACGTACGCGAGGAGGACACCTTCGACGTCACTCGGGTCGCCGACTGGATCCGCGCCCACGCGGCGACGCCCGAGGGTCTCGACGGCGAGCCCGAGGTGCGCCAGTTCACCGGCGGGGCCTCCAACCTGACCTACCTGCTCCGCTTCCCCGGCGGACGCGACCTGATCGTGCGCCGTGCACCGAAGGGCACCAAGGCCAAGGGCGCGCACGACATGCACCGCGAGTACGTCATCCAGTCGGCGCTCGCCCCGGTCTTCGACTACGTCGCGCCGATGGTCGCCTTCTGCGACGACGCCGACGTGGTCGGCGGTGACTTCTACGCGATGGACCGCATCGTCGGCGTGATCCCGCGCAGCGAGTGGCCCGACGACACGCCGCTCTCGCCGGAGCAGGCGCGGGCGCTGTGCCTCGACGCCGTCGACGTGCTCGCCGAGCTGCACGGCATCGACCTGGAGGCCGCCGGCCTCGCCGACCTCGGCAAGGGCGCGGGCTACGTCCGCCGCCAGGTCGAGGGCTGGTCGACGCGCTACCGCAACGCGCACACCGAGGACGTCCCCGATCTCGAGTCGGTGATGGCGTGGCTGGACGAGCACCAGCCCGACGACGTCGCCACGTGCCTGATCCACAACGACTTCAAGCTCGACAACCTGGTCCTCGACGCCGACGACCCGACGACGATCGTCGGCGTCCTCGACTGGGAGATGGCCACCCTCGGCGACCCGCTGATGGACCTCGCCGGCTCGATGGCCTACTGGGTCCAGGCCGACGACACCGAGGAGTTCCAGATGATGCGCCGGGTGCCGACCCACCTGCCCGGGATGCTGACCCGCGACGAGTTCGTGGCGGCGTACGTCGAACGCACCGGCCTCTCCGTGACCCCGGCACAGTGGCGCTTCTACGAGGTCTTCGGCCTGTTCCGGATGGCCGTGATCGCCCAGCAGATCTACTACCGCTACTTCCACGGCCAGACCACCAACGAGATGTACGCCCTCTTCGGCTCCGCCGTGCAGATCATCGGCCGCCGGCTCGACGGCCTGGTCGAGCCCGACGGCGCGGGCACCGCGTGAGTCGCATCCTGCTGGTGCGGCACGGCCAGGCGTCGTTCGGCGCGGACGACTACGACAACCTCTCCCCCACCGGCCACGAGCAGTCGCGCGTGCTGGGTGCGTCGCTCGCCGCGCGCGGGCTCACCGCCGACGTGGTGGTGGCCGGCGAGATGAAGCGGCACGCCCAGACCGCCGCCGAGGTCCTCGACGGCTCCGGCTGGACTGCCGACGTGACCGTGGACGCCGGCTGGAACGAGTTCGACCACCTGCAGGTGCTGGCGGTCCACGACCAGCCGACGACCAAGGAGGGCGAGTCGGAGAAGGTCGCGTTCCAGCGATGGTTCGAGGAGGCCACGTTGCGCTGGACCTCCGGTCGCCACGACGAGGCCTACGACGAGTCGTACTCCGCCTTCGCCTCGCGGGTCGGCGCCGCGATGGCCCGCCTGGTCGACGGCCTCGGCCCGAAGGACACCGCCGTCGTGCTGACGAGCGGCGGTCCGATCGCCTGGGCGGTCGCCTCCCTGCTGGCCGACGACGACCCGGCCCGGACCGACCTGTGGCTGCGGCTCAACCCGGTCTCCATCAACACCGGCGTCTCGACCGTCGTGTGCGGCTCACGCGGCACCACGCTCGTGTCCTTCAACGCCCACGACCACCTCTTCGTCGACGGGTCCGCCGACCTGCTCACCTACCGATAGGCCCGACATGTCCACGATCCTCATCACCGGCGCCAGCAGCGGCCTCGGCGCCGAGATGGCCCGCCAGTTCGCCGCCCTGGGCTACGACCTGGCGCTGTGCGCCCGGCGTACGGAGCGCCTCGACGACCTCGAGGCCGAGATCGCCGCGGCCCACCCGGGCGTCACGGTGTCGGTGCGCGCGCTCGACGTCACCGACCACGACGCGGTCTTCCGCGTCTTCGACGAGTTCCGCGAGGAGTTCGGCAGCCTGGAGAAGGTCGTCGTCAACGCCGGCCTCGGCAAGGGCCAGCCGCTCGGCACCGGCCGCTTCGACGCCAACAAGGAGACGGCCGAGACCAACTTCATCGGCGCGCTCGCCCAGACCGAGGCGGCGGCCGCGATCTTCCGCGCCCAGAACGCCGGTCAGCTCGTGATGGTCTCCAGCTTCTCCGCGCTGCGCGGGATGCCGAAGAACATCACGACCTACGCCGCCACGAAGGCCGCCGTCGCCCACCTGGCCGAGGGCTTCCGCGCCGACGTGCACGGCACCCCGATCAAGGTGACGGTGCTCTATCCCGGCTACATCGTCTCCGAGATGTCCGGCACCTCGGCGAAGACGCCGCTGATGAGCTCGACCGAGAAGGGCGTGCGCTCCATGGTCGAGGCCATCGAGAAGCAGAAGGCCTCCGCCCGCGTCCCGGCCTGGCCCTGGGGGCCGCTCGGCTTCGTGGTCAAGCACGTCCCCGTCGGCGTGCTGCGCCGGATGAGCTGAGCCCGCGTAGTCTCATCGGCATGTCCGGTCACCGGGTCGAAGCGTCGCGGGTGGTTCCGGTCGAGCGCGAGGTTGCGTTCGACCGGCTGCTGAACGTCCAGCTGACGGACCTGTTCACCCGCCGCTTCGCGGCGTTCCCGGCGGTGACTGCCGTGACCGACCAGCCGGACGAGTGGGGCGTCGTGGGACAGACCCGCACGATCGTGCTCGCCGACGGCGCTCGGCTGCGCGAGACCCTGACCGACATCGAGCGGCCGCACAGCTTCGCCTACCGACTCGACGGGATCGAAGGGCCGCTGCGGCACTTCGTCCACACCATCGACGGCGTCTGGACCGTCGATCCGCACGATGGTGGTGCTCGCATCGGCTGGGCCTGGACCTTCTACCCGAAGGCCTCGCCGGCCCGGTTGACCACGAACGTCATCGGCCGCATGTGGTTGGGGTACGCCGACCGCGCGCTGGTCGAGCTCGAGTCGATCCTGACGCGCGACTGACGCACTGGCCCATCGCGGCGGTTCAGCGAGTTCTCTGTCGCCCTGCGAGTCTGACGGACCATGGGAGGCTGGCGGCATGCCGAGTCGGGATCTGGAGTCCATCCTTGCCAACGACCTGCCGATCGCGCGTCAGCAGCTGGAGGTGTACGAGGCCATCTCAGTGGCGGCGAATGATGCACATGCAGTGCTCGAAGTCATCCTCGGGGCGCCCAACTCGGCTGCCGCACGCGCGGTACTCCAGCAGCGGTACGGGTTCACTGAGGTGCAGTCATCGGCGGTGATGGACATGCAGTTTCGGCGTATGACGTCGGAAGACCGTGAGGTCCTTGAGAGACGCCGTGAAGAGGTCGTGGCCGAGGTAGGGGCGCTGGAGGCGGAGGTCGACGGACCCTGACCTCTACTGGTTCATCGATGCAGGTCCGCGGCCACGGCATGGGCAATCTGGCGTCCCCGACCAGAGGCGGAAAGATGCACCTGCTTCGTCATTTTCAGCGGAGCGCTGTCAGTTCGTCGAGGACTCGATGGCCGCGCATCACAACACCCTGGAACGGCATCGTGGCGCCCGTGGCGGATGGGGACTTCGAGCATGTGGAGGACCTGCGCTGCTGCCAGCACTGCCGCCCCTTCCCCGCCGACCAGGTCGAGGATCCTCGTCCACAGCCGCGATCGGACAGCGTCCAGCGATGCATCCTGGAAGGTGGCCCACATGAGAGCCGTGAGATCGATCGCCCGCGTGCCGCTACCCGCGTTCCCGATGTCCACGACCGCCACCACTTCTCCGTCACGGACCAGGACATTGCTGGGGGTTGAGATATCGGCATGGACCATGTCAGGTGCCCCTCGTGGTGGCGGGACGCCTGCACATGCAAGCCGAAGGCGCTCGACCAAGGCCTCCACCTCGACGGAGTACCCCGGGAGCCGCCCCATGGATTGGCGAAGAATGGACTGCTCGTTTGTCTCTTTGACGTCCGGGGTCACGGCAGTCGATCGCGCTCCCGTGGCGACCCGCCAGGCGTACGACCAGTGGTCGTACGGTTCTGAGCCCTGGCTCGGCCTGAAGTTCGATGATGTCCATCAGGCGCTCGACGAGAGGCGGGGTGAACTCTGGCGCTGGAGCCGCGTCGATGAAGTCCATCAGGTGCCACACGTGAGTGGCTGTGGCCCCTACCGCGAGCCATGCCGGTGTGGGATAGCCGCAGCTACGCATGTGCTCGACCACTCGTTGAGCTCGCAACGTCTCGTTCAGCTGATCGGGGTGGGTCCGGGGCACTGCCTTGAGAACTGCAGTTGCCCTCCCTGACCACTCGACCCGTACCGCACCCCCATTGACGCCTCCGGGCAGGCGACCGAGAAGGGTGACCTCTGTCCCCGATCGCGCTGCCCACGTCGTCCAGGACCTCGGCAGGCGGTGGTTCCGCCGACCGAGCATCCGTCATAGCCATAGCGTCCCACGACTGACGCACTGACCCGCTGGCCTCATGGGCCGAGCTGGGCCATCACCGCGTGGAGGTCGGCGTTGAGTCGGTCGTGAGCCTCCTGATCCAGCCCCAGTGCTTCCGCGGTGAAGGCGGCGCGTACGGCCGGGGTGACCTCGTCCAGGACCGCCCGACCGGCTGGCGAGGCATAGACGGCCGAAGGCTTGCCGCGCCCGGCCGGCGGTGTGCGCTCGACCAGTCCCTTGTCCTCCATCGTGCGGACCAGCTCACCGACTGACTGCGGTGTCGCCAGGACGACGCGGGCGAGGTCGGCCTGACTGATGCCGGGGCGTTCGACGAGGTGGAGCAGGACGCTGAACTGATGGGGCGGGAGGTCGAAGGGGGCGAGGGTGGCGGCGAAGACCCTGGCGAGCACCTGAGAGGCCCGGACCACGGTCAGGGCCGTGAAGTCGTCGGGGTCGCCACCACTCCATCCGGGTGAGGTCGATGTCATCGGATGAGTATAAGGTTCCTGATAAGCATCAGGTTCCTTACACTTCTGACGGAAGACCTCGTGATGAAAAGACTGACAGACGTGGTGCTGCGGCACCGGCTGATGGTGGCCGTGGCATGGCTCGCGGTGGCGGTGGCAGGCGGCGCCACCGCCTCGACGACCGTGGACCGGCTCTCCTTCGACTTCGACCTCCCCGGGCAGGCGGCCTACGAGACCAACCAGCAGATCATCGAGCAGTTCGGCGGCGGCGGCCTGAACGATCCGCTGCTTCTCGTCGTCACCGGTGAGGGCGCAGGCGCAAAGGGCCGACACGATCGCAGCCGACGCCCGCGAGGCGGTGCCAGGGACCCGGACGGTCGCTCCGGGCGATCCCGGCGCCGAGGTCCTGGCCACGGGCGAGGACGGCGCGGTCGTGGTGGTCTACCCGCCGACGGTTCCCGGGCCCGACCCCTATGTGAAGGCCCAGCCGCTCCTCGAGGAGGTCGCCGAGAGCCGCGTCCGCTGACGGCGTCGAGGTGACCCTGAGCGGGTTCACCGTGCTGGAGGCCGGCGGCGGCAGCGACCGTGGACTGATCGTCGAGGTGATGGTCGGGGGGCATCGGGGCGCTCGTCGTGCTGGCCCTGGTGTTCGGATCCTTGCTGGCCGGGCTGCCGCTCCTGGTCGCCGCGGTGTCGATCCTCGGCACCTTCCTGGCGCTGTTCGGGCTGACCTACCTGACCGACGTGTCGGCGGTGGTCGAATACCTGATCGCCCTGATCGGGCTGGGCGTGGCGATCGACTACTCCCTGCTGGTGGTGACCCGGTGGCGCGAGGAGACGGCGAAAGGCGTCGCCAACGACGACGCCGTACGCACTGCGATGGCCACGGCCGGTCGCTCGGTGGTGTTCAGCGGCGTGACCGTCGCGGTGTCCTTGGCGGCGCTGGTCCTCGTGCCGATCCCGTTCCTGCGCAGTATCGGACTGGGCGGCTTGCTGATCCCGTTGTTCAGCGTCGCGGTCTCGCTGACGCTCGTTCCCGCTCTGCTGAGCACCGTCGGCCCGAAGCTGAACTGGCCGCGGCGCAAGCCCGCCGTGACCCGCAGCCGGCTGTGGGCGGCGATCGCCACCCGGGTCCTGCGTCGCAGGTGGCTGGCCGTCATCGGCTCGACCGTCGTCCTCCTCGCCCTGGCCGCGCCTGCCCTGTCGTTGACCCTGGGCACCGCCCAGCTCGATGGCATCTCGTCGAGCTCACCCGCCTCGACGGCACTGACCGGTGTCGTGGACGACGGGCTGCCGGCCGGGGTGGCACGACCCACCGAGGTCCTCGTCTCCCAGGACAGGGTCGACGCCGCGGTCGACCGCATCGGCTCCCTCGACGGCATCGCTGCTGTTGTCGCCCCCGACGGTGACGGTTGGAGATCGGGCGGTCGAGCGCTCCTCCAGGTGTGGACCGACGCAGACCCGACCAGCGACGCGGGTCGGGCGACCCTCGACCGCATCCGCGAGACCGCCGCGAGCGACGGGTTGGGAGCCGCGGTCGGTGGCACGCCCGCCGAGGACGCCGACTTCATCTCCGCGGTCTACGGAAACGCCATCTGGGTGGCGCTCGGGGTCGCGATCGTGACCTTCCTGCTGCTGGCCCGAGCCCTGCGCTCGCATCTGGTTGCCCATCAAGGCTCTCGTCCTCAACGCGCTCTCGCTCGGCGCCGCCTACGGCGTCACGGTGCTCATCTGGCAGGAGGGATACGGCACCGAGCTGCTGTTCAACCAGGCAGCCTCCGGGGCCGTCACGATCTGGGTGCCGATCGCGGCGTTCGCGTTCCTCTTCGGGCTCTCCATGGACTACGAGGTCTTCATCCTGTCCCGGATGCGTGAGGAGTACGACGCCCTGATGGCCCCGGGCCATGACGAGGATCTCGACCCACGCACCGCGACCGACCGCGCCGTCGTCGAGGGCATCGCCAACACCGGCCGGCTCGTCACCTCTGCTGCGTTGATCCTGTTCTTCGCCTTCATCGCGCTCTCCACCGTCCCCACCATCGAGGTCAAGGTCCTCGCGACCGCGCTTGCGCTCGGCATCGCCATCGACGCCGTCATCGTCCGCGGCGTGCTCGCACCGGCCCTCGTCGGCGTGCTCGGCCGAGCCAACTGGACCATGCCGACGGGTCTCGCCCGATTGCTGCGGCTGCCAGTGGGCGATCCAGCGCCGCGGGACTGAAGGGTCAGTCCGCACCATGAACGACCAAGCCCAAAGGCGGCGGAATGGGCTAGGTCTGCTGGCGCCGATTGGTGCGGCAGGCCCGTCCGTGCCGCAGCCTCTTCAGTCCTGCTGGATCTCGGGCGCTGAAGTGCCGCGCGGCGACAGCGAAGCCGATGGGGCGGGGTAGGTCAGCACCGCTAGCTGATCGGGTGATCGTGGACCGCCGATGAGAGGTGTAGGCCGTTCAGCTCGAGGTAGAGCTGTCGCTCGGTGACAGTAAGTGTGAGCGCGTTGCGGCGCTCTATCGCGCCCACCGCGGAATCGATGAACCCGGGCTCAAAGCTGTGCAGGACGATCTCCTCGGCGCGATGTATCTTCGCCCCCGTCCACTGCGCCAGCACCCTGGTCGGGTCGCGGTGCGTGTAGATCGTCGTGCGCTCGGCCGCCTTGCTGCCCGTGTGAAGGCGCGCGGCATCCGGCGCCCCGACTTCGATCCAGGCCAGCAGCTTCCCGCTCAGGTCGCGCACGAGCACCGCCGGGTCCGCGGTCGCCGAGATTCCGTCGCTGAACGTGATGCCGTCTTCGAACTCGAGGCAGTAGGCGAGCACACGCGTCACGAGGTACGCGTCGGTCTCTGACGGATGCCGCGCCGCGCGAAGCGTGAACTGCTCGTACACGCCGCGATCCGTGTCGGCCAACTCAATCTCGAACGTGTACATCGTCGCACCGGCTGCCATGGGGTTCATGCTGGCCTACATGGCGTTCTGACGTCGAATGGCCTAGGTCGCCGATGGTGACCTACGAGGAAATACGACTCCGGGTCAGCGACGAGGCCTTGTCGTTCCAGGGAACCGAGGGCGTCAACCTGGACGGATCCGACCCGTGGCCGACCGTCTTGTCCACGCCGGCGAGGTAGGCGGCGGGATGGACTACCCGATCAGGACCTAGTGCGTCCCTCCGAACGAGAACCCAGAGGCGGCATCTCGGATCAGCCCCGTCGCCAGGTCGACGACCTTCGGCACCCCGCGTCCCTCGTACCGTCGGAGCACGATCCGGCGCTGGCCAAGACCAGGGACGTCGAGAGTCTCGGTGCCTTCCTGCGTGATGCCTTCGAGCGCGAGCGAGGACACGAGCGCCATGCCCTCCCCCGCGGCGACCAGCGCCAGCGCCGTACGGGTCTCGGTGTAGCGGTGCACGGTCGGGATGTTGCTCCCGGTGGCGCGGCGTACTCGCTGCAGGGCGTTGGCGCCCGCACCTTCGGGGTCGACGCCGAGCCAGGGCAGGCCGAGGCGGGAGAGGTCGACGGAGTCCTCGGCGGTGATGGTGCCGGCGGGGACGACGAGCTTCCAGGGTTCGTCCAGGAGCGGCACCTCGGTGAGGCGCGCAGGCAGCTTGCGCTGCGACTCCTCGACGTCGAGCTCGAGGATCACGATGTCGAGCTCGCCGGCGCGGAGCTTGCGCAGCGTCTCCTCCTCCGCCGACTCGACGATCTCGAAGCGAAGACGCGGGTGGACCTCACGCCAGGCCGGGATCTGCGGGAGCAGGACCTGGGACAGGAAGCTGTGGAAGCCGCCCACCCGCACCGTGCCGCCGGGCTCGTCCTCGTCGTCGACGAGCCGCGCCCGGACCTCGGTCAGCGTCTTCTCCACGTCCTCCGCGGCCTCGGCCAGCGCCAACCCGGCGTCGGTCAGGACGGTGCCTGTCGACGTACGTCGCACGAGTGGCCGGCCGACCTCGGACTCCAGCCTGGCCAGCTGTTGGCTCACGGCGGACGGCGTCACGCGGAGGTCGTCCGCCGCAGCGAGCACGCCTCCCGAGCGCGCCACGGCGAGCAGGAACCTGAGCCGTCGGGGATCGATCTCCATGTTCAGAGACTCTAAACCCCGGATGTAGAAATGTGCGTTTGATCTGAATGCCTGTCCTCGTTCACACTTCAACGAGCAGCGGCCGTGGGGGTCGCCGATGAGAAGCGAGAAGCACGATGTTTGCGGCAACACTGGGCTGGGTCGGCACGATGGGCACGTTCGCGGCCTACATCCTGTTGTGGCGGGGCAAGCTCGGCTCCGACTCGCTCACCTATGCCCTGATGAACACGGTCGGGGGATGCCTCGGCGGTGCCGCCAGCGCCTACTACGGCGCGTGGCCCAGTGTCGCGTCCAACGTCGTCTGGGCCGCGGTCGGCATGCAGAGCATCGTGGCGGAGGTCCACCGTCGGATGCGCAGCCGCCGGCACCGCGCGACCACTCCCCTCGAGGCCTTCTGCGAGCCGCTCAGTCTCGTCTGAGGGTTTCGTTACGCGACTTCGTCGCTCCTCAACCACCGCGGGGCGTGGGTCTCGATACGCCCGCTCGTTCCTCGCGGCCTACTCGACCACCGAGCGAGATGCCGGCTGGGAGGATGACCGGGTGAATCCTCACCTGGCCCGAGCCCTCGAGCCGGTCCTGCGCGACCTCGCCGGCGCCGGACTGCGCGCGCCTCGCTTCGACGACGAGGACTGGATGGGCGTGCCGGACGACTACACCTCGGTGATGATGTGGTCGCCCTCGCGGCAGCGGGACCGGGCTGTCCATGTCCCTCACCGCACCCTCGTGGGAGCAGGTCGCGTCGGTCGCCGACCAGGTGCAGGAGTGGGCCATCGAGGACCAGCTCTGGGGCTCCGAGGCGCCGACGAACTGGCCGCCCTGCCCCGAGCACCCCGACAGCCACCCGATGGAAGCGACCACCGCCGACAGCACCGCCGTCTGGATCTGCCCCAGGTCGCGCCACACGATCGCCGCGATCGGCGCGCTCACGCCTGGAGGCACCGGCTGACCAGCCCGGAGTGATGAGTTCTCGCGCCCGTGGCCGTCTTACCTACGACGGAACAACCACGAGACGTGAGGATGGCTGATGACGGACATGCTGGAGGAGATGGTCATGGACAATCTCGGCGAGATCGACGAGCCGGAGTTCACCGCGCTCGCCGAGCGGCACCGGCGCGAGCTGCACGTGCACTGCTACCGGATGCTCGGCTCGTTCGAGGACGCCGAGGACACCGTGCAGGAGACCTACCTCCGGGCCTGGCGGCGCAGGGAGACCTTCGAGGGGCGCTCGACGTTCCGCGCCTGGCTCTACCGGATCGCCACCAACGCCTGCCTGGACCTGCTCGCCCGCAAGCGCCCCGAGCCGGCGACCGGCGGTGAGGTGCTGTGGCTGCAGCCCTACCCGGACCGGCTGCTCGACGAGCTGCCCGCCGGCGACGCCGACGAGCCCGAGGTGGTCGCCGTGGCGCGCGAGACGATCGAGCTGGCGTACGTCGTCGCGGTGCAGCACCTCGCGCCGCGCCCGCGTGCCGCGCTGATCCTGCGCGACGTGCTCGGCTGGCCGGCCAAGGAGGTCGCGGACCTGCTCGGCGACTCGGTGAACTCGGTCAACAGCGCGCTCCAACGGGCCCGTGCCGGGATGCGCGAGCACCTGCCGGCCGAGCGCCAGGACTGGACCGGCGGCGAGGAGGACGCGGGCACCCGCGCCGTGGTGCGTCGTTTCACCGAGGCCAGCGTCGTCCCCGACATCGAGGCGATCAGCAGCATGCTGGCCGACGACGTCCGCTACTCGATGCCGCCCTGGGAGGGGCTGATCGTCGGGAGGGACGCGGTCGTCGCGGACTGGACGGCCAACGGATTCCCCGAGATGACCGGGCTGCACTGCGTGCCCACGTCGGTCAACCGCCAGCCCGCGGTCGCCGCCTACCACTGGCGCGACGAGGAGTCGGCCTACGTCCCGCTCTCGATCGACGTGCTCCGCATCAGCGGCGGGATGGTCACCGAGGTCACGATCTTCGGCGCCGACGAGTTCTCGCGTCTCGGTCTGCCCGCGCGGCTCGAGGTGAGCGGCGATGAGTGACGCGACGCTCGTCCGGACGACGTACGCCGCTCAGCTCCGGCGACTCGCCGCCGCCGGCCTGCTGGCGACGGTCGTCGCGATGGTGGTCACCGCACTGGCCGCCGCGCTGCTGAAGGCCCTCGGCGTCGACTTCGTCGTCGAGGGTGGCGAGATCCCGGTGGCCGGCTTCGCCTCGATCACCGGACTCTTCTCCGTGGTCGGCATCGTCATCGCGGCCGCGCTGCTGCGGTGGAGCGCCCGCCCCGCCGAGCGCTTCGTGCGGATCGCTCTGGCCCTGACGGCGCTGTCGCTCGTGCCCCCGGTCCTGTGGGGATCGGGCGCGGGCACCGTCGCCGGGCTGATCGCCCTGCACCTGGTCGCGGCCGCAGTGATGATCCCGGCCCTGGCACGAGGCCTTGGCCGACCCGTGCGTCAGTCTGGCTCCTTCCACGCTCCGTAGCGCTTCTGCATCCCGATCAGGCTGATCCCGCCCTCTGCGAAGGAGGCGGCGAACATCGGCGTCAGCTCGTCAGCGGCCGCCCGCAGGTCGACCGGTTCTCGTTCGGCGTCGTCGGCGAACGCAGTCAGGCTGATCCCGTTGGGCTCCCACGGAACGGACAGCCAGATCGCCTGGACGATCGCGTCGAGGTCGCCGGCGCCCATGGGGGCGCCGCCGTCCACGCGGATCTCCATGGAGATCGCGTGCCCGACCCCGTCAACCAGTCTTTCGCTCGTCGTCACCCTCAGCGCGGCCTCAGCGGTCGCCCGGCGCCGCTCAGCCCGTCGGGGGCTCCGGCTCGCGGGTGATGTGCATCGCGGCCTCCTCGGCACAGGCCCCGGCACCGTCGATCCCGACGTCGTAGCGCGACCTCCTGCTTGTCGACGTCCTCGCCCAGACCGTCGTCGAGCGGACCAGGCGACCGGTGCGGGCGTCGGCCTCGTCGAGGCCGAGCTGCTCGTCGAGAGCGTTCTCGTCCTCGTGGTCCTCGTCCTCGTCGGCCTCCGCCTCGGCGTAGGGGTCGATGTCAGGCTCTTCCTCGGCCAGCTTCTCGTCCAGGGACTCCCCCTGGAGGCGCTCGGCCTCGGTCGGGTAGTCGTCGTAGCCCTTGGGCGCCCGGTCCGGCGGCGAGTAGCCCCGGTCGAGGACGTCGGTCAGGTCCCCGTCGTCGAGGGTGTCTCCCGGCTGGAGCTGGTCCTCGTCGTCGACGGACATGTCCCCGTAGGTCTCGCGGTCCTCAGTCATGCCTACTGGCCTACCGGGACCCGGACCTGCGGGACAAGGCCCCGAGGGGTGGATCAGCCGAGCTCGCGCTCCAGGGCGTCGGTGAGCAGCGCCACCAGGGCCTCGGTCTGGACGTTGGCCGACGACTGGACCTCCTCGTCGGAGCCGTCGAGGGCCCGTGCGGCCAGCCCGGCCTTGGAGTCGATCAGCTCGGCGATCCGGGTGTCGATCGTCTGCGCGGCGATGATGCGCCACGCGGTGACGGGGTCGCTCTGGCCGATGCGGTGGACGCGGTCGATCGCCTGGGTCTGCTCGGCGTCGGTCCACGACAGCTCGGAGAGCACGACGTTGGAGGCGACCTGGAGGTTGATGCCGACGCCGGCCGCGGCCAGCGAGCAGACGATGACCTGGACGTCCGGGTCGTTGACGAAGCCGTCGATGGCCTTCTCGCGGGCCCGGGCGGACTGGTCGCCACGGATCGAGGTGTGCTTGAGGCCCCGCTTGGTGAAGGTCTCCTCGGCGATGTCCATCACGTCGACGTGGCGGGCGAAGAAGACGACCTTGCCGACGTTGCGGGCCAGCTGGGCGGCGTAGTCGGCGGAGAGGCCGGCCTTGGCCCGGCCGATGCGGCGGAACATCGAGAAGACGTTCTCGCCGCTGGTGCCCTTGTCCATCTCCTCGCGCTCCCACGTCGCCACGCGGCGTACGAGCTCGTGGTCGATGCCGTCGACGACGGTGCCCGCACGACGGGCCTCCAGCGCGGCCTTGTAGCGCTGGACGAGCCGCCTGGCGAGCTCGCGCTCGGCCGAGCGGATCGAGCGGGCGTCCTCGTCGTCGAGCTCGACCGGGATGTCGGCGATCCGACGGGCGGGGATGTCGGCGGCGACGTCGACCTTGCGGCGGCGCACGATGCCCATGTCGATCACGGCCTTGCGGGCCGCGGGGTAGAACGCGTGGTCGGCCGGCGTCAGGTCGGTCTCCTCCAGCGTCTCCATCAGCCGCGCCATCGGGACCTTGTCGTCGATCCAGCCCAGGAACTGCCAGATCGCCCGGAAGTCCTCGATGTCGTTGATCAGCGGGGTGCCG
>CAVVQR010000005.1:0-123595 GCA_963750445.1 uncultured Actinomycetota bacterium | reverse complement strand
GTACGGGCGAGGAGCGGTTCACCGCCGCCCAGGTCGACGCCTCCGACGCGGACGCCGTGACCGCGCTCGCCCGCGAGGTCCGGGCCACGCACGTCTTCAACGCCGTGGACCCGCGGTTCGTGATGCCGATCTTCACCGGCGCGCTGGCTGCCGAGGCCCACTACCTCGACATGGCGATGAGCCTCTCGGTGCGCCACCCCGACGCCCCCTACGAGGAGGTGGGCGTCAAGCTGGGCGACGAGCAGTTCGCCCTCGCCGGCGAGTGGGAGTCGGCCGGCCGGCTCGCACTCCTGGGCATCGGCGTCGAGCCGGGCCTGTCCGACGTCTTCGCGCGCTACGCGGCCGACGAGCTGTTCGACCACATCGACGAGCTCGGCACCCGCGACGGCGCCAACCTGGTGATCCGCGACGACGACGGCAACGAGGTCTTCGCTCCCGGGTTCTCGATGTGGACGATCATCGAGGAGTGCCTGAACCCGCCCGTGGTGTGGGAGCGGGAGAGGGGCGGCGGCGAGCTGGAGGCGGGGTTCTTCACCCTGCCGCCCTTCTCCGAGCCCGAGGTGTTCGACTTCCCCGAGGGCATCGGCCCGGTCGAGTGCGTGCACGTCGAGCACGAGGAGGTGCTCCTCATGCCGCGCTGGATCGAGGCCGACCGGGTGACGTTCAAGTACGGCCTGGGCGAGGAGATGATCACCATCCTGCGCACCCTGCACACCCTCGGCCTCGATGCGGTCGAGCCGGTGACGGTGAAGGGCGTGCAGGTCTCGCCGCGCGACGTCGTCGCCGCGTGCCTGCCCGACCCCGCGACGATCGGCCCGCGCATGGAGGGCAAGACCTGCGCCGGGATGTGGGTCACCGGCACCGGCAAGGACGGCGCGCCGAGGTCGACCTACCTCTACCACGTCGTCGACAACGCCGACTCGATGCGCGACTACGGCGCCCAGTGCGTCGTGTGGCAGACCGCGATCAACCCCGTCGTCGCGCTCGAGCTGCTGGCCGACGGCACGTGGTCGGGCACCGGTGTGCTCGGCCCCGAGGCGCTGCCGCCCAAGCCGTTCCTCGACCTGCTCGCCGCACCGAAGCCCGAGGGATACGGATCCCCGTGGGGAATGGAAGACCGGACATGACGCTTTCCCAGCAACGCATCCTGGCCACGGAGATCCCGGGCCCGCGCTCGCAGGCGCTCCAGGCCCGCAAGCTCGCCACGGTCTCGGCCGGCGTCGGCACCACGCTGCCGATCTACGTCGAGCAGGCCGGCGGCGGCATCCTCCGCGACGTCGACGGCAACCAGCTCATCGACTTCGGGTCCGGCATCGCCGTCACCACCGTCGGCAACGCCGCGCCGCGCGTCGTCGAGGCGGTGCAGCGCCAGGTCGCCGACTTCACCCACACCTGCTTCATGGTCACCCCCTACGAGGAGTACATCTCGGTCTGCGAGAAGCTCGCCGAGCTCACGCCGGGCGACCACGAGAAGCGCTCGGCGCTCTTCAACTCCGGCGCCGAGGCGGTGGAGAACGCCGTGAAGGTCGCACGCCACCACACCGGCCGCGACGCGATCGTCGTCTTCGACCACGCCTACCACGGCCGCACGAACCTGACGATGGCCCTGACCGCGAAGAACATGCCCTACAAGCACGGCTTCGGGCCGTTCGCCGGGGAGATCTACCGCTCCCCCATGGCCTACCCCTATCGCTGGCCGGGTGGCGCCGAGGCGTGCGCGGACGAGGCGTTCGACGCGTTCGTGGCGACCGTGCACGGCCAGGTGGGCGAGGAGAACTGCGCCGCCGTCCTGATCGAGCCGATCCAGGGCGAGGGCGGCTTCATCGTGCCGCCGCCGGGCTGGCTCGCGCGCGTCTCGGACTGGTGCACCGAGCACGGGATCCTCCTGATCGCCGACGAGATCCAGACCGGCTTCGCCCGCACCGGCGACTGGTTCGCCTGCGACCACGAGGGGGTCGTGCCCGACCTCGTCACGACGGCCAAGGGCATGGCCGGCGGCCTGCCGCTCGCCGCGGTCACCGGCCGCGCCGAGGTGATGGACTCGGTCCACGTCGGTGGCCTGGGCGGCACCTACGGCGGCAACCCCGTCGCGTGCGCCGCCGCACTGGCGGCCATCGAGACCATGGAGTCGTCCGACCTGCCCGGCCGCGCGCGCGAGATCGAGGCGATCTTCCTGCCGCGGTTGCGTGCCCTGGCCGAGCGCCACCCCGACCGGGTGGGCGACATCCGCGGACGCGGCGCGATGCTGGCGGTCGAGCTCGTCAGCGACGGCCCCGGACGTACGCCGGACGCCTCGCTCGCCGGAGCCGTGCACCGCGCGTGCTCGGCCGAGGGCCTCGTCACGCTCACCTGCGGCACCTTCGGCAACGTGTTCCGCTTCCTGCCGCCGCTCTCGATCGGTGACGACCTGCTGGTCGAGGGGCTCGACATCTTCGAGGCAGCGTTCGACGCCGCAGCCGCCTCGGACGGGGCTGGCAAGGTGGAGGGATGACGACCAACGAGTCCGTGATCGCGTCCGTCCCGACCCGCCTCCTCATCGGCGGGGAGTGGGTCGAGGCCAGTGGTGGTGCCACGTTCGAGGTGACCAACCCGGCCAACGGCGAGGTGCTCGCGAGCATCGCCGATGCCACCCCGACCGACGGGGACCGCGCGCTCGCCGCGGCGGCGGAGGCGCAGGCGGAGTGGCGCGCGACCGAGCCACGCACGCGCGGCGAGATCCTGCGCAGCGCCTTCGACCTGCTCACCGAGCGGGCCGACGACTTCGCCCGGCTGATGACGCTCGAGATGGGCAAGGCGCTGGCCGAGGCGCGGGGCGAGGTGGCCTACGGCGCCGAGTTCTTCCGCTGGTTCTCCGAGGAGTCGGTGCGCATCCACGGCCGCTACGCCGAGGCACCGGCCGGCAACACCCGCCTGATCACCATGAAGGGCCCTGTGGGCCCGACCCTGATGATCACCCCCTGGAACTTCCCGCTCGCCATGGGCACCCGCAAGATCGGACCGGCGATCGCTGCCGGCTGCACGATGGTGGTCAAGCCGGCCGCGGAGACCCCGCTGACGATGCTCGCGCTCGCCGCCCTGCTCGAGGAGGTCGGCCTGCCGAAGGGCGTGCTCAACGTGGTCACCACGACCGACTCGGGTGGTGTGTGCGAGCCGATCATCAAGGACTCGCGCCTGCGCAAGCTGACCTTCACCGGGTCGACGGCGGTGGGCAAGAAGCTCGTCGCACAGGCCTCCGACCAGCTCCTGCGGGTGTCGATGGAGCTCGGCGGCAACGCACCCTTCATCGTGTTCGGCGACGCCGACCTCGATGCCGCCGTCGACGGCGCGATGCTCGCCAAGATGCGCAACATCGGCGAGGCCTGCACCTCGGCCAACCGCTTCCTCGTCCACTCGGCCGTCGCCGAGGAGTTCGCCGAGAAGCTCGCCGGGCGGATGGGCGCCCTGCAGGTCGGCGACGGCACCCGGGAGGGCGTCGAGGTCGGTCCGCTCATCACCGAGAAGGCTCGCGCCGGCGTGCACGAGCTGGTCACGGACGCGGTGTCCGGCGGGGCCCGCGCCCTCGTCGGTGGAACGGTCCCCGAGGGGCCGGGCCACTTCTACCCGCCCACGGTGCTGGTCGACGTGCCCGCCACGGCCCGGGTGCTCCACGAGGAGATCTTCGGCCCGGTCGCCCCGATCACCACCTTCGACACCGAGGACGAGGCGATCGCCCGCGCCAACGACACCGAGTACGGCCTGGTCGCCTACGTCTTCTCCAGGACCCACGCCCGCGTGCTGCGGGTCAGCGAGGCGCTGGAGTTCGGCATGATCGGCGTCAACACCGGCATCGTCTCCAACCCCGCGGCGCCGTTCGGCGGGGTGAAGCACTCCGGCTTCGGCCGCGAGGGAGGCTTCGAGGGCATCGAGGAGTACCTCGAGACCAAGTACGTCGGCAGCGCCCTGTGACGAGGCTGCCGTGACGACGCTCGACCGTGCGCGGCTGGCCGTGCTGCACGCCGAGGAGGAGCAGCGCTTCGTCGACCTGCACCCCACCTCGGCGCGGCTCGCCCGCGAGGCCGACGAGCACCTGCTGGCCGGGGTGCCGATGCCGTGGATGACCCGGTGGCCGGGCTCGTTCCCGCTGTTCGTCGACTCGGCCGCCGGCGGTCGCTTCACCGACGTGGACGGGATCGACTACGTCGACCTGTGCCTCGGTGACACCGGCTCGATGACCGGGCACTGCCTGCCTGCGGTCGCCGAGGCCGTCCGCGAGCGCACCGAGCGCGGCATCACCACGATGCTCCCCTCGACCGACGCGGCGTGGGTCGCCGGCGAGCTCAGCCGGCGCTTCGGCCTGCCCCGCTGGCAGATGGCGATGACCGCCACCGACGCCAACCGCTTCGTGCTGCGCTTCGCCCGGCACCTCACCGGGCGACCGCGGATCGCCGTCATGGACTGGTGCTACCACGGCACCGTCGACGAGACGCTCGGCGTGCTGGAGCACGGCCGTGCCGGAGACCGCGTCGTGGCCCGTCCCGGTGCGCTCGGCCCCCAGGTCGACGTCGCCGAGACGACCGCCGTGGTGCCCTTCAACGACCTCGACGCGCTGGACGCCCGACTGGCCGAGGGCGACGTCGCGTGCCTGCTGATGGAGCCGGCGCTCACCAACATCG
Organism: uncultured Actinomycetota bacterium; assembly: GCA_963750445.1. Lineage (GTDB taxonomy): Bacteria > Actinomycetota > Actinomycetes > Propionibacteriales > Nocardioidaceae > Nocardioides. The sequence continues at coordinate 118,943 of CAVVQR010000005.1, read as the reverse complement.
GCATCGTGCTGCCGGACGAGGGCTACCTCGCCGCGGTCCGCGAGATCACCCGCCGCCACGGGGTGCTCCTCGTCAACGACGAGACCCACACCATCTGCGCGGGTCCCGGCGGGGCCACCGCCGCCTGGGACCTCGAGCCGGACTTCGTGGTGATCGGCAAGCCGATCGGCGGGGGCATCCCGGTCGCCGCCTACGGCATGAGCGCCGAGGTGGCTGCCCGTCTCGAGGGACCGATGCTCGGCCACGACATCGATGTCGCCGGTGTCGGCGGCACCCTCTCCGGCTCGGCGCTGGCGATGGCAGCGGTGCGCGCCACGCTCTCCACCGCCCTGCGGCAGGAGGACTTCGACGTCGCGATCCCGCTCGCGGAGAGCTTCACCCACGGCATCCAGGGTGTGATCGACGAGCACGCCCTGCCGTGGCACGTGCAGCGCCTCGGCTGCCGCGCGGAGTACTGGTTCTGCCCTCCACCGCGCGGTGGCGCCGAGGCGGCCGCCGCCGTCGACGAGGAGCTCGACGCCTTCTTCCACCTCTGGACCGTCAACCGCGGCGTGCTGCTCGCGCCGTTCCACAACATGTCGCTCTTCTCGCCGTTCCACACCCAGGCCGACGTCGACGCGCACACGTCGGTGTTCCGGGGGCCGTGGAGGCGCTGGTCGGATGACCGCGGGTGGCTGAGCAGCAGCGCCGGGTGCCGGGCGACGTGCTCATCCACCTGCGGCGGGCACGTGACCACCTCGACCGGCACTTCGCGGAGCCGTTCGACCTCGACCACCTGGCCGCGCTCGCCGGGATGAGCCGCTTCCACTTCGCGCGGTCGTTCGCGACGACCTACGGCACCACGCCGGCGGCGTACCTCGCCGGACGCCGGGTCGAGCGCGCGCAGGACCTGCTGCGTGGCGCCAACCTGACCGTGACCGAGGTGTGCCACGCAGTCGGCTACAGCAGCCTCGGGTCCTTCAGCTCGAGGTTCCGCGAGATCGTCGGCGAGAGCCCGAGCGCGTTCCAGCGGAGGTACGCCGCCGCCGGCAACCCCCGCATCCCCGGCTGCTACGTCTTCATGGCTGGGCTCGTCGAGCGCGGGAGAGCAACACAGGAGAAGCACGACGGCACCGACCCTTCCTAGGCTCGTCGCATGATCACCAACCTCTCCCTCGTGTCCGTGTGGGTGAAGGACATCGACGAGTCCCTCGCCTTCTACACCGACGTCCTCGGCTTCGAGGTCGGCGACGACCTCCAGCTCGGACCGGACTTCCGGTGGTGCACCGTCTTCCACCCCCGGCAGCCGGAGATCCACCTCCACCTGACCACCCCGAGCGGCCCGCTCCCCGACTACCTGATCGAGGCCATGCGCCGGGCCCAGGACGAGGGCGGCCTGCCCGGGGTCGGCATGAACGTCGACGACTGCCGCGCGACCTACGAGGAGCTCAGGGCCAAGGGCGTCGTGTTCCTCCAGGAGCCCGAGGAGCGGCCCTACGGCGTCGAGGCACTGATGCGCGACAACTCCGGCAACTGGATGGTGCTCGTCGAGAAGCGCGAGTTCACGCCCGAGGACTTCGAGGGCGTCGACCTCGGCTGAGCGGACACCCGTCGCGGGTCAGACGAGCACGCCGGCTGCCCGCGCCACCTCGGCGTAGGCCGCGGCGAGGCTCGCCACGGTCTCGTGCGCGTTGAGCCCCGACGGGTTGGGCACCACGAAGACCCGCGACCGCCCCCAGCTCCCGGGTTGCTCACCGGCCGTCGCCCGGCGCTCACCGAACGCCGACCGGTAGGCGGTGATCCCGGCCACCGCGACGACGGGCGGGCGCCGCTCGGCGACGAGCGCCCGGAGCCGCGCCCCGCCCTCCCGCAGCTCCTCGGCAGTCAGCTCGTCGGCCCGCGCCGTGGCCCGTGGCGCGAGGTTGGTGATGCCGATCCCCCGCCGTCGGAACGCGTCGCGGTCCGCCTCGGTCATGCCGGCGGCCTGGTCCACGGGGTGCGTCAGGATCCCGGCCTGCAGGAGCGCCGGGTAGAAGCGGTTGCCCGGGTGGGCGAAGTGGGTCTGGGTGGCGGCGGTCCACAGCCCGGGGTTGATGCCGACGAAGAGCAGCCGCAACGGTCGGCCGCGAGCCGGGAGGAGGTCGGGCACCTCCACGTCGCGGAACGACTCCAGCTCGGCCCGGGTGAAACCCATCTGCACGTCCTCCGTCGGCTCAGCGGGGGTCGTGACGACGCAGGCCCGCGCCCAGCCCCATCCGGATCGCGCCGCAGGCCTCCAGCACGGCGTCGTGGCCCGACCGGCCGACCCCGGTGGTGCTGACGAAGGCGTGGATCAGGCCGTCGTGGCGTCGCAGCGCCACCGGCACGCCGGCGTCGGCGAGGCGGCGGGCGTAGGCCTCGCCCTCGTCGCGCAGCGGGTCGAACCCTGCCGTCGCGACGTAGGCGGCCGGCAGGCCCGAGAGGTCGTCGGCCAGCAGCGGCGACACCCGCGGGTCGGAGCGGTCGGCGTCGCCGAGGTAGCGCTCGGTGTACCAGTCCATCTGCTTCTCGGTGAGGTAGAAGCCGTCGGCGAACTCCCGGTAGGAGTCGCTCTGCCGACTCACGTCGGTCACGGGGTAGAGCAGCAGCTGGAAGGCCGGGCGGACCTGCGCGGCCCGCAGGTCCTGGCACAGCACGGCGGCCAGGTTGCCACCGGCGCTGTCGCCACCGACACCGATCCGGTGCACGTCGTGACCCCATGCCCCGGCCTTCGACGCCGCGAACATGAAGGCGGTCCGCGCGTCGTCGGGCGCCGCAGGGAACGGGTGCTCGGGAGCGAGCCGGTAGTCGACCGCGAGCACCGACACACCGGCGTAGGTCGCCAGGAAGCGGCACACGGTGTCGTGGCTGTCGAGGGAGCCGACCACGAAGCCGCCGCCGTGGAAGTAGACCAGCAGCCGGTCGGCGTCGTCGGCGTGCGCGAGGTAGCGACGGGCACGGATGCCGCCGGAGAAGGTCGGGATCTCGACCTCCTCCACGAGGGCCATCGGCGGGGCCGCTCCCCCGAAGAGGGCGGCCTCCTCGTCGACCCGGCGCCGCGCGTCGGCGGCCGTGAGCTGGGTGAGGTCGTGGTCGGGGAGCGCGTCGAGGAGCCGGAGCGCTGCCGACACCTCGGGTGCGAGGACGGCGCCGGCCCGGTTGACCCGCCGGCCACCGATCAGGGTCTGGAGGCGGTCCGGTGCCCGGCCCAGCACGGAGACGACGGCCCGGGAACCAGCAGCGACGACGGCCTTGGAGTCCATGGGCGGTGATCCTGCCACCCGGCGGACATGCACGAGACCCCGCCTCCCTTGCGGGAGACGGGGTCTCGGATGTTGATCAGTCTGCTGGTCTCGACACGCCCTGCTCGCGACTTCGCAAGCTCAGTCGCGGGGCTGCTCGACCTGGCTGAGGTCCCCCGTGCCGACTACGTCGGCCGGGGGCTCAGCTCACTTGGTGATCTTGACGACGCGACCCGCGCCGACCGTGCGGCCACCCTCGCGGATGGCGAAGCGCAGGCCCTCGTCCATCGCGATGGGCTGGATGAGCTCCACCGACATCTCGGTGTTGTCACCCGGCATGACCATCTCGGTGCCCTCGGGCAGGGTCACAACACCGGTCACGTCAGTCGTACGGAAGTAGAACTGGGGACGGTAGTTGTTGAAGAACGGCGTGTGACGGCCGCCCTCGTCCTTGCTGAGGATGTAGACCGACGCCTCGAAGTTGGTGTGAGGAGTCGTGGTGCCCGGCTTGATGACGACCATGCCGCGCTCGATGTCCTCGCGCTTGGTGCCACGGAGGAGCAGACCGACGTTCTCGCCCGCCTGGCCCTCGTCGAGCAGCTTGCGGAACATCTCGACACCGGTGACGGTCGACTTCTGGGCGGTCTCGCGGATGCCGATGATCTCGACCTCCTCGTTGACCTTGACGATGCCACGCTCGATGCGACCGGTGATGACCGTGCCGCGACCGGTGATGGTGAAGACGTCCTCGACGGGCATGAGGAACGGCTTGTCCGTCTCACGCTCGGGAGTCGGGATCGACTCGTCGACGGCGTTCATCAGCTCGACGATCGACTCGCCCCACTTCTCGTCACCCTGGAGGGCCGGGAAGGCAGCAACGCGCACCACGGGGATGTCGTCGCCGGGGAACTCGTACTCGGAGAGGAGCTCGCGCACCTCCATCTCGACGAGCTCGATGAGCTCCTCGTCGTCGACCATGTCGCACTTGTTGAGCGCCACGACCAGGGCCGGCACGCCGACCTGGCGGGCGAGCAGCACGTGCTCACGCGTCTGCGGCATCGGGCCGTCGGTGGCGGCGACCACGAGGATCGCGCCGTCCATCTGCGCGGCACCGGTGATCATGTTCTTGATGTAGTCCGCGTGACCCGGGCAGTCGACGTGCGCGTAGTGGCGCGCCTCGGTCTGGTACTCGACGTGCGCGATCGAGATCGTGATGCCGCGCTGGCGCTCCTCGGGAGCCTTGTCGATCTGGTCGAAGGCCGAGGCCTCGTTCAGATTGGGGTACTTGTCGTGCAACACCTTGGTGATCGCCGCGGTCAGCGTCGTCTTGCCGTGGTCGATGTGACCGATCGTGCCGATGTTGACGTGCGGCTTGGTCCGCTCGAACTTCGCCTTAGCCACTGGGGCTCCTCCTGGTTGGGTTTGTACGTGAACTCATGGGTGTGAAACGGGGTGGTGCTGGACCGAGGGTCCGGGGTGGAACTACTCGCCGCGGACCTTCTTGACGATCTCTTCGGCGATGTTCGAGGGAACCTCGGCGTACGAGTCGAACTCCATCGAGTACGACGCCTGACCGGAGGTCTTCGACCTCAGGTCGCCAACGTACCCGAACATCTCGGACAGGGGCACCAGAGCGTTGACGACCATGTCGCCGTGACGCTCCTCCTGTGCCTGGATCTGCCCACGTCGGGAGTTGATGTCGCCGATCACGGTGCCGAGGAACGTGTCGGGGGTGGTGACCTCGACCGCGAACATCGGCTCCAGCAGGACCGGCTTGGCCCGACGGGCGGCCTCCTTGAAGGCCTGGTTGCCGGCGATCTTGAACGCGAGCTCGGACGAGTCGACGTCGTGGTAGGCGCCGTCCTCGAGCGAGAACTTCACGTCGACCATGGGGTAGCCGGCGAGAACACCGAACTCCATGGCCTCCTGGCCGCCCTGGTCGACCGAAGGGATGTACTCCTTCGGCACCCGGCCACCGGACACGTTGTTCTGGAACTCGTAGCCCGCGCCCTGGCCGGTCTCGGGGTCGATGTTCGGACCGAGGTTGATGACGACCTTGGCGAACTGGCCGGACCCACCGGTCTGCTTCTTGTGGGTGTAGGAGTGCTTCTCGACCAGGTTGCGCACGGTCTCGCGGTAGGCGACCTGCGGCTTGCCGACGGTGGCCTCCACGCGGAACTCGCGCTTCATCCGGTCGACGAGGATCTCCAGGTGGAGCTCGCCCATGCCGGCGATGATCGTCTGGCCGGTCTCTTCGTCGGCCTTGACCGTGAAGGTCGGGTCCTCGTCGGAGAGGCGCTGGATCGCGGTGCCGAGCTTCTCCTGGTCACCCTTGGTCTTGGGCTCGATCGCGACCTCGATCACCGGGGCCGGGAACGTCATCGACTCGAGGACGACCTGGTTGTTGGGGTCGCTCAGCGTGTGACCGGTCTTGGTGTCCTTCAGACCCATCACGGCCACGATCTGGCCGGCGCCGACCGACGCGATCTCCTCACGCTTGTTGGCGTGCATCTGGTAGACCTTGCCGATTCGCTCCTTGCGGCCGTTCACCGAGTTGACCACGGTGGAGCCGGCCTCGAGCTTGCCGGAGTAGACGCGCACGTAGATCAGCTTGCCCAGGTGCGGGTCGGAGGCGATCTTGTAGGCGAGGCCGGAGAACGGCTCGTCGTCGGACGGCTGGCGGACGATGACCTCGTTCTCGTCCTTGACCGAGTGACCCTGGATGCCGTCGATGTCGAGCGGCGAGGGCAGGTACTTGACGACGGCGTCGAGCAGGGGCTGGACGCCCTTGTTCTTGAACGCGGTGCCGCAGAGGACCGGGTTGAGCTTGTCGGCGAGGGTGGCGCGACGGATCGCGGCCTCGAGCTCGGGGACGGTGAACTCGCCCTCCTCGAGGAACTTCTCCATGACCTCGTCGTCGGCCTCGGCCAGCGTCTCGAGGAGCTTCTCGCGGTATTCGGCAGCCTGCTCGGCGAGCTCGGCCGGGATCTCCTCGACCTCGTAGTCCTCACCCATCGTGGTCTCGCCGCGCCAGGTCAGGGCACGCATGCCGACCAGGTCGACGACACCGAGGAAGTCGGACTCCGCGCCGATGGGCAGCTGGAGCACGAGCGGGGTGGAGTTGAGGCGCTCGACCATCATGTCGACGCAGCGGAAGAAGTCCGCTCCGGTGCGGTCGAGCTTGTTGACGAAGCACATGCGGGGAACGGAGTACTTGTTGGCCTGGCGCCACACCGTCATGGTCTGCGGCTCGACACCGGCGACACCGTCGAACACGGCGACGGCGCCGTCGAGGACGCGCAGCGAGCGCTCGACCTCGGCGGTGAAGTCCACGTGACCGGGCGTGTCGATGATGTTGATCTGGTGGTCCTTCCACCAGCAGGTCGTCGCGGCGGACGTGATGGTGATGCCGCGCTCCTGCTCCTGCTCCATCCAGTCCATCGTGGCGCCACCCTCGTGGACCTCACCGATCTTGTAGGTGATGCCGGTGTAGAAGAGGATGCGCTCGGTGGTGGTGGTCTTGCCGGCATCGATGTGCGCCATGATGCCGATGTTGCGGACCTTGTTGAGGTCGGTGGTGATGTCGACAGCCACGAAGTATCTCAGTCCCTCGAAGTAGTGGGGTTGTGGGGGTGAGAGGCCGCAGGCCGCGCAGTGCGGGGCGTACGGCCTCTCGTCCTCACCAGCGGTAGTGGGCGAAGGCCTTGTTGGACTCGGCCATCTTGTGGGTGTCCTCGCGCTTCTTCACAGCGGCACCGAGGCCGTTGCTGGCGTCGAGGATCTCGTTCATCAGGCGCTCGGCCATGGTCTTCTCGCGGCGGTCGGCGGCGTAGCCCACGAGCCAGCGCAGGGCCAGCGTGGTGGAGCGGTTGGCCTTGACCTCGACGGGGACCTGGTAGGTCGCACCGCCGACGCGGCGGGACTTGACCTCGAGGGCGGGCTTGACGTTGTCGAGCGCGCGCTTGAGGGTGACGACCGGGTCGGAGCCGGTCTTGTCGCGGCACCCCTCGAGAGCGGTGTAGACGATGCGCTGGGCAACAGCCTTCTTGCCGTCCTGGAGGACCTTGCTGACGAGCTGGGTGACCAGCTGCGAGCCGTAGACGGGGTCAGAGACGAGGGGGCGCTTGGGAGCGGGACCCTTGCGAGGCATTACTTCTCCTTCTTCGCGCCGTAGCGGCTGCGGGCCTGCTTGCGGTTCTTGACACCCTGGGTGTCGAGCGTGCCGCGGATGATCTTGTAGCGGACACCGGGAAGGTCCTTCACACGGCCGCCGCGCACGAGCACGATCGAGTGCTCCTGCAGGTTGTGACCGACACCCGGGATGTAGGCGGTGACCTCGACGCCACTGCTCAGGCGCACGCGGGCGACCTTGCGGAGGGCGGAGTTCGGCTTCTTCGGGGTGGTCGTGTAGACGCGGGTGCAGACGCCACGGCGCTGCGGAGATCCCTTCAGGGCAGGCGTCTTGGACTTCGACACCTTGTCCTGGCGGCCCTTGCGGACCAGCTGGTTAATGGTGGGCACCGGGTGGTTCCCTCTCTCTGTCTTCTCGTCTCGGCCCGGCGCGGTGCCGGACTCGGGGGTCGTGCGTTGGAGCGACGTGCCTGTGCTGCTGGAAGCGACTTCTGGTGTGCGGCGCCTCGACGGGCCGCTGGTTTCCGTGCATGCGCATGGGTCTGGACGTGCCAGACACAAGGAACGAGGCTACTCGGGCGCCAGAGCAGGGTCAAAACGCCGGTGAAGCCGTCTCCACGACCACTTCCCCGACCTCGTCGGCACGCTCGCGACGCGCTCGTTCGAGCCTCAGGTAGATCATCGCAGACAGGGCAACCCCGGCGATCGTCATGAGTCCTCCGCCGAGCAGCGTCCAGCGGGCGCCGTACTCGTGTCCGATCCACCCGATGATGGGCGCCCCGATCGGGGTGCCACCCATGAAGATCATCAGGTAGAGGGCCATCACGCGGCCGCGGACACCGGCGTCGGTGTGCAGCTGCATGTAGGTGTTGGCGCTGGTGATGAACGTCAGCGCGGTCAGGCCGGTGACCGGCGCGAGCAGGGCGAAGGTCAGGTAGGACGGCATCAGGCCGGCCAGGACGACGGTGACGCCGAACGCGAGCGCAGCGCCGACCACCAGCCGGTGCCGCACCTGGGTCCGCCTCGCTGCGAGCAGCGAGCCGGTGAGCGAGCCGATGGCCAGGAAGGTGCCGAGCAGGCCGAACTCCTCCGGGCCCTTGCCGAAGACCTCGGTCGCCATCAGCGCGGAGGTGATCTGGAAGTTGAGGCCGAACGTGCCGGCGAAGAAGACCAGGCCCAGCACGAGCAGCAGGTCGGGCCGGGCGCGGACGTAGGCCACGCCCTCCTTGATCGCACCGGGACCGCGCATGGCGGGCTCTGCGGCGTCGATCCGGCTGACGTCGAGGTGGCGCAGCGACCAGATCGGAGCGGCGTACGACACCGCGTTGAAGAGGATGACCCAGCCGGTGGCGACCGCTCCCCCGCCGAAGGCGGCGATGAGCAGGCCGGCGAGGCCGGGACCGACGAGGCGCGCGGCGTTGAAGCTGGCGGAGTTGAGCCCGACCGCGTTGGTCAGGTCGACCGGGTCGACGAGCTCGGAGACGAACGACTGCCGCGCGGGGGCGTCGAAGGCCGACGCCGAGCCGAGGACGAAGGCCAGGACGTAGACGTGCCAGACCTGGGCCGTGCCGGTCACGGCGAGGATGCCGAGCAGGGCGGCCGGCACCGCCATGCCGAGGTTGGTCAGCTGGAGCAGCCGCTGCTTGGGCACCCGGTCGGCGATCAGCCCGGCGAACGGCGTCATCAGCAGGAACGGCAGGAACTGCAGGCCGGTGGTGATGCCGAGCGCGGTGGCACCCGACCCCACGGCCAGCTGGAGGACCAGCCAGTCCTGCGCGACGCGCTGCATCCAGGTGCCGGTGTTCGACACGACACCGCCGGCGGCGTAGCGGCGGTAGTTGGGGTTCGACAGGGAACGGAACGTGGGGCTCGTGATGACTCCTCGGTCGTCAGTCGGTCAGGGCAAGTCGGGCGAGGACGGGCGCGGCCTCGCGAAGGGCGGCACGCTCGGCGGGCGTGAGCCGGCCGATCTGCTGCGAGAGCCAGGCGTCGCGCCGCTGCCGGTCGGCGAGCACGGCGGCGCGGCCGGAGTCGGTGAGCGAGACCACGACCTGGCGGCCGTCGGTCTCGTGGGGCCGACGCTCGACGTAGCCGTCGGTCTCCAGGCAGTTGACCGTCCTGGTCATCGACGGCGGCTGGACGCGCTCGGCGCGGGCCAGCTCACCGACGGTCTGGTCGCCCAGGCGGACGAGCAGCCCGAGGACGACCATCTGCCCGATGCTCAGGTCGTTGTCGGGGTGCCGCTCGGACACCAGGCGGCGGCGCAGGCGCATGACACCGGCCCGGAGCTCTGAGGCGAGCCCGGCGTCGGTGCGGAGGTCAGCGGTCGGCATGTCGTTAGCATAACTCATTACCTGTGCTAACTATTCCGGCGGTCGGCACGGCCTCGCCGCCCCGACCTCGTGAGCGATTCGCGAACTTCCGGCACCGTGCACGCACCTCGATGTCTGGGTTCCCCCGCATAGGCGGGGGAACCCGGACAGGAGGGTCAGGCGAGCCAGCCGCTGATCGGCGTGTAGGCGAAGTAGAGGACGAAGAGGGCGGCGACGAGCCACATCAGCGGGTGGATGTCGCGGACCTTGCCGACGACGACCTTGATCAGGACGTAGGCCACGAAGCCGGCGCCGATGCCGACCGAGATCGAGTAGGTGAACGGCATCAGCACGATCGTCAGGAAGGCCGGGATCGCGACCTCGAGGTCGCGCCAGTCGATCTCGGACACCTGCTGCATCATCAGGAAGCCGACGAGCACCAGCGCCGGGACGGCCGCCTCCGAGGGGATCGCCGCGACCAAGGGGGTGAAGAACGTGGCCAGCAGGAAGAGCGCTCCGGTCACCACCGACGCCAACCCGGTGCGAGCGCCCTCGCCGACGCCGGAGGCGCTCTCGATGTAGGAGGTGTTGGACGAGACCGCGGCCGCGCCGCCGGCGATGGCGGCCACCGAGTCGACGATCAGGATGCGCTGGGCACCGGGCGGGGTGCCCTCCTCGTCGTTGAGGCCGGCCTCGGCGCCGATGGCCGTCATCGTGCCCATGGTGTCGAAGAAGTCGGCGAGCAGCAGTGAGAAGACGAGCAGCAGCGCGGCCAGCACACCCGTGCCGGAGCTGGAGAAGGCACCGAACAGGCTGAAGTCCCCGAGGGTGTCGAACGACGGCAGTGCGACGACGTCACCACTGAGCGACGGCACGCTGAGGGACCAGCCCTTCGGGTTGTCCGCCGACGAGGCGCCGAGGTCGCCCACGGCCTCGACGACGATCGCGAGGACGGTCGTGGCCACGATCGAGATCAGGATCGCGCCGCGCACCTTGCGCACCCAGAGCGCGATGACGAGCAGGAGTCCCACGCAGAAGACCAGCACCGGCCAGCCGCCGAGGTGGCCGTCGCCGCCGAGCTGGACCGGGACGGTGGTGTTGAAGGCGTCGGGGATGCGGGTGACGACGCGGGCGTCGACGAAGCCGATGAGCGCGATGAACAGGCCGATGCCGACCGAGATGGCGACCTTGAGCTGTTGGGGCACGGCGTGGAAGACGGCCTTGCGGAACCCGGTGAGGACCAGCACCAGGATCACGATGCCCTCGAGCACGACCAGGCCCATCGCGTCACCCCACGTGGACTGCCGGGCGATCGTGTTGGCGACGAAGGCGTTGAGGCCCAGCCCCGCGGCCAGCGCGAGCGGGAACTTGGCGAAGCCACCCATGATCATCGTCAGCACGCCCGCGACCAGAGCGGTGCCGGCCGCGATCGCCGGGATGCCGCTCCCCGGCTCGGTGCCACCACCGAGGAACGCCCCCGTCGAGTCGGGCACGTAGCCGAGGATCAGCGGGTTGAGCACGACGATGTAGGCCATGGTCAGGAAGGTCACGAGACCGCCGCGCACCTCACGCCCGACGCGTGGATCCTCGTGCGGTGATCTGGAAGTAGCGGTCGAGGCCGCCGGTCTTCGTGGACTGCGGGGCCTGGGTGGTGTCGTCGCTCACGGGACCGCAGTGTGGCAGAGCCGTGCTACGCCCGTGTTTCGGCCCGTGTCGCGCGTGTAGCGTGAGCGTCGTGGACCTGGGCGACGAGCAGCCGACGCAGCACGAGATCGGCAACCGCACCTACATCGTGGCCCAGGTGGAGCCGCTGGACGTCGACGGCGTGCGCACCACGGAGGTCGGCACCGCGCTCTGGCTGCTCGGCTTCCTGGGGCTGCTGCCCTTCTGGGGCACGCTCCAGGACAACGGCCGCACCTGGTGGCTGTGGACCTGCCTGGCCGGGTTCGGGCTCGGGCTCTGCGGCCTGGAGTACTGCCGCCGCCGCCGCAAGGAACGCGCCGCCCTCCAGGCCGGCGCATGAGCCTCCCGCCCACCCGCTGGGAGCTGACCGGCGAGGACAACCGCGGCTACGGCCAGCACTTCGCCGACCAGGTCGCCCGCGGCGTGGACGTCGACGGCGAGGCCCGCCTGGCCGATGCGCTCGCGCCGAGGGGCGCGCGGATCCTCGACATCGGCTCGGGGATGGGGCGCGTCTCCGCCGCCCTCCTGGCCCGCGGCCACACCGTCGTGGCGACGGAGCCCGACCCCGCCCTGCGCGAGCAGTCGGAGACGACCTATCCCGGCCTCGGCGCGCTCCCCCACGAGGCGCTGGCCCTCGACCCCGCGGAGCTCGAGCCCTTCGACCTGGTCGTGGTCGTCGGCAACGTGATGATCTACCTCGGCGAGGGCACCGAGCGCCGCGTGCTCGAGCGGGTCCGCGACCTCCTCGCACCGAGCGGTCGGGCGCTGGTCGGCTTCCACCTCACGGCCGTGAAGGCGGGCAGCCGCACCTATCCCGCCGACGAGTTCGTCGCGGACGCGGAGTCAGCCGGGTTGCGCGTCGTCCACCGGTTCGGCAGCTATGAGCTCCACGAGCCCCACGACGACTACGCCGTCTGGGTGCTCGAACGCGCCTGACTCAGGAGCGCCTGATCTCGACCGGCTCGATCTCGTCGTCGTTGAGCGTGTCGAAGACGTGCTCGGGCAGGGGCAGCGGCTGCTGCTTGCGCGCGAGCTTGACCTCCGAGTGCGCGCCGCAGCCGTGGTCGAGCGTGACGACCTTGCCGTCGTCGTTGGCGTTGCCGTTGGCGCAGACGCCGAAGCTCATCGAGAGCGAGCCGTTGAGGCGGACCAGGAAGCCGCACGACCAGCAGTGGTCCGGGGCGCTCTTGGCGAGCGGCGCGTCGGGCCCGCCGTCGCCGTCGTGCCAGCGCTCGGCGGCCATGTCGAGGCCTTCGCGGCTGAGCGTCCGGACGCGACCGAGACCGAGGTCCTCGGCCACGCGGCGTACCTGCGCCCGGGCATCGCCGTCGAGCGGGGTGTCGAGCGGGTCGTCGCCGACGAGGTAGGTCGGCACGAGGCGGACGTCCTCGTCCTCCACCGGCAGCAGGTCGCCGGGCGAGAGGTCGCCGGGCTGGAGCCGCTGGCTGTAGGGCAGCCAGGCCGGGGCGACGATCGCGTCGTCGCCGGGCAGCAGCACGACCTCGTTGACGGTCATGTCCTTGCCCCGCTTCGCGCGGGTGAGGGTCACCGACCAGTACCACCCGGGGTAGCCGGCACGGACGCACGCGAAGTGGTGCGTCACGACGCGCTCACCCTCGGCCCGGACGCCGAGGTGGTCGCCCACCTCGGTGGTCTCGGCGACCTCGAGGACGATGCCACGCGCCAGGTCAACGGCCTTGGCGAGGGTCGAGTCCGGCTTGCCGGCACGGGAGGGGAGAGCGATCACACAGTCATCCTCGCAAACTCCCGGTCATCCTGTCCCGTCGGCACGGCTCCTGGGACGTCCTGATCCGATCTGTCGGGCGCGTAGGTCAAGATGGTGCCCGTGACCTCCGACCACCCCGACCCGACCCCCGGGCCGCAGTCGGAGCCCTCCCAGCCGGCCCCGCGCGAGCGCCGTACGCCGCTCGGTGTCGGGTGCCGCGCGCGGCGCCAGGGCGGCCGGTCGCGGTGCTCGGGTCGCCGGGCGGGGGGCAGGCACCGCCGGTCACTATGCGGTGTCCCAGGCCCGTCGCGCTGCCCGCGCCGAGGGCGCCGGTGACTCCGGGCTCTCGCGCCTGATCGAGCTGCACGCCTTCAACGCCGCCGGCGACGCGGCCGTGGCGATCTCGCTGGCCGGCACGCTGTTCTTCCAGGTGCCCACCGGCGAGGCGCGCGGCCAGGTGGCGCTCTTCCTGGGGCTGACGATGCTCCCGTTCGCGGTCGTGGCGCCGCTCATCGGGCCGTTCCTCGACCGGTTCAGCCACGGCCGCCGCTGGGCGGTCGGCTCGACCATGGCCATCCGCGGCTTCCTCTGCTGGGTGCTCGCCACCGCTGTGGTCACCGAGTCCGCCTGGCTCTTCCCGGCCGCGCTCGGGGTGCTCGTCGCCTCCAAGGCCTACGGCGTCACCCGCGCCGCCGCAGTGCCGCGGCTGCAGCCGCCCGACCTCAGCCTGGTCAAGGCCAACGCCCGCGTGTCCCTGGCGGGCATCGTCGGGGCCGGCGTCTCCGCGCCGCTGGCCATCCTCGCCTCGACCTTCGGCCCGGAGTGGTCGCTGCGCTACGCCTTCGTGGTCTTCGTGCTCGCCACCGTGTGGGCGATCCGGCTGCCGGAGCAGGTCGACGCCAGCCACGGCGAGGGCGAGATGGTGCTCGCCGGAGCCGACGAGGAGACGGTCAGGGGCCGGCGCACCAAGACCCGGATCCCGGCCGCGGTGGCCTTCGCCCTCCGGGCCAACTGCGGTCCCCGGTGGCTGTCGGGCTTCCTCACGATGTTCATGGCGTTCCTGCTGCGGGAGAACCCCATCGGCGACATGCGGCCCGAGATCCTGCTCGGCCTCGTGATCGGCGCCGCCGGGCTCGGCAACACCCTCGGCATCACCATCGGGTCGGTCATCCGACGCCTCAACCCCGCCGTGACCGTCGTGCTCGCGCTGCTGGCGGACGCCGTCGTGGCGACGGTGGCCGCCCTGTTCTACGGGCTGGTCCCGCTCATCCTGCTCGGCCTGACGGCCGGGCTGGCGCAGTCGCTGGCCAAGCTGTCGCTCGACTCCACGATCCAGCGCGACATCCCGAGCCGGATCCAGGCGAGCGCGTTCGCCCGCTCCGACACCACGCTCCAGCTGGCGTGGGTGATCGGCGGCTTCATCGGCATCGCGATCCCGCTGCTGCCCCAGCTCGGCCTCGGCATCGCCGCCGGCGTGCTGGCGATCTGGGCGACGTTCGTGCTGGTCAGCCGGCCGACGCGCAGCGCCCACGCGCCTGCGCAGGCCTGATCCGCGGCGGTCGGCTCAGATCTCGAGCTCGTCGGCGAGCGCGCGCAGCACCTTCGCGGTGCCGCCCGCTGCAGCCCGCTCGGGGTGCCGACCGCGGCGGTAGGACTCCTCGACGCCCTCGAGCATCTTGATCAGGTCCTCGACGATGGTGACCATCGCCTCCGGCTGCTTGCGCTGGGCGTTGCGCTGGTTGCGGGTGACCGACGCGGGCGCGTCGATGACGCGCACCTGGAGGGCCTGGTCGCCCCGGCGACCCTGCGCGATCCCGAACTCGACCTTGGTGCCCGCCTTGAGCGTGGTGGTCCCCGCGGGAAGGGCGTCGTTGTGGACGTAGACGTCCGGGCCGTCCTCCTGGGACAGGAAGCCGAACCCCTTCTCCGCGTCGTACCACTTCACCTTGCCACTGGGCACGGCCAACTCCACTCAACTCTGCAGGTCACCACGTGGATTCACGGGGCGCGGGCAAAGGATAGGCGGCCCGGCCAGCCCTCCACCAACGGGTTGTCCCCACCCGCCTTTGATTTGCAGGCGAGACTGCTGGGACCATGGACAACTCGTGGGGTCCGCCCGGCTGCTGCCGGGCCGGACGAAGGCAGCAGACGACCAGTGAAGTGGGTGGGCACCGTGCGGCGACGACCTGTGGGGCGGATGCTCGGATGCGGCCTGCTCGCGCTCGCTGTCACCGTCCCCGCCACGGGCGCCGCGCTCGCCGACGACGCTCCCGGACCCCGCCCCCTCGCAGTCGTTGACCCTGGTCACGCTCCAGGGCGCCGGCACCACAGCAGGACGTCGGGACGCCGACGAGCTCCTCGCCCGCCAGGACGCCGTGCTCACCGCCATCGGGGCGGGTGAGCCGGTCTACCGGTGGACCACCGCCCTCAACGGCTTCGCCGCACACCTCACCGATGCGCAGGTCCAGCTGCTCGACCAGCAGGCCGGCGTCGCCGCCATCGAGGCCGACGAGGTCCGCCCGCTCGCCGGTCGTACGTCGATGGCAGCGGTGCGCGGCGCGGCCGCCAGCCCCCGCCTCCGCGGCGGGGCCGGCGTGGTGATCGGCGTGGTCGACTCGGGCATCTCGCCCGAGTCCCCCGCGTTCGCCGAGGTGCCGGGTCTCGGCGCCGACCCGACGGCCTTCGCCGGCGAGTGCGTCGAGGGCGAGGGCTGGACCGCCGGGGACTGCAGCCGCAAGATCGTCGGCGCCCGGTGGTTCGTGGACGGTTTCGGCTCCGACCGGGTCCGCTCCTCGGAGTCGCTCTCCCCCCTCGACATGCTCGGTCACGGCACCCAGGTGTCCTCCGTCGCCGCCGGCAACGCCGGGGTCAGCGTGCGCGTCGACGACCGTGACGCCGGCCGGTTCGGCGGCGTCGCCCCCCAGGCCCGCATCGCGGCCTACAAGGCGTGCTGGGGCGCGCCCGACCCGTCCGGCGACGGCTGCTCCACGGCCGACGTGGTGTCCGCCGTGGACGCCGCTGTCACCGACGGGGTCGACGTGCTCAGCCTCGCGCTCGCCGGTGGCGAGCAGATCGACACCCTCCAGCACGCCCTGCTCGGTGCGGCCGAGGCCGACATCGTCGTGATGGGCGCGGCCGGCAACTCCGCCGGCGCGGCCTACGCCTCCCACGCGAGCCCCTGGGTCACCACGGTCGGCGCCGCTGTCGGGCGGATGTCCCGCGGCCGCATCACCGTCCCGGGCGTGCGGTCGTGGACCGGTGGCGGCCGTCCCACCCGGGTGGACGGTCGCGCCGTGCTCGCCCAGGACGCGCCCGCCCCCGGAGTCTCCCGCCGCGCCGCCGGCCAGTGCCGCCGTGGCTCCCTCGACTCCCGCCTCGTCGCCGACCGCATCGTGGTCTGCCGGCGCGGCGGCATCGGTCGCATCGACAAGTCCGAGGCCGTCGCCCAGGCGGGCGGCCGCGCCATGGTCCTGGTCAACCAGCGCCGCGGCGGCGTCACCGCCGACTTCCACGCGGTCCCGACGATCCACCTCGCCGCCGACGCCGGCCGCCGCTTCAGCCGCTGGGTGGCCCGCCACCCCGACACCCGGGTCCGGATGTCCCGCGTCGTGGGCGACCCCGGCACGCGTCGTACGGCCCCCTGGAGCGCTTCGGGCGACCCGCGCGGCGCCGCCCTCAAGCCCGACGCGGTCGCCGATGGCGATGCCGTCCTCGGCGCCCTGCCCGAGGCCACCGGCCGCGGCTGGGGCGTCTTCAGCGGCAGCTCGGCCGCGACCGCCCATGCGAGCGGTCTTGCGGCGCTGGTGCTGGGCAAGCACCCCGACTGGTCCGCAGCGGTGGTCCGCTCGCTCGTCGTCACGGCTGCCCGGCCGATCCGCGGCTCCTCCGTGCTGGAGCAGGGCGCGGGTGCGCTCCCCGGCCGGGCACCGACCGCCCACCTCGCCCTCGACGTGTCCCCCGACCAGTGGCGCCGCGCCCTGCGCACGCACCACCTGGCCGACCTCAACACCAGCTCGCTCCTGCTGTCGGCCCGCCAGCGGACCGCGACCCGCACCGTCACCAACATCGGCTCCCGTGCCGAGTACTTCTCGGTGACCGCTCGCGGGTTCAGCACCCACCAGGTGCGCGTGCAGCCCCTCGCCGTACGCCTCGCGCCCGGGGAGTCGGCCCGCTTCACCCTCACGGTCAGCGGGCCCACCACGCCCGGCCAGCTCGACGACGGCGAGCTGGTGTGGCTCGGTGCCCGCGGTGGCGTCACCCGGGTGCCGGTGGCGCTGACCCGCTGACGGGGCCGACTCCGGGGTCTCAGGCCTCGCGGGCGAGGGTCATCTCGCGGTCGCCGTAGACGACCTTGTCGCCGTGGACGAGGGCCGCCGGCTTGCCCGGGGCGAGCTGGCGCGAGACGCCCTGGCGCACCAGGAACGTGCCGTTGGTCGAGCCGCGGTCCATCACGACGATGGTGCCGTCGGCGGCCGGGCCGAACTGGGCGTGGGTCTTGGAGACCGACATGTCGGACGACGACAACGGGATCAGGTGGGCGACCTGCTCGCCGCTGCGGGCCTCGGGACGGCGCCCCACCAGGGCGAGCCCGGCGATCACGAAGCTCTCCCCGTTGTCGAAGTGCACCCGCCACCGCGGAGGCGCTGCCGGCGGGCGGCCGCCCGGCTGCTGCTGCGGCGGGGCGTACTGCTGCTGCGGGGGCGGCGCGTGGTGCTGCTGCGGCACCGGCTGACGCGGTGCCTGCTGGGGCGGTGCCTGCTGGGGCGGTGCCTGCTGCGCCGGCACCTGCTGGGCCGGGGCCGGGATCGGGGACGGCGCGGGAGCGGCGGCGGGCGGCGCGATGACGTCGGCCGGGAGCTGCTGGCGACGCATGGAGTGCTCGGACCGCTCGGGGGTCGCCACCACCTCCACCGGCGGCGCGGGGATGAGCCGCATCGCGGTGAGGTTGACGATGTGGCGCGGGCCGTCGTCGGCGCCGGTGTCGGCGACCTCGACCACGGGGCGTACGTCGACCACGACGGTGTTGGTCAGGTGGTCGTGCCAGCCGCGACGCTGCCGGCCGCGGTCCTCCACGGCCGTCCACGCGAGGGTGGCGATGCCGATGCCGAAGGTGGGCAGCCCGGAGATGCCGAGGACGAGGGAGCGCACCAGCGCCGGACCCACCCCGATCGGGGTGCCGGTGCCGTGGTGCACCACCCGCAGGCCGGTCATCGCCTTGCCGGGCGAGTTGCCGCTCACGCCGAGGACGATCGCGAGGACCAGCCAGAGCAGCACCATCGCACCGGCGACGGCGCCGACGAGGGTCCACAGGTCGTCGGAGACGAACAGGTAGGTGACCACGCCGACGACCGCGAGCAGGCTCCAGGCCAGCAGGCGGTCGATGGCGAACGCCGTGAACCGTCGCTCGAGCTGGGCGATCGGGTAGGTCATGGGGTGGGGGTGCTGGGTCACAGGGGTGTCGATCAGGGGTTGGTGACCTGGATGGTGACGCCGTCACCGAGGTCGAGGACGGCGCCGGGGATCAGGCTGACGGCGATGCCCGGCTTGAGCTCCTCGGGATCGAGGCCGGGCTGGGCCAGCACGGTGCCGTTGGTCGAGCCCAGGTCGGTGGCGATGGCCGAGCCGTGGTCGGCACCCGCACCGGGGCGGATCTCGAGGTGCGTCGAGGAGATCTCCTGGTGCGGGCTCGAGACCGTCACGACGTGGGGCTGGTCGTGCGAGGCGAAGCGGCGGGCCTCGGGGGCACGCCCGACCAGCACGGTGCGGTCGACCGCCACCACGTCCCCGGTCGAGAAGACCAGCGACGCGACGGGCTGGGAGACGACGTCGGGAGCGATCTCCTGGCCGGGGATCGGGGGGCGCTCGAACTCGGGGACGGGGGCGCCGACCTGGGTCTGGCCGTCGTTGTCCGACCAGTCGTCCTGCACGACCGGGGTCTCCCCGGTCGGGGTCGGGTCGTCCTCGGGCTCGCCGAACTGCAGCGGGGCGGCCACCGGCGCCGGCTCGGGCACCGGGACGGGCGCCGGGTCGGGAAGCGGGTCCGAGAGCGGGTCGGGTGGGCGCACGGGCGACGGCTCGGGCACGGGCTCGGGCTCAGGCTCGGGTTCGGGCACGACGGCGAGGACGGGCTCCTCGACCGGCGGGGCAGGTGCCTCCGGGGCGGCCGGGGCGGCAGGCGCCTCCGAGGCAGCGGGGCAGCCGGGGCAGCCGCGCTGGCGGACGGCGTACCGAACTCGACGACGGAGACCCGGGCCAGGCCCGGCGTCAGGACGTGCTCCGCGACGCCGTCGCCGGTGAGGGTCACCCGGATGCTGGTGACCCCGGTGACGAGGCGCTCGGCCCAGGCGGTGCCGGTGGCGGCGGTGACGATCTCCTCGCCCGAGGTCGTGGAGACAGCGGCGGTGGGCGCGCCGCGCACGAGCAGGCGGGTGGCGTCGTCACCGTGGGCGACGAGCGCGAAGTGGTCGAGCGAGGACAGACCGCCGGCGAGGAGCGCGTCGAGGATCGTCTCGGCGTCGGCCCCCGAGTCGGCGAGGTCCCAGAGGGCCGCGACCCGGCTCCGCTGGCTGCCGGGCAGCAGGACCGTCGCGTGGTCACCCACGACGGCGTACCAGTCCCCCGCCGCGAACCTGGCCTCTGTGCTCACAGTCGTCCTCCAAGCTTGGATTCGAGACTCTGCAGCTGGCGCTGCGAGTCATAGCTGGCGTCCTTCACCAATCCCACCACATCGACGACGATGGCCGTGGCGTTGTCGCGACCTCCGGCCGCGACCGCGGCCCGCACCAGGCTGTCGGCAGCGTCTCGCGGGTCGGCGACGGTCTCGAGGATGTCCTCGATCTCCTTGTCCTCGATCATCCCGGTCACCCCGTCGCTGCAGAGCAGCAGTCGCTCGACCGAGCCGAGTGGCAGGAGGAAGAAGTCGGGCGAGATGCCCTCGGGGCTGCCCAGCGCGCGCGTGATGACGTGCCGCTCCGGATGGGTGGTCGCCTCGTCAGCAGTGATCTGGCCGGAGTCGATCAGCTCCTGGACGACCGAGTGGTCGACGCTGATCTGCTCGAGGCGCCCGTCGGTGATCCGGTAGATGCGGGAGTCGCCGAGGTTGGCCAGGAGCCACTTCGCCACGCCGTTGTCGTCGACGAGGACGGCGACCACGGCCGTGGTGCCGGCGTGCCAGCCGGGCTGCAGGGCGCGGTGGGCGTTGCCGTAGTCGACGATCCGGGCCTGGGCGCGGGCGAACGTGTCGGCGACCTGCTGGGCCCCGCGCGTCGGGTCGTAGACCTCGGCCAGGCGCTGGAACTCCTCGACGACCATCTGGCTGGCCACGTCGCCACCGGAGTGGCCGCCCATCCCGTCGGCGACGACGAACACCGGCGGCGCCACCAGGTAGGAGTCCTCGTTGACCTTGCGCACCAGGCCGACATCGGTCGACGCCCCGTGGTGGAGATCAACGTTCTTCATGCCCGGTCCTCTTCGCCCCATGTCGAGATGTCGGGCGGCGACACCGACCCGGCGAGTAGCGTAAGAGGAATGTCCAGCGCAGGGCGGACGACACCCGCACGCACACTCGCCGACCAGCTCCGGAGCTGGTCGGACGAGCGGCTCGTCGCGCTGCTCGGGGCCCGTCCAGATCTCGCCACACCCGCCCCTCAAGATTCGTCGCAGCTGGCCTCGCGGGCCGCCACGCGTTCGTCGATCCACCGCGCCCTCGACGGTCTCGACCGTCTCGAACTTTCCGTGCTAGATGCCCTTCTGGTTGCAGGTCAAACCACTTCTGCGGAGTTGATCTCGATCGTCAACGCCGACGAGGCCCGGACGGCGGCCGCGCTCCAGCGGCTGCTCGACCTCGCGCTGGCCTGGGAGGGGCCCGGCGGGGTCCGTGCACTGACCGGTGTCGCCGACGCGATGCGTGGGATGCCGGGCATCGTCAGCGGCCTCCGGCCCTCGAGCCCCGACCCCGCTCCTGCCGCGGAGGTGAGCGCGAGGTTGGCCGAGCTGAGCCCCGCCGCGGCCGCGATGCTGCGCCACGTGGACGAGCACGGCGGAGAAGGTACGACGGGCAGGGCCCGGCGCATCGTGACGCCCGCGGAGGCGCGGACCCCGGCCGAGGAGCTGATCAGCCGCCGCCTGCTGGTGCCGCGCGACGGTGACACCGTGGTGCTGCCCGGCGAGGTCGGCCTGGCCCTCCGCGGAGGCCGGACGACCACCGATCCGGTGGACGACGTGCCCGGGCTGGCCACGTCGGCGCGCGACGCTGCGCTCGTGGCCCGGAGCGCTGCCGGCTCCGCCTTCGACGTCGTACGACGCGTGGAGCTGCTGCTGGACGGGTGGGGGGTGGCGCCGCCGAGCGTGCTGCGCAGCGGCGGCCTGGCCGTCCGCGACCTCAAGGCCGTCGCGCGCGAGCTGCACGTCGACGACCCCGACGCGGCGCTGATCGTCGAGGTCGCGCTCTCGGCGGGCCTGATCGCCGAGGCGGCCGTCGCCGACGGCACCCCGTCGTGGGTGCCGACCGAGGAGTTCGACCTGTGGTCGGGGCTGCCGATGGCGGAGCGGTGGGCCAGGCTCGTCGGGGCGTGGCTGAGCAGCAGCCGGGTGCCCTCGCTGGTGGGGTCGCGCGACGCCGCCGGCAAGTCCTGGAACGCCCTGGCACCCGAGCTGTCGAGCGGCATGGCCGAGGAGGCACGTCGCCTCGCGCTGACCGTCCTGGCCGAGGTGCCCGACGGCGAGGTGCTCGCCGCGGGGACCGGGATCGCGTCGGTCGTGCAGCAGATCGGCTGGCTGCGTCCGCGTCGTCCCACGATCTTCTCCGAGCTCGTGGCCGCGGCGCTGGCCGAGGCCGCCGCGCTCGGCGTGAGCGGGGCCGGAGGGCTGCCCCCGAGCGGCCGACTGGTGGCCGCGGGCGACCTGCCCGGAGCCGCAGCCGCGATCGAGCCCCACCTGCCGTCGCCGGTGGAGCAGGTGCTCCTCCAGGCCGACCTGACCGCGGTGGCCCCCGGTCCGCTCGAGACCGAGGTGGCGCGGCGGCTCCACCTGATCGGTGACATCGAGTCGCGTGGCGGAGCGACCGTCTACCGCTTCTCCTCGGGCTCGCTCCGGCGCGGCTTCGATGCCGGCTGGTCCGCGCTCGAGATGCGCGACTTCCTCGCCTCGGTGTCGCAGACACCGGTGCCCCAGCCGCTGGACTTCCTGGTCGACGACGTCGCCCGCACGTTCGGGAGCGTCCGCGTCGGACACGCCGAGGCGTTCCTGCGGGCCGATGACGAGGCGGCCCTGGCCGCGCTCGTGCACGACCCACGGGCCCGGACCCTGGGCCTGCGGCTGCTCGCCCCGACCGTCGCCATCGCCACGTCGCCGATCGACGTCCTCCTGCCCCGGCTCCGCGAGCTCGGGGCCGCCCCGGTGGTCGAGGCCGCCGACGGCACGGTGCGGGTGAGCCGACCCGACCTCCACCGTGCCCGCACCCGCCGCGGACGTCGCCCGGCCGGTGCGGTCCAGGCGCGGCAGGCGGCACAGGTGCAGGCCGTCGCCACGGCGATCCGGGCAGGCGACCGGGCGGAGTCCTCGCGCCCGCCCACGGCCGCGACGACCACCCCGTCCGGGGCACTGGCATCCCTGCGCGAGGCCATCGAGGCCGGCAGCACCGTCGTGATCGGCTACGTCGACAACCACGGCGCCACCGGCGAACGCGTCGTCGACCCGCGCCGGCTCGACGGCGGCCGGCTCTCGGCGTTCGACCACCGCGCGGACGACCTGCGCGAGTTCGCGGTGCACCGGATCACCGGTGTGCGTCCGGCCTGAAACACTCCCCGACCGGTCCCCTCAGTAGAATCCTCTCGTGGACTTCATCCGCTACGCCGAGCGCTCCGCCGCGCTCGTGAACGCCGAGCTGTCCGACGAGGCTGCCCTGCACGAGCACCTGGCGGACCGGTCGTGGCTGCACCGCTCGGTGATCCCGGAGGACGTGGCCACCCTGCAGGCCTTCCAGGCCGAGCTGCGTCCGGTGTTCGAGGCATCCGACGTCGACGACGTCCGGCGCGTGGTGAGCTCGCTCAACGACCTGCTCGCCCGCCACCCGGTCACGCCGATGATCTCCGACCACGACCCGAGCCACCTCCACATGCACGTCGCCAACCGGGCGGCGTCCGTCGCCGAGCTGCTGGTCGGCGAGTCGCTGATGGGGCTGGCCAACCTGGTCTGCGACCTCGGCGCCACCCGCCTCGGCATCTGCACCGAGCCCCGGTGCGACAACGTCTTCGTCGACACCTCGCCCAACCAGTCGCGACGCTACTGCTCCGACCGGTGCTCGTCGCGAGCCAACGTCGCGGCCTTCCGCGCCCGGCAGAAGGCCGCCTCGGCCAGCTGAGCCACCGGGGCGTCCGTAGACTCGACGGGTGAACGACGGTCCCCTCATTGTCCAGTCGGACAAGACGCTCCTGCTCGAGGTCGACCACCCCTCGGCCGCCGAGGCCCGCAAGGCGATCGCGCCCTTCGCGGAGCTCGAGCGCTCGCCCGAGCACATCCACACCTACCGCCTCTCGCCCCTCGGCCTCTGGAACGCCCGCGCCGCCGGCCACGACGCCGAGCAGGTCGTCGACGCGCTGCTCACGTGGAGCCGCTACGCCGTCCCGCACGCGCTGCTGGTCGACGTCGCCGAGACGATGGGGCGCTACGGCCGGCTGCGCCTGGAGAAGCACCCCGTCCACGGCCTCGTGCTCTCGTCGATCGACCGGCCGGTGCTGGAGGAGGTGCTGCGCGCCAAGAAGATCGCCGGCATGGTCGGCGCCCGGATCGACGACGACACCGTCGCGGTCCACCCGAGCGAGCGCGGCAACCTCAAGCAGGCGCTGCTCAAGCTCGGCTGGCCGGCCGAGGACTTCGCCGGCTACGTCGACGGCGAGGCACACGCGATCGACCTCGACGAGGACGGCTGGACGCTGCGTCCCTACCAACGCGAGGCGGCCGAGTCGTTCTGGGACGGCGGCTCCGGAGTCGTCGTGCTGCCCTGCGGGGCCGGCAAGACGATCGTCGGCGCGGCGGCGATGTCGCACGCGCAGGCCACCACGCTGATCCTCGTGACCAACACCGTCAGCGCCCGGCAGTGGAAGGACGAGCTGATCGCGCGGACGTCACTGACCGCCGACGAGATCGGCGAGTACTCCGGCGCGGTCAAGGAGATCCGTCCGATCACCATCGCGACCTACCAGGTGCTCACGACCAAGCGGAAGGGCGTCTACGCGCACCTCGAGCTGCTCGACGCCCGCGACTGGGGCCTGGTGGTCTACGACGAGGTGCACCTGCTGCCGGCGCCGATCTTCCGGATGACCGCCAACCTCCAGGCCCGCCGCCGCCTCGGCCTGACCGCGACGCTGGTGCGCGAGGACGGGCGCGAGGGCGAGGTCTTCTCGCTCATCGGCCCCAAGCGCTACGACGCCCCGTGGAAGGACATCGAGGCGCAGGGCTACATCGCGCCCGCCGACTGCGTGGAGGTCCGGGTCACGCTGCCCGACGCCGAACGGCTGACCTACGCCACCAGCGACCCCGACACCCGCTACCGCCTCGCCTCGTGCACCCACGCCAAGATCGACGTCGTACGCGACCTCGTGCGGCAGCACGCCGGGCAGCCGACGCTCGTGATCGGGCAGTACATCGACCAGATCGACGAGATCGCCGAGATGCTCGACGCCCCCGTGATCAAGGGCGAGACGCCGGTCAAGGAGCGGCAGCGGCTGTTCAACGCGTTCCGCTCCGGCGAGGTCGGCCTGCTCGTGGTGAGCAAGGTCGCCAACTTCTCCATCGACCTGCCGTCCGCCGAGGTGGCGATCCAGGTGAGCGGCTCGTTCGGCTCGCGCCAGGAGGAGGCCCAGCGCCTCGGCCGGCTGCTGCGGCCCAAGACCGAGGGCCGCAGCGCGCACTTCTACACGATCGTCTCGCGCGACACCGTCGACGCCGACTTCGCGCAGAACCGGCAGCGGTTCCTCGCCGAGCAGGGCTACGCCTACCGGATCATCGACGCCGGCGACCTGTCCGCCGAGCCGAGCTGATCCGCCCGCTGCTCGCGACAGCTAGCGCTCCTGGGTCCACTCGATCGTGTGCCGGAAGCCCAGCCGGTGCCGCACCTGCGCGCCGGGCATCACCTGCTGGAGCACCGGCGCCATCTCCGGAAGGGAGAGCCGCGGGTCCGCCACCGGGAACCCGGGCGGTCGCGGACCGTCCAGGGACACCCACGGGTGCTTGACGTAGCCGATCACCGGGTTGGTGACCATCCCCGCGACGTCCCACGCGTGGTCGCGGAGCGACTCGGGCCGCGCCAGGCCGACGGAGAGGAAGCGACCGCCGGGCGCCAGCAGGCGTCGTACGTCGACCAGCGCCTGCTCGAGGTCGAGGTGGTGGAGCACGGCGACCATCGTGACGACGTCGTAGGACCCGTCGAGGTCGTGCAGGGCCGTGTGCGCCACGTCGACGTTGGCGAGTCCGGCACACCGCTGCGTGGAGGCGGTGCGCATCTCGGGGTCCGCGTCGATGCCCGTGACGTGATCGACGTGGTCGGCCAGCGTGGCCAGCAGACCGCCGTGGCCGCACCCGACGTCGAGCGCTCGGCGGCGTGAGGCGGGCAGCCGGGTCACGATCCACGGGTGGAAGTGGTCGTTGTGGCTCCACGGGTGGCGCGCGTTCAACGCCCCCATCCCGGCGGAGAGCCGCCCACCCCACCGGGACCGTGCGACCTCCCTGATGCCCATGACGGCAGGTTAGCGAGCGCGGGCACGCGTGTGCGGGCACCTACTACGCTCGACAGCGTGACCATCCGCGACCGCCTCGGCGCCGAGCTCTTCCGCAAGGTGGCCGGCCCCAACGGCGACCAGGCCCGCGACCGCGTGCACGGGACCCCCGGGCCGCGCTGGTTCGCGCCCGACTCCCCCATCGCCCGCGTCCACGGCGACGCCTCCATGTTCGTCGGCGGGATCCGCGCGATCATGCTCCAGTCGCTGCACCCCGCTGCCATGCAGGGCGTGGCCGACCACTCCGGCTACCAGGGCGACATGTGGGGTCGGCTCGCGCAGGTGTCCACCTACCTCGCCATGACGACCTTCGGCACCGAGCGCGACGCCCTGCAGGTGATCCGCGCGGTGCAGCGCGCCCACGAGTCGGTGACCGGCACGATGCCGGACGGCACGACCTACGCCGCCAACGACCCCCACCTGCTCGGCTGGGTGCACGCCGCGGAGATCGACAGCTTCCTCGCCGCCCACGACCGCTACGGGCAGCGCCGGCTCGTCGGGCCCGAGCGCGACGAGTACGTCGCCCAGACCGGGGTCGCGGCCGCCCACCTCGGCGTGGTCGACCCGCCGGAGTCCGAGGACGAGCTGCGCAGGATGCTCGCGGCCTACGGTCCCGAGCTGCGTGGCACGCCGGCCGCCCACGACGCCATCCGGTTCCTCCTGCTCCACCCCGACCTGCCGCTGGCGGCCCGCCCCGGCTACCTGTCGCTGGCCACCGCGGCCATCGGGCTGCTGCCGACCGAGGCTCGCCGCGAGCTGCGGCTCCCTCCGGTGCCGCCGCTGACCAACCGGGTGCTCGGGCACGATCGGCACGCGCACGATCCGCTGGGCGATGTCGGGCGGGCACGAGCAGGCCACTGCGCTCCAGCGACAGACCGCCGGGGCATGAGCCTCGCCGACCGCTGGCCGCTTCCCGATCTGCACGATCTCCGCGACGAGGTGCTCGCTGCCTGGGACCGGCCGGGCTACCACGACCTGCTGCACCTCACCGAGGTCCTCGACCGGCTGGACCTGATGTCCGCGGCCGGGGCCGACTTCGACCCGACGACCGTTGCCCTGGCGGCGTGGTTCCACGACGCGGTCTACGACGGGGGCGACGACGACGAGGAGCGCTCTGCCCAGTGGGCCGAGCGCGCGTTGCCGACGGCCTACGCCGCCGAGGTGGCGCGGCTGGTCCGGATGACCGTCCACCACCGACCGGCCGACGACGACCCTGCGGGATGTGCGCTGAGCGATGCCGACCTCGGCATCCTGGCGGCCCCCGCCGACCGCTACGACACCTACGTCGCCGGGGTGCGGGCGGACTTCGCCCACGTCGCCGACGAGGACTTCCGGGCCGGTCGCGCGGCCGTGCTCACCGACCTGGCGTCGAAGCCGTCGCTCTTCCACACACCACAGGGGCGCGAGCTGTGGGAGTCACCGGCGCGCGCCAACCTCGATCGCGAGCTCGAGCAGCTCACCTAGGGGTCAGCGGTCGGCGAGCTGGAGGTAGACGGTGAACCGGTCGTGGCGGTAGCAGGTGCGCGAGACCTCGACGATGCGACCTTCGGAGACCGCCCGTCGCGAGTGCCGCAGCACCGGGTCGCCCTCGGCGATCTCGAGCACCCCGGCCTCCTCCGCGCTCGCGCGGTCGGCACTGATCGAGTCCTCGACCTCGGTCGGGCGCAGGCCCCGCGAGCCGAGCGCTTCGTAGAGGCTCGTCGGCGTGCCGTGCTGGAGGAACCCCGGCAGCAGCACCTCGTTGAGGTAGGCGTCCTCGACACAGACGATCGCCTGGTCGGCACGGCGCAGCCGGCGCCAGTGCAGGACCGGGTCTCCCGGTGAGATGTCGAGCGCTCGGGCGACGCCCGGTCCGGCCTGCTCCACGCGGGCCAGCAGGGTCTGGGACTCGGGCAGCAGCCCCCGGCGACGCATCTCCTCGGTGAAGGAGGTGAGTCGACCCGCGGTCTTGGGCGGCTGCGCGACGAACGTGCCACGTCCGGGAATCCGCTCGAGGAGACCCTCGGCGACGAGCGCGTCGAGCGCCTGTCGTACGGTCATCCGCGCCACGCCGAAGCGAGCGACCAGCTCGCGTTCGGACGGCGCCGCGGAACCCGGCGGCTGTGCCTCGATGAGGCTGCGGACGTGCTCACGAACCTGGACATGCTTCAACGCCCGCTGTCGCGGCACGACGAGGTCCACAGGTTCCATGCCAGTCAGGCTAGAACTGGGCTGGACCGGTGTCTCCATCTTGACGAGATCTGTGGCAAAGCCTTCGGAGTTTCTTGACGATCGAACACGTGTTCGACTCATGCGGTACCCTGTGTCCCGTGGACTTCCAGTCGTCGCTGTTCGCCGGTGCCGCGATCACGCCCACCGAGCTCGCACCCGAGCGCCGGAGCCTCGCGCACGGCGCCTGGGTCGACGTCCAGCGCAGCTGGCTGCCCGATCCCGACGACGTCTTCACCGCCCTGGTCGAGCGGGTGCCGTGGCGCGCCGAGCGCCGGGCGATGTACGACGCCGTGGTCGACGTGCCGCGCCTCGTGCACACCTACCTGGCCGACCACCCGTTGCCGCACGCGGCGCTCGACCGGGCCCGCGCCGACCTCTCCGCCCACTACCTCCCCGAGCTCGGCGAGCCGTTCGTGACGGCCGGCTGCTGCTACTACCGCGACGGTCGTGACTCGGTGGCCTGGCACGGCGACACGATCGGGCGGGGCCGCACCGACGACACGATGGTCGCCATCGTCAGCGTGGGCGACCCCCGCCGTCTCCTGCTGCGCCCGCGCGGCGGCGGGGCGTCGATCTCCCTGACGATGGGCCACGGCGACGTCGTCGTGATGGGCGGCTCGTGCCAGCGCACCTGGGAGCACGCGGTGCCCAAGGTGGCCCACTCCGGGCCGCGGATGTCCGTCCAGTTCCGACCGCTCAACGTGTTCTGAGCGGTCAGCGCCTGCGCAGGTGCCGCAGGATCGCCAGTCCCGCGATCGCTGCCACGGCGTGCTTCCAGTAGGACTTCAGGATCACCGGCAGCACAGCGCTGCCGAGGTCGAGCGCCTCGGCGGGCGGGGGCGGCGGCTTGGGGGCGGACGGCCTGGCCGCCGCCGGCCTCGGCGGCGGTGCCGCAGTCTCGGCTGCTCCTTCACCGCTCGACGCAACCGGTTCCGGCTCAGGCTCCGGCTCCGGCTCGGGCGCCGTCAGCCGCTGCTCGAGGCAGCTCACGAACTGCCCGAGCAGCTTGTCCGAGACGTCCTGCATCACGCCGCGGCCGAACTGCGCCGGCTTGCCCGTGATCGCCAGGTCGGTCTCCACCGAGACGTCGGTCGAGCCGGCCGCGTCGGTCATGGTCACGGTGACCTTCGCCCCGGCCGTGCCGTTGCCGCGCTTGTCCTTGCCCTTGGCGTCGACGACGAAGCGATGGGCGTCGGCGTCCTTCTCCACGAAGGTGCCGCTGCCGTTGTAGAGCAGCGCGATGGGCCCGAGCTTGACCTTCACCGAGCCGGCGAACGACTGCTCGTCGGCCTCGGTGACCTGTGCTCCGGGGAAGCACTCGGCCACCGAGGCGATGTCGTTGAAGTGCGCCCAGGTCTCCTCGACGCCGATCGGGACGGTGAACTGGTGGCTGAGCTCCACTCTCCCTACGCCCCCGCTGCCTTGAGGACGGCCCGGCCGGTGAGCACCCGCGCCAGGTGCTGGCGGTAGTCGGCCGCACCGTTGAGGTCCGACGGCGGGTTGGTGCCCTCCGCCGCCAGGTCCGCCGCAGCGCGTACGCCGTCCTCGGTGGCGGTGGCACCCGCGAGGGCGGCCTCGGTCGCCGACGCGCGGAGCGGTGTCGAGCCCATGTTGGTCAGTCCGACCTTGGCCTCGTCGATCGAGCCCTTGACCGTCGCGGCGATCGCCACGATCGGCCACTGGTGGGCCACCCGCACGAACTTCTCGTAGTGGGCGCCCCAGCCGGTGTGCTTGGGGACCCGCACCTCGGTGAGGATCTCGTCCTCGCCGATCGCGGTCTCGAAGAGGTCGACGAAGAAGTCCGCCGCCTCGACCGTGCGCGTCCCGCCGGGCCCGGCGATCACGAACTGTGCCCCGAGCGCGAGGGCCGGCGCACCGAGGTCTCCGGCCGGGTCGGCGTGCGCGAGGGCGCCCCCGAAGGTGCCGCGGTGCCGGATCTGCGAGTCGGCCACCTCGGTGGCCGCCTTGGAGAGCAGCAGCGCGTGCTCCTTGACGAGCTCGTGGTCGCGGACGACGTGGTGGGTCGTCATCGCGCCGATCACGATGGCGTCGCCGTCGTCGCGGATCCCCCGCAGCGAGGAGATGCCACCGAGGTCGATCACGACCTCCGGTGCGTTGAGCCGCATCCGCAGGACCGGGAGCAGGCTCTGCCCGCCGGCCAGGATCTTCGCCTCGTCACCGTGCTCGCCGAGCGCGGCGAGCGCCTCCTCGACCGACGTCGGGGCGAGGTAGTCGAACTTGACCGGGATCACTGGCCTGCTCCTTCGTCCTGGTTGAGGGCGCCTTCCTGGAAGTGGGGCATGGCGTCCGGGGGTGTCTCGGTCGCGCCACCCGCCTTCGAGCCCTGGATCGCGCGCCAGACCCGCTCGGGCGTGCAGGGCATCTGGATGTCGTTGATGCCCAGGTGGCGTACGGCGTCGACGACCGCGTTGACGACCGCCGGCGTGGACGCGATGGTGCCGGCCTCGCCGACGCCCTTCGTGCCCAGCGTGTTGGTCGTGCAGATGCTCGGGTCGTCGGTGTGGACGACGTCGAACGAGATCGTGTCGGCGGCTGTCGGCAGGAGGTAGTCGACGAACGAGCCGCTCACCAGCGTCCCGGCCTCGTCGTGCACGGCCTCCTCCCACAGCGCCTGGGCGATGCCCTGCACCAGACCGCCGTGCACCTGACCGGCCACGATCAGCGGGTTGATGATGGTGCCGATGTCGTCGCAGCAGGTGTACTTCCGCATCTTCACCGCACCGGTCTCGGTGTCCACCTCCATGGCGCACAGGTGCGTGCCGTGGGGGTAGTTGAAGTTGACGGGGTCATAGGTCGCCTCGGCGTCGATGCTCGGCTCCATGTCCTCGGGGTAGTTGTGCGCCGCGAAGGCGGCCGTGGCCAGCTCCTGGATCGCCACGCCCTGGTCGGTGCCGGCGACGGTGAACCGTCCGTCCTTGTACTCCAGGTCGTCCTCGCTGGCCTCCAGCAGGTGCGCCGCGAGGTGCTTGGCCTTGTCGATCACCTTGTCGACCGCCTTGACCAGCGCCTCGCCGCCGACGACCAGTGACCGCGAGCCGTAGGTGTCGAGCCCCTTGTGGGCGATCTGGGTGTCGCCGTGCAGGACCTCCACGTCCTCGAAGGGCACGCCGAGCCGGTCGGCGACGATCTGGCTGAACGCCGTCTCGTGGCCCTGGCCGTGGGCACTGGCGCCGGTGACGATCTCCACCTTGCCGGTGGCCAGCATGCGCACGCTCGCGTGCTCCCAGCCGCCCGCGCCGTAGTCGAGGCTGCCGAGCACCCGGCTGGGCGCCAGGCCGCACATCTCGGTGAACGTCGAGACGCCGATGCCGAGCTGGACGCGGTCACCGCGGTCGCGCCGCTCCTTCTGCTCGGCGCGCAGGGCGTCGTAGCCGAAGGACTCCTTCGCCTTGGCGGTCGCGGCCTCGTAGTTGCCGGTGTCGTACTCCAGCCCGGCGACCGTGGTGAACGGGAACTCCTCGTGCTTGATCCAGTTGCGCTCGCGGATGTCCAGCGGGTCGACACCGACCTCCGCCGCGAGCTCGTCCATCATCCGCTCGATCGCGTAGGTCGCCTCCGGCCGACCGGCGCCCCGGTAGGCGTCGGTGAAGGTGGTGTTGGTCAGCACCGTCTGGCACTCGAAGCGGTAGGACGGGAACTTGTAGATCGCGTTGAACATGAAGGCACCCAGCACCGGCACGCCGCCACCGACGACGGCGATGTAGGCGCCCAGGTCGGCGTCGAGGTGCACCTTGAACCCGGTGACGTTGCCCTCCTTGTCGGCCGCGAGGGTCAGCGTCTGGACCTGGTCACGGCCGTGGTGCGCCGCCATCAGGCTCTCGCTGCGGGTCTCGGTGTACTTCACCGGCTTGGACAGCCGTCGGGCCACCGCCCACGCGATCCACTCCTCCGGCGTGGTCTGGAGCTTGCCGCCGAAACCACCACCGACGTCGGGGGCGATGACCCGGATCTTGCTCTCGGGTACGCCGGTGGTGGCCGCCAGGGCGAACCGGAGGATGTGCGGGATCTGGGTCGCGGACCACATGGTGATCTGCTCGCCCGTCGGGTCCACCACGACGCTCCGGGGCTCCATGAAGGCAGGGATGAGGCGCTGCTGGCGGTACTCGCGCTCGATCAGGATGCCGTTGGCGCGGGCCTCCTCGATGGCGGCCTCGGCGTCCCCGCCGGTGCCGGCGTCGTTGGAGTCGAAGACCCACAGCGCGGACTTGTTGGTGCCGAGGTCGGGGTGCGCGAGCACCTCGTCCTTCAGCGCGTTCTTGATGCCGATCACGGCCGGCTGCTCGTCGTACTCGACGTCGACGAGCTCGGCCGCGTCACGCGCCTCGGCGGCACTGCGGGCCACGACCACGGCGACGACCTCGCCGGCGAAGGCGACGCGGTCCGCGGGCATCGGCGAGTGTCCCGGCGTCTTCTGGTCCGGGGTGATCGGCCACGCGTTGATGCAGACGCCGAGCTCCTCGCCGAAGTCCTTGCCCGACAGCACGGCCACGACGTTGGGCGACGCCTTCGCCGCCTCGACGTCGACGGAGGTGATCAGGGCGTGGGCGAACGGGCTGCGCACCATCGCGAGGTGCAGCATCCCGGGAAGGGTGATGTTGTCGGTCCAGCGGGTGCGGCCGGTGATCAGCCGCTGGTCCTCCTTGCGGCGGCGGTCCTTGCCGATCTCGGCGGCCGGGCGCTCCTGGGTGGCAGTCATGCCTTCGCTCCTTCGGCCGCGTGGAGGACGCTCTTGACGATGTTGTGGTAGCCGGTGCAGCGGCAGAGGTTGCCCTCCATGCCGAGACGCACCTCCTCCTCGGTCGGGTCCGGGTTCTCCGCCAGGAGGTCCACGGCCTGCATGATCATCCCCGGCGTGCAGAAGCCGCACTGCAGCCCGTGGCACTCACGGAACGACTCCTGCACGGGGTGCAGGTCGCCCTCGGCGGTGTCGGCAAGGCCCTCGATCGTGGTCACGGTGCGGCCGCTGGCCTGCACGGCGAGCACGTTGCAGGACTTCACGCTCGTCCCGTCGAGGTGCACGGTGCACGCCCCGCAGTTGGAGGTGTCGCAGCCGATCACGGTGCCGGTCTTGCCGAGCGTCTCGCGGAGGTACTGCACGAGCAGCATCCGCGGCTCGACGTCGTCGGAGACCGCAGCCCCGTCGACAGTGAGTTCGATCTTGGTCATGTAGGTGCCTCCGGGCATGTGAGGTGGGTCACTCCACCTGTGACGCTAGGTCGCCCGGGTTGGCGAATGGTTGGGGCTGGCAGGCTCAGCGCGTGGAGGCCAGCTTGCCCTTGAGCAGGGGCGCCACGGGGTGGTGGACCGGGAGCGCCTTCAGGCACGCCTCGACCACGGCGGTGTCGTAGGGCGCCAGGTCGCTGTAGCGCAGCACGGCGTCGGGGTCCGGGTTGGCCAGCAGGGCCTCCCGGACACTGACGGCCAGGTAGTCGCCCATCTGGACGAGGGCCGGTGAGTCGGTGCCCGGCAGCAGGTCGCCGCCATAGGCACGGACGGCTGCGCGTACGTCGCCGCGGCGCAGCAGGCGCTGCACCTCCTCGACGTCGGTGGTGACCGGCATCGTCAGGCGGTAGGGCCGCGAGGAGAGCTGTCCGGCGAGGGCGGCCCGCAGGTGCGACACCTCGGCCTTGAGGGTCGAGGTGGTGACGGCGGAGTCGCCGTAGAGCAGCGAGTGGAGGTGCTCCACCGAGAGCCCCGCAGGATGCAGCGCCAGCAGCGCGAGGATCTCGGTCTGGCGACGGTTGAGCAGCAGCCGCTGGCCGTCCAGCCAGACCGCTGCCGTGCCCAGCAGCGTCATCGTGAGCCCCGGGTCGTCGGGGCCGACCTCGCCGACCAGCGGCGCGCGCCGGTCGGTGGGCAGCGCGCCCTCGATGAGTCGGGCCATCACCCGCGCCGTGGCCAGGCCGATGGGGTGGGAGCGGTCCCAGGTCGTCGACAGGTCGATC
This sequence comes from uncultured Actinomycetota bacterium, assembly GCA_963750445.1. Taxonomy (GTDB): domain Bacteria; phylum Actinomycetota; class Actinomycetes; order Propionibacteriales; family Nocardioidaceae; genus Nocardioides. The sequence continues at coordinate 84,902 of CAVVQR010000005.1, read as the reverse complement.
ACACCGAGGGGGAGGCCGGTGACCGGGTCGAAGACCGGCGCGGCCCAGCAGACCCAGTTGTGCACGACCTCGGCGTAGTGCTCGGCGCTGAAGACCATCGACGGCGAGCCCGTGCGGCCGGCGATCGCGAGGGCGTTGGTGCCGACGCTCAGCTCGTCCCACCGCCCGCCCGGCACGAAGTTGACCGTCTCGGCCTTGCGGCGCATCACGCGACCGCCGTAGGTCCACAGGATCCGGGTCTGGTCGTCGGTGATGGCGATGACCAGGTCACCGTCCTCGGCCGTGCGGCGCAGCTCCTCCTGGACCCGCTCCACCGCGGTCTGCAGCGGGGACGCGTTCCAGAAGTCGGCCGTGTCGCCCTCGTCGGCCAGCGGCGCGTGGGTGACGTCCGGCGACACCACTCCGGAGAGCTGCCAGCTGCGCAGGATCTCGGGGCGGACCACCTCGGACTCCTCGTCGCCCTCCGCGACGAAGCGCGTCCAGGCGCGCACGGCATCCACCCGTCGCGTGTGCAGGTCGTCGCTGGTGGTCATGGCCGCTCCCCTGTGGTCGCGGCAAACCTAGCCCGAGTGTGACGCTCACAACAGGGAACCCGGACCAGTGGCTCGGTCGTCGCCGGCGGCGCCCCTCGGGTCAGCGCCTGCGCGCGAAGGTGGCGACCACGCCGGGGTGGTCGGTGACGAGGTCGGTGTAGGACCGGTAGGAGGCGATCCGGAAGTCCGAGCTGCGCTCGCCCATGACGTAGTCGATCCCCGAGCCCGGGCCGCGTCCGCGGACGGAGTAGTTGGTCTCCAGCCGGAGCGGCTTGACGATCCGACCCTTGAGCAGGAGGCCGGTCGTGTCCCGGTTCTCGGTGACGTTGCAGTCGCACATCGCGACGAACTGGTGCTCCTCGGGAGCGTTCTCCTTGAGGGCGCGGATCCGGCTGGCCATCCTCCACATCGCCTCGACCCCGCGGCGGTTGGCGCCGTTGGGTCCACCGGTGCGGCGGTTGTGCAGGTGGTTGGGCAGGTGGAAGCTCACCGCCCGGATGGTGTGACCGCTCCTCCGGTGCCTGAGCACGGCCACCACGCCGTACTGGTCGTGGGCGACCTGCCCGGTGTAGCGCCGCCAGGTCGTGCCGGTCAGGAGCGCGGACCACGACTTCTCGAGCTTCCAGACCGACTTGTCGAAGGCGATCGGGTTGTCGTCCGTGCCGGTCGGTCCGCTCGGCATCAGCAGGGTCCACGACTTCGGCAGGGCCGCACGCAGGGCAGGCTTGCTGAAGAGGCGCTCCTGGAAACCGACCACCGACGCGCCACCGTCGAGGACGCGCCCGATGTCGTGGCGCATGCCCGCGACCCGCATCCCCTTGCGGAGGTTGAGCGTCGCCACCTGGAAACGACCGGCGGGCGCCGAGGACCTCGCCTCGGACCCGCCCTCCGCACGGACCGCCGCGACGGAGGCGACCGGCGCCAGCAGGGCGGCCAGCAGCAGGGTCGGGACGAGAAGTGCGATCGAACGGAGGCGACCACGAGACGGCACGGCGGAGAAAATCATCCGAAAGACGGTAGGCGATGAGTCTGCCAGGAGCCAATCGCCGGTCGGCCCCGTCGGGTGGACGCCTCAGTCGTCGTGGTGGATCCGCCCGGCCGTCGAGGCGAGCCGCTCCCCCGACCCGCCCCACTGCCGCGCGACGATCTCGGCGGCGATCGACACGGCGGTCTCCTCGGGCGTACGGGCGCCGAGGTCGAGCCCGATGGGCGAGGAGAGCAGCGCCAGCTCGGCCTCCGACAGCCCCGCCTCGACCAGTCGTTCCATCCGCTCGTCGTGGGTCCGCCGGGACCCCATCGCGCCGATGTAGCCCGGACGTACGTCGTCCGCCAGCCGCAGCGAGACCTCGAGCAGCGGCACGTCGAACTTCGGGTCGTGGGTCAGCACCGCCAGCACGGTCCGGGGATCGATGCGACCGGCGTCCACCTCGGCCTGCAGGTAGCGGTGGGGCCAGTCGACGACCACCTCGTCGGCGCCGGGGAAGCGCGACGTGGTCGCGAAGACGGGCCGGGCGTCGCAGACCGTCACCTGGTAGCCGAGGAAGGACCCGACCTTGGCGACGGCGGCGGCGAAGTCGATGGCGCCGAAGACGAGCATCCGCGGCTTCGGCGCGAAGCCCCAGACGAAGACCCGCATGCCCTCGCCCGCGGCGCTCCCCGTCGGGGCCGTAGGTCAGCGTGGCGTTGGTGCCGGAGGCGAGCAGGCCGAGGGCGTCGTCGTGGACCGCGGCATCCGCACGCGGGGATCCGAGGCTCCCCTCCGCCGCGACGTCGGGCCGGACGACCATCCGGCGGCCGAGCCACGCGGGGTCGGGATGCTCGATGACCGTGGCGAGCGCGATGGGACGCCCGGCCTCGATGTCGGCCGCGATCTCGCCGAGCTGCGGGAACGTCTCGCGCGAGACCTGCTCGACGAACACATCGAGGATGCCGCCGCAGGTCAGGCCGACGGCGAAGGCGTCGTCGTCGGAGACGCCGTAGCGCTCGAGCACCGGCTCCCCGGAGGTGACGACGGTCTGGGCGAGGTCGTAGACCGCTCCCTCGACGCAACCACCGGACACGGAGCCGACGGCGGTCTCGTCCGGACCGACCAGCATCGAGGCGCCGGGCGGTCGGGGCGCGGAGCGGAACGTGGCGACGACGGTGCCGACGCCGATCGTCTCGCCGGCCTCCCACCACCTCATCAGCTCGGGCAGCACGTCACGCACGGGCGATCACCTTCGTCAGCTCCGCGAAGGTCGCCAGGGAGTGCCCGGCGAGGAAGTCGTCGCAGTGCGGCAGCGCGGCCACGACACCGCCCTGCAACGGCTCGTAGCCGTCCTTGCCGCGGTGCGGGTTGACCCAGATCACGCGGTGCGAGACCCGCTTGAGCCGGGCCATCTGCTCGCCGAGCAGCACGGCGTCGCCGCGCTCCCAACCGTCGCTGAAGACCACGACCACGGCCCCCCGCGCCATCCCGCGCTGTCCCCAGCGGTCCAGGAAGACGCGCAGGGTCTCCCCCAGCCGGGTGCCGCCCGACCAGTCGGGCACCACCTCGCCGGCGGTCACGATGGCCCGGTCGCCGTCCGGGGACCGGAGCGCCCGGGTGACGTGGGTCAGCCGCGTGCCGATCGTGAAGGTCTCGACGGTGCCACCGGTGGTGCGCGCCGACTGGGTCAGCCGGTGGGCCAGCCGCAGCAGCGCGTCGGCGTAGGCACTCATCGACCCGCTGACGTCGACGAGCAGCACGACGCGTCGGGGCCGGACGCCGCGCCTGCGCCAGGCGATCTCTCCGGGCTCGCCCATCTGGCGCAGGGAGTTGCGGAGCGTGCGGGAGGCATCCAGCTGTCCGCGGTGCCAGGTCCGGTGCCGGGACGTACGACGCGTGGGCGGGCGCAGCGACAGCCGGACGAACATCGCGGCCAGCCGACGCTTCTCGGCGACGTCGAGCGACGCGACGTCGCGGTTGCGCAGGACCTCGAACAGCGAGGCCTGCGCCCGGATCACGTCGTCGTCGTCCTCACCGCCCGTGCCCGTGCCGTCCGTGTCCGGGAGCAGGTGGGCCGTCACCGGTCGGGGCGTCTCACGCGGTCGCGCGCGCGGCAGGTCCTCGCGCGGGTCGAACCAGGCGGCGAAGACCTGGTCGTAGCGCGCGAGGTCGTCGGGCGAGCCGCAGAGCGTGGCCCGGCCGGCCCAGTAGGTCGCCTGCCGCTCGCCCATGCCGACCGCCGCGACGGCCGTCAGGAACCCCTGGGAGCGGTCCTGGGTGACCGCGACCCCCGCCGCGCGCAGTGCCCGGGTGAAGCCGAGCAGGACCTCGTCCGCCTCGTGCACCGTCGCGGTCGTCGCGGGGTGGCTCATCGGGCCAGCATCCGGTCGAGCGCGGCCTTCACCCGGTCGGCGTCCTCGCGGTACTTCAGCAGCGCGCCGAGCGTCGCCGCCGCCGAGGCGAGGTCGAGCTCCGTCGTGCCGAGGTAGGTCAGGGCGCGCGCCCAGTCGAGGGTCTCGGCCACGCCGGGCGCCTTGAGCAGGTCGTCGCGGACCCGCAGCTGCTGGACCAGCCCCACCACCTGGCCGGCCAGCACCGCACTCACCTCAGGGGCGCGCGAGCGGACGATCTCGACCTCGCGCTCGAAGCCCGGGTGGTCGATCCAGTGGTAGAGGCAGCGCCGCTTGAGCGCGTCGTGCAGCTCGCGGGTGCGGTTGGAGGTCAGCACGACCAGCGGGGGCTCCGGGGCGGTCACCGTGCCGAACTCCGGGATGGTCACCTGCCACGTGGAGAGCACCTCGAGCAGGAACGCCTCGAACTCGTCGTCGGCACGATCGACCTCGTCGACCAGCAGCACCGCCGGCGCCTGGCGCAGCGCGGCGAGCACCGGCCGGGACAGCAGGAAGCGTTCGTCGTAGAGGCTCTTCTCGGCCTCGTCCGAGTCGACCTGGCCGGCCGCCTCGAGGGCCCGCAGGTGCAGGATCTGGCGCGGGAAGTCCCAGTCGTAGAGGGCCTGGCTGGCGTCGATGCCTTCGTAGCACTGCAGCCGGATGAGGGGCAGGTCGAGCGCCTCGGCGAGGGCCTCGGCGAGGGCCGTCTTGCCGGTGCCCGGCTCGCCCTCCAGCAGCAGCGGCCGCTGCATCCGCGAGGCCAGGAACACGACCGTGGCCAGCTCCTCGTCAGCGAGGTAGCCGGTGGCGCCCAACCGGGCGGCCACGTCTGCAGCGGAGTCCATGTCGTCAGGCTACGACCGGGCACGTTGGTCGCACGTTGGCGTCGACACCGTGGGATCAGCGGCTGTCCACGTCCACGCCTGTCGCGAGGTCGCCGCACTCGACCAGCATGACCTCGCGGGAGGCCAGGTAGTCGCGCGCACCGCGGTCACCGACCGACGTCTCGATGACCCCGGCCCAGTGGTCGCGCCCGATCAGGACCGGGTGCCCCGGCACGCCGTCGTACGCCGCCCGGGCGAGGTCGCCGGGACCGGTCGACGCCTCGGCCAGCCGGGCCACGACCGCGGCGTCCACGTCGGGCAGGTCGACCAGCGAGACGATCGCCGCCCCGTGCCCGGTGGGCCCGAGGGCCTGCAGACCGGTGCGCAGCGAGGCGCCCATCCCCTCGGCCCAGTCGTCGGCCCGGACCCGCGCCACCGACATCGGCAGCAGCGCGGCTGCGCGCTCGGCCTCGGCGCCCAGCACCACCACGACCTCGGCGCACGGGCGCAGTGCCTGCACCGAGCGCAGCAGCCAGGACGTGCCGTCGTCGTCCCGGGCCAGGGCCTTGGGTCCGCCGAAGCGCTCCCCCGCACCTGCGGCGAGGAGCAGCCCGACGACCGAGGTCACGCCGGGAAGGCCTGGGCGTAGAGCGCCTCGAGCTCGGGGGTCTTCTCGGCCGAGAAGCCGCACAGCGTGACGCGGTCGTCCTGGGCGCTCACGAGGTAGGTCTGGCCCTCCTCGAAGTCGACGGCCATGAGCAGGTCCTGGAGGTCCTGGCTCGGCGTGTCCACCGTGACGGTGTCCGCGCCGGCACCGGCGTACCACTCGTCCACCGACAGGGTGGCGGTGCCACCGTCGATGGAGGTGACCGTGCCGGCGAAGGCGGTGTCGAAGGTGGCCAGCGACTCGGCCGACGGGACCGCGCACTTGCCGGCGTTCGACCCGTCCGCGGTCAGGGCGAGGGTGCCGGTCTCCGTGTCCGCCCCGGCATCGTCCGACCCGGCCGACGTGCTCGTGTCGCTCGCAGAGTCGCTGGAGGTGTCGCTGGAGGTGTCGGCATCGGATCCGCACGCGGCGAGCCCCGTCATCGCGAGCAGGATCACAGGGACGACGAGGGTCTTGCGGGTTCGGCTGGTGTTCACGATTCCTCCTGGTGGGACCGGGCCGGTGTCTTCACCGTGCCACATGCCTTGGACGCGCAGGGGGCGTCCCCGGTTCCACCCCGCGAGCGGGTCGTTCAACGGGCGGCGGCGACGGACTTGCCCAGGCCGAGCAGCTCGACGGCCGGTGCGCTCATCCAGCTTCCTCCCCGGGTCAGATCCCCCCTGAACCCCGGGAGAGGTCACGAAATGGCAGCAGGACCCCCGCCGGAGCGGGGGCCCTGCTCGACTCGTCGGAAGGGAGCCGAGGATCAGTACGTCGCGGTGAGCGGCAGCGCGAACTGGTTGACGTTGGTGCCACTGGTCGGCAGGCCGAGCTCGCTGATCGTCGCGACTCGCAGCGCCCACCCACCGCGCGTCGTCGGCGAAGGAGTCTCGGCACAGGTGGAGTTGTCGAAGCCGCCGGCAGCGAACGAGACCGAGGTGGCGAAACCCTGGGTCACGTTGCTCGGCACCATCCACTTGTTCAGGGTGCGGCTGAAGACACCGAACTTGCCCATCATGATGCGGTTGCCCGGGCTGTTCGAGCCGCCACCGTCGTTGAGGTAGGCCGCCCCGTTGGCGGCCGTGGCGCACGGCTCGCTGTAGTAGACCTGCGCCGGGTTGACCACACCGTTCCACGTGGACGTGAAGAAGTAGCCCGTCGAGGTCACGAACGAGATGCCGTTGCGGTCCATGGAGACGACCTTGCCCAGGGTCGTCTGGTTGCCGTCCTTGAGCGTGACGCCGCCACCGGCCGGCCCCGCAGACCCTGGATTCCCTGGATCCCTGGATGCCCGGGTCCCCCTTGTCACCCTTCGGCCCCTGGATGCCCTGGTCGCCCTTCACACCCTGGGTCCCGTTCGCCCCGGTGTCACCCTTGACGCCCTGGGTTCCGTTCGCGCCGGTGTCACCCTTGACGCCCTGGGCGCCGTTCGCACCGTTCGCGCCGGTGTCACCCTTGTCGCCCTTGGGACCGATCGGCCCACGCAGGTTGACCACGACGACCCAGCCGGAGCCGGTCTTCTCGTAGGCGTCCCACGTGGTCGTGTCGAGGAACCAGTCGCCCACGGCACCCGTGCCGGCCGCGGGAGCGGTCGTGCCCTGGAGCCACTTGCTCCCGGCGGTGCCGGTGTCGCCCTGGACGCCCTGCTCCCCCTGGATCCCCTGCTCGCCGGTCTCGCCCTGGATGCCCTGCTCGCCGGTCTCGCCCTGGATGCCCTGGACGCCCTGCTCGCCCGTGTCGCCCTTGACACCCTGGTCACCCTGGTCGCCCTTGAGACCCTGGTCTCCCTTGACGCCGGTCTCACCGGTGTCACCCTTGGCGCCGGTGACGCCGATGTCGCCCTTGGCTCCCTGGGGACCGACCGCACCCGGGGCACCGGTGGCGCCCATGATGTTGACGCGGAGCTCCCAGCCGCTGGGGGTGTTCTTGTACGCGTTGCCGGTGGCGGTGTCGAGGTACCAGTCGCCTCGCACGCTGCCCTCCTCGGTCGGCGCGCCCACCCCGGAGTTCCAGCGGGTCTTGAGGCTGGCGACGGCGTCGTCGCTGAGCTGGCGCGTCTCGATCGTCCGGTTGGCGATGTCGGCGGAGGTGATCGACTTGTCCTTGATGTCGCGACCGGTGATCATCGCGCCCGCGGTCGCGCCGCCGACGCCGGCCGAGACCACGAGGGCCCCGGCCACGAGAAGGGCGGACGCGGTGCGGCCGTTGAGACGTGCAGGCATGAGTGAACGCAAGGTGGGTGACCCTCCCGAGTCGATGGGCGGGCCACCCCGATGGCAGCCGGCCGGGCGAGCCTAGGAGGCCTGGCGCGCCGCGTCCGGCGAATGGGGCAAGACGACGGAATCCGTGGCGGGACATGCAGCAGGGCCCCCGCCGGAGCGGGGGCCCTGCTGGTGGTGCTGGGGTGCGAGCGGTGGCTCTGATCAGATCGGATCAGAAGTCCATGCCGCCCATGCCGCCCATGTCGCCGCCGCCGCCACCCATGGCGGCAGCCTTCTCGGGCTTGTCGGCCACGACGGCCTCGGTGGTGAGGAACAGCGCGGCGATCGACGCGGCGTTCTGCAGCGCCGAACGGGTGACCTTCGCCGGGTCGATGATGCCTTCGGCGATCATGTCGACGTATTCACCGGTCGCGGCGTTGAGGCCGTGGCCCGGCTCCAGGTTGGCGACCTTCTCCGCCACGACGCCGCCCTCGAGGCCGGCGTTGATGGCGATCTGCTTGAGCGGAGCCGAGGTGGCGACGCGAACGATGTTCGCACCGGTGGCCTCGTCGCCGGTCAGGTCGAGCTTGTCGAACGCAGTGGCAGCAGCCTGGACGAGCGCCACGCCGCCGCCGGCGACGATGCCCTCCTCGACCGCAGCCTTGGCGTTGCGGACGGCGTCCTCGATGCGGTGCTTGCGCTCCTTGAGCTCGACCTCGGTGGCTGCGCCGACCTTGATCACGGCGACGCCGCCGGCGAGCTTGGCGAGGCGCTCCTGGAGCTTCTCGCGGTCGTAGTCGGAGTCCGACTTCTCGATCTCGGCACGGATCTGGTTGACCCGGCCCTCGATCTGGCCCTGGTCGCCGGCACCCTCGACGATGGTGGTCTCGTCCTTGGTGATGACGACCTTGCGGGCCTGGCCGAGCAGCTCGAGACCGGCCGACTCGAGCTTGAGGCCGACCTCCTCGGAGATGACCTGGCCGCCGGTGAGGATCGCGATGTCCTGCATCATGGCCTTGCGACGGTCACCGAAGCCCGGCGCCTTGACGGCGACGGAGCGGAAGGTGCCCTTGATCTTGTTGACGACCAGGGTCGACAGCGCCTCGCCGTCGACGTCCTCGGCGACGATCAGCAGCGGCTTGCCGGACTGCATGACCTTCTCGAGCAGGGGCAGCAGGTCCTTGACCGTCGACACCTTGGAGTTGGCGAGGAGGATGTAGGGGTCCTCCAGCACGGCCTCCATGCGCTCGAGGTCGGTGGCGAAGTAGGCCGAGATGTAGCCCTTGTCGAACCGCATGCCCTCGGTCAGCTCGAGGTCCAGCCCGAAGGTGTTGGACTCCTCGACGGTGATGACGCCTTCCTTGCCGACCTTGTCCATCGCCTCGGCGATGATCTCGCCGACGGTGGTGTCAGCGGCGGAGATCGACGCGGTGGAGGCGATCTGCTCCTTGGTCTCGACGTCCTTGGCCATCGCGAGCAGCTGCTCGGAGACGGCCGCGACCGCGGCCTCGATGCCTCGCTTGAGGCCCATCGGGTTGGCGCCGGCGGCCACGTTGCGCAGGCCCTCGCGGACCATGGCCTGGGCCAGGACGGTGGCCGTCGTCGTGCCGTCACCGGCGACGTCGTCGGTCTTCTTGGCGACCTCCTTGACCAGCTCGGCGCCGATCTTCTCGTAGGGGTCCTCCAGCTCGATCTCCTTGGCGATCGAGACGCCGTCGTTGGTGATCGTGGGGGCTCCCCACTTCTTCTCCAGGACGACGTTGCGGCCCTTGGGGCCGAGGGTGACCTTGACCGCGTCGGCGAGGGTGTTCATCCCTCGCTCGAGGCCGCGGCGGGCCTCCTCGTTGAAAGCAATCAGCTTGGCCATATCGCGTGCGATTCCTATCGACGTGAGTCTGTGGGTGACACCAGGCGGGCTGCCCGCGACGGACGGTCTGATCCGCCGGCGATCCATTCCCGCCGGCTTCTGCAGACCTCAGCGTCACCTGGGTCGGTTGTCACTCTCGTGACGAGAGTGCCAGCCTCATGTTTAGCACTCGACCCCCGAGAGTGCAAACGCCACCCCGGCCGTCGGCCGGGGTGGCGTGTGCTCGTCGCTGGAGGGCGAGGGTCAGGGCAGTCGGATGAGCTTGATGCCCCCGCTGACCTGGTTGAGCGCCGTCTTGAAGATGTCGGACAGCTCGTCGCCCTGGGCGGCGCAGAAGAAGTAGTCACCGTCGGTGTTCTCGGCGATGATCCCCGCGGTCGTGCCGCAGTTGCCGGCCGCGCTGGCGGACCCGTCGGGAGCGTTCGAGGCGGCCGACGCGAGCACGTCCTTGACCTTGGGCTCACCCGCGTAGTCGAAGTAGCGCTCACAGGTGGCCGTGTTGGCCGCGCCGAAGCCGATCGTGATCACGATGACGCCCTCGGCCTTCGCCTTGGTGGCGACCTCCTTGAAGCGGTTGCAGCCGTTCGTCCCGTTCTTCACGCTCGAGCTGGACGACTGCGCACCGCTCCAGACCTCGTCGGAGCTGGAGATGTTGGTGCTACCCGCCGCGTTGCCCACCTCGTCGGGCTGGCCGTCGGTCTCGAAGATGACGACCTTGCGGACGGAGCCGGGCCGGCTGGAGGCACCCGGGATCGTGCTGCCGCCGATGACCGTGCGGACCGCCGCCTTCAGCGAGGCACCGAGGTTGGTGCCGTACTCACCGGAGGCCGACTCGGGCAGGCAGCTGATCGCGTCGACCAGACGGCTGCCGTTGACCAGCTGCCCGTCGGCGGTGAGGTAGTCGTTGCTGAAACCGATCGGGACCCAGGTGCCGTCGCTGCGGGTCGAGGAGGCATTCCGGTCGTTGGTCGCACCGCCTCGGTGTAGCAGATGCCGTCGCCATCCGTCTCGTCGGTACCGTCCCAGCCTGCGTACTTGGAGAATGCCGTCTCGGTCGCGTCGCAGGCGTCCACGTCGTGCTGTACTGCGGTCTCCTTGATCGGTGTTGCGCGTTGCGGCAGGCGGTGCGGTGCGAGGTCGTGCCCTTCGAGCAGTCCTCGTAGGCCGGCGTCGCCGGGACCGTGGGCCGCACGAAGCTGCCCTTGGGCGTGAAGTACACCAGACGCGACTTGGCCAGCGTGCCGAACGCGACGTGGTGCAACGACGGCGTCATCGTCTTCAGCGAGTTCAGGATGGCCTGCTTCATCTGGAAGCGGTCCGCCGACAGCATCGACGCCGTCCGGTCCGCCATGATCACGATGTCGAGGGGGTTGGGCACCTCGCTGCCGCACGATCCCTTGCAGGCCGCGGAGGCCACGCTGCCGGTGTTGCCCTCGTCTGACGCCGATGATCGGGCCGAAGCCGAAGTCGACCGGCTTGTTGGCGCGCACCTCGATCGTGTTGCACTTCGCGGCGTGCCGGTGGCGCAGGGGATGGCGCAGATGTAGACGTTGCACCTCAGACCCGGGTACCGGGACACCGTGAAAGGCGCTCCTGGCGGACCCGGGTCGCAGGTGCTCGGGATCTGGGTGGCATTGACCTCCCGGGCCCCGCCGGTGGATGCGACCACGCACAGGAGCTGGGTGTTGGAGGTCGCCGTGAGGTTCAGGGCTGCATCCTGGCTGTTGGCCATGCTGAGCGCAGCCGACTGCGCATCGGTCCCCGTGCCCGGAAGCGCGTAGGCGCCGGCGTGGGCCGCCGAGTCGATGTTGTCGTGCAGCTTCTGGCGCTCCATGGTGAGCGAGCTGATGTCCACAGCGAAGGCAGCGGCGGCGAAGAGGACCGTGGACAGCAGCCCGACGATCAGGGCCGTGGCGCCTCGCTCGTCGCGCGGGCGGGCGAGCGATTGAACTTCATTCGATCCTCATTCGGCTGGTCTTCGAGACATTGAGGTCATCCCCGAACGCCTTGCCGACGGGCGTCAGCCAGTCGGTCGAGTAAGTCACCGTGATGATGGCGGTGCCGCCTGCTGCGCGGTCTCCCCACGAGCCGCAGTCGGTCCCGGTGGGCTTGAGGCACTGCACGACGACGTTGACCCCAGCCGCGTCGATGCCGGTGTCCGACAGGGCGTTCTTCACCGATGGCCGTGATCTCCGAGGAGTCCGCCCCGAGGCTGGCCAGGCGCACGCCCTCACGGGTGGCGTTGTTGAGCACGGTGTAGCGGTTGATCGCCCACCCGAAGTCGATCATCCCGAACACGAGCACGAAGAGCAGGGGCACCACCAGGGCAAACTCGACGGCGGCTGCTCCCCGCTCGGTCCTGCGCTTTCGACACAGCGACACCATGCCCCCCTCTCATCAGCAAAGCGGCTCAATCCCCTAGAGCCGGCACCTTCAGACGCTATCGGCGCCGCGCTCAGGATGCCTCAGCACACAGGGCGGACTTAATAGTCCGAATTGACCACTTGCCGACTAGGCCGATCAGCGCGCTATGACCGGCGCGCATCCTGACCAGGTCGGCGAAGGGCGCGGCGTTGGCCGGCGAGACGTCGAGGTAGAGACCGGGCTCGATGAGCTCGAGCTCGCTGACGACCCAGCCGCCCTCCCACTGCAGGAGGTCGACGCGCAGGTAGTCGACCGGACGGCCGAAGCGGACACCCATGGCGTCGTGGGCCCGGAGCGCGAGGTCGCCGACCTCACCCACCTCGACCGCACGCACGCTGCCCCCGAACTCCTCGTTGACGCGTACGTCGTCCTCACCCGGCTGCTTGTCGAAGCGCTGGGTGACCTGGCCGCCGAGCACGTAGACCGAGACCTCGCCGTGCGTGCGGATCGACTCCACGAGGGGCTGGACCACCCACGGGCCGCCGACCTCGGGATAGCCGGGGCTGCTGCGGACCGGCCTGCCCAGCCGCTCGTCGTCGGGGTCGGTCACCACGAGGAGGCCGGCCCCACCGGCGCCGACGCGCGGCTTGACCACGGCCGTCCCGAACCGGGAGACCGCCGCGGCGAGGCTCGCCCGGTCGTCGGCCAGCAGCGTCGGGACTGCCGGCAGGTCGCCGAGGTCGGCGAGGTAGCTCTTGTCGTGGTTCCAGGCGAAGACGTCGGCGCCGTTGAGCAACCGCGACTGGTCGAGCGACGCGGTCCAGTCCAGGAACTCCACGTGGCGGGTGACGTAGTCCCACGTCGATCGCACCGCCACGACGTCGGCGGCGGTCCAGTCCACCGACGGGTCGTCCCACCGTGCCCAGGCGGCGTCGATGCCTCGCTCGGCCAGCGCCGCGTCGAGCACGGCAGCGCCCGGCTCGCCGTGCGGCAGGTCGGCGCTGGTCGCGAGGAGGACGCTCATCCGGGGTGAGCTCATGCCTCGGGCAGCTCGGAGGCGCCGTAGAGCTCGTGGGCGACGTTGTCGCGGTTGGTGCCCTCGCGGTTGTCACCCTTCTCGATGATCACGAGGTTGTGGTAGCAGTGCACGGCCCGGACCCACTGGTCGGTGTAGGTCGGCTCGTAGCCCTCGACCAGGAACTCCTCGTGGTTGAGGCCGTCGATCAGGTCCTTCACGAGGTCCATCGACGTGCCCGGCGCGCGGGGGTCGAGCTGCCCGCCCCAGGCGGGCCAGTAGGAGGTCTGGGTGTCCTCGATGCAGTAGATCGCACCGTCGGGCAGCAGCGGGAACAGGATCCGGAACGACTCACGGACGTGGGCCGGGATGTGGCTTCCGTCGTCGATGACGACCATCGGCGTGCCCTGCTCCTCGATGATCCGGTGGAGGATCTCGGGGTCCGTCTGGTCGCCGAGGTAGGTGTGGATGTGCCCCCGGGTCAGCCAGGTCTTGTCCTCGATGTCGAGGCCGACGATCCGGGCCCTGGGGAAGAACCAGCGCCACATCTTCATCGAGGCGCCGCTCTTGCGGCGCTTCTTGTAGCCGCCGATGCCGAGCTCGAGGAGCGTGAAGGACTCGCGGCGCAGGTGCTGGAGGTGGCGCTCGTAGTGGGGGGTGTACTTGTGCACGCCCCACTTGTCGGTGCGGAACTCGACCGCGAGCTCGGTCAGGTTGCTCGCCAGCAGGCGTCGACGTCGCTCGGCCTTGGCATCGGGCGGGGCCGCGTCGACCGCCTCCCGCTCGGAGGACGTCTGCATGCGTCCGGCCTTCTGGGCTGCCTTCTTGACGGCCTCGCCGGCTCGTCGAGCAGTGGTGCGCACCCGCGAACCCTAGCCTGAGCCGCTGACCCCCGGGACGTGGTGCCCGAACGGTACGACCTCCACCAGGCCGAGTGCGGCGAGCACCGAGGGCAGCATCGCCGCGGCCGTCCGCTTGTAGCCGTGGGCGCTCGGGTGGAACCGGTCGAGGCTGAACATCTCGTCGGGGTTGGTGATGAAGAAGGGCCCCACGACGTGGGCCAGCGACACCACCCGTGCGCCCCGGGCGAGCGCGGCTTCCCGCTGTGCCGCTGCGAGCTGCCGCGAGGCGCGGGAGCCCAGCGCCCGCAGGGGTTGCGGCACCGGTCGCAGGGCGCCCAGGTCGGGACACGTGCCCACGACCACCTCCGCGCCCCGGGCCCGCAGGTCGTCGATCGCCGCGGCGAGGTGGCGTACGGAATCGGCCACCGGCACCCGGTGGGTGACGTCGTTGCCACCGACGACGATCACGGCGACGTCAGGCCGGTACGACGACGGCAGCGACGCGAGCTGCTCGGCCAGCATGCTGCTCTCCGAGCCGACGACCGCTGCCGTCCGGAGCCGTACGGAGCGCCGCGCGTGCTTGGCGATGCCGCGGGCCAGCCTGCCACCGAGGGTCTGCTTGGCGCGGTCGGCCCCGAGGCCCGCCGCGATGGAGTCGCCGAGGACGAGCAGGTCGACCGGCTCGCCGTACTTCTTCTTGTAGTGCCTGTCGGCCGACGGCGCGTCCTCGCCCAGCGGCTTGCCGATCGCCCGCCTGGCCTGAGCTGCCTGGCGGTGCAGCAGCTCGCGGGCGCCGTAGGCCGTCCCGCCGGCGAGGCCGCTCAGGACGGCCACCGCCACGCCGGCTCGGGTCAGGTGCTTGCTGGACACCCCACCCTTGAACCACACGGACCTGAACGCCCCCGCAACCGTGGACGTCCGACGGCCCAACGGCACACCACAGATGGGCCCATGTACTCAGGACAGACCGGCATCCGGCCCGGAGGCTGGGCCCATGAACGATTCAGTCCTCCTCGCCAGCCGCCCGGTCCCGCCCCGCCAGCTCACCTGGCTGCGCACCGAGCTCTCCGACTGGACCTCGCACGGCATCATCAGCGAGGACCAGGCCGAGCGCATCTCGACCCGCTACCGCTCCGAGCACCAGGCCCGCTCCCAGGTCGGCCGCGTGCTGCTCCACCTCGGAGGCGGCTTCGTCGGCATCGGCCTGATCTGGCTGGTGGCCGCCAACCTCGACCAGCTCTCCCCCGCCACCCGGTTCGCGACGATCGCCGGACTGTGGCTCCTCTTCCTCGCCGGCGGTGAGGCACTCGCCGTCCGCAAGGCGTCGGTGCCCCTCGTCGGGGCAGCACGACTGCTCGCTGCGCTGGGCTTCGGCGCTGTGCTCTTCCAGGCTGCCCAGTCACTGCAGGTCCCCGCCTACGAGCCCCGGCTGATCGGCCTCTGGGCGGCAGGGACGTTGCTCCACGGCTACCTCGCTCGCGCCTACCTGCCCTTCCTCGTGGGCGTCCTGACCGGTCTCGGCTGGTGGTTCGCGCAGCCCCTGTGGAGCGCGCAGGACGGCCTCACCGTCGTCCTCCTCCTCGGCGCCGGTTCCGTCGTCGCCTCCGGCCTCGCGGTCCTCCACGACCAGCGGCTCGACGACCTTCGCCCGGACGTGGCGGACAGTGGGCGCCGGCATGGCCCTGCTCGCGATGTTCGTGGCGGCCGTCCCGGACATCGGTTCGGACGAGATCGCCTGGTCGCCCTGGCTGCTCCTCGCCCTGGCCATGGCCGGTGCCGCGGCGGTCGCGGCCGTCGCCACCCGGCCGGGGGCTCGCGCCCTCGAGCCGGCCGGTGCGATCGCGGTGCTCGTCGCCGCCACCCTGCTCGCCCACTGGCAGACCGGCACGGACACCACCTCGGTCGACGCCTCGATCGACGCCTCCGACTGGCTGCACGCGGCCGTCTCGGTGGCCGCCTACGTGGTCCTCGCCGTCGCGCTGGTCGCCCTCGGCACCGTGCGCGAGCACCCGTCGCTGACCTGGATGGCGATGGTCGGACTGGTCGTCTTCGCGACGTTCCAGAGCTTCGCGGTCTTCGCGCCCATCGTCACCGGCGCCTGGCTGTTCGTGGTGCTCGGCACCGTGTTCCTCGGCACCGGCTTCCTGTTCGACCGCGCCCGCCGCGAGCTGGCGCACGCCCTCGACACCGACCCCACCCACGCTTCGTGAGAAGGAGCCCCACCATGAACCGCATCGCCGTCACCGGCATCGTCGCCGTCAGCCAGCTGGTCCTCACCGGACTCGCAGTGGCTCCCCAGCTCTCCGCACGCGTCACGGGAGACACCTACCTGATGAAGGTCGCGCCCCTCGACCCGATCGATCCGTTCCGGGGCGCCTACGTCACCCTCGACTACCCCGACCTGCGCCACGACGACTCCCGCACCTCCGACGACGAGACGGGCGACCTCTACGTCACGCTCGTCGAGCGGGGGGACGTGTGGGTCGGGGACGAGTGGACGCGCGAGCGCCCCGAGGACGGTCCCTACCTCGCCTGCGACGACCGTTCGTGGCAGGTCCGCTGCGGGATCGAGAGCCTGTTCCTGCCCCAGGACCGGGCCCAGGAGACCGAGGACCTGCTGGGCGACGGTGCCGTCGCCGAGGTCAGGATCGACGGTCGCGGCAACGCAGCGGTCGTCGACGTACGCGCTCCGTGATCACAGCCGGCTGAGCGAGACCGTGTAGTAGGTCTCCTCGTCGGCGATCATCTCGCTCGGATCGATCGCGATGGACGTCGGGATCCCGCGACGTGAGTAGTCGACCGTGACGTTGTCGGCCTCGGCGTTCGCGTCGCGGATCATGCCGTACAGCTCGTCCATCGAGTAGCCGCGCGACGATCCGAGGCGCCGCTCTCCCTTGGTCACCCGGACGGTGTGGTCGTCGCGGATCACGGTGCGGACGGCCGGCGCCGGCGGGCAGAAGCAGCTGAGCCGCACCGTGACGACGTAGTCGTCGATCCCCTTGGCCTGCCACTTCTGCCAGGCCTTCGACAGTGCGGGGTCCTCGTTGATGCCCGGCACGAACGGTTGCACCGGCTCCGGGTCCGCGAGGGCGTGGGCCGGTGTGGCACCGGCGCCGAACGCGAGGGTGAGCAGGGCGACCACGGACATGCGCTTCATCGACGTCATGCTCCTCTGACGCCGGCGGAGCGGCAACAGGTTCCGAGCAGGGCTGGTCAGCCGCCGGCGACGGCGGGGATGACCGAGATCTGCACGCCCTCGGGCGTGGGCGTGGCGAGGTCCTCGAGGAACCTCACGTCGTCGTTGCCGACGTAGACGTTGACGAACCGGCGCAGGGCGCCCGCCTCGTCGAGGATGCGGCCCTTGATGCCGGAGTAGTGCGCATCGAGGTCGTCGAGCACCGCGGCCAGGGTGTCACCCTCGGCGCTGACCTCGGACTCACCACCGGTGTAGGTGCGCAGGATGGTCGGGATCCGGACGGACACTGCCATTCAGTGATTCCTTTCGGTGGTTGAGGTGCGAGTTGCGAGCCTCGACGACCTCAGATCGATCTTGGCGGCCACGAAGGCGTCATAGGACGGGGCGATGGTGGCGACGGCGCCGACGCGGTCGGACACGGCGTCGAGGGTCTTGAGGCCGTGCCCGGTGTTGATCACGACGGTCTCGAGCGAGGTGTCGAGCTGGCCGGTCTCGACGAGCTTCTTGAGCACGCCGACCGTGGTGCCGCCGGCGGTCTCGGTGAAGATCCCCTCGGTGCGGGCCAGCAGCACGATCGCCTCGCGGACCTCCTCGTCGGTGATGTCCTCGACGGCACCGCCCGAGCGGCGGCAGATGTCGAGCACGTAGATGCCGTCCGCGGGGTTGCCGATGGCCAGGCTCTTGGCGATGGTGTCGGGCTTCACCGGACGGATGGCGTCGGTGCCGGCCTTGTAGGCCACCGAGACCGGCGAGCAGCCGGTCGCCTGGGCACCGAAGACCTTGTAGGGCTTGTCCTCGACGAGGCCGAGCTTGATGAGCTCCTGGAACGCCTTGTCGACCTTGGTCAGCTGGGAGCCGGAGGCCACCGGGATCACGATCTGGTCGGGCAGGTGCCAGCCGAGCTGCTCGGCGATCTCGTAGCCGAGCGTCTTGGAGCCCTCGGCGTAGAAGGGGCGCACGTTGACGTTGACGAACGCCCAGCCCTCCTCCTCGCCGGCGATCTCCGAGGCGAGCTTGTTGACGTCGTCGTAGTTGCCGTCGACCGCGACGAGGCTGTCGGTGTAGACGGCCGAGTTGACCTGCTTGGGCGTCTCGAGGTTGCTCGGGATGAAGACGACGGTCTTGATGCCGGCCCGCGCACCGGCCGCTGCGACAGCGTTGGCCAGGTTGCCCGTCGAGGGGCAGGCGAAGACCTTCGCGTCGAACTCGCGGGCGGCGCTGAGCGCGCAGGCGACGACGCGGTCCTTGAAGGAGTTGGTCGGGTTGGTCGAGTCGTCCTTGACCCAGAGGTTGTCGATGCCGAGCTCACGGCCGAGGTTGTGCGCCTTGAGCAGGCGGGTGAAGCCGGGCTCGGTGTTGGGGCTCTGCTCGATGTCGGTGGGGACCGGCAGGAGCGCCTTGTAGCGCCAGATGTTGGCGGGGCCGGCGGCGATCTCCTCGCGGGTCACCGTCGGGAAGTCGTAGGCCACCTCGAGCGGCCCGAAACACTCCGGACAGGCGTACGACGGGCCGAGGGCGACCTCGTGGCCGCACTCGCGGCACGCCAGGACGCGGGCGTTGCCGAAGGCACCCTCACGCAGGGTGTGGGTGGTGGTCTCGTCCAGCAAGGTGCTCATGAAGTCCTCCTTCTCATCTGCCCCAGCGACTCTCGCGTGGGTCGGATTTGGCACCTGCTCCCATGACTGTCGCGATGGATCCGGACAGGAGGCTCATGGGTGGTTGCCGGGACTTCAACGGGCCGTTCCCTCAGTCCCTCGTGATGAGCACGCTCAGCCTAGGCACGGCGTCTCACGATGTGCACATCGAGTCCACGATGTGGATCGCTCGGTGTCCGGACTGCGGTCAGCGACGGAGCAGCAGACCGCCCAGCAGCTCGACGACGCCACCCGGGCCGTCGACCACGACGTCGGCCAGCTCGACCAGGTCGGGCGCCTCGGTGGAGGCCGAGCACACCACGAGCCCGGGCAGCCCCTCCTCGCGCAGGTCGCGCACGGCCTCGAAGGCCTCGATGTCGCCGAGGTCGTCGCCCCCGAAGATCACGCCCTCGGCCTGCTGCTCCTCGACGAAGGTCCGCACGGCGTGGCCCTTGTGCATCTCGCCCGAGCGGATCTCGATGACGTTGCGACCGGGCTCGACGGTGAGGTGGTGGCGCTCGGCCAGCACCGCGATGGGTCCGGTGAGGCGCTCGAAGGCACCCGCCGGATCGTCCATCCGTCGGGTGTGGACGGCGACGGCGAGGCCCTTCTCCTCGATGTAGGCATCGGGAGCGCCGGCCTTGCGCAGCACCGAGGGCAGCTCGCGCTCGAACGTCGCGAGGCCGGAGGGCGGCCGGGGCGACCGGATCCGCTGCTCGGTCGCCGACCAGCGCTCGTTGCCGTACTGCCCGAAGACGAACAGCTCCGCCCCGCGGTCGAGCATCGCGTTGCCCAGTGCGTCGAGGTCACCCATCGCGATCGCCTGGCGGGCCGGACGTCCGGTGATCACCGCGACCGCACGGACCACCTCGGCGAGCTCGAGCAGCACGCCGGGCGCACCCGGGTGGAGGCGCGCGGCCTCGGGGTCGTCGACCATCGGTGCGAGCGTGCCGTCGAAGTCGAGCCCGACCACGACACCGGCGAGGACGTCACGTACGTCGTCGTAGTGGGCGCGCGCGTCGTCGGAGGTGAACTCCATGGGTTCAGCCAATCACGCGTCGAGCACGACCGCCGAACTGTCCAGATCTGTCGGCCACCGGCCGGCACTCACTGGGGAGCGTCGGTGGTGAGGATGATCGTGAGTCGGTCGCGCTTCATCACGCCCACTGCCGGCGAGGTGCGCTTGATGCCCAGGTCGAGCGCCAGCTGCTTGCCGGCGGCCTTGAGCCGCGGCGGGAAGTAGACCGTCGTGGTCGGGATGACGCCGTACCAGTTGTCCTCGCCGACCACGGACCAGCCGACGTCGGTGGCCTTGGTGGCGGTGACGGCGGCGAGACCCTTGATGCCGGAGTTGTTGAACACCTCGACGTAGACCTCGCCCCGCTTGATCGCGGGCTTGGGCTTCGGCTTGTCGACCGGGGTCGCCTCGGGCTCGGGCGTCTGCTCGGCGCTGGCGATCGTGGCGGTGTTGTCCACGCGGCGCTCGGTCGGCGCCTGGTCGCGGGTGGCGACGAAGGTGATCGAGGCCATCGCGACCGCGAGCACCGACAGCATCACGAGGGGGGACGGGAAGGCCACGCCGCGCTCGTCACGAGGACGGCTGCGCGAGGCGTGGCGGGTGATGTGGCGGGAGGGACGGCCGGAGCTGGGGAAGGAGGCCATGGGGAAGGTGACCAATCGTGAGTGGTGGGCAGAGCTCGCTGGGTCGGGTCAGATCTCGCTGGGTCAGATCTCGAAGCCGAGGCGGCGTGCGGAACGCTGCCGCTGGCGGGACGCGCGGAGGCGGCGCAGGCGGCGGACCAGCAGCGGGTCGGCCTCGAGCGCCTCGGGGCGGTCGATGAGGGCGTTGAGGACCTGGTAGTAACGGGTCGAGGACATGTCGAACTTCTCGCGGACGGCCTGCTCCTTGGCGCCGGCGTACTTCCACCAGTGACGCTCGAACTCGAGGATCTCGCCGTCGCGCTGGCTCAGGCCGGCAGCAGTCTCCTGCTCGGCTGCGATGTGCTTCGCGGCGTCCATGTGCCATCTCCTCCTCGACCCCACGTCCACCCGTGACCGGATGAACTGGCGTCAGTCTAGGTGACGAACGACAACCATGTCATTCGCTCCCGGCGAGTCGTCTGGACAAACCGCCGTCGAATCGTGGATCGGACTCGAACACCGGACCCAAACGTGTCCGTCACCGGCTCGTCGTTAGGGTGGGGAGCGTGACCAGAGTTCCGCAGGCAGACCTCGTGATCGTGGCCAACCGGCTGCCCGTGGACCGCGTCAACCTCCCGGACGGCAGCGTGTCGTGGCGCCGCTCCCCCGGCGGCCTGGTCTCCGCGCTCGAGCCGGTGATGCGCGCCAACGACGGCGCCTGGATCGGCTGGCCCGGAGACGCCGACGAGGACGAGTTCGATCCCTTCGTCGAGGACGGGCTGAGCCTGATCCCGGTCTCGATGAGCAACCGTGAGGTCGAGGAGTTCTACGAGGGCTTCTCCAACGGCACCCTGTGGCCGCTCTACCACGACGTCGTGGCCAAGCCGGAGTTCCACCGCGAGTGGTGGGAGTCCTACGTCCGGGTCAACCAGCGCTTCGCCGACAAGGCCGTCGAGGTCGCCGCCGAGGGCGCCACCGTCTGGATCCAGGACTACCAGCTCCAGCTCGTGCCGCAGATGCTGCGCACCCAGCGCCCCGACCTGCGGATCGGCTTCTACCTCCACATCCCGTTCCCGCCCGCCGAGCTGTTCTCCCAGCTGCCGTGGCGTCGCCAGATCCTCGAGGGTCTGCTCGGCGCCGACCTGATCGGCTTCCAGCTGCCGGGGGCCGCGGCCAACTTCGTACGACTGGTGCGCAGCCGGGTGGGCCACAAGACCCACCGCGACACCATCTACCTCCCCGACGGGCGCCCGGTGAAGGCGACCGCGTTCCCGATCTCGATCGACACCGCCGGCTTCGAGGAGCTGGCCCGCTCCGAGGGCGTCGAGCAACGCGCGGCGGAGATCCGCGAGGCGCTGGGCAACCCGCGCCGGATCTTCCTCGGCGTGGACCGCCTCGACTACACCAAGGGCATCTACTCGCGGCTGCGCGCCTTCGGCGAGCTCGTCCGCGACGGCCACCTCGACGTCGAGGACGCGGTCTTCGTCCAGGTCGCCACGCCGTCACGCGAGCGCGTCGAGCAGTACCGCATCCTCCGCGACGACATCGAGCGGCTCGTGGGCCGGATCAACGGCGACCACGGCCGGATCGGCCGACCGGCGATCTCCTACATGCACTCCTCCTACCCGCGCGAGGAGATGGCCGCGCTCTACCGCGCCGCCGACGTGATGGTCGTGACCCCGTTCCGCGACGGGATGAACCTCGTCGCCAAGGAGTACGTCGCCTGCCGCTTCGACAACGACGGCGCGCTGGTGCTCTCGGAGTTCGCCGGCGCGGCCGCCGAGCTGCGACAGGCGTGGCTGGTCAACCCCTACGACATCGACGGCATGAAGGCCACCCTGCTCGAGGCCTTCGCCGCCGACGAGAAGGAGACCGGTCGCCGGATGCGCGCGATGCGCAAGACGGTCGTCCACCACGACGTGGCCCGATGGGCGGACTCGTTCCTCAGCGAGCTCGCCGGACTGCCCGACCAGCACGACAAGAAGACGCGCTCGTCGAAGGCCCACTGACCGGTCAGGTCCGCACCGCGTGGGTGGCGTCCTGCGCCACCATGATCGCCTCGATCTCCTTGACCAGGTGCGGGCCCAGCCGCGGCCACTCGGGGTCGTAGCCGTAGATCTCGGCCAGCCCGACCGCGGACCGGGTGCCGTCGAGGATGTCCACGTCGCGCGGGGTGATCAGCCCGGGGTGCACGACCCCGACGGCCTCGGAGACCTTGAGCAGGTCGCGCCGCATCGAGCGGACGTAGTTGGCCGCACGGACGCTCTTCAGGCCGACGTCGAGCCCGCGGGTGTAGCGCGGGTTCTGGGTCGCCACGCCGACGGGGCAGTGGTCGGTGTGGCACTTCTGGGCCTGGATGCAGCCGATCGACATCATCGCCTCGCGGCCGGCGTTGACCATGTCGACGCCGAGGGCGAAGGCCACGACGGCGTTCTCCGGGATCCCGAGCTTGCCGGCGCCGACGAAGACCACGTCGTCGCTCAGCCCGGCAGCTGGCGAAGCGGCGGTAGACCTCCGAGAAGCCGATGCGGAACGGGTAGGCCACGGAGTCGGCGAAGATCATCGGCGCGGCACCGGTGCCGCCCTCGCCGCCGTCGATGTTGACGAAGTCGACCCCACGGTCCCCGCCCGACATCGCCTCGACCAGCTCGTCCCACATGGTCAGGTTGCCGACGGCGGACTTGATCCCGACGGGCAGCCCGGTCGCCTGGGCGACCGTCTCCACGAAGTCGAGCATCGAGTCGACGTCGTGGAAGACCGCGTGCCGGCTGGGCGAGGCGCAGTCCTTGCCCTCGGGGATGCCGCGGATCTCGGCGATCTCCCGGCTGACCTTCTCCCCCGGCAGCATGCCGCCGAGGCCGGGCTTGGCACCCTGGCTGAGCTTGACCTCGATCGCCTTGACGGGCGCGGACTGCACGAGGTCGACGAGTCGACCGAGGTCGAAGCGGCCCTGCTCGTCGCGACAGCCGAAGTAGGCCGTGCCGATCTGGAAGACGACGTCACCGCCGTGGCGGTGGTGCGGCGACAGCGCACCCTCGCCGGTGTTCTGCAGGCAGCCCGCCATCGCCGCGCCCTTGTTGAGCGACTCCACGGCCTTGCCCGACAGCGAGCCGAAGCTCATCCCGGAGATGTTGACGACGGAGCCGGGGCGGAAGGAGTGCGTACGACCCCGCGCAGCGCCCATCACCTTGGCGCAGGGCAGCGTGATCTCCTCCTGCGCGTGGGGCATGGTGGCGGCGCCGGGACCGGTGAAGGTGCGGTGCTTGATGATCGGGTAGCCCGCGGTCTGCTCGACGTCGTTGTCGGTGCCGAAGCCGAAGTAGTTGTTCTCCATCTTCGAGCTGGCGTAGACCCAGCGGCGCTGGTCGCGGCTGAAGGGTCGCTCCTCGTCGTTGCTGGTCACGATGTACTGCCGCAGCTCGGGGCCGAACTTCTCCACGACGAACCGCGCGTGTCCCACGATGGGGAAGTTGCGCACGATCGCGTGCTTCTTCTGCACCAGGTCGTGGACCGTCGTGGCGGCGGCCGCTGCTGCGGTGCCACCGAGGATCGCGTATCGCCACTTCATGGGTCGTTCCTATCCGTCCGTGGCCCCCATGTCGAGGACCACCCCGCCCGCAGGGTCAGGCGAGCTCGCCGCGGGCCAGGCTGACCCCGGAGTGGGTCGGGTCGCCGTCGTCGGGCTCGACCGAGATGTCGAGGATCCGATAGCCCTCGTCGAGCAGGCGCCGCGGGACCTCGAAGGACCCGTCGTCACTCCGCGCCAGGATGCCCAGCGCGACCATCCGCTTCCCGTCGACGTTGATCAGCCACACCTCGTGGAAGCCCGAGGCGTCGCCGAGCGAGGAGGCGCTCACCGACACGGTCACGATGTCGCCGTCGTCGCTCACCGCCTCGGCGCGGCCACGCGGGTCGTCGCTGTCGAGGGCGGTGAGGTCGGCCGCCGCGACCACGGGGCCGCTGTCGTCGACGGGGGGCGTCGGAGCACTCACCGTCGACCGGCCCAGGCCGAGTCCCACCACGAGGGCCAGTGCCGCAGCGACGCCGACCAGCCAGAGGGGTACGCCGCCGGCGCGCCGACGACGGGGCTCGAGGGCGACGACCGGGGCGGCGACCGGAGCGGCGACTCCGGCGATCTCGGCCAGCACACGGTCACGTACGGCATCGGGGGGTGCGACCAGCTCGTCAGCGGTCCCGGCCGTGCGGCGTACGCCTGCCAGCCGCTCCACCAGACCGGTGCACGCGGCGCAGCCGGCGACGTGCTCACGCACGGAAGCGTCGACGTCGCCGGAGTCCATGGCGAGGCCTGCGAGCACGTCGGGCTCAGGATGGGTCATCGCGCACCTCCTCGAGTCGGCGATGGAGCTCCAGGAGCCCCCGTCGGAGGTGGCTCTTGACGGTGCCCAGAGGTAGTTCGGTGCGGACGGCGATCTGGTTGTGTGTCAGGTCCTCCCAAAATGCCAGGCGGAGGATCAGGCCCCGCGGATCGGGCATCTCGTCCACCGCCTGACGGATGACCAGACGGTCCACCAGGTCCTCGTCGGAGTGGATCTCCGTGGGCGGCAGGGCGGCGTCGAGATCGCGGCGCCGCACGTCGCGCGCCCGTTCGGCGCGACGATCAGCCACCTTGTGCCGGGCGATGCCGATCAACCAGGCCGGGAGCGCACCCGGGCTGGGGACGAGCGTGTGCCGGCTGCGCCAGGCGGCCACGAAGACCTGCTGGGTGACCTCCTCGGCGTCATGCGGGTCGCCGAGCGCGCGGAGCGCATAGGTGTGGACGAGCGCCGACCAGCGGTCGAAGACGACGGTCGAGCGCGGACTCGTCCCCGCCCACGAGTCGCGCAGCGAGGGACCGGACGTCGTCCTGGTCCTCCTCGGACTCCCTCACCCCGCTGACCACTGCGCCAAGGTACCGGCGAGGCACCGGGGTGGGGAACGCTCGGAGGCTCATCCGCGTTCCCCACCCCTCGTCCCGTCCGGGGGTCCGGGACGTCAGAGGTCGATCGGGCGCAGCACGCGGTCGATCGCGTGCGCGATCTGCTTGTTGCCCTTGTTGATGTCGAGCGCGTCCAGCATGGCCTGCGGGTCCTGGGCGTTCTTGTCCTTGTCCTTGAGCGATGACCGAGACGCCACGCTTGGGCATCTTGACCTTGACCTTGAGCGTCTCGCCGGCCGCGGTCATCAGCTTGGCGCCGTTGGCCTTGAGGACCTTCTTGCTGGTCAGGGTGCTTGCCCGGCACGACGTGGTAGAGCAGGATCGTCTCGATGGTGTCGACACCGGCGAGCGCGACCAGGGACTCGAAGATCTTCTTCTCGCTCTTGATCTTCTTGCCGGTGAGGTCCTTCGCGAGCTGGCGGAACGCCTCGTCGGTGGGCGCGAAGACGGTCAGCCGCTGGCCGCCGTCGGCGAGCAGCGCCACCGGGGAGTCGGGCTTCGCGGCGATCACGGCGAGGGCGGCCTCGGTGAGGATGTCGAAGTCGTCGGCGTTCTTGTCGAACTTGTTGCCGTCCGAGGTCAGGACGCCGGCAAGGCTGTCATCGCCGCGGGCGACCTGGGCGCTGGCAGGGGCCGCGGCCGAGAAGGCGGTGAGCGCCAGGGCCGAGGTGGCGAGCAGAGCGGGTACGCGTCGGAACATGAAGGGGGTCCTTCCATCTGGGGCGCCGGATCGCGCCCGTCACCCTCTTCTCCGTCCGAGCCGCTCCTGTGGATGCACCCGGGCCGTAGATTCTTCCCATGGACCTGATCCCCAAGCCCGACCAGGTGGTCGCAGCGGCCGGAAACGTCGCGCACACCCTGCTCTACGGCGGGCTGGCCGACCTGCGGCCGATGCCCCGCACGCTGATCGACGACGGGGAGCTGCGCGAGGTCTACCACTACCGACCGGCGAAGGACGTCCCGGAGACCGGCGACCCCGTCCTGCTGGTGACGCCGCTGGCCGCGCCCGCACTCTGCTTCGACCTGCGTCGCAGCTGCTCGCTCGTCGAGCACCTGGTCACCGAGGGGCGTCCGACCTACCTCCTGGACTACGGCCAGGTGTCCTTCAAGAACCGCTCGCTCGGCATGGAGCACTGGGTCGAGGAGGTCCTGCCCGAGGCGATCCGGGCCGTGCACGAGCACTCGGGTGGCCGCGGCGTGCACCTCGTGGGCTGGAGCCTCGGCGGCATCTTCGCCCTGCTCGTCGCCGCCGATCGGCAGGACCTGCCGATCGCGTCGCTGAGCATCGTCGGGTCGCCCGTCGACGTGAGGAAGGTGCCGCTGGTCGCGCCCGTCCGGCCGCTGCTCAACCTCACCCAGGGCACGGGCATGATCACCCGCGCCTACCGCGCGCTGGGCGGCGTACCGACACCGCTCGTCAACTGGGCCTTCACCGCTGCCTCGGCGCAGAAGGTCGTCACCAAGCCGCTGGCGGTGCTGACCCACCTCGACGACACCGACTACCTCGCACAGATGGAGGCGGTCACCCGGTTCATGTCGAACATGACCGCCTACCCCGGTCGGACCTTCGGCCAGCTCTACCACCGCTTCGTCAAGGGCAACGCGCTCGCCGAGGGCAGCATGGAGATCGGCGGTCGCACGATCGACCTGGCCGCGATCACGGTGCCCGTGCTCGTCTTCGCCGGCAACACCGACGGCATCGCACCGCTGCCGGCCGTACGAGCCGTCGTACCCCTCCTGTCCGGCTCACGGCAGGTGCGCTTCGAGGTCGTGCCCGGCGGTCACCTCGGGATGCTCACCGGGCGGGCTGCCCGCGGGACGACCTGGACGGCCATCGACGAGTGGGTCGCCGAGTGGTCGGTGGGCCGGGTGCCGGTGAAGAAGACCGCTGCGAAGAAGACCGCTGCCAAGAAGGCCCCTGCCAAGAAGGCCGCCCGCCAAGAAGACGCCCGCCAAGAAGGCGCCCGCCAAGAAGACGCCTGCCAAGAAGACGCCCGCCAAGAAGACCGCCGCGAAGAAGGCGTCGACGAGCTCCATCGGTTCCAACCCCGCGCGCCGCTACGGCTCGGCGGGTTCGCGGGCGCTGGGTCAGCGGTGACCACGGCGACCGATGCAGCGCGGCTGCCGCGCAGCGTGCGCATCGGCTACGGGAGCGGATCGGTCGCGACGGGTGCGTTCGGCACGGTGCCGGGGCTGATGCTGCTGCCCTACCTGACCGACGAGCTCGGCATCGCCGCGCTGTGGGCGGGCGTCATCGTCTTCCTGCCGAAGGCGTGGGACGTGGTCCTGAACCCGATCGCGGGCCGGGTGAGCGACCGCACCATCGACCCGGCGGGGCCGCGGCGCCCGTGGCTCATCCGCGCGGGCCTGATGCTGGCGGGCGCGTTCGCCCTGATCTTCGCTGCCCCCGACCTCGACAGCCAGTGGCTCGAGGCCGGCTGGGTGCTGGTGTTCTTCGTGCTGGCCGCATCGGCGTACGCCTTCTTCCAGGTGCCCTACGTGGCGATGCCTGCCGAGATCACGACCTCCTACGACGAGCGCACCCGCCTGATGACGTGGCGGGTGGCGATCCTGGCGTTCACGATCATGCTCGCCGGCGCGACCGCACCGGTGATCCGCGACGGCGTCGGCGGCCGTGACGGCTACCGCGTGATGGGCGTCGTGATGGCCGTGATCATCCTGGTCGGCGTGGTGAGCGCCTGGTGGGGCACCCGCAACGCCCCCATCGGCGCGGTCGGCGCGGGGGTCGGCTCGTTGCGGGAGCAGCTGCGGGTCGTCGGGCAGGCCCGCGACTTCCGCGTCCTGCTCACCACCTTCGTGCTCCAGGCCGTCGCCACCGGCTGCATGCTGGCCGGCGTGGCCTACGTGGCCGAGGACCTCCTCGGACGCCCCGGCGCCGCCACCATCCTCTTCATCTGCTTCGTCGGACCGGCCCTGCTGCTGACGCCGCTGTGGGCCCGGTGGGGCGAGCAGGTCGGCAAGCTGCAGGGCTATGTCGCCGCCTCGCTGCTGCTGGCCGCAGGCGCCGCCCTCGCCGTGCTGTCGCGCGGCGGCAACGACGTCTGGACGTTCATCGCGACGGGTCTGGTCGGTGTGGGCTACGCCGGGTGCCAGGTCTTCCCCATGGCGATGCTGCCCGACGTGGCTGCTGTCGATGCCGCGCGCACCGGCGAGAACCGGGCCGGGGTCTACACCGGCGTCTGGACCGCCGGCGAGACGCTGGGGCTGGCGCTCGGCACGGCGTTGTTCGCCCTGATGCTCGCGCTGGGCGGCTACCTCTCGAGCGAGGGGCGCGACATCAGCCAGCCCGACTCGGCCCTGACGGCGATCGCCCTGGGCTTCTCGATCCTGCCCGCCGTGCTCACGCTCGCCAGCCTCTGGTGGCTGCGGCAGTACACCCTGGACCCCGCCGAGGTGGCGGCCACCGAAGGAGCCGGGCATGTCTGACCCGATGGAGCGACTGAAGGCCCTCCAGGGCGCCGACCTGCCGGTGCACGGCGGCCGGACGCTCGCCTACGTCTACGACGCCGGCGACCCCGAGATCGACCGCATCGCGCAGGAGGCGGTGGCGGCCTATGCCGCCTCCAACGCCCTCGACCCGACGGCGTTCCCGTCGCTGCTCCAGATGGAGAACGAGCTGGTCGGCTTCGCCTGCACCCTCCTCGACGCACCGCCCGGAGCGGTCGGCACGGTGACCTCGGGCGGGACCGAGTCGATCCTGCTGGCGGTGCAGGGCGCGCGCGACAGCCGGCCCGACGTGGCTGCGCCGAGGATGGTGCTGCCCGCGACCGCCCATGCCGCCTTCCACAAGGCCGCGCACTACTTCGGCGTCGAGGCGGTGCTCGTGCCGGTCGGCCCCGACTTCCGCGCCGACGCTGCCGCGATGGCCGCGGCCATCGACGACGACACCGTGCTCGTCGTCGCCAGCGCGCCGTCGTACGCCCACGGGGTGGTGGACCCGGTGACGGAGATCGCCGCTGCGGCTGCCGGGCGTGGCGTGCGCTGCCACGTCGACGCCTGCATCGGGGGCTGGGTGCTGCCCTACGCCGCCCGTCTCGGCCGGTCGGTCACGCCCTGGACGTTCGCCGTCGAGGGCGTCACCTCGATCTCGGTCGACACCCACAAGTACGCCTACGCACCCAAGGGCACCTCGATCCTGCTCCACCGCGACGCCGGGCTCCGCAAGCCGCAGTTCTTCGCGTCGGCGGCCTGGCCGGGCTACACGATGCTCAACGCCACCACGCAGTCCACGCGGTCGGGTGGACCGATCGCCGGCACCTGGGCGGTGGTCGAGCACATCGGTGACGACGGCTACCTCACGCTGGCCGACCGGGCGTTCGCCGCGGTCGACGCGATCGTGGCGTGCATCGAGTCGGAGCCGGCGCTCCGGCTCGTCGTCGCCCCGGAGTCCACGCTCGTCACGCTGGCGACCGACGAGACGTGCGACCCGTTCACGCTGACCGACGAGCTCGTGTCGCGCGGGTGGTACGTCCAGCCGCAGCTGTCGTTCGGCGACGACGGCCCGAGCATCCACCTGTCGGTGAGCGCCGGGACGCTCGCGCACGTGGAGGAGCTCGCCTCGGCCCTGACCGACTCCGTGGCTGCGGCCCGGGAGGCCGGTCCCGTCGCCGTCGACGCCGGGGTGGTGGCCTTCATCGAGTCGCTCGATCCCGCCGCGCTCGGCGACGACGACTTCGACGGGCTGCTCGCGGCGTCGGGGCTGGTGGGCGAGTCGGCCGAGGGCGACCTCGAGCTGCCGACCCGGATGGCCGAGGTCAACGCGATGCTCGACGTCGCCTCGCCCGCGATGCGCGAGGCGCTGCTCGTGGCCTTCCTCGACCGGCTGCAGAGGCCCGTCAGATGAGCTCCCTCGCCGGACTGGTCGCATCGGGCCGGATGGCAGCGGACTGGGCGGAGGCGCTGGCGCCCGTCGACGACCAGGTGGCGGCGATGGGCCGCTTCCTGCGTGACGAGGCTGCTGCCGGTCGGGGCTACCAGCCCGACTCCGAGCGGATCTTCCGCGCGTTCGAGCGCCCGCTCGCCGACGTACGCGTCCTCGTCGTGGGCCAGGACCCCTACCCCAACCCGACGCACCCGATCGGGCTCAGCTTCGCCGTCGAGCGGACCGTGTGGCCGCTGCCGCCGAGCCTGGTCAACATCTATGTCGAGCTGCGCGACGACCTCGGGATCGTCCCGCCGCGGCACGGCGACCTCTCGGCGTGGGCCGACCAGGGCGTGATGCTGCTCAACCGCTCGCTCACCGTGCGGCCGGGCGACTCCAACAGCCACCAGGGCAAGGGCTGGGAGGCGATCACCGAGCGGGCGATCGTCGCCCTCGCCGAGCGCGGTGGTCCGGCCGTGGCGATCCTCTGGGGACGCCACGCCCAGTCCCTGAAGCCGCTCCTCGGCCCGGTCCCGTGGGTCGAGTCCGTCCACCCGTCACCCCTCAGCGCGCGCCGAGGATTCTTCGGCTCGAAGCCCTTCAGCCGGGTCAACCGGATGCTCGAGGAGCAGGGCGCGGACCCGATCGACTGGACCCTGCCGTCCTACGACACCGACGCCCCCGGACAGTCCCCCGGATAGTCCAGGGGGAGACGGCTGAGGATCCTGCCCCTCGGCAACCGCTTCCCACTGGACTACCCGGGGAATATAGTTGAATCTCGGACTATTGAGGTGACCATGAACGATCGCATGCCTGCTCTCTACATCGGCCACGGTGCTCCCCCGCTGCTCGACGACCCGATCTGGTCCGGCCAGCTGTCCGCCTGGGCCCAGGACCTGCCGCGGCCGAAGGCGATCCTGATCGTCTCCGCGCACTGGGAGTCGGCGCCGGTGAGCCTGTCCGCGAGCCAGGCGCCGCTGGTCTACGACTTCGGCGGGTTCGCGCCGAAGTACTACCAGATGACCTACGAGTCGCCCGACGCCACGGCGCTGGCCCAGCGGGTCGCGGCGATGATGCCGACGGGCGAGCCGGTGCACCAGCACACGTCCCGCGGCCTCGACCACGGGGCGTGGGTGCCGTTGAAGATCATGTTCCCGGAGGCCGACATCCCGGTCCTCCAGATGTCACTGCCCACCGACGACCCGCACCGGCTGATGAAGCTCGGCGAGCGCCTGCGCCCGCTGCGCGAGGAGGGCGTGCTGATCATCGGCTCCGGCTTCCTCACCCACGGCCTGCCGTTCCTCAAGGAGTTCCGCATCGAGGCCGAGGCGCCCGGGTGGTCGAAGGACTTCGACCTCTGGGCGGCCGATGCGCTGGCCCGCGGCGACGTGGACACGCTCTCCGACTACAAGGCCAAGGCGCCGGGCATGCCCTACGCCCACCCGACCGTCGAGCACTACACGCCCCTGTTCGTCACGCTCGGCGCGGCGACGACCGCCGACGAGCCGGGCATCCAGGTGATCGACGGCTACTGGATGGGCCTGTCCAAGCGGTCCTTGCAGGTGGCCTGACACGCACGGCTAGGTTGGGGCGTGCGCGTCCTCTCCATCCAGTCCCACGTCGCCTATGGCCACGTCGGCAACTCCGCAGCCGTCTTCCCGCTCCAGCGCCTCGGCCACGAGGTCTGGCCGGTCCTGACGGTGAACTTCTCCAACCACACCGGCTACGGCGCCTGGCGCGGTCCGCTCATCCCGGCCGAGGACGTCGCTGCGGTGATCACCGGCATCGGTGAGCGCGGCGCCTTCGAGACCTGCGACGCCGTGCTGTCGGGCTACCAGGGCTCACCGGAGATCGCCGACGTCATCGCCGACGCGGTGGCGCAGGTCAAGGCTGCCAACCCCGCGGCGACCTACACCTGCGACCCGGTCATGGGCAACGCCACCTCGGGCTGCTTCGTCAACCCGGCGATCCCGCCGAAGTACCGCTCCACCGTGATCCCGGTGGCGGACGTGCTGACGCCCAACCAGTTCGAGCTCGGCTTCATCACCGACAACGACGGCCTCAGCGCGCACGTCGTCGCTCGAGGACATCCTGTCCGCAGTGGACGAGGTGCGAGGCCTCGGCCCGGCGACGGTGCTGGTGACCTCGGTGGACCGTGCCGGTGCTGCCGACGACGCGATCGAGATGCTGGCCGTCACCGCGGACGGCGCCTGGCTGGTGTCCACGCCGCGGCTGCCGATGAAGGCCAACGGGTCCGGTGACATCACCGCAGCACTCTTCACCGCCCACCTCCACGAGACCGGTTCCGCCGTCGGACGCGCTGGCGCGGACGGCCTCGTCGGTGTTCGCGGTCCTCAAGGAGACCCTCGACTCCGGCGAGCGCGAGCTGCGCCTGATCGCGGCCCAGGACGCCATCGCCTCGCCCGCCTGCGAGTTCGAGGTCCAGCAGGTCCGCTGACGGGCGGGTGGAGCCGGTGACAGGAGTCGAACCCGCGACATCTTCTTTACAAGTGAAGCGCTCTACCAACTGAGCTACACCGGCGTACGCCCGACCTGACGAGGGGGCGCGGCGGCCATCCTAGGTGAGGGACAATGGCTGTCGTGAGCCTCCTCCACCTCCCCCATCACGACGGCTCCCCGCTCCACGTCTCGGACGAGTCTCCGACGCTGGGCGCGACCGTCACGGTGCGGGTGCGCACGAGCGCCGAGGACCCGATCGCCGGCATGTGGCTGCGCACGACCTACGACGCGGAGCCGGTCTTCGTCGAGATGCGTCCGAGCACCGGCGGGCCCACCACGTGGTGGGAGGCGGAACTCCTCGTCCACAACCCGGTCACCCACTACCGCTTCCTCATCGAGCGGACCGACGGCACCCAGGAGTGGCTCACGGGAGGCGGGCTGGTGGGCCACGACGTCCCCGACTCGGCCGACTTCCGGCTGGCCGCCCACCCCGCGGCACCCGACTGGGGCCGCGACGCGGTCGTCTACCAGATCTTCCCGGACCGGTTCGCCCGCTCCGCGGCGGCCGACGCACGCGAGGTCCCCGACTGGGCGCTGACCGCCGGCTGGGAGGACGAGGTGGCCTTCGAGGGCACCGACCCGCGTACGCCGATGCAGCTGTTCGGCGGCGACCTCGACGGGATCACCGAGCACCTCGACCACATCGAGGAGGTCGGCGCCGACGTCGTCTACACGACGCCGGTCTTCCCGGGCGAGAGCAACCACCGCTACAACGCGACCACGTTCACCCAGGTCGACCCGCTGCTGGGTGGCGACGAGGCCTACGCCCGGCTCAGCACCGCGGTGCACGAGCGCGGCTGGCGGATCCTGGGCGACCTGACCACCAACCACACCGGCGACACCCACGAGTGGTTCCTCGCCGCCGTCGACGAGCCCGACGGCTCGCACCGGTCCTTCTACTCCTTCGCCGACGACGGCACCTACGCCTGCTGGATGGGCCACGGCACCCTGCCCAAGATCAACCACGCCAACCTGGACGTGCGGCACGCCATGGTCGAGGGCCCGAGCTCGGTGGTGGGGCGCTGGTTGCAGCCGCCCTTCGACGTCGACGGCTGGCGGATCGACGTCGCCAACATGACCGGGCGCCTGGCCGACCTCGACGTCGCCCACGAGGTCGCCCGGGCCGTGCGCGCCACGGCGGCAGCCCTGCGCGAGGACGCGTGGGTCATCGGCGAGCACAACCACGACGCCACCGGTGACGTCGACGGCGACGGCTGGCACGGCACGATGAACTACTCCGGCTTCTCGTGGCCCGTCTGGTCGTGGCTGCGCGACCCGACGTCCCCGGCGCGCGCCTTCGGACGCCCGGTGCCGGTCCCCCGCCGCGAGGGCGGCGACGTCGTCGACACCTTCCGGGCCTGGCAGGGCACCCTGGGCTGGCGGGCGACCTCCGACAGCTGGAACATCCTCGGCTCGCACGACTCCGCCCGGATCCGCACGGTCGTCGGCGGCGACGCCGCGGTGCACCGCGTCGCGGTGGGCCTGCAGTTCACGATGCCCGGCGTGCCGATGGTCTTCGCCGGGGACGAGGTCGGCCTCGAGGGCGTCAACGGCGAGGACGCCCGACGCACGATGCCGTGGGCGAGCCGCGACGAGTGGGACACCAGCACCCTCGAGACCTACGCCGCCCTCGCCCGGCTGCGACGTGCCCACCCGGCGCTCCGGCGCGGTGGCCTGCGCTGGGCGCACGTCGACGCGGACACCATCGCCTACGTGCGCGAGCACGCGGACGAGGCGGTGCTCGTCGTCGCGCGTCGAGCAGGCGGCGACGGCTTCACCCTTCCGCTCGGCCCGGCACGGCACCTCTTCGGCTCCGAGCCAGGAGGCGGCGACCTGGTGCCCACCGCGGACGGCGTCGAGGTCGCGGCGAGCGACGGCCCGCGGGTCGACCTGTGGGTGCTCGACACGGAGTAGCGTCCTCCCATGGCCATGCGGATCGTTGCCAGCCGGCCCGACCCGGCCATCCTCGGCCTGCCGTGGGACACCCCGCTGGAGGAGTGGCCCGACGACGTCGTCGTACCCCTCCCGCGCGGTCTGTCGCGCCACGTCGTGCGCATCGTGCGGCTCGGCGCCAACGTCTACGCGGTCAAGGAGACCCAGGACGACATCGCCTTCCGGGAGTACCGGATGCTGCGGGACCTGCAGCGGATGGGCATGCCGGCGGTCGTTCCCCAGGGCGTGGTCACCGGCCGCGTCGGCAAGGACGGCGAGGACCTGCCCGCCGTCCTGATCACGCGGCACCTCCAGTTCTCCCTTCCCTACCGGAGCCTGTTCAGCCGGGGCATGACCGCCGAGCACGTGCCGACCCTGATCGACGCGATCGTGGTCCTGCTGGTGCGCCTGCACCTGGCCGGCTTCTACTGGGGCGACGTGTCCCTCTCCAACGTGCTCTTCCGCCGCAACGCCGGCGAGTTCGCCGCCTACCTCGTCGACGCCGAGACCGGTGAGCTGCACGAGGCGGTGGGTGACCGGCTGCGCGACTACGACATCACCGTCGGCTGCGAGAACGTCTTCGCCGAGCTGATGGACCTCAGCGCGAGCGGCGCGGTCCAGCACCCCATCGACGGCTTCGCGATCATCGAGCACCTGCGCGAGCGCTACGAGGCGCTGTGGCGCGAGCTCACCGACCTCGAGGAGTTCCGCGCCGACGAGATGTGGCGGATCGAGCGCCGGGTCGAGCGGCTCAACGACCTCGGCTTCGACGTCGACGAGCTGGACATCGTGACCGACCTCGGCGGCGACACCATCCGGATCCAGCCCAAGGTGGTCGACCTGGGCCACCACACCCGCGAGATCCAGGCGCTGACCGGGATGTCGGTCGAGGACAACCAGGCCCGGCGCCTGCTCAACGACCTCGCCGCCTTCACGGCGCACTTCGACCTGGGCCGCGAGGACCGGCACCTGGTGGCCAGCAGGTGGATGCACGAGATCTTCGAGCCGATCATGGCGATGATCCCGCCCGACGCGACCGGCAAGCTCGAGCCGGCCGAGGTCTTCCACGAGATCCTCGAGCACCGGTGGTACCTCTCAGAGCAGGCCGGCGAGGAGGTCGGCATCCACGAGACCGCCCGCGACTACATCGACCGGTTCCTCACCGGCCGACCGGACGAGGCGATCACGGGTCAGGAGTGATCGGCGCCCAGTCGCCGACACGCCAGGTCCCGTCGGTGCGCAGCCGCACCCACTGCAACCCGGTCGGTCGACCCTCGGCGTAGGTGATCAGGCTGACGTCGGCGTTGCGGCGCGGCTTGCTGCCCAGCGCGATGGCGTACGCCGCCCCGCCGGTCGTGCCGTTGGTCCAGCGGTAGCCGATGCTGCCGTCCTCGGCCTGCACGGAGTCGGGTCCGGCCTGGACGTGCGTGTGTCCACCCACGACCAGGTCGACGCAGCCACGGCTGAGGGCCTCACGGCCGAGGTTGGCGTCGTGCACGAGGACCGTGGAGACCCGGGCGCCGTCCTCGGCGGCGGTGCAGGCCGCGTCGGCCAGGCGCTCGCCGACCTCGGTGAAGCTGAGGCCGGACTCGTCGCGCCAGCTGCCCAACCCGCTGCTGCGGGGGTCGTCGACCCCGAGCAGGGTGCCGCCCCACGGTGCGTCGACGACCTCACCGTCGAGCATCGTCCAGCCCTGGTCGGCGAGATAGGTGCTGACGAACGTGCCGTGGTCGTGGTTGCCTGCCAC
Source organism: uncultured Actinomycetota bacterium (assembly GCA_963750445.1). Classification (GTDB taxonomy): domain Bacteria; phylum Actinomycetota; class Actinomycetes; order Propionibacteriales; family Nocardioidaceae; genus Nocardioides. The sequence continues at coordinate 48,765 of CAVVQR010000005.1, read as the reverse complement.
GCCGAACCGGTCCCAGTCCTCGAAGGCGCCCGACAGGGAGTCGAGGCTGAACGCCTCCCACGGCTGACCGGTGGAGGTGTCGTCACCGGCGTCGAGGACGATCGTGGCGCCCGCTGCGTCACCGATGGCGCGCGCGACCCGGTCCATGCCGATGTTGTCGTGTCGGTCGCTGACCAGCAGCGCGACGGTCTCGCCCTCCTCCGGCTGGCGCAGGTCGAGGTCGCCGGCCCCCTCGGCCGCCTCGGAGTAGAACTCCTTGCTCGTGCTGTAGGTGCCGAGGGCGCTGAGCACCAGGCGCCTGCTCTCCGTCGTGACCGCGCTGGTGCGAATCTCGATGTCGCGGACCTCGCGCGGCAGCACGGCCTCCGGGCCGACGAAGTCGGCAAGCGTCTCCCAGGTGCCCTGCTCCTCCTGGGTCTCCTCGTCGGCCTCCCACGGCTGCCAGACCAGCACCGGGAGGACCAGCAGCAGGACGAGGGCGATCACTCCCTGCCGACTGCGGACTCCGCGGAAGAGCTCGCCGCGGCGGTGCCGGCCGAGGAGCAGGAAGAACGCCACCGGCACCAACCCCACGCCGAGCCCGCGCAGCGCGGAGGCGACGGCCATGTCGATGACGACGTCCTGGACCTTGTCCACCGGTGCGGTGGGGTCGCCGGCGATGAGGGCATAACGCTCGACCAGCTCCTCGACCGACCCGACCTCGGTCTTGCCGAGGGCCAGGCTCACGCCGACCGGACCGACGTCACGGATCCTGAAGTCGGGCAGCAGTGGTCCCGTCTGGACGACAGCGTCGCGCGCCAGCGTGGGTCGTACGACGGTGTCGTGCCCGACCAGGACCACTGTGCGGCTGCTGGTGAGGAACAGCGACACCGCGACCGCGAGGCCGAGCGCCACACTCAGAGCAAGGAGCAGCAGCCCGACGACGAGACGTCGGGACAGGCTCATGGCGTGCGGGCCTGCGAGATCGAGTAGAGGGCGACCGACGCGGCCACGCCGGCGTTGAGCGACTCCAGCTGCCCCGACATCGGGATCGAGACGATCTGGTCGCAGGTCTCCGTGACGAGGCGGCCGAGGCCCTTGCCCTCGGACCCGACGACCACCACGAGCGGGCCCTCGGCGAGACCGCCCGCCGCGACCAGCTCGGGCAGCGAGAGGTCGCCGTCGGCGGCCAGGCCGACGACCATGCAGCCCGCCTCCTGGTAGGCCTTGAGCTGACGGGTCAGGTTGACCGTCTGCGCGACCGGGAGCCGCGCAGCCGCGCCTGCACTGCTCTTCCATGCGGAGGCAGTCATGCCGGCGGCACGCCGCTCCGGGATGACGACACCGTGGGCGCCGAAGCCCGCGGCCGACCGGATCACCGCACCCAGGTTGCGGGGGTCGGTGACCTGGTCGAGCGCGACGATCAGGGCCGGCTCCTTGGCCTCGTCGGCCCGGTCCAGCAGGTCGTCGGCGTGGGCGTACTCGTAGGCGGGGAGGCGGGCGGCGAGACCCTGGTGCACGGCGCCGCTCGTCATCCGGTCCATCTCGTTGCGGGTCACCTCGAGGAGCTTCACGCCCTGCTCGGCGGCGAGCTTGAACGCCTCGCGCAACCGGTTGTCCCGCTCGGCCCCCTCGGCGACGTAGATCGCCGTGACGGGCACGCCGCCCTGCAGCAGCTCGAGGACCGAGTTGCGCCCGGCTGCCCACTCCGCGTCGGAGGACGTACGCCGCTTGGTGCGCGGGCCCGTGCTGTCACGATCGGTGCGCTTGGCCGACTTGTGGGCCTGGTGGTAGGGGCGGTCCTTCGCCTTGGGAGTCGGGCCCTTGCCCTCGAGCCCACGACGCACGCGGCCACCGGAACCGGCAGTGGGGTTTCCCTTGCCGGTCTTCTTGATGGCGCCCTTGCGCTTGCTAGTTGCCTGGCATGTCAATGTCCTTCTCGGTGGTCGAGTAGCTGCGCGAGGCACGAGCGGGCGTATCGAGACCCCTGGCATCACACACTCCACTTCGGGCCGGTCGGGGTGTCCTCGACCTCGATGCCGGCCGCCTTGATCTGGTCACGGATGGTGTCGGCGCGGGCCCAGTCCTTGGCCTCGCGTGCGGCCGTCCGTTCGGCCAGCAGTCCCTTCACGAGCGCGTCGACGACCTCGGTGAGCTTGTCGTCGGACCCGCTCGTCGCCCACGCCTCGTCGGCCGGGTTGAGTCCCAGCACGTCGAGCATCGCGATCACCTCGCCGAACTTCTGGCTCAGCGCGTCGGACGGCCCGTCGGTCAGCAGCCGGTTGCCCTCGCGAACGGCGTCGTGGATGACGGCGACGGCCGCGGGGGTGCCGAGGTCGTCGTCCATCGCGTCCACGAACTCCTCCGGCAGCCCGGCGAACCAGGTGCCGACGACCGACGACGCGCGGTCGAGGAAGTCCTCGATCCGACGGAAGCCCTTGGCGGCCTCGTCGAGGGCCTCGAAGGAGAACTCGACGTGCGAGCGGTAGTGCGCCGCCACCATGTAGTAGCGCAGCTCGATGCCGCGCACCCGCTTGAGGACTTCGGGGATCAGCAGCGAGTTGCCGAGCGACTTGCTCATCTTCTCGCCGGCCGTGGTGATCCAGGCGTTGTGCAGCCAGTAGGACGCGAACGGTCGGCCGGCAGCCCGGGACTGGGCCTGCTCGTTCTCGTGGTGCGGGAAGCGGAGGTCGACGCCGCCGCCGTGGATGTCGAAGGCGGGGCCGAGGTACTTGCCGGCCATGGCCGAGCACTCGATGTGCCAGCCGGGGCGGCCCCGACCCCACGGCGACGGCCAGCTGGCGGTCTCCGGCTCGATCCCCACCTTCTGGCCCTTCCAGAGGGCGAAGTCGCGCGGATCGCGCTTGCCGCGCGGATCGGCGTCGCCGGCGGGCTCCATGTCCTCCAGCCGCTGACGCGTCAGCTCGCCGTAGGACGTCCAGCTGCGCACGTCGAAGTAGACGTCACCGCTCCCGTCCTCGGCGGCGTAGGCGTGCCCGCGGGTGATGAGCTGGTCGATGAGCTCGACGATCTCAGGGCACGTGACCGGTGGCACCGGGCTCGTAGGTCGGCGGCAGCACGTTGATGGCCGCGAGCGCGGTGTCGAGCTCGCGCTTCATGGCGGAGGCCAGGGCGTACCAGTGGACGCCCTGCTCCTGGGACTTGGCGAGGATCTTGTCGTCGATGTCGGTGACGTTGCGGATGAAGTCGACGTCGTAGCCGCCTGCGCTGAGCCAGCGCCGGAGGACGTCGAAGTTGACCGCGGACCGGACGTGGCCGACGTGCGGCTCCGACTGGACGGTGAGCCCACAGACGTAGATGCCCGCCCTGCCCTCGACGAGGGGGACGAAGTCGCGCGTCTCGCGCGTCGCAGTGTCGTGGAGCCTCAAAGTCACCGGGCAAGTCTAGGGGGCGAGCCTCGATCCCCCGGCTTCCGCGAATCGCCGCTCGGCGACGCAGGAGTCCCGAGCCACCAACGGGTGGCTCGGGACTCCTGGTCGGCTCAGCGCGCGGCGATCACTTCTTCACGCGCAGGCGGGTCTTGTCGGTGCCGCGCAGGGTGTGCTCGTCACCCAGATAGGTCACCGTGACCTTGTACTTCCCGGGCTTGCCGACCTTGATCCGGGCGACCAGGTCACCGTCGGACAGGCGCTTGGTGGTCGTGATCGTCCGACCGGCCCCCTTGAGCACGATGCGCACCTTGCCGGTGGCCTCGTAGCCCTCGGTCACGACCCGCACCTTGATCTTGGCCTTCTCGCCGGCCTCGATCTTCTTCGGCTTCTCGACCTTCACCTTCGGCTTCGCCTTCGTCACCGTCACCGTCACCGTGCCCTGCGACGCCGCGTGCGTGGACGATCCGAGGTACTTCACGACCAGGGTGTGCGTGCCGACCTCGAGGCTCTTCGCCGCCAGCGCGACGCTCGCCGCGCCGCCCGCGAGGGTGGCCGTGCCGAGCCTCGTGGTGCCGTCGTAGAGCTCCACCGTGCCCGTCGCCGCGGCAGGTGCCACGGAGACCGCGACCGAACCGGCCTTGGCCCACTGCACGGAGGTGTCCGTGCCGGTGACCGTGGTGGCCGTGGGCTGAGGCGTCGGCGTCGGCGTCGGCGTCGTATCGGCCATTACCGTCACCGGAAGGTGCGCGACGGTCCCCGTGGCATCACCGGTCAGGGTGAACCACTGGGCGCCGCCCGACAGACCCGCGGGCAGCTCGATCGAGACGTCCGCCGAGCCGGGGACGTCGTACGGCGTGGTGGGCAGGTCCGACGTGACCGTCGCAGGTGCCCAGATGTCCTCGCCGTCGAAGGAGACGGTCACCGAGGTGTCGGTGAGGTCACCGGCTCCGGTCATCGACAGGGAGTCGAGCGGGATGGTGACGGTCTGGCCGGCCGAGAACGGACCGGCAGGGACCTTGGCCCCCACCCCGTGCTGCGAGTAGTCGACCGGCAGAGGAGCGTCGCCCTCGGCCACGTTCGCGTACTCGTCCAGATAGTCCACGGTGGCCTGCAGGTCGGTGAAGCCGGTGTCCTGCGTGTTGCTGCCCAGCGTCAGGGCCCGGAAGTTGTCACCACCGGTGGCGAGGAAGCTGTTGGCCGACACCGTGTAGGTCGCCTGCCGGAGCGATCGCCACGCCGTCGAGCCACATGCCCGTGATCCGGTCGCCCTCGGCGCGCGAGGAGTCCTCGGTCCAGGTGAAGCCCTTGGACGTGCCGAGCCGCAGGAACGGACGCGACGGGATGTTGTTGTCCGGGTCGCGCTGCCACTGCTGCTCGAGGAGCAGCTTGAGCTGGGCACCCGTCAGGTCGACGGTCACCAGCGTGTTGGCGAACGGCTGGACGTTGGCGGCCTCGCGGTAGGTCACCGGACCCGCACCGTCGCCGGTGCCGATCAGGTCGTCGCGCAGACCACCGGGGTTCATCACGCCGATGTCGGCGCCGGTCTTCCAGCGCTGGATCTCCGCGACCTGGTTGCCGAGGGTGGACTCGCCACCACGGTTCTCCACGACCGGGTTGCCGGCCGTCTGGGTGTCGACGCGACGGGCCCGCTTGAACGGACCGGCGACCTGGCCGAGCTCCTCGGGCACCGAGCTCGTCGGCGCACGTCCACGGCGTCGTCGACGATGGCCTGGGTCGCAGCGTCCCCGTCGTAGTCCTTCATCGCGAGGACGTGCTGGCGGATGCCGACCAGGTCGTCGGTGCCCTGTGCGAAGTCGAACTCGAGCTGGTTGAGGTAGGAGCCGTACTGGCCGGCCGAGACGACCGGACGCGGTCGAGCGGCTTGCCGTCGACGGCCACCTTGCAGTTGTACTTCAGGTGCGTGTGCCCGGAGACGATCGCGTCGACGTCGGTGCTGGCCTCGTGGACGATGCGCCCGAAGGTCGAGTCCTCGTCGGTGCGGATGGTGTCGCAGCTCGGGCTGGGAGCACCTTCGTGGACCAGCTCGACGACCAGGTCACAGGGCTCCCCGCCACAGCCGTCCGCCTTGAGGTCGGCCGCAGCGGCGTTGACCTCGTCGACGATGCTGGTGATCTCCAGCCCGTCGATCGCGCTCGGGGCGACCAGGGAGTCGAGGTCCTCGGTGACCGCGCCGACGAAGCCGACGCGGATGCCGTCGGCGCCGTTGAGGCCGTCGAAGTCCTTCCACCAGGTGGCTCCGTTGGCGTGCTCGAAGTTGCCGTCCGTGCGGTCGGACTTCAGCGCGTAGTCGCCCGTGACCTCGTCGCGCACGTTGGCTGCGATGTAGGGCCAGTCGGCTCCACCGTCCTCGGCCGTCGCCGACATGATGCGGTCCATCAGGTCGTCGTAGCCCTGGTCGAACTCGTGGTTGCCCGCGGCGGAGACCTCGAGGCCCGCCTCGTTCATCGCGTCGATCGTCGGCTTGTCGTTCTGGATGAACGACTCGAACGTCGAGGCGCCGACGATGTCGCCGGCCATCACGAACGTGGTGTTGGGGTTGTCCGAGCGAAGGCCCTTGACGGCACCGGCCATCGCCGCGGCACCGGCCGACGCGCTGGAGGGGTCGTCGAGCAGGCGACCGTGGAAGTCGTTGGACGCGAGCACCTGGACGGTGTCCACCGGCGCCGGGCCGTCCGACGTCGGTGCCTTGATCCCGATGATCTCCGGGTTGTGGTCGGAGGAGCGGAACGCGGTCTCGTCGTAGAGCGGCGTCACGTTGTAGTTGAACCGGCTGTACTCGTAGTAGATCGGCTCGTTGGCGTTGATCGGCCAGATCGTGGCGCCCTGGACCAGGTCCAGCGCGGCGTCGTTGGCGAACACGTGGTCGAGGGAGCCGGCGAGGCCGCCGAAGAAGTAGCTCGTCTCGCCGTTGTCCGAGTCGACCTGGTTCCAGCCGAAGCCCTCGAGCGTCGTGATGGGGTCTTCCGCGGAGTAGGAGTTGTAGTCACCGGTCATGAACACCGCGGGGATGCCCTTGTCCTCCGAGACCGACTGCGCGAAGTCGTTGAGCGCCCGGGCCTGACGGATCCGGTCGCCGTTGTAGGAGCCGGCTCCGTCACCGAGGTCCTCGTTGTCCCGTCCCGGCGATGGTGCTCGGGTCGTCCGGCCCTCCCTTGGACTTGAAGTGGTTGGTGATGACGATGAAGGCGTCGTCGCGCGTGCCGTCGAGGTGCCTGAAGGCCTGGGCCAGCGGCTCGCGGGCGTTGCGCATCGGCGGGCGAGTTCACCAGGATCTGCGACACACCCACGGTCTTGACCAGGCGCGGGTTGTAGATGAACGCGTTGCGGATGGCGTCCTGCTCCTGGACCGTCGGCTGGGCCTCGGGACGAGGGGTCGGCGACGAACGCCCAGCGGTCGCCGAGGACTGCGGGGTCCTCACCCGGGTGGGCGGCGTCGTAGTCGGCGTTGAGCGCTGCGACGAGCCGCTCGAGCGGCGGCGTCGCGGTCGGCGTAGCCGAGCTTGACCGGGTTCTCGACCTCTTCGAGGCTCATCACGTCGGCGTCCATCGTGTTGATGGCCGCGACCTCCTTGACCTCCTGGCGCAGCAGGCTGGTCTCGGTGGCGGCGCCGCGCGGACCGATGCCGGCAGGGCGCCGGGCGGCTCGCGTGCGCGGGTCGACGCCAGGTGCAGGTGTTGGCCGTCAGCGCGGACGTTGTCGGCGGTCCTTGTACGTCGTGCACGTGCGGTTGGTGCCGGGTAGGCGTCACCACCGGTCGAGACCCACGTCCTCAGCCGGGTGGACGAAGTAGTTGAGCATGTTGAAGGTGGCGATCTTGAGGTTGCCCTCGTCACCCATCACGTCGTCCGGCGCGGCCGGACGGTCCTGCTCGAAGGCGACCTGGCTGCTGCCGTCGCTGCCCGGCTGGATCCGGTTCGAGGGCTGCAGGCGCCACGTGCTGAAGCGGTAGTCCAGGACGACCGGCTCGACGAAGGTCGCCTCGGCGCCGCCGCGGACCGTGTTGGTCAGCGTCAGCCACGGGTAGGCGGTGCGTGGCGTTGTAGGTGACGGTCGAGCCGTCGTCGAGCACGACACCGTGCGCGTCGTTGAAGTCGGCGATCTCCTGGCGCAGCGCGGCCTGCTGCCGGCGTCGCCAGCTCGAACGGGATGTAGAGGGGCTGGTCGGAGTTGACGGCGAGCTTGAACTCACCGCGCATGGCCGACGAGCCGATGCCACCGCTGTAGGAGTCGGTCACGGTGTGCGGACCGACGGGGAGGAAGGCCTCGTGCTCGTGGGCCTCACGCAGGGCGTCGAGCTCCGCTCCGGTGGGGCACTCGCCCTGCTCGCAGTCGGTTGCCGGGAATCAGGGTGCCGGGGGTCACGACCTCGTCGTCCTCAGCCGCGCGGGTCTCGACGAAGGCGCCGTTGGTCACGGTGACCTCGGTGATGCCGGAGAACTCACTGACACGACCGTTGAGGATGGTGACGTGGTCGCCGACCTCGGGGATCGGGTAGCCCGCGGTGGAGCCGAAGTAGACGAAGACGGCGTCGGAGGCGTCCGGTGTCGCGTCGTCCTCGGGGTCGTAGCCGGGGGTCTGGATGACGTAGCCGTTGAGTGCCGCCGTCGGGGTAGCTCGCGGTGACGACGCCCTCGACCGAGACGTCCTGGCCCGCCAGCGGGGAGGTGTCACCGGTGCCCTGGATCTCGGGGATGGTCTTGAGCGGCTTGACCGGGAGCTCGGAGACGACGATGTCGAACTCGGTCGAGGCGGTGGCCGACCTGCGCGTCGGTCGCGGTCGCGGTCACGGGGAAGGTGCCGGTCAGCGGTCGGGCGTGCCGGAGACGACGCCCGACTCGCTGACGGTGACGCCGTCCGGCAGGCCGGTGGCCTCCCACGTGTACGGCGTGGTGCCGCCCGTCGCGGCGAGGGTGAACGCGCGTCAGCGGCTTGTTGACGTAGACGGCCTTGTCGCCCGGGTCGGTCGCGGCGAGCGGAGCAGGGGCACCACCATCGGTGATCGAGATGTTGTCGATGCCGACGTGCTCGTTGCTGCCCGTGGCGTTGTCGAGGGTGATGACGCGGAGGAAGACGTCGGCGTTGCCGTCGACTGCGGACGGGAGCGTCGCCGACACGTGGGTCGTGGTCACCGTGGCGTTGCTGGCCACGGTCGCATCGGCTCACGTAGGCGGCCGGGACGTTGGTGTAGGCACCCGAGGTGCCGACGCGGTACTGCAGGGCCACTCGCGTGGGCTGGTCGTCCGCACTGCTGTCGAGGTCCTGGACGTCGTAGTCGACGGCGAAGCCGGACGTGCCGGTCGTGTCGAGGTGGAAGACCAGGTGCGGAGTCGTGACGGCCCCGGTGGTGCTGAGTGCGACGGTCTTGCTCGCCCCCGCGACGTTGTAGAAGCCCAGGACACCTCCGGTGCTGACCGTGTTGGGCACAGCCGTGCCCGCCTGGAGCACCAGGTTCGAGGTCAGCGTGCCCTCGGCCGTCAGCGTGCCGACGTCGGTGGTGTTGGGCAGGTTGGACGCCGCGATCGTCGAGCCGGCATTGAAGCCCTCGACGCCGGGGAAGTCCGACCACGTGCTGGTGGCGCTGAGCCCCGACCAGTCCTGCGCGTAGGGGAATGCCGCGATCTTGGTCGCGACGTCAGCGCTGGCCGGGGAGATCCCCATCGCCAGCGGAGTGGCCACCAGGGCCAGGAGGGTGGTCGCGCTGAGCGCTGTGCGGAGCGTGCGTGGGGGCAAGGCGAAGTCCTTGTTTCGAGGGCCGCAGGACAACCCGATTGGCGGCCGGGCCACAGGCTAGGTCGGGCCACCGACATGTGGCACGGAACACCTGTACGTTCGCTGGTCACATTTTGGTGAACAGTTGCCGTAGGCGCACCAGTGCTGTGACTCGTGGGACGTGAGTGGCGTATCGGGATATCGTCGTGCAGTGTTCCGACGACCTGCAGCCCTCGCCCTTGCCCTTCCCTGGCCCTTCCCCTGCTGCTGGGCGGCGTCCTCGTCGCACCCGCCGGAGCCGCTGACCACGTCGCGGCCCGCACCCGAGCCACGCCCCAGGTCACGCTCACGTCGTGGAGCAGCTACGCCGACTTCAAGGCCGGCAGGCGCACCGGCCTCAAGCTCGGTCGCGGGCAGGTCTCGCTGCGCGACGCGAAGCCACGCACCGTGGCCGGGAAGTCGTACGAGGCCGGCACCTGGACCTCGCCGTGGGCCTCCCCCGGCTTCGGCGCCACCGCCCTCGTCCCGACGTGGGAGGCCACGACTCCGGGCAGGAGCCTGGTCCGCGTCGAGGTGCGCGGTCGGGGCGCCGACGGCAGGACCGGCAGCTGGGACACGATGGCCGACTGGTCGCTGAAGATGCGTCCGGTCCCGCGCACCACCTACTCGGGCCAGACCGACGACCTCGGACGGGTCAGCGTCGACACGTGGTACGCCGCCAGCGCAGTCACCTCCTACCAGGTGCGGGTCACCCTCATGCGGCCGAAGGGCTCGACCCTGGCCGTCAGCCTCGAGCGCGCCGGCGCCGTCGCGTCGGCCGATGCGTCCGCCGCCCGGCCCACCTCCCAGCCCGGCCCGGGCGTCGGCACGGTCCTGCCGGTGCCGACGTACTCGCAGATGGTCCACAGCGGGCACTACCCGCAGTGGGGCGGCGGCGGCGAGGCATGGTGCTCGGCGACCTCGACCGCGATGGTGCTGGGCTACTACGGCATCTCGCCCGCCCCTACCGGTATTGCGGTCGGTCACGTCGACGCAGTCGTCGACCACACGGCCAAGATGGTCTACGACCACGGCTACCGCGGCACCGGCAACTGGGCCTTCAACACCGCCTACGCCGCCACGCTCGTCGCCGGCGACTCCTACGTCACCCGGATGCGCGACCTCCGCGAGGCCGAGGACTACATCGCCGCAGGTGTGCCGCTGATCGTGTCGATCGCCTTCGGTCGCAACCAGCTCACCGGGGCGCCGATCTCGGCGAGCAACGGCCACCTGCTGGTGATCGTGGGCTTCGAGGCCGACGGCGACGTCGTCGTCAACGACCCCGCCGGAGCGACCAACAGCGCGGTGCGCCGGGTCTACGACCGGGCGCAGTTCGAGCGGATCTGGATCGCGGCCTCCGGCGGGACGGCCTACGTCATCCGCAACTCCTGATCAGGACCAGCTGATCAGGACGCGCTGACCTGGATCGTGTGCAGCCCCGTCGACCCGTCGGGGTCGACCGCGCGCACGACGCTGGTCTGGGTCGCGCCGTCCTTGCCGATCGCACGGACGCGGACCTCGTGGTCACCCTCGGGCACGTCGAGCGTCACCGCCCACTGGACCCAGGTGTCCACCGAGGGCACCTCGCCGAGGTCGGCACTGGCCCACTCTCCGCCGTCGACCTGCACCTGCACCGCATCGATGCCGGTGTGCTGGTGCCAGGCGACGCCACCGAAGGTGACGTCCCCGACGGACACGCCGTCACCGGAGCGGGGTACGTCGATGCGCGAGGCGATCTTGACCGGGCCGTCGGCGGACCAGCCGCGGGTCGACCAGTAGCCGACGGACTCGGCGAAGGTGCTGACCTGGTAGTCCACGACCCACTTGGTGGCCGAGACGTAGCCGTAGAGGCCCGGCACGACGGTGCGCACCGGGAAGCCGTGCTCGATGGGCAGCGGGCGACCGTTCATCGCCACGGCCAGCATCGCGTCACGGTCGTCGGTGAGGGCGGCGAGCGGCGTCGCGCAGGTCCAGCCGTCGTGCGAGGTCTGCAGGATGCAGTCGGCCTCGTCGCTCACACCCAGGTCGGCCAGCAGGTCCGCGATGCGTACGCCGCTCCAGCGGGCGTTGCCGACCAGGCCGCCGCCCACCTCGTTGCTCACGCAGTTGAGGGTGATCCACGACTCGGTCATCTCGCGCGCGACCAGGTCGGAGTAGGTCAACGTGAGCTCGCGGTCGACGAGACCGTGGATCCGCAGCGACCACTCCTCCGGCTCGATGGTGGGCTTCGCGATGGTCGTGTCGATCAGGTAGAAGTCCTCGTTGGGCGTCATCCAGGGCGCGACCCCGGGGACGCCGAGGGACGTCGCCGCGGGCGCCTGCCGGCGCGTGACGCCCGGGATCCGGAGCAGCCGGCGGCTGGTCTCGACGTGGCGTCGACCTGCCCCGACGAAGCGGCCGGCGACGGCGATCCCCACGGAACCGACCGAGATCGCGCCCGCGACCATCAGGAACACGCGTCGCTCGTGCGACTCGAGCTCGGGACGGCGCAGGCCCCGGTTGAGGGCGTCGGTCAGGGCCGAGTGGACCGTGATCCAGGTCAGCAGGCCGACGATCACCGGCAGCACGTCGACCGGGCCCGCTCCGCGCTGCACCAGCACGGCCACCAGACCGATGCACGTGAGGGCGACCCACACCACGACGGGCTGCCACCAGCCGCGTCGGGCGAGCAGGCCGGCTCCGCCGAAGACGGCGCACAGGATGACGAGGATGCCCGCCACGAGGGCCGGCTTGTCGTTCTGGCCCAGGACCGAGATCGCCTTCTCGGCGGCCGCGCCCGGCGTGATCTTGATGACCAGCTCGGCCACTGCGACCACTGGGGACTCGCGGATGGTGAGGACCATCGCGACGGCATAGCTGGTGGCCAGCCCGGCGAATCCTGCGATGATCCCGGCGAGCACCCAGGGTTGGCGGCGTGTGGTCACTCCTCCATTGTGCCGCGCCCTCGGGCATGATGCGGGCGTGACGTCCTTACAGCCCGCTTACGGCCTGCGCATCGGGATCGGCACCGACGTGCACCGCCTCGTGCCCGGTGCCCCGATGCACCTGGCGGGTCTGTCCTGGCCCGACGAGCCGGCCGGCCTGGACGGTCACTCGGACGCCGACGTCGCGGCCCACGCCGCCTGCGACGCCCTCTTCTCGGCCGCCGGCCTGGGTGACCTCGGCACCAACTTCGGCACGTCGGAGCCCGAGTGGGCGGGCGCCTCGGGCGCCACGCTGCTCGCCGAGACCGCCCGCCGCGTGCGGGCCGCGGGATGGCAGATCGGCAACGTCGCGGTCCAGGTGATCGGCAACGTCCCCCGCCTCGGCCCGCGCCGCGACGAGGCCGCCGCCGCGCTCTCCGAGGCGGTCGGGGCACCCGTCAGCATCTCGGCCACGACGACCGACGGGCTCGGCCTCACCGGGCGCGGCGAGGGCGTCGCCGCGATCGCCACCGCGCTCGTCACCGCGCTGACTCCTTCCGGCGGACTGCCGCCCCCGCCGCGTCGTCGTACGCGGTCTGCCGGCGCGCCCTGACACCGGAGACGTCCTCGCCGGACCCCTTGTGCCCGGTGACGGCTGTCACCTACCATCGGATCAAACGTGACGACGACAAGCACATATGTGCACATAGGAGCCTGATGAACGCCAGCCCGGGAGCCGACCGCGAGACCGCGCGGCACGCACTGCTGACCATGTGGACCATCCGCCGCTTCGAGGAGGCCGTCGACGACCTGTTCGCCCGCGGCCTGATGCACGGCACGATGCACCTCTCGATCGGCCAGGAGGCCTCGGCCACCGGCGCCTGCCTGGCGCTGCGCACCGACGACTCGATCACCTCGACGCACCGCGGCCACGGCCACTGCATCGCCAAGGGCGCCGACCTCACCCGGATGATGGCCGAGCTGCTCGCCAAGGAGACCGGCTACTGCCGCGGCCGGGGCGGCTCGATGCACATCGCCGACACCGCCACCGGCAACCTCGGCGCCAACGGCATCGTGGCCGGCGGCATCCCGATCGCCGCCGGCGCCGCGCTCGCCTACCAGATGCGCGGCGAGGACCGCGTGGTCGCCTGCTTCTTCGGCGACGGGGCCGCCAACGAGGGCGCCTTCCACGAGGCGGTCAACCTGGCCGCGATCTGGAAGCTGCCGGTCGTCTTCATCTGCGAGAACAACAAGTACGGCATGTCCTTCTCCACGGAGAAGTCCTTCGCCATCGAGAACATCTCCGAGCGCGGCGCCGCCTACGGCATCCCGGGCGTCACCGTCGACGGCAACGACCTCGACGCCGTCCACGAGGCCGTCAGCACCGCCGTCGCGCGCGCTCGCGCCGGCGAGGGCCCGACGCTGGTGGAGAACCTCACCTACCGCTGGAAGGGCCACAGCAAGTCGGACAAGAACCTCTACCGGACCAAGGAGGAGATCGCCGACTGGCGCGCCAAGGACCCGATCCTCCGCTTCGAGGCCCAGGTCAAGGAGTCCGGCATGCTCGCCGACGAGGAGATCCAGGCGATCCGCACCCAGGCGATGGAGGACATGCGCGAAGCCGTCCGCCAGGCCAACGCCGCGCCCGACGCCGACCCGACCGACCTCCTCGACGCGGTCTTCGCGCGAGCCTGAGCAGGAGCAGCCCGTGAGCATCACACAGATCACCCCCGCGTCCAGACGACCGAGACCGATCGCGTCATCACCTACTCCGAGGCCATCCGCGAGGCCATCGGCCAGTCCATGGAGGCCGACGAGCGCGTCTTCATGCTGGGCGAGGACATCGGCATCTACGGCGGCGCCTTCGGCGTCAGTGGCGACCTCTACCACCGCTTCGGCCCCGAGCGGATCCGGGACACCCCGATCTCCGAGCTCGGCATCGTCGGCGCCGCGGTCGGTGCCGCCCTCGCCGGGATGCGCCCGATCGTGGAGATCCAGTTCTCCGACTTCACCAACCAGGCGATGGACCAGATCGTCAACCAGGCAGCCAAGATCCACTACATGCTCGGCGGCGCGATGTCGGTGCCGATGGTGCTGCGCGCCCCCCTGGGCTCGGGCACCGGAGCGGCCGCCCAGCACTCGCAGAGCCTCGAGGCGTGGTTCGCCCACGTCCCCGGCCTCAAGGTCGTCATGCCGGCCACCGCCGCCGACGCCAAGGGCCTGCTGCTCTCCGCGATCGACGATCCCAACCCCGTGATCGTCCTCGAGCACAAGCTGCTCTACCGCACCTCCGGCCCCGTCCCGGAGGAGGCCGTCCGCGTCCCCCTCGGCAAGAGCGCCGTACGCCGCCGCGGCGAGCACATCACGATCGTCGCGACCGGCGTGATGGTGTCCCGCTCGCTCGAGGCTGCCGAGATCCTCGCCGCCGACGGCATCGAGGTCTCGGTGATCGACCCCCGCACGCTCACCCCGCTCGACGACGCCCCGATCCACGAGGACGTCTCCCGCACCGGCCGCGCCCTGCTCGTCCAGGAGGCTCCCGGCCACGTCGGCTTCACCGCCGAGCTCTCGGCACGGATCGCGGAGTCCCCGACGATCTACCGCCTCCTCGCGCCCGTCCGTCGCCTCAGCGGCCTCGACGCGCCGATCCCCTACGCCCCCCAGCTGGAGAGGGCATCGGTCCCGCAGGTCGACGACATCGTCGAGGCGGCCACGACGATGATGAAGGAGTCCTGATGGCCAGGCTCGCGATCCGGATGCCCAAGATGTCCATGACGATGACCGAGGGCGAGGTCAGCGAGTGGATGGTGCGCGTCGGGGACGAGGTCGCCGAGGGCGACGTCGTGTGCGAGGTGATGACCGACAAGGTCGACATGGAGGTCGAGAGCACCGTCACCGGCACCCTGGTCGAGATCGTGGTCGAGTCCGGCATGGTCGAGGTCGGTGAGCCCATCGGGTGGGTCGAGGGCGAGGACACCGGCGGTGGCTTCGGCGACCTGCTCGTGGCGCCCACCCCTGACGCCGACGTCACGGCCACCGAGCCCGAGCCTGCTTCTGCGCGTGCGCAGGCAGAGCCGGAGCCGGAGCCAGTCCAGGCATCGACCGGCCCCGTGGCGGCCGTGCCACGCGCCCGCGGGCTCGCCACCGAGCGCGGCATCGACCTCCGCGCCGTGACCGGCACCGGCCCTGACGGCCTGGTCCGCGTCGAGGACGTCGAGGCCCTCTCCGCCCCGGCCGCCCCGGCACCGACGCCCGCAGCGCCGGCACCACCCCCCGCAGCGCCGCTCCCGACGCCTGCCCCGGCGGCCGCCGCACCTGCCGCACCTGCTCCTCGGAGGGGCAGCGACGACCGGCGGGTCGCCGTACGCCGCGCAGTGGCACGCAAGATGGTGCCGACCGCGGTCATCCCGCAGTTCACCGTGTGGCGCGAGGTGCACCTCGACACGGCCAACGCCGTGCGCAACGGGGTCTCGTGGACCACGGTCCTGCTGCGGGCCTACGCCGGTGCGCTGCGCGACGTGCCGGAGCTGCTCTCGCGGTGGGAGGACGACACCCCGACCGAGGCCGGTCCGCCCGCGATCGCGCTGGCGGTGGCGACCGAGCGCGGCCTGATGGTCCCGACCTTCACCGAGCCCGACGCCCGGCCCATCGCCGACGTCGACGCCGAGGTCCGGTCGGTGGTCGCGCAGGTGCAGAAGGGCAGGCTCGACCCGGCCTACATGGGCCTGGCCAACGGTTCCCTCTCGAACCTGGGCGGGCTGGGCGTGGACCAGTTCCAGGCGCTGCTGACCCCGCCCCAGGCGAGCGTGCTCTCCCTGGGCACCATCACCCAGCGGCCGGTGGCCGTGCCCGGCGGTGTGGGTCTCGCGCTGACCGTCAACGCAGGTCTCACGGTGGACCACCGGGTGGCCGACGGCGCCCACGGCGCCCAGCTGCTCGAGGCGTTCTCCCGACGCCTGTCCGGTGGTCTCTGAGACACCGTCCCGGCGATGGGCGCGCGGACCGGTCCGCGCGCCCGTCCCAGCGATGCGTGATCGTGCCCGGGTCACCTAACGTTCTGCCCGAGGCACTCCCGTGCCGCCCACGCCGCCGGAGGTGCCGATGCCCGCCCCTCGCGATCCCGCAGTCCTGATGCGGGTCGCCGAGCTCTACTACCTCGAGGACAAGTCCCAGGCGGAGATCGCCGAGGTCCTCGGCACGGGCCGGCCCAACGTCTCGCGGATGCTCAAGGAGGCACAACGCCTGGGGATCGTCGAGATCAAGGTGCACGACCCGAGCGGTCGGGCGCGCGAGCTCGAACGCCGGGTGGCCGACACCTTCGGCCTGAGCGAGGTCCGCGTCTCGGCCCGCAACCCGCACGCCGGCGAGCCCGCCTCGAAGGTCGGCGCGCTGGTCGCCGGGCTCCTGCTCGACTCGCTGGGCGAGACGACGACCGTCGGCATCTCCTGGGGCCGTGCCCTGCACGCCGCGGTCGAGGCGATCGACGCCGACCGCGACCACGACGTGAGCGTCGTCCAGCTGCTCGGCGGCATGTCGGCCATCGGCAACGAGGTGAGCGGACAGGAGCTCGCCCGTTCGCTCGCCGTCGCGCTCGGCGGCACCTACCGGCTGATGCACGCCCCTGCCACCCTCGGCTCTGCCGAGGCCGCCCGCGCCCTGCGCGAGGAGCCGAGCGTCGCCCAGGCCCTCGAGGTGGCGCGCTCCTGCGACATCGCCCTCGTCGGGATCGGTGCCCCCACCACCGGCTCGTCCGCCGCCGTGGTCGACTCGATGGGGCTCGACGCGGCCGACGCCCGCGACTTCTGGGACCAGGAGCCGGTCGGCGATCTCGCGGGCCGCTACTTCACCGCCACCGGAGCGTCCATCACCGGCCCGGTCGACGACCGCGTCATCTCGGTCAGCCTGCGCGACCTGGCCGCGATCCCGCTCGTCGTGGGGGTCGCCCTCGGCAGGGACAAGACGGCCGCCGTCCACGGCGCCCTCCTCGGGCACCACGTCGATGCCCTCGTCTGCGACGAGAGCCTCGCGCGCAGCCTCCTCACCCACCAGACCACCGAGCCCCACCGGGGCACTCCCCGGCTGACCCGGCAGACCCGGCCCGACCGCCCCCGCACCCGCTCCCGGGTGCGGGGGCGGTCGTGCATCCACAGCCGATGAACAAGTTCGCCTCGGGTCTTGACGTGACGCACGCCACAGGCTTTCATTGCGTGTCAGGTCATATGTGATTATCTATCTGCACGGAGGTGACGATGCCAGCCCCACGCGATCCCGCCATGCTGCTCGCCGCCGCCCGCCTCTACTACCAGCAGGACCGGTCCCAGGCGGAGATCGCAGCCACCCTCGGCACCAGTCGGTCCAACGTCTCGCGGATGCTCACCGAGGCGCAGCGCCAGGGCATCGTCGAGATCCGGATCAACGACCCGGAGGGCCGCGTCCACGAGCTCGAGGACGAGCTGCGCGCGACCTTCGGGCTCAGCGAGGTGCGCGTCGCCCACACCCGCAACGTGCCGGGCCTGCGCATGGTCGACGCCGTCGGCTCGCAGGCCGCCCGCCTGCTCCTCGACGAGCTCAAGGACTCGATGACCGTCGCCCTCTCGTGGGGCCACGCCCTCCAGTCGATGGTCTACGCGACCACTGCCGAGCACGAGCACCACCGGCGTCACGCTGGTCCAGCTCGTCGGCGGCCTCTCCTCGATCAGCAACGAGATCAGCGGACAGGAGCTGGTGCGCGAGCTCGCGGTCCGCCTCGGCGCCGAATACCGCTTCCTCCTCGCCCCTGCGACGCTCGAGAGCGTCACCTCGCGCGACGCGCTGGTCGCCGAGCCGTCGATCACCGACGCCCTCGACGACGCCAAGAGCGCCGACATCGCCTTCATCGGCATCGGCACCCCGACCCACGGCTCGTCGTCGGCGATCCTCGAGTCGCTCAACCTCGACCAGGACGACTCCGACGAGTTCTGGGCGAAGGAGCCTGCCGGAGACGTCGCGGCCCGCTACTACACCGCCCAGGGGGCGCCGATCCACGGCGTCGTCGACGACCGCGTCCTCGGCATCAGCCTCGAGGACCTGCTCGAGATCCCCAACGTCGTCGGCGTCGCCTCCGGGCGGGCGAAGGCGCCCGGCGTCCTCGGCGCCCTCCGCGGCCGCATCATCGACTCCCTCGTCTGCGACGAGGCACTTGCCCGCAGCGTGCTCAGCGCCGCGGGATCCGGCACCACCGAAGGGACGCACCCGTGAGTCCAGGATTCATCATCATCGCCGCCCTGGTGGCCGGCTGGCTGGTGCAGATCTTCTTCACCTACCGCCAGTCGGCGGCCTTCAACGACGACGTACGCACGCTGCGGACGTCCGGCACCGTGAGCGTCGGCGTCGGCGGCAACCGCTACAAGGGCCGCCGCTCGTTCGTCGCCATCGCGGTCGACGAGGCCGGGGTGGTCCGCGACGCGATCACCCTCGGAGGCCTCACCACCTTCGCCCGGGCCCGGCCCCTGCCGGGGCTGTTCGACGTCAAGGTCTCCGTGCTGCGCGGCGACCGCGACCTCTCCCACGTCTCGTCGTCACAGCGAGCGGCCGCCCGCCAGGCAGTCGAGCTCTACGACGCAGCACGCACGACGGTTCGGGCCAACGTGTAACCAGCAACTCACCAGCAACACCGCTGGCCGACCCCGGGGTGGAGCCCGGGACCGGCCAGCGGGACAGACATCGAGCGGACAGGTTCCGCCGGTGAGAACGATGCCGGGCAAGCATCACGACCAGGCTCGACAGAGGGCCGACTCGACAGGAGCAATCATGCCATTCATCTCCATGCTGGCCACGGGAATCCCCCTGGCCGCCGACACCCCCACGGTGGATCCGCCCACCGGCGTCTTCGGTGCACTCGCCGACGCAGCGGACTGGTTCATCGGCCTCTTCCAGGCCGGCGGCGACGTCTTCCTCGGTCTGGTCACGGGCATCATCCCGACGCTGATCGTCCTGCTGACGTTCGTCAACGCGCTGATCAGGCTGATCGGACCGGAGCGGATCGACAAGTTCGGGGAGTACGCCGCACGCCCCGGTATCCAGTACTACCCGGTGCGCTACCTGCTCCTCCCCCTGCTGTCGGTCTTCTTCCTGACCAACCCGATGGCCTACACGATGGGTCGCTTCCTCCCCGAGAAGTACAAGCCCGCCTTCTACGACTCGGCGGTGAGCTTCGTGCACCCGATCACCGGCATCTTCCCGCACGCCAACCCCGGTGAGCTGTTCGTCTACCTCGGCATCGCGGCCGGCATCACCACGCTGGGCCTCAACACCAGCGAGCTCGCCGTGCGCTACCTCCTGGTCGGGCTCGTCGTGATCATGATCCGCGGCGTCCTCACCGAGATCATCACCACCCGGATGCTCGCCCGTCGCGCCGCCACCACCACGGAGGTGTCGGCATGAGCACCACGACCAAGACCCCGTCCGGAGGCGGCGGCGCCATGGGCGGCATCAACAAGGTGCTCGTCACGATCGGCACCAAGGTCGGCGGCGTCGTCGGCGTCCTCTACCAGGCCGGCCGCGACACGATCGACACCGTCATCCGCAACATCCTGCCGTTCATGGCCTTCATCGCCGTCCTCATCGGCATCATCAACGAGACCGGCCTCGGCGACTGGCTGGCCCACCTGATCGAGCCGTTGGCCAGCAACCTCGTCGGCCTGCTCGCGATCAGCGTCTTCTGCGCCCTGCCGGTGCTCTCGCCGGTGCTCGGGCCCGGCGCGGTCATCGCGCAGGTCGTCGGCGTGCTGCTCGGCACCCGGATCGGCGAGGGCAACATCCCCCCGCAGTACGCCCTTCCCGCCCTGTTCGCGATCGACCCGCAGGTCGGCTGCGACTTCATCCCCGTCGGCCTCGCACTGGGCGAGGCCGAACCGGAGACCGTCGAGGTCGGCGTCCCGGCCGTCCTCATCTCGCGACTGATCACCGGACCCCTGTCCGTGGTGATCGCCTACTTCGCGAGCTTCGGCCTCTACACCAGCAGCAACTGAGTCATCCGGTCCGGCCGGACCCCGGTCCGGCCGGACCGTCCCTCAACCCCAAGGAGAAGTCATGAGCGAGTACAAGTCCGTCGTCGTCAGCAAGGGTCGCGGCGGCTGGGGCGGCCCCCTCACCGTCACCCCCACCGACGAGCGCCCCCTGGTGGCGTCGATCACCGGTGGTGGCATCCACCCCGTCGCCCAGCGGATCGCCGACCTCACCGGCGGCGAGGTCATCGACGGCTTCAAGTCGTCAGCCCCCTTCGACAAGCTCGCGGTCGCCGTCATCGACTGCGGCGGCACGGCCCGCGTCGGGGTCTACCCGATGAAGAAGGTCCTCACCGTCGACGTGCACGCCACCAGCCCCGCCGGGCCGCTCGCGCAGTTCATCACCGAGGAGCTCTTCGTCTCCGGCGTGAAGCCCGAGGACGTGAAGGAGACGTGAGCGCGGGATCCACCACCGTCTACGACACCACGGTGACCGCGGTGGGGAGCCAGGTCCCCGCCTTCCTCGAGCACGGCATCCTCATCTTCTTCGGCGAGCAGTCGCCCGCCGAGCTCCACGACATCTCGGTCCTGCACCGTGTCGACGTGGCCGACGACGGGCCCCGGCCCGGCGACCTGGTCCACCTCGGCGAGGAGACCGTCGAGGTCCTCGCCGTGGGTGACGTCGTACGCGACAACCTGCTCAACCTCGGGCACCTCGACCTCAAGGCCGACGGCCTCACCGAGGCCAAGCTCCCCGGCGACGTGTGTGTGCGCAAGGGACCCATTCCCCTCCTGGCAGCCGGTGACGCCTTCCGCATCACCCGGCCCGCCACCACTCCCGGACAGGATCACTCATGAGCTACCGAGACAGGCTCCAGCAGCGGCTGGACGAGACGGGGCGCCCGCTGCGGGTCGGCCTCGTCGGCGCCGGGCAGATGGGCCGCGGCTTCGCCGCCCAGCTGCTCCGGATGCCGGGCATCACGCTCTCCGCCGTGCTGGACGTCCAGCACGACCGCGCCGTCGAGGCGCTCACCCAGGCGGGCATCACCCCGACCGAGGCAGCCGACACGGCCGCCGCGGTGGCGGTCATCGAGGCAGGCGGCAGCATCGCCCTCACGAGCGTCGACCGGCTCGCCGGCCTGCCGCTCGACGTGGTCGTCGAGGCGACCGGCGTCCCCGAGGTCGCGGTGTCGGTCGCGGTCCAGGCGCTCGCCGCCGGGATCAGCGTCGCCACGCTCACCGTGGAGGCCGACGTCACCGTCGGCCGCTACCTCGCCCAGCTCGCCGACCAGTCGGAGGCGATCTACTCGGTGTGCCGCGGCGACGAGCCCGTGGAGACCAAGATCCTCGTCGACTACGCCCGCGACCTGAACTTCGAGGTCATCTGCGCCGGCAAGGGCAAGAACAACCCGCTCGACCCCTACGCCACCCCCGAGACGCTCGCCGAGCGTGCGGCCCAGAAGCAGATGAACCCCAAGATGCTGACCAGCTTCGTCGACGGCTCGAAGGCCATGATCGAGATGGCGTCGCTGGCCAACACCACCGGGCTCGGCGTGAGCAAGCGCGGCATGCACGGACCGGCCTCGACGGTCCCGACCCTCCACGAGACGTTCGCCCTCGCCCAGGACGGCGGCATCATCGAGCAGGCCGGTGTCGTGGACTACTGCACCGGTCCGGTCGCTCCGGGCGTCTTCGTCGTCATCCGCACCGACGACCCCTACGTCCACCACGAGATGACCTACCTGCAGATGGGCGACGGTCCCTACTTCGCCCTCTACCGGCCCTACCACCTGGCCAGCATCGAGGCGCCCCTCACGGTCTACGAGATGGTGCTCGACAAGCGCCCCAGCCTGACCTCGGAGCACTGGACGGCGGAGGTCGGCGCCCAGGCCAAGCGCGCCCTGAAGGCCGGCGAGCGCATCGACGGCATCGGCGGCATGATGGTCCGCGGGCTCATCGACCCTGCCGAGGACTTCGCCCGCGACGGTCTCGTGCCGCTCGGCGTACTGGCCGGTGCCACGCTCAAGCACGACGTGCCCGTCGACCACACGCTCACCTATGACGACGTCGAGCTCGACGAGTCCTCGCTGATCGTGCGGATGCGCCGCATCCAGGAGTCGATGGCGCAGGAGGGCAGCGAGGTGCCCCACCTCAGCGAGCTCAGCGCCCTGATCGCGGGCTGACCGCCGGACGGGTGGAGGGCTACGTCGCGGAGTGGGCCATGTCCTAGGCTCACGCGGTGTCCCTTCCCCCGTCCGCCCGCGCCGCGGTCGTGATGCTCGCGGCGGGCGAGGGCCGACGCAGCGGGCACAACACCAACAAGGTGCTGCTGCCGCTGGCCGGTCGGGGAGTCTTCACCTGGTCGATCGAGTCGGCCCGCCGGCTGGCCAACGTGACCCACACCGTGCTCGTCATCCGCGAGGAGGACCGGGAGACCGTGACCGCCACGCTCGACCGTGAGGTGGGCCCACCGGCCGTGTCCGTCGTCGTCGGAGGGGACAGCCGGCACGGCTCGGAGTGGCACGCCCTCCAGTCCCTCGCCCCGGCCATCGAGGCCGGCGAGATCGACGTCGTGGTGATCCACGACGCCGCCCGCCCGCTCGCGATGACCACCATGTTCGCCTCGGTCGTCGAGGCCGCGATCGAGCACGGCGGCGCCATCCCGGTCCGCGACCAGGGCCACCTCACCGCCCTCGACGACGGCGAGCATCCTCCCGACCGCGTCGTGGCCGTCCAGACGCCCCAGGCGTTCCGGGCCGGTCCGCTGCTCGAGGCCTACCGTCTCGCGGACGCCGACGGCTTCGTCGGCACCGACACCGCGAGCTGCATGGAGCGCTACACCGACGTGCCGGTGCTGTGCGTCCCCGGTGACGCCGGCAACATCAAGATCACGTTTCCCGAGGACCTCTTCCTCGCCGAGCGACTGCTCGCCAAGGCAGACTGGGACCTGTCCGGACGGCAGCACCACCGACGGGAGTCTGCGATGTCCCACCTGCGGGACCTGCTCCCCCACGGAGACCGAGCATGAGCACCAACGAGGCCGAGCTGTTCTGCGAGGTCTGCCAGGAGCTGACCGACCACGAGCTGCACTACACCGGCCGGCTGCTCGACTCGGTGCGCTGCACGCGCTGCGGCACCCACGTCGAGCTGTCCTCGCGCGCACTCATCCCGGCCTACGCCCTGGACCTGGAGCAGCGACTGGTGAGCAAGCCGCGCCGGATGATGCGCCGGGTCGCGCACGACCCCGCGGGCTACCTGCGCCAGCTGCCGCGTGCAGTGCTGCGCCAGCCGCGGAAGTTCCTCAGCGAGTTCCGGGGCCTGTTGCGTCGCTGACCGGCTCGCGACGCACCCGGCGGGTCAGCTCGTCGACGCACTCGAGCAGGTTGACCGACGACGCGTCGTCGACGCGCCGGGCCAGGGACGGCGCACGGGTCAGCTCGACCCGCCCGCGGTCTCGCAACCAGACGGCGAGACGTGCGAAGTCGTCGATCGGTGGCACGTCGTCGTGCTCGACGGCGGTCTCCAGCACCCCGGGGGCCACCACGGCCGGCGACACGAGGGACGCCAGCCCCTCCCGGTCGATCGTGCCCTGGATCCGGGAGTCCACGACCGTCTTCACGGTGTCCGTGACGGGACGGTAGGCGAGCACGGACACGTCCGGGGTCGCCGTCGCCGTGGTGCGCACCCCGCGCAGGAAGTCGGCCGAGGCCAGGGGGCAGAGGGCGTCGTGGACGAGGAGACCGGCGCCCGGGCGGCTCGCACGGACGTCGGTCCACCAGCGCGAGCCGGCCTTGACCTCCGCGCGGATGCCGGCGCTCCTGATCTCCCGCCTGACGCGGGCGAGGTCTGCCTCGTCGACGGCGACGACCAGGTCGTCGGCGCCCGAGGCTGCGAGCGAGCGCAGTGCGTGGAGGTAGAGCGGGGCCTTGTGCAGCGGAGCGAAGGGGAGCCCGTCGCGGCCGGCCATCGCCAGGACGGCGGGCATGCCGGCGCCGGACGCGCTCATGCGTGCTCGGGTGCGGTGAGGATCTCGAGGGCGGCCACGTCGGCGGCCGAGGCCACCCGGGCAGCGGCCGCGGGTGCGACGACGCGCTCGACGGCGTGGGACGTCGCGAGCCGGTCGGCCAGCGCGGCGAGGTCGGTCGGCGGCAGCTCCGTCAGCCCTGCTGCGACGCCGGCCGGGATGACGACGGGGGACAGCACGACGCCCGCCGCGTCGACGCCGACCACCACCGATCCCGACTCGATCGCGAGGTCCACGCAGTCGGCGATGAAGCCCGCAGGCGTCATCGGGCACAGCGAGTCGTGGACGACGAAGGCCTCGCCGCTGTCGACCACGGCCTGCCACGGCGTCCCCAGGTCGATCGCGGTCACGCGGGCCTCACCGAGCCCCCAGGCCGCACAGGCCACGAGGGACTCACCGTGGATCAGCTGGTAGGGCAACGCACCGCGACCCTCGTCCACGATCGTGCCGAGGGCGGGGGTGAAGTCTTCGGTGTCGGTCCTCATCGCGGAGTCACGCTATCGCCAGACGACACGACCCCCGGCACGGGACGTGCCGGGGGTCGTGTCGGTGCTGGTGTCGATCAGCGCGGACCAGCGTCGCTCAGGAGGCGAGCACCTCGTCGAGCGTGGCCTCGGCCTTGTCCTCGTTGGTCTTCTCGGCGAGCGCGAGCTCGGAGACCAGGATCTGGCGCGCCTTGGCCAGCATCCTCTTCTCGCCGGCCGACAGGCCGCGGTCACGCTCGCGGCGCCACAGGTCGCGGACGACCTCCGACACCTTCATCACGTCACCGGAGTGCAGCTTCTCCAGGTTGGCCTTGTAGCGCCGCGACCAGTTGGTCGGCTCCTCGACGTGGGCGGCCCGCAGCACGTCGAAGACGCGGTCGAGGCCCTCCTTGTCGACGACGTCACGGACGCCGACGAGATCGAGGTTGCAGGCCGGCACGCGAACGACCAGGTCCTGCTGGGCGACAATCCTGAGGACGAGGTACTCGCGGTCCTCTCCCTTGATCGTCCGCGTCTCGATGTCCTCGATGACTGCGGCCCCGTGATTGGGATAGACGACCGTTTCGCCAACGGTGAAAGTCATATGTTCAGTTCCCTTTCCTAGGTGACCATTCTAACACGTGCTCGAATCTCCTCCGACCGCGTTTGTGCAGGTCAGAGGCCACTTGTGGGCTTGACAGAACACATGTTGCTGTGATCCCGACGCCTCTGCAGAGGGTCTCTGGGCCATACTTCCGCCCATGCCGACGACCCCGGCGCTGCTCCTCCTCCGCGCAGCGCACCCGCGCCAGGCCCTGGCCACCGCCGTGGCGCTCGCGACCGCTGCCGCCGCGTCCGGTCGCCCTCTCCGCGAGGTCGGACTGGTCGCCGCGACGGTGCTCGTCGGCCAGTCGGTCCTGGGGTGGGGCGACGACCTCGCCGACCGGGTCCGCGACGCCCGGCGGCGCCCCGACAAGCCGTTCAGCACCGGTGCGCTCGACCCGGGGACCGTCTGGTTCGCGATCACCTGCGCGGTCCTGCTCGTCGTACCCCTCTCCGTGGCCAACGGGCGCCGGGCCGGCGCGACCTACCTCGCCCTGCTGGCGGTCGCGGCGATCGGCGACCGGTTCCTCCACGCGAGGGCGCTCTCGTTCGTCCCGTGGATGGCGAGCTTCGCGCTCTACCCGGCGTTCCTGGCCTACGGCGGCTGGGCCGGCGTCGGTGCGGCGACACCCCCCACCCCGGCGATGGTCGCCCTGGCCGCGGCGCTCGGCCTGGGCGTGCACCTGCTCCTCGCGCTGCCCGGCCTCGTCGACGACCACGAGGAGGGCGACCGGTCCCTGCCGATGCTGCTGGCACTGCGCATCGGTACGCCGCGACTGCTGGTGCTCGCGAGCGCGTACACCGTGCTCGTCGTGGTCGGCATCCTGATCGCAGGGCGGACGCTCGGACTGAGCTGAGCCGACGCTAGGCTGTGGCCCATGCAGCCACGACTCATCGCGACCGCCGCCGCGGTTCTCGCGCTCGCCGCTCCGCTGTCCTCCTGTGGCTTCGACTACGCCACCGAGCGTGACTACACACCGGCCGGTGGCGCCAACAACCGCAGCGGTGTCGTCGACATCCTCTCCGCGGTCGTGGTCTCGGCCGCCGACGGCTCCGGCACCTTCGTGGCGTCGCTGTCCAACAACGACGACACGGAAGCCCAGACGTTCACCGCCGTCTCCGGCGGGGACGAGGTGACGGTCGACGCCGCCGAGTTCGACCCGGTCTCCATCGCCGCCGGCGGCCTGGTCAACCTCGCCGATCCTGCCGCGGACATCGTGGTGACCGGCGACTTCGCCGCGGGCGACTCGCTCCCCCTGGCCATCGACTTCGGCAACGGCGAGCGGATCATGCTCAACGTCCCGGTCGTGGCAGACGACTTCGGCTACTGGGAAGGCATGGACGCCTCATGACGCACACCCTGGTCCTGCTCCGCCACGGCGAGAGCGACTGGAACGCGAAGAACCTCTTCACCGGATGGGTCGATGTCGCGCTCACCGAGAAGGGCGAGGGCGAGGCGGTCCACGGGGGCCGGCTGCTGCGTGACTCGGGCGTGCTGCCCGACGTCGTGCACACCTCGCTCCAGCGCCGCGCGATCAACACCGCGGCCCTGGCCCTCGACGCGGCCGACCGCCACTGGATCCCGGTGAAGCGCAGCTGGCGCCTCAACGAGCGCCACTACGGCGCCCTGCAGGGCAAGGACAAGAAGCAGACGCTCGCCGAGTACGGCGAGGAGCAGTTCATGCTCTGGCGCCGCTCGTTCGACACGCCGCCGCCGCCGCTCGACGACTCCGACGAGTTCTCCCAGGCAGCGGACCCGCGCTATGCCGACCTCGGCGACGAGCTGCCCCGCACCGAGTGCCTCAAGGACGTCATCGCCCGGTTCCTGCCCTACTGGGAGGCCGAGATCGTGCCCGACCTCCAGGCCGGCAGGACCGTCCTGGTCGCCGCCCACGGCAACAGCCTCCGGGCACTCGTCAAGCACCTCGA
Source organism: uncultured Actinomycetota bacterium (assembly GCA_963750445.1). Lineage (GTDB taxonomy): Bacteria > Actinomycetota > Actinomycetes > Propionibacteriales > Nocardioidaceae > Nocardioides. Next base: position 21,716 of record CAVVQR010000005.1, on the reverse strand, counting down.
CCAGATCAGCGACGAGGACATCGCCGGCCTCAACATCCCCACCGGGATGCCGCTGGTCTACCGCCTCGACGAGTCGATGAAGCCGACCGTCGCCGGTGGTGAGTACCTCGACCCCGAGGCAGCCGCAGCAGCCGCCGCGGCCGTGGCCAACCAGGGTCGCTGAGCAGGCCGGACCGACGAAGTCGGGCCGGGCGTGGGCTCAGGCGAGATTGAGCAAGCCCCGCGGCTGAGGCACGAAGCCGCGACGGGCGCGTCGAAATCCGGTCACGTGACAGGCGCCAGAGCGACCTCCGTCGACCAGCGAGGCGGTGAGCGCTTCCTCGACCAGCGGGGCGGTGAAGCGCCTTCCTCGACCAGCAGTGGCCGACGGAGACCTCAGTCGCGTCCGGGCTGCTCGCCGGTGACGACGAAGACGACGCGGTTGGCGACCGACACGGAGTGGTCGGCGATCCGCTCGTAGTAGCGCCCGAGCAGGGCGATGTCGACCGCTGCCTCGACGCCGTGCTGCCAGTCGGCGGACAGCAGCTCGGTGAAGCTGCGGCGGCGCAGCTGGTCCATCACCTCGTCGTCACGACCGAGCTCGATGGCCGCGTCGACGTCGCGCTCGATGATGATGGCGCGCACCCGGCGGACCATGTCCTCGGCCACCTCGGCCATCTGCTCCATGGTCGGGCGCAGCTCGTCGGGGACTGCCACGGCCGGCACCCGCAGCCGCGCGATCTTGGCGACGTGGACCGACAGGTCGCCCATCCGCTCGAGCTCGGTGGCCATGCGCAGCGCCGAGACGATGACCCGCAGGTCGCCGGCGACGGGCTGCTGCAGGGAGAGCAGGGCGAAGGCGTTGTCGTCGACGCGCTCGCGCGCGGCGTCGATCACCTTGTCGTTGCCGATCACCTGGTCGGCGGTGTGGATGTCACCGGTCATCAGTGCCTTGGTGGCCTCGCGGACCGCCACCTCGACCTGCCCGCAGATCTCGGACAGGTCGGCGAAGATGCCGTCGAGCTGGTCATGGAAAGCCTCACGCATGCAACCCACCCTAGGCACCCGAAGCGAACAGACGTGCGTGCCCGATGAACGGGGCATGAACACTCGGCGCCGGGTGTCCGGCGGGGATGGCCGAGCGCGCCCGGTGCGTACGATGGTGAGCGTGGATCCGACGATGCAGGCTGGTCTGGCCGCGATCATCGGGGCCGTCGTGGCAGGTGGTGCGGTCCTCGCGTGGCACATCAGCGACCGCCAGCGCTACACCGTGCCGGCCGCGGAGGAGCCCGTCGTGCAGGCCGGGGTCGCCGCCGTGCTCAGCATCCTGCGCTCGAGCGCCATCGTCGTCGACGAGTCCGACCACGTCCTCAAGGCCTCCGCGCCGGCGTACGCCTTCGGGCTCGTGCGCGGCAACACGGTCGTCGTGCCCGAGCTGCTCGACGTCGTCGCGCAGGTCCGACGCGACGGTGAGATCCGCGAGAGCGAGCTCGACCTGCCCGCGGCCGACGGAGGCTTCAGCCGCACCCTGACCGCCCGCGTCGCGCCGCTCGGCGCCCGCCTGGTGCTCGCGCTGGTCGAGGACCGCACCCGCGAGAAGCGGGTGGAGGCCGTACGCCGCGACTTCGTCGCCAACGTCAGCCACGAGCTCAAGACCCCGGTCGGCGCGATCCGGCTCCTGGCCGAGGCCGTCACCGACGCCTCCGACGATCCCGAGGCGGTCCAGCGCTTCGCCAACCGGATGCTCAAGGAGAGCGACCGGCTCTCCAAGCTGGTGCAGCAGATCATCGAGCTCTCCCGCCTCCAGGGCCACGACCCGCTGGAGATGCCGGTGATGGTCGACCTCGACGCGGCGGTCGCCACGTCGCTCGACACGAGCGCGATGGAGGCCGCGGCCAAGGAGATCAGCATCGAGTCGCGCGGCGAGCACGGCCTCGAGGTCTTCGGCTCGCAGGAGCAGATCGGCGCCGCGGTCAGCAACCTGGTCGCCAACGCCGTCGCCTACTCCGACAACGGCTCCCGGGTGGTCGTCTCGACCCGCGCCGAGGGCGACCAGGTGCAGATCTCGGTGGTCGACCAGGGCATCGGCATCCCGGCCGAGGACATCGACCGCATCTTCGAGCGCTTCTACCGCGTCGACCCCGCCCGCCACCGCTCCACCGGTGGCACCGGCCTGGGCCTCGCGATCGTCAAGCACGTCGCGGCCACGCACGGCGGCGACATCGCCGTCTGGTCGGTCCAGGGCCAGGGCTCGACGTTCACCCTCACCCTCCCCCGCAACTTCGAGCCCGGCCAGGGCTCGGGACGGTCCACCACCCCGGTCGAGGTCGTCGCACCCGCGATGCCCGCGACCGGCTCCACCGAATCCACCACTCGTAGAAAAACGCAGGAGGTACGCCGATGAGCACCCCCGGACGTTGCCCGTCTCCCCCGATTCGCTCCTTCGGCGAACGACGCCCCGGGGACCCCGCGTGACCCGGGTGCTCGTCGTCGAGGACGAGGAGAGCTACAGCGACGCCCTCGCCTACATGCTCCGCAAGGAGGGCTACGAGGTGGCGATCGCCGCCGACGGCAACACCGCCCTCACCGAGTTCGACCGCTTCGGTCCCGACATCGTGCTGCTCGACCTGATGCTGCCCGGTGTGCCGGGCACCGAGGTGTGCCGCCAGATCCGGCAGACGTCGTCGGTCCCGGTGATCATGGTGAGCGCCAAGGACGACGAGGTCGACAAGGTCGTGGGCCTCGAGCTCGGTGCCGACGACTACGTCACCAAGCCCTACTCCCCGCGCGAGCTGGTCGCCCGGATCCGCGCCGTGCTGCGACGCGGCCAGGAGCCCGACCTGATGCCCGACACCCTCGAGGCCGGGCCGGTGCGGATGGACGTGGAGCGCCACGTCGTCACGGTCGACGGCTCCGAGCAGCGGCTCCCGCTCAAGGAGTTCGAGCTGCTGGAGATGTTCCTGCGCAACCCCGGCCGGGTGCTCACGCGGGGCCAGCTGATCGACCGCGTGTGGGGCTCCGACTACGTCGGGGACACCAAGACCCTCGACGTCCACGTCAAGCGGCTGCGGGCCAAGCTCGAGCCCGACCCGGGCGAGCCGAAGTATCTCGTCACGGTCCGCGGGCTGGGCTACAAGCTGGACCTCTGACGCCGACCTCGGTCTCGTGACGGGACCTCGTCCCTCCTCGACCAGCGATGACGGCGGAGCACGGCGGGATCTCGGCGTACGACGTCCGAAATGCGCTGGCTCGCGGTCATGACCGTCCGTAGCCTTGACCCGTGACCACGACGACCGAGCCGACCGCCTCGACCCGCACCGCCCCACCCGCCTGGCTGCCCGTCGCGGCGGGCGGCGTGACGCTGGTGATGTGGGCCTCGGCGTTCGTGGTGATCCGGCACGTGGCCGACGACGTCAGCCCGGGTGCGCTCGGCGCCGGTCGCCTGCTGGTCGCCGCACTGGTGGTGCTGCCGCTGGTGCTGCGTCGCGGCTGGGTGGCCCCGACCCGACGGGAGTGGACCCTGCTCGGCCTCGGCGGCGTGGGCTGGTTCGGCGTCTACAACCTCGCCCTCAACGCCGGCGAGCGGCACGTCGACGCCGGCACCGCGGCCATGATCATCCAGATCGGCCCGGTCATCGTGGCGCTGCTGGCGGTGCCGCTGTTCGGCGAGCGGCTGCACGGCTGGCTGATCGGCGGGATGGTCGTCGGCTTCGCCGGGGTCGCCGTGATCGCGCGGGGCTCCACGACCGACGCGGGCGCATCCGTGCTGGGGGTGGTCCTCGTCCTGGTCGCCGCCGCGATGTACGCCGTCGGCGTGCTGACCCAGAAGGTCCTGCTGCGCCGGCTCCCGTCCGTCCAGGTCGTGTTCGTCTCGTTCCTGATGGGTGCGGTGATCTGCCTGCCGTTCTCCGGCGACCTGCCCGGCATCGTCGCCGACGGCGGCCCGGAGCTGTGGTGGATCGTCTACCTCGGCGTGCTGCCCACCGCGGTCGCCTTCACGACGTGGGCCTATGCGCTCACCCACACCGACGCGGGCGCCCTGTCCCTGACGACCTTCCTGGTGCCGGGGATCGCCACGCTCGTCGCCTGGCTCACCATCGACGAGGTGCCGCCGTCGCTCACGTTCGTCGGCGGCGCGCTGGCGATCGTCGGGGTGCTGATGACGCGGCGCAAGCCGAAGGCCGGCTGACCGGGTCTCGTGACAGGCGCCAGGGCGCCTTCCTCGACCACCGGGGCGGGGCGCCTTCCTCGACCACCGGCTACGAGGGGTCGGACCCGACCTCGAGCCAGCCGCGGAAGGCCTCGAGGTTCTTCGTCGACTCGCCCCGCGAGATCCGCCACTCCCACTCCTTGCGGATGGAGGAGGCGAAGCCGAGCTCCAGGATGGCGTTGAAGGACTCGTCGGCGTTGGCGAGGACGGAGCCCAGGATCCGGTCGAGCTCGTCGCCGGTGACCGAGGCGAGCGGCAGCCGCGCCTCGAGGTAGATGTCCCCGTGCCGGTCGACGGCGAAGGAGACGGCGTACATCCGGAGGTTGCGCTCGAGCAGCCAGCGGTGGACCCGGGCGTGGTTCTCGTCGGGGTTGCGGCAGACGAAGGCGTGGACGCCGAGCGCGTGGGCGCCGACGTCGAGCCGGACGGGCGTCTGGAGCTTCTTCTCCCCCGGCAGCGTCAGCGAGAAGCGGGCGCCCTCGATGCCCTCGCGGGTCGTCTCCTCGTGCTCGATCTCGTTGTCGACGAGGTAGTGGCGGATCGTCTCGAGCGGGTCCGAGGTGGCACTCATGCCCCCATGATGAGGCACGCTCACGAGGCCAGCGCGGAGCGCATCCGGCCGGCGGCCCTCTCGTAGGCGGCGAGCGTGAGCTCGGCGGTGTGCTCCCAGGAGAACTCCTGGGCGTGGGCGACCGCGCCGCGGCCGAGCTCCTCGGCCAGGGCCGGGTCGTCGATGAGGCGGCGCAGGCTCGCCGCCCAGTCGCGGGGCTCGTGGGTGTCGACGAGGAGGCCGCTCACGCCGTCGCGGACGACGGTGGTGAGACCGCCGACAGCAGCCGCGACGACGGGCGTGCCGGTGGCCTGGGCCTCCACCGCGACGAGGCCGAACGACTCGTTGTAGGACGGGACGGCCACGGCGGTGGCGGCCGACGCCCAGATCGCGAGCTCGGGCTGGGTCACGGGCGGGACGAACCGGACCACGTCGTCGATGCCGAGCTCGACGGCCAGGTCGGCGAGGGCCGTCGGGTGGTCGAGGCCGGAGCCGGACGGACCGCCGACGACGGGCACCACGAGCCGGTGCCGGAGCGACGGGTCCTGCTGCAGGAGCACGTCGACCGCGCGCAGCAGCACGTCGGGCGCCTTGAGCGGCTGGATCCTCCCGGCGAAGAGCAGCACCACCGCGTCCTCGGGCAGGCCGAGCCGGCGTCGGGACTCGGTGCGGCCGCGCGGCGTGAAGACCGACAGGTCCACCCCCGGGTGGATCACCTCGACCGCGTCGGGGCTGGCGCCGTAGAGGTCGACGAGCTGGCGGGCCTCGGTGTCGGTGTTGGCGACCAGCAGGTCGGCGGCCTCGACCACCTGCTCCTCGCCGATCACGCGGGAGAGCGGCTCGGGGGTGTCGCCCGCGGCGAGCGCCTCGTTCTTGACCTTGGCCATCGTGTGCATCGAGTGGACGAGCGGGACGTTCCAGCGGTCGCGTGCCAGGGCGCCGACCTGGCCGGAGAGCCAGTAGTGACTGTGGACCGCGTCGTAGTGGCCGAGCGGCTGGAGGGCCTCCGCGCGCAGCACCTCGCGCGCGAAGGTGCACAGCTGGCCGGGCAGCTCGCCCTTGGTCAGGCCCTCGAACGGGCCGGCCGCGATGTGGCGGACGAGCACGCCCTCGGCCGCCTCGACGACCTGGGGCAGCGCGGAGGACGTGGCGCGCGTGAAGACGTCCACGTCGACGCCCTGGGCAGCGAGCCGCTTGGAGAGCTCGATGACGTAGACGTTCATGCCGCCCGCGTCGCCGATCCCCGGCTGGTCCAGCGGAGAGGTGTGCAGGCTGATCATGGCCACCCGTGCGCCCACGCTGCCTCCTTCGTCATGGCACCCGAAACAGGGCACCTCGAGCACAACCCCACGCACGGCCGGAGGATTCCCGCAGGCCCTCCCAGGGGGTGGGTCAGCCTGCGTGGGCGCCCGCCGCCGGGTCGGGAGAGGCCCGGCCGCGACTGCGTACGAGGGCGAGGCCGCCGATGACCGCGGCGAGCACTCCCCAGCCGCCGTCGTACCAGGGACTGTCGGAGCGGAACGACTCGATCAGCGACAGGGCCAGGAGGCCTGACGCGAGGCCGACCGTGACCCGCATGGAGACCGCGTCGCTCCTGACCAGGGTGCTGCCGAAGACGGCCGCAGCCACGAGCAGGCACGCCAGTCCGAGGAAGTGGAGCGTGCTGGAGAGGGGGTCACTTCCTCCGCCGAGCAGGGCCTGGACGATCCAGAGCACGCCGCCCAGGAGCGCGGCGCACGCGGAGAGCTTGGCGGGGGGCATCAGGAGAGTGTGCCACGGGACGCGACGCCGGCCCGGGTCAGGATTCGTCGGTGCCCTGGTGGAAACGCGCCTGCCACTGGCCGCCGGTGCGCAACCAGAGCGTGCTGCGCAGGGTCGAGCGCTCGTCGGTCGACGTACGCCACAGCAGCAGGATCGCGTCGTCGCGGAGCCGGTCGGTGGAGACCACCTCGAACCCGACCGGGTCGATCGGGCCGATCTCGTCGAGGACGTCGTCTCGCGTCCAGAGCCGGCCCGAGCGGCCGACCTCCTGCCAGTCGGGGTGCAGCAGCGCAGCGACGGCGGCCCGGTCCGAGCGCACCTCGTCGGTCAGCAGCGCGCGCTCCATGGCGACGACGTGCTCCTCGTCGGTGGGGGCCGCATCCCCGGCGTCCAGCCCCGAGAAGAGGTCGGGCTCCGGCTCGACCTGGCCGACCTCCGCGGCCGGGTGCGAGGTCGAGCTGTCCGGGAAGCCGGGACCGGCATCCGGCACCCGGCGGTCGCGGTAGGCGGTGGCCGCGGCGTTGGCCCGGACGTCGGCGGCCTCGTTGAGCTCGTGGCCGGCGTGGCCCTTCACCCAGACGAAGTCGACGCCCGCCCGGCCCTGCATCGCCTCGTCCAGCGCCTTGATCAGCTCGACGTTCATCACCGGCTTGCCGTCACCCTTGCGCCAGCCGCGACGCTTCCAGCCGGCCATCCACTTGGTCACCACGTTGATGACGTAGGTGCTGTCGCAGTAGACCCGCAGCTCCTCGTCGAGGTGCGCGGTCTGCTGGAGCAGGTCGAGCACGGCCATCAGCTCGCCCATGTTGTTGGTGCCGTGCGGCCACCCGCCCGAGGCCCAGCAGCCGTCGTCGACGTACCACGCCCACCCGGCCGGACCGGGGTTGCCGAGTGCCGAACCGTCGGCCGCCGCAATGATCACCCCCGTATCTTGGCAGCCGAGGATCTTGGCAGGATGGCCGCATGAGCGAGGACCGCAACCTGACCCGTACTGCCGTCGTCACCGGCGCATCCAGCGGCATCGGCGCCGCGACCGCCCGCGCGCTCGCCGCGCAGGGCTTCCGCGTCGTGTGCGCCGCCCGACGCACCGACCGGATCGAGGAGCTGGCCGCCGAGATCGGCGGCGAGGCCATCACCTGCGACATCTCCGACGACGCCTCCGTCGCCGCGCTGGCCGCGGCCGTCCCGGTGTGCCACGTGCTGGTCAACAACGCCGGCGGCGCGGTCGGGGTCGACCGGGTCGACGGCGCCGACCTCGACGCCTGGCGCTGGATGTACGACATCAACGTGCTCGGCCTGGTGCGGGTGACCAAGGCCCTCCTCCCCGCGCTGCGCGCGAGCGGTGACGGCGTGATCGTCAACGTCGGGTCGACCGCCGGCCGGTGGGCCTACGAGGGCGGCGGCGGCTACACCGCGGCCAAGCACGGCGTGAAGGTCGTGACCGAGACCCTCCGGCTCGAGCTCAACGGCGAGCCGATCCGCATCACCGAGGTCGCCCCGGGGATGGTGCGCACCGACGAGTTCTCCCTGGTGCGCTTCGGCGGCGACCAGGCCAAGGCGGATGCGGTGTACGCCGGGGTCGACCAGCCGCTGCTCGCCGAGGACGTGGCCGACGCGATCTCGTGGGTCGCCACCCGGCCGTCCCACGTCGACATCGACGAGCTGGTGATCAAGCCCCGCGCCCAAGCCGCGGCACACAAGGTCCACCGCAGCTAGCCTCTGGCAGACTTCCGCGCGTGAAGACCATCGGACTCGTGGGCGGCATGAGCTGGGAGAGCAGCGCGGCCTACTACCGCGACCTCAACCTCGGGATGCGGGAGCGGCTCGGCGGCCTCTCCTCCCCCAAGCTGGCCCTCACCACGGTCGACTTCGCCGAGGTCACCCACCTCGAGGACGAGGAGCGGTGGGACCAGGTCGGCACCCTGCTGGCCGATGCCGCGCAGGGCGTCGAGCGCGCGGGCGCCGACTTCCTGCTGCTGTGCACCACGACCTTCCACAAGGTGGCCGACCAGGTCGAGGAGGCCGTCGACATCCCGGTGCTCCACCTGGCCGACGTGGTCGCGGCCGCGGTCCGGGCCGCTGGCGTCGAGACCGTGGGACTGATCGGCACCAAGGTCGCGATGTCGGAGTCGTTCTTCGTCGACCGGCTCCAGAGCCACGGCCTGTCGGTGATCGTGCCCGACGTCGCCCACCACGAGCTCCTCAACGACGCGATCTACGAGGAGCTCGTCCACGGCGTGGTGCTCCCCCGCACCCGGAGCCGGGTCGTGGAGATCATCGAGGAGCTGTGGGACGCAGGCGCCGGCGGCGTGCTGCTCGGCTGCACCGAGCTCGAGCTGCTGGTCAAGCAGGCCGACGTCGAGCTCCCCGTCTTCCCCTGCACCACCCTCCACGTCCAGGCCGCACTGGACGCCGCGCTCGCCTGACGGGACCGCTCACCTCGGTGGTGGAGGACGACGCGCGCACCCCGGTGGTCGAGGAAGGCGCCCTGGCGCCTGTCACGAGACCCCTCAGCCCCGGGTGGCCGGGTTTCGAGACGGTCGCTGCGCGACCTCCTCAACCACCGAGGAAACCCGGTGGTCGAGGAAGGCGCCCTGGCGCCTGTCACGAGACCCCTCAGCCCGCGGAGCGGGAGTCCGTAGGCCGTGGCGAGCCAGCGGAGGCCGGTCCAGGCGGGTGAGCGCAGGTCGGTCGCCCCGGCCTCGGGGGGCAGGTCGACCGCGAGCACCCGGGAGCGCGCGCCCTCGGTGCTGATGAGCAGCCGACGCCCGGACAGGGCGATCCCCTCACCCTGGTCCTGGGCCGGCAGCTCCCACGACACCACAGGCTGCCAGGACGGGAACGCCGCCAGGTGGGCGTCGGAGTAGGTGCGCATCACGACCCCGCCGCCGCCCGGGAGGAAGGTCGCGTCGGTGACGATGCCCGGGGCGTCGCCGACCTCGACCAGCCGGTTGGGCCGGTCGGACCGCAACCGCAGCGGAGCGGCGTACACCGTGCCGGCGAAGACGCCCTTGGTGATGACGAACAGCTGGCCGGTCACCGGATGGCTGATGAGCGCCTCGGCGTCGCGGGCGCCGTCGGGATAGACCAGCTCGTAGGCCTCGGGAGTGACCGTGCGGTCCCCGCGACCGACGGGGACGCGCAGGACCTCGACGGAGTCGCGGACGTGCTGGTTGTCGCCGGTGTCGCCCACCCAGACGTGACCGGGCCCGGCGGGGGCCAGGGCCTCCACGTCGACGGGGTCCGCGGCCCACGAGGTGACGCCGAGCGTCGCCCCGCTGTCCGGGTCGACGCTGAAGACCCGCCCGGAGTCGCCCGAGTCGTTGGTCGTGACCACCAGGCCGTCGACGACCGCGAGACCGCTGGACTCGACGATGTCGGCGTCGGTGAACCGGAAGGCCGGGTCGTCCGCGACGCCGGGAGACCCGGCCGCCGCGCCCAGCAGGAAGGGCATCGTCACGGCTGCACCCAGCAGCACAGGGATCCCCTTCACGCCGCCACCGTAGCCGCGCACCGTTCGTCGTCCCGCGCACGACCGCTCGTCGTGCCACCCCCTCAGAGGTAGGTGACAGGTCAACCACCCGTACGTAACGTGACGACGGTCTCCCCTCCGAAAGGATGCGCATGTCGCGTCTCGACAAGCAGGCGATCGTCGCCGGTCCCGGCTACAGCCGTTGGCTGATCCCGCCCGCTGCACTCGCCGTCCATCTGTCCATCGGTCAGGTCTATGCGTTCTCCGTCTTCAAGAACTCCCTGGTCGCCACCTTCGACACCAGCCTGACGGCCATCGGCTGGGTGTTCTCGATCGCGATCGTGATGCTCGGCCTCTCGGCCGCCATCCTCGGCACCTGGGTGGAGCGGTCCGGGCCTCGCAAGGCGATGCTCGCCGCGGCGCTCTGCTGGGGCGTCGGCTTCCTGGTCGGCTCGGCCGGCATCGCGACCGGCCAGCTGTGGCTGCTCTACCTCGGCTACGGCGTGATCGGTGGCATCGGCCTCGGGATCGGCTACATCTCGCCGGTCTCGACGCTGATCAAGTGGTTCCCCGACCGTCCCGGCCTGGCGACCGGCATGGCGATCATGGGCTTCGGCGGCGGCGCGTTGATCGCCTCGCCGCTCTCCAACAAGCTGATGGGCGTCTACGACCCCGACTTCGTGCCCACCGAGCCGGGCGCCGTCGCCTCCGGGTCCGCGCTCGCGCAGACCTTCCTCACCCTCGGCATCGTCTACACCGTCTTCATGCTGATCGGCGCGGCCCTCATCCGGGTGCCGCCCGGCCACGGTGACGACAGCACCGCCGAGCACTCCCCCGGCACCAACGGCGCCCTCGTGCGCGCCTCGCAGGCCATCCGCACACCTCAGTTCTGGTTCCTGTGGGTCGTGCTCTTCTGCAACGTGACCGCGGGGATCGGCATCCTCGAGCAGGCCTCGCCGATGATCCAGGACTTCTTCCGCGAGGACGGCTCCAGCTCGGTCTCGGCCGCTGCTGCCGGCGGGTTCGTCGGGCTGCTGTCGCTGGCCAACATGCTGGGCCGGTTCGTCTGGTCGAGCCTGTCCGACCGGATCGGCCGGAAGCCGACCTACGTCATGTATCTCGGCGTCGGGCTGGTGCTCTACCTGTTGCTCGCGCTCTTCGGCAGCTCCTCCACGGTCGTCTTCGTGGCGCTCGCCGTCGTGATCATCTCCTACTACGGCGGTGGCTTCGCGACGGTTCCGGCCTACCTCAAGGACCTCTTCGGCACCCTCGAGGTCGGCGCGATCCACGGTCGCCTGCTGACCGCGTGGGCAGCCGCCGGCGTCGCCGGGCCGCTGATCGTCAACGGCATCCTCGACACCGTCGGCGAGCCGGGCAACCTGGTCGCGGCCGACTACCGCCCGGCCCTGCTCACGATGGTCGTGGTGCTCGCCATCGGCTTCGTGGCCAACCTGATGATCAAGCCGGTCGCCGAGACCCACTTCGACCACGACGCACACGTCGCCAACGAGGACCGCATCTCCCAGCGCCAGGAGGCCGACCGATGAGCACCGAGCAGACCACCACCACCAGCCCCGTGCTGATCGCCCTGGCCTGGCTGCTGGTCGGCATCCCGCTCGCCTACGGCCTGTGGCAGACCGTGGACCGCGCGTCCGCGCTCTTCACCGGCTGACGTCGGGGGCGTCCAGCAGCTCGCCGAGCCGCGGACGGACGCCCCACGCGGCCACCAGGTCGTCGTAGGCACCGGGTGCCTCGGGCGCGCTCGCGCGGCCGGGGACCCGCACGGCCCTGATCATCGTGTTGCGGGGGGTGTGCGCGCTCTCCACGAACTGCACGACGTCCACGCGGTAGCCGAGGCCACGCAACATCTCGGCACGCAGGGCGTCCGTCAGGGTGTCGGCGAGCCGCTCGCGGAGGATGCCGTCGCGGGTCAGTGCCGCGTAGGGCGCCGGAGGCGGCGACTTCCGCAGCTGGGCCGCGATGTCGTGGTGGCAGCAGGGGGCGGCCAGGACGAGCGGGGCCTCCCACTCCACGGCCCGGGCCAGTGCGTCGTCGGTGGCCGTGTCGCAGGCGTGGAGGGCCAGCACCACGTCGGGCGCCCGGTCGAGCTGCGCGTCGGAGATGGAGCCGACCACGAAGTCGGCCTCGATGCCCAGGTCCGCCGCGATGGCGGAGTTGTGGTCGGCCGACTGCTGCCGGACGTCGATCCCGGTCATCCGCACGGGCAGGCCGCGCCCCCCGTCGGAGACCGCAGGCGGTGAGGAACTGGTGGGCGGCGAAGGTGAGGTAGGCGTTGCCGCAGCCGAGGTCGACGATGCGCAGCGGGTCATCGGGCGTCGGCGTGCGGACGTGGCCCTTGGCCAGTCCGTCGGCGAGGCTGGAGTCGAGCAGCCGGAGGAACTCCTCGACCTGGCGGTACTTCGCCTGCCGACTCGGCTTCACCCTCCCCTGCCGGTCACTGATCCCCAGCGCGATCAGCGCCGGATCGTCCTCGCGCAGCAGCCGACCCTTGTCCCGGTCGTGCTCGTGCGTCGCGTCGAGGGTCTCCTTGCGCGCCGAGGAGTGGACCAGCGCAGCGCCCTTCTTCGTCACCCGGGCCTGGTGGGTGTGGGTCGTGGTGTCCACGTGCCAGTTCGCGAAGGGCTGGGCCAGCAGCGCGTGCACGGCCGCCTCCGCCTCCTCCCCGACCGGATGGTTCACGGTGTGGGCCTGCGTGTCGTCGTACGACGTCACCTGCAGGTGGCGCCCGGCCTTGAGGTCGACCGCCCGGATCTCGACGCGACGCACCTCGCGCCCCTCGACCTCGGGCACCGGCTGCCCCTTGCGCCGCCCGCTGGCGAGGGCCCGGACGAGCGCGTCCGCGTCGAGGATCGCCGACCGGACCAGGTCCAGCTCGTCGCTCACAGCACTGCGGCGAGGACGACGATGAGGATGAGTGCCCCGAGGGCCACCGGGATCACGAGTCGGCGGTGGCGGGGGTTCATGCCCTCATCCTAGGTCGGGAGCGGCGCCTCACCAGTGTTCGAGGGAACCGGCGAAGACGGTCGCGAGGTCGTCGCCCGTGACGTCGATGGGTGCGGTGGCGAGCAGTCGCTGCTGCTTCAGTGCCCCGTCGACCAGGTCGTCGACGTCGGCGGACCCGAAGCCGAGCTCGGCGAGCCCGCTCGGCAGGCCCACGTCGCGCATCAGCCCGCGCAGCACGTCGGGCAGCGCAGCGCCCCCACCACCCAGCAGGTCGGCCGCCCGCTGGTGCCGGTCGGGGGACGCGTCGAAGGTGAGCGCGAAGGCCGCGGGAGCCGTCATCACGACCGCCATCCCGTGGGGGACGATCGGCTCGTCGGCCGGGTAGCCCTCGGGCCGGTAGTCGCGCACGCGGCCGGCGATCGGGTAGGCGCAGGCGTGCGGCACGTGGACGCCGGCGTTGCCGAAGCCGAGCCCGGCGAAGGTCGCGGCCAGCGCCATCTCCTCCCGGGCCTCCTGGTCCGAGCCGTCTCGGACCGCCCGGCGGAAGGCGCCGGCCAGCAGGGACAGCGACTTCTCGGCCCACATGTCGGCGATCGGGTTGGCCCCGCAGTAGGGCACCCGCTGCTCCGGCTGCTTGGCGTCGAAGGCCCCGAACCAGCGCGCGGTGTAGCTCTCCAGCGCGTGGCAGAGGATGTCCATCCCGCACGACGCGGTCACCATCGCCGGTTGGGTCATCGTCAGGTCGGGGTCCACCACGGCCAGGGTGGGGCGGAGCCGCGCGTGCGAGATGCCGGTCTTGACCTTGAGCGCGAGCACGTCGAGGACGCAGATCGTCGTGGACTCGGCACCGGTGCCGGTGGTGGTGGGCACGGCGACGAGCGGGAGCAGCGGCTGCTCGGGGGCGCGGCCGCCACCGACCGGCGCGTTGACGTAGTCCATCAGCTCGCCGGTGTTGGTCAGCAGCAGGTCGACCGCCTTGGCGGTGTCGATCGACGACCCTCCCCCGACCGCGACGACCGCGTCGAAGGGACCAGCGTCGCGGGCGAACGCGATCGCCTCCTCCAGCGAGGCGTCCGTGGGCTCCACCCGGGCACCGGCGAACACCGTGACCTCCAGGCCCCGGGACCGCATCGCGTCCGCGATCCGCTCCGGGTGGCCGGTGGCGGCCACGCCGGGATCCGTGACCAGCAGCACCCGCCGGGCGTCACCGCCCGGGGCGGCGGCGCAGAGCTGCTGGACGTCCCACCCGATCTCGTTGCTGGCGCCCCGGCCGAACTTGAGGCCGGGAGCGGCATAGGTGAACACGCTCTCAGTCATGGGTGTCTCCTGTCGTCGGTGCAGCCGGGTCGAGCTCCAGCGCGTGCGTCACCAGCTCCAGCACCTCGATGGCGCCGGACCCGAGGTCGGCGACGCGGACCCAGGCGACCGCGTCGGTGGTGCCGTCGACCTCCGTCACCACCGGCTCGCCGTCGCCCACCCTGGCCCGGTAGACCAGGTGGATGCCGTGGAAGTCCTCGATGCGGCCCGACGGTGCGGTGCCGGAGAAGTGGGTGTCGTGGACGCCGAGCAGCTCACCGACCTCGCAGGTGAGGCCGCACTCCTCCTCGACCTCACGAGCCAGCGCCACCGCCGGATGCTCGCCGTGGTCGATGCCCCCACCCGGGAGCGTCCACCTGCCCGGGTGCGCCGCGCGTGCGGACAGCCGGGTCAGCAGCACCTCGGGCCCGCCGGACGTGGTGCGGCGCGCGACGACGTAGGCGGCCACCCGCTGCAGGCGGAACGGCTGGTGGTCGACGAGCGCGTCGGTCACCTGTCCCGCGACCGGCACCGCACCCGAGGCCACGTCGTCGAGCAGGTGCCAGGCCGCCTCGACGGTGGACCCGTCCACCTCGACGACCCGCGGCGGCGGGGCGTCCGGCGGCACCCAGGCGTCGTAGACGATCCGGATCGCGTGGGCGTCGACGAGGAGCCCGTCGCGCGGCGATCGTGGCATGTGGGCGCTGTAGACGTGGGCCGTCTCGCCGACGGTCGCGTGGAGGCCGGTCTCCTCGTAGATCTCGCGGACCAGGGCCTCCCGCGGGCCCTCGCCGTGGTCGACGCCGCCACCCGGCAACGTCCACATCTCGGCACGGGAGACGCGGGGAGCCAGCCGGCTCAACAGGATCTCGACACGGCCGCCACGCTCGCGCAGCATGACGGCGTAGGCCGCCACTCGCTGGCGCCTCGGCAGGGATCCCATGCCCCCAACCTAGTGAAGTAGCGTGAGCGCCGTGTCCCCCGCGTCCCGAGATCCATGGCTCGACAACGTCAAGATGGTGCTCGTCACCCTCGTCGTCGTGGGCCACGCGATCGGGCTCGTGGAGGCGACGCAGGGCAGCCACTGGGTCTACGACTTCATCTACCTGTGGCACATCCCGGCGTTCGTGTTCGTGAGCGGATACCTCTCGAAGTCCTTCGCGTGGGACCGGCGCCGGATGAAGAGCCTCCTCTACACGCTGGCCGTCCCCTACCTGCTGTTCGAGCCGGCCCTCTTCTACTTCCGTCGCTACGTGTCCGACGAGGGCGTCGAGGGTCCGCTGTGGCTCGTCCCGCACTGGACCATGTGGTACCTCATCGTGCTGCTGATGTGGCGGTTGGTGACGCCGATCCTCAAGCTGCACTGGCTGTTCCTGCCGCTGTCGGTCGTCGTCAGCCTGCTCGGCGGGCTCTGGACCGACGACTCCCTGATGATCCCCCGGTTCCTCGGCCTGCTGCCGTTCTTCGTGCTCGGCCTGCACCTCAAGCCGCGCCACCTCAAGCACCTCGACGACGTGTGGGTGCGACTGGCGGCGGTGCCGATGCTCATCGGCATCGGCGTGATGGCGCTCTACACCGACACGTGGGCGCAGTCCGCCCTGCTCCTGTACGACACCGGCTACGCAGACATCCCGATCGACAACGAGATCGTCTTCCAGACCCGGCTGACCGTGATGGTGGTGGGCCTGGCGGGCGCCTTCGCCGCGATGTCGCTCATCCCGCGCCGCAGCCTGGGCTGGTTCACCACGATGGGCACCGCGACGATGGTGATCTACCTGTTCCACGGCTTCGTGATCAAGTCGTTCATGGCCGCCGGCTGGCCGGAGTTCACCACCTCCCGCCCGTTGCTCGGGCTGGTGCTCACGATCATCGGCGCCGTGGGCCTCTCCCTGCTGCTGGCCAGCCCGCCCGTGCGCCGGGTGCTGGAGCCGTTCACCAA
Organism: uncultured Actinomycetota bacterium; assembly: GCA_963750445.1. Taxonomy (GTDB): domain Bacteria; phylum Actinomycetota; class Actinomycetes; order Propionibacteriales; family Nocardioidaceae; genus Nocardioides. The sequence continues at coordinate 5,545 of CAVVQR010000005.1, read as the reverse complement.
CCCGCTGGGGTGGTGGGAGGGCAGGCGCGAGGCCCGACGGTCCGCCGGGTCGAGCTCACCGACGAGCTCACCGACGAGCGAGGCTCCGCCTAGCTCGGCCCCCACGTCGGCCTGACCGCCGACCGCGGCACCACGTCGAGGTCGGCCGCTTCCTCCCGGGTGGGTGCGTGGCCGCCGAGGTGCGCGGGATACCAGGTCGCGCGCTCGCCGGGCCTCGGCACGTGGTGCGGCAGCCGCTGCAGGGCCTCGAGCTGGTCGGTGAGCACCGCTCCCAGCCGGCAGGTCCACGCGGTCAGGTCCTCGCCGGGCTCGATGGTCAGGGGCTCCCCGAACGACAGGTCGACCCGTCGCCCGCGCCGCAGGCTCGGTCGCGGCTTGTGGCCCCTGGCGTTCGGCACGCCCACGGACCAGACGCGCTGGGAGCCCCAGATGGCGACCGGCACCACGGGCACGCCCGTCTCCCGGGACAGCCCGGCCACGCCCCGCATCAGTGAGCGCACGGTGTGCGAGTAGCTGATGCCCGCCTCGGGGAACACCCCCACCACCTCGCCCTCCCCGAGGAGCCGTCGGGCCCGGAGGTACGCCGCCGCCGGAGCGGCCCGGTCGACCGGGACGTGCTGCATCCGGTCCATCGCCGCCCCGACCAGCGGGACGTTCCAGATGTCGTGGCGGCACATGAAGCGGACGTAGCGTCCGCGGTCCACCGCAGCCTGCTCGAGCAGCACGAAGTCCGGGTAGCCGACGTGGGTGGCGGCCAGGATCACCGGTCCGCGCTCGGGCAGGTGCTCCAGCCCGGTCCACCGTGTGTCCACCCCGAGCAGCCGCAGGACACCACGACCCACGACGTTGGTCGCACGGTAGACGCGCTCGCTCATGTCCCTGGTTCGGTGCGACGGCCCCGGTGGATCGGAGACCACCGGGTGCGCTGGCTCACGCGAACGGCGGTCGCGCGTCGCGGGCCAACGACCGACGGCCGGCCCAGCGCCAGACCCGGGCAGCGCGGTCGCGGTCGGCGTCGTCGACCAGGTTGCCCATCCAGCGCAGCGCCAGGGTCATCAGCCAGTCCGAGCGCATGCCCGCCGGCCCGAGGGCCGCGACGATCCTGGGCTGGGTCGCGACGCCGGCGAGCCGGCGGGCGATGGAGAACGACTCCCCGTAGTGCTCGACCAGGGTGGACCGCCAGGCCTCGCCGAGCCCGGTGCCGCTGGCGATGTGCTCGGCGACCAGCCGACCGGTCTCGAGCCCGTAGTCGATCCCTTCACCGTTGAGCGGGTTGACGCAGGCCGCGGCGTCACCGATCAGCGCCCAGTTGGGTCCGGCCACGTTGCTGACCGCGCCGCCCATCGGCAGCAGCGCCGAGGTCGGCATCCGCAGCTCGCCCGAGAGCCCGAAGTCCTTGCCGATGGTGTCGGCGTAGGTCTGCATCAGAGGCTTGATGGCGATGTCGGTCGGTCGCCTGCTGGTGGCGAGGGTGCCGGCCCCGAGGTTCACCGTGCCGTCGCCGAGCGGGAAGATCCAGCCGTAGCCCGAGACCAGCTCCTCGTTCTCGTCGCGCAGCTCGAGGTGGGAGCTGATCCACGGGTCGTCCGACATGTCGGAGTCGACGTAGGCGCGGCCGGCGACGGCATAGACGGTGTCTCGGTGCCACTCGCGGCCCAGCACCTTGCCCAGCGGCGAGCGCACGCCGTCGGCGACGACGAGCCACCTGCAGGCGATCTCGAAGGTCCCCTCGGCGCCACGGAACTCCACCGCGGCGACCCGCTCGCCCTCGCGGCGTACGCCGACCGCGCGGGCACCGTCGATCGCCCGGGCGCCGCTCGTGATGGCCACCGTGCGCAGGTGGTCGTCGAGCTCGGTGCGGGCGACCGCGGAGCCCCAGTCCGGCAGCGAGCCGCCGGGCCAGGGCAGCAGGAGCGTCTGGCCGAAGCCGTGCGCCCGCAGGCCCTGGTTGACGGTGTGGGCGCGCAGCCAGTCCTCCAGGCCGAGCTTCTGCATCTCCCCGATCGCGCGGGGAGTCAGGCCGTCACCGCAGGTCTTGTCGCGCGGGAACGTCGCTGCATCCGCGAGGACGACGTCGAGCCCGGCGCGGGCGGCCCAGGCGGCGGCAGCGGAGCCGGCAGGACCGGCGCCGACGACGAGGACGTCGGTCGCTCTGCTGTTCGTCGGGGAGGGGGTCGTCACGCGTGAATTCTCTCAGACGACCATCGGCCGCCCACGGGCGGTGGACGAAGCAGGCAGGCGGGAGGGCGCCACGCGCTGACGTAAGGGTCTCGTAAGGCGCCCAGGCCGTCCGGGCGCCGGGCGCGCTGCCATGCTGAAAGGCATGTTGCGCCTCACGTCGGCCGTCGTGGTCCCCCTCGTCCTGCTGGCATCGGCCTGTGGTCAGGACGCCGCCCCCACCCGGGCGCCGGACGCGGTCAGCTCGACCGGTTCGAGCCCGTCCCCGAGCGAGGAGCCCTCCGACGCGGCTGCCGCACCGTCCAGCGACGGCGACCCGGACGCAGCCGTGCCCGCACTGCTCGACTTCACCGGAGTGACCGTGGAGGGAGCGGCGTTCGACGGCGCCAGCCTGGCCGGACGTCCGACCGTGCTGTGGTTCTGGGCGCCGTGGTGCCCCACCTGCCGCGGCCAGGTCCCGCAGGTGGAGGCGCTCGAGAGCGAGTTCGGCGGTGAGGTCAACGTGATCGGCATCGGGTCGCTCGACAGCGCCGAGGCCATCGCCGACTTCGCCGGTGGGGTGTCCGGCGTGACGCACCTCGAGGACGTCGACGGCGAGCTGTGGAAGCGGTTCGGGGTGACGGAGCAGTCCTCGTTCGTCGTGCTCGACGCCGACGGCGCCGTTGCCTTCGAGGCCGGCTACGGAGGCACGGACGACCTCGACTCCGAGGTCGAGAGCCTGCTCGGCTGAGGCGATGGGAGACACCCTCGCGCTCGCCGTCGCGGCCGGCATGCTGGCGGCCGTCAACCCGTGCGGCTTCGCCCTGCTCCCTGCCTACCTCTCCGTGCTGGTGCTGGGCGACGACTCCCCCGGCCCGGCACGCGCGGTGGGTCGGGCGCTGGCCCTCACGGCGTGGATGACTCTCGGGTTCGTGGCCGTCTTCGGGGTGTTCGGGCTGGTGATCTCACCGGTCGCCGGGCAGATCCAGCAGTACCTGCCGTGGTTCACCACGTGCTTCGGTGCGCTGGTCGCCGTGGCCGGCCTGTGGTTGCTCGCAGGCCGCGAGCTGCCGCGCGTGCAGCTGCGTCGCGGCTCCGGCACGGCGCTCACCCGGACCGCCCCGGCGATGGTCGGGTTCGGGATGTCCTACGCCGCGGCGAGCCTCACCTGCTCGATCGCGCCCTTCCTGGCCCTCGTGGTCGCCAGCTTCCGGAGCGGCTCGACCGGCGAGGGCATCGCCCTGTTCCTCGCCTACAGCGCGGGCATGGGCCTGCTGGTCGGGGTCGCCGCGGTGGCGGTCGCCCTGGCCCGGCGCAGCGTGGTCTCGGGACTGCGCCGGACGGGGCGGTGGGTGCCCCGCGTCTCCGGCCTGCTGCTGCTCGTCGTCGGCGCGTACGTCGCGTGGTACGGCGCGTGGGAGCTGCGCGTCCTGGGTGGGGGTGAGCCCGGCGACCCGGTCATCGAGGCCGCCGCCCGGCTCCAGCGGACGATCGCCGGCTGGGTCGGCTGGCTCACCCCCTGAGGACGATCCCCGCTCAGTACTCCAGGTGCTCGAGGTAGAGGTGCCCGACGGCCGCCGTGAGCAGCGGCGCCGCAGCGTTGTCGGGGGTGTCGTTCTCGACGATGTACTCCTCGACCTCGTGGTTGTCGAAGAGCTCGGCGAAGTCGATGACGCCGACGCCGAGGTCGCACATGTCGGCCTCGGCGGGCGCCGTGCCCATGCTGGTCCGGTCCTTGACGTGGTACTGGCGGACCTTGTGCGGTGCCTCGTTCACCACGTCCTGGGCGAACCGGAGGGCCGACTCCGCGGTCGTGTGGCCGGTGTTCACGCCGGCCGTGAAGGCCCAGTAGAGGTCGACCTCGAGGTGGACGAGGCGACGGTCGAGGCGGTCCATGAAGACCTCCCACGGAGTGAGGCCACCGCCCAGGTCGATCGTGAACTCGTGGGCGTGGTTGTGGTAGCCGTACTTCAGGCCGTACCTCTTGGCCAGCGCGGCCTCCGCGTTCATCTGGTCGGCCCACCGCTGCCAGTCCGCGAGGTTGTTGGAGTTGAGGTAGGGGACGTTGACGTACTCCTGGCCGAGCGTCACGGCGTTCTGGAACTTGGTGTGCGCGGCACCGAGGTCGGCGCTGATGCCGTCGTGGCTGGAGGACGCCCGCATGCCGAGGCTGTCCAGCGTCGACCGCATCCCGGCGGCACTCTGGCCGTAGAGGCCGGCCAGCTCCACCCGCTCGTAGCCGTAGCGGGCCACTGCCTGGAGCGTGGCCAGGTAGCCGATCGCCGCCGGGTTGCCCGGGCTCGGGTCCGCCGCGGCGGAGCGCAGCGTGTAGAGCTGGATGCTGATCCGGTCGTGCGGCACCTTCCTCCCGCGACCGTGGTCGTGGCCGTGCCCGTGGCCGTGGTCGTGCCCACGGCCCTTGCCGTGCGCCGCCGCCGGCGACGCCAGGCCGAGACCGCCGACCGCTGCGGCACCCGCCGCCACGCCCGCTGCTCCGCGGAGCAACCCGCGCCGACTGGCGCCCTTCTCACTGAGCGAGCGATCGAGCGCCGCATCACCGTCATGTCCGAAGCACATGGGGGCCACCTTCTGTCCGAGGGGAACGATGTGATCGGTACCACATCAGCTCGACGCTAGGGCCACTTATGGCGATCGTCAATCAAAAGATGTCTCCATCTCGACATCGGGACGTCAGCGGTGGAACGGGCGGTGCGAGAGCAGGTGCACGACGTCGCGGCGACAGCCGGTCGTCGGGTGCGCCACGAACTGGGAGGCGGTCGAGTCGGGGGCGTAGACCCGGAACCCCTCCACCCGGGTCGGGCGACAACGGGCCCGCGGGTAGTTCTGGGCCACCGTCTCCGAGACCGCGCTGACCGCCCGGTCCCCCGGCTCCAGCACCACCCGGGCGGCGCGGCCGGGGTCGCGGTCGGCGGCGGCGCCCACCTGGGTGCCGTCACCCCCACCGACGTAGGACAACCCGCCGTAGCCCTGCACCACGCAGGCACGGTCGCTGGTGTTGCGCAGCCTGATCACGCCGAAGCGGTGGCCGGCGCCCGCGTCCCGCGCCCGGTAGTCCGCGTGGAGGTCGGCGTTGCGACACCCCTGGACCACCGACGGGCTGCTGGTCGTCGCCGCCCCTGCCCGGGGCGGATGCACGCCGCCCTGGACGTGGAAGGTCGCCACCAGCACGAGACCGACGACGGCCAGCATGGACAGCAGGGTTCGGTGCCACATCGATCGGACCATGGCGTCCAGTGTGCGTCGCGGCGCCGGGAGACCCAAGGGACCGTGAAATGCGCCCGACCCCGGCCTCCTCAGGAAGGGGGCCGGGGTCGGGTTGGGGTTGCATGACCTCGAATCGGTTTCGAGACGCCTCAACGCCCGCCCT
>CAVVQR010000004.1:0-387089 GCA_963750445.1 uncultured Actinomycetota bacterium | reverse complement strand
TCAGCCGCGACGGCGACGCCTCCGTCGACGAGCGCCGCACGCTGTTCCTCAACTGGAGCCACGTGTGGCGCACCAAGCGCCGCAAGGAGCAGGAGCTCCAGTACCTCACCATCGACCCGCACAGCCCGGCCGAGTTCCGGGCCAACATCGTGCGCAACCTCGACGAGTTCCACGAGGTCTTCGAGACCCAGCCCGGCGACGGCCTCTGGCTCGAGCCCGAGGGTCGCGTCCGGATCTGGTGATCGGCACGGCGGAGCCGGGCCGATCGTTCCTGGTGGTCGAGTAGCGATCACGGCTGAGGGACGAAGCCGTGAAGCAGCGTATCGAGACCTGGCACGGTCGCGGAGCGGACCTGATCGTTCCTGGTGGTCGAGTAGCGATCACGGCTGAGGGACGAAGCCGTGAAGCAGCGTATCGAGACCCGGTCAGTGGACAGGCACGCCTCAGCACGCCCGTGCATCAGGATTTCTGATCGGGTGACGAGCGATTGAATGGTCCCCGTGACGCTGCCCGGGCACGACCAGTCCACCTATCGGCTCCGCCTGGAGTGGGGACCGACGGGGGCCGAGGCGGTGCCCGCGGACTACGCCGTCGTGGTCGACGTGCTCTCCTTCACCACCACCCTCAGCGTGGCGGTCGAGCGGGGCATCGAGGTCTTCCCGTTCCGCTGGCGTGACTCCCGCGCCGCCGAGCACGCCATGCGGCACGGCGCGACCCTTGCCGTCGGCAGGTTCGAGGCTCTCTCGCGCGGCGACGCCCGGCACGTGTCCCTGTCACCGGCCAGCCTGTCCGAGGTCGAGGGCGTCGAGCGGCTCGTGCTGCCCTCGCCCAACGGGTCCACGATCGCGTTCGCCCTCGCCGACTCCGGTGCGCAGGTCGTCGGGGCGTGCCTGCGCAACGCCAGTGCGGTCGCCCGGTGGCTGGCGCCGAAGGTGGCCGACGGCGCCAGCGTGGTCGTCGTACCTGCCGGAGAGCGGTGGTACGACGACACCCTCCGCCCGGCGGTCGAGGACCTGTGGGGCGCCGGTGCGGTCCTGGCCGCGCTCGGCGAGGAGGCCGAGGCCGAGGCCAGCCCCGAGGCCCGGATGGCCGTGGCGGCCTGGGAGGCGGCAGTGCTGCCGCTCGACCTGCTGCACTGCGCCAGTGGTCGCGAGCTGACCGAGGTGGGGTTCGTCGCGGACGTGGAGATCGCCGCACAGCACGACGTCAGCGAGGTCGTCCCGGTGCTGGTGGACGAGTCGTTCCGCGACAGCGCCGACCTCACCCCGCCGGCTCCGCGGCTGCGGCGCATCTGAGGTGTGTCTGGTCGCCGGCGCGCGACCTCCCTAGTGTGAGGGTGGCCACACTCGGGTGGCCACACATCTCGGAGGTCCTCGAACGATGAAGCACACGTCTCGGCTGGCGGTCCTCGGAGCCGCCCTCGCAGGTCTGCTCACGCCCTTGCTCGCCCAACCCGCGCAGGCGGCGGCCCCGGTCTACGTCGCCCTCGGCGACTCCTACGCCTCGGGCACCGGCACCCGCTCCTACATCAACGACGGCACCAGCTGCCAGCGCTCCACGAAGGCCTACCCGAGCCTGATCGCGGCCGGCCGCGGCTACGCCCTCAACTTCCGCGCGTGCTCCGGCGCGACGATCCCCGACGTCACCAACACCCAGCTCAGCGCCCTGACGGCGGCCACCAGCTACGTCACGATCTCCGTCGGCGGCAACGACGCGGGCTTCGCCGACGTGCTCACCGAGTGCGCGCTCCCGGGCTGGGCCAGCAACTGCAACCGCGCGATCGACGGTGCCCAGGCCTTCGTCGACAACACCCTGCCCGCCCAGCTCGCGACGCTCTACTCCTCGATCCGCGCGCGGTCGCCCTACGCCCAGGTCGTGGTGGTCGGCTACCCGCGGATCTTCATGGGTGAGGACTGCAACGCGTTCACCTGGTTCTCGCCGGCGGAGGAGGCCCGGCTCAACCAGATGGCCGACCTGATCAATGCCCGGACGGCGGCCGCGGCGTCGGCCAGCGGCTTCACCTTCGCCGACCCGACCAGCGCCTTCATCGGGCACGCGGTCTGCGACAACCCGGAATACCTCAACGGCCTCTCCTACCCGATCTCGGAGAGCTACCACCCCAACGTGCTCGGCCAGGCCAACGGCTACACGCCCGTCGTGAGCTCCGCGGTCGGCTTCGCGCTCGCGGTGACCGGCAAGGTGCGGGCGGCGTCCGACGCCTCCGGTCGCAGCCAGGCCTCGCTCCAGCGCCAGTACGCCGACGCGGACCGCAGCATCCGGCCGGAGCGGTTCGTCCGTCCCGACCTGACCTCGGCGAAGGTCCGCAAGGCCGCCCGCAGGGCGGGGATCGACCTCGACCGGTTCATCGCGCGCAGCCAGCGCGGCTCCCGCTGACCACGTCCGCCGAGGTGTCCGCGGAGGTGTCCGCGGAGGTGTCCGCGGAGGTCGATCTCCGACTCGTGACAACCTGACGTCGTCCTGACACGTCGAGGGAGCATGAGTCCAGAGACCGACCTCCGCGACCGGCTCGACCACGAGCTGGACCACCTGCCGTCCCCTCCGGCCGGCCACTACCTCCGGCTGGGGCGGCGCGCGCGCCGTCGGCGACGGGCGATCGCGGCGGGCGCGGTCGTGGCCGTGTCCGTGGCTGCGGTCCAGCTGCTCGCCCCGGGCGCCGGCGACCGGGAGACCTCGATCGCCCAGGAGCCGACCAGCGTCGAGGAGCCGACCACCGTCGACTCGCCCGTCCCCCAGCCGACGGTGGACCCGGCCTTCGTCGCGCCCGAGCCGAACAACCCCGTCAAGGCCCTCGCCTGGTCCGAGGTCGCCGACGACATCGACTGGTTCACCACCGACGACATCCCGTCGTGGGCGGACGAGTACGGCCACCACGGCCCGGTGAAGCTGCTCAAGGACGGCCGGCTGTGGGTGGCGCCCGACGCCACCGTCCGCCGGATCGTGGTCGACCCGGTCCTCGGGGGCCTCGACGACACCACCGCGTCGTACGCAGTCGAGGCGGAGTACGACGGCGCGCCCGGGATCTACGAGGGTGATGTCGTGTGGGTGTTCGTCGCCACCGACGGCACGTCGATGGGCGGCGGGAGCATGGACGAGCCCGGGCGCTGGACCGACGACTTCGAGCTCTGGGTGGACAACGAGACCTCCCTGGAGCAGGGCCGGCCGTCCTTCGCCGAGCGGCTGGCGCACTTCGCCGACGACCGGTCCGACGTCCTGGTGCCGGGGGCCGACGGGGTCGAGATCGTCCGTCAGGTGCAGGACCCCGAGGTCGACCCGATGTGGGAGCCGGGCACCCGCGAGGCCGCGGCCGAGGTGAGGTGGGCCGGGACGACGTGGTTCGTCCAGGCCTCCGACCCGCGCGACGGCGGGGCCTGGTACATCCCCTACGACGGGTCCCGCTACCGGGACTTCGATGCGTTCCTCGACGAGCTGGCGGGACGCGGATGAGCGACCGCGACGAGTCCTACGTCGAGTTCGTGGCCTCCAGGCAGGCGATCCTGCGCCGGATCGCGTACGCCGTGTGCCGTGACGACGCGCGAGCCGAGGACGTGCTGCAGGAGGCGTTCGTGAAGCTCTACCTGTCGTGGTCGCGGGTGGAGGGCACGGGCCGCGAGGAGGCCTACGTCCGCCGGATCATCGTCAACGCGGACCTCGACCAGCGGCGCCGGCCGTGGCACCGGCGCCGCTCGTCGGTGCCGGTCGAGCTGCTCGACCAGCCGGACCGCCCCGGGCCTGCGGTCGAGGAGCGGCTCGAGCTCGTCGCCGAGCTCCGCAGGCTGCCCGCGATGCAGCGGCGGACCGTGGTGCTGCGCTACTGGCTCGGCTTCTCGGTCGCGGCGACGGCCGAGGAGCTCGGCATCAGCGAGGGCACCGTGAAGAGCCACACGTCCCGTGGGCTGGCCGCCCTCCGCGAGCGGCTGGGCGACCGGTTGGGCGAGCACGCGAGCCTGGGATAGCCACGGCGGGCTGACGATCACGGCCCACCGCGATCCACAGGCCGTGCAGCCGGGGGCGCGCGGCGTCGGTGCTGGTTGGTAGACAGGACGCATGACAGCCACCACCGCCGTCCCCGACGACGTACGACGATCGGCGCGCGAGGACGCCGAGCGGCACCTGCGCGCCCTCGTCGGCCGCGACGACGCCTCTCTCCGGGAGGACCAGTGGGCCGCGATCGAGGCGCTCGCCGTCGACCGGCGCCGGGCGCTGGTGGTGCAGCGCACCGGGTGGGGCAAGTCGGCGGTCTACTTCGTGGCCACCAAGCTGCTCCGTGAGGCGGGCGCCGGCCCGACGGTGATCGTCAGCCCGCTGCTCGCGCTGATGCGCAACCAGATCGCCGCCGCGGAGCGCGCCGGGATCCGGGCGGTCACCATCAACTCCACCAACATCGACCAGTGGCAGGTCATCCAGGACCAGATCCACGCCGGCGAGGTCGACGTGCTGCTGGTGAGCCCCGAGCGGCTCAACAACCCGGGCTTCCGCGACGAGGTGCTCCCGCGGCTCGCGGCGACCTGCGGCCTGCTGGTGGTCGACGAGGCCCACTGCATCTCCGACTGGGGCCACGACTTCCGCCCCGACTACCGCCGGCTGCGCACCCTGCTGGCCGAGCTGCCCTCCGGCATCCCGGTCCTCGCGACCACGGCGACCGCCAACGCCCGCGTGACCGACGACGTCGCCGAGCAGCTCGGCGTCCACGCCGACGGCGCCGCCGACTCCACGGTGCTGGTGCAGCGCGGCACCCTCGACCGCGCCTCGCTGCGGCTGGGCGTCGTGCAGCTGAAGGTGCCCGAGCAGCGCCTGGCCTGGCTCGCCGACCACCTCGCCGAGCAGCCGGGCAGCGGCATCGTCTACTGCCTGACCGTCGCCGCGACCCAGGAGGTCGCGGGCTACCTCCGCGACCGCGGGCTGGAGGTCGCGGCCTACTCCGGCCAGACCGAGGCCGACGAGCGGCACGCGCTCGAGCAGGCGCTGGTGGACGGGCGGGTCAAGGCCTTGATCGCCACGAGTGCACTCGGCATGGGATTCGACGCGAGCCTCGGCTTCGTGATCAACCTCGGGGCGCCCCAGTCGCCCGTCGCCTACTACCAGCAGGTCGGCCGCGCCGGTCGCGGCACCGACGACGCCACGGTCGTGCTGCTGCCCCAGATCGAGGACCGCGACATCTGGGCCTACTTCGCCTCCCTCGGCTTCCCGCGGGAGGAGCAGGTGCGCGAGACGCTCGCCGCGCTGGCCGACTCCGACCGGCCGCTGTCCACCGCCACGCTGGAGACCCGGGTGGAGCTCGGCCGCAACCGGCTCGAGTCGATGCTCAAGGTCCTCGACGTCGACGGTGCCGTGCAGCGGGTCCAGGGCGGTTGGGTCGCGACCGGACGCTCCTGGACCTACGACGCCGAGCGCTACGCGCGAGTCGCCGAGGCCCGCGAGCGCGAGCAGCAGGCGATGCTCGGCTACCTCACGACCACCGAGTGCCGGATGCGCTACCTCCGCGAGCAGCTCGACGATCCCGACGCCGAGGACTGCGGCCGCTGCGACAACTGCGGCGGGCTCACCCTGTCGACGGCCGTGAGCGAGGCCGCGGTCGCCGAGGCCGGACAGCGCCTGGCCCGACCCGGCGTCGCCCTCGAGCCGCGCCGGATGTGGCCGACCGCGCTCGCCAACCTCGGCCTCGACCTGAAGGGCAAGATCGCCGCGGGCGCCGAGCCCGGCCGCGCCGTCGCGCGGCTCACCGACCTCGGCCACGGGCAGTCCCTGCGCGCGCTCTTCCGCGAGGACACCCCCGACGGCCCGGTGCCGCCGGCCCTGGCCCAGGCGGTCATGGAGGTGATGAAGGACTGGGCTCCCGAGTGGTCCTCGCGACCCGACGCGATCGTCGTCGTCGAGTCCGCCACCCGGCCGACCCTGACCCGCGACCTCGCCGACAGCCTGGCGCGGGTCATGCAGGTGCCCCTGGTCGGCACCTGGGCGATCCGGGACGACTCCGTCCCGCCGCGGGCCGGTCAGTCCAACTCCGCCCAGCGGGTCGCTGCCCTCCGCCGTCGCGGTGGGCTGGACGCCGAGATCCCGCCGGGTGCCACGGTGCTGCTGGTCGACGACCAGGTGGCGAGCGGGTGGACCCTCACCGTCGCCGCGACCGCGATCCGTGCGGCGGGCGCCGACGCCGTGCTTCCCCTGGTCCTGGCCACGCAGGGCTGATCGCCCGGCCGGGCCGGGTCGCGGTCAGGAGCCGTCGTCCAGCGGTCGGCGGTGGAGGCGCGTGGTCAGCAGCCGACGCTCCGCGTCGTTCGTGGTCAGGTCGAGCGCCCGCCGGTTGGCGTCCGCGGCCTCGTCGTCGCGACCGAGGGTCGCGAGGAGCTGGGCCCGGGTCGCGTGGAACAGGTGGTAGCCGTCGAGCGGTTCGGCCAGCGACCCCAGCAGGCGCAGGGCCTCGGCCGGTCCGGCCACCTGGGCGTGGGCGACGGCCAGGTTGAGGCGCACCACGGGTGAGGGGTCGTGCCGGGCCAGCTCCCCGTAGAGCAGCGAGATCTGGAGCCAGTCGGTCTCGGCCCAGCTCGCGCCCGTCGCGTGCACCGCGGCGATCGCGGCCTGGAGCTGGTACGGCCCCGGCCGGCCCAGCGCTGCGGCCCGCTCGATGAGCCGTTCGCCCTCGGCGATGGCCGCGGCATCCCACAGGCTGCGGTCCTGGTCGCGGAGCAGGACCAGGTCGCCGTCGGCGAACCGGGACCGGCTGCGCGCGTGCTGGATGGTGAGCAGCGCGGCCAGCCCCCAGGCCTCGGCCTCCTCGGGCAGGGCAGTCGCGACGACGCCGGCCAGCCAGACCGCGTCCGCGGCGAGGTCGCGGTCCTGGGTGGCGCCGGTGGAGGACACGAAGCCCTCGTTGAACATGACGTAGACGACCGCGAGCACGTCGCCGAGCCGAGCCGCCAGGTCGGCCTCCGCCGGCACCGTGAGGGCGATGTGGGTGGCGACGATCTTCCGCTTCGCGCGGACGATGCGCTGGGCGAGCGTCGACTCGTTCACCAGGAAGGCGCGCGCGATCTGCGGGGTGGTGAGACCGACGACCGCCCGGAGGGTCAGGGCGAGCCGGGCGTCCGGGGCCAGCGCGGGGTGGCAGCAGGCGAAGAGGAGGGCCAGCCGGTCGTCGGTCCCGGACACGGGCTCGTCCTCGGCGGGCCCGGGCGCACCGCTGCGCGCCGCCAGTGCCCGTTGCCGGTCCCGGTGCCGCATCGCGTCCATCGCGTTGCGGGAGGCCGCGACCTGGAGCCAGGCGCCCGGCCGGTCCGGCGGGCCGCGGTGCCGCCAGGTGGCCAGCGCCTCGACCACCGCGCTCTGGACCGCCTCCTCGGCCAGGTCGAAGTCCGCGAAGCGGCGCGACAGCCGGGCCACCAGCGGTCCGGCCTCCTCGCGCACCGTCCGCGCGAGGAGGTCGTCCGTGGTGGTCATCGACCTACCCCTTCGCTCGAGGATCCGTCACTCGAACTGGGCGTAGTCCTCGACCATCGGCCGGATCTCGACGGCGACGCCCGGCAGGTCGAGCAGCGGCCAGGTCTTCACCACCGCGATCGCGGCATCCATGTCGGCCACGTCGATCACGCTGAACCCACCGATGACCTCCTTGGCCTCGTTGAAGGGTCCGTCGACGACGACCGCCCCCTCGGAGCCGTGGCGGACGGTGGTCGCGGTCTCGACGCCGAGCAGCTCTGCTCCGGAGTCGGCCATCACGCCGGCGTTCTCGCCGAACCACTCGTAGACGCGCTTGTAGACCGCCTGGGCGGCCTCGGGGTCGGCGCCGGCGTCGAGGTCGGGGCGGGAGGTGTACATCAGGACGTACTTCATGGTCGTGCCTCTCTGTCGCGGCCCCGCCTACCGGGGCTCGTCACCACCTCGTCGCCGCCCGCTGCCCGAAATCGACAGCCCACGGAAACTTCTTGGACGATCTTCCTCGGGATGGGCGGAAATGGCACGCGGCCCGCCCCCAGCCGGGGACGGGCCGCGCACGTCGTACGACCGGGGCTGGCGTCAGTGCACCATCATCGCGGCCGGGTCGACCGGGGCGACCTTCTTGCGCGGCAGGAAGGCAGCCGGGATCAGGCAGCACGCGACCAGGAGCGTCGCCACGATGAAGACGGTGGCGAACGCGTCGGCCATGTCGCTGGTGACCAGCGCCTGGAGGTTGCCGAGCTGGTCGGGCGAGATGCCGAACCTGTCCAGCACGGCGGCGATGGCCGTCTGGTCGTCGCCGGCGGCAGCCAGGGCCTGTCCGGCAGCGACGTAGGTGGAGTCCTTCAGCTGGTTGGTGAGGATCACCGAGAAGAGCGCGGTGCCGATGGACGCCGCGACCTGCTGGGTGATGTTGAGCAGCGTGGACCCGCGGGCCACGTTGTGCGCCGTCAGCGTCGCGAGCGCGGCGGTCATGATCGGCATCATCGTGCTGCCCATGCCGAGGCCCATGATGAAGAGGGCGCCGAGGATGTAGACGTAGGACGTGTCCGCGCCGATCTGGGTGAACATCGCCATGCCGAGCGTGATGACCGTGACGCCGACCAGGACGATCTTCCCCGGCCCGATCTTGTCGGCCAGGATGCCCGCGATCGGCATGGTGATCATGGCGCCGACACCCTGCGGTGCGAGCAGCCAGCCGGTGAAGAGGGTGCCCTCGCCGCGGACCTGGATGAAGTAGAGCGGGAAGAGCAGCGAGGCGCCGAAGAAGGCGATCGCGAACAGCGTCATCGCGATGATCGCGACGGTGAGGTTCCGGTTGCTGAACAGGCGCAGCTCCACGAGCGGGTGGATGTTCTTGCGGTTGAGCGCCCACGGGACGAAGGCGACGATCAGGACCGCTCCGAGGATCATCGGGATGAGCACCCGTGCCGCCATGGCGGTGCCCTCCTCCGGGATCGAGCTGACGCCGAAGAGGAACAGCGCGAGCCCGGGCGACAGCAGGAGCATGCCGACCCAGTCGAAGGTCTCCGACGGCTCGACGTCGTCGCGGGGGAGCACGATCGAGGCGTAGATGATCGCGGCGATCCCGATCGGCAGGTTGATCAGGAAGATCCAGTGCCACGAGGCGCTCTCGATCAGCGCGCCGCCGATGATCGGGCCGAAGATCGGGCCGAGCAGCATCGGGATGCCGAGCACGGCCATCACGCGGCCGACGCGCTCGGGGCCGGCGGCCCGGGTCAGGATCGTCATGCCGAGCGGCATCAGCATGCCGCCGCCGAGGCCCTGGAGGATCCGGAAGAAGACGAGCATCTCGAGCGAGTTGGCGGCCGCGCACAGCACGGAGCCGGCCGTGAAGAGGGCGACGGCGAGCAGGTAGAGGCGCTTGGTGCCGAAGCGGTCGGCAGCCCAGCCGGTCAGCGGGATGACGCTGGCCAGGGCGAGGGTGTAGCCCGTCATCGTCCACGCGACCTCGGCCGCAGTCGCGTCGAACTCCTGCTGGAACGTGTTGAGCGCCACGGAGACGACGGTGATGTCGAGGATCGACATGATGGCGCCGAGGACGACGACGCCGGCCACCATCAGGACGCTCTTGTCGAGCTTGTCGGAGTTGCCCGGCTGGGTGTCGCCGGACTGGATCTGGGTGTCGGTCACCGCACCAGATTATTGGTTGCCACCGACAACGACCCAATCCTTTTCAGGGTGGGCTGGATCACGTCCCGTAGCGACGTCGCCCGCAACAATCCGGTGGCACACTGCGCCCCGGTCGACCCTCATTCCAGTTCCCCCGCGTAGGCGGGGGAATGCAGACTTCCAGTGGCGTGCAAGCCCCCAGAAGTTCGAAGTCCCCCGCATAGGCGGGGGAACCAAAAAGAGACAGCGGCCTACACCCCGTCGAGGTCCTCGATCCGGGCCAGGCTCGGACCGCGCTCGGCCTGCAGCTCCTCGGCCGCCTCCTCGACCTCGCGCATCACCCGGAGGGTGTTGCGACAGGTGAGCCGGGCCAGGTCGTCGGCCGACCAGCCCCGGTCGGCCAGCGCCGACAGGAGGGCGGGGTAGGTGGAGACGTCCTCGAGGCCCACCGGCAGCGTCTCGACTCCGTCGAAGTCCCCGCCGAGCCCGATGTGGTCGATCCCGGCGACCTCGCGCACGTGCTCGCAGTGCGCCACGACGTCCTCCAGCGTCGCGGTCGGCTCCGGGTGGTCGAGGATCCACGCGTCCTCGAAGGCGACGAAGCGGGGGCCGTCGGACTCCAGGATGCCCTCGGCCAGCGCCGCGGCGACCGTCTCGCGGTGCGCGTCGGCGCAGGCGGAGCTCACGAACCTCGGCACGAACGTCACCATGCACACGCCACCACCGCGGGCCATCGACTCGAGCACGTCGTCGGGGGCGTTGCGCGGACTGTCCGTGACCGCGCGTGCCGAGCTGTGGCTGAAGATCACCGGCGCCTCGGCGACCTCGAGCGCAGCCCGCATCGTGTCGGGGGAGACGTGGGAGAGGTCGACCATCATGCCGAGGCGGTTCATCTCCCGGACGACCTCGCGGCCGAAGGCCGTCAGGCCGCCGGCGACGGGTCGGTCGGTGGCCGAGTCGGCCCAGGGGGTGTTGGCGTTGTGGGTCAGCGTCAGGTAGCGGACGCCGAGCGCGTAGAGCTGGCGGAGCGTCCCGAGCGAGGAGTTGATCGAGTGCCCGCCCTCGGCGCCCATCAGCGAGGCGATCCGGTCGCTCGCCCACGCCTGCTCGACCTCGTCGGCGGTCCTCGCCCACGCCAGCTGGTCGGCGTACGAGCCGGTGAGGAGGTGGGCGGCGTCGATCTGCTCGAGCGTGGCGCTGACCGCGTCGTCGCCGGTGAGTCGGCAGGGCACGTAGACCGACCAGAACTGCGCACCCATCCCACCGGCGCGCATCCGGGGCAGGTCGGTGTGGGTCGGGGTGCCGCCGGCGCCGACGTCGAGCCGGGTGAAGTCGTAGCCGACCTCGGTCCGCGCGGTCCAGAGGAGGTCGTTGTGGCCATCGATCACCGGGTGGGCGGCCAGCAGGCTCGAGATGTCCATGGCCACGACGCTAGCGGCTGGGGAACGATGTGTCGGTGCGGGGCGTTAGCGTCCCTGTTGCCCGTCCTGCGAGAGGTCGTCCTGCATGAGCTTTGTCCCGGTCACCGGTCCCGCCAGGCTGCTGGTGGGCGAGCTGCCCCGGGAAGGCTCGATCGAGTTCACCGACGACCGGCGCACGATCGTGATGCCGATCCGCGGCGCGTTGCCGGTGCTGGGCAAGGTCCGCGACCAGGCCGACATCCACCCGTCGGTCGCGCTGCTGGCCGGTGCCGCGCTGCTGGGCCTGCAGCTGGTGGCCTCCGGGCGCTTCGCACCCGACGCCGAGGGCCGGCACTGGCAGGTCGCCGGGCTCGACCATGACGACGAGCGGCGCATCGCCGACCTGGCCGGCTCGCGTGCGTGGGACGGCTTCGACGAGGCGACGGCCGAGGGGATGGTCCGCGCCCTGCTCGACGCGGTGGTCGACACGATGCCGCGTACGACGCCCGGCCGGTCGCGGCAGCGCGCCGTGGCCCCGGCAGGTCGGGCCGCGCCCCGTCCGCCCAGCCCCGACGACTTCAGCGACCAGCTCCAGCAGCGCATCGCCCGGATCCGGGCGCGCGGGCGCGACGACCGCCCCCAGCTGGTGTCCATCTCGTTCCGCATCGAGGCCGACGAGGAGGAGCTGGTCGCCGGCGCGGTCCGGCTGGTCATGCAGGTGCACGCGGTCGACAACGCCGCCCACGTCGCCGACGCCTCCGAGCTGTGGGCCGACGCCGGGCCCGAGGCCCCGCACGGCTTCGGCGAGCGGGCCCGCACCCACGCCGCGATCGCGCTGCGCTCGGCGGCGGACGCCTGGCCGGTGCTCGACCGGCTGCTCGACCTCCGCATCCCCGACGAGATCACCCTCGACACCGACGAGATCCTCTCCCTGCTCGACAGCGGCGCCGCCGCGTTGACCGAGGCCGGCCACCCGGTCATGTGGCCCAAGTACCTCGACCGCGAGGTGACCCAGCGCGTCGAGCTGGGCCACCAGAAGTCCGCGGGCACGCGGGAGGAGGCGCTCAAGGACGGGCTGTTCGGGCCGCAGGCGCTCTTCGGGTTCGAGTGGCAGCTGTCCCTCCACGGTGACGAGCTCACCGAGGACGAGATGGACGAGCTGGCCCGCACCACCAGCCCGATCATCAAGCTGCGCGACAACTGGGTCGCGGTCGACTCCGCCGTCATCAAGCGCGCCCGCAAGCGGCTGATCCGCACGATCACGCCCGTCCAGGCGCTCGCCGCCACGCTCACCGGGATCGTCGACGTCGAGGAGGTGCCCTACGAAGCCGTGGTCGGGGCGAGCCTGCTCAAGGTCCGCGACCGCGTGCGGGACGCCGCGACCGGCGAGCCCGTCGACGTACCCCCGGGCCTGCAGGCCGAGCTCCGTGACTACCAGCGCCGGGGGCTGTCGTGGCTGGCGGAGCTGACCTCGCTCGGGCTGGGTGCCTGCCTGGCCGACGACATGGGCCTGGGCAAGACGGTCACCCTGATCGCGCTCCACCTGCACCGCGGTCTCGATACACCCCGCTCGTCCCTCGCGGGGCACTCGACCACCGACAGCAGTGCGGGGCACTCGACCAGAAGCAGCGCGGGCGGTCCGACGCTCGTCGTGTGCCCGACGTCGCTGCTCGGCAACTGGGAGGCCGAGATCCGCCGGTTCGCACCGGGAGTCCCCGTACGCCGTCACCACGGCAGCGCCCGCGACCTCGACGGCGTGAGCGCCGGCTTCGTGCTGACCACCTACGGGACGATGCGCAACGACGCCGCCCTCCTCGCCGAGGTGCCGTGGGACCTGGTGGTCGCCGACGAGGCGCAGCACATCAAGAACTCCCGGTCCGCAGCCGCCCGGGCGCTCCGCACGATCCCGAGCGCGGCCCGGGTCGCCCTCACGGGCACGCCGGTCGAGAACGACCTCACCGAGCTGTGGTCGATCCTGGACTGGGCGATCCCCGGCCTGCTGGGCAGCCGCAACGCCTTCCGGAAGGTCTGGGCGGGGCCGATCGAGTCCGGCCTCGAGCCCACC
The DNA here is from genome assembly GCA_963750445.1 of uncultured Actinomycetota bacterium. Classification (GTDB taxonomy): domain Bacteria; phylum Actinomycetota; class Actinomycetes; order Propionibacteriales; family Nocardioidaceae; genus Nocardioides. The sequence goes on along the minus strand of CAVVQR010000004.1, from coordinate 374,039 downwards.
AAGGCCGCTGCGTTCGCGGACCTGATCGGCCCGTTCCTCCTGCGCCGCCGCAAGTCCGACCCCGGCGTCGCGCCCGAGCTGCCGCCCAAGACCGAGACCGACCACCTGCTCGGCCTCACCCGCGAGCAGGTCGTCCTCTACGAGACCCTCGTCCGCGAGTCGATGCGCCGCATCGAGGAGGCCGACGAGGAGACCCGCCGCGGCCTCGTGCTCAAGCTGCTCACCGGCCTCAAGCAGATCTGCAACCACCCCGCCCACTTCCTGCGCCAGCCCAACCCCAAGCTGCGTGGTCGCTCGGAGAAGATCGAGCTCCTCGACGAGCTCGTCGGCACGGTGATGGCCGAGGACGGAGCGGTCCTCGTCTTCACCCAGTACGTCGCCATGGCGCGGCTGCTGGAGCGCCACCTCGGCGCCGCCGGCGTGCCGCACCAGTTCCTCCACGGCGGCACCCCGGTGCGCGAGCGGGAGGCGATGGTCGAGCGGTTCCAGGCCGGCGAGCTGCCGGTGTTCCTGCTGTCGCTCAAGGCGGGCGGCACCGGGCTCAACCTCACCCGCGCCGACCACGTCATCCACGTCGACCGCTGGTGGAATCCCGCGGTCGAGGACCAGGCGACCGACCGGGCCTACCGGATCGGCCAGACCCGGCCGGTGCAGGTGCACCGCTTCATCACGCAGGGGACCATCGAGGAGAAGATCGCCGAGCTGCTCACCCGCAAGCGCTCGCTGGCCGACTCGGTCCTCTCGCGCGGGGAGACCGCGCTCACCGAGCTCTCCAACTCCGAGCTCCGCGACCTCGTCGAGCTGCGGACCACGCCATGAGCGGCACGACCCATCCCCGCCTGCCCGCGCGTCGTGGCGGCGGGGCCGGCACGTGGTGGAGCAAGGCCGTGCTCCGGGCGGTCGAGGAGGCCGCCTTCAGCGCCCAGGACCTCCGCAAGGGCCGGACGCTGGCCCGCGCCGGTGCGGTCGGGTCGATCACGGTGGGCGACGGCGAGGCCGTGGCTGCGGTGACCGACGGCCACGACGCCTGGACCGTCGAGGTGACCGTCCCGGTGCTCGACGACGCCGACGCCGCGGCGTTCACCGAGCTGGTGGCCGCCGAGTCCGGCCGCATCGGCGCACTGATGACGGGTCAGCTGCCGCACGCCTTCGTGGAGGCGGTCGAGGAGGCGGGCGTCGAGCTGTTGCCCTACGGCGGCGAGCTGGGCTCGGCCTGCACCTGCGACGCCTGGCTGGACCCGTGCCCGCACGCGCTGGCGGTGCTGACCCAGCTCGCCTGGCTGATCCAGCTCGACCCCTTCGTGCTGACCCACCTGCGGGGGCTCTCGCGCGACCGGGTGCTGCGCGACCTGCACCGGATCACCCAGCCACGCGGGTCGGGCGACGATGCGGCGCGCAGCGGCTCGGCCCCGGACGTGTCCGGACCGGGTGAGGCGCTGGACGACCTGGTGGTGGCGGAGGACGCCGCCGCCCGTGCCGCTCGGCTGCTCGAGCGGGACCAGCCGTTCGACGGCTGGTGAGGGAGGGTCAGCGGGCCTCGGTCGTGGCGGTCGGACGCAGGCCGAGCTCCTCGTCGAGGCGCAGCAGGCCGGGACCGTCGTCGTTGATCAGCTTCACCCGACCGACGATCTCGCTGACGGTCGCCTCCTCCTCGATCTGCTCCTCGAGGAACCAGTTGAGCAGCGGACGGGAGTCGAGGTCGCCCTCGGACTCGGCGAGGCGGTAGAGGTCGCGGATCGAGGCCGACACCTTCTGCTCGTGCGCGAGGGCCGCGTCGAAGGCGTCGAGCACCGACTCCACCGCGGCGGTCGGGGCCGAGGTGGCACCGATGCGCGGGTGGTTGTCGCGGTCGGCGACGTGGTCGATGAACTTGTTCGCGTGGACGATCTCCTCGTCGGCCTGGTGGCGCAGCCAGGCGGCCATGCCGGGGAGATCGCGCAGCTCGAGCTCGATCGCGAGCTGGCGATAGACCAACGACGCCTGGAGCTCCAGGGTGATCTGCGCGTTGAAGGCGTTCTCGAGAGTCTCGCTGAGCTTCATGCGGACAACCCTAGCGGGGGCGTACGGCGCGGGGGAGGGTCGCCGCTCAGGCGAGACCGAGGGCGCCGTGGGCCATGTCGCGGAGCACGTCGTGCATCTGCGGGTCGGGCAGCCGGCCGCTGTGCGGGGTCGAGTTGAGGAGACCGAACAGCACGTGGGCCCGGGTGCGGGAGGCCTCGGGGCTCAGGCGCCGGGTCGACGCGGCGTACCTGCGTGGCCCAGATGTCGACGTAGGCGCGCTGCAGCGCGCGGACCCGCTCACGGGCCTCGTCGGGGAGGCTGCTCCAGTCGCGGTCCTGGACCACGATGAGTGCCCGGTGCTCGAGGGCGAACTCGATGTGCCACTCGACGAGGGCCTCGAGGGCCGAGCGGGCGCCCTGGGCGTGGTCGACGCGGCTGCGTCCCTCGGCCAGCAACGTCTCGCTGATGCTCACCAGCATCTCGGCGAGCATCGCGTCCTTGGACTCGAAGTGCTTGTAGAGCGCGGGGCCCGAGATGCCGCAGGCCGATCCGAGCTCGGCGACCGAGACCCCGTGGAAGCCGCGGGCGGCGAAGAGCTCGGCGGCGATGTCGAGGATCTGCTGACGACGGGGGGTCACGAGCTCGAGGTTAGTGCCGGTTAACCCACGGCGAGGGGTGCGAGGCGCCGGAAACGTCACTCGACGCTCCGGCGCCTCCCACTCTGCAAGCGGAATCACAGCGTGCCTCCCCATCGTCGTGCCTCCAGTGGGCCGCACCCCCGCGGCGCCCCACTGATCCCCCACGATCAACACACCCAAATCCTTGGAAAAGTGTGCTCGGAACAAGTGATTTCGTCAGTGGTGCCAGCACCACCTTTGGTTTACCCACCCTGGTCCGCGCCACGCGGGGGCGTGACGGTAGTGCCTGCTCTACCGACGAACGGCCCGCGGCGTGGCTACAGTGCGCGCATGTCGCAGATCCGAGTCGTCCTTGCCGAGGACGGAGACCTGCTCCGGGCCGGGGTCCTCGCGCTCCTCGGCGGCTACGACGACATCGACGTGGTGGCGACTGCGACGAGCCTGCCGGAGGTGCTCGCGGCCGTCGAGGAGCACCGTCCCGACGTCCTGCTCACCGACATCCGGATGCCTCCGGACTTCACCGACGAGGGCATCCGCGCAGCGGGTGAGCTGCGGCGCACCCACCCGGAGATCGGCGTGGTGGCGCTGACCCAGTACTCCGACGTGGAGTACGCCCTCGACCTGGTCCGCGACGGCAGCGACGGCCGCGGCTACCTCCTCAAGGAGCGCGTGGCCGACGTCGACGAGCTCGTCACCGCGCTCCGCACCGTCGCCGCGGGCGGCTCGGTGATCGACCAGATCGTCGTCGACGCGCTGGTGGCGACCAGCACGCGACGCCACGACTCCGTCCTGGACCGGCTGACCGCGCGCGAGCTCGAGGTGCTCGGCATGGTGGCGCGCGGGATGACCAACGGGGTGATCGCGGGCGAGCTCGTGATCACCGACCGGGCGGTGGAGAAGCACATCAACTCGATCCTGACCAAGCTCGACCTGCCGGCCGACGCCCCGGTGCACCGCCGGGTCGCTGCCACCCTGGTCTTCCTGAGCGAGGCAGGCGTGGGCGGCGGGGTGGCCCCGCGCCGATGAAGGGGCTGCTCTCCGGGTGGGACGCCCTCGATCCCGCGCTCCGGTGGCTGATGCGGATCAACCTCATCGCGCTCACGCTCGCGACGGCGTTCCTCGCGGGGGCGTACCTGCTGGGCTTCAAGCACACCGCGGTGGAGGTCGACCTCGGGGTCATGGTCGTGTCGATCGTGGCGATCCTGGTGACGCCGCCCCTGAGCCGTCGCTACGGACCCACGCCGGCCATCATCGGGCTCACCGTCTCCGCACTCCTCTTCGCCGCAGGCGGCACCTGGGCCACGCCCAACCTCAGCCCGCTGACCGCGCTCCTGACGATGGTGCCGCTGCTGGTGGGCTTCCCCTACCTCACGAGGCCGTGGATCCGCGCCCTCATGGTCATCGCCGTGGTCGGCAGCGCCTCGGTGGCCGCGCTGGGCGAGTGGCGGCGGGTCGACAACGTCAACGACACCTGGTGGGTCAACGCCGTGGTCATCGCGGTGTCGCTGCCGCCCGGTGTCGCTGTCGTGGTCTTCCTGGTCCGTGACGCCTACACGCGGCTGCGTGACCAGTCGGTCCAGCTCGCGGCGTCGCGCACCCGCATCGTCGAGGTCGCCGACGCGGCCCGACGCGGCCTCGAGCGCGACCTGCACGACGGCGCGCAGCAGCGTCTCCTCGCGATGAGCGTGACGATCGAGCGCGCCCGCAAGGAGCTCCTGGCCGATCGTCAGGAAGAGGCCACTGCCCTGATGGGGCAGCTGGCCGCGGACAACCGCGAGGTGCTGCTCGAGCTGCGCGAGCTGGCGCGCGGCATCTACCCGCCGCTCCTGGCCGAGCGGGGCCTGGTCGCCGCGCTCCAGTCGACCGCTCGGCGCTCGATCGTGCCGGTGACCCTCGACGTCGCCGACTTCGAGCGCCCGAGCCGCCAGGTCGAGGCAGCGGCCTACTTCTGCATCCTCGAGGCACTCACCAACGCCGCCAAGCACTCCGGCGCCGCCGAGGTGCTGATCACCGTGCGCGGGCTGCCCCACCTGTCGTTCGTCGTGTCCGACGACGGCCGCGGGTTCGACCACGCGCTGGTGGACCAGGGCGGGCTGCTCGGCATGGAGGCACGTGTCGCGGCCGCCGGCGGCACCCTCCGACTGGAGACGGCTCCGGGGCGGGGGACGACGCTGCGCGGGGAGTTCCCCTCCGCGCCGCCACCGGGACAATGGACACCGGAGGTTAACGATCGCTAACCTGAGGTCGTGTCCGAACCCCTGAGCCCGATCTCGAGCGCCCCGACCATGCGTGAGCTCGTCGACGACCTGCGTGCCCGGCTGGCCCGGGTCCGCCAGGGCGGGTCGGACAGCGCGCGTCGCAAGCACACCGACCGCGGCAAGCTGCTGGTGCGCGACCGGGTCGACCGGTTGCTCGACCCGGGCAGCCCGTTCCTCGAGCTGGCCCCGCTCGCCGCCTTCGGGATGTACGCCGACGGCGACCAGTTCGCCGTCCCGTCCGCCGGCGTGGTCGCCGGCATCGGCCGGGTGTCGGGCCGCGAGTGCGTCATCGTCGCCAACGACGCGACGGTCAAGGGCGGCACCTACTACCCGATGACGGTCAAGAAGCACCTGCGCGCGCAGACGATCGCCGCGGAGAACCACCTCCCCTGCATCTACCTCGTCGACTCCGGTGGCGCGTTCCTGCCGCTGCAGGACGAGGTCTTCCCCGACCGCGAGCACTTCGGCCGGATCTTCTTCAACCAGGCCACCATGTCCGCCAAGGGGATCCCGCAGATCGCCAGCGTGATGGGCTCCTGCACCGCCGGCGGCGCCTACGTCCCGGCGATGTCCGACGAGACCGTGATCGTGCGCAACCAGGGCACGATCTTCCTCGGCGGGCCGCCGCTGGTGAAGGCGGCGACCGGTGAGGTCGTCACGGCGGAGGACCTCGGCGGCGGTGACGTGCACGCCCGCACGTCCGGCGTCGTCGACCACCTCGCCGAGGACGACGCGCACGCGCTGGCCATCGTGCGCTCCATCGTCGACACGCTGCCGGCCGCCAGGCCCGAGCGCACCCCGCAGGCCGACGTCGAGCAGCCCCACGAGCCGCCGGAGTCGCTCTACGACGTCGTGCCCCCCGACACCCGCACGCCCTACGACGTGCGCGAGGTGATCCGGCGGGTGGTCGACGGGAGCCGGTTCCACGAGTTCAAGAAGCTCTACGGCGACACCCTGGTCTGCGGCTTCGCCCGGATCGACGGCTACGAGGTCGGCATCGTGGCCAACAACGGCATCCTCTTCAGCGAGTCGGCGCTCAAGGGCGCGCACTTCATCGAGCTGTGCAACCAGCGCAGGATCCCGTTGGTGTTCCTGCAGAACATCACCGGCTTCATGGTCGGCCGCGAGTACGAGAACAAGGGCATCGCCCGCGACGGCGCCAAGCTGGTCACCGCGGTCGCGTGCAGCGTGGTGCCGAAGTTCACCATCGTCATCGGCGGCTCGTTCGGCGCCGGCAACTACGGCATGTGCGGGCGCGCCTACGACCCGCGCTTCCTCTGGATGTGGCCCAACGCGCGGATCTCGGTGATGGGCGGCGAGCAGGCCGCGTCGGTCCTCGCCACCGTGCGCACCGACCTCGAGGACGAGGACGCCGTCGAGGCGTTCAAGGCGCCGATCCGCGAGCAGTACGAGACCCAGGGCTCGCCCTACTACGCCTCCGCCCGGCTCTGGGACGACGGGATCATCGACCCCGCCGACACCCGACGGGTGCTGGGCATGGCGCTGGCGGCGACGTCGTACGCCCCGATCCCCGAGCCGTCCTACGGAATCTTCCGGATGTGAGGCGCGCAGTGACGAGCGAGGAACGAGCGCGTCGCGTGGGCGCGACCAGGTCTGAGCAAGCCCTGCGACCGAGGTACGCAGGTCGGAACGGGCGCGTCGAAACCCCCTGATGGGAATGAAACTGATGAACACACTTCTGATCGCCAACCGCGGCGAGATCGCGCTCCGCGTCATGCGGACCGCGCAGCGCCTCGGCTGGACGACCGTCGCGATCCACACCGACCTCGACGCGGACGCGCCGCACGTGCGCGCCGCCGACCGGGCGGTGCGGGTCGGGTCCTACCTCGACATCGACGCCGTGGTCGCGGCCGCACGCGAGTCCGGCGCGGGCTACGTCCACCCCGGCTACGGCTTCCTCTCCGAGCGTGCGCCGTTCGCCCGCGCGCTGGCCGAGGCCGGCATCACCCTGGTCGGCCCGTCGGCCGACGTGATGGACGCGATGGGCCGCAAGGACCGGGCGCGGGACGTCGCCGTGGCCGCCGGCGTGCCCGTGGTGCCGTCGTACCGCTCGGACGGTCGAGCGACGACCCGCGCGTCCTTTGCCTACCCGGTGCTGGTCAAGGCCGCGGCCGGTGGCGGCGGCAAGGGCATGCGCGTGGTGCGCTCGGCGGACGAGTTCGTCGAGGCCAGCGAGGCTGCTCGGCGCGAGTCGCTCAAGGCCTTCGGCGACGACACCCTGCTCGTGGAGAAGTACGTCGAGTCCGGGCGCCACATCGAGGTGCAGGTCATGGGCGACAGCCACGGCCACGTCCTGCACTTCTTCGAGCGCGACTGCTCGACCCAGCGCCGGCACCAGAAGGTCCTCGAGGAGGCGCCTGCCCCGACGATCAGCGAGGAGCAGCGGGCAGCGATCACGTCGTCGGCCGTCGCCCTCGCCCAGCAGTGCGGCTACACCGGCGCCGGCACGGTCGAGTTCCTGCTCGACAACAGCACCGGGGAGTTCTACTTCCTCGAGATGAACACCCGCCTCCAGGTCGAGCACCCGGTGACCGAGGAGGTGACCCGGGTCGACGGCGGGCGCGTCGACCTCGTCGAGCTCCAGCTCCTCGTCGCGACCGGCGAGCCGCTGCCGTTCGGCCAGGACGCCGTCACCCTCGAGGGCCACGCCATCGAGGCGCGCGTCTACGCCGAGGACTCCTTCAACGGCTTCCTCCCCCAGGCAGGACGTACGTCGATCGTGCGGTGGCCGGCCCTCGGTGGTCGAGTGGACGCGAGGGACGAGCGGCGTATCGAGACCCAGGTCCGGGTCGACCACGCCCTCGAGCCGGAGCAGGAGGTGAGCACCTCCTACGACCCGATGCTCGGCAAGGTGATCGCGTGGGGCGCGGACCGCGAGGTCGCCCGGACCGCCCTGGTCGCGGCCCTCGACGAGACCGCGATCCTCGGGATCACCACCAACACCGGGTTCCTGCGCGCGCTCGTCGCCTCGGACGAGTTCCGCGACGCGACCATCGACACCGCCTGGCTCGACCGGCACGAGGTGCCGGCGCCGGACGCCGAGCTGGCCCTGGTGTTCGGGGCCTGGACCGAGGTCCTCCTCGAGACGATGGGCGACGCCGGACCGTGGCAGGCCGACGGGTGGCGGATGGGCGCGGACCCGGCCCCCGACACCGTCGTCCTGGGTGACGAGCTGGTCCTCGTCGACCGGCACCGGGGTCGCGTCGAGCACGCCGGGACCGGGCACGACGTACGCCTGGTGTCGGCGGGCGACCACACCGTCCACCTGCTCGTCGACGGCGCTGCCGAGCACGCGGTCCTCAACGTCCAGCGCGACTTCGTCGAGGTCGTGCACCGCGGCCAGCGCTGGTCGTGGGAGCGGCCCGACCCGTTCGGCGACCACGCCGCAGTGGCCGGCGACGGCACGATGCTCGCGCCGATGCCGGGCACCGTCCTGGCGGTCAACGTCACCGAGGGCCAGGCCGTGGTCGCGGGTGAGACGCTGGGGGTGATGGAGGCGATGAAGATGGAGCTCGCGCTCAAGGCCCCCTTCGCCGGCACGGTCACCAGCGTCGGCGCGACCACGGGCGACCTGGTCAGGCTCGGCGCCGTCCTGTTCACCGTGGAGGAGTCGTGACCGACCTCCCGATGCAGGTCCGTGCCGACGCGATGCCCGAGCGCGTGACGATCTACGAGGTCGGCGCCCGCGACGGCCTCCAGAACGAGAAGGCGATCGTCCCGGTCGAGGTCAAGGCAGAGTTCGTACGCCGACTCCTGGCCGCCGGGCTCCCGATCGTGGAGGCGACCAGCTTCGTGCACCCGAGGTGGGTTCCCCAGCTCGCCGATGCCGCCGAGCTGATGGCCGACCTCGGCGAGGAGGGCCGCCACCTCCCGGTGCTCGTGCCCAACGAGCGCGGCCTGGACCGGGCCCTCGAGCTCGGCCTGGAGCACATCGCGATCTTCGGCAGCGCCACCGAGACGTTCGCCGGCAAGAACCTCAACCGCACCTTCGACGAGCAGTTCGCGATGTTCGAGCCCACCGTCGCCCGCGCCCGCGAGGCGGGGATGGACGTCCGTGCCTACGTCTCCATGTGCTTCGGCGACCCGTGGGAGGGCGCGGTGCCGATCGAGCAGGTCGTCACCGCCGGCACCCGCCTGCTCGACCTCGGCGCCAGCCAGCTGAGCCTCGGCGACACGATCGGCGTCGCCACCGCCGGCCACGTGAAGGCGCTGGTCGCGGCCTTCGGCGAGGCCGGCGTCGGCACCGACCGCCTGGCGATGCACTTCCACGACACCTACGGCCAGGCGCTGGCCAACACCTTCTCCGCGCTCCAGGCGGGCATCACCACCTTCGACGCCAGCGCCGGTGGTCTCGGCGGCTGCCCCTACGCCAAGTCGGCGACCGGCAACCTCGCCACCGAGGACCTGGTGTGGATGCTGACCGGCCTCGGCATCGACCACGGCGTCGACCTCGACGCGATGGTCGCGACGAGCGTCTGGATGGCCGGCCAGCTGGGCCGCCCCAGCCCGAGCGCCGTCGTACGGGCACTCGGTGGTGGGCTGGCACAATCAGCGCCATGAGCCGCGTCGTCCACCTCCACATCGGGGCCCCCAAGACCGGGACGACCTACCTCCAGGACCGGCTGCTGCTCAACGCGACGTCGCTGGCGCGCCACGGGCTGATCGTCCCGTCGCCGCGGACCGGACGCTCGGACATGTTCCACTTCCGCGCCGCGCTCGACCTGCTGGAGCAGGACTGGGGCGGCACGGCCGGACACGCCAAGGGCGCGTGGGACTCCATGGTCAAGCGGGTCAACCGGGCCGACGGCAGCGTGGTGATCAGCCACGAGATCCTCGCCGGCGCCAAGCCCGACAAGATCGCCAAGGCGATGAACGACCTCGCCGGCAACGAGGTCCACATCATCTACTCCGCGCGCGACCTGGGCCGGCAGCTGCCGGCCGCGTGGCAGGAGTCGATCAAGCAGGGCCGCAAGTGGCCCTTCCGCCGCTTCCTCACCAAGGTCGAGCGCGGCCAGACCTGGTTCTTCAACGCGATGGACCTGCCGCGGGTGCTCTCGCAGTGGGGCGCCAAGCTCCCTCCCGAGCGCGTGCACGTGGTCACCGTCCCGCACGACCGCGGCCCCAACGGCGACGAGCTGTGGCTGCGCTTCTGCCGCGCCTTCGGCATCGACCCGGAGTGGGCGCCGCTCGACTCCGAGCGCGACAACCGGTCGCTGGGCATCGCGGAGACCTCGCTGCTCCGCAAGCTCAACCGCCGCCTCGAGCTCGGCGTGTGGCGCGAGCCGGCCTACGACAACCTGATCCGCGAGGTGCTCGCCCAGGAGGTGCTGGTCTCCCGCACCGCCGTCCCGGTGCGGCTGCCTCCCGAGCGCTACGACTTCGCCGAGGAGCGGGCCCAGGTCTGGATCGACTGGATCAAGGGCAGCGGCGTCGACGTGATCGGTGACGTCGAGGACCTCCGTCCGCGCCGTCCGGCCGAGGACGAGAAGTGGCGCAACCCCGACCGGGTCCGCGCCAAGCTGGAGCTCGGTGCCGCCCTCGACGCCCTGACCGTGATGACGCAGGAGGCCGCCAACCGCGCCTCGGGCGACACGATGAGCGGCCGCCTCCGCGACACCGCCCGCCGGTTGCGCGACCGTTGACCACGTCCACCGGCACCGCGCACGCCTGGGTGGCGCACCTGCGCGACGGCGGTACGACGCCCTGGCTGGCGTGGGCCGAGCACGACACCGGCGCTGCGCCGTCGGGGCGGGTGGTCCCGGGCGCCCAGCAGCTCGAGCTGCTCCGGCGGATCAACCTCGCGTCGGGTGCGCGGCCCCGCGGCGACCACGCCCGGGAGCGCACGCGTCTCGCCGACCGGGTCCTGGCCACCTCGGCCGCCGGCCGGGGCAAGGCCGACCTCCCGCTGGTCGGGCTGCTCGCCGGCTTCGGTCCGCAGCCCGTCGACCCGGCGACCATCGGCGCCGACGAGCTGCTGCGCGTGGCCAGCGTGCTGGTGGCCGACGACCTGGTGGCCCTCGGGCCCGATCCGGTCGCCTCGAGCTGGGCCCGGCCCTGGCGTCGTCGCTTCCGCCTGGTCGGCGACCCGGTGGTCACCACCGCGGCCCGCGAGCACCTCCTCGGCCTGGGTCGGCCCGAAGGGGGACCCAGGCCGTTCGTCGTGGCCGTGGGTGCCCCGCTCGACGACCTGCTCGTCCGCACCTGGACCCAGCGCTGCTTCGAGCACGGCTCCAAGCCGTGGACCGACTGGCTGCGCTTCTGGCGCGAGCGCGACCAGCTGCCGGCCCGGGTCGACCTGATCGACTCCGTGCACCGCTGGCACGGCCGCCGCCCGTTCGTCCGGGTCGTCACCGACCTCGAGCGGCTGCCCCGGCAGGTCGGCGTACGACGTCTCCCGGACGTCCGCGTCCCCGGTGCCGACCAGGCCGAGCTGGCCCGTCGGGTGGCCGCGGTGGTCGGGCCTGCGCGTCCCCGCCGCCGAGCGGCCCGCGCTGATGCGGACGCTCCAGCGACGGATCCCCGACAGCGGCGTCGCGCCCGTCGTCGTACCCGGTGGCGAACGCGACTGGGTGGCCGCGTCCGCGGCCCGCATGACCCGCAACCTGTCGCGCGCTGGCTACCCTGTCGTCGGCGACCTCGCCGATCTCGCGCCCCGCTCCGCGCCGTCCGCACCCGCACCGACGGGGGCCGCCGCCGACGAGCAGGTCCTGGACCTGGCGATCAGGATGGTCGTGGACCCGGCCTGGCGCACGCACCGGACGGGCCGTCGAGCGGAGAGGCAGGTGGAGCGGTGAGCAGGCGAGTGCTGCTGCACGTGGGCTGCCCCAAGACCGGGACGTCCTACCTCCAGGACGTGCTGTTCCGCAACCAGTCGGTCCTGCGCGAGCACGACATCCTCTATCCCGCCCGCCGCTTCGACGCGCAGTTCCTCGCCGCCCTCGACCTGATGACGCTCCCCTGGGGCGGCATCGAGACCGAGGCCGTCGGCGCCTGGGACCGGCTCGCCGCCGAGGTCCGCGCCTGGCACGGCACCTCGATCATCAGCCACGAGATCTTCGCCCGGGCCACGCCGACGCAGGTCGAGCGCGCGCTCGCCTCGCTCGGCGACGCCGAGGTCCACCTCGTGCTGTCGGCGCGCGACCTGATCCGCCAGATCCCGGCGGAGTGGCAGGAGAACGTCAAGCACCGCAGCCACATCACCTACGCGAAGTTCCTCCGGACCATCCGTGACCCGGCGCGCGACTCCCGCATCGGCTCGTGGTTCTGGGCGGTGCAGGAGATCCCGGACATCCTCGAGCGGTGGGGCGGCTCGCTGCCCCCCGAGCGGGTCCACCTCGTCACGCTGCCGCCGTCGGGCTCGGACCGCGGCGAGCTCTGGCGCCGCTTCTCGGGCACCTTCGGGCTCGACGACCTGCCGCTCGACCTCACCGCCGAGCGGGAGAACCCGTCCCTCGGCGTGCCCGAGACCTCGCTGCTGCGCACCATCAACGCCCGGGTCACCTCGATCATCGCCCCGCCCGACTACCGCCCGCTCGTCCGTGAGGTCCTCGCCCACGAGACCCTGTCGCGGGGCGTCGCCTCCGCCCGCCTCGGCCTCGCGCCCGACGACCACGCCTGGGCCAAGGAGCTCTCCCGGGACTGGGTCACGGTCCTCGCCGAGCGGGGCTACGACGTCGTGGGCTCGCTCGACGACCTGCTCGGACCCGACCTCGGCACCTTCGCCGACCCCGACACTGCGACGGCCGACGAGCTGCTGCCGCCCGCGCTCGACGCGATCAGCGCACTGCTGGTGGAGGGCGCCCGCCTGCGGGCCGTGGAGGAGCGCCTCCACGAAGAGCTCCGGGAGGCGCGTGAGGAGCGTGACCGTGCGCGGCTGACGCCGAGCTACCGGGTGAAGCGCAAGATCGTCACGAGCCTCGAGGACAGCGCCGCCGGTCGCGGCACCCTCGACGCCTACCGCCGCGTGCGCAGGCGGGGCCAGGCGTGATGCCTGGGTCGACCGGAGGACGGGCTGCAGGTGGCGCTGGTGCGACTTCACCAGGGAGGGTCCTCCTCGTGCCGCACAGCCCGTGGCCCCTTCGCGCCGATGACCTGCTGTTCCGTGAGGCCGTGGAGAGCGACGTCGAGGCCCTGCTGGCCTTCCGCAACGACCCGGCGGTCAGCCACTTCCTGGTGCACACCCGCGTCGACCCCGACGAGCTGCGTCGCACCTGGCTCGGCGTGCCGGACAGCCCGACCGACTTCTCGTGCATCGTCGAGCGCGACGGCGAGGTGGTCGCGATGGGGTTCCTCGACGTGGTGGACGGACCGGGTCAGCCCGGCAGCCCCGAGGGCACGGACGGGCTGATCGGCTACATCGTCGATCCTCGCTCCGCCGGCGCGGGCATCGGTGCGGCCACCGCCCGCGCGCTGCTGCACGCCGCCTTCGAGGGACTCGGGCTACGGAGGGTCACCGCGGCGGCGTACGCGGACAACCCCGCCTCGGTGCGCATCCTGGAGTCGGTCGGCATGCGACGCGAGCGGCTCTCCCGCAAGGCCCTGTGGCACGCCGAGCTCGGCTGGGTCGACGAGGTCGGTTACGCGATCCTCGCCGAGGAGTGGCCCCCGGCCTGATCACTTCTGGCGCGGGAGCAGCTCGCGGTCGGCGTACCGGCCGGTCTTCCAGGTGGCGAAGGCATCGGCGCCGGCACCGACCACGCCCCCGACTCCCGGGACCCGGCGACCGATGGTGGTGGCGAGGCGCTTGCCGGCCACGCGGGCGACGATGTCGGTCGCCACGACGTGGGAGATCGTGGCGTCGAGGGACGGGTCGTGGGCCGGTGCCGTGGCGAGAGCCATCGGCGTGGCCGGGAGCTTGCGCGCCTTGATCATGTTGGCGACCTGGTCCTCGTCGAGCAGGAGGGTCAGGATCGCGTTGCGCACGCGTGGGTCGGACAGGTCGTGCCCGCGCAGGTGGGCGATGCCGGCCACCATCCGGCACTGGATCAGCGCCAGGCCGGTGACGTTGGCGGGGATGGTGACGGCCATCGTCACGAGCCCGCCGATGTTGGTGAGGAACCCCTGTGCGCCGGCGATCCGGACGTTGTTCTCGATGACCTCGTGGATCGCGCGGTCGACGTCGCCGCGCTGCTCCTTGAGCTGCTTGTCCGCCGCTGCGGCAGCGGCAGGGAGCGGCCCGACACCGTCGATGGCGCGGTTGAGGGCCTCGCGGACGAACGACGAGGAGAGCCCGGGCGCGATCTGGGTGATCCTCGGCGCGAGCTGACGTCCCACGGTGTGCTTCAGGCCCATGCCCCGATCGTACGGTTCGGCGCCGAAAGAGGTGGCCGCGAGCCGGCAGTCGCTAGCGTGAGGTCGTGCCGATCGCTCCCGCCCCGACGCCGTGGGCCTTCCCGCCCCACGCGACGTGGGACCCCGACGACGACCTCGTGGCACTCGGTGCGGACCTCGACAGCGGCACCCTGCTGACGGCCTACAGCCTCGGGCTCTTCCCGATGCCCGTCACGCTCGACGGCGACGACCAGCTCGGCTGGTTCTCGCCCGTCGAGCGCGGGGTCCTGCCCCTGGACGGGATGCGGGTCTCGCGCTCCCTGCGCCGTTCGGCCCGGGACTTCGAGATCCGGGTGGACACCGCCTTCGACGAGGTGGTGGCCGAGTGCGGCAGCCCCGAGCGGCCCGACGGCTGGATCACCCCGGAGTTCGTCCAGGCCTACGGACGCCTCCACCGGCTCGGCTGGGCGCACTCGGTCGAGGCGTGGCGCGACGGTCGGCTCGCAGGCGGCCTCTACGGCATCAGCATCGGTGGGCTGTTCGCCGGGGAGTCGATGTTCCACCGCGAGCCCGACGCCTCCAAGGTCGCCCTGATGGCGCTGGTGGACCTGCTCGACGACGAGCACGCCGAGCACCGGGTGCTCGACGTGCAGTGGCAGACGCCGCACCTGGCCTCGCTGGGTGTCGTACGCCGCCCGCGCGGGGAGTACCTCGAGGTGCTCGAACGCTCGCTGGACCTTCCGCTGCCCCCGGTCTTCCGAATGGACGATTAGCCGCGGCCACGCGAGGGTAGACCCCGATCGACGAGACCGTCGACGCCTCGGCGTCCCAGCGAAGGGCCACACCCATGCTCACCCGAACCCGCCTCACCCTGTCCGGCGCCGTCCTCCTGGTCGGTGCGGTCACCTCGGCCTGCGGCGGCGGCAGCGGCGGCGGCAGCGGCGCCCCGACCGACGCCAGCGAGAAGGACTTCTGCGACACGCAGACCAGCCTCTTCACCGACCTGGTGGGCGACACGAGCAACCCCCAGGTCCCGAGCAACGACGACATGGCCAAGGCCGTCAAGGGCTGGGCGGACAAGCTGGAGAAGGTCGGCACTCCCGAGGACATCCCGGACAAGGCGCGCGCCGGGTTCGAGGCGACCGTCGAGCAGGCCAAGGACATCGACGCCGACGACTTCTCGATCGACAAGCTCGAGGAGCTGTCGCAGGGCGGGCTGGACGCGTCGAAGGACGCCCAGGCGGAGGCGACCGCCTTCTCCGACTACCTCACCAAGACCTGCGGCAACCCGCTGGACGACCTCAACCTCCCCGAGGTGCCGGAGATGCCCGACTCCACGGAGTGACCCGTCCGGCCGGCTGAGGCCGGTCCAGACCCCTGCGGCGTCCGCCGCTCGCCTGCCCGTGGGGCGGGTAGCATCGTCGGCGGGAGGCAGGGACATGGCGATCACACGGGCGGGGAAGATCTGCTCGTTCTGTGGCACGCCCGGCGGCCCCGGCACCGACCTCCCGCTGATCGGCGGGCTCGGCGCCCAGGTGTGCGTCACCTGCATCGACGACTTCCACGCGATCCTGCACGACGACGAGCTGCTCGCGAAGGCGCGCGGGACGTTCCCGTGGGACGACATGAGCGACGCCGAGGTGCTCGCGGTCCTGCCGCAGATCCTGGCCTCGGCGGAGCAGAACGTCTCCTTCGCCCAGGAGTGGGTCGACCTGCTGCGCGAGCGCAACGTGTCGTGGGCCGAGATCGGCCGGTCCCTGGGTGTCACCCGTCAGGCGGTCTGGGAGAGGTTTGCCCGCAAATCCGGCGACAAGGGCGCTTCGGCATGAGACGATCGGCACAACGTCAAGGTATTCTTGACGGTCCAGGTGTCGGTCGGTCTGCACGGGGGTGAGTCCGACCGACACCTGTGTGGTGTCTGAGCTGGTGCTGGGCGGTCGCGCTACTTCAGCAGGCGTGACATCCGTCGGTCCGCCAGCGGCTTCCCGCCGGTCTGGCAGGTCGCGCAGTACTGCAGGCTCGAGTCGGCGAACGACACCTCGCGCACGATGTCGCCGCAGACGGGGCACTTCTGCCCGGCCCTGCCGTGGACCGCGAGGTTGCTCTTCTTCTCGCCCTTGAGCTCGCTCGCGGCGAGACCGCTCGAGCGCTTCACCGCATCGCCGAGCGTGTCGCGGATGGCGTCGTACAACGTCTGCAGGTCGTCGGGCTCCAGGCTGTTGGCCGGCTTGAACGGCGACATCCTCGCGGC
This sequence comes from uncultured Actinomycetota bacterium, assembly GCA_963750445.1. GTDB lineage: Bacteria > Actinomycetota > Actinomycetes > Propionibacteriales > Nocardioidaceae > Nocardioides. The sequence continues at coordinate 357,600 of CAVVQR010000004.1, read as the reverse complement.
GTGCAGGATCTCGTCGGAGTAGGCGTTGCCGATGCCGGCGATGATCGACTGCATCCGCATCACGCCCTTGATCTGCTTGCGGCCCTCCTTCTCCAGGATCGCGCGCAGCACGTCGATGGTGAAGTCGTCGGACAGCGGGTCCGGGCCGAGCCGGGCCACGCCGGGCACGTCCGCGGGGTCGCGCACGACGTAGATCGCCAGCCCCTTCTTGGTGCCGGCCTCGGTGATGTCGAGCCCCGGCTGGACGTCGAGGTCCGGATCGTCGATGACGATGCGGGCGGCCAGGGGGTTCTTCGGGTTCGGCCGGGCCGGGAGCGCGGGGACCTCGTCCTTCCAGCGGATCCACCCGGCGCGGGCGAGGTGGATCACCACGTGCACGCCGCTGGCGTCGATGTCGAGGAACTTGCCGTGCCGGGTCACGTCGTCGACCAGGGTCCCGTGCAGGGCGTGCAGCGGTGGGTCGAAGGTCTTCAGCGCGCTGAACGCGGCCAGGTCGACGCGGCTGATCGCCCGGCCGACGAGGCGGCCGCGCAGGTCCTGGACGAGGGCTTCGACCTCGGGAAGCTCGGGCACGCTCGCAAGTCTAGGCAGATCCTTGTGCGTGCGCGGGTCACAATAGGACATGGCCCACGAGCGCACACCCCGCACCGGGACGGTCTTCCTCGACCCCCGCGGCGACGACCGCTCGCTGCGCGTCACCTGGCACCAGGAGCGGCAGGTCGTGGTGCTCTCGCTGTGGCGCGACAACGTCTGCGCGGGCACGTTCCGGCTCGCGGCCGACGAGGTCCCCGAGCTGATCGCGCTGCTCCGCAAGGGGCTCGACGACGCCTACGACACCGCGCGACAGCGGGTCGAGCGCCTGGACCGGCCCGACCGGGCGGGCTAGGTCTCGTGCCCGGTTCGCGGTCAGGGCACCACCATCACCGGGACCGGTGAGGCGCGCAGGATCTTGGTGGCGTTGGAGCCGAGGAACAACCGGGTGGCGCGGCCGGTCCGCGAGGAGCCCACGACGAGCAGGTCGCCGCGGCCCCACTCCAGCCGGTCCATCGCCGCCTGCCAGGTCCGACCGGTGGCCACGACGGCCTGCACGTCGCTCGGCCGGGGCTCCGGGATCGCCGCCACCGCCTCGGCCTGGAGCGCGTCGCCCTGCTCGACCCACGCCTCCATCACCATGTCCTCGGTGCGGGTGCCCACCTCGGGCGGGTACATCGTGCGACCGCGGACGGCGAACGTCGCCACCCGCAGCGCGGCTCCGGTCCGGGCGCAGATCTCGGCCGTGGTGCCGAGCGTCCGGCGGGACTGCTCGTCCCCCCGGAAGGCGCACGTCGCCCGGGTGACGCGCGACCCCTCCGGGGCGTCGAAGCCGCGCGGTGCGATCGCGATGGGCACTGTCGCGGAGTGCAGCAGCACGTCGGCGGTGGAGCTGAGGTAGATCTGCCCGTAGGAACCGCCCTGTCCCGACCCGACGACCACGGCGCGGGCCCGTGCTCCTCGGCCTCGGCCAGCAGCGACCGACGAGGCGGACCGGCCCTCCACCCACCTCACGTCGACGGTGAGGTCGGGGTCGATGTCGGCCATCAGCGCGGAGGCCTCGGCGACGGCCGCCTCGCCGTAGGTGCGTGACCAGTCGGCGTACTCGCGGTCGGTGCCACCCGCCACGGGCGTGGGCCAGCGGGCGGGTGCCGCAGTGACGATGCGCAGGTCGTCGCCGTCGGTGCGGGCGAGGACGGCGGCGAGCTCGAGCCCGGCGCGGTCGTCCTTGCCGGGGACGAACCCGACCAGGAGGGTCACCTCGTCACCCCGGTGCGCTCACCCGTCTCCAGCCGGGAGTTGCGCCGGCCCCACAGGAAGTAGAACGCGAGCACGATCGACGAGCCACGTGCTGAAGATGACCCAGGTGATGGCGGCGAGCCCGGAGAGGACGTAGACGCAGGCCGCGACCGTGATGAGCGGCGTCACCGGATAGCCGGGCACCCGGAAGGGCGCTCCATGTCGGGCTGCGTGCGGCGCAGGATGATGATGCTGATCGCGACCACGCTGAAGGCGACGAGGGTGCCGATCGACACCGTGTCCCAGAGGTAGTCGGCGGGCACGAAGCCGGCGATCAGCGACACGACCACGCCCACCACGATCGTGTTGAAGGTCGGCGTCAGGGTGCGCGAGTTCACCGCCGCGAACCGGTCCGGCAGCATCCGGTCGCGGCCCATCGCGAACAGGATGCGGGTCTGGCCGTAGAGGGTCACCAGCGTCACCGAGAAGATCGAGATCACCGCACCCGCGGCCACGATGGTGCCGGGGACCGACGAACCGGTGATGTTCTCCAGGATCACCGACAGCCCGGCGCTCTGCTGCTCGTCGCTGGAGAACTCCTCGAGCGGCTGGGCGCCGACGCCGGCGAAGGCGACGAGGAGGTAGACCCCCACCACGATCACCAGGGCGCCCATGATCGCCCGGGGCAGGGCGCGCTGCGGATCCTTCACCTCCTCTCCTGCCGTGGAGACCGCATCGAGTCCGATGAAGGAGAAGAAGATCGTGCCGGCGGCCGCGCTGATGCCGGCGGAGCCCGAGTCGAAGAAGTTGTCGAACCGGTCGGCCTTGAAGGCGGTCAGCGCGACGACCACGAACAGCATCAGCACGCCGAGCTTGATCAGCACCATGATCGTGTTGATCCGCGCCGACTCGCTCGCGCCGCGGATCAGGAGCAGGGTGCAGAGGAAGACCAGCACCACGGCCGGGAGGTTGATCAGGCCCGTCACGTTGTCCTCGTAGGGGACGGGGGAGTACGACAGCGCATCGGGCAGCGCGAACCCGAAGACGCTGTTGAGCAGCTCGTTGAAGTAGCCGCTCCACCCGACCGCGACGGCCGAGGCGGCGACGCCGTACTCCAGGAGCACGCAGGCCGCGATCACCATCGCCATCAGCTCGCCCATGGAGTGGTAGGTGAAGGAGTACGTCGACCCGCTGACCGGGATCGAGCTGGCCAGCTCGGCGTAGCAGAGCGCCGAGAGGCCGGCGGCGATGCCGGCGACCAGGAACGACACCATCACCGCCGGGCCCGGCGTCGGGCACGGCCTCCTGCAGGACGAAGAAGATGCCCGTGCCGACGGTGGCCCCGACGCCGAACATCATCAGCGAGAAGGTGCCGAGGGTCCGGGCGAGCTCCGGCCCGTCGTGCTCCGACCGCGGCCCGGCGATCGGCTTCTTGCGCAGGAGCTGCTGGCGAAGATCGGTCATGCGAGCCCTCCCGAGGACGAGTCCTCTGGGAATCTAGACCTCGGCGGGCGCTTTCGTCACCGGCCCGTCTCGCGCTACTTCTTGGCGCGCCACTCCCGCTCGAACGGCAGGCGCCAGGCGTGCGGTGCGACGAGCTGGTGGATGGCGTTGGGTCCCCACGTGCCGGGGGCGTAGGGCTTCACCGGCGGCGGGTCCTCGAGCAGCTGCGCCGAGCGGTCCCAGAGCGACTCGATGCCCTCGGCCGTGGTGAAGAGCGTGTGGTCGCCGCGCATCGCGTCGAGGATCAGCCGCTCGTAGGCCTCGAGCACGTCGCCCGCGGTCTCGGTCTCGCCGGTGGAGAACTGCATCGACAGCTTCTGCAGGCGCATGCCGGGCCCGGGCCGCTTGCCGTAGAACGACAGCGACACCTTCGACTCGTCGGCGAGGTCGAAGGTCAGGTGGTCGGGCCCGGACTGGCCGACGCCCGAGTTGGTCGGGAACATCGAGCGCGGCGCCTCCTTGAAGGCGATCGAGATGATCCGCTTGCCCTCGGCCATCTCCTTGCCCGTGCGCAGGTAGAACGGCACGCCGGCCCAGCGCCAGTTGTCGAGGCGGCACTCCATCGCGATGAAGGTCTCGGTGTCGGAGTCCGGTGCGACACCGGGGAGGCTGGTGTAGCCGGTGAACTGGCCGCGCACCACCGTCGCTCGGCCTGATCGGCAGCAGCGAGCGGAAGACCTTGTTCTTCTCCTCCGAGATCGCGCGCGGCTCGAGCGCGGTCGGCGGCTCCATCGCGACGAACGCCATCACCTGGAACAGGTGGGTGACGACCATGTCCTTGTAGGCGCCGGTCGACTCGTAGAAGTTGGCCCGCTGGTCGAGGCCGAGGGTCTCGGGGATGTCGATCTGGATGTGGTCGATGAAGTTGCGGTTCCAGATCGGCTCGAAGAGGCCGTTGGCGAAGCGGAAGGCCAGGATGTTCTGCGCGGCCTCCTTGCCGAGGAAGTGGTCGATGCGGAAGACCTGCGACTCCTGGAAGGTCTCGTGGACACGCGCGTTGAGGGCGATCGCGCTCGCGAGGTCGGTGCCGAACGGCTTCTCCATCACGACGCGCGCGCGCTCGACCAGGTCGGCCGACCGCAGCATGTCGATCACCGGGAGCGCGGCCTTCGGGGGGACGGACAGGTAGTGCAGGCGGCGTACGGTCCCACCGAGCGCCTGCTCGGCCTTCGCGACCGCGCCGGCGAGCGCCTCCGGACCGGCGGTCTGCGAGACGTAGGTGAGGTTGTCGTCGAAGGTGTCCCACTGCTCGGCGGTGAGCTGCTTGTGCCCGAACTGCTCGACGGCGCTGCGGGCGAAGGCGCGGAACTCCTCGTCGCTCATGTCCTCCAGCGACGTCCCCACGATGCGGATGTCGGGCGCGAGGTCGGACAGGACGAGGTGCGCCATGCCCGGCAGCAGCTTGCGGCGAGCCAGGTCGCCGGTGGCGCCGAAGAGCACGATCACGTGGGGATCGAGGTGCTCCTGCGCGTAGCGCGACGACGGGCGCGACTCGGCGGGGTAGGAGATGGACTGGGCGGGGTGCGGCTCGAGCTGCTCGGTCACGGTTCGATCGTTCCACTCTTTCGCCGACTCGCCGAGTATCCCGCTGTCTAAGGTCGAGGCTAGATCCACCGATACCGTCTGATCGTGGACCCGATCCGTAACCCGTACGCCCCCGGCGCGGGCCAGCGCCCGCCCGAGCTGGCCGGTCGCGACGAGCAGCTCGCCGCCTTCGCCGTCGTCCTGGAGCGGGTGGCCAAGGGCCGACCGGAGCGGAGCCTGGTGCTCACCGGCCTCCGCGGCGTCGGCAAGACGGTGCTGCTCAACGCGCTGCGCGGCGCGGCCGTCCGCAAGGGGTGGGGGACCGGCAAGCTCGAGGCCCGTCCCGGCCAGGGCCTGCGCCGTCCGCTGAGCAGCGCGCTGCACCAGGCCGTCCGCGAGCTCGGGCACGGCGACGAGGAGTCCGTCGACCACGTCCTCGGCGTGATCAAGTCCTTCGCCCACCGCGACGCCGGCGCCAACGCCCGGCTGAAGGACCAGTGGAGCCCCGGCATCGACGCTCCTGCGGTCCGCGGCCGCGCCGACTCCGGCGACATCGAGATCGACCTGGTCGAGCTCTTCACCGACCTCGGCGGGCTCGCGGCCGACGTCGGCAAGGGCATCGGCATCTTCATCGACGAGATGCAGGACCTCGGCCCCGACGACATCTCCGCGCTCTGCGCCGCCTGCCACGAGCTCAGCCAGTCGGGCCTGCCGGTCATCGTCGTCGGTGCCGGGCTGCCGCACCTGCCGGCGGTGCTCAGCGCCAGCAAGTCCTACAGCGAGCGGCTCTTCCGCTACCAGCGCATCGACCGGCTCTCGCGCGAGGCCGCGGACCGCGCCCTCGAGGCGCCGGCCGCCGACGAGGACGCGGCCTTCGAGCCCGACGCGCTGGCCGCGATGTACGACGCCACCGGCGGCTACCCCTACTTCATCCAGGCCTACGGCAAGGCCGTGTGGGACCTCGCCCCGCGCACCCCGATCACGGCCGCCGACGTCGCGGTCGCCGCACCCGAGGCCGAGTCCGAGCTGGCCGTCGGGTTCTTCGGCTCCCGCTACGAGCGCGCCACGCCGGGGGAGCGCGACTACCTGATGGCGATGGCCGACGTGGCGGCCGCCCGGGCCGACTCCGGCGACGTCGAGGGCGACGCGGTCCTCAGCTCCGACGTCGCGGCAGCGCTCGGCAAGAAGCCACAGTCCCTGTCACCGGCCCGCGACTCGCTGCTCAAGAAGGGCCTGGTCTACTCCGGCGAGCGCGGCCGGATCGCCTTCACCGTGCCGCACTTCGGGCGCTACCTCCGCGAGCGCGGCTGAGCCTCGCCCGCAGCTCTCCCGGTGGTCGAGGAAGGCGCCCTGGCGTTCCCCCGGTGGTCGAGGAAGGCGCTCTGGCGTTCCCGGTGGTCGAGGAAGGCGCCTGGCGTCCCCGGTGGTCGAGGAAGGCGCTCTGGCGCCTGTCACGAGACCCGGCGTGGGCTGCGGGGTTTCGTGACGGTCGCTGCGCGACCTCCTCAACCAGCGGGGTGAGCTCGCGACCTCCTCAACCAGCGGGGTGCCTTCGCGTCGCTGCTCAACCGGCGTCGGTGGCGGGCGGCGTACGGAACTCCGGGGGCAGGGACTCGAGCAGCCGGAGCCACAGCTCGGCCGCGGTCGGGTACGACGCCACCGCGTGGCGCAGGACGTGCACCGGGACGTCTCCGACGATGGCCACCGTGGCGGCGTGGACGAGCTCGCCGGCCTCGACGCCGACGAACGTCGCCCCCAGCAGGAGACGGGTCCGGGCATCGACCACGAGCTGGGCGTCGCCGACCACGTGGTCGCGCAGCAGGCCGGTGCCGGCGGCCGACGAGGTCGGCACGCGCGTGGTGACCACGTCGTGGCCGGCCTCGCGCGCCTCGGCCTCGGTCATCCCGACCGACGCCACCTCGGGCTCGGAGAAGACGACCTGCGGCACGGGTGCCTCGCGGTCGGGCTCCCAGGCCACCTCGCCCCTGGTCGCTGCCGCGATCCGGGCACCGACGACGCGGGCCTGGTGCTTGCCCCAGTGGGTCAGGGGCGGGCCGCCGCTCGCGTCGCCGACGGCGTGCAGCCACTCGGGCAGCCGGCCGCCGGTGACGTCGTCCGCGGTGAGGTCGACGGACTCCAGCCCGACGTCGTCCAGGCGCGGCGAACGGCCGATGGAGAGCAGCACCTCGTCGGCCTCGATCTCGCCGGCAGAGGTGGTCAGGGTGACGGTGCCGCCGTGGATCCGGCCGATGCCCGTCGCGGCCGCACCGTCGCGTCGTACGTCGGACACCTCGGCGCCGAGGTGCACGGTGACGCCGCGTTCGCGGAGGCCCACCAGCACGGCCTCCCCGGCGAAGGGCTCGGTCCGGCCGAGCAGCCGCCGGTCACGCACCAGCAGGGTCACTGCGGAGCCGAGGGCGCTCATCCAGACCGCTGCCTCGCAGGCGACGACGCCGCCGCCGACGATCACCAGCCGGTCGGGGACGTCGATGACGCCGGTGGCGTCGCGGGAGTCCCAGGGGAGGGCGTCGGCGTACATCTCGGGGACGCGGGGCCAGCTGCCCGTCGCGATCACCACGGCCTGTCGGGCCCGGACCACGCGCTCGCCGTCTGCGGTGGCGACGCGCACCTCCCGCTCGCCGGCGATGCGACCGTGGCCCCGGACGACCGCGATGCCGGCGCCCTCGGCCCACGACACCTGCCCGGCGTCGTCGTAGTGCGAGACCCAGTAGTCCCGCCGCTCCAGCAGCGCCTTGGGCGCGACGTGCGCCGTCGAGACGCCCGGCAGGTCGGCGGTCATGTCCGCCACCGCCACCGGTCGCAGCAGCGCCTTGCTGGGCATGCACGCCCAATAGCTGCACTCGCCACCGAGCAGCTCGCCCTCGATGATCGCCGCGGTCATGTCGGTGCCCTCGATGGCGTACTGGGCGGCGTTCTCGCCCACCGGGCCACCGCCGATCACCACGACGTCGTACTCCTCGGTCTCCATGCCGCGAGCCTACGCGCGCCAATTGGCCACACCCTTGCCCGTTCAACTAAACTCACCCGTGAGGGGAGTACCCCGCCCAACATCCGTCGGTCAGTACGGCGCCTCCACAGGCGCCCCGGCGGAGGCCGCTCTCGAAGCGGTGGGGGAGACCTCAGGAAATCGCAGCACCCGGATTCCTGAGGAGACCCATGTCGTCCATCGCGTCACCCACCCTGTGGTTCGTCACCATCGCAGTGGTGCTCGCCCTGCTCGTCGTCGACTTCATCGCCACCCGTCGCCCGCACGAGGTGAAGATGAAGGAGGCGCTGGCCTGGTCGGCGTTCTACGTCGCCCTGCCGCTGACCTTCGGCCTCTACGTCTGGAACGCCCACGGCGGCGATCGCGGGCTGGAGTACTACACCGGCTACCTCGTCGAGAAGACGTTGAGCGTCGACAACCTCTTCGTCTTCATGCTGCTGCTCGCCGCCTTCGCGGTGCCCGAGGTGCTCAAGCAGCGCGTGCTGCTCTACGGCATCATCGGCGCGCTCGTGCTGCGCGGCATCTTCATCGCCCTCGGTGCCGCCGCGCTGTCCCGCTTCGACTGGGTCTTCCTGATCTTCGGTGGCGTCCTGCTGCTCACCGGCCTCAAGCTGCTCCGCGACGCGATCCGCGGTCAGGAGCACGAGGTCGACGTCGCCGAGATGCGCATCGTGAAGGTGCTGCGCCGCTTCATGCCGGTCAGCGACGAGTACGACGGCGCGAAGCTCACCGTGGTCCGCAAGGGCGTGCGGATGCTGACGCCGTTCGCTCTCGTGACCGCCGCCGTGTTCGCCACGGACATCGTGTTCGCGGTCGACTCGGTGCCCGCGGTCTACGGCATCACCGGTGACCCCTACCTCGTCTTCGTGACCAACGCGTTCGCCCTGCTCGGCCTCCGCGCGCTCTACTTCGTGCTCGAGGGGGCGCTGAGCGCGCTGGTCCACCTGAGCTACGGCCTGGCCGCGATCCTCGGCTTCATCGGCGCCAAGCTGGTGCTGCACTGGGCGCACCTGGTGTGGCCCTCGATCCCCGACGTGCCGACCCTCGCCTCGCTGTTCGTGATCGTCGGCATCCTGGCCGTCACCGTCACCACGAGCCTGATCGCCAGCAAGCGCAAGCAGGGTCGCGCCGACGAGCCCGAGTCGGTCGGCACGCACTGACCCACCGGACCCCGGCGGCCCACGTCAGCACCAGCGGCGTACGCCGTCCGGGGTGAGGTCGAGGTCGCGGAGGACGACGGCCAGCCGGTCGCCGTAGGCCGTGCAGGTCGCGGCGAAGTCGCGGGCGCGGTACTCGATGGCCAGCACCTGGTCGCCGTAGGCCTCGACGTAGCGACCGCACTCGTCGTAGCGGCCGCACTCCTCCGCGACGGCGAAGTCGAAGCCGGCCTTCGTGCCGTCCCATCCGGCCCAGTTCTTCTGCCCCGCAGCGAGCCCGGCGTCGTGCGCCGCCGCGGTCAGCAGTCGGGCGAACGCCTTGGCGTGCCGTGCCTTCACCAGGCCGTGGCTGCGCGAGAACGAGTCGAGGTTGTCGTACTCGACGGCGTCGAAGCCGTCGCGCGCGCAGCCCTCGGTCCAGCGGCCCACGATCTTCGCCAGACGCTCGCGCTTCGCGGGCGTGCGGATGTCGAGGAGCCACTCGCCCCACGCCTCGTCCTCGACCAGCCCGTCGCGGCCGCTGAGGAGGAGTCCGGACCTCTTCAGCCAGAAGCGGCGGGCGTCGGGCTGGGTCTGGAAGCCGTTGACGTAGCAGATGTTGTAGCGGCCCTCGGCCGGCTCGGCGGTGCGGTCGCGCACCACGATGCCGACGTTGTCGCCCGGCTGCACCGGACCGCCGAGCTGGTAGTCGACGTCGGTGCCGGTCGGCAGCGGGGTCGGTTCGGCGTGCGCAGGCGCTGCGAGGGCGAGGAGCAGGAGGAGCGTCGTGACCAGGGTGCGCATGGCGGCCACCCTAGGTCGGGTGCCTCACTCCACCTCACTCCAGCTCACTCCGCCGCGAGCATGGTCGCGCCGAGGCCGACCATCATCGTGCCGCCGGTCGCGCTGAGGGCGTCGAGGCGGGTGGGCCGGCGGGCGAACCACTGACGGGCACTCCCGGCCGCGAGCGCCCAGACGCCGTCCGAGGCCATCGCCAGCACGCCGAAGACCACCCCGAGCAGCATCGTCTGCCCGGGCACCGAGCCGGTGGGAGCGATGAACTGGGGCAGGAACGCGACGAAGAAGACGATCGTCTTGGGGTTGGTCACGCCGACGGTGAGGCCGATCCGGATCGGGTGCCCGCGCCGCGCGGGCGCGGCCTCGGCCATCGCCAGTCGGGCGTCGGCACGGTGGCGGATCGCCTGGATGCCGAGCCAGATGACGTAGCCGGCGCCGGCGACCTTGATGGCGGTGTACGCCGTCGCGCTGGCCGCGACCACCGCGCCGAGGCCGACCGCCACGAGGGCGACCTGGGCCGTCACGCCGAGCGCGTTGCCCACCACGGACAGCAGCGCCTCGCGGCGCCCGACGGTGAGGGCGCGACCGATGGTGAAGAGCAGGCTGGGGCCCGGCACCTGGATGAAGAGGATCGACGCGACGAGGAACGCGATCCACTGGCTCGACGACGGCATGGCCCCAGTGTGGGGCCACCCCGCCGTCGGTGTCAGATCAATTCCGCGGAGTGGTGTCGTGACGGGACTTCGTCCCTCCTCGACCAGCGGTGGCTGCGGTGGTCGAGGAAGGCGCCCCGGGGTCAGAGGCGCCCCGGCGCCTGTCACGAGACCGACGCTCGGTGACGCAGCGAACGTGAATCGACTCGCGCTGGGACCTGAGTCTCTGGGAGACTCAGGTCCGAGGGCGTCGTCCAACGCCCAGCCCACGCGTCGGCCCCAGTCCGTGCGAGGTGGTGAAGGGGAGCAGATCCTCGGGCATCCATGAGTCGCATCGTTGACGCCCGCTGCAGCGGCGTACTGGGGACGCAGCGCAGTCGAAGGTGATCACGATGACCAGGAACAGTGACTTCAAGCAGGTCGTGCGCGCCCGCATGGCCGAGACGGGTGAGAGCTACACGCTCGCCCGCGCCGCCGTCGAGGCGAGCACCAGTCCGCACGAGTCGGCGTACGACGACGCGCGGGCCGAACAGGCCCGGTTGGTGGAGCGGCTGTTCACCGACGGGCGCATCGAGCGGGTGCCGGGCAGGCGGAAGGCGCGCGCTGCGGTGCTGCTGGAGGTGGTGAGCCGCTTCGAGCCGGGACGGGAGTACTCCGAGCCCGAGGTCAACGAGGTGCTGCTCGGGGTGCACGAGGACTTCGCCTACCTGCGCCGCGAGCTCGTCAACTACCACTACCTCGAGCGGGAGCACGGCCGCTACCGCACCGCGGCCACCGCTCCGGAGCGCTCGAGGATCGAGCACCAGGAGATCCCGGCCTGGGAGGCGCACTGGCTGCCGGGCTTCCTCGCGGGCCGCTGACGGTGCACGCTGGGTCCATGAGCGTCTCCACAGGCATCGATCCCGACGTGGCCCCCTCCGGCCCCGGTTGCGCCGAGTGCGAGGAGGACGGCGGCTGGTGGTTCCACCTGCGGCGCTGCGCGCAGTGCGGCCACATCGGGTGCTGCGACTCCAGCCCGGGCCAGCACGCGACCGCGCACCACGGCGCGTCCGGTCATCCGGTCATGCAGAGCTTCGAGCCCGGCGAGGACTGGTTCTGGGACTTCACCCGGTCCGTCGGGGTGGCCGGCCCGCGGCTCGCGGACCCGCAGCACCATCCCGAGGACCAGCCGGTCCCCGGCCCGCGGGGTCGGGTGCCGGACGACTGGCAGGACCACATCCACTGACCGTGCCGACCACGAGCCGGCCCCAGGTCAGCATCCGGTGGCGGTGAAGGTGAAGTCGCTGAGGAAGATGCGCTGGTTGCCGTTGCCCGCGAGTCTGTCCAGAAGTTCAGGGTGATGGCGCGTGTTGGCCGCGATGCGCAGGGCCGATGAGCTCGACGGCGAGGTTGCGGGCATCGGACCCGTTGCCCGCGTTGCCGTTGCTGTTGGCGCAGCCAGGGGTCAGCCGGGCACGCCGGTGCCGTGGACGTCCGGCCGCGGTGCACGGTGCGAGTCCCGGTGAGCTCGACGCGGTCGCCCCAGTCTGCCGCTGCTCGATGTCGATGTCGGTGATCGTGAACGACAGGTTCGTGACCGCCCGGTTGAAGGAGATCTGGACCTCCTGCCGGTTGGCACGCTGCCCGACGGGATCGGTCGAGCGTGCGAGATGTTGAGACCGGGCCCCTGGTTCGCCCGCCCACGTTGGTGGCGCGCGGCGGGCCAGGCCGCTGGAGAGCCGGAGGTTGTCGCCGTCCCTCTGCATGCTGCCGAACATCTCGCTGCGGAACGTGACCGCCATCGGGGTCGTGCCCGCAGCCCCCGTGATGACGGCGTCGCCCGTCTGGATGCCGTTCGACGACGGTACGGCGTGGTGCAGGTCGTTGCCGGTTGCACCCCAGTCGAGGCGCCAGTCGTAGGTCGTGCTGGCGCACGAGGCGGCGAAGGACGGCGCGGCGATGGTCGTCGCCACCACCGGAACGGTCCATGCGGCTGTGCGCACGACGTTGCGTCGTGAGGGCAGCATCAGGTCAGTCATCGAAACCCCAATCCCCGCAGCACCCGGGCGTATCCCCACACGCGCGATTCGCGTGCTGCGCTGACGACCCTCGTGGGCCCCGTACGCCTCGCTCGGCGGTTTCGGGAAAACTTCGATGAATCTTGAACAATCGCTCGATCGACGCCCGGTCAGGTCTAGTCCGGGAGGCCTGTGCGGGGTGCCGGACGCCGGAGGCCGGACGTGCCATGCTCATCGCATGCGTCGTACGCCGCGCATCCGCCGCGCGAGAGAACCCCGCTCACGACCGCAGGTCGTGGCCCACCGGGGGAGCAGTCACGACACCCCCGAGCACACCCTCGCCGCCTACGTGAAGGCGCTCGACGAGGGGGCCGAGGCGCTGGAGTGCGACGTCCGGCTCACGGCCGACGGGCACCTGGTCTGCGTGCACGACCGCACGCTGCGTCGTACGGCGGCCACGCCCGGGCTGGTGTCGACGATGAACCTCGCCGAGCTCGACGAGCTGGACTTCGCGTCGTGGAAGAGCCCGTGGTCGGACCTCGACGACGAGGCTCCCGAGCGCAGCCCCCAGGACGGCAAGGTGCTCACCCTGCGCCGGCTGCTCGAGACCGTCGCCGACTACGACCGGCACGTGGAGCTGGCGATCGAGACCAAGCACCCGACCCGCTACGGCGGACTGGTCGAGCGACGGCTGGTCGAGACGCTGGGCGACTTCGGGTGGGACGGTGCCGGCTCGCCCGCCCGGGTGATGAGCTTCTCGCTCAACGCGGTCAACCGGATCCGCCGGCTCGCGCCCGGGCTCGACGTGGTCATGCTCGTCGACAAGGCGCACCACTGGCCCGTGCTGAGGCCGGTGATCGGCGAGGACTGGATCATCGGGCCCGGGGTCGCCGAGCTGCGCGAGCACCCCGGGCTGGGCAAGCACCTGGTCAAGGCCGGCCGGGAGATCCACGTGTGGACCGTCAACACCGCCGACGACCTCCAGATCTGCCTCGACCTCGGCGTCACCGCCGTCATCAGCGACCGGCCCGGCTACATCAAGGAGCTGCTCGACGCCCGTGGGTGAGGCCCTCTCGGAGGCGGACACTAGGGTTCGGGCATGGCCAAGAAGTCCCGCAACCGCGACCAGTCCGCCCCCGCCGCTCCCGGTGAGGTCGGCCCCCGCCAGCCCTGCCCCTGCGGCTCGGGCAAGCGCTACAAGGCGTGCCACGGCGCGGCCGGCGGTGCGGCGCCGACCTTCGTGGCCCGTCCCTTCGAGGGGATGCCCGACGAGTGCGACGTCATCGCGCTGCGCGAGCTCGTCCCGGCCGCCACCGCTCCGCTGACCCTCAAGGACGGCGGCCGCACGATCCGCCTGGCCACGCTGCTGCCCGGCGCCGCCCCTGCGATGGTGCGCGACTCCGGCGACATCTGGCTCGGCCTGCAGGTGCAGCACTCCTACGGCAACCCGGCGCGCGACCTCGGCGCCGTGCTCGAGGCCGCCCTGGCCACCGAGGAGCCGGGCATCGTCGGCCTGATGGCCGCGCCCGGCGACGGCCCGAGCCTCCAGGACCTGATCACCGACACCAGCCTCGACATCACCGTCCACGACGGCTTCGACTACTGGATCGACGACATCCCCGAGCGCGACGCGAGCATGGAGGCCGCCCTCGAGCAGGCCAACGGCGGCGTGATGCCGACCCAGCGGCTCGCCTCCGTCGAGGCGGCGTACTGGACCAACGTCGGCACCAAGGAGCACCTGCGCTGGGTCATGCCGCACCCCGAGGACCAGCTCCTCGACGCGCTGGCCCGCCTGCACGCTGCGGGTCAGGACTCGGTGGCCGAGGGCTCGCGCTTCGTGGGCATGTTCCGCGCGCACGGCCTGCTCGCCCCGGTGTGGGACCTGCCGCTCGGGACCGGTGCCGAGGTGCTCGAGAAGCCGGCCGCGACGTTCGCCGCCGACCTCGAGAAGGCCCTGCAGGGCGGTGACCTGTCGGCCGCCGAACGGTCGGCTCGAGCAGGACTCGCCAACCGTCAGGTGACGATCCGGTAAGGATCGGTCCACGACTCCGCCACGGGTCGAGAACAACCGGGCCAATGGTTGTGCGGGCGCTCGCGAGCGGAGTAGATTCGTTGGTGCCCGGTCGTTGTTGTTTCCCCCGTCAACAACGGCCGGGCTTTCAATGCCCGAAGCGGCGGATGCCCTTCGGATGACCTCGCGGATGACCTCCGGGGTCAGCCTCGTCGGGACGCGATGAGGCCCAGGAACTCGTCGGCCATGTCGAGCTGGCGCACGAGCCGTTCGCGTCGCTCGACCGCTTCCTGGTGGATGGCGCCGAGGCGATCGCGGGCGGCCGCCCTCGCGTCCTCGCTCGCACCAGTGCCCTCGGTGCCCGCGCCGACAGGTCGAGCGTCGGACTCGTCGAGCACGGCGAGGTCGTCCATGACGGACTTCATCTGGTCGAGGGTGAACCCGAGCGGCTTCATCCGACGGATGACCAGGATCTTGTCGACGTCGGCCTCGGTGTAGAGCCGGAAGCCGCCGTCGCTGCGTCCGGTCGGCGTCGAGGAGGCCGACCTCCTCCCAGTGCCGCAGGCTCCGCAGGGAGAGGTCGGTGCGCGTGGCGACCTCACCGATCTGCATGACGGGCTCGTCGCTCACGTCTCCTCCTTCTGCCGATTCCAACCCTACCCTTACGTGAGGGTAGGGTTTCGCCCAGACCTTCCGCCCGAACGGAGCATCCCATCCTGTCTGCACCCACCAGCACGCCCCGGACGTCGGAGCCGACCGTACGCAACGCGCTGCGATCCCCGACCATGCTGCGCACCGAGGTCCTCGCCGGCCTCGTGGTCGCGCTCGCGCTCATCCCCGAGGCCATCTCGTTCTCCATCATCGCCGGGGTCGACCCCCGCATCGGCCTCTTCGCGTCCTTCACCATGGCGGTCTCCATCGCCTTCCTCGGCGGCCGCCCAGCCATGATCTCCGCCGCCACCGGCGCCGTCGCCCTGGTCATCGCACCCGTGGCGAAGAACTACGGCCTGGACTACCTCGTCGCCACCGTCATCCTCGCCGGTGTCCTGCAGGTCGTCCTCGGCCTCGTCGGCGTGGCACGACTGATGCGCTTCATCCCCCGCCAGGTCATGGTCGGATTCGTCAACGCCCTGGCGATCCTGATCTTCCTGGCGCAGGTCCCGCACGTGGTCGACGTGCCGTGGCTGGTCTACCCGATGATCGCCGTCGGCATCGCCATCATCGTCGGCCTGCCGCGCGTCACGAAGGTGATCCCCGCGCCGCTGGTCGCCATCGTCGTCCTCACCGCGTTCACGCTCCTGGCGGCGATCAACGTGCCGAACGTCGGCGACGAGGGCGAGCTGCCCGACAGCCTCCCGACGTTGTTCCTCCCCGACGTCCCGTTCACCCTGCACACGCTCGAGATCATCGCTCCCTACGCCGTCGCGATGGCGCTCGTCGGGCTGCTGGAGTCCCTGCTGACCGCCAAGCTGGTCGACGACATCACCGACTCCCACTCGGACAAGACCCGCGAGGCGTGGGGCCAGGGTGCCTCGAACGTCATCACCGGGTTCTTCGGCGGCATGGGTGGCTGCGCGATGATCGGCCAGACCATGATCAACGTGAAGGCCTCCGGTGCCCGCACCCGCCTGTCCACGTTCCTCGCCGGAGTGTTCCTGCTCATCCTCGTCGTCGGGTTCGGCGACATCGTCGGCCTCATCCCGATGGCTGCCCTGGTCGCGGTCATGGTCATGGTCTCCGTCGGCACCTTCGACTGGCACTCCGTCCGGCCCGCCACCCTGCGCCGGATGCCCAGGTCGGAGACCACCGTCATGGCCGCCACCGTCGTCGTGACCGTCGTGACCCACAACCTCGCCATCGGCGTCGGCGTCGGCGTGCTCGTCGCGATGACCCTGTTCGCCCGACGCGTCGCCCACCTCACCGAGACCCACCGCGAGCTCGTCGCCGACCGCGACGGCACCACCTCCGCCGTCTACCGCGTCACCGGCGAGCTGTTCTTCGCCTCCTCCAACGACCTCTACACCCAGTTCGACTACGTCGACGACCCCGACCACGTCGTCATCGACCTGTCGGCGTCCCACATCTGGGACGCCTCCACCGTCGCCGCCCTCGACGCGATCACCACGAAGTACGACCGGATGGGCAAGACCGTCGAGATCGTCGGTCTCAACGCCTCCAGCGCCGAACGCCACGGCCGACTCACCGGCTCCCTCCCCAGCCACTGACCGGCAGCGGTCGGGTCGTCGGAGGCGGGCTCAGGCCTCGCCCCGCGGAGGCCTGACGCGCCAGGCCTCGAGGTTCGTGAAGCCCTTCGCCGAGACCCGGCGCAGCCGTCGCCAGTGCCAGGTCGAGTCGTCGTCCGCGTCGTCGTCCCGTCGTGTCCGGGTCGGTGAGCGCCTCGTGGACACCGGCGTCGACGAGCACGGTGCCGGGTCGGGCGGCCGAGGTCAGGCGTGAGGCGGCGTTGACGGTCGAGCCGAACACGTCACCCAGCCGGCGTACGACGGCACCGTGCGCGATGCCGGCCCGCACCGCCGGGAACGGGTCGTCCCCGTCGGCGCCGCGGGCGGTCAGGGCCAGCGCGATGGCGACCGCAGCGGCGGGATCGGCGACGGTGAACAGCACCTCGTCGCCGATGGTCTTGATCACCTGGCCGCCGTGGTCGACCACGAGCGTGGTCGTGTCCTGCTCGAAGCCGTCGACCCACGCGACCAGCTCCGCGCCGTCCAGGCTGCGGCTCTGCGTGGTGTAGCCGACGATGTCGATGAAGCAGACCGACATCGACGCCTCGCTGCTGCTGAGCGTGCTGGCGTCCTGGAGCAGGTGCTGCGCGGCGCTGGCGAGGTGGCGCTTCCACACGTAGGTCTGGAGCGCCTCGACCCGGGGGAGCACGTCGGCGGCGAGCTCGGTCAGCTGGGCGGCGGGGTCGTCACCCCCCTCGACGGCGAGGCCGGCGAGCAGGGAGGTCTGCCACTCGGCGAGGCGGGCATAGCTCCGGCCCCACGTGCGCACGAGCGCGGCCTGCGACTCCGGCGGCAGGATGCCGAGCCGCACCAGGTCGGAGGTGAGCCGCAGGGCCTCGACGTCGCTCTGGGCGAAGGCCACGTCGTCATCGGCGCGGTGCGGGAAGCCGAGCTGGTGCCACAGCGTGACCGCCAGGTCGAGGGGTACGCCGGCGCGCTCGGCGACCTGGACGCGCGTGAGGCTGGGCTCCTCGCCGAGGAGGAAGGCCTCCATGGCCTGCGCGACGTCGGGCAGGTCGGGCGCGGTGACCTCCCCTTCCTCGACGGGGTCGGCCTCGCCCACGTGGGTCAGCCGCCCTGGACGCGCCCGGCGGCGGCCGCGCGCAGGGCCGCACCGAAGGCGGGCACCTGGTCGGCCAGCTCCTCGAGCCTGTCGCGGGTGAAGTGGACGACCTTGAGCGGCGTCAGCGCCACGACCGTCGCCGAGCGCAGGGTGCGGTTGACGATGGCGGTCTCGCCGACGACGGCGCCGGGGCCGAGGGTGGCGATCTCGACGCCGCCCTTGCGCACCGACACCTCGCCCTCGGTGATCAGGTAGGCCTTGTCGGCCGGGGTGCTCTCCGCGATCGGTGACCAGCCCTGAGGGAGCGTGAGCGCGTTGCCCCCGGCCAGCACGCGCCGGGCGTCGGCCGGGTCGAGCGCATCCAGGATGGATTCAGTCATGCCTCGTCAACGACGCACCTGCGCGAACGTGATGGGCCTTCGGTCAACGGTTGTGCACTGGGTCTCGATACGCCCGGCTCGTTCCTCGCCGGCCACTCGACCAGCGATGGAGGGGTCAGTCGGTGGTGAGCGGCTCGCGGGAGATCGGGCAGCTCATGCAGCGCGGGCCGCCACGGCCCGAGCCCAGCTCCGACCCGGCGATCCGGACGACCTCGATGCCGGCCTCCTCGAGGCGGTCGTTGGTCTCGTCGTTGCGCTCGTAGGCCACCGCCACCCGCGGCGCGAGGGCCAGGGTGTTGTTGCCGTCGTCCCACTGCTCGCGCTCGGCGGTCACCGGGTCGAGGCCGGTGTCGATCTGGTGCAGGGTGTCGATCTGCATCGCCTTGGCCGCGGCGACCAGGAACGGCTCGGACCCGCTGACGTCCAGCCGCAGGTCGGACTCGTCCGAGCCCTGGTCGGCGAGGGTCACGGTGACCGCGCGGAGGGTGTCGGCGACGTTGGGATACATCACGACCTTGTCGACGTCGACCATCGTGCACACGGTGTCGAGGTGCATGGTCGCGCGCTCCTGCGCGATCGGCACGGCCAGGACGGTGTGGGCCAGGTCGGCGTGGAAGACCTGGCGGGCGAGGCGCTCGACCCCGGCGGGCGTCGTACGCTCCCCGACGCCGACCGCGATCACGCCGGGTGCGAGCAGCAGGACGTCGCCGCCCTCGACGTGCTCGTTGTGCCAGCCGTGGATCTTGCGCGTGCCGGCGAAGCGCGGGTGCTCGGTGTAGATCAGCTCGGTCAGCTGGGTCTCGCGCTTGCGCGCGGGCATCGCCAGGCTGGTGACGGCGACCCGGTCGCGCACCCACACGCTCGAGTCACGGGTGAAGAGCAGGTTGGGCAGCGGGTCGATCAGGAAGTCGTAGGGGCTCAGCAGGCTGGTGACCAGGCCGTGGCCGCCCTTGACCTCGTCGTTGCGGATGCCGGAGGTCAGCACGTCGGTGAGCTCGGCGGGCGCCAGGTCGCGCAGCGCCTGGGCCAGGTAGCGGCGCATCGTGTCGCCGAGGTGCAGCCCGGACAGCGCGCTGGTGATCGCGTGGTTGCGCGCCAGCTCGCTGTCGAGGGTCTCGGTCAGCAGCTCGGTCAGGTAGAGGACCTCCACGCCGCGGTGGCGCAACGTCTCGGCGAAGGCGTCGTGCTCCTCCTGCGCGCGGCTCACCCAGGGGATGCCGTCGAAGAGCAGCCGGTCGTTGTTGCGGGGCGTCAGCCGCTTGAGCTCGTTGCCGGGCCGGTGGAGCATGACCGTCGACAGCCGGCCGACCTCGCTGTCAGCGCCGTGGGGTGTCTGTGCCATGTCGCGGACTCTATCGCTGCCCCGCGCCCCACACGTGTCCGAGATGTCGCCCTGCGTCGGTGGGAGACGGGGCGACAACGCGGACACGTGTGGGCGTACGCCCTCACGCGGCGTCCGAGTAGCCCGGGAAGTGCGGACGCCAGCCGTCGCCGAGTCGGAGCGGGACGCCCGGCAGCCCCCGTGCGAGCAGCACCCGGTGCACGCGCTGCAGGGTGCGGAGCGGGTCCCGGTAGATGCCCGAGCCCACCACCACGACCAGCCGCCAGCCGTCCTCGTCCATGTCGGCGCGGCGCTCGAGGTCGTCCTCCCAGTTCGCGATGACCTCGACGTGGACCTTGCCGTTGTACTCCACCGCGACGCGGGCGGCCGGGTAGGACAGGTCGTACTTGCGGATGACCTCGCCACGCTCGTCGCGGACCTTGAGGTTGACCTGCGGCTCCGGCAGCCCGGCGAGGACGAGCAGCATCCGCAGGCGGGTCTCCATGGGGGAGTCGACGTCGCGTCGTACGAGCTCGGCGGCGGCCAGCGCCTTGCGACGGTCGCGGTGCCGGCTCTTCCTGCAGGCAGCCACCAGCTGCTCCGGCGTGTGCCCTCGCCTGCGCACCAGCCAGTCGCCCACCACCACGAGGTCGACGAGCGTGAGCTGACCACTGAGCTCGATGAACATCTGCACGTCGCTGGAGACGCGTATGCCCTTCTCGACCACCACTCCCGTCGGGTCACCCACGTGGCAGCGGATGCCCCGGTGGTGGCGGCGGAGCTTCTGATGCCGGACGCTCACGTGCTCGTCGGCGATCGTCGGGATCGGGAGCGCCCTTCACCCGGGCCGCCGATGCGTGGCTGGCCCACGCCTGCTCGCAGTGGAGCACCAGCGCGCCGCGCACGCGCTGCACGGGCGTCGGCGGGGTGGTGGCGGCGACCAGGACGTTGCGGAACAGGCGGCGGTAGCGCGGCCCGCGCATCGCCTTCTCGGTAGGCCGTGCTCGAGGCCGTCCGCGCGGAGGAACGGCCGGGCGGGTCGAACGCCATGCCGCCAGCGTCGAGGATCGGGAGTGTGGCCCGCTCGCGTCGTCCACAGGCCCGCCCAGCGGCGTACACGTGTCCGAGACGTTGCCCTCGCAGACAGATCCCGAGGGCAAGAGCTCGGACACGTGTGGGGTGGCGCCGGGTTCGCGGGGTACGGCGAGGGGTGCGGCGTCAGGGCTAGGTCCCGGCGCGCCAGTCGTCGCGGAGGAGGGCGTACTCGTAGGAGCTGGTCCAGGTGCCCTTGGACCAGAAGTCGCCGCGCCGGTGGACCTCCTGCCGCATCCCGAGGCGTTCGCAGAGGGCCCTGGAGCGGTCGTTGCGGGCATCGAGGTTGGCCACGATCCGGCGCAGCCCGTAGTGCTCGAAGCCCAGTCGCAGCACGGCCTGCGCGGCCTCCGTCGCGAAGCCCCGGCCGGCATGCTGCGGGAGGATCGTCCAGCCGATCTCGCCCTCGCTGAGTCCGTCCCCTGGAGGTGCAGCATCGAGTCGCCGATGGCGGTGCCGTCGTGCTCCACGGCGAGGCCGATGAAGCGGCCGTCGCCCGGCTGCATCCGGCGGCGCACCATCTCGGCGACCTCGGCCCGGTTCATCGGCCGGCTCAGCAGCAGGCTGGTCCACTCCTCCGAGGCCCAGGCCTCGACGTAGGCCGCCGCATCGCGCTCCTCGAACGGTCGAAGGACCAGGCGTTCGGTGCGGAGCGGCCAGACCGGCGGCGCGGGCGTGAGGAACTCGGCACGCGGGCCGTCGACCCAGGTCTCGCGCGTGGTCGGGCCGCCGAACCGCAGCCGGTCGTAGGCCGTCATCGGCAGGAGCAGCGAGTCGAGCCCGGGCACGGCGAGCACGCCGTCGACGGCCTCGCCGATCATCCCGCGCGCGACCGGGTCGTGGGGGTCGCGGCGCAGCAGGTCGACGGCCGCAGCAGCCTCGGCGACGCGCTCGGTCACCTGCTTGATCCGGACCGGGTTCACCTCGCGCAGGCAGACGTGCTGGCCGGACAGGTAGGCCACCCACTCCCGCTCGCCGGTCGCCGGGTCGCCCTCCCAGAAGGCCACGAACCAGTCGTGCAGCCGGTCGACCCCGCCCGCGACCTCGGCCAGCTCGCCGTGGGCCGCGGGGACCATCGGCGTCTGGTCGCTGAGGACGTACGACGGCAGCGGGAGGCGGTCCTCGAGCATCAGCGCCATCGCCTCGGGCGTGGCGGCGACGAAGTGGTCCCGGACGTAGGCGTCGTCGTCGGGGGACATCGGGTGGTCGCCGTTGACGGCGACGTAGCGGTCGTGGACCGCCATCCGGAGCCGGGGCCCGGCCGGAGGGGTCAGCGTGTCATCTCCCACACGGTCAACAGTGCCATCAGGACGCACACGCTCGCACCCACGTAGTGGAGGACCGAGAGCCTGATCCGCTGCAGCAGCAGCCGGCCGACGATCACGGCGAGGCCGGAGACCGCGAGCAGGGCGCCCCACGCGCCGATGAACACCGAGACCGGGTCGTCGTACTTGGCGACCAGGGAGATGGTGAGCAGCTGGGAGAGGTCGCCCCACTCGGCGGCGAAGAGCACCAGGAACGAGGTCACCACGACCTTGAGGCCCTGCGCGCCGGAGTCGGACCTGGCGGCGTACTCGTCCTCCTGCCCGGGCTCGTCCTCGTCGGCCGAGCGGGCCTCGCGGAAGAGGATGATCGCGCCGATCACGAACATCAGCGCGGCCACCGAGTGGATCAGCTGCTCGGGCAGGAACGACGCCGCCTTGCCGACGCCGACCGCGACGCCGGTCTGCACGAGGAACGCGAGCGCGACGCCGATCCAGACGAAGAGCGGGCGCATCTTCGTCGACATCACCAGGGTGGCGATGAAGGTCTTGTCGGGCAGCTCGACGACGAAGATGGCGCCGAAGGCGAGGGCCACGACCAGCAGATCGATCACCGGACGAGTCTCTCAGGCGGTCGCGCGGAAGGCGTCCGCGGCGTAGACGCCGAGGACCTTCACCTCGGTCGTGAAGAACGCCAGCTCCTCGAGCGCGTTGCGCACGCCCGGGTCGTCGGGGTGGCCGTCGACCTCGGCGAGGAACTGGGTCGCGGTGAACTCCCCGCCGACCATGTAGCTCTCGAGCTTGGTCATGTTGACGCCGTTGGTGGCGAAGCCGCCCAGCGCCTTGTAGAGCGCGGCCGGCAGGTTGCGGACGTTGAAGATGAAGGTCGTGACGACCGGGCCGTTGCCGGCCGGTGCCTGCTCGAAGTCGCGGGAGAGCACGACGAAGCGGGTGGTGTTGTGGTCCTCGTCCTCGATCTCCTCGCGCAGCACCTGCAGGCCGTAGATCTCGGCCGCCAGCGGCGGGGCGATCGCGCCCTGGGTGAGGTCGCCGGACTCGGAGACCTCGCGCGCGGCGCCGGCGGTGTCCCCGGCCACGACGGGGGTGAGGCCGAGCTCGCGGATCACGCCGCGGCACTGGCCGAGCGCGTGCACGTGGCTGTGCACGGTGCGCAGCGACTCGACGGACGCCTCCGGCAGCGCCATCAGCGAGAACTGGATGCGCAGGAAGCGCTCGCCCACGATCTTCAGCGACGAGGTCGGCAGGAAGTGGTGGATGTCGGCGACCCGGCCGGCGATCGAGTTGTCGATCGGGATCATCGCGAGGTCGGCGTCGCCGTTCTCCACCGCGGCGAAGGCGTCCTCGAACGACGCGCACGCGCACCGGCTCCCAGTCCGGGTAGGCCTGCTGGCAGACCAGGTGGGAGTTGGCTCCGGGCTCGCCCTGGTAGGCGATCCGGCGTGTCGAGGCGCTCACGCCGGGGAGTCTTCCACCTCCGGCCGTGTCCGACCGGCCGTGACCGCCCGCCGAACATAGGCTTCGAGGATGCTCGCCGTGGTCGCCGTCGTCCTTGCTGCGCTGGCCTGCGTGCTGGCCGGCCTCGCCCTGCGTCGTACGCCCCCGCGGGCGAAGGGTGAGGGCGTCGACGCGCTGCCCCAGGACGTGCACGGCCTGCGCCAGGAGGTCGCGGCGCTCAAGGCCGAGAACGCCGACGCGCTGCGCCACCTCTCGGTGGTCCGCTACGACGCGTTCGGCGACGTCGGCGGGCACCTGAGCTGGAGCGTGGCCGTGCTCGACGACGCCGGCCACGGCGTCGTGCTGACCTCGATCCACGGCCGCAACGAGGCCCGCACCTACGCCAAGTCCGTCGCCGGCTGGACCTGCGAGCACCAGCTCTCGCCCGAGGAGGAGGAGGCGATCGAGCACGCCCGCCCCTGACCCGGGGCTCGGCCGACGGCAAGAGACCGTCAACGGGCGTTAAGACGGCGACAAGACGGGGCTGAGGCGCTCGGACCGGGTCCAGCGTGGAGGCATGAGCGACACCGTCTCCGGACTCCTCTCGATCGCGGTCCTGGTCGGACTGCTGGCCCTGGCCTACGTCCCACTGGGCGACTACATGGCCCGCGTCCTCACCAGCACCCGGCACCTGCGCGCCGAGCGCGTGGTCTACCGGCTCACCGGCGTGGACCCCGATGCCGAGCAGGGGGCGCGCTCCTACGCCACCGGCGTCGTGGGCTTCAGCCTCGTCGGCGTCGTCGCCCTGATGGGCGTGCTGATGGCCCAGGCGGCGCTGCCGATGGGCCGCGACCTGCCGGGCGTGCCGTTCTGGATGTCCTTCAACACGGCCGTCTCGTTCGTCACCAACACCAACTGGCAGTCGTACGCCGGTGAGTCGACGCTCGGGTTCACCGCCCAGATGGCCGGCCTGGCGGTGCAGAACTTCCTCTCGGCCGCGGTCGGGATCGCGATCGCGGTCGCCCTGGTCCGGGGGTTCGTCCGCTCACGCAGCGGCACCCTCGGCAACTTCTGGGTGGACGTGACCCGCGCGACGATCCGGATCCTGCTGCCGCTGTCGTTCGTGGCCGCGCTGCTGCTCCTCGCGGGCGGGGTGGTGCAGAGCTTCGCCGACACCACGATCACCACCCTGGCCGGGCACCCGCAGGTGCTCACCGGCGGGCCGGTGGCCAGCCAGGAGGCGATCAAGGAGCTCGGCAACAACGGCGGCGGCTTCTTCAACGCCAACTCCGCGCACCCCTTCGAGAACCCGACCTCGCTCACCAACCTCCTCGAGGTCTTCCTGATCCTGGTGCTGCCGGTCGCGCTGACGCGCACCGTCGGCACGATGCTGGGCAACCGCCGTCAGGGCCTGGCGATCCTCGGCGTGATGGGCCTGCTCTGGTCGGCGTCGCTCGCGGTCGTCACCTGGGCGGAGGTGGGGGGCCACTCGCTCGCCGGCCGCGCCGCCGGTGCCGCGATGGAGGGCAAGGAGACCCGCTTCGGCGAGTGGGCCTCGGCGCTCTTCGCCGTCGCCACGACCGGTACGTCGACGGGCGCGGTCAACGCCTCGCACGACTCGCTTCACCCCCGCGGGCGGCGGCACCGTGCTGGTCAACATGATGCTGGGCGAGATCGTCCCGGGCGGGGTGGGAGCCGGCATCTACGGCATCCTGCTGATGGCGATCCTCACCGTCTTCGTCGCCGGCCTGATGGTCGGGCGGACCCCGGAGCTGCTGGGGAAGAAGATCAGCGCGCGCCAGATGACCTACGTCGCCCTCTACACGCTGACCACCCCGGTGCTCGTCCTCGTCGGCACCGGCGTCGCGATGTCGCGCGACTCCACCGCCGACGCGATGGGCAACCCGGGCGGCCACGGCTTCTCCGAGGTGCTCTACGCCTACACCTCCGCGGCCAACAACAACGGCAGCGCCTTCGGCGGGATCACGGTGACCTCGGACTTCTTCCAGATCTCCCTCGGGCTCGCGATGCTGCTCGGCCGGCTCGTCCCCATCGTGCTCGTCCTGCTGCTCGCCGGGTCACTGGCGTCCCAGGGAAAGGTGCCGGTGACCGCCGGGACCCTGCCCACCCACACACCCCTCTTCGTCGGGATGCTGGTCGGCGTCATCGTGATCATGACCGGCCTCACCTACTTCCCGGCGCTCGCCCTCGGACCGATTGCTGAGGCTCTTTCATGAAGACCCTGATCTCACAGGCCTGGCACCAGCTGCCCGACGCCTTCCGCAAGCTCGACCCGCGCCACATGTGGCGCTCCCCGGTGATGTTCCTGGTGCTCCTCGGGTCGGCGGCGACGACCGTCGCGGCCGTGCTCGACCCCAGCGTGTTCACCGTCTCGCTCGCCGTCTGGCTCTGGCTGACCGTGCTCTTCGGCAACCTCGCCGAGTCCGTGGCCGAGGGTCGCGGCAAGGCGCAGGCGGCGTCCCTGCGGGCCGCCCGGACCGACACGGTCGCCCGGCTGCTCGGCGACGACGGCGCCGAGACCCCGGTGCCCGCCACCCAGCTGAAGGTCGGCGACCACGTCGTCGTCGAGGCCGGCGAGGTGGTCCCCGGCGACGGCGACATCGTCGAGGGCATCGCCTCGGTGGACGAGTCCGCGATCACCGGTGAGTCCGCCCCTGTCATCCGGGAGGCGGGCGGTGACCGGAGCGCCGTCACGGGTGGCACCCGCGTCCTCTCGGACCGCATCGTCGTCCGCATCACGGCCGCGGCCGGCGACACCTTCCTCGACAAGATGATCGCCCTGGTCGAGGGCACCTCGCGCCGCAAGACGCCCAACGAGATCGCCCTCTCGATCCTGCTCGCCGGCCTGACGGCGGTCTTCCTCGCCGCGGTCGCGACCCTGGCGCCGATGGCGGCGTACGCCGGTGCGCCGCAGGACCTGGTCGTCCTGGTCGCCCTGCTGGTCTGCCTGATCCCCACCACGATCGGCGCGCTGCTCCCCGCGATCGGCATCGCCGGGATGGACCGGCTGGTCCGGGTCAACGTGCTCGCGATGTCGGGCCGGGCCGTCGAGGCGGCCGGTGACGTGAGCACCCTGCTGCTCGACAAGACCGGCACCATCACCTACGGCAACCGGCAGGCCAGCCGGTTCGTCCCGGCGCCGGGGGTCGGCGAGGACGACCTGCGTGACACTGCGCGGCTCTCGAGCCTCGCGGACCAGACACCGGAGGGCCGCTCGATCGTGGAGCTCGCGCTGGGCCTCGGCGCGGACGACACCGACCTGCCGGGCGAGGCGACGTTCGTCGAGTTCACCGCCCAGACGCGGATGTCCGGGATCGACCTCCCCGACGGCACCCAGGTGCGCAAGGGTGCAGGCTCCGCGATCGGCGCCTGGCTCGGCACGGCGGCCTCGCCCGAGGTGCAGGACATCGTCGGCGAGATCTCCCGCGCGGGAGGGACGCCGCTGGTGGTCGGGCGCAAGGACGCGACGGGCTCCGGATCGGTGCTCGGGGTGGTCCACCTCAAGGACGTGGTCAAGCAGGGGATGGCCGAGCGCTTCGCCCAGCTGCGGTCGATGGGCATCCGGACCGTGATGATCACCGGCGACAACGCCCTCACCGCCGCGGCCATCGCGGAGGAGGCGGGAGTCGACGACTTCCTCGCCGAGGCGACGCCCGAGGACAAGATGGCCTACATCCACCGCGAGCAGGAGGGTGGCCGGCTGGTCGCGATGACCGGTGACGGCACCAACGACGCACCGGCGCTCGCCGCGGCCGACGTCGGGGTGGCGATGAACAGCGGCACGGCCGCCGCGAAGGAGGCCGGCAACATGGTCGACCTCGACTCCGACCCGACGAAGCTCATCGACATCGTCGAGATCGGCAAGCAGCTGCTCATCACCCGCGGTGCGCTGACGACGTTCTCGATCGCCAACGACGTCGCGAAGTACTTCGCGATCATCCCGGCGATGTTCGTGGTGGCCTACCCCTCGCTCGACCGGCTCAACGTGATGGGCCTGGCCACGCCCCAGTCGGCGATCCTCTCGGCGGTGGTCTTCAACGCCCTCGTGATCGTGGCGCTGATCCCGCTCGCCCTGCGCGGGGTCCGCTTCCGCGCCGCATCGGCTTCGTCGGTGCTGCGCCGCAACATCCTCGTCTTCGGCCTCGGCGGGATCGTCGTGCCGTTCGTCGGGATCAAGCTCATCGACCTGCTCGTCTCCGCGATCCCGGGACTGGGCTCCTAGGAAGGCATGACATGACCTCTCTCCTCACCGACCTCGCCCGCCAGTCCCTCGCCGGGCTCCGCCTGCTGCTCGTGATGACCGTGCTCCTCGGCGTCGCCTACCCGGTCGCCGTCTGGGCGGCAGCCCAGCCGCTCGGCGAGCGCGCGGACGGCCAGCCCGTACGCCTCGACGGGCAGGTCGTCGGCTCCCGGCTCATCGGCCAGGCGTTCGACGGCGACCAGTGGTTCCACTCCCGGCCCTCCGCCAACGACTACGACACCCTCGCCTCGGCGCCGAGCAACCTCGGCCCGGGCAACCCCGACCTGCTCGCTGCGATCGAGGAGCGGCGGAGCGAGGTCGCGGCCCGCGAAGGGGTCGACGCGCTCCGCAGGTGCCGCCCGATGCCCTCACCTCGTCCGGCTCCGGGCTCGACCCGCACATCTCGCCGGCCTACGCGCTGCTGCAGGCGCCCCGGGTCGCGGAGGCCAACGAGATCCCGGTCGAGGAGGTGGAGCGCCTGGTCGCCGAGCACACCGACGGCCGCGGCCTCGGCTTCCTCGGAGAGCCGGGGGTCAACGTGCTCGAGCTCAACCTCGCGATCGCCGGGGCGACCCCGGGTGGAGACTGAGCGCATGCCCCCTCCTGTCGACCGCGGACGGCTGCGCGTCTACCTCGGCGCGGCTCCCGGCGTCGGCAAGACCTACGCGATGCTCGACGAGGGTCACCGGCGTGCGGAGCGTGGCACCGACGTGGTCGTCGGCTACGTCGAGACGCATGGCCGCGCAAGGACCGAGCACGGTGTCGAGGGGCTCGAGGTGCTGGCCCGCCGCCGGCTCGAGCACAGCGGCACGACGCTCGAGGAGATGGACCTCGAGGCGATCCTCGAGCGGCGTCCGGACGTCGTGCTGGTCGACGAGCTCGCGCACACCAACGTGCCCGGCAGCACCCACGACAAGCGCTGGCAGGACGTCGAGGCGCTGCGCGACGCCGGCATCGAGGTCGTCACCACCGTCAACATCCAGCACCTCGAGTCGCTCAACGACGTCACCGAGCAGGTCACGGGCGTCCGCCAGCGCGAGACCGTGCCGGACCACGTCGTGCGCTCGGCCGACCAGATCGAGCTGGTCGACATGAGCCCGCAGTCGCTGCGGCGGCGGATGGCCCACGGCAACGTCTACGCACCCGACAAGATCGACGCCGCGCTGTCGCACTACTTCCGCGAGGGCAACCTGACCGCGCTGCGCGAGCTGGCCCTCCTCTGGCTGGCCGACCGCGTGGACGAGGGCCTGGAGCGCTATCGCGACCAGCACGAGATCGAGGCCACGTGGGCCACGCGCGAGCGCATCGTCGTACCCGTCAGCGGAGGGCCGGAGTCGTCGACCCTGATGCGACGGGCGGCGCGCATCGCGAGCCGGCGCTCGGGGGGCGAGTGGCAGGCGTTGTACGTCACCCGCCAGGACGGGCTGCGGGGCATCGCGCCCGACGGCCTGGCCGGCCTCGGGGCCAAGGCCGAGGAGCTGGGCGGCACCTTCCACACCGTGGTCGGCGACGACGCGGCAGACGCGATCCTCTCCTTCGCCCGCGCCGAGAACGCCACCCAGGTGGTGATCGGCGCCAGCCGCCGCGGGCGGGTCTCGACGCTGCTGCGACCGGGAGTGGGCGAGCGGGTCGTCTCGGAGTCCGGCGACATCGACGTCCACATCGTCTCCCACGACTACGCCCGCGGCCGGTCCGCCACGACGACCTCGGAGGTCGACAACGTGGGTCCGCGGCGACGCCTGGCCGGCTTCGCCTTCGGCCTCGTCGTGCCGGTCGTGCTGAGCCTCCTGCTCTACGCCACCCAGGACCTGCACGGGCTCCCGATCGAGGCCATGTCGCTGATGCTGGTCGTCGTCGCCACGGCGCTGATCGGCGGCCTGGCCCCGGCGGTCGTGTCGGCGCTGGCGAGCGCCCTCCTGCTCAACTACCTCTTCACCCCGCCGCTCTACACGCTGACCATCGCCGAGCCGGAGAACGTCGTCACGATCGCGATCTTCGTCGCCGTCGGCATCGCCGTGGCGACCGTCGTCGACAACGCGGCCCGCCGCACCGCCCAGGCCAGGGCGGCCCGGGCCGAGGCCGACGCGCTGATCGTGCTCGCGCACAGCCTGCTCACCTCCAGCGACGACCTGACCGGCCTGCTGTCGTCGGCCTGCCGGCTCTTCAACGCCGACGGCGCCGCCGTGCTGCGACGCTCGCCCGAGGGTGACGTCGTGGTCGCGGGCTGCGGCGTCCCGCCCGCGTCGGTGGAGAAGGCGGACATGTCCGCAGCGATCGACGACCGGTCGACGCTGGTGCTCGCCGGAGCGACCCTGCCCGCGACGCAGCGCGGCCTGCTCAACGCGTACGCCGCCTACGCCAAGGTGATGGAGGAGCGACGCCTCGCCACGGTCGCCGAGGTCGAGCGGCTCCGCCTGACCGAGCTCGACCGCACCCGCACGGCCCTGCTGCAGGCGGTGTCCCACGACCTGCGCAACCCGCTCGCCGCGGTGAAGGTGTCGGTCGACAGCCTCCGCAGCACCGACGTGGTGTGGTCGGACGCGGACCGCGACGAGCTGCTCGCCACGATCGACGAGTCGACGGACCGCCTGATCGCGCTCGTGGGCAACCTGCTCGACATGAGCCGGATCAGCACCGGGTCGGTGAGCGTCGTGCTGCGCGAGGTCGGGCTCGCCGACGCCGTGCGCACGAGCCTGGCGCCGCTGGACGGTGGCTCGCGGGTCGAGGTCGACGTCGACCCGGAGCTGCTCGTGATGGCCGACGCCGGCCTGCTCGACCGGGTGCTCGCCAACATCTGCGAGAACGCGCTGAAGTACACCCCCGACCTCGGCCGCCGTCCGCGTCGACGCGACCGCCGACGGCCAGCGGGTCGTCGTACGCATCGCGGACTCGGGCCCCGGCGTGCGCGAGGCGGACCGGGACCGGATCTTCGCGCCGTTCCAGCGGTTCGGTGACGTGCCGCAGCAGGACGGCGTCGGGCTGGGCCTGGCCGTGGCGCGCGGGCTGACCGAGGCGATGGGTGGCACGATCGCGACCGAGGAGACGCCCGGCGGTGGGCTGACGTTCGTGCTGGAGCTGGAGGGCTGTGCCGTGGAGGGGACCACATGACCTTCGTCCTGGTGGTCGACGACGACCCCGCGATGCGGCGCACGCTGACGATCAACCTCCGCGCCCGCGACTACGAGGTGGAGACCGCCGGCGACGGGCGCTCGGCGCTGCAGGTCGTCGACGAGCGGATGCCCGACGTGGTCCTGCTCGACCTCGGCCTGCCCGACCTCGACGGGGTCTCGGTGCTCGCCCAGCTGCGGTCGTTCACGCAGGTGCCGGTCATCGTGGTGTCGGCCCGCACCGAGTCCGACGACAAGGTGGAGGCGCTCGACCTCGGCGCCGACGACTACATCACCAAGCCGTTCTCGATCGAGGAGCTGCTCGCCCGGATCCGGGTGACCACCCGCCGGACCGGCCGCGAGGAGCCCGACCTGGTGGTGGAGGTCGACGGCCTGCGGCTCGACCTCACCGACTCGCGTGCCTGGCGGGACGGCTCGGAGGTGCACCTGACCCCGACCGAGTGGCGCATCGTCGAGGTGCTCGCCCGTCGCCGCGGCCGCCTGGTCCGCCAGGCCGAGCTGCTGCGCGAGGTGTGGGGTCCGGCCTACGACACCCAGACCAACTACCTCCGCGTCCACATGGCCAGCATCCGCCGCAAGCTCGAGGCCGACCCCGGCCGCCCGGTCGTCTTCCTGACCGAGCCCGGGATGGGCTACCGGTTCGTGTCGCGCCGCCGGCGTGACCCGGCGAGCGACTCAGCGCGGGACGCGGACGAGCAGTCGCCCGTGGATGCACTCCATCCAGAGCTCGCGGCCCTCGCCGATCGAGTCGCCGTCGAGCTGGCGGGGGGTGTCGGCGGAGGCCTTGATGCGCACCCGGGCGCCCGTGCGCCGGTCGATCAGCTCGTCGACGGTCGTGCTCTTGGCCAGCACCCGGACCGCCAGCGGGATCCACGACAGGAACTTGCGCGGGTGGAGGATCACCACGTCGAGGACGCCGTCGTCGATCGCCGCGTCGGGCAGCAGCGGCATGCCGGCCTGCAGGAAGCCGACGTTGCCGACCAGGACGGTGCGGGCCCGGTGGACGGTGGGCTCCTCGTCGTCGATCTGGATCTCGACCTTGATCGCCGGGAACATCAACGACTTGAGCCCGGAGATGACGTAGGCGACCCAGCCGATCTTCTTCTTGATGTCCTCGTTGACGCCCTCCATGATCGCGGCGTCGAAGCCCATGCCGGCCATCACCATGAAGTGGGTGTCCTCGATGTTGTCGCCGCCGACGTTGACGAGGTCGATGGCCCGGTCCTGGCCGTTGAGCGCGACGTCGATGGCCGAGCGGAGGTAGAGCGGGATGTCGAGGTTGCGGGCCAGCAGGTTGCCCGTGCCGGCGGGGATGATCCCGACCGGGATGCCCGTCCCGGCGAGCTCGGCGCACACCTCGCGCACCGTCCCGTCCCCGCCGCACACCATGACCAGGTCGGCGCCGGAGACCGCGGCCTGCTCCGCCATGCCGGTGCCCGGGTCCTCGACCGTCGTGTACTGCCAGGTCGGCTCGGACCAGCCGGACTCCTGGGCCATCGAGCCGACGATGGTGCGGAACTGGCCGACGTCCTCGACCTTGATCGGGTTGAGGATCACCGCGAGCCGGCGCTGGGAGGCGTAGACCTCGGGAAGCGGCTCGGTCCTGGCCGCGGTCGAGCGCGGTCGGGGATCGATGAAGGCGAGCGCGACCAGGAAGACCGCGACGCCGAGGAGCGAGCCGGCGATCACGTCGGTGGGGTAGTGCCGACCCAGCAGCAGCCGGTCGAAGCAGACCAGCAGCCACCATGCGACGACCACGCCGATGCCCGAGCCGGCGCAGGCTCGTCCGTCGTACGAAGAGCACGAGCAGCATCACCAGGATCGCGGCGTACGCCGCCACGGACGAGGCGTGCCCGGAGGGGAAGCTGTAGGTCTCGTGGAGACCGAGGGTGTCCTGCCAGCTCGGCCGGTCACGGCCCAGCCAGACCTTGATGCCCGTCGTCGCGAGCGAGGTCGCGACCATCACCACGACGGCCAGCAGCGCGGCCCAGCGCTGACGTCGTACGACGAGCGCGAGGGCGAGCACGACGGTGAGGATCGTCATCCCGATGGTGCCGAAGCCACCTCGATCACCCGCAGCACGTCGACCAGCCCGGAGTAGCCGTCGGCCCAGTCCTCCAGGCTCGCGACCCTCGACGTCGAAGGTGTCGAGCGGTGCCCGGTCACGGGTCACCAGGACCGACGAGGATGCCGAACAGCACGACGGCGACGGCGGCCCAGGCGAGGCTGCGGTTGCGGGAGGCGGGAGTCACCTGCGAAGTATGCCCAAACCGATGCGAGAACCCGAGTCATCGGCGGCTAGCCTTCAGCCATGATCGACCCTCGCCTGCTCCGTGACGACCCCGACCGCGTGCGTGCCGCCCAGGCCAAGCGTCGGGCTGTCCGACGACGTGGTGGACCGGGCGCTGGCGGCCGACTCCGCACGCCGGCAGGCGATCGCCGACTTCGAGGCCAAGCGTGCCGAGCAGAAGGCCAGCGGCGCGCTCGTCGCGAGGGCGCAGGGTGAGGAGAAGCAGTCCCTGCTCGCCCAGGTCAAGGAGCTCGCTGCCGGCGTCAAGGAGTCCGAAGCCGCGCGCACCGCCGCCGAGGCTGTCTGGGACGAGGCGATCCGGGCGATCCCCAACCTCGCCGCCGACGCGGCCCCGGCCGGGCTCGAGGACGACTTCGCCGTCATCGAACAGGTCGGCACGCCCCGCGAGTTCGACTTCGAGCCGCGCGACCACGTCGAGCTGGGTCAGATGCTCGGTGCGTTCGACCTCGAGCGGGGTGCCAAGGTCAGTCGGCTCGCGCTTCTACTTCCTCACCGGCGTCGGTGCCCAGCTGCAGTTCGCGCTGGTCAACATGGCGATGGACCAGGCGCGTGCAACGCCGGGTTCACCCAGGCGGCCGCCCCGTCTCTGGTCCGCCCGCGAGCGATGGAGGGCACCGGCTTCCTCGGCCAGGCCGCCGACGACGTCTACCGCATCGAGGGCGAGGACCTCTACCTCGTCGGGACCTCGGAGGTCGCCGATGGCGGCCTACCACTCCGACGAGATCCTCGACGTCGGCCCAGCTCCCGCTCCGCTACGCCGCCTTCAGCCCGTGCTTCCGCAAGGAGGCCGGTTCGCACGGCAAGGACACCCGCGGCATCTGGCGGGTGCACTGGTTCGACAAGGTCGAGATGTTCGTCTACACGACCGTCGAGGAGTCCTACGGCGAGCACCAGAGGCTGCTGGCCTGGGAGAAGGAGTTCCTCGACAAGCTCGAGCTCTGCTACCGCGTCATCGACACCGCCGCCGGCGACCTGGGCCTGAGCGCGTCACGCAAGTTCGACTGCGAGGCGTGGATCCCGACCCGCAACGGCTGGGGCGAGCTGACCTCGACGTCGAACTGCACCGAGTTCCAGTCGCAGCCGCCTCGACATCCGCACCCGCGGCGAGCACGGCACCATCGCCGGTGGCCACCCTCAACGGCACCCTGACCGCGGTCACCCGCGCGATCGTCGCGATCCTGGAGACCCACCAGAACGCCGACGGCTCGGTCACCGTCCCGCAGGCGCTGCGCCCCTACCTCGGTGGCCTCGAGGTCATGAAGCCGCTCGCATGAGCGACTGGACACCCAAGGTCGTCGCGCTCGACATCGACGGCACCCTGCTCAAGTGGGTCGACGGGCAGACCGAGGACTACGAGACGATCACCGCGCCGGTCCACGACGCGGTCGCCCGCGCGCTCGACGCGGGTGCCCACATCGTGCTGTCCAGCGGCCGCTCGCCGCACGGCATGACCCGGATCGCCGACCTGCTCCACATCCCTCGTGAGGATGCCGACCGCCTCTGGATCGTCGCGTCCAACGGCGCCGTGGTCTTCCGCTACCCGCCGATGGAGGTCGTGCACGAGGAGACCTTCGACGCCGCGCCGGCCGTCGCGGCCGTGCTGGAGCACCACCCCCAGGCGCTCGTCGCGGTGGAGGAGCGCGGGGTCGGCGGCTACCGGGTCAACCGGGTCTTCCCCGAGGGCGAGCTCTCCGGCGAGCAGCTGATCACGGACGTCAACGACATCATCGGGCAGCCGGTGAGCCGGGTGATCATCCGCGACCCCGAGGCCACGGCCGACGACTTCATCGAGCTCGCCGCCAAGCTCGGCCTGCACGGCACCGACTACGTCGTGGGCTGGACGGCCTGGATGGACCTCTCGCCGGTCGGCGTCTCGAAGGCCTCCGGCCTGCAGCACGTGTGCGACCAGGTCGGCCTCAGCGCGGCCGACGTCCTCGCGATCGGCGACGGTCGCAACGACATCGAGATGCTGCGCTGGGCCGGACGCGGTGTGGCGATGGGCCAGTCGGTCGACGAGGTGAAGGCGGCCGCGGACTTCGTGACCGACTCCGTCTACGACGAGGGCGCGGCCGTCGAGATGTCGCGATGGTTCCCCGCCTAGTCGCCACCGACCTCGACGGGACGCTGCTCGACCCCCAGGGTCGCGTGTCGGCACGGACCCGGTCGGTGCTCGACGAGCTGGACTCGCGCGGCGTACCCGTCGTCTTCACCACCGGTCGTCCCGTCCGCTGGATGGAGGACCTCTGGGAGGCGGTCGGCGGCCACGGGCTGGCGATCTGCAGCAACGGCGGTGTCGTCTACGACGTCTCGCAGCG
This sequence comes from uncultured Actinomycetota bacterium, assembly GCA_963750445.1. Lineage (GTDB taxonomy): Bacteria > Actinomycetota > Actinomycetes > Propionibacteriales > Nocardioidaceae > Nocardioides. The sequence continues at coordinate 322,370 of CAVVQR010000004.1, read as the reverse complement.
CGAGGTCCGCGACCACCGGCCGATCGCCCGCGACGTGGGCCTCGCGCTCGCCGATGCCGTCCGGGCGGCCATCCCCGGCACGACCTTCGCGGTCGAGCACACCGACGGCTGGGCGAGCGAGGCCGACTTCCCCCGCCACCCGGACGACGTCGCGATCCGGGTGCAGGGCTCGTGGGAGGAGATCTTCCGCGACGACGTGGTGAAGGTCCTCGCCGTGCACCGCGACCTCGACCCGGAGGACTTCTGGGACCGGGTGGCGCAGGCGGTCGGCGACAGCGTCGTCACGACGTGGTCGTCGTCGTTCGCGCTGGTGGAGATCAGCGCCGCCGGCGTCAACAAGGCCTCGACCCTCGCCTCGCTCGCCGAGGAGATGGGCGTACGGGCCGAGGAGGTCGTCGCGTTCGGCGACATGCCCAACGACCTGCCGATGCTGGAGTGGGCCGGCACGTCCTACGCCATGGCCAACGCGCACCGCTCCGTGCTCGACCTCGCCGACCACCTCGCGCCCGGCAACGACGAGGACGGCGTCGCGGCCGTGCTCACCGACCTCTTCGACCTCCGTGGCTAGGCTGACCGCCATGCTCCGCGCCCTGATCCGCCCCGTGGGCATCGCCGCCGCGATGCTGCTCGCGTGCCTGGGCCTGGTCCTCACGGTCGACGCCCCGGCCTCCGCCGCGTGCACCTGCAAGCAGGGCCAGCTCGACCAGCAGGTCAAGCGGGCCGACGTGATCTTCGTCGGCACCATCGACAACACCTCGACCGCCGGCACCGACCAGACCTACGACATCACCGCGTCGCGGGCCTACCAGGGCACGCCGGAGCGCTCGACGCAGGTCTTCTCCGCCGGGGGCAAGAACGCCTGCGGTCTCGGGGAGCTCGGGGTCGGCCTGACCTACGTCTTCTTCGCCACCGGCACCGAGGCGCCCTACGACGCCGACAGCTGCGGTGGCACCAGCGTGGCCAACCCGACCAAGATCGCCAAGATCGAGGCGCTGCTCGGCGAGGGCACGGCCGTGGAGCCGCCGCCGCCGCCGACGGCCGTGCTGACCCGCGTCGAGGACTCCGCACCGGCCGGCTTCGCACGCACCGCGGCGCCGGGTGCGGCCGCCGCGATCATCGGCCTGCTGGGCCTCGTCGTCGTACGTCGGCTCGCTCGCCGCTGAGCGTCCCCGCGGGCGCTTCGTGCTGCCCGGCCTGTGTAGTCCGCATCATCTGTCTGGCCGGGACCGGGCCAGGACCAGAATTTTGATGCGGACTATCGGGCTGGGGGAATCAGAGGTACATGCCGCTCGAGGGTCCGCCGGACTCCTCCGACGGCTCGCCCGTGGGCATGTTGGGCATCCCGGTCGGCGGCTGCTGCTGGCCGCCCTGGCCCATCGGCAGCGCGCGGCGCATCTGCTCGAGCTGGGCGCGCGAGGCGACCTGCTGGGCGTAGATCGCGGTCTGGATCCCGTGGAAGAGACCCTCGAGCCAGCCCACCAGCTGCGCCTGCGCGATGCGCAGCTCGCCCTCGGACGGGGTGCCCTCCTCGGTGAACGGGAGGGAGAGGCGTTCGAGCTCGTCGACCAGCTCGGGCGCGAGGCCGGACTCGAGCTCCTTGATGGAGGCGGCGTGGATCTCCTTGAGCCGCTGGCGGCTGGCCTCGTCGAGGGGGGCCGCCTTCACCTCCTCGAGGAGCTGGCGGATCATGCTGCCGATCCGCATCACCTTGGCCGGCTGCTCGACCAGCTCGGTGATGTGGCGCTCACCCTCGCCACCCTCGCCGTCCTCGCCCCCGGAGACCTGGCTCATCGGCGGCAGGGCGCTCATCGGGATGGTGCCGATCGGCTGTCCGTCGGGGCCGACGACGACGACCTGGTCCTCGGTGCTGTCGGCGGACTCGGGCTGCTGCTCAGTCATGCGCCCAACCCTAGACGGCGTCGTGCAACTGCCCGGAACCCGTCGGTGAGCGGTGAGCCAGCCACATTTCGTACGTCGAAAAGGTGGCTCACGCACCGCCCCGGGCGTGTCGCTGGGTGTCCGCCGACGGGCGGTGAGCCAGCCACATTCTCGTACGTCGAAAAGCTGGCTCACGCACCGCTCGGCCGGCGATCAAACGCGATCAGAGGGTCAGCAGGAACTTGCCGGCGTGGCCGCCGGCCTCCATCAGCTCGTGCGCGCGGGCGACGTCCTCGAGCGGCATCGTGGTCTCCACGATGGGCCTGACGGCGCCGGAGGCGACGAGGGGCCAGACGTTCTCGACGACGCCGCAGCAGATCGCGGCCTTCTCGGCCAGGGGCCTGGCCCGCAGCGAGGTCGCGGTGACCGACGCGCGCTTGCGCAGCAGGGCGTTGATGTCGAGCTCGCCCTTGGCGCCACCCTGCATGCCGATGATCACCAGCCGGCCGCCGGTGGCGAGCGCGGTGACGTTGCGGCCGAGATACTTGGCGCCCATGTTGTCGAGGATGACGTCGGCGCCGCCGGCCTCCTCGAGCACCTCGACGAAGTCCTCGTCGCGGTAGTCGATCGCGTGGCTCGCGCCGAGCGAGCGGCAGAGCTCGAGCTTGTCCGGCGAACCGGCGGTCGTGAAGACCTCGGCGCCGCGGGCCGCGGCGAGCTGGATCGCCATCGTGCCGATGCCGCCGGCCCCGCCGTGGACGAGGAAGCGCTCGCCCTTCTGCAGGTGGGCGGTCATGAAGACGTTGGACCACACGGTGGTCGCGACCTCGGGCAGGCAGGCCGCCTCGACGAGCGAGACGCCGGACGGGATCGGCATGACCTGTCCGACCGGCACGGCCACGCGGGCGGCGTACCCGCCACCGGCGAGCAGCGCGCACACCTCGTCGCCGACGGACCACCCCTCGACACCCTCGCCGAGCTCCGCGATCCGGCCGCTGCACTCGAGGCCCATGATGTCCGAGGCGCCGGGCGGCGGGGGGTAGAAGCCCTGCCGCTGCATCGTGTCGGCGCGGTTGACGGCCGTGGCGACCACGTCGACGAGCACCTCGCCGGCTGCGGGGCGCGGGTCCTCGACCTCGCCGACGGACAGGACTTCTGGGCCACCGGTGCCGGTGGTCACGACTGCGCGCACGGAATCAGTCCTCGTAGAGATCGGTGGAGTGGTCGACCGACGAGTCGTCGGGCACCTCATCGTCCACGTCGTCGGGGTCCGGGGCGTCGGCGGGGCGGTCCCAGCTCTCGGCGAGGACCTGCGCCTTGGCGGCCAGCCGCTCGACGTGCTCCGGGCTCAGGGCGCCGGCACCCGCGGCGAAGCCCAGGAGGTAGGTCGTGATGGGGGCGGCGGTCTTCTGCACGTTCTGCGCCGCGACGCGCGCCAGGTCGAGGATCAGGCCCTCGTCGACCTCTGCCTCGACGTCGAGCACGTCGCTCAGCTCATCGATCCAGTCGTGGAGGTTCACCACCCCAATGTCTCGCACCCGACGGCCGTGCGGCAAGGGAAACGGGCCGATCCGGGGCCAGTCGGGCGCGGCGCCGAGCGGCTCAGGTGCCGAGGTCGCGCAGGTCCGCCCACGAGTCGATGTCGACGGCCTCGTCGCCGGACGCGGGCAGCTCGGCGAGGTCCAGCGGCGCCAGCAGCCGGTGCAGCGCCATGCCGTGCTGGCCCGCCCGGTCGGGACGTACGCCGGCCAGGCGGGCCGCGTCGAGCACGCCGGCCAGCTGACGACGACCGTCGCCGTCGACGAGGAACGCCCCGTCCCGCCCGGCCGCCGCCTCGCGCAGGCGTCGCATCGTGGAGGCCGTCACCAGCGGCATGTCGACGGCCAGCACGCCGATCAGTCCGGGTCGTCGCAGCAGCGCGTCCACGCCGGTGAGCAGTCCGGCGACCGGACCACCGCGCGGCGGGTCCTCCGACACGAACGTCACCGGGCGACTCGTCGCGACGCTGGTCGGAGCGACCACGACCACCTCGTCGGCGTCGAGCATCGCCTCGACGGCGTAGGCCAGCAGGGTCCGGCCGCGCAGCTCCACGCTCGCCTTGTCGGCGCCGTCCATCCGGACGGCCGTCCCACCGGCGAGGACCACACCGCAGAAGCCGCTCGCGGTGTGGTCGACGTCCATGCGGGCATCCTCGCAGGGAGCCTCACAACCACGACCACCTCTGGCACTCTGGAGGCATGACGGATCAGCTGCGCGTGCGCGTCCAGCAGTGGGCGAGCGGGCTCGAGCCCGCGGACAACCGCGTCCGCCTGGCGCAGGGCGTCACCCCCGGCGCGGACCTGGTCGTCTTCCCGGAGGCCTTCGCGCGCGACTTCGGGCAGGCCGGCTCCGACGTCAGTGCCTACGCCGAGCCGCTCGACGGCCCCTTCGCGCACGAGCTCTCCCACGCCGCCGAGGCGGCGTCGTGCACGGTCGTCGCCGGGATGTTCGAGACGGCCGAGGACCCCGAGCGGCCCTACAACACCCTCGTCGTCGGCGGCGCCGGCCGCGCGTCCTACCGCAAGATCCACCTCTACGACTCCTTCGGCTACCGCGAGTCCGACCGGCTGACCGGTGGCCCGCTGGAGCCGGTGGTGGTCGAGGTCGCGGGATGGCAGGTCGGGCTGATGACCTGCTACGACCTCCGGTTCCCCGAGCTGGCGCGCCGGCTGGTCGACGCGGGCGCCGAGGTCATCGTCGTACCTGCCGCGTGGTTGCCGGGCGAGCGCAAGGTCGCGCACTGGCGCACGCTGCTCGCGGCCCGGGCGATCGAGAACACCTGCTTCGTCGTCGGCGCCGGCCAGCCGGAGCCCCGCTACGTCGGGCACTCGGCGGTCTTCGGCCCGCTGGGCGACACGCTCGCGACGGCCGACGGCGCCGAGGCGACCCTCGAGGTCACCCTCGACCGGGCTGACCTCGAGGCGGCCCGTCGCACCAATCCGTCCCTGTCCAACCGTCGGCTGTAACCTCGTCCGACGTGTCTTCCCCCACCCCCGACGGCTCGCGCGGGAACGCCCGCGGCAAGCGGGCTGCCGAGCGGCCGCCGTCGCGGCTGCGCCGCCGGAAGTCGGAGCCGTCCGTCGAGCCCGCCCCGGCCCCCGCGCCGGTCGAGGCGCCGGTCCAGGCGCCGGTCCAGGTCGTCGAGCGCGTCGAGCACGTGCCGGTGCGGCCCCCCGAGGGTCCCTCACGCTCGCTCCTGCTGCTCTGCTTCGCGCTCCTCGCCGTCGGCTGCGCCGCCCTGGGGTGGTCGGCCCTCAACGGGGTCCTCGACAACAGCCAGGCCCTCGGCGACCTCGGTCCGGTGCCGGGCTGGCTCGACGGTGCCGGCGCGGTCGCCGTCGTCACGGCGCTCTCCTGGCTGCTCGCCACCCGGACGGCCGGTCGGCCGCTGATCTCGGCCGGGCTCGCGCTCGTGCTCGGCGTCGCCAGCCTCCTCGTCGGCGGCCGCGTGCTGCCGACCGGAGCGGCGGTGATGACCTGCGTCGTCGGGAGCGTGTACGCCGTCATGGTGACGGTGCCGGCGGTCACCTGGCTGCGGGCGGTGCGCGAGGTGGTCATCGCCACCGTCGTCGCGACCATCACGGCGTTCGCCGCCGTGGGCTTCGAACCGACCGTGGCCACCGAGCGCTTCGACCTCGCCGCCCTCTTCCTCGCGCTCACCCTCGTGTTCACCATCGTCTACCGCCTCGGCGCCGGCCTCCACGGACTCGGTCGCCGCGGCGTGATCGTGGTGGCGATCGGGCTCGCCCTGCTCTTCGCGACGCTGGCCTATGCCGAGCTGCTGCGCCGCTACGGCGCCCAGACCTTCGTGTCGTCGGTCCTCGACTTCGCCGACTGGACCACCGATCGCATCGGCGCCTTCCCGCGTCCTCTCGTCGTGATGCTCGGCATCCCTGCCCTCGTCTGGGGCACCCACCTGCGTGCCCGCCGGCGCCAGGGCTGGTGGGTCTGCGCCTTCGGGGTCGCGGCCACGGTGCCGCTGGCGACGGGCCTGGTGGCGCCGGACAGCTCCTACGTCGAGGCCGCACTGCGAGCGGCCTACTCCCTCGTCCTCGGGCTGGTGCTCGGCTACGTCATCATCCGGGTCGACCTGGCGCTCACCGGCAACAAGGGACGACGCGGACGTCGGGCCGAGGAGGCCGGACCGCACCGGCCCGAGCCGCGACGGTTCGCCGAGCTGTGATCCCGGCCCGGTCCCTCGTCGTCCTGGACTGACCTCTCGTCCTCGTCCGCGTGGAGCCCTACGCTCCTGCCATGACTCCTGCGCGCGCGAGGACCGTGCACCTCGTCGTGGCGATCGCCGCGTGGGGAGCGGTCCTCTTCCAGCTCGTCCTGGTGCTCCGGGGCTCGGAGGTCCTCCTCGAGGACGACCCGCCGGGGATGGGGGAGCGGATCTACCGCTTCTTCGCCTACTTCACCATCCAGAGCAACCTCCTGGTGGCCGTCGCGTCGACGGTGCTGGCGCGCGACCCTGCGGCCGACCGCAGGTGGTGGCGCGTGCGTACGGATCGCCGGGCTGGTGGGCATCACGGTGACCGGTCTGGTGCACTTCTTCCTGCTCCGCCCGCTCCTCGACCTCGACGGAGCCGACTGGGTCGCCGACAAGCTGCTGCACATGGTCGTCCCGGTCCTGGCCGTCGCGGCGTGGGCCTGGGTCGGACCCCGCCCCCGGGTGCACGTGCGCGAGATGGCGTACGCCCTTGCCTGGCCAATCCTCTGGCTGGTGTGGACGCTGCTCTTCGGGCAGCTCGACGGCTGGGTCCCCTACCCGTTCCTCGACCCCGACGAGGACGGCTGGGGAACGGTCGCCGTCGCCTGCGTCGGGATCACGATCCTCTTCCTTCTGCTCTTCGCGCTCTACGGGTGGCTCGACCGGAAGCTGCGCCCGGCACCTCGCTAGGGTCGGAAGCATGGAATTCCGATACCTCGGCAACAGCGGACTGAAGATCTCAGAGATCACCTACGGCAACTGGCTCACCCACGGCTCCCAGGTCGAGAACGACGTCGCCACGCAGTGCGTGCGCGCCGCGCTCGACGAGGGGATCTCCACCTTCGACACGGCCGACGTCTATGCCAACACTGCGGCGGAGACCGTGCTCGGCGAGGCGCTGAAGGGCGAGCGACGTGAGTCGCTCGAGATCTTCACGAAGGTCTACTGGCCCACCGGCCCGAAGGGCAAGAACGACACCGGCCTGTCCCGCAAGCACATCATGGAGTCGATCAACGGCTCGCTCGAGCGGCTGCAGACCGACTACGTCGACCTCTACCAGGCCCACCGCTTCGACGTGGAGACCCCGCTCGAGGAGACGATGCAGGCCTTCGCCGACGTCGTACGCCAGGGCAAGGCGCTCTACATCGGCGTCAGCGAGTGGACCGCCGACCAGATCCGTGAGGGCGTCGCGCTGTCCAAGGAGCTCGGCTTCCAGCTGATCTCCAGCCAGCCCCAGTACTCCATGCTCTGGCGCGTCATCGAGGACGAGGTCGTGCCGACCTCGGCCGAGCTCGGCGTCTCGCAGATCGTGTGGAGCCCGATCGCGCAGGGCGTGCTCACCGGGAAGTACGTCCCCGGCCAGGCGCCGCCCGAGGGCACCCGCGCCACCGACACCAAGGGCGGGTCCGACATGATCTCGCGCTGGATGACGGACGACGTCCTGACCGCGGTCCAGGACCTCAAGCCGATCGCCGACGACTGCGGGCTCACCATGGCCCAGCTCGCCGTGGCCTGGGTCCTCCAGAACGACAACGTGGCCGCCGCGCTCGTCGGCGCCTCGCGCCCCGAGCAGGTCGCCGACAACGTCAAGGCCGCCGGCGTGAAGCTCGACGCCGACGTGATGACGCGCATCGACGAGGCCGTCGGCTCCGTGGCCGTCACCGACCCCGGCAAGACCGCCGAGGGGATGCCGAAGGGCCGCGTCGTCTGATCTTCCCCGGTCGGGCGGTGTGTGAGGCGGGTTCTGAAGGTCTCGAACCTGCCTCACGCACCGCCCGGCGCCGACCTCAGACGTGCCGCGTGATCCGGTAGCGCACGAACGCCGGGACGGCGAGCGCGGCGAGGACCGTGAAGACGACCACGAGCACGCCGCCACCGGCCGCTGCGACCGCGGCTCCGGTCGCCGCCGCGGTCGCGCCGTGGGCGACGTCGGCGATCCGCGGGCCGCCGGCCACGACGACGATGAAGATGCCCTGCAGCCGCCCGCGCACCTCGTCGGCCGCAGCCGACTGGAGCATCGACATCCGGAAGGCCGACGACGCCATGTCGGCGGCGCCGCCGATCGCCAGCATCAGCACGGCGACGCCGAGCATCACCGACGGGGCGAGCGGCGCGAGCATCGCGGAGACGCCGAAGCCCACCATCGCCAGGCCCCAGACGACGATCGCGATGACCACGGCCAGCCCCTGGCGCTCGACGTGGGAGACCCAGCCGGACAGCACGCCGCCGATCACGGCACCCAGCGGGATCGCTGCGAACAGCAGCGCGAAGGCCAGCCCGCCCTCGCTGGGCCCGCCGAAGTCGAGGTGGGCCATCTCCGGGAAGAGAGCCCGCGGCATGCCGAAGACCATCGCGATCAGGTCGATCCCGAACGACATCATCAGGACCGGCTGCGTCCTCAGGTAGCGGAAGCCGTCGACCACCGCCCTGATGCCGGGGGTGACGCTGGCGCCGATCACCGGCAGGGCGGGGAGCCCCACGACGGCACCCAGGGTGGCGAAGAGCGTGATGGTGTCGAGCAGGTAGAGCCAGGAGTAGCCGACGAGGGGGATCAGGGCGCCGCCGACGAGCGGCCCGGCGATGCCGCCGGCCTGCATCACGGTCGTGTTGAGCGAGTTGGCCGCGGGCAGCAGCTCCGGTTCGAGCAGCCGCGGCAGCAGGGCCGACCGGGTCGGCTGGTTGACCGCGAAGAACGCCTGCTGCACCGAGAAGAGAGTCAGCAGCAGCCACACGTCCTCGGCCCCGAGGGCGGCCTGCAGCCAGAACCCGGCCGCGGTCAGGATCAGTCCGGTGGTCGTGATCATCAGCAGCAGGCGCCGGTCGAAGGCGTCGGCCAGCGCCCCGCCCCACAGCCCGAAGACCACGAGCGGGACGAGGCCGAAGACGCCGGTCAGCCCGACGTAGGCCGAGGAGCCGGTCATCGCGTAGATCTGCGCGGGCACCGCCACGACGGTCAGCTGGGCGCCGATCACGGTGACGATGTTGGCCAGCCACAGCCGCTTGAAGTGTGGGTTGGCGAGGGGGCGGGTGTCCGCCAGCAGTCGCCTCTCCACCTCCGCAGGCTAGGTGACAGTCAGGTGAGCTGCAGGTACGGGGCCTCAGGCTGGGACCATCGCCCGCGAGACGCGCGGGACGGAGGAGGACAGATGTTCGACCTGATCAACGGACTGCCCATCCACCCGCTGGTGGTCCACGGCGTGGTGGTCCTGCTGCCGTTGGCCATCCTGGGCACGATCGCGATCGCCGCCAGGCCCGCGTGGCGCGCTGACCTACGGCCCCCTCGTCGTGGCGTGTGCCGCGGTCGGCACGGTGCTCCTGCCCGTCGCGACGTCGAGCGGCGAGTCCCTCGAGAAGCACGTGGGTGACCCCGGCGAGCACGCCGAGCTGGGTGACCAGCTGATCTGGTTCGCGATCCCCCTCCTGGTGCTCGCGGCCGTGCTCGTCTGGCTCGAGCGCCGCAAGGCCGCCGGCAAGCCGGCGATCGGACCCTCCGCGCTTCCCGTCGCTGTCGCCGGTCTCGCGGTGGTGGCGGCCCTGGCCACCGGGGTGCAGGTCTACCGGGTCGGCGACTCCGGCGCCCGAGCCGCCTGGGGTGACCAGGTCAGCTCCTCGACGGCGGGCTGAGCCCACCGCTCGACGCGGTGGTCTCGCGCGGGAGAAGGTGAGCACGTGCTGACCATCGGCGTCTGCGAGGACCAGGAATCGATCCGCAAGGTGCTGGTCCGAGGGCTGCGCCAGGCCGGGCACGAGGTCGTGGTCGCGCACGACGGTCGTGAGGCGCTCCTGCAGCTCGGCCCGGCCGAGGCGCTGGACGTCATCGTGATGGACATCGGACTCCCCGACTCCGACGGCCGCGACGTGGTCCAGGCCCTCAAGTCGGCCGGACAGCACGCCCCCGTCCTCTTCCTCACCGCCTTCGGCGCGCACCACGAGGTGCTGGCCGGCTTCGCCGCCGGTGCCGACGACTACGTCGTGAAGCCGTTCGAGATCGCGCAGGTGCTCGCCCGGCTCGAGGTGCTGGCCCGGCGCGGACCCGACCGCCGCCTGCAGGCGGGCGGACTGGTGCTCGACCCGGTCCAGCACGCTGCTCGCAGCGAGCACGGGCGCGTGCTGCTCACCCCGACCGAGTTCCGGATGCTCGCCGCGATCACGTCCCGACCGGGAGAGGTCGTACGCCGCCGCAGCGTCGTCGCCGCTGCCTGGCCGGACGGCGCCGCGGTCTCGGAGAACACGATCGACTCGTTCGTGCGCCGCATCCGCGTCAAGCTCGACGAGATCCGGTCGCCCACGGTGATCGAGACCGTGCGCGGGGTGGGCTTCACGACCGCCGACCGGGAGGGCCGCGCGTGAGCGAGGTCCGCAACCCGGCGACCGTGCGCCGGCGCCTCGTCGCGCTCACCGGGACCCTCTCCGCCTTCGTGGCCCTGGGGCTGGTCGTCATCGTCCAGGTGGTGCTCGCGGGTGCGTCCACCGACGCCGTGACGCGGGTGCTCGACGACCGGGCCGACGCCCTCATCAGCGCGACCGGCACGGCCTCGAGCGGCGGTGGCCTGAGCGTTCCGGCGGACCGTCTCGAGCCAGGCGTCGCGGTGTACGACGCCACCGGTGCCCTGGTCGCCGGCTTCGTGGCGCCCGCCCAGCAGGACACCTTCGACCGTCTCTCGGATGCCACCGGGCGCACGGTGGTGGAGGTGGAGGACGCCTACTCCGCGATGGCGCGACCGTTCACCCTCGAGGACGGAACCGCCGGTGTGGTGGTGCTCTCGGAGCCCGTCACCCCCTACGAGAACGACGAGCGCAACGCTCTCGTCGTGTCCGTGTCGGCCGGGCTGCTCATGGTGCTGCTGGCCGTCGCGCTGGCGGCCTGGATCAGTCGCCGGGCCCTGGCGCCGGTCCAGACGATGGCCGAGACCGCCAAGGAGTGGAGCGAGCACGACCTCGATCGCCGTTTCGACCTCGGCCCGCCCACGGACGAGATCCGAGCGCTGGGTCAGACCCTCGACGAGCTGCTCGAGAAGGTGGCCACCGCCATCCGTGCCGAGCAGCGGCTGACCTCGGAGCTGGCCCACGAGCTGCGCTCACCGCTGACCGGCGTCCAGGCGACGGCCGAGCTGATGTCGATGCGGACCGACCTCGACGACCAGCTGCGCGAGGACGTCGCCGACATCATGGCCGGGTGCCGGGAGATGGCCACCACCATGACCGTGCTGCTCGAGATCGCCCGCAGGCAGGCGGACGGAGACCCCGTGGGGAGCACGACGGGCGGCCGGCTCGCCGACGCCGTACGCCAGCAGGTGCCCGACTCGCGGCTCACGGTGGACCTGCCCGACGCGATGGTGGTCAACGTGCCGGTCGAGGTGGTGCTCCGCGCCCTCGCGCCCGTGCTCGACAACGCCCTGCGCGTGGCCGACCGGGTCACCGTCACCGCAGGCCCGACCGGGCAGCCGGGGCTGGTGTCCGTGCACGTGCACGACGACGGCCCCGGGGTGGACCCGACCGTCGTGGAGCAGCTCTTCCGGCCGGGCACCACCGACCGCGCCGGGACCGGCAGCGGACTCGGGCTCTCGCTGGCCCGTCGGGTGGCGCGCAGCGTCGGCGGAGACGTCACCCTCCTTCCCGGCGACGGCGCGGGTGCGACCTTTGCGATCACGCTGCCGGGTCGGGGCCCCCAGAACAGTCAGGTTGTCGTCAGCAACGACGCCTGAGACTCGCCGGCATGACCCATTCCACGCGCACCACGTCTCCGGCAGCCCTCGGAGCACGCACCCTGCTCAACAAGGTCCCCGAGGTCACCGTCTGGTTCTGGGTGATCAAGATCCTCTGCACCACGGTGGGCGAGTCCCTGGCCGACTGGATCAACGAGCAGCTCGGCGTCGGGCTGGTGAACACCGCGCTGATCTTCACCGTCGTCTTCGCGGTCGTCCTGGCGGTCCAGATGCGCCTGCACCGCTACGTCCCGGCGGCCTACTGGTTGACCGTGGTGGTCGTCAGCGTCACGGGCACGCTCTACACCGACATCCTCACCGACCAGCTCGGCGTACCCCTCTGGATCAGCACCCTCGGCTTCTCCCTCCTGCTGGCCGGAGTGTTCGCCGTCTGGTTCGCCCGCGAGCGCACGCTGTCGATCCACAGCATCACCACCACGCCGCGCGAGGCCTTCTACTGGCTGGCCGTCCTGGTGACGTTCGCGCTCGGCACCGCCACCGGCGACTGGACGCTCGACCTCACCGGATGGGGACCGGGCGTGTCGGTGCTGCTGCCGCTCTCGCTGATCGCCGTCGTGGTCGTGATGTGGCGCTCCGGCGCGAACGCGGTGCTGACCTTCTGGCTCGCCTACATCCTGACCCGCCCGCTCGGCGCCAACATCGGTGACTGGTTCGCGACGGACAAGGCCGAGCAGGGCCTCGGCCTGGGCACGTTCATGACCAGTGTCGTCTTCCTCCTGGCGATCCTGGCGACGGTCGTCTACCTGAGCGTCTCCCGCGTGGACGTCATCGAGGACGCCGACGCGTCGGCGGTGCAGCGCTGACTGGCCCGTCCTGCGACCGACGTGGCGGATCACCACCCGATGGACGTATCATCGCCGTATGACGATGAAGAGCGCGGTGGAGGATCATCTGGTCGACGAGCAGTCGGGCCTCGTCGCGGCGGCCTGCCTGTTCCACGGCTTCTCGGACCCGTCGCGCCTGTCCATCGTGCGCCACCTCGCGCTCGGCGAGCACCGGGTGGTCGACCTGACGGCCCACCTCGGGCTCGCGCAGAGCACCGTCTCCAAGCACCTCGCCTGCCTCAAGGACTGCGGCCTCGTCTCCTCGCGTCCCGAGGGGCGGGCCTCGATGTGGTCGCTCAACCACCTCGACACCGTGATGGACCTCCTCTCCGCGGCCGAGAAGCTGCTGGCCCTCACCGGTGACGCCGTCACGCTGTGCCCGACCTACGGGCCCGACTCGCTCCACGACGGCGTGCGATGACCGCGACCACGGACCGCGCACGCCTCGGGCGTCGCGCGCAGCTCCTCGCGGCCGCATCGGTCACCTACAACGTCGTCGAGGCGGTCATCGCGATCACGGCCGGACTGGTGGCCGGCTCGGTCGCGCTGGTCGGGTTCGGGCTGGACTCGATCGTCGAGGTGTCCAGCGGCCTGATCATCCTGTGGCAGTTCCGCCACCCGATCCCCGAGTCGCGCGAGCGCACGGCGCTCCGGCTGATGGCGGTCTCGTTCTTCGCGCTGGCCGCCTACGTCGCGGTGGAGTCCGCTGCGCGCGCTGGCGAGCGGGCACGCCCCGGAGGCGTCCCCGGTCGGCATCGTGCTGGCGGCGGTGTCGCTGGCCGTGATGCCGTTCCTGTCCTGGGCGCAACGGCGTACGGGCAAGGCTCTCGGCTCCAACGCCGTGGTCGCCGACTCCACGCAGACGCTGCTCTGCACCTACCTCTCCGCCGTCCTCCTGGTCGGCCTGCTGCTCAACGCGACCCTGGGCTGGCACTGGGCCGACCCGATCGCCGGCCTCGTCATCGCTGCGGTGGCCGTCAAGGAGGGTCGTGATGCCTGGCGAGGAGAGGGGTGCTGCGCTCCGGTCGGTGGTGGGCACGCCCACGACAGCTGCGGCTGCGGTGGGGGCTGTGCCTGTGGGGACGCGTCCTCGCCCGACGACACCGTCAGCCCCGAGGGCCGACCCACGCTGACGCTTCAGAGCAGGGTCGACCAGTAGTCCCAGAACCTCTCGGCGATCAGCAGCACGACGAGCGCGTAGGCGCCGAAGAGGCCGGGCGCGCTCCAGTCGCGCAGGACGGCGGCGCCGCGGCTGCGGGCCGCCGACCCGCCGAACGCGCCGGCGGAGAGGTTGCGCAGCGTGACGTACCAGAACAGCGGGATCACCACGACCCACACCACCATGCAGTAGGGGCACAGCGCGCCGATCCGGTAGAGGCTCTGGAAGACGAGCCACGAGATCAGCGCGAGGGCGACGGTGACGCCGGCCTGGAGCCCGAGCCAGTACCACCGGGCGAAGCGGGCCCCGGCCAGCAGGGCCATGCCCGTCGCGAGGACGAGCGGGAAGGCGGCCACCCCGATGACGGGGTTGGGGAAGCCGAGCAGCGAGGCCTGCGCCGACTCCATCACGTTGCCGCAGCTGAGCACCGGGTTGATGCTGCAGCTGGGGACGTAGTCGCTGTCCTCGGCGAGGCGGATCCGCTCGATGAGCAGCACGGCAGAGGCGATCAGGCCGACGAGCCCGGCGCCGGCCAGGCCGAGGCCGAGCCGGCGCTCCGAGGGCCCGAGGGCGCGCGCCCGGTGTCGTACGACGTCATGTCGGGACGGTCTCCTCGATCGTCGGCGGCAGGTCGGGTACAGGATGCGGGATCGGGCCAAGAGTGGACCACCTCGACCGGAGGGCGGTAGCATCGCCGTCGAGCGATGATACGGACGAGCAGCGATGGAGGATGCGATGGGCGCGGGACACGGCCACGGCCACGCAGCGGGACGACACCGCTGGCGCCTCGCGGTCTCCTTCGGCCTCGTCGCCGGCTTCTTCGTCGTCGAGCTGGTCGTCGGTCTGCTCAGCGGTTCGCTGGCCCTGATCTCCGACGCCGGCCACATGGCGGCCGACGTGGTGGCGCTCGGGGCCGCGCTGGTGGCCACCAAGATCGCCACCCGTCCTGACGACACCGGCCGACGGACCTACGGCTCCTACCGGGCCGAGGTGTTCGCCTCCGGCTTCACCGTCCTGATCATGCTCGGCGTCTCGGTCTACGTCGTCGTGTCCGCAGTCCGCCGCGTCGGCGACACGGTGGAGGTGTCCTCCGGCCCGATGCTGGTCGTCGGCGCCCTCGGCCTGGTCGTCAACCTCGTCTGCCTGGCCCTCCTCCGCGGGGGTGCGAAGGAGTCGCTCAACCTCAAGGGCGCCTACTTCGAGGTGGTGGCCGACGCCGCCGGCAGCGTCGGCGTGATCGTCGCCGGACTCCTCGTCGGCCTCACCGGAGTCGCCCAGTGGGACACCGTCCTGGCCGTCGCGATCGGGGTCTTCGTCGCCGTCCGGGCCGTGGTGCTCGGGCGCGAGGTGCTCGCCGTCCTGGGGCAGCACGCTCCCGAGGACGTCGACCTGGCTGCCGTCGTACGCGACCTCGAGCAGGTCTCCGGGGTGGCGCAGGTGCACGACCTGCACGCCTGGACCCTGACCTCGGGGATGAATGTCGCCACCGCCCACCTCGTGCTCCGGGTCGGGGCCGACTCGCAGGTCGTCCTCGCCGCCGCCCAGGCCACGTTGCGCGACGACCACGGCATCGAGCACGCCACGCTCCAGGTCGAGGCCAACCCCGCCAAGGAGTGCCACGCCGCGACCTGGTGACGGCGGATGGAACACTGTGCGCGACGCGCCCTGACCTCCACGGCGCCGAGGCGACGGGGACCGTGTGACGGAAGCAGCGATCGAGCGGTCGACGACGCCGACCCTGGCGAAGACGGCCAACGTGTTCGCCAAGGGTGCCCTGGTCCTGATGCTGTTCATCGCGGTGCTCGATCCCGACCAGGCCAACCTGCGCGACAAGGCCGCCGGCATGCGGGCGATCGGCTATCCGCTGATCGCCTTCACCGTCCCGGTGCTGTGGTGGGCGATGTGGCGCGACCGGATCTCGTTCCCCTGGCTGCCCGACCTGCTGATCACGATCACCTGCTTCACCGACATCCTCGGCAACCGGATGGACCTCTACGACACCGTCGTGTGGTTCGACGACCTCATGCACCTCATGAACACCGGGCTCCTCGCTGCGGCCTTCATCCTGCTGACCCTGCCGCGCGAGGTGGGCTTCGGCCGGGTGGTCGAACGCTCCCTCGCCTTCGGCGCCACCGCGGCCATCGGGTGGGAGGTCGCCGAGTTCTTCGCGTTCATCAGCCGGTCCACCGAGCGTGAGTTCGCGTACGCCGACACGCTGGGCGACCTGTCGCTGGGGACCGCCGGCGCCGTGGTCGCGGCCGTCGTCCTCCACCTCGCCTGGCGGCGCGGACGCCTGCTGGAGCCGCGGCCCCTGGCCTGAGCCTCAGCGTCGGGACGGCGCTCGAGGTCGCTGCTTAGGTCCTCGATAGGTGCGCGTCTATGCTCGAAAGCAAGGAGCCACCGCTCCGAACCTCGAAATTCAGGAGCATGACCATGATCGGATTCCTCGTTGCGGGCCTCATCATCGGAGCGCTGGCCCGACTCATCAAGCCGGGCAAGCAGAACCTCGGCATCCTCGCCACCCTCGGCCTCGGCCTCGTCGGATCGCTGATCGGTGGCGCTCATCGCCCAGGCCTTCGGCACCGGCGGCATCTTCGAGCTCAACGTGCTCGGCTTCGTGCTGGCCGTCGTCTTCGCCGTGCTGCTGATCGGCGTCGCGGAGCAGGTCGCCGGCAAGAACAAGACCACCGTCTGACGCTCGACCCCGAGGCGCACGGCGTCCTCGCAGCACGCACCCAGGCTGATCGCCCGCACCCGCGGGCGGTCAGCCTCGGTCGTTGGTGGCCACCGCGTCCTCGTCGGCACGGTGCGCACCACCGGCCTCGGTGTCGGTGTCGCGTCGGCGACCGTGTGGCTCCGCTCGAGCCCGGCTCCCTCGACGTCCACGTCGGGCAGGATGCGGTCGAGCCACCCTGGCAACCACCACGCGCGCTCACCGAGCAGGTGCATGGCGGCAGGGATGATCAGCATCCTGACGACGAACGCGTCGAGCAGCACGCCGAACGCCAGCCCGAACCCGATGGGCTTGATCGTGGCGTCGTGCGAGAAGACGAAGCCGGCGAACACCGAGATCATGATGATCGCCGCGGCCGTCACCACGGCCCGCCCTGCGCGCAGACCGTGCTGCACGGCCACCCGCGCGGGGGCACCGTGGGCGTACGCCTCGCGCATCCCCGAGACCAGGAACAGCTGGTAGTCCATCGCCAGCCCGAACAGGATGCCCGTCGCGATGATGGGCAGGAAGCTCAGCACCGGTCCCGGCGCGTGCACGCCGAAGAGGTCGCCGAGGAAGCCGATCTGGAAGATCGCGGTGATGCCGCCGAAGGCCGCGAGCAGCGAGAGCACGAAGCCGAGGGTCGCGGTCAGCGGCACCAGGATCGAGCGGAAGACCAGGATCAGGATCAGGAGCGACAGCCCCACCACCAGCCCGAGGTAGAGCGGCAGCACCTCGGCCAGCTTCTCGGAGATGTCGATGCCCGCGCTGGCGTTGCCGGCCACACCGAGGGTCGCCTCACCGCCGGAGGCCGTCGTGGGAGTGAGCGACCGGAGGTTGTTGACCAGCTCGCCGGTCGACTCGCTCGACGGTGACCCGTGGGGGATCACCTGGAACGCCAGCGCCGAGCCGGTCGGTCGACGCGCCGATCGGCACCACGGCATCGACGTTCCAGACCTCGCCGATGGCCTTGCCCACGGCGGCCTGCTCGGCGACCACCGCGTCCTCGGACACGGCGTCGGGCAGGTCGGCGACGACCAGCAGCGGCCCGTTGAACCCGTCACCGAACTTCTCGGCCTGCACGTCGTAGGCCATGAAGCCCGACGAGTCGGGTGGCTGGGTCGATCCGTCGGGCAGGCCGAGCCGCATCTGGGTGGCGGGCGCGGCGATGGCCAGGAGGGCGACGACACCGAGGCCGAGCACGCTCCACGCGCGCCTGTTGCTCATCGGGCGGTCACGGTCGGTGATCACCGAGTCGTCGGTCCGCTCACCGCCGGCCAGGCCCCGGCGCTCCTTGCGCCGCAGGATGCGCGTCCCCACCAGCGAGAGCACGGCGGGGGTGAGCGTGACGGCCATCAGGATGGCCACGAGCACCGCGACCGCGCCGACGGTGCCCATCAGGCCGAGGAACCCGACGCCGGTGATGTTGAGCGCGAGGAGCGCGACCATCACGGTGACGCCGGCGAAGACGACCGCGTTGCCGGACGTGCCGTTGGCCAGGCCGATCGACTCGTGGACCTCGACCCCCTGCTTCAGCTGGCGGCGGTGGCGGTTGATGATGAAGAGCGAGTAGTCGATGCCGACCGCCAGGCCGAGCATCACGCCCAGGACCGGGGTGACCGAGACGAACTCGACCAGGCCGGAGAACGACAGCGACGCCAGCGAGGCGACGCCGACGCCCAGCAGGGCGGTGAGGAGCGGGAGCGCCGCACCCACGAACGTCCCCAGCATGACGGCGAGCACGATCGCGGCAACGATCACGCCGGCGATCTCGCCCGGCCCCAGGATGGACGGCACCGTCTGGGCGATCTCCTGCGAGGCGTAGAGGTCGACGCCGTCGATGTCGGCATCGGCGAGGAGGTCCTCGATCTCGGTCTTGGTGTCGGCGTCGACCTCGTTGGTCGCGACGTCGAAGACCACGTTGACGACGGCGGCCGAGCCGTCCTCGGAGACGACGCGGTAGCCCGAGGAGAGGTCGGCGAGCGTTCGGCCGAGCTCCAGCTGTGGTGCCTGGTCCTCGATCTTCGCGCGGTTGCGGTCGATCTCGGCCTGCCCGTCGTCGAGCTGCTGCTGTGCAGCGCGGAGCTGGTCGCGGATCGCACCGAGGGTCCCGTCCGCACGCGCCTGCGCCCGCTGGTCGGCGAGTGCCGCGCGCCCAGCAGTGACCTGGGCCTGGGCCTGGGTGAGCTTGTTCTTGCCGTCCTGGAGCTGCTCCTGGCCGTCGGCGACCTGCTTCGCCGAGTCGTCGAGCCGGGCCTGGGTGGTGAAGGGATCGGTCACGTCGCCGACCTGGTCGACCTCCTTGATCCGGTCGAACAGGTCGGTGAGCCGGCCCTCCTGCTGCGAGGTGAACGCCGAGCCGTCGGCGGTCTCGACCACGATCGCGCCGTTGCCGCCTCCGCCGGCCTCGAAGTCGTCCTCGAGCTGCTGCGAGACCTGGGTGGTGGGGGTGTCGGGCAGCGAGATGTTCGACGACAGCGCGCCCGCGAAGAGGACGTACGTCGTCGCGGCGACCGCGAGCAGCGCCAGCCAGGCACCGATGACGGTCCAGTGGCGGCGGGCAGCGAGCCGGCCGATGCGGTAGAGGAGCTCAGCCATGGGAGAGGACGGGCCTTTCGTGGAGAGGGTGCAGCGTCGGGGGAGTCAGCCGGAGTGACCGACGCGGAGTCGGTGCAGCAGGCGGTCGAGGAGGTCGTCCCAGTCGGCGCGGGCACCGGCCGGGAGGTCGGTGGTCAGGTCGGGCTGCTGCCCGAGCCAGTGCGCGGCGATGAGGGCGAGACCGTTGGTCAGCAGGGCGAGGGCGAGCTCGAGGTCGAGGGGATCGAGATCCGGTGCCCGGTCGAGCAGCCGCCCGCGCAGCCGGTCACCCACCTGCTCGAAGGCGGCGCGGGAGATGGCGGCCGCTCGCTCGCCGTAGGTCGCGCCGGGGCCGCCGAGGACGTGGTGGATCGTGACGATCGCCGTCGGCAGGTCGACGCCGCGGGCGGCCTCCCCGACGGCGTCGAGTGCGGCGCGGCTGCCCTCCGGGCCCTCGGGCAGGTGCTCGGTCAGCTCCTCGACGCGGACCAGCAGCTGGCCGGTGACCTCGGTGAGCACCTGCTCGCAGACCGCGACCAGCAGCACGTCGATGGTGGCGAAGTGGTTGAACACCGTGCGCCGGGAGACTCCGGCGAGCGAGGCCACGCGGTCGATCGTGAAGCCGGCGGGACCGTGCTCGGTGGCGAGG
Source organism: uncultured Actinomycetota bacterium (assembly GCA_963750445.1). Lineage (GTDB taxonomy): Bacteria > Actinomycetota > Actinomycetes > Propionibacteriales > Nocardioidaceae > Nocardioides. Next base: position 302,595 of record CAVVQR010000004.1, on the reverse strand, counting down.
GTGCGGGCCGCTTCGACGATCGCGACGTGGCGTTGGTCGCGCAGGCTGCTGCGGCGGTCGCGGGACGGGAGGCACTGCACACGATCATTGTTGCACTCAGTGCAAACTCCTGCGTCATCGGCGGGGATCCACGATGGTCATCCCAGCGACCGGCATCCGGTCGAAGCCGGGCAGCAGGCGCGCCGCCTCCTCGAGCCCCACGGTGCGCTCGACCAGGCGCTGCGGCTCCAGGTCGCCGGCCGCGATCATCGCCAGCATCGCGGGGTAGTCGGCCGCCGCCATCCCGTGGCTGCCGAGCAGGTCGAGCTCCCACGCGATCACCCGGTCCATGGGCAGGCGCGGGTGGCCCTCGACGGGAGGCAGCAGGCCGACCTGCGCCAGCCGTCCCCGACGTCGCAGGCCGAGGATGGCGTCGGCGCAGGTCTGCTCGCTCCCGACGGCGTCGACCGCCACGTGGCTGCCACCGCCGGTGAGGTCCGCGACAGCCACGGGGACGTCGGTCCCGTCGGCGAGGACGGTGTGCTCGGCACCGAGCGCGGCAGCAAGGGCGAGTGCCCCGGGGTTGCGGTCGACCGCCACCACCCGCGCGCCGAGGGCCCGCGCGATCATCACTGCGCTCAGGCCGACCCCGCCGGCTCCGACGACGCACACCCACTCTCCCGGGGTGACGCGCGCCCGGCCGACCAGCGCGCGGTAGGCGGTGGCGAACCGACAGCCCAGGCCGGCCGCGGTGGCGGCGTCGACCGAGTCGGGGACCGCGACCAGGTTGGTGTCGGCAGCGTGCAGGGCGACGAGCTCGGCGAACGAGCCCCAGTGCGTGAAACCGGGCTGCTCCTGGTCCGGGCAGACCTGGGCGTTGCCGCTCGAGCACCACTCGCAGCGCCCGCACCCGCAGACGAAGGGGACGGTGACGCGGTCGCCCACGTGCCAGCGGTCGACCCCGGACCCGACCTCGACGACCTCGCCGGCGAGCTCGTGGCCCGGCACGTGCGGGAAGACGAGGTCGTCGTGGCCCGCCCACGCGTGCCAGTCGCTGCGGCACATCCCGGTCGCGGCCACGCGTACGACGACGCCGCCGGCGGGCGCCGCGGGATCGGGCACCTCCCGGACCTCGGGCTGGGACCGGACGGCATCGACCACGATCGCGCGCATGGAGTGATCCTGTCGCAGGACGACCGCCGCCGAGCGGTCAGGCCTCGTCGGGGCGGAACATCTCCTCGACCATGGGCACCACGTCGGCGATCGAGTCGACGACCTGCGTCGGGCGGTAGGGGAAGTTCTCCACCTCGTGCCGCTCGGTGGCACCCGTGGCGACCAGGATGGTGCGCATCCCGGCCTCGAGGCCGCTGATGATGTCGGTGTCCATCCGGTCGCCGATCATCACCGTGGTCTCGGAGTGCGCCTCCAGGCGGTTGAGCGCGCTGCGCATCATCAGCGGGTTGGGCTTGCCGATGAAGTAGGGCGCACGCCCGGTGGCGGTGCTGATCAGCGCGGCGACCGAGCCCGTGGCGGGCAGCATGCCCTGGGCGCTCGGTCCGCTCGGGTCGGGGTTCGTCGCGATGAACCGTGCGCCGGCGTTGATCAGCCGGATCGCGCGGGTGATGGCCTCGAAGGAGTAGGTCCGGGTCTCGCCGAGGACGACGTAGTCGGGGTCCTGGTCGGTCATCACGTAGCCGATGTCGTGGACCGCCGCGGTGAGCCCCGTCTCGCCGACGACGTACGCCGACCCGCCCGGGCGCTGGTCGTCGAGGAACTGGGCCGTGGCGAGTGCCGACGTCCAGATCGAGTCCTCGGGGACGTCGATGCCGCTGCTGCGCAACAGCCGCACCCGCAGGTCGCGCGGGGTGAAGATGGAGTTGTTCGTCAGGACGAGGAACGGGATCCGGGCGTCGCGCAGGGCGGCGATGAACTCCTTCGCCCCGGGGATCGGGTCCTCCTCGCGCACGAGGACCCCGTCCATGTCGGTCAGCCAGGTGAGGACGGGGCGCGATTCGGTCACCCGCCCATTCTCGACCACGCGGGCGCACCACGCGACCTCGTCGGGCATCAGGACGCAGATCACAGCGCCGCGCACTTGGATCGATCCAATCGAAGCGGTCACACTGGAGGTCAGGACCATCCGAGGAGATGTCATGCGCCTGATCGACGAGCTCAACGAGCTGTACGCCCACTACCTGCGCGAGATCAACAGCGCTGTCGCCCGAGACGACCTGGCGGCGGCCGAGCTGCTGGCCCAGGCCTACGAGGACGACGCCGTCCAGCTGATGGCCGAGCGCGAGGGTCGCACCGCGATGCTCCCGCTGCACCCGCCCTGGCGGCCGCGTCCACGCGACCTCGTCGGGCATCAGGACGCAGATCACAGGGCCCAGTTCTTGGATCGTTCCAATCAGAGGGGTCACACTGGAGGTCAGGACCCATCCGAGGAGATGCCATGCGCCTGATCGACGAGCTCAACGAGCTGTACGCCCACTACCTGGGTGAGATCGACAACGCCGTCGCCCGCGACGACCTGGCGGCGGCCGACCTGCTGGCCCAGGCCTACGAGGACGACGCCGTCCAGCTGATGGCCGAGCGCGAGGGTCTCACCTCGATGCTCCCGCTCCACCCGCCCGTCAGCCACCCGGGTGCGCTCCGCCGCCTGGTGACCCGACTGAGGTCCGGGACCGCGGCCTAGGCCGCCCGGAATCGTGGCCCTCGGCCTCACCACCGGCGAGGACCCGGCCTGAGCCGCTGGCACACTTCCGGCATGCTCATCGCCAAGTCCCTGCTCCTGTTCGCCCTCGCCGCCGTGGCCGAGATCGGTGGGGCCTGGCTGGTCTGGCAGGGGGTGCGCGAACACCGGGGCTGGATCTGGATGGGCGCGGGCGTGATCGCACTCGGTCTCTACGGATTCGTCGCCACCCTGCAGCCCGACGCCAACTTCGGCCGCATCCTCGCCGCATACGGTGGCGTCTTCGTCGCCGGGTCACTCGTCTGGGGCATGGTCGCCGACGGCTTTCGCCCCGACCGCTATGACGTGACCGGTGCCCTCATCTGCCTCGTCGGAGTTGCCGTGATCATGTACGCCCCACGGGCCGTCGTCTGACGGGTGCGCGTGGCGCGCCACCGCGCAAATGAACAAGATCCGAACCCACGTGCGTGGGTTCGGATCTTGCAGATGCCCTGAGACATCACATGGCGGTGGCGGTGGGATTTGAACCCACGGTGGGTTTGACCCCACACAACATTTCGAGTGTTGCACCTTCGGCCGCTCGGACACGCCACCGCGCGGAACATTACCGGAGGGTGAGCGCCAGTCCGAAACCGAGCCCGCACTGACGAGCAGGCCACACTGGTCCAGCAACTGGGCCGGTGCCGTGGCCACACGGCTCGTACGGCGGTAGTTTGCGCCCCACGCAGGCGCTCGCGCACAGCGCGGGGGAAAGGAGCGGTGCCGACCGTGGCTGCCGTCCGACGGATCCGTGAGCTCGCCAAGACATCGCTGCCCCGATCCGTGGGGGAGCGGCTGCCGGCCGCCCCGCCGCGCGAGGTCACCGAGCTGCTCCACGACAAGCGCTTCCAGCAGGCCGTCGCCGATGCAGCCACCGAGCAGGGCCGTCCGGAGGACGAGGTCTGGTCGGAGGTCAAGGGCTACCTCCACGAGATGTCCGCCGCCCACGACGACCGGACGTCCCAGGGCTGGGCCCGGATGGGCGAGTGGTTCCTCAGGGCCTACGACGTCCTGGTGGACGAGGACGACATGCAGCAGCTGAAGCGGCTGGACCGCTCCCACAGCCTCGCGCTCGCGTTCAGCCACCGGTCCTACCTCGACGGCATGGTCATCCCCAACGCCCTGTCGGCACGGCGCTTCTCGCCGACCTACACCTTCGGTGGCGCCAACCTCAACCTGCCGGTCATCGGCACGGTCGCCAGCCGCACCGGGCTCATCTTCATCCGCCGTGCGACGCAGGAGATCCCGGTCTACCGGCTCGCGCTGCGCTCCTACATCCGGCAGATGGTGACCAACCGGCGCAACATGGCCTGGTCGATCGAGGGCGGCCGCACCCGCACCGGCAAGCTCCGCCCACCCGTGCACGGCATCCTCAAGTACCTCACCGACACCGTGCAGTCGCAGGGAGACGGCGACGACGCCCCCGACGTGCAGGTCGTGCCGGTCTCGGTCGTCTACGACCAGCTCCACGAGGTCTCGCTGATGACCGAGGAGTCGCGCGGCGCCAGCAAGACGCCGGAGGACTGGCGCTGGCTGGTGCGCTTCGCCCGCCTGCAGCGACAGCGCATGGGACGGGCCTACCTCACCGTCGGCGAGCCGTTCTCCCTCCGCGAGCGGATGGACGAGCTCGCCGCCGAGGGCGTCACCGGCCACCAGGCCGTGGAGCGCGTCGCGCTCGACATCTCGCACCGGCTCAACCGCGCCACCCCGGTCACGGTCACCGCGATCGTCTCGCTGGCCCTGCTCGGCGCCGACCGCGCACTGACCGTCGACGAGGTCCTCGACACCGTCGAGCCGCTGGCCACCTACATCGAGGCCCGCCACTGGCCGGTCGCCGGCGCGGCCGACCTCCGGGACCGGGCGACGATCCGTCGCGCGCTCGCCGAGCTGGCGCGCAGCGGGGTGCTGACGGCGTACGACGGTGGGACGGAGCCGGTCTGGAAGATCGGGGACGACCAGCACCTGGTCGCCGCGTTCTACCGCAACACGGTGATCCACATCCTCGTCGAGCGCGCCATCGGCGAGCTCGCGCTGCTGACCGTCAGCGAGCTGGAGCCCGACGCCGAGCTGCCCGCCGGCGGATCGCTGCAGGTGGGCTGGGAGGAGGCCAAGCGGATGCGCGACCTCCTCAAGTTCGAGTTCTTCTTCCCCAGCCGGGCGGGCTTCGAGGACGACCTGCGCACCGAGCTCCAGCTGCTCGTCGGCGAGGGCGCCGGGCAGGACGGGGGCGACATGACGCCCGAGCGGGCGCGCGAGCTGCTCGTGACGGCGCGGCCGCACCTGGCCCACCTGGTCCTGCGGCCCTTCCTCGACGCCTACCTCGTGGTGGCCGACCGCCTCGCGGACCGCGGCGACGGCCCCGTCGACGAGGACGACCTGCTCGCCGACGCGCTCGCCGTCGGTCAGCAGTGGGCGCTGCAGCGCCGGGTGGCGAGCGCCGAGTCGATCTCGCTCGAGCTCTTCCGCACCGGCCTCGCGCTCGCCCGCCACAAGGGCCTGCTCGAAGGTGGCGAGGGCGTGGGCACGGCCCGCGAGGCGTTCGCGGCCGAGCTCCGGGAGGCAGTGCGCCGGGTCAACGTCATCGGCGAGATCGCGGCCGAGGCGTCCCCCTCGGTCGTGCCCCCACCGCGGCGTCGGCAGGAGAGCCGGTGAGCGGCGGCCTCTCCGCGGAGGTCCAGCAGGCGATCGACGCGATCGAGGCCGGACCCCAGGGCCCGGCGGTCGGCGCGTTCTTCGACCTCGACGGGACCCTGGTCGCCGGCTACACCGCCGCGACGTTCTACGGCGACCGGCTCAAGGGTCGCGAGGTCTCGCCGGCCGAGTTCCTCCGGACGGTCGTGACCGCGGTCGACGGCGAGCTCGGCGGCGACCCGACCCGCATCGCGCACGTCGCGTTCTCCGCGATGCGGGGTGAGTCCGAGGAAGCCTTCGCCGACCTCGGCGAGCGGCTGTTCCGCGCCAAGATCGCCGGCACCATCCGCCGGGAGTCGCGGGCGCTCGTGCTGGCCCACCAGCGCGCCGGGCACACCGTCGCGGTGGCATCCGCCGCCACGAAGTACCAGATCGCACCGGTCGCCAAGGACCTCGGCGTCGACCACCTGGTCTGCACCCGCCTGGTCGTCGAGGACGGCCAGTTCACCGGCGCGACCGACGGCCCGATGCTGTGGGGCCGGCACAAGGCCACCGGCGTACGCACGTTCGCGAAGGCGCACGCCGTCGACCTCGCGCAGTCCTACGCCTACGGCAACGGCTACGAGGACGTCGCCTTCCTCTCCTCCGTCGGCCACCCCACCGCCCTCAACCCGCACCGCGACCTGCGCTCGGCCGCGGCCCGCCTGGGCTGGCCGGTGCTCGACCTCAGCGACCCCGTCGGCGGCTCCCTCGTCGCCGCCGGTCGCACCGTCGCCGCGCTCGCCGGGATGAACGCCGGCGTCGGCGTGGGACTGGCCTACGGCATCGCGCGCGGCAACCGTCGCGAGGGCCGCAACGTCGCGATCAGGCTCGCCACCTCCCTGCCGATGGCGCTGGCCGGCGTGACGATGAACGTCCAGAACCGCGAGCGGCTCTGGACCCACCGACCGGCGATCTTCGTGGCCAACCACCAGAGCTCGCTCGACATCCCGATCCTCGGCAACCTGCTCGAGCGCGACTTCACGATCGTCGCGAAGAAGGAGGCCCGCTGGGACCCGCGGGCCATCGTCGGCTCGGTCGTGATCGACCCGGCCTACATCGACCGGTCCGACTCCGGCTCGGCCCGCGCCACCCTCGACGGGGTCGTCGAGCGGGTGCGCGGCGGCACCTCGCTGATGATCTTCCCCGAGGGCACGCGCTCGGCGACGCCGGTGCTCGGGCCCTTCCGCAAGGGCGCCTTCCACATCGCCGCACAGGCCGGCGTGCCGGTCGTGCCCGTGGTGCTGCGCAACACCGGCGAGCTGATGCGCCGCAACTCCCTCGTGCTCAACCCCGGCGTCGTCGACGTCTGCGTGCTCGAGCCCGAGACCGACTGGGACGTGGACGACATGGGCGATCGGATCGCCGCACTGCACACGAAGTTCGAGCAGACCCTCGCGAGGTGGCCGTCACCATGAGTGCCAAGGAGGACTTCGAGCGGTGGGGCGGCGCGGCCGCGTGGTCGAGCGCGCCCGAGCTCACGCCGATGCAGACGCTCCTGTGGCGCTCGGAGCGGCACCCGGTCCAGTCGTCCACCTCGACGGTGATCATCGACCTCGACCGCGCGCCCGACTGGAAGCGCTTCGTCGCTGCGACCGACTGGGGCACCCGGCTCGTACGCCGACTCCGCCAGCGGGTGGTCGACCCGGTGGTGCCCACCGCGGCGCCGACGTGGGACGACGACCCGACCTTCGACCTCGGCTACCACCTGCGGCGCGAGCGGGTGTCGAGCCGCGAGGAGATGCTGGCCCGGGCGGCCCAGATCGCGCTGCGCCCGTTCGACCGCTCCCGCCCCCTCTGGGAGGGCGTGCTCTTCGAGGGTCCGCTCCGAGGAGGGGGCGAGGGCGCGGCCTACGTCCTCAAGATCCACCACGCGCTGGCCGACCCGCTCGGCACGGTCCAGCTCCTCTCGATGCTCCAGTCGGGCAAGCGCTCGCACACCGCGCGCAAGCCGCTGGCCGAGGACGTCGCCGTCGCGGGCGTCGACCCGGTCGAGCTCGCCGTGTCCGGGCTGCGCACCGACGTGTCGACCCTGCCGGTGGCCGCGCGTGCCGCGGTGCGCTCCCTCGGGCTCGCCGCGACCCGGCCGCAGACCGTCGTCGGATCCGCGCTGCGCTACGGCGCCTCCGTGCGTCGCCTGCTCACCCAGGCCGTGCCGCCGTCGCCCGAGCTGTCGCCGCGCACCGGGAAGATGTGGACGTTCCTGACCCTCGACGCGCCGCTCGAGCCGCTGCGCGCAGTGGCCCGCCGGGGTGGCGGCACGCTCGACGACGCAGCCGTCGCGCTGGTGCTCGGCGGGCTGCGCCGCTACCACGCACGACGGGACGGCTCGGTCGGCGAGCTCCCGGTCGGCGTACGCGTCTCGCTCGACCGCGCCGACGACCTCGGCAACCGTTTCACCGGGGCGCTCATCTCGGGGCCGCTCTCGATCGAGGACCCGGTCGACCGGGTCGCCGCCGTGCGGGGCGAGGTGCTGTCGCTGCACACCGAGCGTGCGCTGGAGGTGCTCGACGCCGCGGCTCCGATCGTGAACCGGATGCCGTCCTTCGTCGGTGCCTCCGCCCTGCGCACCGCTGCCGCGCCCGACGTCTTCGTGCTGACGCTGCCCGGCCCGCCACGCAAGCGGTTCATGGCCGGCGCGGAGGTGCAGGGGATGTACGTCCTCGGGCCGCTGCCGGGTGCCGCGCTGACCGTGTGCCTGGTGACCTGCGGCGACACCGCCTGCATCGGCGTCAACGTCGACGCCAGCGCCGTCGCCGACCTCGACGGCCTCGCCGAGTGCCTGGCCGAGGGCATCGAGGAGATGACGTCGGCCGAGCAGCCGAGCCTCGGTGGTCGAGTAGCCGCAGCTCGGTGGTCGAGTAGCCGAGCGAGGAACGAGCGAGGCGTATCGAGACCCCTCGTCGGGCCGGGGTCTCGATACGCCCACTCGCTGGCGCTCGTGGGCTACTCGACCAGCGAGGTGGGTGCGCCGGCAGTCCCGGCACTCGACCACCGATCCTCGATCTCGGTGGTCGAGTAGCTGAGCGAGGAACGAGCGAGGCGTATCGAGACCCCTCGTCGGGGTGGGGTCTCGATACGCCCACTCGCTGGCGCTCGCGGGCTACTCGACCAGCGAGGTGGGGCGCGGTCGGCGCTCGACCACCGGTCGGCTCTCGGTGGTCGAGTAGCGGAGCGAGGAACGAGCGAGGCGTATCGAGACCCCTCGTCGGGGCGGGGTCTCGATACGCCCACTCGCTGGCGCTCGTGGGCTACTCGACCAGCGAGGTGGGGGCGCTGGCGCTCGTGGGCTGCTCGACCAGCGACGTGGGCGCGGTCGGGCCGACGTAGCAGAGCATCCGGTAGTCCTCGCCCGCCTCGATGTTGACGTAGCCGTGGCGCTCGTAGAACCGGCGGGTGTCGACGTCGACCTCGTCGACGTTGATGTGCATCTCCGGCGACCCGAGGTCGCGGACCAGGCGCCTGGCCAGCTCGAGCACCTGCGTGCCGATGCCGGCCGAACGCCGGTCGGGTACGACGTAGAGCTCCTCGAGCTGGGAGACCGGGCCGTCGAACCAGATGGCCGGGCGCAGGCTCAGCAGGGCGAACCCGACCGCGGAGCCGTCGTCCTCGGCCAGGACCGCGACGATCTCGTCGTCGAGCCCGAGCAGCCGGGCGAACCGCACCTCGAGCACGTCGGCGTCGTCGGTCTCGGTCTCGAACTCGGTGTTGAAGTCCCACAGCAGCCGGGCCAGCACGGCCGCGTCGGCGACGGTGGCGCGCCGGACCTCGGTCACGACGTCGCCCGGTGGGTGGCGAAGAAGCCGTCGAGCAGCGCGGTGGACTCCGCGGCGAGCACCCCGGCCACGACCTCGGGCCGGTGGTTGAGGCGGCGGTCCCGGACCACGTCCCAGAGCGAGCCGACCGCGCCCAGCTTGTCGTCGTAGGCCCCGAAGACGACGCGGTCGACCCGCGCGAGCACGAGGGCACCGGCGCACATCGTGCAGGGCTCGAGCGTCACGACCAGGGTGCAGCCGGTCAGCCGCCACTCGCCGCGCGCAGCGGCAGCGGCCCGCAGGGCGACCACCTCGGCGTGGCCGGTGGGGTCGCCCTCGGACTCGCGGGTGTTGCGGCCGGCCCCGACCACGGCGCCGGTCTCGTCGACCACGACAGCGCCGACGGGCACGTCGTCGCCGGCCAGCGCGGCCTGCGCCTCGGCGAGGGCCAGGCGCATGGGTTCGTCCCAGCTCACCGTGCGGTGTTCATGCAGACGTGAGGCCGACGGCGTCGTCGAAGAGCTCGCCGAAGCCGAGCCGGCGGGCGATGTCGGAGAGCATGTCGTCGGGGTAGAGGTCGATGTCGTCGAGCAGGGCGCCCATCTCGATGGCGTGCAGGCCGAGGTCGGCGAGCAGGTCGAGGTCGCCCGCGGGCACCTCGACGTCGTCGTCCTCGGGGGCGGGCAGGCCGAGGAACTCGATGGCCGACTGGGCCAGCTCCCACTCGTCGGCCGCGGTCACGTCGGAGAGCAGCACCCGGGTCGAGCTGCCGGTCACGCGGACCAGCACGAAGAAGTCCTCGTCGACCGAGACCATCCCGACGGCACCCGACTCGCCGGACACCTGGCGCAGCACGTGGCCCAGCGACTCGATCGAGTCGAAGCCGGGTGACGCGATCTCCTGCACCTGCCAGAGGTCGTCCTCGACGAACGCGGCCAGCGCGTAGTCGACCTCACCGTTCTGCTCGGACATGATGCGACCTCCCCAGGCTGCGTCCCCGACCAATGTCCCAGAAACGGCCAACCCCGCCAACCCTCTTTCGGACTCGTTCGGCAACGGGGCCGCCCACTAGGGTGACCGACATGCGCCTGCACGTGGTGAACCACCCCCTCGTCTCCCACAAGCTGACCGTCCTCCGCGACCAGGACACCGACTCACCGACATTCCGTCGGCTGACCGACGAGCTGGTCACGCTGCTGGCCTACGAGGCCACCCGCGAGGTGCGGGTCGACCCGCTGGACATCACCACCCCGGTCGGCCCGACGACCGGCGTCTACCTCGCCCAGCCCAAGCCGATGGTCGTACCCATCCTGCGTGCCGGGCTCGGCATGCTCGACGGCATGATGCGGCTGCTGCCGACGGCCGAGGTCGGCTTCCTCGGCATGGTCCGCAACGAGGAGACCCTCGAGGCGTCGACCTACGCCGAGCGGCTCCCCGAGGACCTCTCGGGTCGTCAGTGCTACGTCCTCGACCCGATGCTCGCGACCGGCGGCACCCTCGCCGCGGCGATCAACTTCCTCACCACCCGCGGTGCCGACGACATCACCGCCATCTGCCTGCTGGCCGCTCCCGAGGGCGTGGCCAACCTGGAGAAGGGGCTCGAGGGCCTCGACGTCCCCGTCACCGTGGTGACCGCCGCGCTCGACGAGAAGCTCAACGAGAAGGGCTACATCGTGCCCGGCCTCGGCGACGCGGGCGACCGGTTGTACGGCGTCGCCCACTGAGCTCGCCTCCCGCAGGCCGCTCACAGAGCGGTCAGCCCGGCGAAGCCACAGGGGTGAAAGCATTCAAGTTGTGTGGCACAGTTCACCCGCTGCCCTGAGGGAGCGGAAAGGGTGACGAGCATGGACGAGCCGGTGGCGCGCGAGGCCTCGGTGAAGGACGTGGCCGCGGCCGCCGGTGTGTCGCTCGGGACCGTCTCCAACGTCCTCAACCGTCCCGACCGGGTCAAGCCGGCGACGCGCGAGCGCGTCGAGCGAGCCATGGCCGAGCTCGACTTCGTCCGCAACGAGTCCGCCCGGCAGCTGCGCGCCGGCACGAGCCGCACGCTCGGCTACGTCATGCTCGACGCGACCAACCCGTTCTTCACCGACGTGGCCCAGGGCATCGAGCTCGCCGCCGAGGCCGCCGACCTGTCGCTGTTCCTGTGCAACAGCAACAACCGGGAGTCGCGCGAGGACGCCCACGTCGCCCGCCTCCTCCAGCAGCGGGTGCAGGGCATCCTGATCACGCCGGTCAACCCGCACTCCCCTGCGCTGACCGCTGCCGCGCTCCAGCACCTCCCCGTCGTGCTGGTGGACCGTCGACGTGCGGACGACTCCTTCTGCAGCGTGTCCGTCGACGACATCCTGGGCGGTTGGCTCGCCGTGATGCACCTCGTCGAGCGTGGCCACCGCCGGGTCGCGGTGATCGGCGGGGCGATGAACATCGGCCAGGTGCGCGAGCGCATCGAAGGTGCGCGCAAGGCGTGGGCCGAGTCCGGGCTCCCGCCCGAGGACCTGGTCGTGCTGGAGACCGAGGACCTCTCGATCCGGGAGGGCCTGGCGGCGGGGGAGCGTCTCGCGGGAATCCCGCGCCGACCCACGGCCGCCTTCTGCGCCAACGACATGCTCGCCCTCGGGCTGCTCCAGCGGCTGACGGGGCTCGGCATGAAGGTGCCCGACGACCTGGCCATCATCGGCTTCGACGACATCGACTTCGCCGGGGCCGCTGCGGTGCCCCTCTCGTCGGTGCGCCAGCCCCGCCTCGAGCTCGGCAAGACGGCCGCCCAGCTCCTCATCGAGGAGACCGCCGACCGCGGTCACGACCACCGCCAGGTGGTCTTCAATCCCGAGGTGGTCGCCCGCGCCTCGACGGCGTGACCGTCGCCACAGATTTCCCGCGATGGTGGTTGACGTCACATCGAGGTGATGTCATGCTCCTCGGGTTCGTGAAACGATTCATAAGTGAGGCGACATGGCTCCCGAGGCCCTGCTGGAGATCGATGACCTGACGGTCGAGTTCCCCGGCGTGAAGGCGCTGGACGGCGTCTCGTTCGCCGTCCGCCCCGGCGAGGTCCACGCCATCGTCGGCGAGAACGGCGCCGGGAAGTCGACGCTGCTGAAGGTGCTCGGCGGCGTCAACACCCCGACCCGCGGAAGCGTGCGGCTCGCCGGCCAGGACTACCGGCCCTCGCGTCCCCGGGACGCCCAGGACGCCGGGATCGCGGTGATCTTCCAGGAGTTCACCCTCTTCCGGGACCTCACCGTCGCGGAGAACGTCTTCACGGGTCGCGAGCCGCACCACCGCTTCACCCGGGCCATCGACTACGCCGCGATGCGCGCCGAGTGCCGTCGCCTGTTCGAGCAGCTCGACGTCGACATCGACCCCGACGCCCGGGTCGCCGACCTCAGCATCTCCGAGCAGCAGCTCGTCGAGATCGCCAAGGCGCTGTCCGTCGACGGGCGCGTGATCATCATGGACGAGCCCACCGCCGCCCTCGCCTCGAGCGAGGTGGACCGGCTCCTCGCCGTCGTCCGCCGGCTCCGCGAGGAGGGTCGTGCCGTGCTCTACGTCAGCCACCACCTCGAGGAGGTCTTCGAGGTCGCCGACCGCGCCACGGTCCTGCGCGACGGCTCGTTCGTCACCACCCTCGACATCGCCGAGACGACCCAGGACGAGCTCGTACGCCGCATGGTGGGCCGCGACGTCGAGTCGGTCTTCCACCGTGAGGACGCCGAGCGCGGTGAAGCAGTGCTCCGCGTCGAGCACCTGCGCGCGGGCCGGGTGCTCAAGGACGTGACCCTCGAGGTGCGGGCGGGCGAGGTGGTCGGCATCGGCGGCGTCGCCGGCGCGGGCCAGAACGACCTCACCCAGGCCGTCTTCGGCGCGATCGCGCTGAAGGGTGGCTCGATGCAGCTCGACGGCCGCGACTTCGCGCCCTCGAGCCCCGCAGCGGCGATCCTGGCCGGCGTGGGCTTCCTGAGCGAGGACCGCAAGTCGGCCGGCAACTTCCCGCACCTCTCGGTCGAGCACAACCTGACCATGACCGTCCTGGACCGGGTCCGCGGACGTGGGGGCCTGCTGTCCAGCGGGAAGCAGCGCGACGTCTGGAACACCTACCGCGACACGATGCGGATCAAGGCCAGCAGCAGCGCCCAGCTGATCAGCAACCTCTCCGGCGGCAACCAGCAGAAGGTCCTGCTCGGCCGCGCGCTCGCTCCCGGTGGCCACCTGCTCGTGCTCAACGAGCCGACCCGCGGCGTCGACATCGGCGCCAAGGCCGAGATCCACCAGCTCGTCAACGAGCTCACCGCACAGGGGGTCGCCGTGCTGATGGTCTCGAGCGACCTGCCGGAGCTGCTCGGCATGAGCGACCGGATCGTGGTCCTGTCCCAGGGCCGCGTCGTCGGCCGGCTGTCGGGCGCCGACGCGACCGAGGAGAACGTCATCGCCTGCGCCACCACGGGCCGCCGGATCGGAGTGGACGCCGCATGAGCATGCTCACCAAGGGTCCCGACGAGGCCGCGGCGTCCGTCGCACCTGCGACGTCGGCGCGCGGGCAGATGCTGCGCGCCTCGATGTCGAGCCTGCCGCTGCTGCCGCCCCTGGTCCTGGTCGTCCTGGTCTTCTCGTTCTTCGCGCCCAACTTCCTGACCGCGACCAACCTGGAGAACATCCTGGTGGCGGCGAGCATCCTGGTGATCCCCGGCCTGGCGATGACGCTGTGCATCACGATGGGCGAGTTCGACCTGTCGGTGGGGGCGACCGTCGCGCTGACCGGCGCCATGACCTGCATGCTCATCCGCGACGGGAGCAGCTCGACGCTGGCCATCGTCGCGGGCCTGCTCGTCGGCGCTGCGGTCGGCGTCGCCAACGGCCTCATCGTCACCAAGCTGGGCGTCACCCCGTTCATCGCGACGCTGGCCACGATGGTGATCGTGCGCGGCTTCGCTCGTGCCTACACCGACAGCCGCGACGTCATCGTCAACGACAGCACCCTGAAGTACCTCGCAGCAGGACGACCACTGGGGATCCCGTTCCCGGTGCTGCTCGCCGTCGTGGCGGTGGTCATCGCCATGTACGTCACCTACCGCACCCGGTTCGGGCGCTGGGTCGCCGCGATCGGGAGCAACCGCGAGGCCGCCGCCCTCTCGGGGCTGCCGGTGGACCGCGTGCGGATCACCGTCTACACCCTGATCGGGCTGGCCGGAGGCATCTGGGGGCTGACGATCTCGGCCCAGCTGCAGAAGGGCTCGGGAAACCTCGGGCTCGGCTTCGAGCTCGACGCGATCACCATCGTGGTCATCGGTGGCACCAGCCTCCTGGGTGGCCGCGCCTCGATCCTCGGCACGGTGCTCGGCGCCCTCCTGATCGAGGTCATCCGCAACGGCCTCAACCTGCTCAACGTCGCCCCGGCCTACCAGCGGATCAGCATCGGCCTGCTGCTCGTCGGTGCCCTGGCCGTGCAGGCCATCCGCCGCAAGGTGCCGCTCGAGGTGCTCGATGACAACAAGAACTGACCTTCCCGACAACGGCCGGCACGACGGCCACCAACGCAAGGAGCCGAGCCAGCCCGTGAGCACGACGCAGCAGCTCGACGAGCAGTCGCCCCGCGTCCTCCCCGTCCGCCTCGCCGCGCCGCGGTGGTCGCGACCTCGGCCGGCTCTGGGACACCTGGGGCATCACGATCTGCCTGGTCGTGCTGGTCGCCGTCGCGGCCCTGCTCGACCCCGAGTTCCTCAGCCAGGCCAACGTGCAGTCGGTGCTCACCGAGAGCGCCTATCTCGGCATCGTGGCCGCGGCCATGACGATCGCGATCATCAACGGCACCTTCGACCTGTCCGTCGGCGGGCAGCTCGCCCTGGTCAGCGTCGTGTCGCTGATGGCCTACGAGGCGGGCGGCACCGGCCTCGCCGTCGCCGCCGCCCTCGGTGCCGGACTGGCCTGCGGCCTGGTCAACGGGACCCTGGTCACCGCTCCTGCGGGTGCCGCCGTTCGTGGCCACGCTGGGGATGCTCTTCGTCTTCCGCGGCATCGCCTACATCCTCACCGAGGACTCGCCGGCGGTCCTGCCCTACAGCGAGATCGACTCCGGCTTCGCCCAGCTCGGCAGCACGCGCATCGCGCAGGTCCCGCTGCCCTTCATCCTGATGTGCCTGTTCTTCGCCGCGGCCTACGTCTTCCTGCGCCGCACCGCCTCCGGCCGGCGCGTGGTCGCCTACGGCTCCTCGCCCGAGGCCGCCCGCTACTCCGGCGTCTCCGCCGCCCGCGTCCGGCTCCTCGTCTTCGGCCTGCTCGGCCTCGCCGTCGGGGTCGCCGTGCTCACCTACATCACCCGGATCTGGACCGCCGACGGTGCGACGCAGGACGGCTTCGAGCTGCGGGTCATCACCGCTGCCGTCCTCGGCGGTGCGAGCCTCCAGGGCGGCAAGGGCTCGCTGGTCGGCACCTTCTCCGCGGTCCTCCTGGTCGCCGTGCTCAACGACCTGATGGTCGGCCAGGGCGTCGCCGCGGGCATCCAGCAGATGGTGCTGGGCGGCGTGCTGATCCTCGCCCTCGGCATCGACGGGGTCCGCACCAAGTACGCCCACCGCGTGCGGGCGCTGCTCTCCGCGCCGCCGTCCGGACGCGCCGGCCGCGGCCTGACCCCCCAGCTCGGAACGAGCTCGTCACCACGACGCGCTGAAACGTCGTCAACGAATCACCCCACCAGCACCACCCCCACCCAGCACCACCGTTCCACCCTCATCCGAGGCCCGGCGACGTGCCGGCCACAAAGAAAGGCACCACCGCATGAAGAACCTCAGGATCCTCGCGGTCGCCGCGGCTTCCCTGACCCTGGCCTTGAGCGCGTGCAGCAGCTCGACGGACGACACCAGCGCCTCCGAGGGCGGTGACAGCGCGAAGTCGAGCGAGGACGCGCTCGTGGTCGGCTTCTCCGTCTACGACATGCAGTACGAGTACTTCCAGAAGATGGAGGAGGGCACGCGTGAGGCCGTCGAGCCGCGTGGCTGGGAGTTCAAGCTCCACGACGAGAAGAGCGACGAGAACGAGATGGTCACCGGTGCCCAGGCGCTGCTCGACCAGGGCGTCGACGTGCTCATCATCAGCCCCTTCAAGCCCGACGCGCTCGGACCGATCGTGGCCAAGGCCGACCAGATGGGCGTCCCGGTCATCGTCGACGACATCGGTGGCGGCGGTGCGCCGTACGACGCCATCGTCATCTCCGACAACGAGGACGGCGGCGTGCAGGCGGCCGACTACATCGACGAGCAGCTCCAGTCGATGAAGGGTGCCAGCAAGAAGGTCGTCTCGATCACCTGCGAGCCGTCGGCCGTCTACGCCGCCCGCCGCAACGAGGGCTTCCGCAGCAAGATCGAGGAGCCTCGGCTACGAGGTCGTCACCGAGCTGTCGGGCAACTCCAAGGCGGAGGAGGCCTACAAGATCATGAAGGACGCCCTCGCCAAGGACTCCGACATCGCCGGCGTCTTCGCCTGCAACGACCCGATGGCCGTCGCCGCGTCCAACGCGATCCTCGACGCGGGCAAGGACCCGGTCAAGGACATCGTCACGGTCGGCTTCAACGGTGACGCCGAGGCGATGACCGCGATCGACGCCGGCCAGCTCTCCGCCACTGTCGCCCAGGACCCGTCCGCCATGGGTGCCCTCACGGTCGACCTCGCCGCCGACGCCGTCGACGGCAAGGACCTGCCCTTCGACAACGCCGACGACCGCGAGGTCTACGAGGGCGTCACCCTCGTCACCCCGGACAACGTCGCCGACTACCTCGGCTGAACCGACCCCACCCCCGCCGGCCTCGGCCGGCCCGCACCACGGTCGTGGGGCTCGCACCCCCCGCGAGCCCCACGACCTCGGCCCTCTCAGGAGAAACGACCATGCCCGCCTTCGACGCGATCGCGTCCCAGCTCGCCAGCCTCGCCATCGAGGTCCCCTCGTGGGCCTACGGCAACTCGGGCACGCGCTTCAAGGTGTTCGGCACCCCCGGCACCCCCCGCACCGTGCAGGAGAAGATCGCCGACGCAGCGACCGTGCACCGGTTCACCGGCCTCGCGCCCTCCGTCGCGCTGCACATCCCCTGGGACCTCGTCGACGACTACGACGCCCTGAGCGCCCACGCCGCCGACCACGGGGTCGCGATCGGCACGATCAACTCCAACACCTTCCAGGACGACGACTACAAGTTCGGCGCCCTGACCCACATCGACGCGAAGGTCCGCCAGAAGGCGATCGACCACCACTTCGAGTGCCTCGACGTGATGGCCGCGACCGGCTCGCGCGACCTGAAGATCTGGCTCGCCGAGGGCAGCAACTACCCCGGCCAGGCCGACATGCGCGGGCGCCAGGACCGGCTCGCCGAGTCGCTCGCGACGATCTACGCGCAGATCGGCGAGGAGCAGCGCCTCGTGCTCGAGTACAAGTTCTTCGAGCCGGCGTTCTACCACACCGACGTCCCCGACTGGGGTACGTCCTACGCCCAGGTCAGCGCCCTCGGCGAGCGTGCCGTGGTCTGCCTCGACACCGGCCACCACGCTCCCGGGACCAACATCGAGTTCATCGTCATGCAGCTCCTGCGCCTCGGCAAGCTGGGATCGTTCGACTTCAACTCCCGCTTCTACGCCGACGACGACCTGATCGTCGGTGCCGCGGACCCCTACCAGCTGTTCCGGATCATGGTCGAGGTGATCCGCGGCGGCGGCCTCGACGAGGACAGCGACGTGGCGCTGATGCTCGACCAGTGCCACAACGTCGAGGACAAGATCCCCGGCCAGATCCGCTCGGTGCTCAACGTGCAGGAGATGACTGCCCGCGCCCTCATGCTCGACAAGGACGCGCTCGCGACCGCCCAGGAGGCCGGCGACGTGCTCGGCGCCAACGCGGTCTTCATGGACGCCTTCCAGACCGACGTACGCCCCGCGCTCGCCGCCTGGCGCGAGGAGCGCGGCCTGCCGGGCGACCCGATGCGCGCCTACGCCGAGTCCGGCTACCAGCAGCAGATCGAGGAGACCCGGGTCGGCGGCTCGCAGCTGTCCTGGACCTAGGCCCTCTCCACCCCGCATCCAGACCCAGCCCCAGACCCAGACCAGAAGGAACCATGACCAACCCCGCAGCAGCCGAGCTGATCGCCCGGTCCAACCGCCTCGGTGCCGACGCCAAGAACACCAACTACGCGGGAGGCAACACCTCGGCCACCGGCACGGAGACCGACCCCGTCACCGGCGAGCCGGTCGAGCTCCTGTGGGTCAAGGGCTCCGGAGGTGACCTCGGCACCCTCACCGAGTCCGGCCTGGCGGTCCTGCGCCTGGACCGGATGCGCGCGCTCGTCGACGTCTACCCCGGCATCGAGCGCGAGGACGAGATGGTGGCAGCGTTCGACTACTGCCTGCACGGCAAGGGCGGCGCCGCGCCGTCGATCGACACCGCCATGCACGGCCTCGTGGACGCCGCCCACGTCGACCACCTCCACCCCGACTCCGGCATCGCGATCGCGACCGCCGCGGACGGCCAGGAGCTGACCTCGACGATCTTCGGCGACCAGGTCGTGTGGGTGCCGTGGCGACGTCCGGGCTTCCAGCTCGGCCTCGACATCGCCGAGATCAAGGAGAAGAACCCGCAGGCGCGCGGCTGCATCCTCGGTGGCCACGGCATCACCGCGTGGGGCGACACCTCCGAGGAGGCCGAGGCGAGCTCGCTGTGGATCATCGACACGGCCGCGGCCTACATCGAGGAGCACTCCAGGCCCGAGCCCTTCGGCCCCGCCCTCGACGGGTACGCCGCCCTGCCGGAGGCCGAGCGGCGGGCGAGGGCGGCCGCGCTGGCTCCCACCATCCGCGGCATCGCTTCGGTCGACCGCCCGATGGTCGGTCACTTCACCGACAGCGACGTGGTCCTCGACTTCCTCGCAGCTGCCGAGCACCCGCGGCTGGCCGGGCTCGGCACCAGCTGCCCGGACCACTTCCTGCGCACCAAGGTCAAGCCGCTCGTGCTCGACCTGCCCGCAGGTGCGAGCGTCGAGGAGTCGATCGCCCGCCTGCAGGAGCTCGCCGTCTCCTACCGCGAGGACTACCAGGCCTACTACGACCGCTTTGCCACGCCGGACTCCCCGGCGATCCGCGGCGCCGACCCGCTGGTCGTGCTCGTGCCCGGCGTGGGCATGTTCAGCTTCGGCAAGGACAAGCAGACCGCCCGCGTCGCCGGTGAGTTCTACACCAACGCGATCAACGTGATGCGCGGCGCCGAGGGCCTCTCGACCTATGCCCCGATCGACGAGGCGGAGAAGTTCCGCATCGAGTACTGGGCCCTCGAGGAGGCCAAGCTCCAGCGGATGCCGAAGCCCAAGCCGCTGGCCACCCGTGTCGCGCTCGTCACCGGTGCCGCCTCCGGCATCGGCCTGGCGACGGCGAAGAAGCTCGCGTCCGAGGGGGCGGCCGTCGTCATCGCCGACCTCGACCTCGACAAGGCGCAGGCCGCCGCGGCCGGGATCGGCTCGACCGACGCCGCGGTCGGTGTGCGCGTCGACGTGAGCAACGCCGACGCCGTACAGGCCATGATGGACGCCGCGGTCCTCGCCTTCGGTGGTGTCGACCTCGTCGTCAACAACGCCGGTCTCTCGCTCTCGCGCTCGCTGCTCGAGACCTCCGAGGCCGACTGGGACCTCCAGCACGACGTGATGGCCAAGGGCTCGTTCCTCGTGGCCAAGGCTGCGGCCAAGGTGCTGATCGAGCAGCAGATGGGCGGCGACATCGTCTACATCTCCAGCAAGAACTCGATCTTCGCCGGACCCAACAACGTCGCCTACGGCGCGGCCAAGGCCGACCAGGCCCACCAGGTCCGCCTGCTCGCGGCCGAGCTCGGTGAGCACGGCATCAAGGTCAACGGCGTGAACCCCGACGGCGTCGTCCAGGGCTCCGGCATCTTCGCCTCGGGCTGGGGTGCCAACCGTGCCGCGGTCTACGGCGTGGAGGAGGAGGACCTGGGCAAGTTCTACGCCCAGCGCACGATCCTCAAGCGCGAGGTGCTCCCCGAGCACATCGCCAACGCGGTCTTCGTGCTCTGCGGCCCCGACCTGACCCACACCACCGGGTTGCACGTGCCGGTGGATGCTGGTGTGGCTGCCGCGTTCCTGCGCTGAGCCCCGCACCCTGCCGAACCGAAGGAGCATGAAGATGAGCGAGACCCTCGACGCCCGCGACTCCGCGGTCACCGGTCTGGGCCGGATCACCCCGCGCAAGACCCGCATCGGTCTGGTCGCGGGCGGTCTCGGTGCCTACTGGCCCCAGTTCCCCGAGCTGCTGCCGCAGCTGCAGGCCAGCGCGCGCCGGGTCTCGGAGCGGTTCGCGCAGCTCGACTGCGAGGTCGTCGACGTGGGGTTCATCTCCGATGCGCAGGAGGGAGCCGTGGCCGCGGAGAAGCTGCGGGTGGCCGACTGCGACCTGATCGTCGGGTTCCTGACGACCTACATGACCGCCTCCATGCTGGTCCCCGTGGCCCAGCGGTCGGGCGCGCCCGTCCTGCTGCTCAACCTGCAGCCGACCGAGTCGATGGACCATGCCTCGTTCGACACCGGCGCCTGGCTCGCCTACTGCGGCGCCTGCCCGCTGCCCGAGATGGCCAACGCGTTCCGCCGCTGCGGCATCGACTTCCGGTCGGTGTCGGGCTACGTCGAGGACGAGCGGGCCTGGACGCGCATCTCCCGCTGGGTCAAGGCGGCCGGCGTGCGGGCGGCCTTCCGCCACGGACGGCACGGCCTGATGGGCCACCTCTATCCCGGGATGATGGACGTCTCCGCCGACCCCACGCTGGTGTCGGCCCAGCTCGGCGGTCACGTCGAGATCCTGGAGATCGACGACCTCAGGGTCCGCGTCGAGCAGGTCACCGACGCCGAGACCGAGGCCCGGATGGCCCTGGCCCGCGACGTCTTCGACCCTCGACGAGAGCGTGGTCGAGGACGACTTCCGCTGGGGAGCCCGCGTCTCGGTGGGTCTCGACCGGCTGGTCGAGGACTTCTCGCTCGACTCGATGGCCTACTACCACCGCGGCCTCGACGGCGAGATGCACGAGCGGGTGGGTGCCGGGCTGATCCTCGGCGCCTCGCTGCTCACCGCGCGCGGCATCCCCACGGTCGGGGAGTACGAGCTGCGCACCTCGCTGGCCATGCTCCTGCTCGACCGGATCGGCGCCGGCGGCTCCTTCACCGAGCTGCAGGCGCTCAACTTCCACGACGACGTGGTCGAGATGGGCCACGACGGCCCGGCCCACCTCGCCATCAGCGCGCGCAAGCCGCTGCTGCGCGGCCTCGGCGTCTACCACGGCAAGCGCGGGTGGGGCGTGTCGGTGGAGTTCGACGTGGACCACGGACCGGTCACCGTGTGCGGCCTGGCCCAGGACCGCGACGGCACCTTCAGCCTCGTCGCCTCCGAGGGCACGACCGTCCCCGGCCCGCTGCTGCAGATCGGCAACACGACCTCGCGCGTCGACTTCGGTCGCGACCCGGGGGAGTGGACCGACGAGTGGTCGGCCACCGGCATCGCCCACCACTGGGGTCTCGGCACCGGCCACCGGGTCGAGGAGCTGCGCGCCGTCGCCGACCTCCTCGGCCTGCGGCCTGACCGTCGTCTGACGTGGCCGGACACGACCCTCTCCTCCGCCTGGCGGCCGTCGACCTCGGCGCCACCAGCGGCCGGGTCATGGCCGGACGGGTGGGTCCCGGCACCCTCGAGCTCGAGGAGGTGCACCGCTTCCCCAACGGCGGCGTCCGGGTCCGGGGCTCGCTCTTCTGGGACGTGCTGGGCATCCATCGCGAGGTGCTCGCCGGCGTGCGCGAGATCGCGCGCGACCGGTCCGCTCGACGGCATCGGCATCGACTCGTGGGCCATCGACCACGGTCTGCTCGACCGCGACGGCCAGCTGCTCGGCAACCCCTACAGCCACCGCGACACCCGCACGGACGGTGTCGCCGAGCGCGTCGCGGCCCAGGTCGGTGCGGCCGAGCAGTACGCCGTCACCGGCCTGCAGCAGCTGCCCTTCACGACCGTCTACCAGCTGGTCGCCGCGCGCGACACCGCAGCGTTCGGCGCAGCCGAGACCATGCTGCTGCTGCCCGACCTGCTGGGCTTCTGGCTCACCGGCCACGTCGGCGCGGAGCGCACGAACGCCTCGACGACGGGTTTGTACGACGTCCGCTCGCGCGAGTGGGCGCTCGACCTCGTGACCCGGCTCGGCCTGCCGCCGGCGATCCTGCCGCCCCTGCGTGACCCGGGGGACCTCGTCGGCACGGTGCTGCCCGAGGTCGCCGAGGCGCTCGGCCTCGCGGACGAGGTGCCGGTGGTCGCCGTCGGCTCCCACGACACCGCGTCCGCCGTCGTCGGCGTGCCCGCAGAGGGCCCGCCGGGGGACGGGGCGGCGTACATCTCCTCGGGCACCTGGTCCCTGGTCGGGCTGGAGCTCGACCAGCCGGTCCTCACCGAGGACGCCCGGCTCGCCGACTTCACCAACGAGGGCGGGGTGGACGGCACGGTCCGGTTCCTCAAGAACGTGATGGGGCTGTGGGTCCTCTCCGAGTCGGTGCGCACCTGGCGTGACCGGGGCGTTGCCGGCGCCGACCTCGCCACCGTGCTCGCCGCGGCGGCCGGGGCCGAGGCGCTGCGGACCGTGGTCGACATCAACCACCCCAGCCTGCTGGCGCCCGGTGACCTGCCCGCGCGCGTCCAGCGGCTGGCCGAGGACGCCGGCGAGCCGGTGCCGAGGACGCCCGCCGAGGTCACCCGGTGCATCCTCGACAGCCTGGCCCTGGCCTACCGCCGCCACCTGCGCACCGCGGCCCGGCTGGCCGACCGCGAGCTGGGCGTCGTCCACGTGGTCGGCGGCGGCGTCCGCAACGAGCTGCTCTGCCAGCTCACCGCCGACGCGCTCGGCGTCCCGGTGCTCGCCGGGCCGGCGGAGGCCGCCGCCCTCGGCAACGTGCTGGTCCAGGCACGGACACTGGGGGCCGACCTGCCCGACCTGGCAGCCATGCGCGCCCTGGTGCGCTCCACCCACGAGCTGCGTCGCTTCGAGCCCACGTCCGGGCTCGACTGGGACGCCGCTGAGAAGCGTCTGGAAGGACATCGATGAAGCGACAGCTGCCCAAGCGTCACGACCTCGCCCCGCTGCTCAAGTTCAAGAAGCCGGAGCTGTCACCGAAGGCGCGGCGCCTGGAGAAGGCGCTGACGATCGAGGACCTGCGGCGGGTGGCGAAGCGTCGTACGCCCAAGCCGGCCTTCGACTACACCGACGGCGCGGCCGACGGCGAGGTCTCGCTCGCCCGGGCACGTGAGGCCTTCGGCGACGTGGAGTTCCACCCCGCGATCCTGCGGGACGTCTCGCGCGTCGACACCTCGCGCGAGGTGCTCGGCAAGCGGGTCGCCCTGCCCTTCGGCATCGCGCCCACCGGCTTCACCCGGATGATGCAGGCCGAGGGCGAGATCGCCGGTGCGACCGCGGCCGCTGGCCGCGGGGATCCCGTTCTCGCTGTCGACCATGGGCACCACGTCGATCGAGGACGTCGCCGCGGCCGCGCCCGCGTCGGCCGGGGCGCGCAACTGGTTCCAGCTCTACATGTGGAAGGACCGCGACCGGTCGATGGCACTCGTCGACCGGGCGGCCGCGGCGGGCTTCGACACGCTCCTGGTCACCGTCGACGTCCCGGTCGCGGGAGCCCGCCTGCGCGACGTGCGCAACGGCATGACGATCCCGCCGACCCTGACCCCGCGCACCGTGGTCAACGCGATCCCGCGCCCGGCGTGGTGGATCAACTTCCTCACCACCGAGCCCCTGGCCTTCGCCTCGCTCGACGCGTGGTCGGGCACCGTGGCCGACCTGCTGGACACCATGTTCGACCCGACGGTGACCTACGACGACCTGGCGTGGATCCGGTCGCAGTGGCCGGGCAAGGTCGTGGTCAAGGGCGTCCAGTCGGTCGCCGACGCTGCACGCCTGGCCGAGGTGGGCGTGGACGCCGTGCTGCTCTCCAACCACGGAGGACGCCAGCTCGACCGCGCTCCGGTGCCGTTCCACCTGCTTCCCCAGGTGGTGAAGGAGGTCGGCAAGGACGTCGAGGTCCACCTCGACACCGGGATCATGTCGGGCCAGGACATCGTGGCGGCCATCGCCCACGGTGCCCACTTCACCCTGATCGGTCGGGCCTACCTCTACGGGCTGATGGCCGGTGGGCGCGAGGGCGTCGACCGGACCATCGAGATCCTGCAGGGGCAGATCGAGCGCACCATGCGGCTCCTCGGGGTCGCGACGCTCGACGAGCTCGAGCCGGGCCACGTCACCGCTCTGCAGCGCCTCGCGCCGCGACCTCTGTGAGCCTTTCGGTGGCGACCGGGACGACACCCAGCTGGGACACGATCGACCTCAGGATCCTCGCGTTGCTCGCCGAGGGCGTCACGGTCGACGGCGTCGCACGCAGGGTCGGCCTGTCCGGCCGCACCGTGCGCCGCCGGCTCCGGGTCCTGGCCGACGACGTGGGCGTCGAGACGACCATCGAGACCGTCGTGCACGCGGTGCGCTCGGGACTGATCTGACCGGATCCGGCCAACTCGGGTCGCAGCGGTTGTGACGCCCGTCACGGATGTCTACGGTGAGCGAACTGGAACGTTTCAATCGTTCCTCCCCCCTCTCGCGACCCGCTCGCGATGCCCGAGCCGAAGGACCTGTCATGGCCCCCACTCGATCCCCGTGGCGCACCGCCGCCGGCGCGACCGTGCTCGCGCTGGCGGCCTCGGCACTCGCGGCCGCTCCGACCCAGGCAGCAGGCACCGCCCCGACCGGACCGGCCACGACGGTGGTGGCGGCGGACCGGGCGATCGACGTCCCCGGCTTCGACGAGCAGTCGTTCGCGGAGCCGACCGACGAGAAGCCCGCCGTGCTGTGGTTCTGGGACCGGCCCCAGACCGAGGCGCAGATCGATGCCCGCCTCGAGTCCATGCACGCGGCGGGATTCACCGAGACCGTCATCTTCCGCTGGTTCGGCGACAGCTCCGAGGCGTTCTTCAGCCAGGCCTGGTTCGACCGCGTCGAGCACCTCCTCAGCAAGTCCGAGGAGCTCGGCATGAAGGTGTGGCTCGATGACGACGCGCAGTTCCCGAGCGGCGCCGCCGGCGGGCTGATCGTCAACGGCGGCACCGTGGGCGACACGACGTACGCCCCTCGCCCCGACCTCGGGTCAAGACGCTCCGCGAGGCCGGGTCGGCCGTCCGTCAGGGCGGTCAGCCGATCGCGCTGCACGACCTGTTCGGCAGCAGCGTCGTCCTCGACGACGGTGAGGTGGTCGCCAACGCGGGCAGCGTCCCGGGCATCACCCTCCTGCGAGCCGGCAGCGACTGGACCGACTACACCGCGTCCGCGGAGTTCCGGATCATCAACGCGACGGCGGGGTTCATGGTGCGCTCGCCCGACCCGGCCAACGGCTACCTCGTCGACGTCAAGTCCAACGGCGCGGTCGACGTGTGGTTGCAGCAGGACGGCGCCTTCTCGCTCCTGCGCGCAGGCACGACACGGTCGGGGTGGAACGCGTCCCCCGACGCCGTCCACGACATCGACATCACGGTCGACGGCGCTCCGAGCTCCGCATCACGATCGACGGAGCCACCCTCGCGCCGCTCGGCGGCCTGACCCAGTTCGCCGGCGGCCGCGTCGGCATGCGCGTCACCGCGACGCAGCACTGGCGCCTGCGCGACCTGAGGTCACGTCGGTCCCCGGTGGCGAGACCCTCTTCAGCAACGACTTCGAGGACGAGTCGTCGGTGAGCGAGTTCGACACCGAGACCGAGCTGCTGGACGACGTCGTCACGGTGGCGGCACGACCGGCGACCGGCCCCGGCGCCGACGACCTCGACCAGGTCGTCGACGTCACCGACGACTACCTCTCCGCCGACGGCACGTGGAACGCGCCGGCCGGCGCTGGCGGCTCGAGGCCTACCAGTCGGTCGCCCGCGGCGGCGATCGCGACACCTACGTCGACTCGATGTCCGTCGAGGCGCAGGAGCGCTACCTCGAGGTGATCTTCGACGAGTACGCCGAGCGCTTCGCGCCCTACCTCGGCACGACGCTCCTCGGCTTCGCCGACGACGAGCCCGAGGTCGGCCGGCACGACGACGACGTACCTCCCTGGTCGCCCGACCTCGGCGAGCGCCTCGTCGCGGACGGCGTC
The DNA here is from genome assembly GCA_963750445.1 of uncultured Actinomycetota bacterium. Lineage (GTDB taxonomy): Bacteria > Actinomycetota > Actinomycetes > Propionibacteriales > Nocardioidaceae > Nocardioides. The sequence goes on along the minus strand of CAVVQR010000004.1, from coordinate 276,263 downwards.
GACCTGGCCCAGGCGGTCACCGCCGTGCACCACCAGGACATGGGCGCCCGGGGCGACCAGCTGCGCTCGACCTTCTACCGCGCGATGTCCGACCAGTGGGTCGATGCCTACTGGAAGACCAAGTACGAGTGGGCCGAGGAGCACGGGCTGTCGATCATCTCCAACCCGCTGTTCGACGAGTACGGTCCGGCCGGCCGCGTCCACGAGAGCGGCAACCTGATGACGATGCACCAGTGGGCCCAGGTCCCGGGGACCGACCTCATCTTCGACCACGTCGAGCGCGGCTATGCCCGCAACCTGCCGCGCGAGCCCGCGAGCGTCGCCCACCAGCTGGGTCGCCCCCTCGTCTACGACGAGCTGATGGGGGCCACGGGCTGGGACAAGACCGTCGCCGACGTGCGACGCGGCACGGCGATGTCGGCCGTGCGAGGCATCAACAAGGCGCTGTTCCACGCCACCTTCGACGACAACGGCCCGGCTCCCTTCCCTCCCGTCTTCGCCAGCGACAACGCGTGGTGGAAGTTCGTGCCGTCCCTCACCGAGTGGACCGGTCGCCTCATGGCGTTCGGACGCCACCAGACCGCGGCCCCGACCGCCCTGGTGCAGATGCAGCGTGCGGCGGAGTCCGCCCAGCGCGGTGACGAGTCGGCGGTCGACGGCCCCTTCATCGCCGCCCAGCGCTCGATGGAGGAGCGCCAGGTCGACTTCGACATCCTCGACGAGGGCTCGCTCAGCGACGACCCGGCCAACCTGGCCCACGCCGTCGTGACCGAGGACGGCGGACTGCGGGTGGGGGAGATGACCTACCGCACGGTCGTCGTCCCGAGCGCACCGCTCGTCTCGCTCGAGGCGATGCAGCGCCTGCGCGACTTCGCGGCCGCCGGCGGCGAGGTCGTCCTCGCCGGACCGGCTCCGACGCAGGAGCTCGCGGGCCGCGACGCCGCACTCGCGGCCGTCGTCGCCGAGCTCCGGTCCTCCGGCAGCGGGGTCCTCACCACCGATGCCGGCCTCCGGAGCGGGTGGTGCGACCGCCGACCTCGGCCGGCGGCCGTGACCCTGGCGACGCCCGACAAGGGCGTCCGGGTCCTGCGCTTCGACGACGGTGGCAGCACCGGCTACCTGCTCCTCAACGAGGGCGGGTCGGCCGTGTCGACCCGCGTCACCTTCCCCGATGCCGGCGTGCCGGCGATCTGGGACATCGACACCGGCGACGTCGCCGAGGCCACGACGTACCGCATCGGCGAGGAGACGACCACGCTCCCGATGACCCTGCAGCCGCAGGTGCCCGTCGCGGTCACCGTCTCGCCCGACCTCACGCCGTCCGCCCATGCGACCCAGGTGGTGGGTCGCGCGCAGGTCGAGTCCGTCACCGGTTCCGGCGACGACCTGAGCGTCGAGCGTGCGGAGCAACCGTCCGGGCACCGTCGAGGTGACCGCCACCGACGGCACCGCCGACGGCGAGCGCCGCGGCACGGCCACGGTCCCCTCCCTGCCCGCGGACATCGCCCTCGACGGTCCGTGGCGCATGCAGCTCGACAACGGGTCGGCGCCGGTCGACCGTCCGCTGGCCTCGTGGACCGACCTCGCGCCGGCGTTCTCGGGCGACGCCACCTACACCAGGTCCTTCGAGGTGAGCGCCGACGACCTCGCCGCCGACTGGCGCCTCGACCTCGGCTCGGTCGCCGACGCGGCCACCGTCGAGCTCAACGGCGAGGACCTGGGGGAGCTGGTCCACGCCCCCTTCGCCGTGGACCTGGGTGAGGCCCTCGTGCCGGGCACCAACACGTTGACGGTCACGGTGACCAACACCGACGCCAACTCCCGCGGACAGGCGCGCCCCTCCGGCCTGCTCGGACCGGTGTCGCTGGGCTCGTACGCCGTCGTCGAGTCCACGCTCGGCGACAGCGCGGCCACGATCTCGGACCCGACCGCGGTCCTCGCCGCCGACGGGCTCTCCGCCACGGTCACGATGACCGCCACGAACACCGGTTCCGGGGACGTGGAGGTGCGGGCGTCTGCCAGCGAGGACGGCTGGCGCGGCGTGCCCGGGAAGCTCGTCACGATCCCCGCGGGCGGCTCGGCCACCGTGGTCGGCCATGCGGTGCCGACGGGCTTCGTCGACGACGCATCGGCGGTCGACCTCGTCGCCGAGATCTCCGACGAGAGCGGAGTGCTCGACCTGCAGGACGTGACGCTGGAGACCGCCTTCGCCACCCCGCCGACGGCGGCCGGCGACCACGTCGACCTCGGCGACGCCGCCTCGGAGTCGGCCCACGGGCTGACCGCCTCCTCCACGAGCGGCACCAACACCGAGGCCGGCCTCACCCGTCGCTACGGCGGCTACCGGATCCCCGACGCGTGGTACGAGCTCGACCTCGCTGCCGAGCCGGGCAAGGACCTGCTGGTCCAGGGCCTCGAGACCTACAACGACATGCCGCAGGTCAAGAGCTACCTCGTGTGGGTGGACGGCGCGCGTGTCGCGACCCGGTCGTTCGCACGTCCGCTGAACCGGGAGGGCACGCAGGCCTGGCGCCTGCTCGTGCCGGCGGCGGAGATCACCTCGTCCACCGTGCGGGTGCGGTTCCAGAGCCGCACCAACCCCGACCTGGCCGACCCGTCGCTGGCCGACGTCTGGGCCACACCGGTGGCGCCGTTCGTCGCGCCGGCGGACGACCCGGACCCCACGCCCACGCCGACCCCCACGCCGACCCCCACGCCCACGCCCGACGCGGCGGTCGTGTCCGCCTCACCTCCGACCATCACGGGCCGGCCCGTCGTCGGTCGCACGGTGACGGCCACGACCGGCAGCTGGAACCGTGACGGCCTCACCTTCGCCTACCAGTGGACGAGCGACGGATCACCCGTGGCCGGGGCCACCGCGTCCACCTATCGCGTGCGCGGTGCCGACATCGGCGATCGGCTCCAGGTCCTGGTGACCGCCACCAGCGCCTCCGGTCGGACCGGGACGGCTCGATCGGCGGAGACCGAGGCAGTGCCCCGGGCCGCCTCCCGCACCCGGGTCAAGGCATCGCGCGCGAGCGTGCGCCCCGGCGACAGGGTCGGCCTGCGCATCACGGTCGCCCGCCGGGCTCCCGGTGCGCGCCCGGGCGGCCGGGTCCGGGTCAGCGTGGACGGCCGCGCCGTCCGCACCGTCACGCTTCGTCGCGGAGCCGCACGCGTGAAGGTCCGCCTGGCGGGCCGGGGCGTGAAGAAGCTGACCGTCGTCTACCTGGGCACCGACACGGTGGCCCGCTCGACGTCCACGGTCGTGCGCATCCGCGTCGACCCCCGGTCGCGCTGACCGCGACCCAGCCCGCAGCCCAGCCCGCAGCCCGCCGCTCAACGCCACCGTCGACCCTGGAGATCTCGTGCTCTCGACCCACCACCGCCCCACCACCCGCCGTCTGGCGTCCGCACTGACCGCGCTGGCACTGCTGCTCGCCGGACTGGTGGGCGTCGGCCTGGCCGGCACCGCGGTGCCCGCCGTCGCGGCCGAGGGTGTCGCCCTCGCCGACCTCGAGGTGGAGCGCAAGCCCACACCGATCGGGATCGACCTCGACCACCCCCGGTTCGGCTGGGTGATCGAGTCGCAGGCCCGCGGGGTGGAGCAGGAGTCCTACCGGGTCCGCGTCGCCACCGAGGCCGAGGGCCTCGACGGCGAGCTGGTCTGGGACAGCGGCACGGTGCAGGACGAGCGGTCCTTCGACGTGGACTACGACGGCCCCGCGCTCGACTCGACGACCGGCTACGTCTGGGACGTCGCGATCCAGACCAGTGCCGGCACCGCCACCGCGTCGAGCTCCTTCCGCACCGGCTTCGTCGACGAGGCCGACTGGGACGGCGCCGCCTGGATCGGCGCGCCCCCGCCGGCCGACCCCGCGGAGGGCTGGACCGACTACACCGCCGAGTTCGACTTCTCCATCCAGCGCCACGCGTTCGGCGCGCTCTTCCGTGCCAACGGCGCCGACAACGCCCTGATGTGGCAGGTCTCGGTCGTCGACGGCGTCGCCGCGCTCCGCCCGCACCGCAAGGTCAACGGGGGCTACACGCTCCTCGAGAACAAGAACATCTCCCAGCAGATCACCGCCGCCGAGCTGAGCCAGGGCCAGCACACGCTCAGCGTCACGGTCAGCCCCGGCGCCGCTGCCGACAGCACCCGCGTGGTCACCCTGATCGACGACATCCAGGTCGACGACCGACAGGTCACCGACACCGGCAACCTGCCCCGCGGCACGGTCGGCTTCCGCTCCAGCACCAACGGCGGGACCAACGAGCAGTTCACCGTCCACGGCGTCCGGGTCACCCGCACCGGCGACGGCGAGCAGCTGCTCGACACCGACTTCTCCGACGGCAACCCCTTCGAGGGCGGCACGCTGGTCGGCAACGAGCTGCGCTTCACCACCTCCGCCGAGACCCTGCTCAAGAGCCCGGACAAGCCGGCGCCGCTGATGCGCAAGGAGTTCTCGGTCTCCCAGCCGGTCGCGAACGCGACCTACTACGTCGCCGCCGGCGGCTACGCCGACGTCACCCTCAACGGCGAGCCGATCAGCGACGACACCCTCTCCCCGGGCTTCACCGACTACGACGACACCGTGCAGTACGTCGGCACCGACGTCACCGACCAGCTCGCCCAGGGCGACAACGTCCTCGGCATGGAGCTCGGCCGCGGCTTCTTCGGCATGCTCGGCGGCAACGTCTGGAACTGGCAGAGCCCGCCGTGGCACGACGAGCCGCGCGCCCGCGGCGTACTGGCCCTGGAGTACGCCGACGGCAGCACCGAGCGGATCGTCACCGACGACACCTGGACGACCCGCGGCGGCCCGCGCCGCCTCGACGACCTCTACGCCGGCGAGCGCTACGACGCCCGCTACGAGGTCCCGGGCTGGGACACGACGGCCTACGACGACTCCGCGTGGGACGCGGTGGCCGAGGTGGACGGCCCCAGCGGCGAGCTGGTCGACCAGCGCCAGCAGCCGATCCGGGTCACCCGTGAGCTGCAGCCGGTCTCGATCGCCGAGCCCGCCGACGGCGTCTACGTCATCAAGTTCCCCCAGCGTCATCGCCGGTCGCACCCGCGTCACCGCCCAGGGGCCGGCGGGCACCACGATCCGGATCGCGCACGCCGAGAAGCTGCGCGACAACGGCCGGGTCAACCTCGACAACAACGGCGGCTTCCAGCTCGGCTTCCAGACCGACGCGTTCACCCTGGCCGGCACCGGCGGGGCCGAGACCTTCGCGCCGCGCTTCTCCTACCAGGGCTTCCAGTACATCGAGGTCACCGGCTGGCCGGGCGACGAGGCACCCCCGCTGAGCGCCTTCACTGCCGAGTGGCTGCACACCGACGCCGAGCAGACCGGCGAGTTCGAGAGCTCCAGCGACATCATGAACCGCACGCACGACGCGGTCGTGAACACGCTCTACAACAACATCCACGGCATCCCGACCGACACCCCGATGTTCGAGAAGAACGGCTGGACCGGTGACGCCGCGGTCGGCGCCGAGATGTTCATGATGAACCTCGACGTCCACGAGCTCTTCGCCAAGTGGATGCGCGACCTCGACGAGACCCGCGAGGCCAACGGCGCACCGATGGTCATCGCGCCGAGCTCCGGCACCTGGGGTGCCTGGGGTCCGTCGCAGCCGTGGCACGCCGCCTACGTCATGACGCCCTGGTGGCTCTACCAGTACGGCGGCGACGAGCGCGTGATGACCGAGCTCTACGACAACATGAAGACCTACGTCGACCTCGAGTACGGCCGGCGCCAGGCCGACGGGCTGGTCATCAGCAACCGGCTCGGCGACTGGGTGAGCCCCGAGGCGAGCCCCGCCGGCGGTCACGCCCCCGGTGAGGACCAGCGGGTCGAGGGCAGCGCCTACCTCTACCTGATGCTCGACTCGATGGCCCGCACCGCCGAGCACCTCGGCAAGTCGGCCGACGCGGCCGAGTTCGCCCAGCGGGCCGCGGTCGTCAGGACCGCCTTCAACACCGCCTACCTCGACGGCGACCGCTACCGCGGCGCGGGCCAGGACGGCAACCGCTACCGCCAGGTGCACAGCGTGCTCGCGCTCGCCTTCGGACTCACCCCCGACGAGGAGACCACCGAGGCCGTCGCGGCCCGGCTGGCCGCCGACATCGAGCAGCGCGGCTACCACCTCGACACCGGCACCCTCGGCACGAAGTACCTCCTGCCGGTGCTCACCGACAACGGCTACGCCGACATCGCGGTCCGGCTCGCCGAGCAGACGACCTACCCCAGCTGGGGCTTCAAGCTGGACAACGGCGCCACCACGATGTGGGAGCACTGGTCGAAGGAGTCGCGCTCGCTGGGCCACTACTTCCTCGGCACCGTCGACGACTGGTTCTACCACTACGCCGCCGGCATCCGGCCGTCCGTCGACGACGGCTTCCGCGCAGGTCACGATCGAGCCGGCCACGACCGAGCAGATGGACCACGCGCGGGCCACCGTCGACACCCCTTACGGCCCGGTCACGTCCGACTGGCGCACCCGGGGCCGTGCCCTGGAGCTGAAGGCGCAGGTGCCGGTCGGCAGCACCGCCACCGTACGCCTCCCGCTGGGCGAGGCGACCACGGCCGAGGAGGTCCTCGAGGGCGGTGCGCCCGTCGCGGACGCCGACGGCGTGGAGAGCGTCGAGATCATCGACGGCGTCGCCGAGATCGTCGTCGGGTCGGGGTCGTACGACTTCCTGGTCCAGCCCGACGCGGACCCCGAGCGCGACGTGTGGGTGACGCTCGCCCCGCTGACCGAGCCCGTCGTCCGCGGCGAGCACGCGGCCGGCAGCATCGTGGTCACCAACTGGGGCGGGGCTCCGGTCACCGGCCTGACGGCCACGGTGGACGCCGGCGACCTCGCGATCACCGGTGACCTGCAGGCCGCCGAGCTGGCGCCCGAGGCCTCGACCGAGCTCACCTTCGATGCCGCCGTCCCGCAGGACGCGGTCCTCGGCGACCGCGAGGTGGAGGTCGTGCTGAGCTTCACCAGCGACGGCCAGGACTACGAGGTCACCGACATCTCCACCTGGGCCGAGATCGTCGCCGGCGTGGCCGTCGACTCCGTGTCGGGGTCGGCGACCGACCCGCGGGGACGGCTCGTCCCGGTCGACGTCGTCCTCCGCAACGAGGGGACCCAGGCCCAGACCGGTCAGGTGCGGGCGACGGTGCCCAGCGGGTGGCCGACGCCACCGGCCGGCCCCACGCTGACCCTCGAGCCGGGGGAGACCCGCACGGTCACCACCCGGCTGCGGGTGCCCTACCGCGTCGTCGCCGGCGCCCAGCCGGTCGGCGCGCAGATGGTGCAGGGCGACCAGGTCCTCGCCACCGGGCAGGGCTCGCTGGAGGTCAGCCTGACCACCCCACCTGTCGGTGCGGGCGACCACGTCGACTTCGGCGACCAGGCCTCCGAGACCGCCCACCAGGTGCAGGCCGCGCCCAGCAGCGGCACCAGCAGCGAGGCCGGGCTGACCCGTCGCTACGCCAACTCGCAGTTCCCGGGCTCGTGGTACTCGGCGCTGGTCGACGTGCCCGCCGGGGAGCCGTTCGGGGTGCGGATGATCGAGACCTTCGACGGTGCGCGCACCAAGGAGTTCAACCTCTACGTCGACGACGTGCCGGTCGGTCGCTACGACGTCCGGCGGGCCCAGGGCGGCCTCGGCTGGCTCGCCCACGACCTCCTGGTCGACGACCCCGCCGCCCTCGCGGCCACGGCTGACGGCAGGGCCCGGCTGAAGATCGAGTTCCCGACCGACGCCACCGACTTCGACCCGTCCGTCGCGGACCTCTGGGTGCTGCCCGGAGTCACGAAGGACACCGAGGCCCCGGCGGTCGGGGCCACCCTGCGCGGCACGGCCGGCTCCGCAGGCTGGTTCACCAGCCCGGTGGAGGTCGGGATCGACGCGCTCGACGACCTCGACGAGCAGCCGGTGGTCGAGGTGCAGGACGGCGCCGCCTGGTCGCCGTACGTCGCCCCGGTGCAGCTGGCCGGCGACGGCGAGCACACCGTCACCTATCGCGCCACGGACGAGTCCGGCAACGTCTCGGACCCGGCCTCGGTCGCGGTGAGGATCGACCAGGTCGCACCGGTCACCGTGTCGGAGGTGGTCGCCCCGTCGAGCGGCACCGCCACCGCGCAGGTGCGCCTGACGGCGACCGACGCCACGAGCGGGGTCGCCACGACCATGGTCAGGGTCGACGACGGCGCCTGGCAGCCCGTCACCGGTCCGGTGAGCCTGCCGAGCCGCGGCGCCCACCGCGTCGCATGGTTCTCCACCGACGTCGCGGGCAACGCCGAGGCGGTGCAGCACGCCCAGGTCGCGGCCCTGCCGACCGACGGCGGCCAGCAGGTCGTCGCGCTGGCCCCGCCGCAGGTCAGCGGGACGGCCGAGGTCGGCCGGAGGCTGCGGGCCACCGACGGCTCCTGGAGTGCGGACGTCACCGTCGCCCACCAGTGGCTGCGGGACGGTCAGCCGATCCCGGGAGCCACGAAGGCGACCTACCGCGTGGTGAAGCGTGACCTGAGGGCCCGGCTCTCGGTGCGGGTGACCGCGACCGCGGGCGCCTCGCGGGCCGAGGCGACCTCCCTGCAGACCGACCGGATCGCGAAGGCGACGACGAAGGTCAAGGTGCGGGTGCTCAGCAGGGCCGGCCGCTCCCTGCGGCTGCGGATCGCCCTCTCCGCCGTCGGCGTGAAGACCCGCGGCACCGTCGTGGTGCGGGTCGACGGCAGGCGGGTCGCCCGCGTGACCTCGCGCGGCAGGACCACCCTCCGGGTGCCGATCGGACCGGGTGCCCGGCACCGGGTGGCGGTCACCTACCTCGGCTCCGAGCACGCCGCCCGGGCCACCACGCGGCTCGTGCTGCGGCGGTAGCCAGGAGCCGACGAACGCACAGGGGGCCACGCGTGCGGCGTGGCCCCCTGTGGCTCCTGCGGACAACGGATCGTCCACGCCGCACGGGTCGTCGGTGACCTGCGCCACGTCTTCGGTACGTTGTGCCCCGGCCCGCACGCCGCTCCGGTCCCGACCAGGTCGGAGCCCCCACCCAGGAGGCACGCAGTGCGCATCGGCATTCCACGTGAGTCACGACCCGGCGAGACCCTTGTCGCGGCCACGGCCAAGACGGCCGCGCAGCTCGCCGCGCTGGGTTACGAGGTCGTGGTCCAGCAGGGCGCGGGCGAGGCGGCGGACCAGCCGGACACGGCCTACGCCGATGCCGGCGTCGCGCTCGGCAGCGCCGAGGACGTGTGGTCGAGCGACGTCGTGGTGAAGGTCAACGCACCCACTGACGACGAGATCGCGCGCCTGCGGGCCGGGGCGACGGTCATCGCCCTGATGGCGCCGGCGCGGAGCCCGGAGCTGGTCGAGCGCCTCAGCGCCGCCGGCGTGACCGCGCTCGCGATGGACGCGGTGCCACGGATCTCGCGCGCGCAGTCGATGGACGTGCTCTCCTCGATGGCCAACGTCGCGGGCTACCGCGCCGTGATCGAGGCCGCGCACGCGTTCGGCCGGCTCTTCACCGGCCAGGTCACCGCCGCGGGCAAGGTGCCGCCGGCCCGGGTCTTCGTCGTGGGCGCGGGTGTCGCCGGCCTGGCCGCCATCGGTGCGGCCGGTTCGCTGGGTGCGATCGTCCGCGCGTTCGACGTACGCCCCGAGGTGGCCGAGCAGGTCGAGTCGATGGGCGCGCAGTTCGTCACCATTGACGATCCAGCCATGGAGGCCGCTGCTTCGACTGACGGCTACGCCAAGGAGATGACCGCCGAGCAGGAGGCCGCCACCGCTGCGATGTACGCCGAGGAGGCCGCCGCCGCGGACATCGTGATCACCACCGCGCTGATCCCCGGGCGCCCGGCGCCGCTGCTGGTGACCGCCGAGACGGTGGCCGCGATGAAGCCGGGCTCGGTCGTGGTCGACATGGCCGCAGCCAACGGCGGCAACGTCGCCGCGACGGTCAAGGACGAGCGGATCGTCACCGCCAACGGCGTCACGGTCCTGGGCTACACCGACCTCGCCGGTCGCCTCGCTGCGCAGACCAGCCAGCTCTACGGCACCAACATCGTCAACCTGCTCAAGCTGGTGACGCCCGAGAAGGACGGCGTCCTCACGCTCGACATGGACGACGTGATCCAGCGCGGCATCGCGGTCACGCGGGACGGTGCCACGATGTGGCCGCCGCCGCCCGTGCAGGTCTCCGCGGCCCCGGCCGCGCCGGCCGCCGAGGTCGTCCGGAAGGAGCCGCCCCCGCCGCCGGACCCCCGCCGTCGGCTCTACGCCGGTGGTCTCGCCGCGGTCGCGTTCCTCGCGCTCGCGACGGCAGCGCCGGCGAGCTTCCTGCCGAGCCTGACGGTGTTCGTCCTCGCCGTGGTCATCGGCTTCTACGTGATCGGCAACGTGCACCACGCGCTGCACACCCCGCTGATGAGCGTGACCAACGCGATCAGCGGGATCATCGTGGTCGGCGCGATCCTCCAGGCGCCGATCGACAACCTCGCGGTCCAGGTCATCGCCGGGGTCGCCATCCTGCTCGCCAGCATCAACGTCTTCGGTGGCTTCCTCGTCACCCGGCGGATGCTCAACATGTTCTCGAAGGGCTGAGCCCGGTGGAATCCAATCTGGTCTCCTTCGTCTCCGGCGCCTACATCCTCAGCGCGCTGCTGTTCATCTTCGCCCTCGCCGGTCTGAGCAAGCACGAGACCGCGCGGCGCGGCAACGCGTTCGGCATGGCCGGCATGGGCCTGGCCCTCGTCGCCAGCCTGCTGCTCGTCCTCGACTACCTCGACACCGACTACATCGACCAGGGCCCGATCGTGGTCGGGCTGGTGATCATCCTCGTCGCCGGCACGATCGGCGCGGTGATCGGCATCCGCCTGGCCCGCGGCGTCGAGATGACCGGCATGCCCGAGCTGATCGCGATGATGCACAGCTTCGTCGGCCTCGCGGCCGTGCTGGTCGGCTACAACACCTTCATCGAGGTGGCGGACCTGGGCGTCCACTCCGACTCGGTCCACAACGCCGAGGTGTTCATCGGCGTCTTCATCGGTGCGGTGACCTTCACCGGCTCGATCGTGGCCAACCTCAAGCTCAGCGCGAAGATGAAGTCCGCGCCGATGACCCTGCCCGGGCGCCACCTGCTCAACCTGGCCATCCTCGTGCTCTCCGCGGTGCTGCTGGTCTGGTTCATGCTCGCCGACGGCTGGGTCGGGATGGCCCCGCTGGCGCTGATGACCGTGCTCGCGCTCGTGCTCGGCTTCCACCTCGTCGCCGCGATCGGCGGCGGCGACATGCCCGTGGTCGTGTCGATGCTCAACAGCTACAGCGGCTGGGCGGCCGCGGCGGCCGGCTTCATGCTGGGCAACGACCTGCTGATCATCACCGGCGCGCTCGTCGGGTCCTCGGGTGCGATCCTCAGCTACATCATGTGCACGGCGATGAACCGCTCGTTCGTCAGCGTCATCGCCGGCGGCTTCGGCTCCGACGGCAGCGGACCTGCGGAGGACCGCGACTACGGCGAGCACCGCGAGATCCAGGCCGCTGACGTGGCCGAGCTGCTCGCCGGCGCGTCGTCGGTGGTGATCACCCCCGGCTACGGCATGGCGGTGGCCCAGGCGCAGTACCCCGTCGCCGAGATGACCCGCAAGCTGCGCGAGAAGGGCATCGACGTACGTTTCGGCATCCACCCCGTCGCGGGTCGCCTGCCCGGCCACATGAACGTGCTCCTCGCCGAGGCCAAGGTGCCCTACGACATCGTGCTCGAGATGGACGAGATCAACGACGACCTCCCCGAGACCGACGTCGTCCTCGTCATCGGCGCCAACGACACGGTCAACCCCGCCGCCCTGGAGGAGCCGAACTCGCCGATCGCCGGGATGCCGGTGATCGAGGTCTGGAGGGCCAAGGACGTCATCGTCTTCAAGCGCTCGATGGCCACGGGCTACGCCGGTGTGCAGAACCCGCTCTTCTTCAAGGACAACACCCAGATGCTGTTCGGTGACGCCAAGGACCGGGTCAACGACATCGTGGCCGCCCTCGGCTGACGCGAGACCGAGGCGGCGCCTCGACGGTCAGCGGGGGTCGGGGGCTCGGGCCGTCGAGCCCCGGACGACCAGCTCGGGTCGGTAGAGCACCTCGCCGGCGTGGGGCGCGGACCCGGCGATCTGCTCCGCGATCTCCTGGCTCGCCGCCTGTGCCAGCGCCTCGGCCGGCTGCCGCACCGTGGTGAGCGGCGGGTCGGCGAACTCCATCATCTGGCTGTCGTCGCTGCCGACCACCGAGAGGTCCTCGGGCACGCGGAGGCCGCGTCCCCGGGCACCGCGGACGACACCGAGGGCCATCACGTCGGAGCCGCAGACGATGCCGGTCACGCCACGCTCGAGCAGGCGCTCCGCCGCCAGCTGACCACCCTGGATGCTGTAGGTCGTGGAGGCGACCAGGTCGGTCGCGTCGACGTCGTCGGGCACCAGGCCGCGTCGGGTGACGGCCTCGAGGAAGGCCTGCCGCTTGCGCTGCGCGGGGAGGTAGCGCATCTGTCCGAGGGCCGCCCCGATGCGGCGATGCCCCATGTGCTCGAGGTGCTGCACCGCGAGCTCCACCGACGCCACGTCGTCGGTGGACACGCTCGGCGCGTCGAGCCCGGCGAGGGCGCCGTTGACGAGCACGATCGGGAGCCCGAGGTCCATCAGCCGCTGGTAGCGGGTGGGATCGCTGTCGACCAGGGCGTGGACCCCCGAGACGAACACGATCCCGGACACGCCGTGCTCGAGCAGGATCGAGACGTAGTCGTCCTCGTGCACGCCGCCGAGGGTCTGGCTGCACAGCACGGGGGAGAGGCCCAGCCGCGCCAGGCCGAGCTCGAGGTGGTGCGCGAGTCGGGGGAAGTAGGGGTTCTCCAGCTCCGGCATCACCAGGCCCACGAGACCGCCGGCGCGGGCGCGGAGCCGTACGGGTCGGTCGTAGCCGAGCACGTCGATGGCCGTCAGCACCTGGCGCCGCGTCTGCTGGCTCACCCCGGGCTGCTCGTTGAGCACCCGACTGACGGTGCTGATGCTCACCCCGGAGCGGTCCGCGATCTCGCTCAGCCTGATCCTCACCACCGCAGCCTAGTGATCGAGGTCACGGAACGGCCACGATCGTTGCAAAAAGTTGCAGGCACTTCTCAGCCGTGCAAAACCCCGTTACGGTGTGGCGCACCTCACACTGCCGCACCTTTCTGGGGAGGACCCACCTATGCGCAGACTCGCCCGCACCCTCGGCCCCGTGGCCGCGATGGTGCTCGTCATGACCGCCGCCGGATGTGGCGGTGGATCCGGATCGGACTCCGACTCCCCGCTCCGACGCCGACAGCACCACGACCCCGAGTGCCGAGTCCGGCGGTGGCGGCGACGCCGACCTGTTGGTCTGGACCGACTCGCTCAAGATCGACGCCGTCAAGAAGGTCGCCGAGTCGTTCGGCGAGGCCAACGACATCACGGTCAAGGTCCAGGCCATCTCCGAGGACCTCCAGGGCAGCTTCGTCACCGCCGACGCGGCCGGCAACGGCCCCGACGTGGTCGTCGGTGCGCACGACTGGATCGGCAACCTGGTCCAGAACGGTGCCATCGACCCGCTCAACCTGACCCCGGAGGAGCTGTCCGGCTACTCCGAGAAGGCCGTGCAGGCCACGACCTACGACGGCAAGCTCTACGGCGTCCCCTACGGCATCGAGGCCCTCGGCCTCTACCGCAACAAGGACGTCGTCCCCGACGAGCCGGCGACGATGGACGACGCCATCGACTCGGGCGAGGCCGCGGTGCAGGCCGGCAAGGTCGACTCGGCCCTCAACCTCCCCGTCGGCGAGCTGGGCGACGCCTACCACATGGAGCCGATCCTCACCTCGCTCGGCGGCTACATCTTCGCCTACGACGACGCCACGGGCTACGACGCCCAGGACGTCGGCATCGGCAAGGAGGGCTCCATCAAGGCGGCCGAGGAGATCTCCCGGCTGGCGAAGGCCAAGGTGCTGCGCACCTCGATCAGCGGTGACAACTCCATCGCGCTGTTCACCAGCGGCAAGGCCGCCTACCTGATCTCCGGCCCGTGGGCCCTCGCCGACGTCAAGAAGGCCGGCTTCGACTACGGCATCCAGCCCGTGCCCGGCTTCGCCGGTCAGGAGGACGCCTCGCCGTTCATGGGTGCCCAGGCGTTCATGGTCGCCGCCCACGGCAAGAACCAGGACATCGCGCAGGAGTTCGTCAACAACGGCGTCAACAGCGAGGACGCCATGATGACGCTCTTCGAGGGCACGCAGCTGCCGCCCGCGATGACCGCTGTCCAGGACCAGGTGGACGACCCCGACCTGGCGGTGTTCACCGACGCCGCCAACGCGGCCGCCCCCATGCCCGCCATCCCCGCGATGGCCTCGGTCTGGGAGCCGCTGGGCAAGGCCTACTCCGCCATCGTGAGCGGCAAGGACCCGGTGGCGACGATCAAGTCCGCCGGGGAGACCATCAACAAGGCCATCGCCGACGCGGGCTGACCCGTGGGGGGCTCTCCCTGCGGGTGGCGGTCTCCGCCGCCCGCAGGGGCTCCTCCCGCGCCGTCCTGCTGCATCCACCTGCCCGAAGCTGCCCGCTCGGACCCGTGAAGGGGAACTGACATGGCGGACCTGCTCGACCCCACCCACACCGACCCGTCCGGGTCGGGCGGCCGCCGTCGGCTGACCAGGCCCGGCCGCGACGGCGCGGCCGCCCTGCTGGTGAAGGTGCTGTTCCTCGGCGTCGTCATCGGCACCGCGATCGCCGTCACCCCCGCCCTGGTCGGCGAGAGCTCCTGGTTCTTCCTGGTCGCGATCTGGGTGATCGTGGCGATCCTCGTGGCGACCTACGCCACCGGGCGGGCGCTGCCGGCCAAGTACCTCGTGCCCGGGACGCTGGTGCTCGCGCTCTTCGTGGTCTACCCGATCGTGCTGACCGCGAAGACGTCGTTCACCAACTACGGCGACGGCACGCGCAACGACAAGCAGACGACCGTCGACCAGATCGTCGGCTCCTCGGTCACCCGTGCCGACGACTCCCCGCAGTACAACCTCACCATCGCCACCGACGGCGACCCGGCCTCGGGACCCTTCACCTACTTCCTGGTGCCGCAGGACGATCCCGGGACGGTCTTCGAGGGGTCCGCCGACGGCCTCGAGTCCGACCCCGACGGCGTCACCGTCGCTGACGGTCGCGTCAGCGAGGTCGACGGCTTCACCATCCTCAACATCAAGCAGATCAGCGCGGCGTCCGAGCAGCTCGACGAGATCGCGGTGCCCACCGAGAGCGGCAGCTTCATCGTCCGCGACGGCACCAGCGAGGCCTTCGAGGGCGCGCCCACGCTCGTCTACGACGAGGACGCCGACACGATCACCGACACGGCCAGCGACACGGTCTACACGGTGCAGCAGAAGGGCGACCGCGAGTACTTCGTCGACGACGCCGGCAAGCGGATCTCCGACCAGTCGTGGACCGCCAACGTCGGTGGGCGCAACTACTCCAAGATCTTCACCGACAGCCGGATCAGCAGCAGCTTCTTCGGCATCTTCGTCTGGACGGTGGTCTTCGCGACGCTGTCGGTCGTCGGCACGTTCCTGCTCGGACTGCTCTTCGCCGTCACGCTCAACGACCCACGGGTGCGGGGCCAGCGGATCTACCGAGCGCTGCTGATCCTCCCCTACGCCATCCCGGGCTTCATCTCGCTGCTGCTGTGGTCCAGCTTCTACAACCAGGACTTCGGGCTGATCAACGACATCACCGGGCTGAACATCAACTGGTTCGGGGGCGCCACCACGGCCAAGATCGCGGTGCTGATCACCAACCTCTGGATGGGCTTCCCCTACATGTTCCTGGTCGCCACCGGGGCCCTGCAGGCGATCCCCGAGGACCTCACCGAGGCGGCGAGGATCGACGGCGCGAGCGGGTTCACCGGCTTCCGCCGGATCACCTTCCCGCTGCTGCTGGTGACGGTCGCGCCACTGCTGGTCGCGACGTTCGCCTTCAACTTCAACAACTTCGGCGCCATCTACCTCCTCACCGGAGGCGGCCCCTTCACCCCGGACAACCCCACGGCCGGCGGCACCGACATCCTGATCAGCTACACCTACCGCCTGGCCTTCGGTGCCGGCGGCGTGCAGATCGGCTTCGCCTCCGCGGTGTCCGTCGTGCTCTTCGTCATCACGGGCATCATCGCCGCCCTGCAGTTCCGTGCCACCCGCTCGCTCGAGGATGTGAACTGACATGACTGAGCTCCAGGGACTTCCTCCCGGCTCCACCATCGTCGAGGAGACGCCGACCCCCCGGGCCTCCGGGCGCGGTCGCCGCGGTGGCGACCCCGCCCCCAGGACCAAGCTCCCCCCGGGCCGGTGGTTCCGCGAGATCGGGTGGCGCCACCTGGTGGGTGTGATCGCCGTCGTCTGGGCGCTGTTCCCGGTCTCCTACCTGCTCTCCGCATCGCTCAACCCGCTGGGCAACGTCGTCACCTCGACCCTCATCCCCCAGTCGTTCAGCCTGGACAACTTCACGCAGCTGCTCGACGAGCAGCCCTTCGGCACCTGGGCGCGCAACAGCCTGATCGTGTGCGTGTGCGTGGTCTTCGTCCAGCTGCTGTTCAGCTCGCTCGCGGCCTTCGCCTTCAGCCGCTTCCGGTTCACCGGGCGCCGCGGCGGGCTGCTCGCGCTGCTGCTGATCCAGATGTTCCCGCAGTTCCTCGCCGCGGTCGCGCTCTACCTGATGTTCACCGACATCGGCGACGTGATCCCGGCGATCGGGCTCGACACGCTCGCGGGCTACATCCTGATGATGTGCGGCGGCTCGCTCGGTCAGGTGTGGCTGATCAAGGGCTTCTTCGACTCGATCCCGATGTCGCTCGACGAGGCCGCGATGCTCGACGGCGCCAGCCACGTGCAGATCTTCTTCCGCATCATCCTGCCCCTCGTACGACCGATCCTCGCGGTCTGCGGGCTCCTGGTCTTCGTCGGGGTGATCGGCGAGTTCCTGATGGCGTCGATCTTCCTGCGCGACGAGGGCAACAAGACGCTGGCCACCGGGCTCTACGGCCTGATCGACGCCGACCGGTCCAACAACCTCGGCGTCTTCGCGGCCGGGTCGATCCTCACCGCCATCCCGGTCGTGCTCCTCTTCCTCTACCTCCAGAAGTTCATCGTCGGCGGCATCACCGCCGGCGGCGTGAAGGGCTGAGGCGTCGGGCAGTGTCCTCTCCTCCTCCCCTCGTTCCCGATCCCCTCGATCCCCACCACGACGGCTCGCCCCTCTACGTCAGCGACGCACGCCCGGCACTGGGCGACGAGCTGACCCTGCGCGTACGCGTCCCCCACACGTCGGACGGCTCGGTCGGCGCCAGCGAGGTCGTGCTGCGCGCGGTGCGCGACGGCGAGCCCCACGTGGTCCGGGCCGAGCTGGTCGACGACGACGGAGCCGGCACCTGGTGGCAGGTCGGCCTGGTCCTGGTCAACCGCGTCACGTCCTACCGCTTCCTCGTCTCGCGGGGTCCGGAGGACTACCGCTGGCTCACCGCCACTGGCGTGCACGCCCGCGACGTCACCGATGCGGGCGACTTCCGGATCAGCACCGAGCACCGACTGCCCGACTGGGTGGCCGACCAGATCGGCTACCAGGTCTTCCCCGACCGGTTCGGTCGCACCGAGCTGGACGCGAAGGTGCCCGACTGGGCGATCCCCTGCGACTGGGACCAGCCCGTCGTGCACAAGGGACCCGACGTGCCCTACCAGTGGTACGGCGGCACCCTCGACGGCGTCGCCGAGCACCTCGACCACCTCGACCTGCTGGGCGCCACCCTGCTCTACCTGACCCCCGTCTTCGAGGCGTGGTCCACCCACCGCTACGACGCGGTCTCCTTCGACCGGGTCGATCCGTTCCTCGGCGGCGACGAGGCGCTGGAGCGCCTCGGTCGTGCCGTGCACGACCGTGGTCTGCGCCTCGTCGGCGACCTCACCACCAACCACACCGGCGAGCACCACGACTGGTTCGTGCGCGCGCAGGAGGACCCGTCGTCGCCGGAGCGGTCGTTCTACCGCTTCTCCGACGACTACCCGGCGGGCTACGCCGCGTGGCTCGACATCGCCAGCCTGCCCAAGCTCGACCACTCCTCCGCCGAGCTCGCGCGTCGCCTCTACGACGGCCCCGACTCCGTGGTCGCGCACTGGCTGCGGCGGGGCCTCGACGGGTGGCGCGTCGACGTGGCCAACATGACGGGCCGCCTGGGCGCCGACGACCTGGCGCACGTGGTGGCGCAGGCCGTGCGTCGCACCATCGACGCCGTCGACGAGGACGCCTGGCTGCTCGCCGAGCACGGTCACGACGCGTCGTCCGACCTGTCCGGCCCCGGCTGGCACGGCACCATGGACTACGCCGGGTTCACCCGCCCGCTCTGGTGCTGGCTCAACGGCGGATCCCCCGCCGGACCGGGCCTGCCGCACGGACTCGACTACCTCGGCCTGCCGGTCGACATCCCGGTGCTGCCGGGCACGGCCGCCGTGGCGACCATGCGCGAGGTCCACGGCTCGATCCCGTGGACGGCGTGGCAGGGGTCCACGATGCACCTCGACTCCCACGACACCCCGCGGTTCCGCACCGTCACGGGTGGTGGCACCGACGGAGGCACCGACCTGGCGGGGCACGGCCGCGACCGGCACCTCGTGGGGCTCGCCCTGCAGATGACGATGCCCGGCGTGCCGGTCGTCTTCATGGGCGACGAGCTCGGCCTGACCGCCGTCGACGGCGAGCACGCGCGTACGCCCTACCCCTGGGACCGCACCGAGACCTGGGACGCGCCGACGCTCGAGGCCTACCAGCGCTGGATCGCGCTGCGTCGCGAGCACGTGGCGCTGCGCCGCGGCGGCCTGAGGTGGCTGCACGCCGGCGAGGACTCGATGACCTTCCTGCGCGAGCACCCCGACGAGACCGTGCTCGTGCACGCCGTACGTCGCGGCACCGACACCGGTGCGGCTGCCGCTCCACGCGCTCGGCCCGGACGCGCGGCTCTCGACCCTCGTCGGAGTCGCGGCCGGAGCTGCCGAGGGTGTGCTGACCCTGCCGGGGGAGGCCGGGGTCTCCGTGCACGTGGTCGGGTGAGCGCCGACCCGCTCGCCCTCATGCGGGCGGCCGGCTTCGCGGTGACGCACGAGGTCGGCCGGGGCATGGAGGGGGTCGTCGCGGCGCTGGACGACCGGCGCGTGGTCAAGGTGTGGGACCGGCGTCCGCGCGCGGAGGTCGACCGGCTGCGCACGTTCTACGACGCCGTGGAGGCCGGCTTCGACCGGGCCGGCGTGGGCCTCGCCGTGCCGCGCATCCTCGACATCGGCGAGGTGGACGGCCTCGTGCTCACGGTGCACCGCCGGCTGCAGGGAGCACCGGCGACGTCACCCGGCCCGGAGCCGGTGCTCGACGTGCTCGCTGCGCTGGCGCAGGTGCCGGCCACTCCCGACCTCGCCGTGCTGCCCGTCCCCGACGGGGAGCCGCCCTTCGATCCCGCAGGTGCCGTTCGGCACCTCGCTCGCCGACCTCGTGCTGCGTCGCGCGCCGCTGCTCGGCCCGCTGCTGGCCGACGGCGTGGGCGACCGGCTGGCCGAGGCGCTCCGGTCGCTCGAGCCGGTGCCCGCGCGGCTCATCCACGGCGACCTGGGTCGGAGTCACGTGCTGCTCGAGCGCGGTCGACCGACCGGGTTGCTGGACTTCGGCTACGTCTCCACGGTGGGCGACCCCGCCTTCGACGCGGCGGTCGCGGCAGCCCTGCAGGACATGTTCGGACCGGGGGCGGCCGCGACCACGGCAGCCCTGGACGCGCTCACCACGCAACGGTTCGGCCACGACCCGGAGGTGCTGGTGCTCTACCGGGCGGCCTACGGCCTGGTCACGGCGAGCTGCCTGGCGGGCCACCCGGGTCGGCACCTCGAGTGGTGCCTGGCGCTGGTCGACGTCTGGCGGCGTCGGTCCTAGAGGTAGGACCCGGCGAGCATCCCGATCAGGTAGGTCACGCCCATCGCGAGCAGGCCGCCCGCCGACGTTGCGGGCGATGGCAGGCAGCTTCGGGCTGTAGCCGAGCCTGGCGCTCACCGCGCCTGCGAGCGGCCAGTGCTGCCGCGACGGTGAGGACGGTGACGGCCACGCGCGCACTGTCGGGCACGAAGGCCACGACGAGCAGCGGCAGGAGGGCGCCGACGGTGAAGGCGACCATCGAGGCGAAGGCGGCGTGCCACGGGTTGGACAGGGCGTCGGGGTCGATGCCGAACTCGATGTCGGCGTGCGCCTCCAGGGCGTCGTGCGCGGTCAGCTCGGCGGCGACCTTCTCGGCGGTCTCCGCCGTGAGCCCCTTGTCGCGATACATCCGCGCGAGCTCCTCCTGCTCGGTGCGGGGCATCCGCTCGAGCTCCCTGGACTCCATCGCCAGGATCGACCGCTCGGAGTCGCGCTGCGTGCTGACCGAGACGTACTCCCCGGCCCCCATGCTCAGGGCGCCCGCCGTCAGGGCCGCGATGCCCGCGATCATGATCGCGCCGCTGTCGTCGGTCGCCCCGGCCACGCCCATCACGACGCCGGCGGTCGAGACGATGCCGTCGTTGGCGCCGAGCACCGCGGCGCGCAGCCAGTTGAGCCGGCCGCTGACGTCGTCGCTGACGTCCCGGTGCCAGTGCTGCGGCTCCTCGTCGGTCCCGATCTCCATGCTCACGACCTGATCCACGTCCTCTACCCCGGGCGTCGCAACGAAGGCGAGGCTGCGCTGCAGCGGGCACTTCCTCCCCGTCAGCCCGGGTGACCGGGCACTTCCTCCCCGTCAGCCCGGGTGACCGGGCACTTCGTCGCGCAACACGGGGAAGAAGTGCCCGGTCGGTGCCTGGGACGGGGAAGAAGTGCCCGGCTCGGTGCCCGGGACGGGGAAGAAGTGCCCGCTCGCTACAGACCGAGGTCGCGCCCGATCAGCATCTTCATGATCTCGTTGGACCCGGCCCAGATCTTGGTGACGCGGGCGTCGCGCCAGGCGCGGGCGACGCGGTACTCGTTCATGTAGCCGTAGCCGCCGTGGATCTGCACGCAGTGGTCGAGGACGTCGTTCTGGACCTGGGAGGTCCACCACTTCGCCTTGGCGGCGTCGACCGGGGTGAGCTCGGACTTCGTGTGCGCGACCACGCACTGGTCGACGAAGGCCTGGGTGACGTCGATCCGGGTGACGAGGTCGGCCAGCAGGAACTGGGTGTTCTGGAAGGCGCCGATCGGCTGGCCGAACGCCTGGCGGTCCTTGGCGTACTGGACGGTCTCCTCGAGGATCTGCTTGGCGTGGGCCAGGTTGGTGATCGCAGAGCCGAGCCGCTCCTGCGGCAGGAACTGCATCATCGAGATGAAGCCGGTGTCGAGCGGGCCGACCAGGTCGGCGCCTGCGACCCGGACGTTGTCGAAGGCGAGCTCGGCGGTGTCGGACTCGTCCTGGCCGACCTTGTCGAGCACGCGGCCGACGCTGAAGCCGTCGAGCGTGGTGTCGACGGCGAAGAGCGAGATGCCCTTGGCCTTCTTCTCCGGGCTGGTGCGCGCCGCGACGAGCACGAGGTCGGCCGAGCCGCCGTTGGTGATGAAGGTCTTGGACCCGTTGAGGATCCAGTCGTCGCCGTCGCGCACGGCGGTGGTCTTGAGGTTGGCGAGGTCGGAGCCGCCGCCGGGCTCGGTCATGCCGATCGCGGTGACGAGCTCACCGGTCGCCGCGGCGGGCAGCCAGCGGGCCCGCTGCTCGTCGTTGGTGAGGTGCACCAGGTAGGGGACGGTGATGTCGGCGTGGATGCCGACGCAGCTCGGCAGGGTCATGTTGACCTTGGCGAGCTCCTCGGTGAGCACGGCGTTGAAGCGGTAGTCGCCGGCCTCGGAGCCGCCGTGCTCCTCGGGGATCTCCAGGCCGAGGAAGCCCTGCTTGCCGGCAGCCAGCCAGAAGTCGCGGTCGAGCCCGTGCTGGTCGGCGTAGGTCTCGAGGTGCGGGGTGACCTCGCGGTCCAGGAACTGCTTGACCGAGGCGCGGAAGGCCTCGTGGTCCTCGTCGTAGATCTCACGCTTCATGGACGCTATGTTACCCGCGGGTCACGTTGGTGGGGAAACCTGTTGAAGTGGCCCGTCCGACGACGGATTCCGCGTAACGTGGCCTGCGACTGACTCGTTGGGGGGAACCGGGAGCAGTGGTGGACGAAGGCAGTGGGACGTGGATCCGTCCCCGAGAACAAGCGTGGGGCAACGAGGCCCAACGCGCGGTCCTGCATGCCATCGCCGAGGACGTGGCCAAGCGGACGCAGCACAAGGTCGCGGCCATCGAGGCGGTGCGCTCCGACGGCAACCTCGAGTTCGTCGCCGTCGCGGGCAACCCGCTGGCGCACGAGCAGCTGCTGGGCCGGGCCGCTCCGCTCTCGCTCGAGCAGCTGATCGGCTCCGGGCACCCCCCTCGCCGGGCTGGGTGCACGTCCCGGCCGAGCGGATGGACGACGCCGCGCGGGCCTGGATGGCCGAGTACGGCCACATCCCCGACCTCCCCGAGCCCGACAGCGCCGACGGCTGGCACCCCGAGGACCGGCTGGTCCGACTCCTGGAGAACGACGACGGTGAGCTGCGCGCGGTGCTCTACCTCGACGAGCCGCTGTCCGGTCTCCGGCCGACCCCCGCGTCGATCGCCGTCGTCAACGCCGAGACCGAGGTGATGTACGACGCCATCGTCAGCATCGTCGAGCGCGAGCTCTACGGCGAGCAGGTGCGGATGGTCGCCCAGGCGCGCGCGGCACTGCAGGCCGTCGCGATCCGGGCTGGGCATGGAGGACTTCATCCGCGAGATGGGCGCCGCCATGGTCGAGCGGATGCCGATCGACTCGGTCGACGTCCTCCTCGCCGGCGGGCACGCGCCGTCGCTGGAGCCGCACACCGCGTTCTTCGAGCAGCACATGCACCGGGTCTGGCTGCGGCGCGGGCACCTCGTGGTCGACCCGACCCAGACCTGGGGCGCCGCGGAGCGGCCGGTCGCCACGCCTGCCGTGTCTCGGCCGAGCTGATGGAGAGCCGCGGCATCGGCTCGTGGCTGCTGGTGCCGATCGGGATGGGCGAGGAGTACCTCGGCACCATCGGGCTGGGCCGCCAGGTGGGCGGCCCGCGGTGGATCGACTCCGAGATCAACGCCGCCGTCGCGGTCGCCCGCGACCTGGCCGGCGTGTCTTCGACGCCCGACTGATGGACACCCAGCGCACCCTCAACGCCCGAGCTGCGCGACGTCAACGACTACCGCCGCGACATGGTGCGCACCCTGGGGCACGAGCTGCGCAACCCGGTCACCGTCCTGTGGACCCATCTCGAGATGCTGGCCATGCCGGATGGGCCAGCTCGGTGTTCGGCCCGATGCGCGACTCCCTGGCGGCGATGGACCGCGCCGCCCGCCGGATCGAGGACATGGTCGAGGCCCTGATGGCGCTGGCCACGGTCAGCGATCCCGATCGTGCACCGGTCGCCCGTCGAGCGTCGACCTCACGGCGATGGTCCGGGAGTCGAGCGAGTTCCTCGACCCGACGGCGACGCAGCTCGGGCGATGCTCCTACGGGTGGACGTCGTCGAGGGTCTGGTCGTCACCGGCGAGGAGGCGGGCCTCCACCGGATGGTCACCAACCTGCTGTCCAACGCCGTGAAGTACACCCCCGACGGGGGGAGGTCTCGATGACCGCGGCGGCGGAGGCCGTCGACGGCCGCGACGGTGTTCGCCTGTCGTGCGCGGACACCGGCTTCGGGATCGCCGCCGGCCGAGATCGACCAGGTCTTCACGCCCGTTCTTCCGCTCCGCCAGCGCCGAGGCCCGCAAGAGGCCCGGGACCGGCCTCGGCCTGGCGATCATCGAGCAGGTGGTCAAGCTCCACCACGGCACGGTCGACGTCGAGTCGGTGCTGGGCGAGGGCACCACGTTCAGCGTCTGGCTGCCGGTGGCGGCACCTCCCGACGTACCGTGAGGGCGTGCTGGTCCACCTCTCGCTCAACGGCCTGGTCGCCGCGCTGGTCCAGGCCGTCCTGACGGTCACGGCCGTCCCCGTCCCGGTGACCGGCACCCTGATGACCGAGCGAGCGGCCGCGCCCAGCGTCGACGGCACCCAGCCCCTCGCGGCGGCGGGGTTCGGGAGCGTCCCGCCGGCGTGGCTGGGCACGCGCGTCCTGCCCGACGACCCGGCCACGGGCAACGCCGAGGTGCGACCCACGCCGGCGGTGATGCGGCAGCGCCGGTGGACGCTGCCCGACGACGTACGCATGCTGCCGGGGCGTGGCTTCGCCAGCAGGATCGTCTCGCCCGCGCCGCGTCGGGTGGTCCGGCGCTCGACGTGGAAGGACGGCTGCCCGGTCGCGGCGAGCGACCTGGCCTGGGTGCGGCTCACCTTCTGGGGGTTCGACGCTCGCCGACACACCGGCGAGCTGCTGGTCAACACCTCGGTCGCCGACGACCTCGTGCAGGTCTTCCGGACGCTCTACCGGGTGCGGTTCCCGCAGGAGCAGATCGGCATCGAGCGGACCTACGACCCCGACGCCCCGACGACGGGCGACGGCAACGGCACCGGTGCCTTCGTGTGCCGCCCGTCCACCGGCGCGACCTACTTCTCGCAGCATGCCTACGGCCTGGCGCTCGACCTCAACTCCTTCCAGAACCCCTACGCCAAGGGGGCTGTGGTGCTGCCCGAGCTGGCGTCGTCCTACCTCGACCGCGCTCGCGTCAGGTCGGGGATGGTCACTGCGGACGGCCCGGTCGTCCGCGCCTTCGCCCGGATCGGGTGGGAGTGGGGCGGCGCGTGGCGCTACTCCAAGGACTACATGCACTTCAGCCGGAACGGCCTCTAGGCAACAGTTCGTCCACAGCAGGGGTCCAGACGAGGAGATGTGCTCCCGGCATGACGCGTCCCCGCCTACGATCCCCTGAGGCGGGACGGGGGGCGAGTGCTCCATGGAGCAGACGGGGCAAGGGGAGCGCAGGACGCGCGACCTCAGCTGGGGTGATGCGCGTGCCCGTGCGCTGATGCACGCCCACGCGCGCGACGCCGCGACCCGGACCGGCTTCCGCATCTGCGCCATCGAGGTCGTCCGCCCCCAGGGCCTGCTCGAGTACATCGCGATCTACGGCGACGTGACCAGCGCCGCCGAACGCCTCGGCACCGCGTCGCGACTGTCCGACATGCAGCTCGTCTTCGACGAGGGCGAGACCTTCGGGCTGTTCGTCTGGATCCCGGAGGAGAACTTCGGCGACGAGCTGCGCGAGCGGATGGACGGCGTGATCGTGGTCCCGGACATCCCGGTCACGGGAGCGATCGGCGAGTGGCGCCCGATGGACATGCTGGTCGCCAAGATCCTCGACGAGCGCGGCGACCTGCGAGCCCTGCTCTACCTCGACGTCCCGCTCGACTCCCGGCGACCGGACAAGGCCAGGCTGCTCGAGATCACCGACGAGCTGTCGCTGACCCTGAACTCGGTGCTCACCGTCATCGAGCGCGAGGAGTACGTCGACCACATGCGGGTCATCCGCGCCACCCGCCGGCTCGCCCGGTCCAACTCGGCCCGCCACGACGTCCACCACCTGCTGCGGGAGGCGCGCTCGACGCTGCTCGGTGCCCTGTCGGTCGACGAGATCGAGATCCACGTCTTCATCGACCAGGACGTCGAGTCGCCCGACAGCCTCGGCATCGCGATGGCGCCCGAGGTGAGGCGGGCGCTCGACGAGGCGGCTGCGCGGGCGTGGAAGCACCAGCGGGTGCTGATCATCGAGCCGGACCACATCTGGGGCGACCAGGAGCTCGATGCCGTCCACGCCGAGTGGTTCACCGGGGCGCTCCTGGCGGCGGGCTTCGAGGCCGTCGTCGTGGCGCCGGTCGGGGTCGACGACGAGGTCCTCGGGATGCTGATCTGCGCCCGTCGCACCGGGTCGCGGCGGTGGACGGACGGCGAGGGCGTCGCGGTGCTCGAGCTCGGGCACGACCTCGGCCGCGCCATCGCCAACGCGCACGCCACCCAGCGCGAGCGCCACCTCCTCGAGGAGCTGCGCGAGCTCGAGGAGGCCCGCCACCGGTTCCTCCGCGAGCTCACCCACGAGATCAACAACCCGATGACCGTCATCGCGGCCAACGCCGAGTTCCTCTCCACCAGCGACTTCGTCGAGGACCGCGACCTCCGGCGCGCCCAGGCGATCCTCCGCGGCACCGAGCGCCTCGGCGACCTGCTCGAGGGCCTCGCGATGCTCTCGCGGGTCAGCGACCCGCAGCACCCGCCGACGATGAGGCGCATCGACCTCGTCCCGATCGTGGAGGGGACGCTGGGCTCCATGACGGCCGTCGCGGAGAAGGCCGGCATCACCCTGCACCTCGTCGGCGACCTCCGTGAGGCACCCGTGCTGGCCGACCCGCGCGAGATCGCCAGCGCGATCACCAACCTCGTCGACAACGCCGTGAAGTACTCCAACCCCGGCCACGAGATCTGGATCGGCATCGAGCGACGTGCGGACGGTGGCCTGACCTTCGGGTGCAAGGACGAGGGGATCGGCATCTCCGAGAGCGACCAGCGCAACCTGTTCGCCCCCCTCTTCCGCTCGACCAACGAGGAGGCCCTGCTGCGCCCCGGCACCGGGCTCGGCCTCGGCATCGTGCGCGAGATCATGCAGCGCCACGGCGGGTCCGTGGAGGTGGAGTCGGTGCTGGGGCGTGGGACGCACGTGCGCCTGCACTTCCGTCCGCTCGTGCCCAGCGACCTACGCCGCTGAGCGGCCCGGCTGTCGTCAGGGCCGCTGGACGTCCTTGCGGTCCGGGGCCTCGACGACGACCTCGTCGTTGAACGCGGAGTAGTAGAGCGCGCCGCCGTTGTTGGCCGAGGTGGACTCGATGCGTACGACGTAGTGGGGGGCGTCGGTGCGCACCCAGGAGGTCTCCTCGTGCTCCCCGCCCGGGCGGCCGCTCAACGGGACGACCTTGACGCCGTCCAGGCTGGTCTCCTCGCCGACGTCGGTGGGCACGTAGGCCTCGAGGTCGGCCTGCTTGCCGGCCTTGCCGCCCCCCTTGCCGCTCACCTTGCCGGGGTCGGCCACCTCGAACTCCTTGAGCTGGGACTCCAGGTCGCACAGCTTGAGGAGGGCCTTGTCGTCGGCGGGGATCCACTTGGCCCTCGTCGCGCCGGACTCGCCCCTCAACCACGCCCGCCTGCCGATGCGGCGGATGTCGACGTTGGCGCCGTTGATGCGCATCGTCCCGCGGCACAGGCCGTCCTGGGCGACGCTGAGGTCGATGAAGACCGACTGTCCGTTCGAGCGGACCTGGCCCGTCAGCCGCATGCTCGTCACGCCCAGCATCGCCTTGCTGGCCGCCGCGATGATCGCGTCGGGCTCCTGCTTGGCGAAGCCGGAGGTCGTCATGTCCTGGTAGACGCTGCAGCCCGTCATGGCACCGAGCGAGACGACGGCGACGACGAGGCGCGAGATGGTGCGCATGACTTTCCTCCTGATGAGCCGGTCGATCACATCACGGCCGCGCCCACCCCGCAGGAGAACCTGGCAAGTCAGGAGAGCAGCTGGTCCACCCACGCGGGCACCAGCAGCGTGGCCGGGCCCTGTCGGGACTCGCCGAAGTCGGTGGCTCCGGCGCTCGGCTCGAGGTTGAGCTCGAGGGTCGCGCCCCGCGCCCAGTGCACGAACGCCGCCGCCGGGTAGACCATCCCCGAGGTGCCGACGGACACGAAGAGGTCGCACTCCCACAGGGCCTGCTCGACGAGGTCCATGCCGTAGGGGATCTCGCCGAACCACACGATGTCCGGGCGCAGGGTCGCCGCGCCGCACCCGGGACACGGCGGCCCGCCGAGCAGCGGACCGGCCCACTCGTGCCGTTCGTCGCACGTCGTGCACCACGCGGAGCCGAGGCTGCCGTGGATGTGGTGCACCCGCCGCGATCCCGCCCGCTCGTGGAGGTCGTCGACGTTCTGGGTGACGACCAGCAGGTCGTCTCCCAGCGACTCCTCCAGCCGGGCGAGGGCGAGGTGTGCGGCGTTGGGCTCGACCTGGGCGAGGGCCGCGCGTCGCTCGTCGTAGAACCGCTGCACGAGCGCCGGGTCGTCGGCGTAGGCCTCCGGGGTCGCGACCTGCATCGGGTCGTGCCCCTCCCACAGCCCGTCGGAGTCACGGAACGTCGACAGGCCGCTCTCGGCGGAGATGCCTGCGCCGGTGAGGACGACGATCATGTCGTCAGCCAACCACGCCCGGCGTACGCCGTCAGCGAGCGGCCCGCCAGGCGTGCCACAGCTCGGCGTAGGGACCCTGGCCGGCTGCGAGGTCGTCGGGGCGCCCCTGCTCGACCACCCGCCCGGCCTCCAGCACCACGACCCGGTCCGCCGCCGCGGCGGTGGTGAGGCGGT
Source organism: uncultured Actinomycetota bacterium (assembly GCA_963750445.1). Classification (GTDB taxonomy): domain Bacteria; phylum Actinomycetota; class Actinomycetes; order Propionibacteriales; family Nocardioidaceae; genus Nocardioides. The sequence continues at coordinate 247,835 of CAVVQR010000004.1, read as the reverse complement.
GCGCGACGAGCAGGGCCGTGCGGCCCTCGAGCACGCGCGCCATGGACGCCTCGAGCTCCCGGGCGCCGGCGCTGCCGGCCTCGGCCGTCGCCTCGTCGAGGACGGCGACGTCCGGGTCGCGCAGCACCAGCCGGGCGAGCGAGACCTGCTGGGCCTGCACGGGAGTGAGCGGGTGACCCCCGTTGCCGACCAGGGTCTCGAGGCCCTCGGGCAGCAGGTCGGCCCAGCGTGTCGCTCCGACGGCGTCGAGGGCGGCCCGCAGGTCGTCGTCGGTCGCCGTGGGTCGCGCGAGCCGGAGGTCCTGGGCCAGCGTCCCGGAGAAGACGTGCACCTCCTGCGTCACCAGCGTGACCCGGGCCGACAGCTCCTCGCGCGGCATGTCGCCCACGTCGGAGCCGCCGAGCTCGATGACACCGGCACGCGGCTCGTGGATGCCGGCCACCAGGGCCGCGAGCGTGGTCTTCCCGGCACCGCTCGCGCCGACCAGCGCGACGTGCTCACCGGGTCGCACGACCAGGTCCACGCCGTGCAGGACCTCGGGTCCGTCCTCGTAGCCGAAGCGGATGCCGGTCAGGGTCAGCGCGGCCTCGGTGGGCTCGGGCACGCCCGGTCGTTCGTCGAGCGGCACGTGCAGGATGCCGGCGAGGCGGCGCAGGGACGCGGTCGCGCTCTGCACCTCGTCGAGCAGGTTGACCAGGGCGCCGATCGGGTCGTAGAGCCGGATGAAGTAGAGCGCGGCCGCGGTGGCCCCGCCGAGGGTGGCCGTCCCGTTGCCCACCACCCAGGCGCCGACGAGCAGCACCGCCGCGGTGCCGACGAGCTCGCCGAGGTGGATGCGCGACCAGAACCAGGCGGTCGTGTCGGCGGCGCGGATGGTGCTGCGCCGGGCGGCCTCGGAGGCGGCCTCCACCCGGCCCAGGTGGCGGGGGCCGAGCAGCAGCGCGCGGATGGTGCGTACGCCTCCCAGCGTCTCGACGAGCTGCTGGGACCGGACGCCTTCCGCGCGGCGCTCGTCGACGTAGAGCGGCGGCGCCACGACCGTGTAGCCGCGGGCGGCCCACGCGTAGAACGGCAGCGAGACCAGGCCGGCCAGCGCGAAGCGCCAGTCCAGGGCCGCCAGCCCGACCAGCGTGAGCACGACGGTGAGGCCCGACCACAGCAGCTCCGGCACTCCCTCGCGCAGCGCGTTGCTGACCTTGTCGACGTCGTTGCTCACCCGGGAGACCAGGTCGCCGGTGCCGCCGCGCTCGAGGTCGCCCTGGGGCAGGGCCAGCGCGTGACCGAGCACGCGCTCGCGCAGGGTGGCCAGGACCTTCTCGCCCACGCGGACGATCAGGTACCAGCCGCTGCTGCTGGCGACACCTTGCAGCAGGGTCGCGACGACGAGGACGACGACGGGGACCAGCAGGTCGCCCCGCGGCCCGCCCCGGTCGGCGACGTCGACGATCCTGCCGAGCGCAGGCGGGACGACGAGCCCCGCGCTGACGGTGGCGACGAGCACCAGGACGGCGAGCGCCGCACCGCGCCACTCGGGACGCAGGAGGCGCCCGAGCTCGGCACGCGCCTGCCGGGGAGTGGCGATCGGCAGGGTCGCGGCCACGTCGGAGGTGTGGGCCCGGCTCATGCGAGCACCACCGCGGCGTAGCGGTCGTCGTGGGTGAGCTCGGCGTGCGTGCCGGTGGCGACGGCCCGCCCGTCCTGGAGCATCACGACCCGGTCGGCCACCGCGAGCACGCTGGCGCTCGAGGTGAACACCAGGGTCGTACGCCGTCCGCGCCGCTGCTCGCGCAGGCCGGCGGCGACCGCTGCCTCGGTCACGGTGTCGAGGGCGCTGGTCGGCTCGTCCAGCACGAGCACCGGTGGGTCGGCGGCGAGGGCCCGGGCGAGGGACAGCCGCTGGCGCTGCCCGCCGGACAGGTTGCGGCCGTGGTGCAGCGAGCCCTGCGCCAGCAGCACGTCGGCCACCTCCTCGGCGCGGGCGGCGGCCAGGACCGCCGCGGCATCGACGCCGACGACGTCGTCGAGCGGCTCGGTGAACAGAGAGCCGTCGTGGGGGACCACGGCCACGTGCGCGTGCACCACGGCGAGCGGGAGCTCGTCGGCCGGCACCCCTCCGACGAGCACGGTCCCCGAGACGGGGTCCCGGCGTCGCGCCAGGAGGTCGAGCAGCTCGGACCGCTCCGCGAGGTCGTCGGCGACGACGGCCAGCAGCTCGCCCTCGGCCACGGTGAGGTCGAGGCCGTGCAGTCGCTCGCCGTGCAGGTCCCGCACGGCGAGGGTGGCCGGGAGCCCGGCGTCGTCACGTCCGCTCGCCCGGTCCTGCACGGCGTAGGGCGTGTTGAGGAGGTCGGCGATGCGGCGCGCCGAGGCGCGCACGGTGGCGATCATCGCTCCGGCGTAGGCGATCCGGGTCACCGGTCCGACGAGGAACTGGGCCAGCCCCACTCCGGCGACGAGCTGGCCGGGGGTGAGGTCGCCGTCGAGGACGAGGAGGGCGCCGACGCCGGCGACCGCGATGAGCAGCAGGCCGCCGATGGTGCTGGTCACGCCCTCGAAGACGGCCTCGGCGGCACCGGCGCGGACGCGCGCGGTGCGCGAGTGCTGGCTCATCTCGCGGTAGCGGGCGGCGGCGGTGCGCTGGGCGCCGAGGCCACCGATGACGCGCAGGCCCTCGACCATGTCCACGGCGACGCCGGCTGCGCGGGCGGCAGCCTCCTGCTGGGCCGCGCTGCGCTGCTGGAGGGGCCGGGCGAGCAGGGGGGCGACGAAGACGACGAGCACCACGGAGCCCAGTGCGACCAGCCCGAGGGTCGCGGACGTCACGAACAGGGCCACCGTCGCGACCAGCAGGGCGGCCAGCCCGCTGACGCCGGCGGCGAGCGCGTGGACGCTGTCGCCCACCGCGGAGGCGTCCGAGCTGGCGATGCTCAGCGTCTCGCCGGTGGGGCGGTCCTTGGCGCTGCCCCGCGGATCGAGCACGCGGGACACCACGGCCTGGCGGACGTCGTGCTCGGCGCGCGTCGCGGCTCGGGCGCTGACCGGCCCGGCGCCGTTGCCGCACAGGGACAGCACGACGTAGACGCCGGCCAGCAGGCCCACCCACTTCCAGGTCCCGGCGACCGAGCCCTCGGCGATCGCGTCGTCGAGCGCGAGGCCCACGATGACGGGCGTCGTCGCCTCGCAGATCTGGTGGACGCTGACCATGAGGGCCGTCAGGATCGCGCCACGTCGCGACCGGCTGAAGGCCAGGCGCACGACCGACCAGGCGGTCTCGCGTTCCGGCGGTGGAGCGGCCCGTCGCGTGTCTGTCGAGCTCACCTCACGCGACCGGCACGTCGGACTCGACCTGGGCGTTCCAGTCGCGCTTGACCTTGCGCCAGGCCTCGTCGGTCATGGTGCGGCGCCAGTAGCCCGAGACGGACAGGTGCTCGCGGGGGACCTTGCGCTCGCCGAGCAGGTGGCGGCGCACCTCGCGCACCTCGCCGGCCTCACCGTGGACGAACCCGTGGACCCGGCCCTCGGGGAAGTCGAGCGAGCGTACGGCGTCGGCGAGCAGGTCGGCGTCGCTCGGATCTCCCGCGCGGTGGAGCCAGCGCACGTCGAGCGCGGCCGGCGAGACGATCTCGAGCTCGTGCTCCGGGCCGTCGCACAGGAGGAGGGCGATCGCTCGGGCGCCGGCCGGGAGGACCTCGAGGGACGAGGTGATCGCGGGCAGGGCGGACTCGTCGCCGACCATCAGGTGCCAGTCGGCGCTGGGGTCGGGCCGGTAGCCGCCGTGCGGCTGCGTCACGACCACGCGGTCACCGATCTGCGCGTCACGGGCCCACGGACCGGCCAGGCCGGAGTCGCCGTGCACCACGAAGTCGACGCTCAGCTCGCCGGCCGCCTCGTCCCACGCGCGCACGGTGTAGTGCCGGTGGGAGGGCCAGAGCTCACGCGGGTGCTCCGACTCCACCTGCTCGACGGAGAAGGGGGCTTCGTAGGGCGCACCGGCGGGCGGGAACCGCAGCACGAAGTAGGAGTCGGTGTCGCCGTCCCAGCCCCAGCCCTCCAGGCCCGGGCCGCCGAGCACCAGCCGCACCATGCTGGGCGTGAGCTGCTCACGACGTACGACGGTGCCGTAGAAGTCGTCGGATCGACGGGCCACTGGGTCCCTCCCGGGAAGGTGTTGAAGTTAGGTGACCCTAACTTTAGGCGTCCTTCCCCGTTCGGCCCGCATCGGCGTCCACGGCGGCGTCGGTGGCAAGACGCCCGCAGGGTCTCAGTAGTACCAGGGGTACGGCGACCAGTCGGGCTCGCGCTTCTCGAGGAACTGGTCGCGGCCCTCCTGCGCCTCGTCGGTCATGTAGGCCAGACGGGTGGTCTCGCCCGCGAAGAGCTGCTGGCCGACGAGGCCGTCGTCGAGGAGGTTGAAGGAGTACTTCAGCATCCGCTGGGCGGTCGGCGACTTGCCGTTGATCTTGCGGCCCCACTCCAGCGCCTCGCGCTCGAGGTCGGCGTGGTCGACGACGCGGTTGACCGCACCCATCCGGTGCATCGCCTCGGCGTCGTACTCGTCGCCGAGGAAGAAGATCTCGCGGGCGAACTTCTGGCCGACCTGCTTGGCGAGGTAGGCCGAGCCGTAGCCGCCGTCGAAGGAGCCGACGTCGGCGTCGGTCTGCTTGAAGCGGGCGTGCTCACGGCTGGCGAGGGTGAGGTCCGCGACGACGTGGAGGCTGTGCCCGCCTCCCGCGGCCCAGCCCGGGACGACGCAGATGACGACCTTCGGCATGAAGCGGATGACCCGCTGGCACTCCAGGATGTGGAGGCGGGCGAGCCTGGCCTTGTCGATGGGGTTCGGGTCGGCACCCGCATCGTCGTGCCCGGCGGTCTCGTACTGGTAGCCGGCCCGGCCGCGGATCCGCTGGTCGCCGCCGGTGCAGAAGGCCCACTTGCCGTTCTTCGCGCTCGGGCCGTTGCCCGTCAGGATCACGCAGCCGACGTCGGCCGACATGCGGGCGTGCTCCAGCGTGCGCAGCAGCTCGTCGACGGTGTGGGGGCGGAAGGCGTTGAGCACGTCGGGGCGGTCGAAGGCGATGCGGACCGTGCCGTGCTCGCGGGCGCGGTGGTAGGTCAGGTCGGTGAGGTCCTCGAAGCCGGGCACGACGTCCCAGGCCTCGGGGTCGAAGATCTCGCTGACGCCCTCGATCGCACTCATGACCGCACCGTATCGATCAGGGGGTGGAAGATCGCCGCCGGGCGTGGTGTTGTGGGAGGCATGGCACTGACTGGAACCTATGTCCCGAGCGCGACCGAGTGGGTCCGCAACAACGTCGCGGAGTACGAGGAGTCCGACGGGGAGAAGGGCGGCACGCTGCCCGGCACGAACTACCCGATCGTCGTCATCACCTCGGTCGGCGCGACCTCGGGCAACCTCCGCAAGAACCCGGTGATGCGCGTCGAGCGCGACGGGGCCTACCTCGCGGTCGCGTCCAAGGGTGGCGCGCCCGACGACCCGGCGTGGGCCGACAACTTCCGCCAGCACCCGGAGGTCGACCTCCAGGACAAGGCGGAGAAGCACACCTACCGGGTGCGCGAGCTCGAGGGCGACGAGCGCCAGGACTGGTGGGACCACGCGGTCGCGACCTGGTCGACCTACGGCGACTACCAGAAGAAGACCGACCGGCTGATCCCGATCTTCCTGCTCGAGCGCTGACGCGACCATCCGCCGGCCGCGCGACGTCGTACGAGCGGTGAGCGGTGAGTGAGCCACAATCCGTGGGCTGGGAATGTGGGTGGCTCACCGCCCAAGGGCGTGTCGTACGACGCCTCGCGGGGCCGCGGTGAGTGAGCCACATTCGGTACGCCGGGAATGTGGGTCACTCACCGCTCATGGGCGTGTCGTACCCGGGCGAGAGACCGCCCAGAAGGTCAGTGGCTGATGGTGATCGCCAGGCCGAGCAGGTGCTCGAGCCGGGCGAGCTCGGAGTCGAGGAACTCCGGTCCTCCGCGGCGCCCGAGGAGCATCACGTCGTCGCCGAAGGGTGCGGCCACCTCGACGTAGGTCTCGTCGCCGGGCAGGCGGGTCGGGGCCGTGATCGTGCCCAGCTCGAACGACGTGGGGGCGGCGTCGGTCGCGTGGACGACCTGCACGCCGTCGGTGCCCGTCGAGACCCGAGCCGCCCAGTCCACGCGGAACGCGATGGGCAGCAGGTCGACGAGCCGGTCCCGGGCGGTGGCCGGGTCCTCGGTCAGGGACTCGACGACCTCGAGGTCGAGGAAGAGGTTGCCGCCGGCGGCGTAGCGGCTGATCCACAGCACGCTGACGCCGTCGAGCACCGCGCAGGCGGAGATGATCGAGTCGGGCATCGTGCCGGCGGGGATCTCCAGGAGGACGTCGTCGACTGCGGATCCGTCGCGCTTCTCGACGATCTCGATCGCCTCGATGTCGCCCCCGGCCTCACCGATCGCGCTCGCGACGCGGCCCAGCGATCCCGGGACATCGGGGAGCTCGACACGCATCAGGTAGGGCACGTGACGAGGCTAGCGGGATTCTGTGTCGGCGACGTTTCGGGCATCCGCCAGCCGGGCGCGCAGCCCGCTCGCGCGCAGGGCCTGCTGCGCGACCGCCGCGCGCACCGCCGACTCGGACCCGATGACGCGCACCTTGCGCTGGGCGCGGGTCACCGCGGTGTAGAAGAGCTCGCGCGTCAGCAGCCGTGAGTCCTCCTCGGGGAGGAGGACGGTGATCTCGTCGGCCTGGCTGCCCTGCGACTTGTGGATGGTCATCGCATGCATGGTGGCGACGTCGCCGAGGCGCGACGGGGCCAGCTCGAGGAACCCCACCCCGGTGGCGATCGCGGCGCGCGGGCCGGTCGGGCTCGCCACCACGACCCCGGTGTCGCCGTTGTAGATGCCGAGCGAGTAGTCGTTGGACGACACCAGCAGGGGTCGGCCGAGGTAGGCCGGGTCCGCCACCGAGACTCCGGTCTCGGTGGTGAACCACTGCTCGATGCGCCGGTTCCAGTGGCGTACGCCGAAGGGGCCGTCGCGGTGCGCGCAGAGCAGCCGGTGCCGCTCGAGCGCCGCCAGCGCCCGGTCGGGGTCGCCGACCGCCGCGGCGTCGTGCACGGCGAGCGCGTGCGGCAGCACCGCCGAGCGGATGGTGCGGGCCGGGTCGCCGTCGGACACCCACTCGACCGCGTCGCCGCCCGACCTGAGCGCGGCGACCACGCGGTCGGCGTCGCCGAGGCGCAGCGCCTCGGCGAGCTCGCCGATCTCGGCGCCGTAGCGGTGGGCCACGGTCAGGGCGGCCACCGGGCTGTCGGGCCGTTGCTCGTAGCCCCGGACCAGGTCGGTCAGCACCGCGCCCGCGTCGACCGAGCTGAGCTGGTCGGGGTCGCCGACCAGGACCAGCCGCGCGTCGGGACGCGTGGCCTCGAGCAGGCGGGCCATCATCGTCAGCGACACCATCGACGCCTCGTCGACCACCACCAGGTCGTGCGGGAGGCGGTTGCCGCGGTGGTGGCGGAAGCGGGTGCTGTTGCCGGGGTGCTGGCGCAGCAGCCGGTGCACGGTCATCGCGCCGACCTCGGCGAGGCGAGCCTGGTCGGTCGCGTCGAGACGGCTCGCGGAGTCGCGCACCGACTGCTCGAGGCGGGCCGCGGCCTTGCCGGTCGGTGCCGCGAGCGCGATGCGCAGCCGCTCGCCGCGCGCCTCGGCCTGCTCGACCAGCGCGACCAGCAGGCCGGCCACGGCGGTGGTCTTGCCCGTGCCTGGCCCGCCGGTGATCACGGTCGAGGTCTGGGTGGCCGCGCGCCGGCAGGCGGCGCGCTGCTCGGCGGACGCCGGGTCGGGGAAGACACGGGCGAGGGAGCGGTCGAGCAGGTCCTCGTCGACGACCGGCGTCGTGCGACCTCGCTCCTGCAGGTCGTCGAGGACCTGGGTCTCCTGCTCGTGGTAGCGGTCGAGGTAGACCAGGCCGTGCTCGAGGTGCACCACGCCCGCCGCCACCAACGGGCTCGCGGTGATCGCCGCTGACCACGCGTCGGGGGCGGGCCACGGGAGGTCGAGGTCGGCGAGCGACACGGGCACGGCGGCGAGGTCGAGGCACACCGACCCGTGGCGCACGGCGCGCACGGCCAGCGCGACCGCCAGCAGGACCGGTTGGTCGGTCTCGCCCACGAGCCGCCCGAGGGTGGTCGCGACGTGCACGTCGGCCGCGGTGAGCACGCCCGCGCGGTTGAAGTCGGCGAGCAGACCGGTGGCTGCCAGCGCGAGGTCGCGGTCGTGGAGGTCGACGGGGTCGAAGGTGTCGCTCATGAGCGTTGCACCACCCCGTCCAGGAGGTCGGACAGCTCCTCGACCAGGGCCACCGGCGGGCGCCACGAGAACACCCCGCACGGCGCACCGTCGACGACCGGCGTCCCGGGCCCGCACATGCCGCGGAGGTAGAGGTAGAGCACGCCGCCGAGGTGGGTCGCGGGGTCGTAGGCCGGCAGTCGCCACCGCAGGAAGCGGTGCAGGACGACGGTGTAGAGCAGCGCCTGGAGGGGGTAGTCGGAGTGCGCCATCGCCTCGTCGAGCATCTCGGGGCGGTAGTCGTGCGCGGTCAGCGGCTGGTCGATCGGACCGAGCCAGTTGGTCTTGTAGTCGACGGTCAGGTAGCGCTGGCTGCCGTCGACGTCGAGCCGGAGCACGACGTCGATGGACCCGGTGAGGTAGCCGCGGAGCGACTGGGCGGCGAGGTCGGGATCACCGTCGAGCGCGTCGGCGTAGACGCGGACGGCATCGCCCTCCGGCAGGTGCCGGCGCAGCAGCGGTGCGAGGTCGCCGAGACGTACGTCGACGGGCGCCGCCACCGTGTCGCCGCCGGCCAGCGGCACCTCGAAGTCGAGCTCGCGCAGCCGGTCGGGCAGGCCGAGGGAGCGCAGGGTGCGGTCGCCGGCGAGCGGACCGAGCGGGCTGTCGCAGACCGCCACCAGTGCGTCGGCGAGCTCGCCGGGGTCGAGGTCGACCGGCCACCACACCAGCTGCTCCTCGACGAGCCGGAGCAGCTCGGCGCGGAGGTCGGGGGCGGCGGGGTCGGCGTGCTCGAGCACCGCGTGGACCAGGGATCCGAAGGTGGCGCCGACCGGCAGCGTCGCCATCGGCGAGGGCACGGAGGCGGCCGCGGCACTCGCCTCGGAGGCGACGTCGAGGTCGTCGATCGTCACCTCGGAGTCCTCGTCGGGCACCAGCTCCGGCTCGGACAGCGAGGCGGCCGCCGCGTGTGCGGCACTGGCCGCGGAGAGCGAGGAGTAGGACGTGCGGCGCCAGGTCGCGTCGACCGCGCGGGTGAACGCGCGCACCTGCAGGTCCTCGGTGGACCGCTCCAGCGGCGTGGGGTCGGGTGGCGTGAGGGCGGCCAGCTCGACGCTCGGTCCGCCCGCCTCCTCCCACGCGGCGAGGATCGCCATCAGCCGGTCCTCCTCGACGACCGGCATGCTGTCGGGCACCGGTGCCATGCCCGGTCGCCGCCCGAGGAGCATCCGGTGGAGCGGCGAGTCGGGAGTGTTGCGCTCGGCTGCGGCGTACCACGCGACGACCTGCGACTGGGCCCGCGTCATGGCGACGTAGAGCAGGCGCAGCGACTCGCCCGCGTCCTCGCGCCAGTGGCGGCGCAGCGCCTCGCGGTGGAAGGCGCTGGACCCGCCCACGTCGCGGCTCCGGCGTCCCTCGTCGTCGTGGAACAGGGGGACCTCGGGGTCGCGTCCGGTGTAGCGGTTCCAGAGGGTCGGGAGGTAGACGACGGGATATTGCAGGCCCTTGCTGCCGTGGATCGTGACGAGCTGGACCGCCTCCGCGTCGGAGTCGAGGCGGCGGGTGCGCTCGGAGGCGACCTCGAGCTTCTCGTCGGCCACCTGCTCGCGCAGCCACGCCAGCAGCCCGACCAGGCCGAGCCGCTCCTCGGTCGAGACCCGCAGCAGCGACTCCCCGATGTGGCGGAGGTCGGTGAGCGTGCGCTCGCCTCCGACCCGCGCCAGCACGCGTGCGGTGAGGCCCTCGACGGCGGTCACCTCGACGACGGCCGCCACCCCGCGCTGGGTGAAGACGTCGGCGAGGGTGCGGATCCGGCCGGCGAGGTCGTCGGTGAGCGCGTCGCCACCGGCGTCCAGCGACTGCGCGGAGTGGCCGAAGAACGACGTCAGCGCGGCCGCGCGGACCCGGTCGGAGCGGTGGGGCTGCTCCATCGCCTCGAGCAGCGCCAGCCACTCACCGGCCGCCGGTGTGTGGAAGACGGACCCGCCGGCGTTGACCACCGACGGCACCCCGACAGCCGCGAGCGCGACCTGCACGGCCTCCAGCTCGTTGCGCCGCGCCGCCAGGACCGCGATGTCGCCGGGCTTGAGGTCGCGACCGTCGAAGGTCGGGCGGGCCTCGATGAGGCGCTTGATGTCGTGGGCGGTGTCGGTGATGACGTGGTCGCGCCACAGGGCGACCGGGGGCTTGGACCGCGGCCCCTTGCCGAGCTCGGCCCGGCGCACCACCCGCAGCCGGAACGGCGCGCCCGCTCCGGTCAGTCGTGACTCCTCGACGTGAGCCTCGACGGGGTGCACGACGATGCGCTCCTCGCCGAGCTGAGCGCCCTGGAGCACCGCGTGGACCGACCGCAGCAGGGGCCGGTCGGAGCGCCAGTTGACCCCGAGTGTCTGGGTCGTCGTCGCGGTCTCCGAGGCCTGGAGGTAGGTGACGATGTCGCCGCCGCGGAAGGCGTAGATCGCCTGCTTGGGGTCACCGATGAGCACCATGGTGGTCGACTCGCCGAACGCCCGCTCGAACACCTGCCACTGGACGGGGTCGGTGTCCTGGAACTCGTCGATCAGCACGAACTTCCACCGGTGCTGCATCCGTCGGCGCGCTGCGCCGTCGACCTGCGCGAGGGCGTCCGCGAGCTGGCTGAGGAGGTCGTCGTAGCTCAGCACGCCGAGGCGGCGCTTGCGGCGCTCCACCTCCTCGAGCACGTCGCAGGCGAACCGCACCCGCATCGCGGCCGTCGAGTCGGGGGAGTCGGCCAGCACGGCGGCCGGCTCGACCCGGGCGCGCGGGTCGCCGACGACCGAGCGGGCGAGGGCGAGGGCGGCGGCCCGGGTCCACGGCGGCTTCTCCTCGCGCCCGAAGTCGCGGAGGTAGAGGTCGTCCACCGTCTCGGAGGTCAGCTGCTCGAGGTCCTCCACCAGCACGGCGGAGGCGTCGGTGTCGCCGGCCACGCCCAGGCTGCGCAGCACGAGCTGGCAGAACTGGTGGATGGTGGCGATGGTCGCCGCGTCGAAGGAGACGAGCGCCTCGGTGAGCCGACCGAGCCGCGCGGCGAGCTCGGGGTCGGAGCCGTCGAGCAGCCAGTCGTGCAGCCGGTTGGCCGGGTCGCGCAGCGCGGGGTCGGCGAGCAGCTGGACCGCCTCGTCGAGCTGGCGGCGTACGCGCTCGCGCAGCTCCTGGCTGGCGGCGCGGGTGAAGGTGACGACGAGCATCTCGTCGAGCCGCACCTGGCCCGAGGCGACGTGCTTGGTCACCAGCGCGGCGATCGTCCAGGTCTTGCCGGTGCCTGCGCTGGCCTCGAGCAGCGTCGTGCCGGGGGAGAGGTCGGCGGCGATGTCGAAGGTGTCCATCGGTGAGGGCATGGTCAGAGCCCCCTGATCTGCTCGTGGCCGCCGTCGATGAGCGGGCTCCACAGGCGCCAGGCGTAGTGACCGAGGCGGTGCGGGCCACTCTCGCCGTCGCGGACGGGCGCGGCGAGCAGCCCGTAGTCGGCGTGCTCGCCGAACGCGCGCACGTGCCAGGCGTCGGCGTCCTCCTTGGGGAAGCCGGAGTCGTTGAAGCGGGGTGACTCCCACTCGGCGCGGCCCTTGACGTCGGGGTCGCCGTCGCTGCCGGCTCGCACCCGGCGGAGCTCCTCGGCCCAGGCGAGCGAGGTCTTCACCGGCACGGGCAACGGCTCGCGCTGCCCGGCGTCGTAGAGGGCCACCAGGTCGCGCAACCACTGCTCGGCCTGGTGCTGGGCCAGCGGGCCGATCTGCTGGACCTGGCCACCGGAGCGGTGCTTGCCGATCGTGTGGACGGTCCAGTTCTCGTCGGGGAGCCCGGCGCCGAGGGCGAGCGCGTTGATCCATGCGGCCAGTCGGTGCTTGGCGGCCAGGTTGGAGAAGGAGACCGAGACGGCGTTGTTGCCCCACACGTCGCCGACCGTGCCCGAGAGCCGGCGACCGCCGCCGAGGTCGATGTCGACGTCGAGGGTGCGCAGCGGCCCACGCCGCAGCTCGAGCGCGCGGATCACGAGCGGGCGCACCACGCCGATGATCTCGTCGAGCACGCCCTTGCCGAGGGGGCCGGGCGGCAGCTGCCCGGCGACCTTGAGGGCCTCGCCGACCGCGATCGCGTCGGCGCCGCCGAGCACCTCGGACGCCAGGCGGTCGCCGACCGCCCACTTCTCGAGTGCGTCGAGGCTGATCGGGATCGCGTCCTTGACCTCGTCGGCGTCGTAGGGGCGCGCGATCCGCAGGCGCCGGAAGAACCCCCGGACCGGGTGGGCGAAGAAGTCCTGGAGGTCGGCCAGGGAGACGTCCTTCGGTGCCGTCTCGGGCGCCGGCAGCGGTTCGGGCACCAGCACCCCGACGGGCGCGCGGTCCGAGCGCGCTGCGCTCGCCCCGGCGAGGGCGAACCGGTCGAAGGTGAAGGCGCCGCCCGCGTGCAGGCGACCGGCGACGAAGTTGGCCTCGTCGAAGGGCTGCAGCGGGTGGTGGGTGAGCACGCGGTCGCGGACCGGTTGCGACACCGTCCGGTCCAGGGCGTCGAGGAGCTCGCCCAGCGGCACGGCGGGCGGACGCTCGGCGCCGGTGTGCTCGCCGCGGCCGGTGTAGGTGATGACGAGCCGGTCGGTCGCGGAGACGACGGCGTCGAGGAACAGCTGCCGGTCCTCCGCGCGCAGGTCGCGCTCGCCCGTGCGCGGGCGCCGGGCGAGCACGTCGTCGCCGTCGACGGTCGACACCCGTGGGAAGACGCCGTCGTCGAGCCCCACCAGGCACACGACGCGGTGCGGCACCGAGCGCATCGGCACCATCGTGCAGACGGTGAGCGTGCCGGTGCGGAAGTTGGAGCGGGTGGGCCGGCCGCGGAGCCGCTGGGCGAGCAGGGCTCGTACGTCGGCCTGCCGCAGCGTCGTGCCCGCCTCGCCCGCACCCGCGGCGATCCGCGCGACCTCGCGGTCGAACTGGGCCACCTGCCAGATCTCCGTCAGGGGCGTCGACGTCAGGGCGTGCACCGCCTCGGCCAGCGCGCTGGTCCAGTCGGTGACGGTGGTGGCCTGCTCGGCGCTCGTGACGAAGGTGTGGAGCCGCTCGACGAGCTCGGCGAACCGGCCGACCAGCTCCAGGTCGCCGTCGCTGACGTCGTCGACCGGGACGGTGCCCGAGACCTGGCGGTGGTCGAGGCCGGACATCGCCGCGCCGAGCAGGACCCGGCGCATCCCGGTGACCCAGGTGTTGGCGTCGAGGTGGCCGAGCCCGAAGGTCTCGCGGTGCTGGGCGTCGTAGCCCCAGCGCACGCCGCTGACGTCGATCCAGTGGGAGACCCGCTCGAGGTCCTCGTCGGCGAGGCCGAAGCGGGCGCGCACGGGGTCGGCGCCGGCGACGTCGAGCACCTGGCTGGCCGTCATCCGGCCGCGCACCAGCTCGACGAGCTGCGCGGCGAGCGCGAGGAGCGGGTTGGTGGCGGCGAGCGAGCGGTCGGCGAGACGTACGCGCAGCTGGTGTCCCGGGTGGCCGGCACCCTCGCCGGCGACGTCGGCCATGCCGAAGGCCGCCGAGATGAGCGGGGCGTAGGCCTCGATGTCGGGCACCATCACCAGGATGTCGCGCGGCTCGAGGCTGGGGTCGTCCTGGAGCAGGCCGACCAGCACCTCGCGCAGGACGTCGACCTGTCGTGCGGCGCCGTGACAGGCGTGCACCTGCACCGAGTCGTCGCCTGGCCACAGGCGGGCCGAGCGCTCGTCCGGGCTGGGGGCATGGTTGTCGCGCAGGTCGTGCTGCAGCCAGCCCAGGAGGGTGTCGGGCGCCACCGGTGATGGCGCCGGCGGGACTGCTCGGCACGTCGCCGAGGGTGCGGCGGAGCTCGCGGGCGTCACGCCCGAGCGAGGACAGCAGGGGGTGAGCGACCACGGCGGCGGACGTGTCGTCCGCACGGGGGACCTGGCCCTCGCGGGCCGTCGGGGCCAGCGCGTCCCACAGGACGGTGGATCCCTGGGGCAGCCACAGGTGCACGTCGCGCAGCTCGCCGAGGGCCTTGAGCAGCGACACCTCGGTCTCGGGGAGCCGGGTGTGGCCGAAGAGCGACAGCCGCGTGGGCAGGTCGAGGTCGGCGCCACCGGAGCGCAGCCGGTCCACGGTCTCGGCGTGGCGCACGTCGGGTGGCGCGTCGTCGACGCGGGCGAGCAACCGGCGCCACAGCTCGGCCTGCCAGCGCAGGTCGCCGTCGAGCGGCCCGCCCGCCCCGTCGGTGTCGCGGCCCTCGCGCCAGTCGGTGAGCAGCCGGGGACGCTGCACCGCGTAGGAGGAGAACAGGCCCGCCAGCCGACGGGCGACGGCATAGCGCCGGGCCGAGCGGTCGTCGTCGGGGTCGCCGCCGCCGAGATGGGTGGTGAGGTCCTCGAAGCCGGCCACGCCCATCGCGTCGTCGATCACCTCGAGCAGCGGCCACGCCAGCCGGTCGGGGCTCCACGGGTCCTCGGCGTCGCGGTCGAGCAGCATCGAGACGAGCGAGTGGGGTGTCACGAAGTCGACGCCCGCACACACGCCGTCGCCGCCGCGTGAGCCGACGCCGAGCCGGTGGGAGAGCCGCTGCGTCAGCCAGCGCTCGACCCCGCGGGCCGGCACCACGACGACCTCGCGGGCGAAGGGATCGGGCAGCGGAGTGACCAGCAGGTCTGCCAGGCCGTCGGCGAGCGCGTCGGTGCGCTCGGCGGTGTGCAGGTGCAAGGTCACGGCGCCACCCTATGAGCGCCGACCGACATCAGGTCACGGACGTCACCGGTACTCGGGGTTGGGGTGGTCGGGGTCGGACAGGTCCCAGTTGAAGGTCACGTTGCCGTGGGCGGGGATGCCGCCCGCGTCCTTGAGCCGGCGAGCGGTGTGGAGCATGTTCCAGGCCGCGAAGACCGTGTTGCGGGTGGTCCAGTGGTTCTGCGCGCCCCGGTCGTCGTCGAGGTACGACGGCCCCGGTCCGGCCTCGCCGTTCCAGTAGGCGTCGACCTGCGGCGGGATCGTGAAGCCGATGTGGCTCAGCGCGTAGAGCATCTGCGCCGCGCAGTGCTTGCCGCCGTCCTCGTTGCCGGTGACCACGACGCCACCGACCTTGCCGTAGTAGCTCCACTGTCCGGCCTCGTTGAGCTCGCCGGACCAGCCGTAGAGCCGCTCGATCGCCAGCCGGGTCAGCGAGGACTGGTCGCCCAGCCAGATCGGCGTGGCCAGGATGACGATGTCGGCCGGCTCGACGATCGATCGGTAGAGGTCGGGGAAGTCGTCGGTGTCCCAGCCGTGGTCGCGCATGTCGGGCATCACCCCGGGCGGGATGACGTGGTCGACCAGTCGTACGACGTCGACGTGCGCGCCGACCCCCTCCAGCACCCGCCGGCTGATCTCGAGCAGGCCGTCGGTGTGGCTGGCGTCGGGGGACCGCTTCAACGTGCCGTTGAGGATGGCGACCCGCAGGTCGTCGTAACGGGTCGTCGTGGCGGCGACCTCTGCATCGATGAACTTCGCAACGCTCTCGGGGATCACCCGCACGAGAGTACGAGCATCAGTGCCCGATGGCTCCTGCTGGCGGCGACCAGCTTCGTCGGCGAGGATCGCACCGTGGACTACGTGCGGTGGGGACTGGGGCTGCTCGCCCTCGCCGTCACGACGTACGCCCTCTCGCGACTGGCGCGCATCCGGCTCGGCTGGGCGCCGATCACCGCGCTGCTGCGCGCGGTGGTCCAGCTCGCCGTCGTCGCCACGATCCTGCGTGGTGTCCTCGCGGTGCCCTGGACCGTGGCGCTGTTCGTGCTCCTGATGCTGACGACCGCCACGTTCACCGCCGGCTCGCGACTCGACGAGCTGCCCTCGCGGCCGGGTGCTCGCGGTGGTCGGCGTGCTCGCCGGCGCCACCGTCAGCCTGGTCCTCGTCTTCGCGCTGCGCCTGGTCGACCTCGAGGCGCGCTACGTCGTCGCGGTCGCCGGCATCATCATCGGCAACGCCATGTCGGCCTCGACCCTGTCCGGCCGCAACTTCATGCGCGCCGCCCGCGCACGGCGCGACGAGGTCGAGGCGTGGCTCTCCCTGGGCGCCACCCCCGCGCAGGCCTACGACGAGATCGGCCGTGACGCCGCCCGGGAGGCCCTCCTGCCGAATCTCGACCAGACCCGCTCGACCGGGCTGGTCACGCTGCCCGGTGCCTTCGTCGGCGCGCTCTTCGGAGGCGCCTCGCCCCTCGTCGCGGCACAGTTCCAGCTGGTCGTGCTCGCGGGCATCGCGCTGACCATGCTCACCACCGCGGTCGTCGTGACCCGCCTCGCGGGCCGGTCGCCCTACGTGGTCCCGGAGGTGGTCCCATGACGGCGCGAGTGATGGCGGTGCTCCTCGCGGTGCTCGCGCTGGGTGCCTGCACGGCGGACACCTCGGACACCGAGGAGCCGGAGCAGGTCACGGTCTCCTGGACCGAGGCGCCGCTCCCGGTCTCCGACGGAGCCCCCGGTCGCAACGTCGTGCGCGACGCCGTCGAGTGCGGGGACGGCTGGTGGGTGGTCGGCGCCGTCTTCCTGGACCAGCCCTCCGAGACCCGCGACACCCGTCCGGCGGCGTGGTTCTCGACCGACCGCGAGACGTGGACGTCGGTCCCGATCGACGCGCGGACCTACTGGGGACGCCGGGCGATCCTCAACTCGATCGCCTGCTCGCGCGACCGGATCGCCGTCGTCGGCGCTCGCTCCGGCGGCGCCCACGGCAACCCGCGGGTGACGACCTTCCGGATGGACGGCGAGACGCTCGTCGACGTACCGGCCCTGTTCATCCAGTACGGCGGCGTGACCGCGACGAACGTCGGGCCCATCGCGGGTGGACCGGCCGGCTGGCTGATCACCGGCAACCGCACGTCCGGCCCCGGCGTGTGGTTCACCGACGACCCGCGCGAGTTCACCCGCGTCGAGGCCGAGCCCGGCCTGACCGACGACGGAGACCTGGAGTCGCTCGCCCAGGGCGCGGGCTGGGCGGGGGACGAGTGGGTGCTCGTCGGGGCCGGCGCCCGGACCGGGCGCCACCTCGACCCGGACCCGTTGGCCTGGACCTCGCCCGACGGCCTGGCGTGGACGCCGGAGGAGATGCCGGCCCAGGACGGCGTCCAGGACGTGCAGCGGGTCGCGGTGCTCGACGACGGCAACCTGCTGGCGGTCGGTCGGAGCGAGGGACGGTTCGCCGCCTGGGTGCGCGACGACGACGGCTGGAGGGAGTCGACGGCCTTCGCCGAGATCGCCGAGGAGTGGCGTGGCGTGCCCTACGTCGCCTCGCTCGTGCAGACGCCGCTCGGGATCCTGGCCACGGTCAGCACCGGCGACCACTACGAGGCGTGGCAGACCGTCGACGGCCGCGACTGGCAGCAGGTCGTCGTACCCCTGGAACCGCAGACCGCCGGCGACCACACACTCGTGGCGGCCGCCGGCGGGAGCCTGCTCGTCGTCGGGGATGCCGGCGACGGTGGGCATGTCTGGATCGGTGAGCTGATCAGCCCTTGAAGACGTCCTTGATCTTCTCGCCGGCCTGCTTGAGGTTGGCGCCCGCCTGGTCGCCCTTGCCCTCGGCCTCGAGCTCTTCGTCGTCGGTCGCCTTGCCGGTGGCTTCCTTGCCCTTGCCCTTGAGCTCCTCGGCCTTGTTGCCGATCTTGTCGTCGAGACCCATCGTGGTTCCTCCTGTGAAGTCGGTGCGTACCGGAGTGGTCACTCTCGAATGTGCCACGGGACCGGTGACCGAGCCCCACCCGTGGGGGTGGCGGATGGGGCTCGGTGGTCAGGAGTCGATCGGTCGGGCCGGGGCCTGGATCTCCGTCGCGGCCGTCGCGCCGTCGCGCCGGGGATGGCCGTCGGTCGCGGAGCAGGCGGAGCGGTGTGCTCGATCTCCTCGGCCCGTGAGGCGTCGAATCGCCAGATGAAGATGCAGCCGACGATGGCGACGATGATTGCCACCGTGCTGATCAGGATCACACTGCCCATGGGAATCTCCTGGTGTGCGGGTGAGGAAAATACCTCTGCAAACATGTATAGGTTAGTTCGACGAGATGTGCAAGGGTTGGGCACGGCACCGACCCGACGCAGGAGGAACCAGTGAGCGGACCGGCATCGACGGGATTCAGCATCGGGGTCCTCGCGGAGCGCACCGGGCTGACGCCCGCAGTGCTGCGCACGTGGGAGAACCGCTTCGGCTTCCCGGCGGGAGGGCGCTCGGCCTCGGGGCACCGGCGGTTCTTCGACGCCGACGTGTCCCTCGTGCGCCAGGTGCTCGAGCTGCGGGAGTCGGGCCTGGGTCTGCGCGCCTCCATCGACGCGGTCCTGCAACGACACGAGCACCAGGGCGCCGAGTCCGTGCATGCCGTGCTGGGTCGCGACTTCCCCGAGCTGCCGGTCGTGCGGTTGGGACGGCAGGCGCTCATCGCCGCGTCCCACGCCGTCGAGGACGAGGCCCTCGCCCGCGCCGACCGTCCGCTCGTGCTGGGCACCTTCCAGGAGGGGCACCGCTATGCCGGCTCGCGTCATCGGTGGGAGGAGCTCGCGCGTACGGCGTCGTGGTCGGCGGTGGTGGCCGAGTTCGACGACACCTGGCCCGGCGACACCGCCGCGAGCCCCGCCAGGTGCGACCTGCCCGAAGGTTCACCGTTGCGCCGCGAGTGGACGGTGGTGGCCGTGAGCGCCACGCGCGCCGCGCTCGTGTCGGCGTGGGAGGTGCCGGTGCGCCCGGGTCGCCCCGCGGTCTACGAGTCGATCGTCAGCACCCACCGCCCGGCGGCCGTGGCTGCCGCCCGGGTGCTGCTCGACGTGGTCAGGTCGGCCGGCGCGGTGCCCGCACCCTCGGTCCAGGGCCTGCTCGATGCCCCGGGCCGGGACACGGCCGCCGGAGACGCCGACCGGGTCTGGCTGCGCGCCCTCGAGCACCTCGACCCGGTCAGGCCCGCGCGCGCCTAGTGGTGCCGCAGGGCGTCGATCAGCTCGTCCTTCGACATCGACGAGCGACCCTCGATGTCGAGCTCGGCCGCGCGCTTGCGCAGCTCCTCGACCGTGCGGTCGTCGTAGTCGCTCGCCTCGCCGCCCCGTTCGCCCACCTTCGACCGGCCCTCGGCGGCCGAGGCGTTGGCGATGCGCGCCGCCTTCTCCTTGCTCGCGCCCTCGTCACGCAGGGCCTCGTAGACCTCGTCGTCCTTGACGGACGGCCCCGGGCCCTTCCTCTTCTTCTCTGCCATCCCTGCACGCTGCCACCGGGTCGGCGGCGTCGGCTCACCCAGGGGGAGGTGCAGGCGCCGCGCCGACCCGAGCGGCCGGTCGACGGCTCAGCCCGGCTGCCGGTCCAGGCAGGTCCGGAGCTGGTCGACGGTCTTCGAGGCGAGGCTGGGGAGGTAGGCCGCGACGAGCGGCACGGCGATCTTCGCGAGCCCGCTGAAGTTCATCTCCGCGCCGTAGATGATGCGCGAGCCGGTCCCGGACGGGCTGATCTCGAAGGCGTCGTGACCGGTGAACGAGTCGTTGTGGCCCTTGAGCAGGACGCGGTGGGGCGCCGCGAGCTCGGCGGTCGTGTAGGTCAGCTCGACCTCGCGGCCGAGGAACGAGGACACGTTGCGGTAGGTCGTACCGACCCCGCCGTCGCCACTGGTGCGCTCGCACGTCTTCGTGCCCGGGTCCCACGCCTCCGCGTTGCGGAAGTCGGCGAGGTAGGCGTGGGCGGCCTCGGGGGACGCGGTCGTGGTGAAGGTGCGGGAGATGGACGGCATCTCGACACCGTAGCGAGGGCGGCCGGACGACGGGTCACCCCGACAGGCGCCGACTCGGCGGTTTGAGACAGTCTCGTCTCATATGAGACACTGATGTCTCAATCGAAGGAGCTGTGATGGCCACGGATCGCCACGACGTGCTGGGTGCCGCCCAGCGCGCCCTCAATGCCGACGCGGGTGCGTCGATGTCGGCCGTCGCGGAGGCCGCCGGCATCAGCCGGGCGACCCTGCACCGGCACTTCGACTCCCGCGAGGCGCTGCTGGTCGAGCTCGGCACCCGGTCGCTCGACCAGTGGGAGCAGCGGCTCGACACCGCCGACGCCGAAGGCGTCGCGGCCTCCGGCGACGCGACCCGGATCAGGGCTGCGCTCGAGATGCTCGTGCTGGGCTACGTCGACGACTCCGACGCGTTCGGGTTCGCGCTGACCGACCACGTCATCCTCGCCAACGCCGCGCTCGAGGCCCGCACGCAGGTCCTCGCGGACCGCGAGGTCGTCCTGTTCGCCGCCGCCCAGGCAGCGGGCGTGCTGCGCGCCGACCTGCCCCCGCGGTGGCTCGGCCACGCCGTCTACGGCCTGCTCGTCGCGGCCCGCGAGGCCGTCCGCATCGGTGACGTCGCCCGTCGCGACGTCGGCCACCTCGTCCTCTCGTCCCTGCTCGAAGGAGTCGTCCCGTCATGACCAGCCTGGTGGAGAAGGGCCCGCGCACGGCCGCCGACCCGCGGCGCTGGTGGGCGCTCGCCGTCCTGGCGGCCAGCCTGCTCGTGGTGGTGATGGACATGACCATCCTCAACGTGGCCCTGCCCGAGATGTCCGCCGAGCTGCGCCTCACGTCGGTCCAGCAGCTCTGGGTCGTCGACGTGTACGCCCTCGCGCTGGCCGGGCTGCTCGTGCCGGTCACCGCCCTGGGCGACCGGTTCGGCCGCAAGCGGATGCTCATCGCCGGCTACTCCGCGTTCGCGGTGGGCTCGGTCGCCGTGCTCTGGGCCGACAGCGCCCTGGAGGTCATCGTGATCCGCGCCCTGCTCGGCATCGGCGGCGCGATGGTGATGCCCTCGACCCTGTCGCTGATCCGGTCGATCTTCGCCGACGCCCGCGAGCGGACGCTGGCCCTGAGCATCTGGGGCGCCACGGCCGCGCTCGGTGCCGCCGTCGGCCCGGTCGTCGGTGGAGCACTCCTCGAGTCGTTCAGCTGGCACGCCGCCTTCCTGGTCAACGTGCCGCTGATGGTCGTGGCCATCGCCGCTGCCGTCTGGCTGCTGCGCGAGAACAGGTCGCAGAACCCCGGCCGGATCGACGCCCTGGGGGTCGTCCTGTCGGCCGGCGGCATGACCGCCTTCGTCTACGCCGCCAAGCAGCTCGGCAAGCACGGCCCGACCCTGCCGACCCTCGTCCTGCTCGCGATCGGCGTCGCGGCGCTGGCCGCCTTCGTCAGGACCGCGCTGGCCTCCGACCGGCCCATGCTCGACGTACGCCTCTTCGGCCAGCCCGTCCTCCGGGCGGGCGTCGTCGCCGCGCTCGCGAGCAGCGCCGCGATGGCGTCGGTGCTGTTCGTCGGCAGCCAGTGGCTGCAGCTCGTCGTGGGCTGGAGCCCGCTCGAGTCCGGGCTCGCGCTGCTGCCGCTCGCGGTGGGGGCGATGATCGCCTCGCCGTTCGCGCCGGCCCTGGCCGCCCGGACCAGCCCGCGCCTCGTGCTCAGCGGAGGTCTCCTCGTGCTGTCGGCCGGCCTCGCGTTCCTGGCGGTGGTGCCGGCGACGTACCCCTGGATCGCCGTCGCCTTCGCGATCGTCGGCCTCGGCACCTCCGCGCTCGGCCTCGGCTCCGCGCTGATCATGGGTGCGGCGACCGACGACCAGGCCGGATCGGCCGCGGCGGTGGAGGAGATCACCTACGAGCTCGGTGCCGTGCTCGGCATCACCTTCCTCGGCAGCCTCCTCGGCGCCGTCTACCGTGCCGGCCTGCCGGACGGAGCGACCGCGGCCGTGCGTGAGTCCGTGGCCGGTGCCGCGGGTGGACCCTGGTTCGCCGAGGCGGCCGATGCCTTCGTGACGGGCTTCGCCTCCGTGGGTGCCGTGGGTGCGGTCCTGACGGCGGTCTCGGCCTACGTCGTCTGGCGCCTGGTCCCGGCCGACCTCAGCCTGGACGACGCCCAGCACTGACGCGATGTGACACCCCGATCCTCATGGCCTAAGGTTTTGACCTCAGGACATCAGGAAGGGGCCGCCATGCCTCGCGCAGGACTGACGAGTGCCCGGGTGGCGCTCGCCGCGGCCGACCTCGCCGACGAGGTCGGCCTCGACCAGGTGACCCTCACGGCGCTCGCCAAGCACTTCGGCGTCGCGACGCCCAGCCTCTACACGCACGTCCGGAGCACCGCCGACCTCCGCGTCCGCGTCTCCCTCGTCGCCCTCGACGAGACCGCCGACCTCGTCGCCGCCGCACTCGCAGGCGTCAGCGGGCGCGACGCGCTGGCGGCGGTCGGTGGGGTGTGGCGCACCTACGCCACCGAGCACCCCGGCCGCTACGCCGCCACCCGGCTGCCCCTCGACGCCGAGGCGGCGGCCGCCAGTGCCGGTCCGCGGCACGCCGACCTGGCCCGGTCGTCGCTGCGCAGCTATGCGCTCGGCGACGCCGACGAGACCCACGCGGTCCGCCTGATCGGCGCGACCTTCCACGGCTACGCCACGCTCGACGCGGCCGGCGCCTTCGACCACGGCGCCCCGACGGCGCCACCGTCCGACGACACGTGGGAGCGCGTGCTCGACGGACTCGACACCGTGCTGCGCTCCTGGGAGAAGTCATGACCTACCCGACCCTCGCTCCTCTGGTCCTGGGGGCGCTCGAGCTCGAGCGCACCGACCGCGGCCTCCTGCCCCACCGCCTCCCCGCGTGGGCGCGGGCGCAGTCCGACGACCCGCAGCTCCGCCTCGTCGAGGCCCAGCCGGCCGGCGTACGACTGGCACTGCGCACCGCGGCGACCCGCCTCGAGCTCGACGTGCTGCCCACCAAGCGTCGCTACGTCGGTGCGCCTGCGCGACCCGACGGCTGGTACGACGTGCTGGTCGACGGCGCGCTGGTCGAGCGGCAGCAGGCGCCGGGCGGCAACGTGCTCGACGTCGACATGATGACCGGCGCCAGCACCTTCAACGCCGGCGATCCGACCACCCTCGTGATCTCCCTGCCCGAGGGCGAGAAGGACGTCGAGGTCTGGCTGCCGCACGACGAGCAGACCGAGCTCATCGACCTGCGTGCCGATGCCCCGGTCGCGCCGGTGACGAGTGACCGCCCCCGGTGGGTCCACCACGGGAGCTCGATCAGCCACGGCTCCGTGGCGACCTACCCCACCGAGCCGTGGCCCGTGGTCGCCGCGCGCCTCTCCGGGCTCGACCTGGTCAACCTGGGCTTCGGCGGCAGTGCCCTGCTCGACCCGTTCGTCGCGCGCACGATCCGCGACACCCCGGCCGACCGGATCAGCCTCAAGCTCGGCATCAACCTGGTCAACCAGGACCTGCTGCGGCGTCGCGCGCTCGGGCCCGCGATCCACGGCTACCTCGACACCATCCGCGACGGCCACCCCGAGACGCCGCTGCGGCTGATCTCGCCGGTGCACTGCGCGATCCACGAGTCCGTGCCCGGCCCGACCGGCCCCGACATGGCGGCCCTGGCCGAGGGTCGGGTGGCCTTCGTGGCAGGCGGCGACCCGGAGCAGGTCGCCCGCGGCGCGCTCAGCCTCGAGGTCGTCCGGGAGGTGCTCGCCGACGTGGTCGAGCGACGCGGCGACCCGCACCTGACGTACGTCGACGGGCTGGCGCTCTACGGCGCGGCGGACGAGGAGCGGCTCCCGCTCCCCGACAACCTGCACCCCGACTCCGCCACGCACGCCCTCATCGGTGAGCGGTTCGCGGGGCTCGGCGGCTGGTAGGCCTCAGCCCTTCATCGCGACGGCCAGCGCCGACTCCAGCAGGTCGACGCCGTGGTGCAGGTCGTCCTCGGAGATGGTCAGGGGAGGTGCCATCCGGATCACCCCACCGAGACCGGGCAGCTGCACGATGTTGATGTGCAGGCCGAGCTCGAGCGCGGCCGAGGTGACCGCTCGCCCCAGCGCGTCGGCGGGCGTCTTCGACTGCTTGTCGGTGACCAGCTCGACGCCCTGGAGCAGGCCGCGACCGCGCACGTCGCCGACCACGTCGTAGCGCTCGCGCAGGTCGAGCAGCCGGTCGCCGAGCTCCTTGCCGAGCACCTTCGCGCGGTGGGCCAGGCCGTCCCGCTCGACGACGCCGAGGACGGTGAGCGCGACGGCCGCGGCGAGCGGGTCGGAGGAGTGGGTGGTGAAGAAGAGGTGACCGCGCTCGTGGCAGCGCTCCTCGATCTCGGGGGTCGTGACGACGACCGCGACGGGAAGTCCACCGCCGAGGGTCTTGGACAGCGTGATGATGTCGGGCACGACCCCGTCGCGCTCGATGGCGTACATCGTGCCGGTGCGGCCGAGGCCGGTCTGCGCCTCGTCGACGACGAGCAGCATCCCGCGCTCGCGGCACTTCTCGTGCAGCCGGGTGAGGTAGCCGTCGGGCAGCTCGAGGATGCCGCCTGAGGACAGGATCGGCTCGACGAGGCAGGCCGCGAGGCTGCCGGAGGACTGGCGGTCGAGGGTGGCGAAGCCGTAGTCGAGCTCGGTCTGCCAGTCGTGGCTGCCGTCGGGGTGGCGGAAGGGCGAGCGGTAGGCGTCGGGCGCCGGCAGCGTCAGGTTGCCGACCGGCGGCGGGCCGTAGCCGTGCCTGCCCGCCGAGAACGTCGCTCCCGGCGGCGCCGGTCGTCATGCCGTGCCACGAGCGGTCGAGCGCCACGACCTCGTAGCGACCGGTCGACAGCTTGGCCATCTTGATCGCGGCCTCGTTGGCCTCACCGCCCGTGCTCAGCAGCTGCATCCGGCTCAGGGGCGACGGCAGGCTCGCGGCCAGCCGACGTGCCAGCTCGACCACGGGCCGGCTCAGCATCCCGGAGTAGAGGTGGTCCAGCGTGGCGATCGACTCGGTGACCGTCTGCACCACCTCGGGGTGGGAGTGCCCGAGCACGGCGCTCATCTGGCCGGAGGTGAAGTCGAGGATCGCGCGACCCTGCTCGTCGTGGACCCAGGAGCCGGACGCCCGCTCGATGATCCGTGGCGTGAACCCTCCGCCGTACCTGATCAGGTGCTGCTCGGCGTCCTGCCAGAAGGTGTCCTCGCTCATGCCGGCCTCCCCGGTGCTCGTGGTGCGCACACTGTTGCAAACCGGGCGAGGGTGCGCGAGGGATCCACCGAGTGGTGGACGCGCGTCAGCGGGCCGGATCCACCACGAGCTCGACCTCGACCTCGTCGCCGGCGCCGCGACCGGTCTTCTTGCGGGTCTCGGCGTTGAAGGAGACGAGGTAGCGACCGCCCATCACGCCGATGGTGGTCGCATAGGTGTAGTCGCCGTCGATCGTCACGACGACCGGCACCCGCTTGCCCCGCTCGAAGGACAGGACCACCTCCTCCGGCACGACGATCCCGACGTTGTTGCCGCCGGTGGCCTCGAGCACGGTACGGAAGACGGTCATCGTGGTCCTTCGGGGTCGGGAGCCTGTCCGTCGCCAGCCTAGGTCCCTAGAGTCGGCCCATGGCTCGCTACGGCGCTCAGTTCGGCCCCGACATCACCTTCCTCGGCGTGCCTCGGTGCGACCTCGACGACGAGGCGTCCTACGCCGGTGCGGACGTCGTCATCGTCGGCGCACCCTTCGACGGCGGTACGTCGCACCGGCCGGGCACCCGGTTCGGGCCGCAGGCCATCCGGATGACCGACTACCTCCCGCACGACGGCTCCCGGCCGTCGCTCGCGCTGCGCACGGACGGGCTCCAGGACCTGCGCGTCGTCGACGCCGGCGACGTCGAGATGCCGCCCGGTGACATCGAGCGGGCACTGGGCGTCCTCGAGGCTGCGGTGGAGAAGGTGGCCCGCGCCGGAGCCGTTCCCGGTCGTGCTCGGCGGGGACCACTCGATCGCCTTCCCCGACGCCAAGGGGGTGGCCAACGTGCTCGGTCACGGCCGCGTGTCGATGATCCACTTCGACGCGCACGCCGACACCGGCGACATCGAGTTCGGCTCGCTGTGGGGGCACGGCCAGCCGATGCGGCGGCTGATCGAGTCGGGCGCGCTGCGCGGCGACCGGTTCCTCCAGGTGGGTCTGCGCGGCTACTGGCCGGGCCCGGAGACGCTCGACTGGATGGCCGCGGAGAAGATGCGGTCCTACGAGATGACCGAGATCGTCCATCGCGGGCTCACCGAGTGCCTGACCGAGGCCTTCGAGATCGCGACCGACGAGTGCGAGGGCGTCTTCCTCTCCGTCGACATCGACGTGTGCGACCCGGGCCACGCGCCCGGCACCGGCACGCCGGAGCCCGGCGGTCTGTCGGCGCGGGAGCTGCTCGACGCCGTACGCCGGATCTGCCTCGAGCTGCCGGTCGTCGGGATCGACGTGGTGGAGGTCAGCCCGCCCTACGACCACGCCGACATCACCGCGGCGCTCGCCAACCGCGTCGTCCTCGAGTCGCTCTCGGCCATCGCCCGCCGGCGCCAGGACGAGCGCGACGGCACCACGTGGGACCCCGCCCGGCCGCTGCTCGACCGCTAGGCGGAGAACGACCGCTCGACCGCCCGGGCCAGCGCGAGGCGCCGCCGCTCGTGGACCTCGTCCGCCTCGTCAGCCGTCGCTGTCGTCATCACGGCTGCCTGCGCCCAGGTCGCAGCCATCGAGATCAGGAGCGCCCACAGGTCGACCGGGTCGTAGCTGTCGTCGAGCACCCCGGCCGCCTGGGCCGCACGGATCGCGTCGAGCTTGGAGACGTCGTGGTCGGCGTCGGTGAAGAGGTCACCGGTCGGTGACCTCTCGAGCCGCGCCCAGGTCACCAACCGCACCAGCGCCGGGTCCGCCACGTAGGCGTCGTACAGGCGGGTGGCGTAGCCGGGCAGGTCCTCCGCCGTGAGTGGCACGGCGTCGACGAGCGCGTCCACGTGGTGGGTGAACGCGGCGTCGAAGAGCGCGTCCTTGTTGCCGACGTGGGCATAGAGCTGGGCCTTGTTGATCCGCGCCCGACCGGCGATCCGGTCCACCCGGGCGCCGGCGATGCCGTGGCGGGCGAACTCCTCGACCGCGGCGTCCAGGATCCGACGCACGGTGTCGGTGGCGTCTCGAGGCACGGCGGCAGCCTACGTTGATTGTTTCCAACCAACCAGTTAGTCTCACGGCATGCGTCCCTCCACCTCCCTCCTCGTCGCCCGTGCTGGCGCCGCGCCCACGCCCACCTCGGTCGAGCGCCGCGACCTGCGCCCCGACGACGTCGCCGTCGCGGTCAGCCACTGCGGCGTCTGCCACACCGACCTGCACGCCGTGCGCGGCGACTCCGGCCCGTACCCGCTCGTCCCCGGCCACGAGTTCGTCGGCACCGTCACCCAGGTGGGCGCCGACGTCACCGACTTCGCTCCCGGCGACCCGGTGGCGGTCGGCAACATCGTCGACTCGTGCGGCACCTGCGACGCCTGCCTGGCCGACCAGCAGAACTGGTGCCGCGAGTTCCCGACCCTCACCTACGCCGGCAAGGACCGGGTCGACGGCTCGACGACCCTGGGCGGCTGGTCGACGGACTACGTCGTCCGCGAGCGGCGTTCGTCTACCACCGCCCGCCCGACCTCGATGCCGCCGCGGTCGCACCCCTGATGTGCGCCGGCGTCACGGTCTGGGAGCCGCTCCGGGCCCTCGGCGTCGGTGAGGGGACGCGCGTGGGTGTCGCCGGGGTCGGCGGCCTGGGCCACCTCGCGGTCAAGCTCGCCGCGGCGCTCGGCGCCGAGGTCAGCGTGCTGACCACGCACGGCAGCCAAGGCCGACCAGGCCGAGCGGCTCGGGGCGTCGACACGTCGTCGTGACCTCCGACGCCGATGCCCTCGCCGCGGCCCGGGGCAGCCTCGACGTCATCATCGACTGCGTCCCGGTCGACCACGACCTCGCGCCCTACCTCGACCTGCTCGACACCGACGGCACCCTCTGCGTCGTCGGGTTCCTCGGCAGCACCACGGTCGACATGATGTCGCTCCTGCCGGGGCGCAAGCGGGTCACGGGCAGCGGCAGTGCCGGTCGACGTACGCACCCAGGAGATGCTCGACTTCTGCGGTCTCCACGGGATCACCGCCGACGTCGAGGTGCTGCCCGCCGACCAGGTGGGCCTCGCGCTCGAGCGCCTCGGGCGCGGCGACGTGCGCTACCGGTTCGTCCTCGACATGGCGGGCCTCTCGGCGTCCTGAGCCGGCTCCAGGATCTCGTAGTCGTCGCCGTAGACCGACCAGCGCAGCGGCGGGGTGAGGCCGAGGTTGCCCTCGCGCAGGAAGCGGCGCTGGGCCAGCTCGACGCGATCGACGTTGTCGTGCGCGGCCTCCTTGCGCATCTCGACGACCCGCTCGTCGAGGAAGGCGTCGAGGTACGCCGTCTCGTCCCCGCCCGCGCTCGGCGTCGTGGCCGTCTCGAGCGCGCGGCGCCGGATGCCCCGCATCCCGCTCACGCCGTGGACCACGGCCGCGTCGTAGTAGCTGAACTGGCCGAGCGCGCCGAGGCCGTCGGCCTTCGCGCGCCGGACGGCCGGGCGGAAGTAGCCGTGGTCGCGCTCGCGCTCCTGCGCCCGCCGGAAGGTCCTGTCGCGAGACGCCTGTGCGCCAGGCCCGGACGAACGGGCGGCCCAGTCCTGCGTGCGAGTCGGAGCCGTCGACCCGGCGCAGTGCGGGGAGGAACCGCGCGAGCCGGTTCTCGGGCTCAGCCCGCGTGTAGGCGCGGACGACCGCGAGCATGTCGCCGGTGCCGGAGCAGAAGCCGATGATCCCGGCGGTGTAGCCGCGCCCGTCGCCGATGTCCTCGATGTAGGAGAACTGCGCGCGCCAGTCCAGCGAGGAGTTCTCGGCGCTGGAGACGAGCTGCATCGCGATCTCCTTGGTGGCCGGGTCCCTCAGGTCGCCGGTCGCGGCGCCCGCGGCAGCCGGGGTGAGGGTGGCGGCAAGAGTGGTGGCGAGGACGAGCACCAGGGTCGCAACGAGTCGCTTCACGGCCTCACCGTACGACTCCGCTGCGGGCAGATCCGCGACGAGCAGAACACCCTGTGGTGGACGGCGTCGGCGCGCCACTGTGGTGGACATGAACACGACAACCGAGCGCATCGAGGACGAGCTGGTCCGGCGGCTGATGCACCAACGCATCATCGTGCTGGGCGAGGAGCTGAGGGAGGGCAACGGCAACCGCCTGATGCACCAGCTGCTGCTGCTGTCGGCGGACGACCCGCGCGCCGACATCAGCCTCTGGATCAACTCCCCGGGCGGCTCCGTCTCCTCCATGCTGGCGATCCACGACATCATGCGGCTCATCCCCAACGACGTGTCCACCGTCGCGATGGGGATGGCCGCGAGCGCCGGACAGTTCCTGCTGTCCGCCGGGACACCGGGCAAGAGGTACGCCCTGCCGCACGCGCGCGTCCTCCTGCACCAGGGCTCGGCCGGCATCGGCGGGACGGCCGTCGACATCGAGATCCAGGCCGACGACCTCCGCCACACCCGTGACACCGTGCTGGGCCTGATCTCCGAGCACACCGGGCAGGACCGCGACACCGTCGAGCGGGACTCCCGGCGGGACCGCTGGTTCAGCGCCGAGCAGGCGCTCGACTACGGATTCGTCGACCACCTGATCAGCAGCGTGGACCACGTGACGCCCGTGCGTCCGCACGCCGTGGGCCTGGCAGGTGCGCGATGAGCAGCTACACGATCCCCTACGTCGTCCAGCAGACCCCGCGCGGCGAGCGGACCCTCGACCTCTACTCACGGCTGCTCTCGGAGCGCATCATCTACCTCGGCACGGAGATCGACGACGGCGTCGCCAACGCCGTCATCGCCCAGCTGCTCCACCTGTCCTCGGAGAACCCCGAGCTGCCGATCAGCCTCTACATCAACTCACCCGGCGGATCGATCTCGGCGATGCTCGCGGTCTACGACGCCATGCAGTTCGTCAAGCCGGCGGTCGAGACGGTGTGCGTGGGCCAGGCGGCGTGGACCGCGGCGGTCCTGCTCGCCGGCGGCGCCCCGGGGAGCCGGGCGATCCTGCCGCACGGCCGGGTGGTGCTCCACCAGCCGGCGACGCAGGGTCGGGGGACCATCCCGGACCTGATCCTCGAGGCCGACGAGGTGGCCCGGGTCCGCCTGCAGCTCGAGGAGATCCTGGCGCGGCACACCGGACGTACGGCCGAGCAGGTGCGGCAGGACACCGAGCGGACCCTCGTCCTGTCGGGCTCCGAGGCCGTCGACTACGGGATCGTCGACACCGTGTTCACCCAGCAGGGACCGGCCTTCGGCTGATCCTCCTCGACCGGGGTCAGGCCGCGAGGCAGAGCGCGTCGTAGGAGCTCACGCGCGCGGCGAGCTCGCGCACCGACAGGTCCAGCGCCCCCGCGATGGCGTGCAGCATCTCCGACGACGGGTCCTTGAGCCCGCGCTCGACCTCGGAGAGGTACTGCATCGAGACGCCGGCCCGCCCGGCCACGTCGACCAGCCGCTCGCCACGCTCGGTCCGCTCACGATGGAGCTCGCGTCCGACCAGCTCGCGCCAGAGCGGCTCGGGAGCCGCGTCGGACTGGTCGGCAGGCTGCTCGGCAGGCTGCTCGGGGAACCTCAGGATCTCGCCCATGCCTCGACCGTAGCCACCGCACACCGTCCGGCCCATGCGTTCTGCTCACAGCAGAAGGCCGGGTCCTAGGATCGCCCGCATGGAGCAGCGAACCCTCGGAAGGACCGGCCGTCAGGTCTCGGTCGTCGGTCTCGGCACGTGGCAGCTCGGCGCCGACTGGGGTGATGTCAGTGAGGCCGACGCCCGCGCGGTGCTGGAGGCGTCGGCGGAGGCCGGTGTCACCTTCTACGACACCGCCGACGTCTACGGCGACGGCCGCAGCGAGCGGATCGTGGGGGAGTTCCTCGCGGCCCACGCGGACAGCGGCTTCACGGTGGCCACGAAGATGGGCCGCCGCGAGGACCAGGTGCCGGAGAACTACGTCGAGGACAACTTCCGGGGATGGCTCGACCGGTCCCGGCGCAACCTCGGGGTGGACACGATCGACCTGGTGCAGCTGCACTGCCCGCCCAGCGCCGTGGTCGAGGACGACACGACCTACGACGTCCTGGACCGGCTGGTCGACGACGGGGTGATCGCTGCCTACGGGCTCAGCGTCGAGACCGTCGACCAGGCGCTCGCCGCCATCGCGCGGCCCCACGTCGCCAGCGTGCAGATCATCCTCAACGCCTTCCGGATGAAGCCGCTCGAGCGGGTGCTGCCGGCTGCCGAGGCGGCCGGCGTGGGCATCATCGCCCGGGTGCCGCTCGCGTCGGGCCTGCTGTCCGGGAAGTACGGCCCCGACACCACCTTCGCCGCCGACGACCACCGCACCTACAACCGCGACGGCAGTGCGTTCGACGTCGGTGAGACGTTCTCCGGGGTCGACTACGACACCGGGATCGCCGCCGCCGGCGAGTTCCGCGAGCTCGTGGAGGCGAGCGGCCTCGGCGACGTCACGCCGGCGCAGGCCGCCATCGCCTGGGCCTGGCAGCTGCCGGGTGTCTCGACCGTGATCCCCGGAGCCCGCAACATCGAGCAGGCGCAGTCCAACGCGGCCGCCGGCTCGGTGGCCGCGCTCCCGCAGTCGCTGCTCGACGGCGTACGCGACCTCTACGACCGCCGGATCCGCGCACAGGTGCACGACCGCTGGTGACGACGCAGGAGCGCGGTGACTAGATCCCGAGGCCGAGGAGGCCGAGCGGCTCGGTCATCTCGGTCTCCTCGTAGGTGAAGTGCGACTCCAGGTCGCGGCGCAGGTCGGCGACCGCGGTGACCAGCTCGTCGACCCGGGTCGGGTCCGTCCGCACCGCGACCGCCAGCTCGTCGACCCGTTCGAGGTGGTCATGGATGTCGAGGTGCTCGGCGGCGAGCCGCTCCGCCACCGGTGCGTAGGCCTCCAGCGTCGCCACCGCGGGGAACATGCTCTGGTCCTCGATGGTGTGGTGCATGGTCAGGAAGCGGCACACCTGGTGGCACAGGCCCGAGACCTGCTGCGCCGTCAGCGCGGGCATCAGCTGGTGCAGGTTCTCGCGGACGGCGCCCACGTCGGCCGACCCGTCGCGGAGCTCCTCGACGGCGCCCGTGAGCTGCGAGAGCTGCTGGCGGAAGTGGTCGTGGATCATCCGCAGGTGGTCGCCGGCCTGTCGTTGCCGCGGCGTCAGGTCGACCGACCCTGCCACTCGTGGGCGGGTGGCATCGTCGATGGGCACGGCGCAGAGCCTACGTGCGGCCCGCGCGTGCTCGGGCCGGGGATTTGGGTTGCCGCCCGGTCCGGGGACACCCTCGAGGAGATGTCCGTCGACACGTCCACCTCGCGCCCACGACAGAGAGAGATCACCATGCCTGCACGCCGCGTGCTCGCCGGCAGCGTCCTCGCGCTGCTGATGCCCGCGTCCCTGCTCCTCGCCACCGACACCGTCTCGGCCGTCGAACCTCCTCACCGGGTGGGCGCTGCACCGTCGGCGCCGGCGTTCAAGGCCGCCCGCTCCCGGGCGCGCCTGCAGGTGATGCCCCAGATCGTCCAGCAGGGCCGTCGCACGGCGAGCCCCGACGCGGCCCGGGTGGCCATCACCGCGACGGTCAAGCCCCGCCGGGCCCACCGACCGGTGCGCCTGCAGGTCAAGCGGGGCAAGCACTGGAAGAACGTCGGCAAGGCCCGGCTGGATCGCCGGGGTCGGGCCGAGTTCTCCGCCAGGGCGATGCGTCACGGCCGTCCACTGACCTACCGCGTGAAGACCGGCAGGTTCAAGGGGTTGCGGCCTGCCGTCAGTCGGCCCCGGAGCACCGCTCGGTGGCAGACCCCGCTCTACACCGAGAACTTCTCGGGCGGCTCGCTGCGCCCCGAGTGGAGCCACCGCGGCCAGTCCTACGAGAAGGCCAGCAAGCGCCGGTGCTCGAAGGGCAGCCCGAAGGCCGTGAAGGTCTCCGGCGGCAAGGTGCGGCTCAGCGTGATCAAGGACCGCAGCCGCAAGGGCAAGTGCCAGGCGGTCAAGCGCGGCAAGTCGTCCGGTCGCTTCGCCTACCGGCTCAACGGGCACATCTCCACGCAGGGCGCGGTGTCGTTCAAGTACGGCTTCGCGGCCGCGCGCGTGAAGATGCACCAGCGCCGCGGCCAGCACAGCAGCTTCTGGCTCCAGCCCCAGGTGTCCCGGCCGGGCACACCGCGCACGGCAGGCGCCGAGATCGACGTCATCGAGTACTTCGGCGACAAGCACCCGCGCGGTGGCCTGACGAGCTTCATCCACTGGAAGCGCGGCAACAAGGTCGTCAAGACCGGCTCCTGGCTGAAGAAGCCGCGGAGCTACCTGAAGAACAAGCGTGACGGCTGGTCGAAGAACTACCACGTGTTCTCGGTGGAGTGGACGCCGAAGACGTACATCTTCCGCATCGACGGGCAGGAGACCTGGCGCACCCGCAAGGGAGTGTCCGGCCAGCCGCAGTACCCCATCCTGAGCCTGCTCGCCTCGGACTACGAGCTCACGCAGATGAAGGACAAGCAGCTGCCGCAGCACATGTCCGTCGACTGGTTGAGGATCTGGCAGGCGTGACGCGCGGGGACTGCCGCGGTCCCACCCCTCGGGGGGAGACCCGTCCGCTTGATGGATCCGCGGTCGGGCGAAGGGCGTGGTCTGCGACTACCCTCATTGGAATGCTCATGACCACCGATGAAGGCCGGGGCCGCAGATGATCGAGTTCCGATCGATCACGAAGCAGTTCCCGGACGGCACCGTGGCGGTCGAGGACTTCAGCTTCACGCTGCCCTCGCGCCAGACCACCGTGTTCGTGGGCTCCTCGGGGTGCGGCAAGACGACGCTGCTGCGGATGATCAACCGGATGGTCGAGCCGACGTCGGGGGAGATCCTGATCGACGGCGAGAACGTGTCCGCCCAGGACAAGGTGAAGCTCCGGCGGAGCATCGGCTACGTCCTCCAGTCCTCGGGCCTGCTGCCGCACCGCAGGGTCGTCGACAACGTCGCGACGGTGCCGGTGCTGAACGGCGTACCGAAGGCCGAGGCCCGCGCCGCCGCCCTCGAGCTGCTCGACAAGGTCGGCCTCGACCGCGGCCTGGCCCAGCGCTACCCGCGCCAGCTCTCCGGCGGCCAGCAGCAGCGCGTCGGCGTGGCCCGCGCTCTGGCCAGCGACCCCAACATCCTGCTCATGGACGAGCCGTTCGGCGCGGTCGACCCGATCGTGCGCACCGACCTCCAGGTCGAGCTCAACCGGCTCCAGCGCGAGCTCGGCAAGACCATCGTCTTCGTCACCCACGACATCGACGAGGCGTTCATCCTCGCCGACCAGGTCGTCATCCTCGGCAAGGGCGGACAGATCGCCCAGGCCGGCACGCCGGCCGAGATCCTGGCCGCGCCCGCCGACGACTTCGTCGCCAGCTTCATCGGCGCCGACAAGGGCAAGCGCGAGCTGCACCTGCAGAAGCGCGAGGGCGACGGCGGGCTCACCCTCATCGTCGACGGCGACGGGCGACCGGTCGGCGTGCTGGGCGACGACGCAGGGTCCGCCGCGTCGTGAACTGGACACGCAACAACCTCGACCTGATCCTCGAGTACACCCTCAACCACGCCCGGCTGGCCATCCTGCCGATCGTGATCAGCTTCCTGCTCGCCATCCCGCTGGGCTGGCTGGCCAACCGCAACAGCACCTCGCGCACGATCGTCATCACCGCGGGCAGCCTGCTCTACACGATCCCGTCGCTGCCGCTGTTCGTGATCCTGCCGCTCGTCATCCCGACCGGCGTCCTCGACGACACCAACCTCGTCGTCGCGCTGTGCATCTACGGAGTCGCGATCATGGCCAGGTCGGCCGCCGACGCCCTCGCCTCCGTCGACGACACGACGGTGGATGCCGCCCTGGCCGTCGGGTACTCGCCGGCCGCACGCTTCTTCCGCGTCGAGCTGCCGTTGGCCGGACCGGTGCTGCTGGCCGGCATCCGGGTCGTCTCGGTCAGCACCATCGCGCTGGTCTCGGTCGGCGTCATCATCGGCTCGGAGAACCTCGGCTACTTCTTCCAGAACGGCAAGCAGCGCGGCATCCTCGAGGAGGTCGTCGTCGGCATCGCGCTCAGCCTGCTGCTGGCGCTGATCTTCGACCTGGTCATCGTGACGCTGGGGAAGGTCCTGATGCCCTGGAACCGCGGCGACTCGGGCCGCGGCTCAGGCCGGTGGACGCCAGCCGTCACCGTCCACCACTCCGGCTGAGTGCGCTGAGCAACATCACGGGGTCGGCGTCCTGATGGACCTCCTGCTGAGCGCCCTGCGCTGGATCTTCGACAGCTCCCACTGGCAGGCCGGGAGCCAGAGCCCGCTGCCGATCCAGGACCGCCTGGTCGAGCACCTCACCTACACCGTGATCGCCGTGGTCATCGCCGCGATCATCGCGCTGCCGCTGGGCTTCTACATCGGCCACACCGGCAAGGGCCGCCAGTTCGTCATCACCTTCACCGGCTCGATGCGCGCGCTGCCGACCCTCGGCGTGCTGTTCTTCCTGCTGATGGTGTTCGGCTACTTCCTGTCCTACGACACCGCGCCGATCGTGGGCGCGACGATCGCCTTCGTCATCCTCGCCATCCCCTCGATGCTGGCCGGCGCCTACTCCGGGCTCGAGTCGGTCGACCGCGGCACCATCGACGCCGCACGCGCCAACGGCATGACCGAGTGGCAGATCCTCACCCAGGTCGAGATCCCGCTCGCCCTGCCGCTCATCGTCGGTGGCGTGCGAGCCGCCGTGCTGCAGGTCATCGCGACCGTCACGATCGCGTCGTACGCCGGCCTCGGTGGCCTGGGGCGCATCATCACCAGCGGCATCGGCCTCAACGACTACGACCTGATCCTGGGCGGTGCGCTCCTCGTCACCGTCCTCGCCCTCCTGGTCGACGGGCTGTTCGCCGTCCTCCAGCGGGCCACGGCCACCAAGGGCCTCCGAGACACCCGTTCCGCGGCTCCTCGCCGCACCCAGTCGGTCACCACGGCCGCCGACGCGTGAGACGCGTCAGACGAAAGGGAACAACGCCATGACCACCAACTCCCGCATGAGGGTCGGCGCACTCGCGCTCACCCTCGGGCTCGGGGCCGCGCTCGTCCGCGTGCGGCTCCTCCGACCCCACCGACCCCGGCTGCCTCGGGCGACAGCGACAAGATCATCGTCGGCTCGTTCGCGTTCCCCGAGAGCGAGATCCTGGGCGAGATCTACGCCCAGGCGCTCGAGGCCAAGGGCGTCGACGTCGACACCAAGTTCAACATCGGTCCGCGCCAGCAGACCATCCCGGCGCTGCAGGACGGCTCGATCAACCTGATCCCGGAGTACAACGGCAACCTGCTGGCCTACTACAACCCCGACTACACCGAGCGCACGACCGAGGAGGTCGACGGCGCCCTGGGCGACGCCGTGGCCGCCGACAAGCTGCAGGTGCTCGACTCGGCCGAGGCCGAGGACAAGGACGCCTACGTCGTCACCAGCGAGACCGCCGAGGCCAACGACCTGACCTCGATCGGCGACCTGTCCGCGCTCGTGCCGTTCTCGCTCGGCTCGAACCCGCAGTTCGGCGAGCTCGGCTACGGCATCCCGGGCCTGAAGAGCGTCTACGGCGTGGGCACCAAGAAGGGCGACGTCACCTTCGTGCCGATCGAGGACTTCGGTGGCCCCGACACCGTCAAGGCGCTCGTCGACGACACCGTCCAGGTCGCCGACATCTACACCACCTCGCCGGCCCTGGTCGCCGAGGACCTCGTGGTCCTCGAGGACCCGGAGAACATGATCTCGGCGCAGAACATCGTGCCGCTGATCGCCGACTCGGTGAACTCCGAGGAGGTCACCGACGCGCTGAACGCCATCTCGGCCGAGCTCACCACCGACGACCTGATCGCGCTGCGCGACCGGGTCGAGGGCGACGAGAAGGCCTCGGCCAGCACCGCTGCCAAGGACTGGCTCGACGACAAGGGCCTGCTCTGAGCACCTGATCCACCGGGCGAATCCGCCTACGCGGGAGGCCGGACCCACACCCGGGTCCGGCCTCCTCACGGCCTGACGAGGATCCGGACCGGGCTTCCCTCGCCGCTCCGGAGCGTCCTGATGCCTTCCTCGAGGTCCTCGAGCGCCACGACCCGGCTGATCGACCTGCTGAGGTCGAGGCGCCCGGTCGAGACCAGCCGCGCGAGGACCCCGATGTCCGCCAGGTCGTAGCCCAGGT
This sequence comes from uncultured Actinomycetota bacterium, assembly GCA_963750445.1. Lineage (GTDB taxonomy): Bacteria > Actinomycetota > Actinomycetes > Propionibacteriales > Nocardioidaceae > Nocardioides. The sequence continues at coordinate 210,472 of CAVVQR010000004.1, read as the reverse complement.
GCCCGCGCACCTGCTTGCGGCTGAGGTTGAACAGCACGCTCATGCCGAGGGAGAGCTCATCGGCGCTCATGCCGACGCCGACGAGACGTCCGCCGTTGCCCAGCGCTTCGAGGGCCTGGTCGAAGGTCGCCGTGATGCCGACCGCGTCGAAGGCGGCGTCGAGGCCGATTCCTCCCGTGGCGTCGCGGATCGTGGAGACCAGCTGGGGGTCGTGGGGGTCCAGGGCCAGGTCGGCCCCCAGGTCGAGAGCGCGCTGTCGCGCTGCCGGGTCGAGGTCGACCGCGATGATGGGGGTGGCTCCCACCAGTCGGGCCAGCTGGACGATGTGGGTGCCGACACCGCCCACTCCCCACACGCCTGCGGACTCACCGACGTGCAGCTGGGCCGTGTGCACGACGGCGCCGTAGGGAGTCGACACGGCGTCGGCGAGGACGGCCGCGTGCTCCATCGAGACGTTGTCCGGGATCCGCGTGAGGCCTTGGGCGTCCGCCAGGGTGTACTCCGCCCAGGCGCCGTCGTAGGCGAACGCCATCAGCTGCAGGGCCAGGCACCGGCTGGGCTCTCCGCGCTTGCACATCGGGCACTGTCGACACGGTCGGCCGGCAGCGGGTACGACGCGGTCACCCAGCGCCCACCCCTCGACGCCGTCCCCGAGGGCGGCGATGACTCCTGAGGCCTCGTGGCCCTGGGTGATCACGGCCGGCCCCATGGCCGGGAAGGTCCCGTCGAGCAGTGACAGGTCCGAGTGGCAGATCCCGCTGAACGCGACCTCGATGAGCACCTCGCCGGGGCCGGGAGAGGGCACGGGGACGTCGGTGATCTCGAAGGTCAGGGTCGTGGTGTCGAGGCGCTGCGCGCGCATGGTCGTGGGGGTGCTGGTCATCGTCTGGTCCTTCACACGGGGGAGGGGGAGCTGGCTCGGGGGCGGGGACGGGGACGGCTCAGGCCGGCGGGTCGGGGAGCGGCCCGGTCAGGCCACGACGGCCCAGCCAGCCATCCACCGCGTCGTACGCCCGTCGTCGGGGTTCGTCGAGCGACAAGAAGACGTCGTGCCGGGCGTCCTCGACGGGGATCACCGTGGTCTCGCCGCCGAGGCAGCCGGCCCACCGGGCGATCTGACGGACGTCGAGCACGGTGTCTGCCCGGTCGCTCGCCGGGCTGTGCGTGCGTGAGTAGTGCGTCTTGTCGGAGCGGAGGACCAGGGACGGTACGCCGACGTCGAGGCCGCGGTGCAGCCGCGCCTGTCCGCGCCGGACGGCGTTCAGCCAGCCGACCGTGACGGGGAATCCGGACAGTGGCTTCAGCGTGAGGTCGTAGTGCCACGATCCGCCTCGCTCGGCATGCAGCGAGTCGCCGTACACAGAGGTCGCGGGCAGGGCCAGCACCCGCAGCGGGGCAACCCTGGCGAGGATGCGGACGGCCTGGGTGACGGCGTGGCGCATCCGTGGCTTGCCCTGCAGGTCGAGCCACGGACTGTTCAGGACCAACCCCGCCACTGGGTCGGTCCGGCCGGCACGTCGCCTGCGATCGAGCCACAGAGGAGCGATCAGGCCGCCGGTGGAGTGGGCCACCACGAGGACCGGCAGGGCCGGGTGCTCGGCGGCCACGATCTCCAGGCTGCGTTCGAGCTCGGCGTCGTAGAGCTCGAGATCGGTGACGTAGTGCGCGGTGTGCCCGTCGCCCCGCGCGCGGCCGGACTTGCGCAGGTCGAGCGCGTAGAACGCGAGGCCCCGCTCGGCGAAGAAGTCGGCGAGCTCGGTCTGGAAGAAGTAGTCGGCGAATCCGTGCACGTAGAGCACTGCGCCGCGCCGTCGTTCGTCCTCGAGCGGCACCCGGCGCACGACGACCGCGGTGATGCGTCCTTCACCGTCGGGATCGGTGCCGAGGTCGAGCGTGAGCTGCTCGTAGCCCTTCCCGAGCAGGTCGGGGTGCCACGTCGCGCTCACGCCTCGACCCTCGTCCGGTCGGCCACAGCCGTGGTGGTCGTCGCGGCTGGGACCGGCACCAGATTGCGCGCCAGGTCAGTGCGCAGCGTCGTCAACGAGTCGAGCACGTAGTTCTGACGGACCCGCCACGGCGACCGGTCGCCCTGGCGCGGGAAGGCCGCGATCGAGCGCTGCACGTATCCCGAGGCCAGGCCGAGCAACGGCTGCGGCTCGAGGTCGCGGTCCGCCACGGGGGCGACGGCGCGGTGCCCGCTTCGCTCCATCCAGCCCAGCACCTTGCACACGAGGCGGTGGGACAGGTCGGCACGCAGGGTCCACGACGCGTTGGTGTAGCCGATGCACACGGCGAAGTTGGGGACACCGGTGATCATGGCGCCGTTCCACACGAACTGCTCCGACAGGTCGACGCGGCGTCCGTCGACGTGCGGCTCGATCCCGCCGAAGGCGAGCAGCTTGAGTCCGGTCGCCGTGACCACGACGTCTGCCTCGAGCAGTCGCCCCGACTGCAGCCGGATCCCCTCGGGGACGAGGCGGTCGATGTGGTCGGTGACGACCTCCGCGCGCCGGTCACTGACCACGCGAAAGAGGTCGCCGCTGGGCACGGCGCACAGACGCTGGTCCCACGGGTCGTAGGTCGGGGTGAAGTGGTCGGCGACCAGCTGGGGGTCGCCCAGCATCTCGGCCGCGGCGTGGGTCAGGAGCTTCCGGGCCTGCTGCGGCCAGCGTTGGCAGAACTGGTAGAAGGCGGTGCTGAAGGCGATGTTCTTCGCGCGGACCACGGTGTGGGCCAGCGCGCCGGGAAGCACCGCCCGGATCTTCTCCGCCTTCTTGTCCCGCCCCGGCACCGCGCTGATCCAGGTGGGGCTCCTCTGGAGCATCGTGACGTGACTGGCGGGGTGCTCGCCCTTCAGCATCGCCGGCACGAGCGTCACCGCAGTGGCGCCTGATCCGATGACGACGACCCGCTTGTCGCCGTAGTCGAGGTCCTGCGGCCAGAACTGGGGGTGCACCACGGTGCCCGAGAAGTCGTCGATCCCCTCGAACGCGGGGGCGTGCGGCTGGTCGTAGTCGTAGTAGCCGGCGCAGGAGTAGAGGAAGCCGCACGTCATGGTGCGCTGCTCGCCGCTCTTCCCGTCCTCGATGACGAGGGTCCAGACCGAGGTGCCGGTGTCGAAGTCGGCTGCGACGACGCGGCTGGAGTAGCGGATGTGCTGGTCGATGCCGTGCTCGTCCGCCGTCTCGCGGATGTAGGTCAGGATGGACGCTCCGTCGGCCAGGCTCTGGCTGTCGCGCCAGGGCCGGAAGGAATAGCCCAGGGTGACCATGTCGGAGTCCGACCTCACCCCCGGGTAGCGGAACAGGTCCCACGTGCCGCCGAGATCCTCACGCGCCTCCAGCACGACGTAGGACGACCCGGGTCGTTCAGTCTGGATGCGGTAGGCCGCTCCGATGCCCGAGAGCCCTGCTCCCACGATGACCACATCGACGTGCTCGATGTCCTGCCCGTCGGTCGCCGGGGATTCGTTGTGACGCTGTTCAGCCATGACATCGAGTGTGCCGACCTCGCTGGTGCGACGTTTGATCCAGCACGACACTTCCTTGCCCGCGCGCGACACCCCCTCACGACGGCGTGGCGGCACCGCGCTGACGAACCTGCGTCGGGGTCTCGTTCCACCACCGACGACAGCACCGCGTGAGGACCGAGTGCTCGGAGAGGTCCAGCAGGGCCGCAACCTGGGCGAACGGCAGGTCGGTCCCGCGCAGGTACTTCTGCGCGGCCTCCTTCCGGACGCCGTCGACGACGTCGACGAAGGAGGTGCCCTCCCGGGCGAGCTGCCGCTGCAGGGTCCTGGGGTGGACCGAGAACAGGTCGGCGACAGCCGTGATGGTCACCGGGCTCGTTCCCAGTGCCTGCGCGACGGCGGTGCGAACACGTGTCGCCACCAGCCCGGGACCGCTGGGGGAGAGGCGGTCGAGGTAGGCGATGGCCAGCTGCTTGAGGACCGCGTCCTCACCTGCGACCGGCTGTCGCATGAGTGACGACGGCACGCGGAGCAGCGCGGCTGGTCGCCGGAAGCGGACCTCCGTCCCGAAGTAGGCGCGATAGGTCTCGGGGTCCGCCACCGGCTCGTGCGGCAGGTCGACGGTGCGGAGCCCGTAGCCCTCGCCCGTCACCGACCGGAGTGCGCCGTGCGCGAAGCCCAGGCTCAGGTCGGTCGCCTGGACGGTCGCGAGGCTGCCCCCCGGGACGTTCCAGCGCAGGGCGACCACGCCCTTGTCGCCGTAGGGGTCCGCCTCGACGGTGAGTCCCACCGAGCGGGCATGGACCGAGAGGTAGCGCGAGCAGCACTCGAGCGCGTCCCCGACCGTCGCGGACGACTGGAGCGCCAGCGCGAGGGGGCCGAGCATGCTGAGCTCCTGGCGCGCTGCGACGCGCAGCCCGAGGTCCGGGCAGCTCGTCCGGCTCGCCCCGAGCTCCAGCGCGCCGGCCACGGCGCGCTCGGGGACCAGCAGCTCGTCGGAGTGGAGCGCGGAGGGGTCCAGCCCGACGTCGCGTGCGATGGCGTCCGGGTCGCCACCCAGCTCGAGCACCAGGGAGTGGAACCCCCGGAGAGCGGCCGAGCGCGCCAGGGTCATGTCGCCTAGGGTCAAGGTCGTCGCCGCCCACGTCAACCCGGGCAGGGATGATGCTGGCATGACCGACTACGACACCCTCGCCTGGACCGTCGACGACGACGGCATCGCGCTGCTCACCCTGGACCGGCCCGACGCGCTCAATGCGTTCGACCTGTTGATGGCCCACGAGCTCGAGCAGGTCTTTGCCGTCGAGGCGCGCCGCGACGACGTACGGGCCGTGGTCGTGACGGGTGCGGGCCGCGCGTTCTGCGCCGGGATGGACCTGTCCGCCGAGGGCAACGTCTTCGGCCTGGACGAGTCGCTCCTCCCGTCGGTCGAGGACTTCCGCGCGAGCTACGACCAGCCGCCGTACGCGTCCGGGGTGCGGGACACCGGCGGAAAGGTGACCTTGGCCATCCATGCCCTCCCCAAGCCGGTCATCGCGGCGATCAACGGCCCGGCCGTGGGGATCGGCGCCACCATGACCCTCGCCATGGACATCCGGCTGGCCTCGACCCGTGCCCGCATCGGTTTCGTCTTCGGGCGCCTCGGCATCGTGCCCGAAGCGTGCTCGTCGTGGTTCCTGCCACGCATCGTCGGGATCCAGCAGGCACTGGAGTGGGTCTACTCCGCCGAGGTGCTCACCGCCGAGCAGGCTCTCTCCGGTCGGCTGGTCCGCAGCCTGCACGAGCCGGACGACCTGGTGGACGCGGCGATGGCGCTCGCTCGGTCCTTCGTCGTCGGCCGCTCGGCGATCGCCACCGGTCTCAGCAAGCAGCTCCTCTATCGCAACAGCGCGGCGGCGGAGCCGTTGGAGGCGCACCTCACCGACTCGCTGGCGATGTACTACACCTCGATCGGCGACGGCAAGGAAGGGGTCGCAGCCTTCCTCGACAAGCGCACCCCCCGGTTCGACGGGGTCGCCTCGGACCTGCCCAGCGTCTTCTCGTGAGGATCGAGAACGGAGAAGCCGCAGGTCAGCGAACTGACCTGCGGCTTGATCGATCTGTGCGCCTGTAGGGATTCGAACCCCAAACCTTCTGATCCGTAGTCAGATGCTCTATCCGTTGAGCTACAGGCGCATGTCCGTGCCGGCCGAGTGGCCCGCGAGGACTGGTCGAGAATAGCCGACGTACTCCGGACGAGTGAAATCAGCACCCCCGGAGGGCCGGTCCCCGCCGCGGTGCGGTGGCCTATGGTGCCTAGCACCCGCACACGCGGCGGTCCGCACCCGCCGCAGGATGAGAGGCAGCGCGATGGCAGATCTCGAGGCAGTCATGGACGAAGCCGGGCTGACCAACCCGAAGGTCCGTGAGTTCGTGAAGGACTACGCCGAGCTCACCGGCGCCGAGCGCATCGAGGTGGTCAACGCCTCCGACGACGCACGTCTCCTCGAGGAGGCGTGCGAGGCCGGCGAGCTGGAGAAGGTCGGCGAGGGCCGCTACTACTCACGCTCCTACTACAAGGACACCGCTCGCTCCGAGGAGCGCACCATCGTCGCGACCAGCGACGAGAAGGACCGCGGCGTCTACAACAACTGGCGCCCCGCCTCGGAGATGAAGCCCAAGCTCCACGAGCTGATGCGCGGTGCGAGCGAGGGCAAGACGATGTACGTCGTCCCCTACCTGATGGCGCCCGCCGGCAACGCCCTGGAGCCGTGGGCGGCCGGTGTCGAGATCACCGACACCCGCACGGTCGTGCTCCACATGATCCGGATGGCCCGCGTCGGCGTGCAGTTCGTCAACGACCTCGAGGACCCGGGCATGTTCGTCCGGGCGGTCCACGTCAGCGGCGACCTGGAGAACCTCGGCCAGGGCACCGACGGCGACAAGCGCTACTTCGTCACCGTCGCCGACGAGCGCACGATCCTGCACTTCGGCTCGTCCTACGGCGGCAACGCGCTGCTCGGCAAGATCGCCCACGGCCTGCGCCAGGGGGCGTACGACGGCTGGGCGAGCAAGAAGTTCCTCGCCGAGCAGTACATGCTCATCGGCATCCACGACAAGGAGACGGGGAAGGACTACCACATCTGCGGCGGCTTCCCGAGCGCCTCCGGCAAGACCAACCTCGCCATGATGGCCGCCCCCGACGCACTCGGCGACCGCTACCACGTGTCGTTCTACGGCGACGACATCGCGTGGCTGTGGGTCGAGGAGGAGACCGGCAAGCTCTACGGGATGAACCCCGAGTACGGCGTCTTCGGGGTGGCCAAGGACACCAACGAGGTCACCAACCCCAACGCCCTCGCCTCGGTCGACCAGGGCACCGACTGCATCTTCACCAACGTGGCCTACAACCCCACGTCCGGCGAGGTCTGGTGGGAGGGCCGCACCAAGGAGAAGCCTCGCGACCGCCACGGCTGGCTGGACTGGATGGGCTCGCCCATCGCGGACCGCAAGGAGGACGACTCGGCCCCGTGGGCGCACCCCAACAGTCGCTTCACCACGACCCTGGCCAACGTCCCCAACATCGCCGCCGACTACGACGCCCCGCTGGGCGTCCCCATCGACGCGATCATCTTCGGCGGTCGTACGCGTGACCGTGAGCCGCTGATCCGCGCGATCACCGACCTGGCCGAGGGCGTCTACGACGGGCTCACGCTGGGAGCGGAGGCGACGTCGGCGGCCGAGGGCAAGGAGGGCGTCCTGCGCTACGACCCGATGTCCAACCGCCCGTTCATGGCCTACGGCGAGGGCGACTACGCCCAGCACTACCTCGACGTGGTCGGAGCCGCCAAGGACCAGCCGATCTTCGCCCACGTCAACTGGTTCCAGCGCGACGCCGAGGACGGCCACTTCCTGTGGCCCGGCTACCGCGACAACCTGCGCCCGCTGCTCTGGCTGCTCCAGCTGAAGAACGGCGAGGTGTCGGGTCGCCGCACCGCGGTCGGCATCATCCCGACCGAGGAGGAGCTCGACCTCGAGGGCATGGACATCCCCGCGGTGGACCTCGAGCGCATCCTCACCATCGACAAGCCCCGCTGGCAGCAGGAGATGGGCTTCCGCGAGGAGCACCTCTCGCAGTTCGACCGGATGCCCGAGGAGATCTGGGAGGCCCACCGCCGGGTCGCCGCCGACCTCGACGACGAGGCCTGACTCCGGCCGCCGACGCAGCAGCACCGACGAAGTCCCCGCCCAGCGGCGGGGACTTCGTCGCGTCCGGGCCGGCGACCAGTGATAGGACACACCGACCAGCGATTAGGTCAAACCTATCAACTCACTGTACTTTGGCGACCTCGCCCTGGTCCTGCCTCCGGAGGAGTCACCGTGCAGAAGCTCGTCATGTTCGCCCTCGTCGGCGTTGCCGCCCAGCTCGTCGACGGCAGCCTCGGGATGGCCTACGGCGTCACCTCGACCACGCTGCTGCTGATGATCGGCACCAACCCGGCCATGGCCTCCGCCATGGTGCAGCTGGCCCAGCTCGGCACCACGGCCGCCTCGGGCATCTCCCACCACTCCTTCGGCAACGTCGACTGGCGCGTGGTGCGGACCATCGCGCTCCCCGGCGCCGTCGGCGCGTTCATCGGCGCCACGCTGCTCGTCAACATGCCCGTCGACCTGGCCAAGGTCGTCATGTCGGTCCTGCTGCTGGCGCTCGGCTCCTACCTGCTCGTGCGCTTCACCCTCAAGGGCTTCGACAGCAGCCGGGTCGGCGAGCCGGTCAGCCGTGGCTTCCTCGTGCCGCTCGGCGGGATCGCGGGCTTCGTCGACGCGACCGCCGGTGGCGGCTGGGGCCCGATCGGCACCCCCGCGCTGCTCGCCAACGGCAAGATGGAGCCGCGCAAGGTCATCGGCTCGGTCAGCACGTCGGAGTTCGTGGTCACCCTGGCCGCCTCGATCGGCTTCCTCACCGCCCTCGGCTTCTCCGGCATCCAGTGGGAGATCGTGATCGGCCTGCTCGTCGGTGGCGTGATCGTCGCGCCCTTCGCCGCGATGCTCGTCAAGGTCATCCCCGCCCGGATGCTCGGCTCCCTGGTCGGCGGCCTGATCGTGCTCACCAACAGCCGCACCCTGATCAACGCCGACCTCGTCGCGGTGCCCGGCGGCGTGGCCATCGGCATCTACCTCGCCATCGCCGCGATCTGGGCCTACGCCGTCAGCCACTCGTGGCGCGCCCACAAGGCCGACACGGCCGAGCTGGACCTCCAGCGCGAGAGCGTCGACGCCTGACCAGGGCTCACCCCTGCTCACACCTGCTCAGCCCGTGCCGGCCGAAACCCCAGCTCCGGCGACCGGGGATTCGCGCAGTGGCGGCCCACTCGCTGGCTGAAACGAATCGACGTCTCCGAGGTAGCGAGATCCACGTCACACATCTGTGATCGATCCAATATGTGCACCGATTCACAAGCGTTAGCGTCCCGGAAAGTCGCCGACAACGAGGCCGCGCGAGCCACCGCACACGCACGCTGAAGGAAACGGTCATGACCGCCACCATCAACACCCAGACGACCCCGACGAACGACACGGCGCCCACCACCCACGAGGGGATCCTCGCCTGGGTCTCCGAGATCGCCGAGCTGACCCAGCCCGACTCCATCCACTGGTGCACCGGCTCCGACGAGGAGTGGGCGCAGCTCACCGCCGCCCTCGAGGCGACGGGCACCTTCACCCGCCTCAACCCCGACGTGATGCCCAACTCGTTCCACGCGGCCTCCGACCCGACCGACGTCGCCCGCGTCGAGGACCGCACCTTCATCTGCTCGGTCGACGAGCGCGACGCGGGGCCCACCAACAACTGGATGGACCCGTCGAAGATGAAGGACCTCATGCGCGGGCTCTACGCCGGCTGCATGCGTGGTCGCACGATGTACGTCGTCCCGTTCGTGATGGGGCACGTCGAGGCCGAGCAGCCGATGTTCGGCATCGAGCTCACCGACTCCGCCTACGTCACGGTCTCCATGCGCGTGATGGCCAGGATGGGCACCGAGGTGCTCCGCCGGATCGAGGAGCTCGCCGACGCCGGCCAGGACCCGCAGTGGGTGCCCGCGCTGCACTCGGTCGGCATGCCGCTCGAGCCCGGCCAGGCCGACGTCGCATGGCCGTGCAACGACACCAAGTACATCGTCCAGTTCCCCGAGGAGCGGATGATCTGGAGCTTCGGCTCGGGCTACGGCGGCAACGCCCTGCTCGGCAAGAAGTGCTACGCGCTGCGCATCGCCTCGGTGATGGCTCGCGACGAGGGCTGGATGGCCGAGCACATGCTCATCCTCAAGCTCACCTCCCCGCAGGGCGTGACCAAGTACGTCGCCGCCGCCTTCCCGAGCGCGTGCGGCAAGACCAACCTCGCGATGCTCAAGCCGACCATCCCCGGCTGGACGGTCGAGGCGATCGGCGACGACATCGCGTGGATGCGCATCGGCGAGGACGGCCGCCTGTGGGCGGTCAACCCCGAGTTCGGCTTCTTCGGTGTCGCCCCCGGCACCAACGAGGACACCAACCCCCACGCGATGGAGACCATCCGCAAGGGCAACTCGGTCTTCACCAACGTCGCGCTGACCCCGGACGGCAACGTGTGGTGGGAGGGCCTGGAGAACACCCCGGCCGAGGCCACCAGCTGGAAGGGCGAGCCCTGGACGCCCGAGCTGGCCGAGGAGACGGGCGAGCTCTCCAGCCACGCCAACAGCCGCTACTGCACCCCGATCAAGCAGTGCTCGATCCTCGCCGACGAGTACGACGACCCGCGCGGCGTGCCGATCGACGCGATCCTCTTCGGCGGCCGTCGCAAGACGACCATCCCGCTGGTCACCGAGGCCCGCGACTGGAACCACGGCACCTTCATGGGCGCGACGCTCTCCTCGGAGACCACCGCGGCAGCCGTCGGTGCGGTCGGCGTGGTGCGGCGCGACCCGATGGCGATGCTGCCGTTCATCGGCTACAACGCCGGCGACTACTTCGGCCACTGGATCGGCATGGGCAAGGACAACGACGCCTCCAAGCTGCCGAAGATCTTCTACGTCAACTGGTTCCGTCGCGACCAGGACGGCGGCTTCCTGTGGCCCGGGTTCGGCGAGAACAGCCGCGTCCTCAAGTGGGTCATCGAGCGCATGGAGGGCCAGGCGGCGGCTGTCGAGACCCCCATCGGCCACGTGCCGGCGCCGGGCTCGCTCGACATCGACGGGCTCGACGTCACCGAGGAGCAGCTCGCCCAGGCCCTCGCCGTGGACGCCGAGGAGTGGAAGGCCGAGCTGCCGCAGATCCAGGAGTGGTTCGACAAGTTCGGCGACGACCTCCCGGCCGTGCTGTGGAGCGAGCTCGACACCCTGAAGGCCCGGCTGGACGCCTGATCCCACGGTCGCCACGCGCCCGACCCGTCTCGCCGGTTGCCCGGGGAGACGGGTCGGTGCGGTTTCCGATGGGGTGAGGACGCGTGTGGCACCATCACCACACTGGAGTCGGGGAGGAGGGAGGTCAGCCATGCCCTTGGGGCAGCAGGAGCGCGGGATCTTCGAGGAGCAGGCCACACCGCTCTACGAGGAGATCGTCACCTCCGGTGGCATCGCCGGCACCGACAAGCGCATCGCCAAGCGCGGTGAGCTCCACCAGGCCTTCGAGCTCCTCGTCGAGGTCGGGCTGGTCGTCCGCAGCGACGACGGCGCCTCCTGGCGTGCGGTCGACCCGGCCGCCGTCCAGGCGCAGGTGGTGGCGCCCCTCGGGCAGCAGGGCGCCGAGCTGATCGCCGAGTCGGCCCACTGGGCGCAGGCCTTCAGCACGCTGTCGCACGCCTGGCGCCGTTCGCCCAGCGCCGTCGGAGGTCCCTTCGCGGAGATCCGCGGCCTCGCCACCATCGGCAACTTCCTCGCCTCGCTCGTCAGCGACGCCGAGATCGAGCTGCTCACCGCCCAGCCGCAGGACCGACGGGGCGTCAAGCAGCTCGGCGGCGAGGTCGGCGCCCGCGACATCGCCGCCCTCAAGCGCGGCGTCAAGATGCGCACCCTCTACCAGCACGCCGCCCGCCGTGGCGCCGACACCCGCAAGTACGTCGCCGCGGTGACCGCGGCCGGGGCCGAGGTGCGCACCCTCGACGAGTTCTTCAACCGGCTGATCGTGGTCGACCGACGGATCGCGATCATTCCCAGCCACGAGGGCGTCAGCACCGCCATGGTGATCAGCGACCGCTCGATGGTGGGCTACCTGGTCGACATGTTCGAGCGGCACTGGGAGCGGGCCCGGCCCTTCACGAGCAGCGAGACCTCCCTGATGCGCGACATCGCCACCGAGCAGCGTGCGATGACGATCCGGATGCTGCTCGAGGGCCGCGCCGACCCGGCCGGGGCGAAGCGCCTCGGCGTCAGCCCCCGGACCTACGCCGGCTACGTCGCCGACCTCAAGAACGAGTTCGAGGTCGAGACCCGCTTCCAGCTCGGCTACGAGATGGGCAAGCGCGGCATCTCCGGCCGGGAGATGGACGAGCCGACGCCCTGACGCAGGTTCTTGCAGGATCGAGGCGACAGGGCAGGAAATAGGCAGAGGCAGCAACTCGATGAGTTGCTGCCTCTGCTGCTGAGACGAGCCTGTGGGGGAGGCTTTCCGAACCAGAACTCGTGGGGGGTTGAGGGGTTCGGGTCTCAGCACTTCACTGCGTGCCCATCATGGCACGACAGGTCAGTGGTTGCCCTTGATCTTGCCGCCCCAGGAAGTGTCAATTCCGGCGCTGGCAGGGCCGATGCCGACTCCGACGAATCCGAGCCCGAGCGCGGCCACGAGGGCAGCGGCGGCGATGCGGCGTACTGGGGTCATTGCTTCCACCTCTATTGTCACGTTGTCACAGGGGATGACAGATCCCATTGTCGCCCACCGCTCGTGGTGGCGTCCCACCCCTGCCACTGCAGGTCTGTGCATTGCAGGTTCTTGCAAATCAGCGCGCAGCGGCGCCGACCCCCTTCGGCGAGAAGGGGGTCGGCCACTGCGGAGGCGGAGGGATTTGAACCCTCGATGGGGTTTTAGCCCCAAACCCGCTTAGCAGGCGGGCGCCATAGACCGGACTAGGCGACGCCTCCATGCCCGACCACTGGTCGGGCGCACAGAAGGTTACAAGGCGCAACGCGCCTGCGCCGAATCAGGTCACCACTTCTTCAGGCCGTGCCCGCGCTGGAGGTGTCCCTGGACGTCGCGGACGAACGCCTCGCGGTCGACGGCGAGCATCTCGACCGGGATCGTGGTCGTCCGGCCGTCGCGCAGGCGCAGGACGACCACGGGGGACTCCGCGACCGTGGTGGTCACGGCGTCCTCGACGTCCTTCCACCGTCCGGAGGCGGCGCCGACACCCCGGACCCACTGGACCCGGTAGCCCTCGTCGGTCAGTCGGGCGATCCAGCCCTTCTGCCGCCACGTCCAGCCGATGCCGGCGAGCAGGCCGATCGTGATCGCCACCGGCACGAGCAGGAAGACCGTGTGCAGGTCGATCACCGCGATGGCGAGGGTGCTGAGCAGGATGAGCACGGCGACCGCGCACAGCACCACGCCCAGCAGCCGCGCCGCGACGGCGGGGGCGAGGCGGTAGACGGTGGCAGGCTCGGTCGTCACACCGGAGATTTCATCACGGTCCGGCCGCCCCGGACCCGTTGGGTAGAGTCCCGCGTTGTGCGGCGCCCCGGCGCGGCACGAGGAGAGGTGCCGGAGCGGCCGATCGGAACCGCCTTGAAAGCGGTCGTAGGGAGACCTACCGCGGGTTCGAATCCCGCCCTCTCTGCTGAGGCCATCGCGGAGCGATGGCCTCAGCAGAGACGTCTTGAACGGAAGGGCGTGAGCGGCAGCGAGCGCCCGGATCGAGCACTGCGCCCAGCTCGTCGAAGCGTCACCGCACGCCGGCTACGCTCGGCGGCGTGACGACCTGGTTCGACTCCGCCGACGACGCGACCGCGCGGCTACGCACCGCCGGCTACCTCACCGACGACGCCACCGCGCTCACGGCCTACCTCGCGGGCGCGCTGGAGAAGCCACTGCTGGTCGAGGGGCCGGCCGGGGTCGGCAAGACCGAGCTGGCCAAGGCCGTCGCGCGGGCGACGGGCGCCGAGCTCGTGCGGCTGCAGTGCTACGAGGGGCTCGACGAGGCCCGCGCGCTCTACGAGTGGAACTACAAGAAGCAGCTGCTGCGGATCCAGGCGAGCCGTGGCCAGGGCGACGGGCAGGACTCGTGGGACGAGACCCACGACGACATCTTCACCGAGGAGTTCCTCCTCACCCGGCCGCTGCTGAGCGCGATCCGGCGCGAGGAGCCGACCGTGCTGCTGATCGACGAGGTCGACAAGACCGACGTCGAGGTCGAAGGCCTCCTGCTCGAGGTGCTCAGCGACTTCCAGGTGACGATCCCCGAGCTCGGCACCGTGACCGCGACCCGCCGCCCCTTCGTGGTGCTGACGTCCAACGCGAGCCGCGAGCTCTCGGAGGCGGTGAAGCGGCGCTGCCTCTTCCTGCACCTCGACTATCCCGACGCCGAGCGCGAGCGCGCGATCGTCACCAGCCAGGTCCCCGAGCTCGACGACAAGGTCGCCGCCCAGCTGGTCGACGTCGTCGTACGCCTGCGCGAGCTCGAGCTCAAGAAGGCGCCCTCGATCGCGGAGTCGGTCGACTGGGCGCGCACGCTGATCGCGCTGCAGATCGACGACCTGGACGAGGCGACGGTCGCGCGCACCCTGGGTGTGGTCCTCAAGCACGCCTCGGACCAGCGGCGCGCGATCAAGGAGCTGAAGCTGGCAGTGCGGTGACCGCATGAGCTTGCTCGACACCCACATCGGCTTCGTGGAGGCGCTGCGCTCCGCGGGGCTGTCGGTGTCGCTCGCCGAGGGCCTCGACGCGATCAGCGCCCTGGAGAAGGTGCAGTGGCACGACCGCGAGACCGTCCGCGCCGCCTACGCCGCGACGCTGGTGAAGCGGCAGCCGCAGCGGGTCACCTTCGACGCCGTCTTCGACATCTACTACCCGCGGCTCATCGGCTCGGGCGTCGCCGGCGACGACGTGGAGCCGACCGAGGGGCCGCAGGACACCGGCCCGGAGCTGGAGCGGTTCCGCGAGGCCCTCGCCGCGGCCCTGGCAGCCGGCGACCAGCAGGCCCTGCAGGACCTCGCGGTGGAGGCGGTCGCGCGCTTCGGCGCCATGCCCGGCCGCGGGCCCGGGCTGTCGAGCTGGTCGGCCTACACCTCGCTCCAGCGGGTCTCGCCCGCCGAGCTGATGGACCGGCTCGTCCAGGGCCTGCTGGGCAGCGGGGTCGACGGCGACCAGGCGCAGCGGACGGCCGGTCGCCGGATCGGCGACTTCACCCGGATGGTCGAGGGCGACGCCCGGCGACGCATCGCGGAGGAGAAGGGGCCCCAGCACGTCGCGGACGTGACCGTCCGGCCGACGATCGACCGGCTCGACTTCACCTCCGCCCGCCGGAGCGACCTGGAGGAGATGCGTCGCGAGATCTACCCGCTGGCCCGGCGGTTGGCGTCGCGGCTCACGAAGGAGCAGCACGCCCGGCGCCGCGGCCCCCTCGACGTACGCCGCACGGTGCGCGCCTCGATCGCGACCGGCGGGGTGCCGCTGACGACCCACCACCGCCCCAAGCGAGCGCACCGCACCGACCTGGTCGTGCTCTGCGACGTCAGCGGCTCGGTCGCCAACTTCGCCCAGTTCACGCTGATGCTGGTCTTCGCGCTGCGCGAGGCGTTCAGCGGCGTGCGCGCGTTCACGTTCGTCGACGACGTCGTCGAGGTCAGCGACGCCCTCCGCTCGGGCTCGGACGTGGTCGAGGTGATGGAGTCACTGGCGGCGAGCATCTCGCAGGCCGCGCTGTTCGGACGCACCAACTACGGCCGTGCGCTCACCCGCTTCGCCGAGGAGCACCCGGACGCGATCGGTCCGAGGTCGTCGCTGCTGATCCTCGGCGACGGCCGGTCCAACTACAGCGACCTGGCCCTGCCCGTGCTCCGGGACCTTGCCGGTCGCTCCCGGCATGCCTGGTGGCTCAACCCCGAGCACCCGCGGCACTGGGGCACGGGCGACAGCGCGGCCGACCAGTACGGCGAGGTGGTGCCGATGGTGGAGTGTCGCAACCTCGCCCAGCTGGGCGAGTTCGTGCACGAGATCGTCTAGCGGCGCTCAGCCGGCGAGGTAGCCGAGGTCCTGCATGCGGGCGATCTCGGCCCGGAGCTCGGGGTGCTCGGCGCTGTCTGCGGCCCTGGCGCCCGCGACGTAGATGTGGGTGCCGGTGGCGTCACTGCTGTCGAAGACCACGGTGAGCCGGTTGGTCGAGCGGGCGTTGATCAGCGAGCCCAGCAGGGCCACCGGGTCGGTGCGGTCCTCGAGGGAGAGCATCCGGATGGCCTCGGGCAGGCGGGGCACCTGGGCCGACGGTGCGCCGGCGGTGACGACCTGGTCGACCACGAAGCGCGACGACGTGGCGGACGCGGCGATCTCCGCAGCGACGGTGCCACCGGCCGCCGAGCCGACGAGCATCACGCGCGCGTCGTCCTCGGTCACGACCTTCTCGATCGCCCGGATCACCTGTCCGGCGGACGTGGTCGGGTCGGCGCCGACGAGGCGGAGCCGGCCGGGCTCGGCACCGAGGGCGCCGGGCAGGTAGGCGATGTAGCGGCCGGTGCCGACCCGCTGGACGCTGATCCTGCGGTCCTCGGCGAGGAGGTTGGCGATCAGCTCCTCGAGCGAGCGGGGCGCCTCGGACGCCGTGCTGTCGGCCTCCACGTCGGGTGCCTCCACCTCGACGAACGAGCCGGCGGAGTCGCGGAACGCCGAGACGGCGTCGGTCGGGAAGGCTTCGATGCCGATGGCGCGCAGACCGCCGCGCGCGGCGTGGGCGCCCTGGTCGGAGGCGAGCACGCCGGCGGTCAGCAGGGATCGCATGTGCAGGCCGTCGAGCAGCCCGCCGCCACCGGAGAGGTGGTCCATCAGGTCGGGGTTGTTGTCCGCGAGCTCGCTGAGGTAGGCCGTCACGCCGTCGCGGTCGAGGGCGTCGGTCTCGATCAGGCCGGCGCTCACGATCGCGCCACCGAGGGCGACCTCGGGGGCGAGGTAGCCGATCGCCCGGCCCGCGATGGAGCCCAGCGTCTTGTAGGCCGCCTGCTGGAGCTCGTCGATCCAGCGGTAGGTCAGCACCGTGGCGCGTACGACGAGCGCGTCGGCGTCGAGCTCGACCGAGCGGGTGAGCAGGCCGTGCTTGCCCGTCGTCGCGGCCCGGATGTCCTCCTCCGCCTGGCCCCAGGTGGCCTTCGACAGCTCGCCGGAGTCGACGACCTCGTCGTCGCTGAGGATGACGCCGCCGAGTCGGGCGCGGGTGCGCATCTCGTTGCCGGAGGAGTCGAACAGGTCGGCCAGCGCCAGCATCTGGTCGTACTTGTCGGCGGCGACGGCGGCCGAGGAGTCCTCGGGCGAGTCGGCACCGTGGGTGCGGGGGATCTCGAGGTCGCTCATGCTGAGAGGTCCTGTCGGAGGGTGACCTGGGCCAGCACCGGCGCGAGCTCGGTGGGCAGGTCGTCGGGGTCGACCCGGGCGAGGGCCACGCGGGCGCCGTCGTCGTGACGAGGGGTCAGGGAGTGCCAGCCGTCCTTGAGCAGCACCCACGAGACCACGCCGACGGACGTCGTGGCCCGCTCGGACACCTCGGCGGCCAGGATGCGGAGCCGTCCACGGCTCTCGGCGTGCACGGCCGAGACTGCGGCGGCGGCCTCGGCGTCACCGAGCTCGTCGCCGTCGGCCAGCACCGCTCCGTCGGTCTGCCCGACCAGGATGGGCACGAGGTCGGAGCGTCCCGCGCGCAGCGCCTCGCCGACCGAGTCGGCGAGGGCGTAGGGGACGTCGAGGTGCGCGGGCACGTGGGAGTCCGTCACCGACAGGTCCTCCGGGACCTCGGTGATCCGGGCGAGCTCGGAGGTCCACTGGTCGACGGGGAACCAGGCCAGCTCGAAGACGATGCCGTCGCAGGTGGACAGGCTGGCGACCGCGTCGCCGTCCTGGCGGTGCCAGGCCTTGACCTGGGTCGCGCCTGCCGCGACGTCGATGTCGAGCGCGAGCCGTGGGGTCGCGAGGAGGCCGACGGCGCCGACGATGCCGGGGTCGGCACCCTCGTCGGTCACCAGTCCGCGGCGGCGCAACGAGTCCTCCGGGTCGTGGAGGGTGCCGAGTGCCTCGGAGTAGGCGGAGTCCTCGACGGATCCGCGGCTCTGGCCGAGCCGTCCGGACAGCCCGCTCGCGCCGGCCGACGGGCGGTCATCGGGCTGGAGGTCGAAGGGGAGCGGGGCGCCGCCGGCCAGGTCGGCGACGAGGCGCAGCTCGGGCAGCGTGAGCGCGAGCCGACGGGCCAGCCCGTCGAGGAAGCTCGTCGGCGGGGGCGGCGGGGTGGTCAGGTCGATGGTCACCATGTCAGAGCCCCGGGAGGTTCACGGTCAGCCAGTCCTTGTGACCGGCCGGGGGAGGGTCGAAGGCCAGGAGCGCGGTGTCGGTCCGGTCGGGGTCGGTCCGGTCGGCGTCGACCGCGGCGTCCGGTCCGTCGCCGGCCTCGCTGGCGCGGGTGCGCGCGTCCTCGATGAGGGTCGTGGCCTTGTGCGAGCGGACGTCGATGGCCTCCTTGAGCGTGTCGACCTCGCTGAGGTGCTTGGCGAGCGAGTCGGCGGCGGTCTCGTGGTGGGCGGCAGCGGTGCGCAGGTGGTTGGCCCGGTCCTTGATGCGCTCGCGCATCGCGTCGGCGGCCTTGCCGTGCCACGGCACGGCCTCGGCCTGGGACACGAGTCGGGACGCCAGGGCGCGGATGTCTCCGCTCTGCTCACGGAGCTGGGCGACTCGCTTGCGGCCCACGGCAGTGTCGCCGTACATCGATCACACCCTTTCGTCGGAGGACGCCTACCCGGGGCAGGGTTCGCCCAAACGTCTTCGCGCCTCCCGATTCTGCCGCACCCCCACGGCCGATAGGATCGCTGCACCGACCTGCCCTGATGCCCGTTCTGTTCCCTGGCCATCCCAGCCCGACTGCACGAGGTGTGCATGAGCTTCGACGTCCACCAGCTCGACCTGTTCGTGCTGGTCGGCGCGGTCGTGACGCTCGCGGCGATCCTGGCGGTGCGGGTCTCGGCGGGCGCTGGGCTTCCGTCGCTGCTGATCTACCTCCTCATCGGCGTCCTGCTCGGTGAGGGCGGGCCGTTCGCGATCCAGTTCGACGACGCCCAGCTCGCCCACGCGCTCGGGTTCGGTGCGCTGGCGATCATCCTGGCCGAGGGTGGACTCACCACCGAGTGGCGCCAGATGAGACCGAGCGTCCGGCTGGGCCTCTCGCTCGCGACGATCGGCGTCGCCGTGTCGGTCGCGATCGTGGCCGTCGGCGCGCACTACGTGCTCGGGCTGCCGTGGGAGCTCGCGATCCTGCTCGGGGCGATCTGCTCGCCCACCGACGCCGCGGCGGTGTTCTCGGTGCTGCGGGCGCTCCCGCTGCCCCGGCGCCTGACCGGCGCGCTCGAGGCCGAGTCGGGCCTCAACGACGCACCCACGGTCGTGCTCGTCGGCATCATCTCCACCGGCGCCGCGGCCGAGTCGGGCGTGCTCGAGACGGCGGGCATCATCGTCTTCGAGCTGATCGCCGGCGCATTGGTGGGCGTGGCCTGCGGTGTCGTCGGCGCCTGGGTCATGCGCCGCGTGGCGCTGCCGTCCTCGGGCCTCTACCCGCTCGCCGTGCTGTGCCTGGCGTTCACGGCCTACGGCGCCGCCTCCGCGCTGCACGCCTCCGGGTTCGCCGCCATCTACGTCGCCGCGCTGATCCTCGGCAACAGCGAGCTCCCGCACCGGGTGGCGACGCGTTCCTTCGCCGAGGGCGTCGCCTGGCTGGCCCAGATCGGCCTGTTCGTGATGCTCGGCCTGCTGCTCTCGCCCGGGCGGATCGACCTCGACACCGTCGTCCGCGCGCTGGTCACCGGTCTGGTGCTCACCGTCGTGGCGCGTCCCCTGTCGGTCCTGGTCAGCAGCGTGGTGCAGCCGATGGCGCTGCGCGACCTGGCCTTCATCTCGTGGGCGGGCCTGCGCGGCGCGGTGCCGATCGTGCTCGCGACCATCCCGCTGTCCGAGGGGGTCGAGGGGGCCGACGACCTGTTCGACATCGTCTTCGTGATGGTCGTCGTCTACACCCTGCTCACCGGCCCGACGCTGCCCCTGGCGGCGCGGCTGCTGCGGGTGGCGCGACGCAACGAGCCGCGGGGCCTCGACGTCGAGGCCGCCCCGCTCGACCGGGTGGCGGCCGACCTCCTCCAGGTGACCATCGCGCCCACGTCGAAGATGCACGGCGTCGAGGTCGGGGAGCTGCGACTGCCGCAGGGGGCCTCGGTCTCGCTGGTGATCCGGTCCGGCAACGTGCTCGTGCCGGAGCGGCGTACGGTCCTGCGCGCGGGCGACGACCTGCTGGTGGTCACCCCGCGCAAGCTGCGCGAGGCCACCGAGGTCCGGATGCGGCACGTCTCGGAGAACGGCCGCCTCGCCCAGTGGCTCGGCGACCCGCACCGGCGCGAGCCCCACCAGTAGGTCCCCAGCAGGTCAGGCGGGGCTCACTCCGAGCCGGTCGCCTGGCAGTAGGTGGAGTCGGCGGCGGCCACCACGGACTCGATCTGCTTCTTCCTCAGCGCCTGGAACTTCTCACCGACGACGATGACGACACCGGGCCCGAGCGCGTCACCGGTGACGACCTGGGCACCCTTGAACTGCCGGCGGACCAGGTCCACGGCCGGGTTGGTCGGGTCGGCGGCCCAGATCTGGGTGGTGGCGGCGGGCTGGGGCGAGTCGCCGATGTCGCCGGCGACGAACCCGCGCTCGGCCAGCTGGGCGCTGGTCGCGCCGGCCAGGCCGCTGCGCTTGCTGCCGTTGAAGACGCTGATGACGACCTGGTCGCGGCGCACCTCGGTGCCCGCGGTGACGTCGACGTCGTCGCAGATCGCCACCGGGTCGTTCTTGGGGAACGGCTTGGTCAACGCGGAGAAGCCCCAGACGGCGCCGAGGAGCACCAGCGCGCCCAGCACGACGAGGGTGATGGCGGACTTGAGGGCGCCGCTCATGCGTCGACCGCCTGGTGGACGCGGGCGTGCAGCACGATCCGCTGCTGGAGGGCGGCGCGCAGCGCGCGGTGCAGGCCGTCCTCGAGGTAGAGGTCGCCTCGCCACTGCACGACGTGGGCGAACAGGTCGCCGTAGAAGGTGGAGTCCTCGTCGAGCAGGGTGTCGAGGCGCAGGGTGTCCTTGGTGGTCACCAGCTCGTCGAGCCGGACCTGCCGCGGGGGCAGCTCTGCCCAGTCGCGGGACGTCAGCCCGTGCTCGGGGTAGGGCCGGCCGTCGCCCACCCGCTTGAAGATCACGCCGGTGATCATAACGACGCCCTCGTCGGGACTCCCTCTTCGGCTGACTACGCTCGTGGGATGACCGAGATCCCCGGGACCCAGCCGACCCCGCCAGAGCCCGCCGCCGCGGAGCCCGCTCCTGCCGACGCGGCGGCCGGTGGAGCCGTCGTCACCGAACCGGCCGCCCCGCCGGAGCCGACGGCGCCGACGCGACCCGATCTCCGAGGCCGTCGCTCCGGGCTACCGGTTCGAGGGCGCCGCCCTCGAGCTCGGCGGGCTGATGCTCAACGCCGACGACCTCAGCGACGTCCACATCAAGATCCCGCTCGGCATGCTCAACCGCCACGGGCTCGTCGCCGGCGCGACCGGCACCGGCAAGACCAAGACCCTCCAGCTGCTGGCCGAGCAGCTCAGCGCGAACGGCGTGCCCGTCTTCGCAGCCGACATCAAGGGCGACCTGTCCGGCCTCAGCATGCCCGGCGAGCCGAGCGACAAGCTGACCGCCCGCACGGCGAGCGTCGGCCAGGAGTGGAAGGCGACCGGCTTCCCGACCGAGTTCTACGCGATCGGCGGCCAGGGCATCGGCGTACCCGTGCGGGTGACGATGACCGCCTTCGGCCCGACGCTCCTCGCCAAGGTGCTCGACCTCAACGAGACGCAGGAGTCCTCGCTGGGCCTGGTCTTCTACTACTGCGACAAGAACGGGCTGCCGCTGCTCGACCTGTCCGACCTGCGCGCGGTGCTGCAGTACCTCACCGGGGACGCGGCCGGGAAGGCCGAGCTCAAGTCGATCGGCGGACTCTCGCCGCAGACCGCCGGCGTCATCCTGCGTGAGCTGGTCTCGTTCGAGGCGCAGGGCGCCGACGTCTTCTTCGGCGAGCCGGAGTTCGAGACCAAGGAGTTCCTCCGCACCACCGACGACGGCCGCGGCGTGATCAGCCTGCTCGAGCTGCCCAACCTCCAGGACCGGCCCGCGCTCTTCTCGACGTTCCTCATGTGGCTGCTCGCCGACCTCTTCCACGACCTGCCCGAGGAGGGCGACCTCGACAAGCCCAAGCTGGTGTTCTTCTTCGACGAGGCGCACCTGCTCTTCAACAACGCCTCCGACGCGTTCCTCGACCAGATCGCGCAGACCGTGCGGCTGATCCGGTCGAAGGGAGTCGGCGTCTTCTTCGTGACGCAGTCGCCCACCGACGTGCCCGACGACGTGCTCGCCCAGCTCGGCTCGCGCATCCAGCACCAGCTCCGCGCGCACACGCCCAACGACGCCAAGGCGCTCAAGGCGACCGTCAACACCTACCCCAACAGTGCGTACGACGACCTGGGCCAGGTGATCACCAGCCTGGGCATCGGCGAGGCGGTCGTGACGGTCATGAACGAGCGAGGTGCCCCGACCCCGGTCGCCTGGACCCGTCTCCGGGCGCCCGAGTCACTGATGGACGCCGCGCCGACCGAGGACATGCAGGCCACGGTCAAGGCCTCGGCGCTCACGGCGAAGTACTCCGAGTCGATCGACCGCGAGTCCGCCCGCGAGCTGCTGGCCAAGAAGCTCGAGGAGGGCGCGAAGAAGGCGGCCGAGGACGCCCGGGTCGCGGAGATGGCCCGCGAGCAGAAGAACGAGCGGGTGACGAAGAAGGCCGAGAAGCCCAAGGACAGCATGATCGAGACGGTCGTGAAGTCGGGCGCGTTCAAGGACTTCATGCGCACCGCGAGCCGCGAGATCGCGCGCGGGATGTTCAAGAGCGGCCGCCGCTGACCGCTTCGCCGTGAGCGGTGAGTCGCGGACTGAGAGTGGCTGGCACCGCTCGACGGCAGCGTCACCGCCTGAGGCGCTGGGAGAACCTGCCGTCACGCACCGCTCGAGGCGGCGATCACATGGTCGCGTCGAGCCAGGCCAGCTGGGCGGTCTGGGTGCCGCCGTCGCGGGTGACCACGCGGGCGCGGCCCTCGGGCGCCGGCTGCGGGCGCAGGTTGCCGATGAGCACGCCCTCGTCGCGCGGGCCGGAGAGCATGACGCCCGGCATGGCGAGGTCGCGCAGCGACTGGATGACCGGCTCGTAGAGCGCGCGCGAGGCTCCACCCGTGCGCCGCGCCACCACGACGTGGAGGCCGACGTCGCGGGCCTGCGCCATCAGCGGCTGGAGCGCGGAGACCGGTGAGGACTGCGCGGTCGCGACCAGGTCGTAGTCGTCGACCACGACGAACACCTCCGCGCCGGTCCACCACGACCGGCTGCGCAGCTGGTCGGGCGTCACGTCGGGGCCGGGGATGCGGCCCTCGAGGTAGGACGCGATGTCCTTCAGCGTCGGCGTGGCCTGGGTGGCGGACGTCAGGTAGTTGAGGAGGTACTCGTCGGGGACCTCGCCCAGCATCGAGCGCCGGTAGTCGACGAGCACGATCTGCGCCTCCTTGACCGTGCGCGTGCGCATGACCTCGTGGACGTAGGCCCGGAGCAGCGCGCTCTTGCCCGACTGCCCGTCACCGAAGATCAGCATGTGCGGCTCGGCGTCGACGTCGAGGCCGATCGGGGCGAGCTCCTTCTCGTTGATGCCGAGCAGGATGTGACGCTCCGGGACGTTGCGGCGTACGGCGTCCTCCCGGATCGCGGCGAGCGTGACCTTCTCCGGGAGCAGGCGCAGCTTGGGACCCTGGGGGCCCTTCCAGGCGGCCGACATCTTCTCGATCAGGTCGTCCACGCCGTCACCGAGCGTGTCCGCGCTGCCGTCGCCGTCGATGCGCGGGAGCGCACCGAGGAAGTGCAGCTTGGACGGGACGAGACCGCGGCCGGGGCGCCCGACGGGCACCAGCGCCGCGACCTTGCGGTCGACCTCGGAGTCGAGCGGGTCGCCGAGGCGCAGCTCGAGCTTGGAGCCGAAGACGTCGCGCATCGCGGCGCGGTAGTCGGCCCAGCGGGTCGAGGCGGTGACGATGTGGAGGCCGAAGGTCAGGCCGCGCGCGGCGAGCTGCTGGATCTCCATCTCGAGGTCGTCGAACTCCGCGCGCAGCGTGCTCCAGCCGTCGATGACGAGGAACACGTCACCCCAGCCGTCGTCCGCGCGACCCTGCGCGCGACGCGAGCGGTAGGTCTCGATCGAGTCGATGCCGTTCTCGCGGAAGTAGGCCTCGCGCCGGTCGACGATGCCCTCGACCTCCGCCATCACGCGTCGTACGACGTCGGGCTCGGAGCGCGTCGCGACGCCGGAGATGTGCGGCAGCCGGGTCATCGGCGCGAACGTGCCGCCTCCGAAGTCGAGCACGAAGAACTGCGACTCCCGGGGCGTCGTCACCAGCGCCATGCTGGTGACGATGGTGCGCAGGAGCGTGCTCTTGCCCGAGCGCGGACCGCCGACGACGGCGACGTGGCCGGCCGCGCCGGTGAGGTTGAGCGTCATCGTGTCGCGGCGCTGCTCGCGCGGGCGGTCGACGGTGCCGAGCGGGATGACCAGGCCGGGGACGTTGCGCCACTGCGGGGAGGTGAGCCCCAGCTCGGGGTGCTCGACCAGGTCGGGCATCAGCTCGTCGAGGGTGTCCGGCACGTCGAGCGGGGGCAGCCAGACCTGGTGGGCCTCGGGGCCCTTGCCGATCATCCGGGTGACGGCGATGTCGAGCAGTGACGGCTGCTCGCCCTGCTGCTGCGGCTGGGGCGCGGCGACCTCGAGGCTCTCGTCGCCGGTCGGCTCGAGCGCCTGCACCTCGGAGATGGTGAACGGCAGGATGCCGCGGATGCCGCCACCCTCGTCGCGGGCGACCCGCGCGCGGCTCGACGGCGGCCCGGAGACGTAGGCCGCCTTGAACCGCAGGAACGTGGACTGGTCGGGCTTGAGGTAGCCCAGGCCCGGGACGGCGGGGAGCTCGTAGGCGTCCGGGACACCGAGCACGGCCCGCGACTCGCCGGCGGAGAACGTGCGGAGGCCGACGCGGTAGGACAGGTGCGACTCCAGCCCGCGGAGCCGGCCCTCCTCGAGCCGCTGCGAGGCGAGGAGCAGGTGGAGGCCGAGCGAGCGGCCGAGCCGGCCGATGGCGACGAAGAGGTCGATGAACTCCGGCTTGGCCGAGAGCATCTCGGAGAACTCGTCGACGACGATGAAGAGCGACGGCATCGGCTCGAGGTCCTCGCCGCTGGCGCGGGCCTTCTCGTAGTCGCGGACCGATGCGTAGTTGCCGGCGTCGCGCAGCAGCTCCTGGCGACGGGTCATCTCGCCGGACAGGGCGTCCTGCATGCGGTCGACGAGGGTGAGCTCGTTGGCGAGGTTGGTGATGACGGCCGAGACGTGCGGCATGTCGGCCATGCCGGCGAACGTCGCACCACCCTTGAAGTCGACGAGCACGAGGTTGAGCTGCTCGGAGGAGTGCGTCATGACCAGGCCGAGCACCAGGGTCCGGAGGAACTCCGACTTGCCCGAACCCGTCGCGCCGATCACCAGCCCGTGCGGGCCCATGCCCTGCTGGGCGGACTCCTTGATGTCGAGGTGGATCAGGCCGCCGGAGTCCCCGATGCCGATCGGCACCCGCAGCCGGTCGCGCACGGGCCGCGGACGCCAGGCGGTGGCGGGGTCGTAGCTGAAGATGTCGCCGAGACCGAGCAGGTCCATGTGGTCGGGGTTGGTCGAGGTGATGTCGATGGTGCCGCCGGCCGAGGAGGACTCCGCGCTCGCGGTCTTGAGCGGAGCGATGCGCCGGGCGAACGCCTCGGCGGTCGCGATGTCGCACTGGTCGGCCAGCGCCTTGACCGGCTCGCCGCGCAGCCGCAGCGCACTGACCGGGCGCTTGCCCAGCTCGTCGGGGCCGTCGGCGAACTCCAGCCGCAGCCGGGTGGAGTCCTCGAGCTCGTCCCACCGGCTCGGCAGGTCGAGGAGCGTCACGCCGTGGAGACCGTCGGGGGGCACGATGTGGTTGCCGGGCGGCAGGTGGCCACCGTCGATCACGAGCAGGATGTGCGGCGTCGCGGCACGCTCGTCGGCGCCGAAGCGGGGCCGGTCGCTGAGGTCGGGCGGGAGCAGGTTGCCCAGGTCGTCGAGCGAGGTCGAGACCAGGCGCATCGGGCCGACGGCGTCGGCCTCGCGGGCGCTCTGGGCGTGCGGCAGCCACTTCACCCAGTCCCAGTGGGTGAGGTTCTGCTCGGAGCTGAGCACCGCCACGACGAGCTGGTCGGGGTTCTGGAACGCCGTGGCCGAGCAGATCATCGCCCGCGCGGTCGAGCGGACCTCCTCGGCGTCGCCGCACAGCTCGATCCGGTCGAAGGCACGCAGGTCGATCGACGCCGGCAGGTTGGGCTGGAGCCGGTGCACCACCAGCAGCCGGTGGAGCGCGGAGGCGGCGGCCGGGTCGACCTGGTCGACGGGCGCGCTCTCCGGCGGCACCAGCTCCAGGGACAGCGGCTGGGAGCACAGGCCGTAGCGCACGTGCAGGAAGTTGTCGTCGGAGCCGGCGTGCTCCCACAGCCGGGTGCGGTCCTCGGCGAGGGAGGGCAGCGCGGCGGGCTCGGGGTGGTGCCAGTTGAGGGCCCGGCGCTGCTGGTCGGCGGCCTCCCGGGCCACCTTGCGGATGTTGCTGAGGTAGCGGAGGTATTCCGTGCGCGACCCGGTGACCTGCTGCGCGCGCTGCTTCCGCTGCCGGTCGATCTGCACGACGATGAAGCCGAGCGTGGCGAAGAGGAACATGCCGGCCGCCAGGAAGCTGCGGCCGCGGTTGGCCCCGCCACCCATCGTCGCGACGAGCACGATCGAGCCGAGGCTGCCGAGCATCGGGATGGCGTTCATCAGCACGCCGCTCGCGCCCTCGGCGTCCTGGAGCTCCGGCGGCGGCTGCAGGACGATCTGCCCGCCCGGCATCTCTGGCTCGTCGAGCCTCTGTCCGCCTCGCAGTGTCGTGCTCACGCGTCCCCCGTTGCCTCACCAGATGAAGTCGCGATGATGATAGGTGTGCTCTGCCGGAGGCCGCGACTACCCTTCCGGTCAGAAGCGCCCGCTCGGTGCACGTGAAGGGGAGACGTGAAGGGGGAACCCGTGTCGGACGTCGCGATGTCCAGCTCTGCTGACGCGACCATCGCCGTGAGCATCCACGGCCAGGCCGGCGTGCTCGACCTCGTCGTGCCCGCGGCCGCGACCTCGGTCGACGTGGCCCGCGAGTACGCCAAGCAGGCCGCCGAGATGGGGGAGGCCTCCGGCATCCCGCTGCTCCAGACCGCCCTCGGCCAGCGGCTCAGCGCGGGAGTGCCCCTGGCCGACGCGGGCGTCCAGGCGGGCGACGTGCTCGTGGCCACCACCGGCGTGCACCGCCCCCGCAAGGTCACGCTGCTCGGTGCCGCCAAGAACGCCCCGGAGAGTCCTGCGCTGGCGTCGATGATCGCCACGATCGCCTCGCTCGTCGCCGCGCTCGCTGCCTGGTACGCCGGCCGCGCGGGGGAGGACACGGTCCGCACGGTGACCGTCGGGGTCCTCCTCGCCTGCGCGCTCGTCGGCGTGCTGCCGCTCGGCCGGCACCTCCGCCAGCGGTCCGCTGCCGCGCCCTCCTTCGCCGCAGCCGCAGCCTTCGCGGCGCTCTACGAGCCCGGCGTCCACCTCCTCCCCGCGATCCTCGGCGCGTCCGGCATCGCCGCCGCCGTGGTGGCGGGCATCGGCCGTGCGCTGGCCGACGAGGGTGACGAGATCAGCTCCGTGTGGATCGCCGGCGGACTGACGGTCTTCGCGTGCTGCGCGCTTCCCGCCATGCTGGGCTGGGACGCGCGGGTCGCGTGGACGCTGCTCCTCTTCCTCTCGATGATGGCGGCGCGGTTCGCACCGTCGCTCGCGATCGACGTACCCGACGAGGCGCTCCTCGACCTCGACCGGCTCGCGGTCACCGCGTGGTCGGCGCGCGACAGCACCCGCAAGGGACGCCGCGGACGCATCGTGGTGGCCGCCGACGCGATGGAGCGCCTGGTCCACCGGGCCTCGCGCATCGTGACCGGTGCCTCGGTCGCGATCCTCGTCATCGTGCTCGTGTCGAGCCCGCTCCTGCTGCACAGCGCCTCGATCGACCTCGACCGCATCGGCGCCCGGTGCCTGGTCTTCTTCGCCGGCTGCTCGCTGCTGCTGGCGGCCCGCTCCTACCGGCACGCAGCCGCCCGCGCGCTGCTGCGCCTGGCCGGCCTGGGCGCCCTCGTCTCGCTCGCCGTGCACCTGGTCGCGGGTCCCGGGGCCGGGCACCTGTCCTCGTTCTTCTACGTCGTGGTGGCCCTCGGCGTGATCGCCCTGGCCGCGGCTGTCGCGACCGGTCGCGGGTGGCGCTCGGTGTGGTGGTCGCGCCGGGCCGAGGTGGCGGAGTCGATGTGCGGCAGCTTCGCGTTTGCGTCCGCCGTCGTGGCGGCCGGAGTCTTCCGTCGCCTGTGGGAAATGACTTCCTGAGGTTTAGGCCCGATTTCGTCGGGTAGATGCACGTCAGCGCGGGGGGCCGGGACGTCTCCCCGAGCACCGGATCTCACCAACACAGTGGATCACCAACACACAAGAAACTCGGTCGGTTCGGCCGCCGAGGGAGAAGGATCTATCATGAGCGAGATGTACGGCCAGACAGAGAAGGCCCTCTCCAAGGGCGCCGACTACGTCGACCAGGCCCGCGGCGACGTCAAGAACAAGTGTGGCGTCCTCTCCGGCAACATCCAGACGATGATGGGTGGATGGGGCGGCCAGGGTGCCTCCGCGTTCAACAACCTGATGATCTCGTGGGACCAGAAGCAGGAGACCATCCTCAAGGCGCTGGACCAGCTCTCCGCGTCGATGAAGGAGACCGAGCGCGACAACGTCTCCACCGACGAGAACCAGTCCGCCACCCACGCCAACCTCCAGGGCCGTCTCGGCTGACGCCGAGCCCCTACACAGACTTAGGAGATCGATGATGAGCTTCGACGGAATCAAGGTTCAGCACGGCCACCTCGACGCCGGTGCCGCCGACGTGATGAAGGCGGCCAAGGACATCGAGGCCCGCCTCGACCAGCTCGAGACCGAGCTCAACCCCCTGAAGGCTGACTGGAACGGTAACGCCAAGATGGCGTACGACCAGGCCAAGGCCAAGTGGGACCAGGCCATGACCGAGATGACGCTCCTGCTGCAGCAGGCCAGCCAGGGTGTCGACTCGTCCAACGCCGAGTACAAGGCTGCCGACGCGCGGGGCGCCAACCGCTTCTGAGCGACCACGCCCTTCCGAGGCCGGTCGTCCCTCCGGGGACGGCCGGCCTCGGGCCATTTCGGCGTTTTCGCCCGCGCGCGCGGCTCGCTGTCCAGAATGGGCACAGCCGGGGGTCGGCGCAGGGCGTGACGTCGGGGGAACGCAATGGGGAGCAACATCAGGCTCGATGCCGAGCTGATCAACGGCATCGCCGCACAGCTGCAGCTCGCGGCCGACCACATGCACCCGTCCTACGACCGCTTCGGCACCGAGGACCTCGTCCAGGTCCGCAGCCACCGCGACGTCGACACCCTCGCCGGGGCGGAGACCCGCGCCGGCAACTTCGGCGCCTTCTACGCCGGCCAGAGCCTGCGAGCCGTGTACGAGCTCGCGCACGAGCGCACGGTCGAGGACCGTCGTGCCCAGGCCCGGAAGGTGCGGCGTTTCGCGCGCGACCTGAAGGCGTGCCTCGGTGAGCTCGAGGGCACCGACGAGCTGGACCGTGACCACTTCCGGCGGCTGGCCCAGCTGACCCTGGACCAGGACTGACCCGTGGCCGGCTTCTACGAGACCCAGGTGCGTCGAGCCCTGCTGACCGTCGGCGACACCGACGTGCTCAACGAGATGGCCACCGGCTGGCGCGCGTCCGTCCGCGACCTCAACCTCGTCGACGACCGGCTCGCCGAGGGCATCCGCGGGCTGAAGGAGCGCGAGCAGCTCGGCGACCAGACGCGGGACGCGGCCGTCGGGGCGTTCGGCGAGATGCGGGACTACATCGCCGAGCAGCGACTCAGGCTCCGAAGGACCGCGCAGGCCCTCGACGCCGCCGGCGGGGTCATCGGGGACGTCAAGGGCCTCGTCAGGTCCTGGGACCGGTCGGGCACCCCGCGACCTCCCGGTCCGGCGCCGGTGCCCGTGGCCGGTGACACCGACCAGACGGCCTACCTGGCGGAGGCGACGCGCCACCACCGGGCCACGGCGGCGTACGCCTTCCAGGTCCAGCGGCGCGAGGACGAGGCGCGCGAGGCCTGGGAAGCGCTGAACAGCACCTTCACCCAGTCCGAGGACAAGATCCGCGGTGCCCACGGCATCCCCCGTGAGGAGGAGCCCGAGCCGACGCCGGTCTGGCCGCCGGCCGACTGGCCCGGTCTCCCGCCGCCGACCCCCGAGCCCGGCTGGCCTCCGCTGCCGCCGTGGCCCCCTGTCGTCGAGACCCCCGATCCGGACCCCGGGCCCGATCCGGGACCGGTGCTCCCGCCGGGCGGTCACCCGACCCCGGTGCCGGGAATGCCCTACCCGCAGCCGGGCGGTCCGACCGACCCCGGGCACCACACGTCGGGGCCGTCCAGCCACGCGGGACCATCGGGCCCGTCCACGACGGTCTCCGGCTCGGCCCAGAGCGGCGTCACCTACGCCCCGGGCGCTCCCGCCACGGCCCCGGCCGGGGCCGTGAGCGGCGGTGCCGGCGCGTCGATGGGGATGCCGGGCCTCGCGGGCATGTCCGGTGCCGGTGCCTCGGCGGCGGCCGGGATGGCGATGCGCGGAGGAGCTGGCGCGGCAGCAGGCGGCGGGGCGGGACGCTCCGGTGGCGTCGGGCGTACGTCAGGGGCCGGTGCTGGTCGGGCGGGACAGGCCGCGGGGTCCGGCGGCCGTGGCGGGCGAGGCCGCGGCGGAGTCGGCGGCAAGGGCAGCCAGAAGGCCGCGGGCCAGGCCAGGACCGGGCGTGGCGGCACCGGCAGCGCCGGGTCGCGCGGTGGACGCAAGCGCGACAAGCAGGACGAGCAGCGCACGGAGCTGCTCGGCACCGAGGAGCACTGGCTCGACGACGAGGGCACCGCACCCGACGTCCTGCGGTGAGGGCTCGGTGCACGTCGCGTCTGTGAGCCGGGGGTATTTCGCCTAGGCTGCTCCCCGTTCGGTGCCCGGGGATGTCCGGCGGGCGTAGGGGAAGCACAAGCAGGGGGAACACCAATGAGTCAGGGGTCCTCGGTCGCCTCGGGCCTGGTCCGGGTGACCATCGCCTCGGGATCTCGGCGCGTCGATCTGGTGCTGCCGGGCTCGATCCCGGTCGCCGAGCTCGTCCCCGAGCTGGCGCGCTCCGTCGGCCTGCTCGACGCCTCCACGGTCTACGGCGGCTACCGCCTGGTGACCCAGGAGGGCCGGAGCCTCGTCAACAACGCGGGCCTCACCATCCAGGGCATCGAGGACGGCGGCCTCCTCACCGTGACCGCCGGCGTCGACGACAAGGCCCCCCGCGTCTACGACGACGTGGTCGAGGCGATGGCCGACGTCGTGGAGAACGAGCTCAAGCCCTGGGAGCCCGCCGCCGGACGTCGTACGGCACTGGGCGCCGGCAGCATCCTGCTCGGCCTCGGCGCGCTGGCCCTGCTGCTCCAGGGCGAGAGCCTGCTGGGCGGCGTCGCCGCCGCGGTGATCGCCGGACTGCTGGTCGTGGGCGGCATCGTGCTGGCCCGGGCCCAGGAGGAGCCCGAGGCCGGCGTCGCCGTCTCGCTGCTCGCTGCGCTCTACGCCGGTGTGGCCGGCCTGCTGCTCGCTCCGGGCGACCTGCCCGACTGGAGCTGGCCGCTGGACGACTCGTTCTTCACCGACCCGCTCCTCTTCGCCGGTCTCGGGGTGCTGGCCATCGGCCTGGTCGCCGTCGTCGGCCTGCAGGACGGCCGCCCGCTCGTCATCCCGGCCATCGTCGTCGGCGCGGTCGTGGTGGCCAGCTCCGTCGTGATCCGGGTCTTCGACCTCGAGCCCGGCTCGGTCTTCACCGTCCTGCTGACCCTCGTCGTGCTGGCCGGCAGCATCTTCCCGTGGTTGGCGCTGGGCGTCACCGGCACCAACGTCGACCAGCTCTACTCGCTGCACGACATCACCGCCGACCCCGAGGAGATCGACCCCGACGAGGTCGCCGGGGACGCCCGCGTGGGTCACGAGATCCTGCTCGCCGTCTCGGCGACCGTCGGCTCCCTGCTCGTCCTCTTCGCCCCCTTCGCCGTCGGCCGGGGTGTCTACGGCACGGTCCTCGCGGCCGTGTGCTGCCTCGCGGTCATGTTCCGCACCCGGCAGTACCGCACCGGCTCCGAGGTGCTGGCCGGGCTCGCCTCCGGCATCCTGGGCCTGGTCTCGGTCGCCGTGTCGATGCTGCTCATCCACGACGGATGGCGCGCCGGCGCTGCGATCGGCCTCGCCGCCGTCGGTGCCCTGCTCCTCGCCCTCACCCTCGTGCCGGCCTCCGCGTCGGTGCGCCGTGGCCGGATGGGCGACGTCGTCGAGACGATGACCCTGCTCGCCCTGCTGCCCCTGATGGTGCTCGCGGCCGGTTTCGTCTCCGCCGTGGCGGGCTGACCCATGGCCACCAAGAAGGACCTGGTCGAGGCCCACGCCTTCAGCCGTCGCCGCCTGGTGACGGCATTCGTCTCCGGTGCTCCCGGAGGCCGCGAGGTCGAGCCGGTGCGCCCCGGCCGGGTGCTCATCGGAGGCATCGCACTCTCCGTGCTGCTGCTGGCCGGTGCGGCGATCGCCGGGTTCCTGCTGGGCCGCCCGCCCGCCCAGTGGCTCGAGCAGGGCAGCTTCATCATCTCCAAGGACACCGGTGAGCAGTACGTCGTCCTGCGCGGCGGTGACGACCCGCTGCTGCAGCGGGTGCCCAACTACGTCTCGGCCCAGCTGCTGCTCGGCGAGGCCGAGCTGACGCCGTTCACCGTCCGCGACAAGTACATCCGCACGGTCCAGCTCGGCGAGGACCTCGGCATCGACAGCGCCCCGTCGGGGCTGCCGTCGGCCGACGAGCTGGTCGACGACGGCTGGACCGCCTGCACCGGGTCCGGCGTCGGCATCAAGGTCGCCATCCAGCAGACCCCGGCCGTCCAGGACCTCGTCGGGTCGGCGTTCCTCGTCGCGAGCGACGGCGAGCAGTGGCTGATCGCCACCGCTCCGCCCGTCGGCAGCACGCAGGGCCGCGCCTACCGCTTCCCGCTGCCGGGCGACGAGACGGCTGCCTCCACGATCGGCAACCGGCTCGGGTTCGGTGCGACCCCGGTCGAGGTCGACGAGGCCTGGCTCAACCTGTTCCCGGAGCGCGACGCGCTGGAGGTGGACGCCTTCGGCGTCACCCGCACCGGCGAGCCCGTCCCCTACGGCGACGCCAGGACCGACCTCTCGCAGTTCCGGATCGGTGACCTGCTCCTGGCCGGCAACGGTCGCTACTACCTCCTCGGCGACGAGGCCCCCGCCGAGCTGTCGCCGTTCGCGGGCATGGTCTACGACGTCGTCGGCCGCCCGGCGACCGAGGTCCCCGAACAGCTCGTCGCCTCGTTCGGCGAGAAGCCCTACCCGGCGGAGTGGCCCGCCGCGCTCCCGACCCCGCTGGACAACGGGTCCCTCTGCGGCGTGCTGCACCCCGGGGTCGGCACCGACCCGGTGGTCAGCCTCGCCAGCAACCCGACCGGCGCCGCCGACCCGGCCGAGGTCACCTCCGGGCACCACGAGGTCGACGTGGAGCCGAGTGCCGGGGCCTACGTCCTGTCCGGCTCCGACGCCGCGGCCGACGGCGGCACGGCCTACGTGATCGACACCAAGGGCGAGAAGTACGCCCTGCTCGGCCCCCTCGTGCCGCAGTACATCGGCTACGCCGAGGTCGAGCCGCCTCTCGTGCCGAGCACCTGGATGGAGTTCTTCGAGCCCGGCGTGTCGCTCTCGACCAACGCCGCGCGTCGCGTGCCCGAGGACGCACCCCCGGCCGACTCGGAAGCGGACGAGGGCTGATGGTCAGCCGCCTCTTCCAGCGCCCCTCCCTGCGCCCCTCTCTGCGCGCCTCGCTCGCCGCCGGTGTGGTCGCGGCATCCGTCCTGCCGGTGTGGGCCGGCGTGCCGGCCTACGCCGACCACGAGGCACCGTGCTCGGTGGGCGAGGTCCCCGGATCGGAGCGGCTGGCCGACACCCACGCCAAGGACAACGCGGCCTTCGAGCGGATGCACGTCGAGCAGGCCCAGGAGCTCGGCACGGGGAGCGGTGTGAAGGTCGCCGTGATCGACAGTGGCGTGATGCTGGTCGACGACCTCGACGTCGGCGGTGCCCTGGCGATCGCCGGAGCATCCGGGAACAGCCTGCTCTCGGGCCACGGCACGATCGTGGCCGGGCTGATCGCCGGTCCGCACGGGGTGGCCCCCGACGCGCAGATCTACGACTTCAAGGTCTTCGACTCCGAGACCGCCGACATCTCGCAGGGCCAGCGCCCGCTGACCTCGGCCGGGATCATCGCCGGGATCGACGCCGTGATCGACGCCAACCGGACGGTGAAGTTCGACGTCGTCAACATCTCGCTCGCCGTCACGCAGTCGGACCCCAAGCTCAAGGCGGCGGTCGCGCGCCTGGTGAAGGAGGACCTCGTCGTCGTGGCGGCCTCCGGCAACAAGGTCGAGGGGAGCGACGAGGGCTTCAAGGGCACACCGGGCAACGACGCCGAGGTCTACCCGGCCGACTACCCGGGCGTCGTCGCGGTGAGCGCGACCCCGCCCAACGGCGACGACCCCAGCACCTACGTCCTGCCCAACCTGGACACCGACGTCTCGGCGCCGACCGTGGGCGCGATCTCGGCCAACGCCACCGGTCAGGTGTGCGTCGTCGGTGAGGTCGCGACGTCGTGGGCGGCCGCCGAGGTCAGCGGCATCATGGCGCTGCTGCGCGAGCGCTTCCCGCGCGAGACACCCCGTCAGCTCGTCGCCCGGCTCCAGGCCACGACGGAGGGCTCCGGCGTACCCCAGGACGGCGTCGTCCGCGACCCCTGGTCCGGCGCCGGCGTCGTCCAGGCCAACGACGCGCTGACCCGCCAGGTCAAGCCGGGACGGCAGGGCAAGGTCGAGTCGACCGTGGCCGAGACCCGCGCCGACGCCCAGGCGCCGCCCGCGCCCCAGCGGGTCAACCTGTTCACCACGCCGCGAGCGATCCTGCTCTGGGCGGGCCTCCTCGCGGGGGCGTTGCTGGCGCTGGCCTTCATGCTGCGCCCGCTGCTGCGGCGGTCGTGACCGTGCCCGGGCGATCCGCATGATGGAATCGGCACATGACCGACACCTCTGACGAGCCGGTTGCCGTCATCCTGGCCGGCGGGCAGGGCTCGCGCCTCTGGCCGATCAGTCGGGACCGCCGGCCCAAGCAGTTCCAGCCGGTCGTGGGCGGACGGCCGCTGCTGACCGGCACGATCGAGCGCCTCGCCGAGATCGTCGACCCCTCGCGGATCCACGTCTCCACGCGTGCGCGCTTCGCCGACGCCGCCCGGGCCACGCTGGGCCCGGTGCCGCCGGAGAACCTGATCCTCGAGGAGGACCCCGCCGGCCCGGCGACCGCCTTCGCGCTCGGCATCGCGACGCTCGAGCACCGCTACGGCAACGCGCCGGCGCTGATCGCGCCGTCCGACCACGTCATCACCGAGGACGAGGCCTTCAACCAGGCCTCGCGCGACATGCTGTCCCAGCTCGTGACGAGCCCCGAGTCGATGGTCGTGCTCGGCGCCGAGCCCACCGGCTTCGACGGCAGCCTCGGCTACATCCACACGGCCGGCGAGGGCGGCCCGGTCGAGGTGATCACCAGCTTCTTCGAGAAGCCCGATCCGGCGACGATCGACGAGATCGGCGACGCGGGCTCCCTCTACTGGAACACCGCCTGCTACGGCGTACGCGTCAAGCAGGCGTGCGACGCCTACCGGGCCGCGATGCCGATGGTCTTCGACGCCATCTCGAGGTTCACCGCCGACCGGCCCGACGTCAACGGCTACCACGGTGCGGCGATCGGCGGCCACGAGCTCTACCCGCTGCTCGCCGCCGGGATGGAGTGCCTGGTCGTCCCGCGCCACCTCGGCTGGAGCGACATCGGCACCTGGAAGCGCCTCGAGCAGGTGCTGGCCGACGCCGAGGAGCACGCCATCGGGCCCGCGATACAGCTCGACAGCGACGACGTGCTCGTCGCCAGCATGGACGGGCGCCCCATCGTCACCCTCGGCGCCACGGGCCTGGTGGTGGTGTCCCACGAGGACGCCGTCTACGTCCTCGACAAGAAGAAGGCGATCGACGCTGGGGCGCTCGCGCACCTCCGTTCGCTGCTCGCGGCCACCACGCGCGAAGATCTCCTCTGACCTCCCCGCGACCTGACCTGGCCCCCACCAGGTCGACCACCTCGCTCCAGATCTGAAGGAACCCATGTCCCACGAGAACAGCCAGCACATCGTCGTCGTCGGCACCAAGCCCGACATCATCAAGCAGGCGCCGATCTACCACGAGCTGCGCAACCGCGGGCACGACGTCGTGCTGTGCCACACCGGCCAGCACTACGACCACAACCTCTCCCAGTCGATGCTCGACGAGTTCGGTGTCCGCGAGGACGTGAACCTCGAGGTGCGCGGCGGCGTCAACGACCTGGTCTCGGGCATCACCGCCAAGCTCGCCCTCTACCTGCGCGGCTTCGCGGAGCGTGGCGGCTTCCCGATCACCTACGTCCACGGCGACACCACCACCGCGATGGCCGGCTCGCTCGCCACCTTCGGTGAGCGCCAGGCGCTGGTGCACGTCGAGGCCGGTCTGCGGACGCTGTCGCCCAGGCCGGAGGTGCTGCGCGGCTGGATCGAGCAGGGCGCCGACCTCGACTGGGCGTCGTTCCGCGCCCAGTCCGTCGACCGCGCCAGCTGGTCCAAGGGCAGCCGTGAGCCCTCCCCGGAGCAGTTCAACACCCGCGTCGCCGACGCCGGCTCCGACCTCCACGCCGCTCCCGTCGAGCTCAACCGCGAGTTCCTCATCGACGAGGGCTTCGCACCTGCTGCCATCGACGTGGTCGGCAACTCCGTCGTCGACGCGCTGGAGCAGGCCGTCGCCGGCAGCGACAAGAACCAGGTGCTCCAGAAGTTCCCGCAGATGGGCGACGGGTCGTTCCTCCGCTTCTGCGTGCACCGCCGCGAGAACACCACCAACCGCGCACGCTTCAACCTCCTGATGGACTCGATGGAGCAGCTGCTGGAGATGGGCCACCACGTCCTCTTCATCCGCCTGCTCGGCACCGAGTCGGCCATCGACAACTTCGGTCGCCGCGAGTGGCTCGAGGAGCTCGAGGCCAGGTACGGCGACGCGCTGATCACCACACCCGTCTGGGACAGCTACCTCGACGTGGTCGCCGCGATGTCGATGTGCGCGGTCATCGTCACCGACTCCGGCAGCATCGTGGAGGAGGCCAACGTCCTCGAGGTGCCGTGCGTGACCCTGCGCTTCGGCTCCGACCGCTCCGAGACGTTCCTCGCCGGCAGCAACTTCCTCGCGCCGCCGGTCGACCAGGCCCTGCTGACCAGCGTGGTCCACAACGTGTTCGAGCACCGCGCCGAGCTGACCTGGGACCGTGTCTATCCCGAGGGCGCCTCGGCGATGCTGGTCGACGCGGTCGAGCGCCGCCTCGACGAGGGCAGCCTGCTGATCTCCGAGGAGTGGCGCTACGGCCTCAAGGCCCAGGTGCGCTGACCGGGCCTGCGTGACCGGTCCTGCGCCACACTGGTCCGATGCTGGTCACCAACCACGTCCTCGCGGGGGCGCTCGTCGGCCTCGCCGCACCCGGTCCGGTGAGCGCGTTCCTCGGCGGGGTCGCCTCGCACGTCGCCCTCGACGTCGTACCCCACTGGGGTGACCGTCCGATCGACGAGGTGATGCCGATCGCGGTGGCCGACGGACTGACGGGGCTGACCGCGATCGCCGTGGTGTGGTCGCGCACGCCGCCCGGGCGACGGTTGCGCGTGCTCGCCGGGATGGCCGGCGGGTCCCTGCCCGACCTGGACAAGCCGGGCGAGGTGTTCTTCGGCGTCTCGCCGTTCCCCCGGGTGGTCGACGAGCTCCACGCCCGGATCCAGACCCGGGAGTCGTCGGCGCGGATGCCGCAGGAGGTGCTGGTCGCCCTCGGCACTGCCGCCCTCGTGGGGCTGGTCCAGCGCCGGCTCCGCGGCCGGGCCGCGTGACGGACCTCACCATTCAAGTTAGGTTTACCTAACTAGACTTGTGATCGCATCGCAATCGATCACGAGGAGCTCCACCGTGTCCCGCCCCATCCGCGTCGCCGTCGTCGGAGCAGGTCCGGCCGGCATCTACGCCGCCGACATCCTGACCAACCAGCACCCCGGCGCCAGCGTCGACGTCATCGAACGACTCCCGGCGCCCTACGGCCTGGTCCGCTACGGCGTCGCGCCTGACCACCCGCGCATCAAGGAGATCATCAAGGCCCTGCGGCGGGCGCTCGGCAAGCCGGGAGTACGACTGATCGGCAACGTCGACTACGGGCACGACCTCAAGCTCGAGGAGCTGCGCCAGTTCTACGACGCCGTCGTCTTCGCGACCGGCGCGATCGAGGACCGCGACCTCGATGTCCCCGGCATCGACCTGCCCGGCAGCCATGGCGCCGCCGACTTCGTGTCCTGGTACACCGGCCACCCCGACAGCCCGCGCGACTGGCCGCTCGACGCGCGGCAGGTCGCGGTCATCGGTGCCGGCAACGTCGCCCTCGACGTCGCCCGGATGCTCGCCAAGCCGGTCGCCGAGCAGATGACGACCGAGATCCCCGACAACGTGGAGCGCGGGCTCGCCGCCAACCAGGCCACCGACGTCCACGTCTTCGCACGCCGTGGGCCCGCGACCATCAAGTTCAGCCCGATGGAGCTGCGCGAGCTCGCGCACTCGCCCAGCGTCGACGTGCTGGTCACCGAGGAGGGCTTCCAGATCGACGACGCCGGCCAGGCCGCGATCGCCGCGTCGAAGGGCACCCGCCTCGTCGTCGACACCCTGCTCAAGTACCTCGAGGCCGAGCCCACCGGAGCCCCGCACCGCATCCACATCCACATGTGCGAGGCGCCGGTCTCGGTCCTCGGCAGCGACCGGGTCGCGGGCCTGCGCACCGAGCGCACCGAGCTGCAGGGCGACGGCACTGTGCGGCGTACGGGCGAGTACACCGACTGGCCCGTCCAGGCGGTCTACCGCGCCGTCGGCTACCGCTCGACCCACCTCGTCGACCTGCCCTTCGACCACGCCGCGGGCGTCGTGCCCAACGAGGCCGGCCGGGTGCTCGACCTCGACGGTGTCGAGGTGCCGGGCGTCTACGTCACCGGTTGGGTCAAGCGCGGCCCCGTCGGCCTGATCGGCCACACCAAGTCCGATGCCACCGAGACCGTCGCCAGCCTGCTCGCCGACCTCGAAGGCCTCCCCGGCCCGGCCCGGCCGGACCCGTCGGCGATCCTCGACCACCTCGTCGCGGGCGGCACCCAGCCCACGCTGTGGGAGGACTGGGAGCGGCTCGACGCCCACGAGCTCGCACTCGGCGCAGCCGGTGGTCGCGAGCGGATCAAGGTCGTGGACCGCGACACGATGCTCCAGGTCTCGCGGGAGGCCTGAGCGCCTGTACGCCCCGCTCCGGGCGGTGAGTGAGCCACATGTCCCGGCAGCGGGAGGTGGGTCACCCACCGCCCGTGGGCGTGTCGTACGACGCCGCGCCGGTGGGCGGTGCCAGAGCCACATTCGCGAGCCGCCGAATGTGGGTCACTCACCGCTCAGGCGGCGACGACGCCTCCGGGACAACGAACGAGGCCCCGGCACCGATGATCGGTGCCGGGGCCTCGTGTCGGCGGAGGTAGGGGGATTCGAACCCCCGAGGGCGTTAACCCAACCCGCTTTCCAAGCGAGCGCCATAGGCCACTAGGCGATACCTCCGCCGAGGAGAGTACCGGTCGGTCCGACGGCCGGTGAAATCGCCTCGACCCTCACCGCGGCTCCGTGCGGACGCGTACGACGAACGCGCTGAGGTTCTCGCGGAGCCGGGCGGCCCGCTGATCGGTGCTGAGCGTCTCGTGCATGCCGGTCGTACCCGTGTCGCGCTTGCCGCGGATGTAGAGCGAGCAGGCCAGGTCGGAGCAGATGTAGGTGCCCACGGTGTTGCCGCGCTGACCGGACTTCCCGGCACGCGGAGCGACCATCAGCCCGACGCCACCGGAGTGGACGGTGAGGCAGAGCGAGCAGAGGCTCTTGCGGGCGTGGCCGACGGACCTCGCTGGTGCGCGCAGCACGAGGCCGGCCAGCCGGCCGTCCAGCTCGACGACCAGATAGCCGCGACCGGGGGACTGCGGGTCACGCCAGCCGAGGTAGTCGAGGTCGTCCCACGGTTGGGTGGCGAGGTCCCGGGGCAGGTGGAGCCGCGCCGCCTCCCCCTTGGTGCAGTTGACGAACGACGACCGGATCTGGGCTTCGGTGAGGGGCTGCACCCTGAGGACGCTAGCCACCGGTGCCCGGGTTTGGGCAGCCGATATCTGCTCGCCTAGACTCCCCGACAACCCCCCACGCGGCGTCACCTCGCCCAATCCCCCAGGGCCGGAAGGCAGCAAGGGTCAGTGAGCTCTGACGGGTGCGTGGGGGGCCCTTCCATGTCCGGGTCAGGTGACTCACCCGCGGGGTGGTCCCGGCCTGTGGGCACTGTGGGTGCGCCCGGTTAGGGTTCACGACGTGGAGTCACCGCTCGCGCTCTATCGCCGCTACCGGCCCGAGACCTTCCAGCAGGTCATCGGGCAGGACCACGTCACGGAGCCCCTGCGAGCCGCGCTCGCCGCCAACCGGGTCAACCACGCCTACCTCTTCTCCGGTCCGCGCGGCTGCGGCAAGACCACCTCGGCGCGGATCCTGGCCCGCGCGCTCAACTGTGCGCTGGCGCCGGTGTCCGATCCGTGCGGCGAGTGCGACAGCTGCAAGGAGCTGGCGACCGGTGGTCCGGGGTCGATCGACGTCATCGAGATCGATGCGGCCTCCCACGGCGGCGTCGACGACGCGCGCGACCTGCGGGAGAAGGCGTTCTTCGCGCCGGTGCGCGACCGCTACAAGGTCTACATCATCGACGAGGCCCACATGGTGACGACGCAGGGCTTCAACGCCCTGCTCAAGCTGGTCGAGGAGCCGCCGCCCCACCTGCGGTTCATCTTCGCCACCACCGAGCCCGACAAGGTGCTGCCGACCATTCGCTCGCGCACCCACCACTACCCGTTCCGGCTGATCCCGCCGCGGCTGCTGAGCGACTACCTCCTGCTGCTCGCCGGCGAGGAGGGCGTGGCCATCGAGCCCGCCGCCCTGCCCCTCGTCGTCCGCGCCGGCGCCGGGTCCGCCCGCGACACGCTGTCCGTGCTCGACCAGCTGCTCGGCGGTGCCGGGCCTGCCGGGGTGACCCACAAGCTGGCCACCGACCTGCTCGGCTTCACCCCGGACTCGCTCCTCGACGAGGTCGTCGAGGCGTTCGCCACCCGCGACGGCGCGGCGGTCTTCTCGGTCGTCGACAAGGTGGTGGAGACCGGTCAGGACCCACGCCGCTTCACCGAGGACCTGCTCCGCCGACTGCGTGACCTCGTCATCGTGACGGCGGTCCCGGAGGCTCCGGCGACCGGCCTGATCGACGTCCCGGAGGACGCGGGGGAGCGGCTCGTCGCCCAGGCCGCGCGCTTCGGCGCCATCGAGCTCAGCCGCGCCGCCGACATCGTGGCCGCAGGGCTGACCGAGATGCGCGGCGCCACCGCGCCGCGGCTCCTCCTCGAGCTGCTCTGCGCACGGGTGCTGCTGCCCGGTGCCGACCACACCTCCGAGGGCGTGATGGCCCGGCTCGAGCGTCTCGAGCGCCGGATGGACGTCACCGGCGCTCCCGCGCCCGCCGCCACCGCCCGGGCCGCCGCGGCCCCGGCCTCCGCTGCGGCTCCGCAGGTCGCGGCTCCGGCGCCCGTGCCGGACCAGCCCGCTCCGTCCCCGGCGTCCCCCGCGGCGCCGTCACCCGAGCCGGCTCGCGCCGCCGAGCCCGCCCCGCCGCCGCCGATGCCGACCTCGGCCCCGGCCCGCGACGACGGCCCGCCGCCGCCCCCGCCGATGCCGTCCTCCGTCCCGGAGCCGCCGCCCGTGGTGGCGGAGCCCGCGCCGGTGGCCGACCCGGCAGCCGCGACCGCGCCCGACGAGCCGGTGGCCGAGCAGCCCGCCGGTCCTCGCGGCGGCCTCAGCCTCGTCGACGTACGCCGTCTGTGGCCCGACATCCTCGAGCAGACCAAGAACCGACGCCGGCTGGCGTGGATGGTGCTCTCGCAGCACGCCCACGTGGTCGACGTCGACGGCACCCGCCTCACCGTCGGCTTCGCCAACGCCGGCGCGCGGGACTCCTTCGTCAACGGCGGCTGCGACGAGATCCTGCGCCAGGCCGCCATCGACATCGTCGGCATGGACTGGCGCATCGAGTCGATCGTCGATCCCTCCGGTGCCGCGGCGGAGGCGCCGGTCGTGCGCCAGGCGGCCACCGACTCCTTCGCACCTCCGGCGGGTGCGCCCGCGCAGGAGGCGCCGGACGGCCCGCCGTCCTGGGTCACCGGTGACGCGGCTCCACCCGCGCCCGCCCAGCCCGTGCCGGTGTCGGCGGTCTCGGCCGCACCTGCGCGCGAGGCCCTCGAGGTCGCCCGCGCGGGCGGCGCCCCGGAGTCGACCGAGCCGGTGCGCTCCGCGGACGACGACGCCGACCCCGACGACCCCGACGCCGAGTCGGCGGCCCTCGACACCGAGTCGCTGCTCCGCCAGACGCTCGGCGCCAAGCTGATCGACGAGATCAAGAACGACTGAGCCCCACCCGTCCACCAGGCAGACGACCCCAACTCTCACGCGGGAGAACCGATGACCCAGAACCCCTTCGACGCCCTCGGCGGCGGCTTCGACATGAATGCCCTCCTCCAGCAGGCCCAGCAGATGCAGCAGCAGCTCGAGGAGGCGCAGGCCAACCTCGCCCGCCAGACCGTCGACGGCACCATCGCCGGTGGTGCGGTCACGGTCACCGCCAACGGCGTCGGCGAGCTGGTCGGCGTGACGATCCGTGCGGGCGAGTTCGACGGGAGCGACCCCGACGACCTGTCCGACCTGTCCGACCTGATCGTGGCCGCCTACCGTGACGCGCGCGCCAAGTCCGAGGCCCTCGCGGGCGACTCGCTCGGTCCGCTCACCGATGGCCTGGGCGGCGGCGGCGCCGCCGGCGGCCTGGGCTTCCCCGGCCTGCCCGGCCCGGGCTGAGGGGCCTTCGTTGTACGAGGGCGTCGTCCAGGACCTGATCGACGAGCTGGGCAGGTTGCCCGGCGTCGGTCCCAAGAGCGCGCAGCGGATCGCCTTCCACCTGCTGCAGGCCGAGCCCGTCGACGTACGCCGGCTCGCCGACGTGCTCATCGAGGTCAAGGCCAAGGTGAAGTTCTGCTCGATCTGCTTCAACGTCAGCGAGGACGAGCAGTGCCGCATCTGCCGTGACGAGCGGCGCGACCCGGCCGTGCTGTGCGTCGTCGAGGAGTACAAGGACGTCGTCGCGATCGAGCGCACCCGCGAGTTCCGCGGCCGCTACCACGTCCTCGGCGGGGCGATCTCGCCCATCGACGGCATCGGCCCCGACCAGCTCCACGTGAAGGAGCTGATGCCGCGACTGGCCAACGGCGTCGTCACCGAAGTCATCCTCGCCACCGACCCCAACCTCGAGGGCGAGGCCACCGCGACCTATCTCACGCGCCTGCTGCTGCCCATGGGCTTGCGCGTGACCCGCTTGGCGAGTGGACTGCCAGTGGGCGGTGACCTCGAGTACGCCGACGAGGTCACGCTCGGCCGCGCATTCGCCGGAAGGAGATCAGCCGAATGACCGACGACAGCCAGATCAGGTTCGAGGAGCAGATCGCCGACCAGGTGACGAGCTTCCTGCTCGCCCTGCGCGAGATCGCGCGGGAGGGCAACGGCTCGCAGGCCATCTCGCTGCTGCTGCTCGAGATCAGCCAGGTGCTCCTCGCGGGCGCCCGGCTCGGGGCGCAGACCGACTTCACGCCGCGCGAGGAGTTCCAGCCCGACGTGGGCCCCGAGGCCGACATCGACGACCTCCGGCTGCGCCTGGCCGAGATGCTCGAGGGCGTCGACGCCTACACGTTCGTCTTCGACCCCTACGTCCCCGAGGTGGTCGAGAGTCGTCTGTCCGACGACCTCGCGTCCATCGCGATCGACCTCGAGAACGGCCTGCGGCACTTCCGCGCCGGAGACGTCGACGAGGCGCTGTGGTGGTGGCAGTTCTCCTACGTCAACAACTGGGGCAACCTCGCCGGGGCCGCGCTCAACGCGCTGCTCACCGTGGTGGCGCACGACCGGTTCGACACCGACTTCGAGGCCAACGCCGAGGCGGTCGCGGTCGCCGATGAGATGCTGGAGATCGAGCCGGGCGTCCAGCCGTAGAATCGTGGGTGGCCTGCCGGCAACGGCGCCAGCGGGCTCATTCTTCTCGTACGCGGCCCGTGGGGTCGCACCCCGATCCTCGAGGACCAACCGTGGGCATTGTCGTGCAGAAGTACGGCGGCTCCTCGCTCGCCGACGCCGACGCGATCAAGCGCGTCGCCCGACGCATCGTGGAAGTCAA
The DNA here is from genome assembly GCA_963750445.1 of uncultured Actinomycetota bacterium. Lineage (GTDB taxonomy): Bacteria > Actinomycetota > Actinomycetes > Propionibacteriales > Nocardioidaceae > Nocardioides. The sequence goes on along the minus strand of CAVVQR010000004.1, from coordinate 166,016 downwards.
GAAGTCCGGCCACGACGTGGTCGTCGCCGTCTCCGCGATGGGCGACTCGACCGACGACCTGGTCGACCTGGCCACCGGCGTCTCGCCGCTGCCGCCGGCGCGCGAGATGGACATGCTCCTCACCGCGGGCGAGCGCATCTCCATGGCGCTGGTCGCGATGGCGATCAGCGACCTCGGCTTCACCGCCCGCTCCTTCACCGGCTCGCAGGCAGGCGTGATCACCGACTCGGTGCACGGCAAGGCCAAGATCATCGACGTCACGCCCGGTCGGATCACCCAGGCGATCGGTGACGGCCACATCGTCATCGTCGCGGGCTTCCAGGGCGTCTCGGCCGACACCAAGGAGATCACCACGCTCGGTCGTGGTGGCACCGACACGACGGCCGTCGCGCTGGCCGCGGCCCTCGAGGCCGACGTGTGCGAGATCTACACCGACGTCGACGGCGTCTTCACCGCCGACCCGCGGATCGTGCCCAGCGCCCGCAAGCTCGACAAGGTCTCCTACGAGGAGATGCTCGAGCTCGCCGCGTGCGGCGCCAAGATCCTGCACCTGCGGTGCGTGGAGTACGGCCGCCGCTACGGCATCCCGATCCACGTGCGCTCGTCGTTCAGCCAGCTCGAAGGCACCTGGGTCGTCAACGACCCCACGCCCACCGACCAGATCAGTGGACCCAGCCAGGGAGACCCCATGGAACAGCCCATCATCGCCGGCGTCGCCCACGACCGGAGCGAGGCCAAGATCACCGTCGTCGGCGTGCCCGACAAGGTGGGCGAGGCCGCCCGCATCTTCGAGGCCCTGGCCGACGCCCAGATCAACCTCGACATGATCGTGCAGAACGTCTCCGCCGCCGCGACGAGCCTCACCGACATCTCGTTCACGCTGCCGCGCACGGACGGTCAGGCCGCCATGACCGCGCTCGCTCGCATCCAGGCCGAGGTCGGCTACGACAAGCTGCTCTACGACGACAAGATCGGCAAGGTCTCCCTGATCGGCGCCGGCATGCGCTCGCACCCCGGCATCACCTCGAAGTTCTTCGGCGCCCTGGCCTCGGCGGGAGTCAACATCGGGATGATCTCCACCTCCGAGATCCGGATCTCGGTGATCGTGGACGAGACCGGCGTGGACGACGCCGTGCGCGCCACCCACACGGCGTTCGACCTGGACGCCGACGAGGTCGAGGCCGTGGTCTACGGCGGGACGGGCCGCTGACATGGTCAACATCGGCATCGTCGGAGCCACCGGGCAGGTCGGCGTCGCCATGCGCCAGATCCTGCTCGAGCGTGCCCACACCGGCTTGATCGGTCCTGAGGACCAGGTCCGCTTCTTCGCCTCCTCGCGCTCGGCGGGCACGGTCCTGCCGTTCGGTGACCGCGACATCACCGTCGAGGACGCCGCGACCGCCGACCCGGCCGGGCTCGACATCGCGCTCTTCTCCGCCGGCGCCACCACCTCGCGAGCGCTCGTACCGAAGTTCGTCGATGCCGGGGTGATCGTGGTCGACAACTCCTCGGCCTACCGCAAGGACCCCGAGATCCCGCTCGTCGTCTCCGAGGTCAACCCCGACGCGATGGCAGCGGTGATCGAGGCCGGTCGCGGCATCATCGCCAACCCCAACTGCACCACGATGGCCGCGATGCCGGTCCTCAAGGCGCTGCACGACGCCTCCGGCCTCACCCGGCTCATCGTCTCGACCTACCAGGCGGTCTCCGGCTCCGGCGTCGCCGGCGTCGAGGAGCTCGCCAACGGCGTGGCCGAGGCGGGCGACAAGGCCCGCGAGCTGGCCTACGACGGCGCCGCGATCGCGTTCCCCGAGCCGGTGACCTACGTCGAGCCGATCGCCTACAACGTGCTCCCACTGGCGGGCTCGATCGTCGACGACGGCCTCAACGAGACCGACGAGGAGCAGAAGCTCCGCCACGAGTCGCGCAAGATCCTCGGGCTCCCCGACCTGCTCGTCTCCGGCATCTGCGTGCGGGTGCCGGTCTTCACCGGCCACTCGCTCGCGGTCAACGCCGAGTTCGAGCGTCCGATGACCCCCGCGCAGGCACGGGAGATCCTGGGCTCCGCGGCCGGGGTCGAGCTCGCCGAGGTGCCGACACCGCTCAAGGCGGCGGGCAACGACCCGACCTACGTCGGGCGGCTGCGGCAGGACCCGGGCGTCCCGGACGACCGGGGGCTCGCGCTCTTCATCAGCAACGACAACCTGCGCAAGGGCGCTGCCCTCAACACCGTGCAGATCGCCGAGCTGATCGCCGCCGCCCGCTGATCAGCGGACGTCGCGGGCCTGGTCGGCGACGACCTCGGAGTCCTCGTCGCCGACGGCCGTGGTGACCCACCACGCGCCGGTGTAGCTCGCCATGGCGAGCAACGGGACGGCGATGACTGCCCACCACTCGTCGATGGAGCCGAGCAGGAACAGCATCACGAGCACCGCAAGCACGCCGACGGCGAGGATGCTGGTCGAGAACGGGTCGGCGACGCCCCACGCCCGCAGCAGCACGCCGCCGACCCACGCGAGCAGGACGAGCCCGACCAGCAGGATCGGCAGCCCGGCGGCACCGCCGCAGGCCGAGGTGCCCCGGACGGCGTCGCAGCCGGCCGCAGCCAGCCAGGCGATGAGGAGCGACAGGCCCCCCACCACGAGGCCGGTGACGACGGCGGCCGGAAGGCCGGCGAGGGCGAGGGACGGCAGCTCGGCGCGCGGCCGCGGCGCTGGCTCGGGCTGGTTCCCGAGCTGGCGCTGGCTCGGGGCTGCCTCCGGCTCTGGAGTCGCCTCCGGTGGCAGCGCGTCGTCCTCGGCGGCTGGCTTCTGCCTCCGGCGCAACGAGAAGGAGGGCATCTCCAGGGAGGGTCCTTCGTCGGACTTGCCCGTGTCTGCCATGGGGGCAGTGTGCCAGCAGAGGTCTAGTCCGATCGTCGTGCGGGGAACACGTCGCGGCCACGGCAGCGCACCGGGTGGCAACAAAAGGGACCTTTGTCCGTGACACCAAATCCGCGCTGGTGTCCTGCTCGAACGCAGCGCATAGAGATGCGCAGAGGCTGCGCCCCGAGAAGCAGGAGCAGGGCATGAAGAGAATCACGTGGCTTTCGTTGGTGGGCACGTTGGCGATCACGGGCGCCGCCACCCTCACCCCGGCGGCCCAGGCCGCCCCCCAGGAGACTGCTGCCCGACTGATGGTGGTGCAGGCCGTCCCCGGCCAGAGCCTCCACGTCGAGATCGACGACGAGACGGTCACCGAGAGCTCGGCAACGGGTGACGTGCTCGGTCCGTTCACCGTCCCGGCCGGCGAGCACCAGGTGACCTTCCTCGACGAGTCGGGGGACGTCGTGGTCGACACCGCGGTGGAGCTCGATCCGGGCTCGACGCAGGACCTGGTGATCCACCGCCCCGCGCAGGTCACGGGCGACCCCGTGGCGACGCTCTACGAGACGCCGACGGAGACCATCGCGACCGGCAAGGCGCGGGTCCTGATCGCCCACACCGCCTCCGTGGCGCCGGCGGACGTACGCCTCGACGGGACCGTCGTGTTCCGCAACATCGCCAACGGCGAGTTCGCCACCGCCGATGTCGCTGAGGGCGCCCACGTCGCGGAGCTGCTGCCGTCAGGAGTCACCACGCGCCCCATCCTCGGTCCGGTGGACGTGAAGCTGGCGGCTGCCTCGGCAACGATGATCTACGCCGTGGGCAACGCCGAGGACGACTCCATGAAGGTGATCACCCACAGCATCTCGCTCAACGCGAGCAGCGACGAGGCACCCACGGCGATCAACGCCGGGAGTGCCGGTCTCGCGGCGGGGATCCCGGTCACGCCGTTCGCCGACAACGGCGCCATCGAGGTGCGCGGGGCGTCCTCCGCACCGATGCTGTGGGCGGGTGCGCTCGCCGGTCTCCTCGTCCTGGCGGGAGGGGCGCTCGGACTCGCGCGCAGACGCGGCACGCTCGAAGCCTCGTCGTGACGCTCGAGACTGCGCGGCACGCGGCAAGGGGCCGACCCCCGGTGCGGAGGCTCAGGCGTGCCCTGAGCGCTGCGGCCGCGGTCAGTGTCCTCGTCGTGGCCGTCGCAGTCTCGACGGGTGGCGCCACGCCCGCCGAGGACGAAGCCGCCGCCCCTGCGCGGGACCCGGGCGCGGCCGCACACGCGCAAGCGGAGGACGGCTCGGGCCGTCTCCGCGCCCCGCACCGGTTCGGTCGCCCCGGAGGCACCGCGGCGTGCCGTGCTGCCCAGCGGGGTGACGGTTCCGGTGGTGCCGGTGTCGACCACCCGTGACGGGGCCCTCGACGTACCGGGCGACGTGGACGTCTCCGGGTGGTGGCGGGGCGGGTCGCGCATCGGTGATCCCTTCGGCTCGGTGCTCCTGTCGGCGCACGTCGACTCGGCGACGGAGGGCCTGGGCCCCTACGTCGAGCTGCTGAGCGTCCGGCGCGGCCAGTCCGTGGTGCTGACCTCGGCGCACCTGCGCCAGGAGTACGTCGTGAGCTCGCTGCAGCTGCTCGACAAGGGTCCGCTCTCCGAGCACGCATGGGTCTACTCGGCCACCGGTCCCCACCGGCTGGTCATGGTGACCTGTGCCGGACCGTTCGACCCGAGCAGGGGCGGCTACCAGCGACTCGCGGTCGTCACGGCCACCGCTGTCGGCCCGCCCACGTCGCGGAGCTCGTGATGGCGGACGAGAGGAGCCGACAGATGGAGCCGGACGAGACGGAGCCGGACGACCTCCCGCGGCGCCGGACCCCCGAGCTCCCACCGGAGTTCGCGCCCCTGACGCCGCTCGCGGGCACCAGCTTCCCGGAGCGGGCCCCGCGTGCGCCCGGCGAGGCGCCGCGGCTGCGGCTGACCGCCTCGGCCTCCCGGCGCCGAGCACCGGACCGGCCCACGGCGGCGGCCCCGCCCGCCGCCACTGAGCCCCCACCTGCCACCGCGGTGTCGATGGAGCCGCCGGCCGAGCCCCGGAGCCGGCGCACCGCGCTCGTCATCGGGGCCGTCTGCGCCCTCGCCCTGGCCGTGGCGGTCGTGGGCGCCCTGCTGCTCCGGCCCGGCGGTGCACCGAGCACCGAGCAGCCGACGACCGCCCCGACGCAGGAGGCTGCCCCGGCCACGACCGAGTTCGACCCTCCGGTGACGCTGGCCCCGGACAGCGAGTACGTCGAGACCGACGTGCTCGAGGACGGCGACCTCCAGGTCACCCACTGGATCTCGACGACGGCGCCGATGGACCGGTTCCGCGTACGACCCCCGACCAGCCCCGGACTCACCGGCCTCGCGGTCGACGCCGAGGACGTCGTGCTCGCCGCCGACGGCGTACGTCTGGATGCCTCGGCCGTGCGCATCGACTCACCCCACGACCTGCCCGGTGCGCGGGAGCTCTACATCAGCTACCGGCTGGCCGGCGCCGTGCAGCTCAACGGCTCGGTGGCAGGCCGCGCACTGGCACCGATCACCTCCCTCGGCGTCGGTCTCGAGAGCCGCTCGCTGGCGCGCACCCAGGCGTTCCCGGGCGGCAGGGTGTTGACGCTGGCCTGCCTGGCCCAGGGTGCGCGCGCCGTGCCGGAGTCGTGCGGCACCTACGAGGAAGGCGTCTGGGAGGTCAGCTCGCCGGCCGGCGAGGCCCCGGTGACCGTGATCGCCCAGCTCGACCTGACCCAGGTCCGCTGAGCCCGAGACGACGACCGCCGGACCTGCAGGCAGGTCCGGCGGATCGATTCACATGGTCGGGGTGACAGGATTTGAACCTGCGGCCTCGTCGTCCCGAACGACGCGCGCTACCAAGCTGCGCCACACCCCGCCACCCGGCCGAAGAACTCCGGCTGGGCAACGCGGGCGAGCATACCGGAGCGGTCAGGGCCGCCCGAAATCGCCCCGAGCCGCGGGCGAGCGGGTCGACCGACTGGGCGGAGCTGCGGACCCGGACGTGGGGACGTCGTGGTGTCCTCAGGTGAGCGTCAGCAGCGTCGCCTCGGGCCGGCAGGCGACCCGGAAGCGGACGTAGGGGTTGGTGCCCAGCCCGGCCGAGACGTGCAGCCAGGCCGCACCCTCGTCGTCGATCTCGGAGTCGGCCGGGTGGCGGTGGAGCCCGCGTGCGCGGGCCGGCTCGATGTCGCAGTTGGTGGTCAGCGCCCGGCCGGTGCCCGGCAGGCAGACCTGACCGCCGTGGGTGTGCCCCGCGATGATCGCGTCGTAGCCGTCGGCGGCGAACTGGTCGAGGACCCGGAGGTAGGGCGCGTGGGTGACGGCCAGCCTCAGGTCGGCCGAGTCGTCAGCCGGCCCGGCGACCCTGTCGAGCTCGTCGTAGCTCAGGTGCGGGTCGTCGACCCCGGCGAACGCGATGGACGTGCCACCGACCGTCAGTGAGCCGAACCCGTTGGTCAGGTCGAGCCAGCCGGCCGAGCCGAAGCGGTCCTTGAGCTCGGGCCACGGCAGCTGCGGCGTGCTGGTGTTGCGCTTGCCCGTGTCGGGCAGCAGGTAGCGCAGCGGGTTGCGCAGGCCCGGGGCGTAGTAGTCGTTGGAGCCGAGGACGTAGACCCCCGGCACGTCGAGCAGCCCGCCGAGGGCGTCGGTGACCACCGGCACCGCGCGCATGTGGGAGAGGTTGTCGCCGGTGTTGACGACCAGGTCGGGCTCCAGCGCGGCCAGCCCGCGGAGCCACTCCTGCTTGGCGCGCTGGTCGGGGGCCATGTGGATGTCACTGAGGTGGAGCACCTTCAGGGGTGCGTGCCCCGCCGGCAGCATCCGCACCGTGACCCGTCGCAGGGTGTACTGGCGGGCCTCCCAGGCGGCGTACGACGCCAGCCCGGCGCCGGCGACCGCGCCGAGCGCCACTGACCTGCGCACGATCGGGAGGAAAGCCATTCGCCAAGGCTGCCACAATGGGCCCCATGAGTGCTCTGAAGGACCGTCTCCGCGCCGATCTCACCACCGCCATCAAGGCGCGTGACGAGGTGCGCTCCTCGACGCTGCGGATGGTGCTGACCTCCATCACCAACGCCGAGGTCGCCGGCAAGGAGGCACGCGAGCTCTCCGACGACGACATCCTGAGCGTGCTCTCCAGCGAGGCGAAGCGGCGCCGTGAGGCCGCCACCGCGTTCGACGAGGGCGGCCGCGCCGAGATGGCGGCCAAGGAGGCTGCCGAGGGTGAGGTCATCGCCGAGTACCTCCCGACCCCGCTCACCGAGGCCGAGATCGCCGACCTGGTCACCGCCGCCATCGCCCAGACCGGCGCGGCCGACGAGGGCATGCGCGCCATGGGCAAGGTGATGGGCGTGGTGACGCCCCAGGTCAGGGGGCGTGCCGACGGTGGCGCGGTGGCTGCCGAGGTGCGCAAGCAGCTCGGCTGAGGGTCTCGATACGCCGCGCTCGTCCCTCGCGCGGCACTCGACCACCGTAGGGTGGCTGAGGGTGGCTGAGGGTCAGCCTCGGCCCCTGCCGCCGCCCTTGCGGCCCTTGCCGCCCTTGTTGCCGTCGTTGGACGGCGGCGGGACGTAGCCGGTGGACGTGTAGAGCGTGACCGTGTCGCCGCTGCTCAGCTGGGTGCCGCTCGACGGCGAGGAGTAGGCGACGTTGCCGGCCTCGACCTCGGAGTTGACCTCGCCGCCGTCGGCGACGGTGAAGCCGGCTGACTGCAGCAGCTGGGTCGCGGCGTCGACAGGCTGGCCGCTCACGTCCGGCACGCTGGTGAGCACGCCGGCGATCTCGTCACCCGACGGGGCCTGGAAGTCCTCGTAGGGGAGCTTGGCGGAGACAGCCGCCATGGCGTCGCCCCAGATCGGGCCGGCGTACCCGGAACCGGATGCCTCGCTGATGTACTGGCCACCGACGGTCTGGCCACCCAGCGCCAGCCACTGGCCCTTCTCGTTGGCGCCGGCGATCATCGCGGCGGCCGCGAGCTTCGGGGTGTAGCCGACGAACCACACGGAGCGGCCGCTGGTCGTGGTGCCGGTCTTGCCGGCCGACGGCTTGTCGATCGCGAGGTACTGGCCGAAGCCGCCCGGCTCGTTGACCCCGCGCAGGATGTCGTTGACCGCGTCAGCGGTGGCGCCCGGCATGACCTGCTCGCACTGCGGCGTGAACTCCTTGAGCTGCGCGCCCTTCGAGTCGAGCACCGCGGTCACGGGACGCGGGTCGCAGTGCAGACCGCGGGCGGCGAAGGTGGCGTAGGCCTGGGCCATCGTCAGCGGGTTGGTGTCGGAGACGCCGAGGATCCAGGACGGCACCTTCTGGGCGAGCGGAACCCTGACGCCCATGTCCTTCGCGAGCTGGAGCGGCTCGCACATGCCGGTGCGCGTCTCGAGCTGGGCGAAGAAGGTGTTCACCGAGTTCTGGGTGCCGGAGTAGAGGTCGAAGGTGCCCTGGCCGGTCGAGTTCTTGACGTCCCAGCCCATGCCGTCGCCGGCGTAGGGACCGTCGCAGGTCTCGAACTCGTCGTCGTCGAGGTGCAGCTCCTGCGGCGAGTTGATGCTGGTGCTGAGCGGGATGCCCTGGTTGATGGCGGACGCGAGCACGAATGCCTTGAAGGTCGACCCGGCCTGGAAGCCGTTGGCGTCGCCGTACTTCTTGGGCACGACGTAGTTGAGGTAGGTCTGGCCGGCCGCCTCGTCCTTGCCCATCGGTCGCGACTGGGCCAGCGCGCGGACGTCGCCGGTGCCGGGCTCGATCATCGCCAGCCCGCCGATCGCCTGGTCGTGCGGGTAGACGTGGGACGAGACCGAGTCGTCGGCCGCCTTCTGCATGTCCAGGTCGATGGTGGTGTTGATCTCGAGGCCGCCGTTCTTGAGCGTCGTACGACGCTCCTTCGGCGTGTCGCCGAGCACGGGGTCCTTGAGCAGCCAGTTGACGACGTAGTCGCAGAAGAACGGTGCCCGCGACTGCTGGCAGCCGTTGGGCGAGGTCTTGATCTTCAGCGTCTCCTTGATCGGGCGGCCCTTGAGGCGCTCGGCCTTCTTCTCGGTGAGCACGCCCAGCTGGGCGAGTCGGTCGAGCACGACGTTGCGTCGGCTCTCGGCCCGCTCGGGGTTGTCGATGGGGTCGTAGCCGACGGGGTTCTTCACCAGGCCGGCGAGCGTGGCCGCCTCGAGCAGGTTGAGGTCGTTGGCGTTCTTGGAGAAGAAGTGCTGCGCGGCGGACTGGACGCCGAAGGCGCCGTCACCGAAGTAGGCGATGTTGAGGTAGCGCTCGAGGATCCAGTCCTTGGTGTGGTTCTTCTCGAAGGCGATCGCGTAGCGCAGCTCGCGGATCTTGCGTGCGTAGGTCTCCTCGGTCGCCGCCGCGCGCTCCTCGTCGGTCTCCGCCTGGTAGAGCAGCGTCTGCTTCACCATCTGCTGGGTGATCGAGGAGCCACCCTGGGTCGACCCGCCGTTGGCCTGGTTGGTGACGAACGCGCGGAGCGTGCCCTTGAGGTCGAGCGCACCGTGGTCGTAGAAGCGGTAGTCCTCGATCGCGACGATGGCCTTCACCATGGGCCGCGAGATCGAGCTCGAGCGGGACGTTGATCCGGTTCTGGTCGTAGAGCGAGGCGATCAGGTTGCCGTTGACGTCGTAGATCTGGGTCTTCTGCGACAGGTCCTTCGCCTCGAGCGACTCGGGGAGGTTGACCATCCCCTGGCTCACGTCCTTGGCCGCCACGCCGACGATGCCGGCGAACGGGATGGCCAGGCAGGCGGCCAGGACGCCCATGACCACCGCGACGGCGCCCATCACCGCGAGGTGGGAGGCGACACGACCGGCGTCGGGGCGTCCCTGAGGGCGCTTCTGAGCGGAAGACATGGGCACCAGAGTACGGGGAGAGGGCATAGCACCCTCAATTCCAAGCGCGCAGCCGGATAGTCACATTGGACTATGCGAATTGAGCCACCTGGCCCTGCCGCACCTGCTACCGATTCGTTTACTTTTCTATTCGAGTCAGGGATGGCCGCTATGGGGGCGGCCGACCGGGCTCACCAAACACCGTGGGGATTGACTATGTGGGTCGAGGACTGGGCATCACGCGCCGCTTGCAAGAGCGAGACGCCGGACACGCTCTTCGTCAGAGGAGCCGAGCAGAACAAGGCCAAGCAGGTGTGCGCGGGTTGCCCCGTGCGCACCGAGTGCCTGGCCGAGGCCCTGGACAACCAGATCGAGTGGGGCGTCTGGGGTGGCATGACCGAGCGTGAGCGCCGTGCGCTGCTCCGCCGCCGCCCCGGCTCGTCGTGGCGCTCCATCCTGGAGACCGCCCGCACCAAGGTCGAGACGCCCTCGATCTCCGTCTGAACCAGCGGCTCACCCGCGATCGGCGAGGCTCTCGCCGATCGCACGCAGGCCGTCGAGGTCGTGGACGTCGCCGGCCATCGCCGGCACGACCGCAGTCGGCACCCGCGGGTGCGACGCGGCGAAGCGGGCACGCAGGTGCTGCTCGCGCTCGATGATGCGGACGCGGTCAGCGTGCAGCTGCAGCAGCCCGGCGGTGAGCGACGAGGAGTCGTCGGCCCGGAGCCGGTCGGCGGCGGTGATCGCCTCCTCGGCGGACAGGTCGGTCCGCGCGGACTGGCTGGCCCGGTTGACGACCAGCCCCGCGAGCGGCATGTCGTCGTCGGTGAGCCGGTCCACGAAGTAGGCCGCCTCGCGCAGCGCGTCGGGCTCGGGAGCGGCGACCACCACGAACGCCGTCCCGTCGGCCTGGAGCAGCGCGAACGTCTTCTCGGCCCGCTGCCGGAAGCTGCCGAAGAGCGTGTCGAGGGCCGCGACGAAGGTCTGCACGTCGCGCAGCATCTGTGCGCCCAGCACCTTGGCGAGTGCGTTGGTGACCACGGACAGGCCGGCACTCAGCAGCTTCGCGGGGCCGCGGGCAGGCGCCAGCAGGATCCGGATCAGGCGGCCGTCGAGGAAGCTGGAGAGCCGCTCCGGGCTGTCGAGGAAGTCGAGCGCCGAGCGTGACGGTGGCGTGTCGACGACGATGAGGTCGTAGGTCCCGTCCTCGAGCGCATCCCGGTGGAGCTGGCCGAGCTTCTCCATCGCCATGTATTCCTGGGTCCCCGCGAACGAGCTCGAGAGCGCGACGTAGAACGGGTTCTCCAGGATCTGCTTCGCCTTCTCGGGGCTGGCCTGGCCCTCGACCACCTCGTCGAAGGTGCGCTTCATGTCGAGCATCATCGCGTCGAGCGAGCCGCCCGCCGAGGCGTCGATGTCCGGCACCGGCCGCGGGGTGTTGTCGAGCTGCTCGATCCCCATCGACTGGGCCAGCCGGCGGGCCGGGTCGATCGTCAGCACGACGACCTTGCGCCCGCGCTCGGCCGCTCGGAGTGCGAGCGCTGCGGACGTCGTGGTCTTGCCGACCCCGCCGGAGCCGCAGCACACGATGATCTCGGTGGTGAGGTCGTCGAGCAGGGCGTCGACGTCCAGCCACGGGGTGGTCTTCATGCCATTCCCTGGTTGCGGAGCATCTGGGCCAGCTCGAGCAGCGCACCGCGGTCGATGCCGCCGGCCAGCCGGGGGAGCTCGTAGGTGGGCACGTCCTCGGCCGTGACGAGCTCGCGCTGCTCGTCCTCCAGCTGGCGGCGTACGGCGTGGTCGCGCGCCTCGCCCAGCAGTGACTGGACCAGGTCGGCGTCCACGTCCACCTTGGCGCGCTTGAGGTCCGAGGTGATCGCCGGGGGATCGACCTCGTCGTCGCGGATCCGGGCCAGGGCGTGGGACCCGAGGGCCCGTGGTCGGACCAGGTTGACCACCACGCCTCCCACCGGGAGGCCGGCCGTGCGGAGCTCGGCGATCGCGTCGGAGGTCTCCTGCACCGGCATCTCCTCCAGGATCGTGACGAGGTGGACGGCCGTGCGCGGCGAGCGCAGGAGGTCCATCACCTTGTCGGCCTGGGACTTGATCGGGCCGACCTTCGCCAGGCCGGCGAGCTCGGAGTTGACCCCGAGGAACTGGCCGATCCGACCGGTCGGCGGCGCGTCGAGCACCACCGCGTCGTAGGTGATGGCGTCGTTCTTGCGGCTCTTGTCGGCCTTCTTGTCGGCCTTCTTGTCGGACTTCTTGGCGTCGGAGCGTCGCGGCCGCTGCACGGCCTCGTAGATCTTCCCCGTCAGGAGCACGTCGCGCACGCCGGGCGCGACGGTGGTGGCGAAGTCGATGACGCCGAAGCGGTCGAGCGCCTTCCCTGCGCGGCCGAGCTTGTAGTACATCGCGAGGTACTCCAGCAGCGCCGACTCGGCGTCGATGTGGAGCGCGTGCACCTGTCCGGCGCGTCCGCTCCGGTCGGGGGCGCCCTTGGCGATGCGGCGCTCCTCGTAGGGGAGGGGATCGACGTCGAACATCCGGGCGATGCCCTGGCGGCCCTCGACCTCGCAGAGCAGGACGTTGCTCCCCGAGGAGGCCAGCGCCAGCGCCAGCGCGGCCGCGACGGTGGACTTGCCGGTGCCGCCCTTGCCGGTGACGACGTGCAGGCGCACTCCTGGCCAGTCCCTCTTGCGATCGGGGTGGGCGGTCACGTCCTCAGCGTAGGGCGTGCCCGGGCGCACCCCTCGGTCCGGAAACGGTGGCCCCGGCCACACAGTGACCGCGCTCACCCGGCCGCTAGGGTGCGAGGCATGGACAAAGTGGTCTCTTCCGCGGCCGAGGCGGTCGCCGACATCCCGGACGGCGCGACGATCGCGGTCGGTGGGTTCGGCCTCTGCGGAGTGCCGGCGGTGCTCATCGACGCGATCCTCGAGGCGGGCGCGAGCGACCTCGAGGCGGTCTCGAACAACTGCGGTGTCGACGAGTGGGGCCTGGGCCGGCTGCTCTTCGCGAAGCGGATCCGGCGGATGATCTCGTCCTACGTGGGGGAGAACAAGGAGTTCGCCCGGCAGTACCTCTCCGGCGAGCTCGAGGTCGAGCTGACGCCGCAGGGCACGCTCGCCGAGCGGCTGCGCGCCGGCGGCTCGGGCATCCCGGGCTTCTACACCGCGACCGGTGTCGGCACCCAGGTCGCCGAGGGCGGGCTGCCGTGGAAGTACGACACCGAGGGCAACGTGATCGTGGCCTCGCCGCCGAAGGAGACCAAGGTCTTCTCCACGGCAGGTCCGGATGGGGTGGTCGAGCGGGAGTACGTCCTGGAGGAGGCCATCGTGGCCGACTTCGGGCTGGTGCGGGCCTGGAAGGGCGACCGCCACGGCAACCTGGTCTTCCGCGACTCCGCGAGGAACTTCAACCCGCTCGCCGCGATGTCGGGTCGGGTCACGATCGCCGAGGTCGAGGAGCTCGTCGAGCCCGGCGAGCTCGACCCCAACGACGTACACACCCCGGGTGTCTACGTGCAGCGGGTGGTCCAGCTGACGCCTGAGCAGGCCGCGGACAAGAAGATCGAGAAGGTCACCACGCGACCGCGGCCCACGGATGCTGTTCCGGCCGAGGATGCTGCGACGCACGGACTGGGAGGCTGATCGGCGATGGCAGGGAGCAAGGGCTGGACACGTGAGGAGATGGCCGCGCGGGCGGCCTCGGAGCTGACCGACGGCTCCTACGTCAACCTCGGCATCGGGCTGCCGACGCTGGTGCCCAACTACGTCAGCGACGACATCGAGCTGGTGCTGCAGTCGGAGAACGGCATCCTCGGCGTGGGGGCCTACCCCTTCGAGGGCGACGAGGACCCCGACCTGATCAATGCGGGCAAGGAGACGGTGACGCTGCGCAAGGGAGCGTCGTTCTTCGACTCCGCGCAGTCGTTCGGGATGATCCGCGGCGGGAAGATCGACGCCGCGATCCTGGGCGCCATGCAGGTCTCGGCCGCGGGTGACATCGCCAACTGGATGATCCCCGGGAAGATGGTCAAGGGCATGGGTGGGGCGATGGACCTGGTCCACGGCGCCAAGCGCGTGCTCGTGCTGATGGAGCACACCGCCAAGGACGGCTCGCTGAAGATCCTCGACGAGTGCGACCTGCCCTACACCGGCAAGCGCGTGGTGCAGCGGATCATCACCGACCTCTGCGTCATTGACGTGATCGACCCGGCCACCGGCGAGGTCGCCCCCTCGGGCACCCTCGGCGACCGCGCGCTCAAGCTCGTCGAGCTCGCCCCCGGCGTCACCGAGGACGAAGTGAGGGAGAAGACCGGCCCGACGCTGGTCTGACGTCCATGTTCAAGCGCCGCTCCCGACCCCAGCCCGACGTGGTCCGCTCGGACGCGGAGTGGCGCGCGCGTCTCGCCCCCGAGGCCTACCGGGTGCTCCGTCGCTCCGGCACCGAGGCCCCGGGGACCAGTCCGTACGAGCACCCACCGGGGAGCCCCGACGGGGTCTACCGGTGTGCGGGCTGCGAGGCCGAGCTCTTCGACGCCGACGACCAGTTCGACTCCGGGACGGGGTGGCCCAGCTTCTCCTCCTCGTCGACCCCGGAGGCCGTCCGCGTCACCACCGACTTCAAGCTCCTGGTGCCGCGCCGCGAGGTGACCTGCGCCCGCTGCGGCGGACACCTGGGGCACGTCTTCGGCGACGGGCCCGCGCCCACCCGGCAGCGGTTCTGCATCAACGGTGCCGCGCTCGAGCTGGATCCGGACGCACCTGACCGCGAAGCCGGACCCCTCACCTAGGGGCGGAAGGTCGCGCGGTACTGCGTCGGCGTACGGCCGGTGAGGTCGCGGAACGCGGCGTTGAACGCCGACAGCGAGGTGTAGCCGACCGTGTGCGCGATGGCGGTGACGGATTCCTGGCCCGCGGCGAGCTCCTCGATGGCGCGCAGCACCCGCATCCGTCGCAGCGCTGCCCGCCAGGTCATGCCGACCTCGTCCTCGAACCGTCGAGCCAGCGACCGCGGCACGAGCCCGACGTCGCGGGCGACGTCCTCGAAGCGGACGTCCTCGCCGAGGAGCTCGGCGGTCAACGCGAGTGCCCGACGCAGCTCCGGCGACCGGCCGGCCGGGACCGTGACGGGGCTCGGGTCCTCCGCCAGGCGCCAGGCCACGGCCGCCAGCGCGCCGAACACGCTGCGTGCGTAGGTCGGGAGCGGCTCCCCGTCGTCGGGCCAGGCCTCGCACTCCGTGACGAGCGCCCGAGCCAACGGGCTGAGGTCGAACACGGTCAGGGCGGCGGGCGGCTGGGGAGCGAAGAGCGGGTCGAACAGCACGGACGATGTCGTCACCGGTTGGGGGATGGCGACCTGGATCGGCTCACCGGCCGCGATGAGTGCGGCTCGGGCTGGAGGCAGCACCCACGACGTGCCGCCCGCCTCCAGCCGCAGGGCGCCCCGGGAGGCGCAGAGCAGGTAGTGCCGATCGACGCGGAGCTCGGACGGTGGGGCCACCGCGAAGTCCCGCGTGAAGGCGTACGCCTCGCGACTCACGTACGGCCTCGCACGGGCTCACCCTAGTCCCGCCCGCACCGGTCAGACCGTCTCGAGAAGGTCGGCGCGGAACCGGCGGCTCACCGGCGGCTGCGGTCGTCAGCGGCCGGATCACCGCGCCGGAGCGGGCGAACGCCTCGGAGGCCAGGTAGGCGGCGAACGACGGCTCGTCGGCCCACTCGGGGAGGACCACGACGGCCTCCTCGTCGTCGCGGGCGGCGTACGCCCGGAAGTCGAGGTTGCCCGGCATGGAGCGGATCTCGTCGCGCTCGCTGTCGAGCTGGGCGAGGACGACGGGCCGGTCTGCCGGGGCGGTGCGCAGGTCGAGCACGGCGATGAGCATGGGGATCTCCTGACGATCGAGTGGGGCCGGTGGCCGAACCCCTCGATCCTCCAGCGTCCTACCGGGGTGCGGCTCGTGCCGGTCGGACGCGTAGGCGCTCCCAGCGGACAACCGGTGGCAGCATGGCCCCGTGCGAGTCCTGGCTGCCGATCCGTTGCGCTGGAGCGACCTGGGCCTGCGGCCCGGCATCGACCTCGGCCCCCTCACCCTCAGGTTCTACGCCCTCGCCTACATCATCGGGATCCTGCTGGGCTACTGGCACCTGCTGCGGATGGTGCGCGCGCCGGGCAGCCCGATGACGCGCGAGCAGGCCGACGACCTGGTCCTCTGGGCGACGATCGGCATCATCGTCGGCGGTCGGGTCGGCTACGCCACCTTCTACGAGCCCGACCTCTGGCGCACGGGTGAGGTGCTGCAGGTCTGGCACGGCGGGATGAGCTTCCACGGCGGACTGATCGGCGTGCTGATCGCCCTCAGTGCGGTCGCGTGGCGGCACGGCCTGCCCCTGCTGCGCGTCGGTGACTACGTCGCGGTCAACGTGCCGTTCGGCATGATGCTCGGCCGGATCGCCAACTTCGTGAACGGCGAGCTCTGGGGCAAGCCGTCCGACGTGCCGTGGGCGATGGTGTTCCCGGGCGCCGGCGACCAGCCGCGCCACCCCAGCCAGCTCTACGAGGCGGCCCTCGAGGGGGCGCTGATGATCGCAGTCATGCTGTGGCTGTTCTGGCGCACCCGTTCACGGTGGCGACCGGGCCTGCTGGGCGGCGCGTTCCTGGTCGGCATCGGTGCTGCCCGGTTCGTCGTGGAGTTCTTCCGCGAGCCCGACGCCCAGCTCGCCGACTTCGCCGAGCGCACCGGTCTCCACATGGGCCAGTGGCTGACGCTGCCCCTGATCGCGCTCGGGCTCGTCCTCGTCGTCAGGGCCCGTCGACGGCCCGCCCTCGAGCCGGCCGACGTGGCAGCCGCCGAGCAGGGCTGATCAGCCTGCCGGGTCGACCCCGTCGCCACCCGCACCGGACGACCAGTCGGGCAGCTCCTGGAGCGCCCAGCCGTTGCCGTCGGGGTCGACGAAGAAGACGAAGCGGCCCCACTGGAGCTCGTCGACCTCGCTCACCTCGACGCCGCGACCGGCCAGCTCGGCACGTACGGCGTCCGCGTCCGCGATGACCATCTGCATGTTGTCGAGGGAGCCCGGCGCCATCTGCGTCAGGCCCTTGCCGAAGGCGATCGAGCAGGCCGACCCGGGCGGCGTCATCTGGACGAACCGCACCTCGTCACTGACCTCGTGGTCGTGGTCGGCGACGAAGCCGACCTTCTCGTAGAACTCCTTGGCCCGGTCGACGTCCGTGACGGGCACCATCACCAGCTCCAGCTTCATGTCCATGCCTCGAGGCTAGGGCGGCTTCAGGTCAGCCGGTGACCGCATTGCCGACCGCGATGTGCTATCTGTAGTAATCAACTAGACAAAATGTTGAAAGGATCCGTGCGATGGAATTCCTCTGGTACATCCCCAACCAGGTGACGGCCGGCCACCGGCTGGACGACACGGTCGAGGGTCACAACAGCCTGGCCCGGCTCACGGACCTCGCCCGCCTGACCGAGGACCACGGCTGGGGCGGGGCCCTGATCGGCACCGGCTGGAAGCGGCCCGACACCTTCACCGTGTCCACCGCGCTCGCAGCGGCCACCACGACGTTCAACCCGCTCATCGCGATCCGGCCGGGCTACTGGACGCCTGCGCACTTCGCCTCGTCCGCGGCCACCCTCGACCAGCTGAGCGGCGGGCGGGTCAAGGTCAACATCGTCTCGGGCCCCGACCACCAGCCGCAGTACGGCGACGACGAGGGCGACCAGGCGCAGCGCTACGCCCGGACGCGCGAGTTCATGCGCCTCGTCCGCCGGCTGTGGACCGAGGACGACATCGCCTTCGACGGCGAGCACTACCAGGCCGTCGGTGCGACGCTCGAGCACAAGCCCGTCGCCCGGCCCGGTCGCCCGCACCCGCAGCTCTACTTCGGCGGTGCCTCCGAGGCGGCCCAGCGCACGGCGGCGGCCGAGGCGGACGTCCAGCTGTTCTGGGGCGAGCCCCTCGACGGCGTCGCCGCCCGCATCGACCACCTGCGCGGGCTGAGCGCGGAGCTCGAGCGCGACCTGCCTCCGCTGGAGTTCGGCCTGCGGATCACCACGCTCGTGCGCGACACGACCGAGGAGGCCTGGGCCGATGCCGAGGCGAAGGTCGCTGCGATGGCTGCCGGGCGCGACGAGTGGGCGCTCGACCCGGGTCGACGGGTCGCGGTCGGTCAGCAGCGGCTGCTCGACCTCGCGGAGCAGGGCGACGTCCTCGACGACTGCCTCTACACCGCGCCCGCCCGCGTCGGCGGTGGCGGCGCCGGGAGCACCTGGCTCGTGGGCTCGCCCGACGACGTGGCCAAGGCGCTCCGGCGCTACGCCGACCTCGGCGTCACGCACTTCGTGCTCAGCGACACGCCCTACGAGCAGGAGATCGTCCGGGTGGGCGACTCGCTGCTGCCCCTGCTGCGCGGCGCCTGAGGCCGCCCGAGCACGGGTGACAGGCAACTCGTGGCACCCATAAGTCTGGTTTGTCGAGTTGTTTACAGTACTTTAAAGACTCACCCCGAGAAGGAGTTCTGTGATGTCACGACGTGGGCTCACCCGCCCCCACTTCCCCCTGGCGATCCGCGCCGCCCTGCTGGCCACCGCCGGCATGGTGGCCCTGTCCGGCTGCGGCGGCGCCGACGCCGGCCCCAGGCTCGAGCTGTCCGCAGCCCTCCCGAACGCACCGGCCGAGGGCACCGTGCTGCGTGTCGGCGACCCGGCCACCCAGGTGGCGCTCGAGACCTCCGGTCTCATCGACGACCTCGACATCGACGTCGAGTGGGCCAACATCACCGGTGGCCCCAAGACGCTCGAGGCGTTCCGTGCCGACGCGATCGACATCGGCTCGGTCGCCGACATCCCGCCGCTGTTCGCGCACTGGACCGGCACCGACGTGCGCATCGTCGCGGCCCGCGAGACCGTGGACCCGCGACGAGCACCCGACCTACGAGCTGGGCGTCGCACCCGGCGTCGACGTGACGTCCATCGAGGACCTGCAGGGCAAGAAGATCGCCTACAGCC
The DNA here is from genome assembly GCA_963750445.1 of uncultured Actinomycetota bacterium. Lineage (GTDB taxonomy): Bacteria > Actinomycetota > Actinomycetes > Propionibacteriales > Nocardioidaceae > Nocardioides. The sequence goes on along the minus strand of CAVVQR010000004.1, from coordinate 147,250 downwards.
CCGGCCAGGCCCAGGGCGCGCTCGTGCTCAACGTGCTGCGTGAGGCCGGGCTGACCCAGGACGACGTGGAGCTCGTCGAGATGCAGAGCGTCGACGACGCGTTCTCCGTGGCGCTGGCCGGCAACCAGGTCGACGTCGCACCCCTGGGCCAGACGCTGGTCAAGACCTACCTCGCGAAGTACGAGCGGGACGGTGCCTCCACGATCGCCCCCGGTGTGCGCGACGACGCGTGGACGCTCTACGCCCCCACCGCCGTGCTCGAGGACGCCGACAAGGCAGCCGCGATCAAGGACTACGTCGGTGCGTGGGCCAAGGCGCAGCAGTGGATCTCCGACCACCCCGACGAGTTCGCCCAGGCCTACTACGTCGACCACGAGGGCCTCTCGCCCGAGGATGCGCAGTACGTCGTCGACGCCCTCGGCCAGTTCACCGTGCCGACCAGCTGGGACGACTTCATCGCCCGCCACCAGCAGACGGTCGACACCCTCGTCGAGGCGCAGGGCCAGGAGCCGCTCGACGTGGCGACCCTCTACGACCGCCGCTTCGAGAAGGCCATCGCGGCCGCGGTGGAGGGGTCATGACGACCCTCGCTGCCCCGTCGCGTCCGGCCCTGACGGCCGGTGTCGAGGACGTACGCCCCGTCCGTCGCCGACTCGGCCCCGGGAAGCCCATCCGCTTCGGTGGCCTGATCGGCATCGCGGTGCTGCTGGGCGCCTGGGTCGTGGGCTCGGCCACCGGCCTGCTCGACGAGCGCAACCTGAGCGCACCGTGGACGGTCGTGGAGACCGCCGGGACGCTGATCGAGAACGGCCGGCTGCAGGAGAGCCTGGTGACCTCCGGCCTCCGGGCGGCGCTCGGCCTCGGCGTCGGTGTCGTGGTCGGCACGGTCCTGGCGGTGGTCTCGGGGCTCTCCCGGATCGGTGAGTCGCTCATCGACGGCCCGATCCAGGTCAAGCGCTCCATCCCGACGCTCGCCCTGATCCCGCTGCTCATCCTGTGGCTGGGCATCGGCGAGCCGATGAAGGTCATCACCATCGCGCTGGCGGTCTTCGTGCCGATCTACATCCACACCCACAACGGCCTGCGCTCCATCGAGGGCCGGTATGCCGAGCTCGCCGAGACCCTGGGCGTCACCCGTCCCGAGTTCATCCGCCACGTGGTGCTCCCCGGCGCGATGCCGGGCTTCCTGCTCGGCCTGCGCTTCGCGGTCACGTCCTCGCTGCTGGCGCTGGTCGTCGTCGAGGTCATCAACGCCACGAGCGGGATCGGCCACATGATCACGCTCGCCTCCAACTACGGGCAGACCGACATCATCGTCGTCGGCCTGGTCGTCTACGCGCTGCTCGGGGTCACCGCCGACAGCGCCGTCCGACTCATCGAGAGAAAGGCCCTGTCATGGCGTCGAACCCTGGCCAGCTGACCCCCCAGCCCGAGGCGGCGGTGCGGGTCACGAACCTGCACCGCAGCTTCAACGAGGCCGGCGGCGTGCTCAACGGCCTCGACCTCGAGATCCGGCCCGGCGAGTTCGTGGCCCTGCTCGGTCGCAGCGGCTCGGGCAAGAGCACCCTGCTCCGCGCCCTGGCCGGCCTCGACCGCGGAGTCGCGGGCCACGGCCGGATCGAGGTCCCCGAGCGGGTCTCGGTCGTCTTCCAGGACTCCCGGCTGCTGCCGTGGAAGCGCCTGCTCGACAACGTGGTCCTCGGCCTGCGCTCGAGCGATGCCGCCGAGCGCGGCTCCGACACCCTCGCCGAGGTCGGCCTCGCCGGCCGCGAGAAGGCCTGGCCGCACGAGCTGTCCGGTGGTGAGCAGCAGCGCGCGTCGCTGGCCCGCTCGCTCGTCCGCGACCCGCAGCTGCTGCTGGCCGACGAGCCGTTCGGCGCGCTCGACGCCCTCACCCGGATCCGGATGCACACGCTGCTGCGCAACCTGTGCGAGGTGCACCAGCCGGCCGTCCTGCTGGTCACCCACGACGTCGACGAGGCGATCGTGCTGGCCGACCGCGTCATCGTCCTCGACGGCGGCGTCGTACGCCACGACGCGCGGATCGACCTCGGCACCCGCCGCTCGCAGGCCGACCCGGCCTTCGCGCGCCTCCGTGCCCAGCTCCTCAGCGAGCTCGGCGTCGAGGACGACCACGACGCGCTCGACGACCGCCATGCCCGCCGTGCCCGCCTCGACGAGAGGGCTGCCTCGTGACCGGATCGGGCAAGCAGCTCCACCTCAACCTCTTCATCTACCCCGACGGGCACCACGAGGCCGCCTGGCGGCACCCGGACAGCGAGACCGACCGGATCCTGGACATCGACTACTACCAGGAGCTCGCCCAGAAGGCCGAGGCCGCGAAGTTCGACGCGGTCTTCTTCGCCGACGGGCCCTCGCTGGCCGAGAACATCCAGTACGCCGCCCGCTTCCGCCTCGAGCCGATCACCGTGATGACGGCGATCGTCGCGGCGACCGAGCGGATCGGCGTCATCGGCACCGCGTCGACGACCTACACCGAGCCCTACAACCTGGCCCGGCAGCTCGCCGCACTCGACCACCTGAGCAAGGGACGGGCCGGCTGGAACATCGTGACGACCGGGGCCGCCGACGCGGCGCTCAACTTCGGTCTCGACGCCCACCCGCTGCACCGCGACCGCTACGAGCGGGCCGAGGAGTACGTCGAGGTCATCACCAAGCTGTGGGACAGCTGGGAGGACGACGCCGTCGTCGCCGACCGCGAGAGCGGGATCTTCGCCGACCCCGACAAGATCCACCGGGTCGACCACGTCGGCAAGCACTTCCGCGTCCGGGGTCCGCTCAACGCACCCCGCTCGCCGCAGGGCCGGCCGGTCTACGTCCAGGCCGGATCGTCGGAGGACGGCCGGGCGTTCGCCGCCCGCTGGGCCGAGGCGATCTTCACCGCGCACCAGACCCTGGGGTCCGCGCAGGAGTTCTACGCCGACATCAAGCAGCGGGCGCAGGCCCAGGGTCGTGACCCGCGCGGCCTCAAGGTGCTGCCGGGGATCAGCCCGTTCATCGCCTCGACGGCGCAGGAGGCCGACGACCTGCACCAGCAGCTCAACGACCTGACCCAGCCGGAGTACTCCCTGGCCCAGCTCCACCGGCTCACCGGCGTCGACCTGTCGTCGTACGACCTCGACGGACCGTTCCCGCGCGAGGTCATCGACGCCGAGGCCGAGCGCAGCGAGGGCAGCCGCTTCCAGCTGGTGCTCGACATCGTCGAGCGCGAGCAGCCGACCCTGCGCCAGCTGTGCCACCGGCTCGCCGGTGCCCGCGGACACCGGGTCGTCACCGGCACTCCCGACCAGGTCGCCGACACCATCCAGCAGTGGGCCGAGAACGGCGCGGCGGACGGCTTCAACGTGATGCCGCCGTGGCTGCCGGGTGGCATCGACATCTTCATCGAGGAGGTCGTGCCGATCCTGCGCGAGCGCGGCCTGTTCCGGACGGAGTACACAGGAAGCACCCTGCGCGACCATCTCGGCCTCGCGCGACCCGACAGCCAGTACGCACCCCGACCCGTGAAGGAAACCGCATGAGCTTCGACCACTACCGCCCGCTCGGCCGCACCGGCGTCCAGGTCAGCCCGCTGACCCTCGGCGCGATGATGTTCGGCGCCTGGGGCAACCCCGACCACGACGCGTCGATCTCGATCATCCACCGTGCGCTCGACGCCGGGATCAACGTGATCGACACCGCCGACGTCTATGCCCGCGGCGAGTCCGAGGAGATCGTCGGCAAGGCGCTCCAGGCGCGCGCCGGCAGCCGGGACGACGTCTTCCTGGCCACCAAGTTCCACGGCAACATGCACGACGACGACCCCAACCAGGCGGGCAACTCGCGCCGCTGGATCGTCCGCGAGGTCGAGGACTCGCTGCGCCGGCTCCAGACCGACCACATCGACCTCTACCAGGTGCACCGACCGCGTCCCGAGGTCGACATCGACGAGACCCTGGGCGCCCTCACGGACCTCGTCCGGCAGGGCAAGATCCGCTACATCGGCACCTCGACGTTCCTGCCGTCGCAGGTCGTCGAGGCCCAGTGGGTGGCCGAGAAGCGCCAGCGCGAGCGCCCGGTCACCGAGCAGCCGCCCTACTCCATCCTCGCCCGCGAGGTGGAGCGCGACATCCTGCCGACCGCCCAGAAGTACGGCATCGGCGTGCTGCCGTGGAGCCCGCTCGCCGGCGGCTGGCTCTCGGGCCGCTACCGCCGCGGTGAGGAGCCTGCCGCCGCCTCGAGCCGCATGCAGCGCCAGCCCGCCCGGCACGACCCGAGCTCGCCGGAGAACAAGGTCAAGCTCGAGGCGGTCCACGCGCTGCAGGAGCTCGCCGACGAGGCCGGGCTGTCGCTGATCCACCTGGCGCTGGGCTTCGTGCTCGCGCACCCGGCGGTCTCGTCGGCGATCATCGGCCCGCGCACCCTGGAGCAGCTGGAGTCGCAGCTCGGTGTGGAGAAGGTGGTCCTGACGCCCGACGTGCTCGACCGGATCGACCAGATCGTGCCGCCCGGCACCACGCTCAACGAGGCGGACCGGGGTTACGCACCGCCGGCCCTCGTGGAGGCGGCGCTCCGGCGCCGCTGAGCCGTCCTGCCGCTGGGCCACCCGCATGGGGGTGGGGTGGGCCAGCGGCAGGCCGTCGTGACATTAATGGAGTGATCACTCTAGGATTGTGTCGTGACCACCCGCGAGGCAGTTCCGTCAGGGCCGATGGCGCCCACCCTGCGCGCGCTCGGCCCCGACCTGGCGCGTGGCGTGATGCTCCTCGCGATCGCGCTGGCCAACTCGCACTACTTCCTCGAGGGGTCGTCGTACCTCGGTGGCTACCCGCTCGGTCAGGGGCCGGCCGACCGCGCGGTGGCGTGGGGGACGACCACCTTCGTCGACGGCCGGGCGTTCCCGATGTTCGGCCTGCTCTTCGGCTACGGCGTGGCGCAGATCGTGCGGCGGCAGGGCGACGCCGCGCCGCGCACGGTGCGGCGGCTGCTCTGGCGGCGGGCGGGCGTGCTCATCGTCGTCGGCTTCCTCCACGCGGTGCTGCTCTTCGTCGGCGACATCCTGGCGGCCTACGGCGTCCTGCTCCTCCTCGGCGCCTGGGCCGTCCGGTGGCGCGACCGCTGGCTCCTCGTGGTGGCAGCAGGATTCTGGCTGCTGACCGCGCTGCCGGGGGAGGGCACCCTGGCCGACGCCAGTGGTCCGCCCGATGCCACCACCATGCTGCCGACCGACCTCGGCACGATGCTGGTCGACCGGGCGCTCACGTCCGGATTCGTCGCCGGCCTCGGACCGATCGGGTTCGCCTGTCCGTTCCTCCTCGGCCTGTGGGCCGGGCGCCGGAGGCTGCTCGAGCCCCCGGCGCCCGAGTCCCGGTCCCGCCGCACCCGCGCGCTCCTCGCGGTGGGCGTGACCGGTGTGGTCGCCGCCGTCCTGGGCGCGCAGCCGCTGGCCCTCGCGCAGCTCGGGGTGGTTCCCGTGCCGGACGAGTCGGCCGTCTCCGGCCTTGCGGCCCTGCACGACGCGACGGGGGTGCTGGGCGGGTTCGGGTACGCCGCCCTGATCGCGCTCGTCGCGCTGCGGCTCGAGGGCTCCGGTCGTGCCCGGAGCCGACCCGTCCTGGCGCTCCAGGCCGTCGGGCAACGCTCGATGACCTGCTACCTGGCGCAGTCGGTGATGTGGACCATCGCCTTCACGCCCGCGCTGCTGGGACTCTCCGACGACCTGACGATCGCGACCAACGCCCTGCTGGCGATCGCCACCTGGCTCGCCACTGTCGCGCTCGCGGACTGGATGCGCCGCACGGGACGGCGGGGCCCGTTCGAGGTGCTGGTCAGGAAAGTGACCTACCGATCGGGGTGAGGCGGGGTTGTGACCCTTCTCTCGTCGGGGAACATCCGCGGTCCGGGGACGGCTGAGGAAGTCGTACAGCCCTCAACTACGCAGGAGGCACCACCGCTCATGTCCCGTGCATTCGAGTCCCTGACCGTCGGCCGCTGGGAGCTCCCGCAGAGCTTCGTGATGGCTCCCCTCACCCGCAACCGGGCAGGTGCCGGCAACGCGCCCACCGGTCTGAACGCCGAGTACTACGGCCAGCGAGCGGGTGCCGGCCTGATCGTGACGGAGGGCATCGCGCCCAGCCACGTCGGCCAGGGCTACCTCAACGTCCCCGGGCTCTACACCGACGAGCAGGTCGCCGGCTGGCGCCTGGTCGCCGACGCCGTGCACGCCCGGGACGGCGTGGTCGTCGCGCAGCTGATGCACGCCGGCCGGATCGCGCACGCCGACAACAAGGACGGCGTCGAGACGATCGCGCCGAGCGCCGTCCAGGCTCCCGGCGAGATGGTCACCGCCGACGGTGGCAAGCCGCACGACGTCCCCCGCGCACCGGAGACCGACGAGATCGCCGGCCTGGTCGCCGACTTCGTGACCGCCGCTCGCAACGCGGTCGCCGCGGGCCTCGACGGTGTCGAGGTGCACGCAGCCAACGGCTACCTGCTGCACCAGTTCCTCGACCCGACCATCAACCAGCGTGACGACGTCTACGGCGGATCGCCGGACAACCGGGCCCGCTTCGTCATCGAGGTCGTCACGGCCGTGGCCGACGCGATCGGTGCGGACCGGGTGGGCCTGCGCCTGAGCCCGGCCCACCAGTTCAACGGCATCGGCGAGGAGGTCGGCGACGACCTCACCGCCACCTACCGTGCCGTCGTCGACGGCGTGGCGCCCCTCGGCCTGGCCTACCTGAGCCTGCTGGCCAGCCCGCTGGAGCCCCGCGAGGAGCTGGTGCGCGACCTGCGCGAGCGCTTCGGGGGAGTGGTGCTGCTCAACGACGGCTTCGGTGACGTCACCACGCTCGACTCGGTCGAGAAGCTCCTCGGCACCGGCCTCGCCGACGCCGTGGTCGTGGGCCGGCCGTTCCTGGCCAACCCCGACCTGGCCGACCGTTGGCGCGACGGGGCGGAGCTCAACGAGCCCGACCAGTCGACCTTCTACGGCGGCGGGGCCGAGGGCTACACCGACTACCCGACGCTCGACCGGGCTTCCTGAGCCGTCCGTGAGGCAGTCACCACGCCGAGCACGCCGATGACGGCTGCGATCGCGTAGACCACCGGGAACGGGTCGACGTCGGCGCGGAGGGCAGCGGCGTACGCGATGCCGCTGACCGAGAGTGCCAGCGCGGCGCCGATCGAGTCGGCGACCGAGAGGGCCGAGGAGTTGAATCCTCGGTCCTCGTCGGTCGTCACGGCGAGCATCGCCACACCCGTGCGGGGATAGGCGAAGCCCATGCCCACGCTCGCGAAGACGTAGCCCGCGATCGGCGCGACCGCGGGGATGCCGGCGCCCTGCGATCGCATCAGCACGACGACGGCGACGGCCGTGATGCCCACGAGCACCACGGCGGCGCCGAACCTCATCGCCGCCACGTCGGACACCCGGGTGCCCAGGCGTGACGAGGCCTGGCTGGAGGCGGCCCAGACCACGCCGACGCAGGTCAGCGCGATGCCGGCCTGTCCGGGCGTGAGTCCCCACCGGTCCTGGAGGGCGTAGACGATGTAGGCCTCGGCGCAGAAGAAGGCAGCGGCCAGCAGGCCCCGGGTCACGATCACCGACGGCAGTCCGCGGCCACCGACCAGCGCGCCCGTCGGCAGGAGCGGCCGGAGGCCGACGACCACGAGGACGAAGGCCACGGCCGCGGCGAGCAGGCTCAGTCCGCCTCCCGACCCGAGCAGCTCGAGGCACAAGACGGCCGTGGCGGTCAGGATGGCCCACCACAGCTGCACGCGCGGCGTCGTCCGCGATCCCTGCGGGCGCGGCAGCGATCGCACCGAGGGAGCGACCAGGACCGCCGCGAGCGCGACGAGCGCCACCGTCCCGAGGAAGACCCAACGCCACCCGATCGCGTGCGCGACGAACGCCGCGAGTGCCGGGCCGAAGAGCGCGGGGAGCACCCAGGCGGCAGCGAAGGACGCGAAGACGGCCGCCCGGAGGACCTCGGGGTAGATCAGGCCCACCACGACGTAGATCGCGACGACCATGGCGCCGCTGCCCAGTCCCTGCACCACGCGGCCGACGACGAGGACCTCCATGGTGGGCGCGAGGCCGCACACCACCAGCCCGATCGAGAAGACCACCATCGAGGCCAGCAGCGGGCGCAGCGCCCCGCTCCGGTCGCTCCACATCCCGGAGGCCACCATCCCGACGACACCGCTGGCGAACGGCGCGGCGAAGGACAGGGCGTAGTAGGCGAAGCCGTCGAGGTCGCGTGCCACCGTCGGCATGACGGTGGTGACCGCCATCGCCTCGAAGGCTGCGAAGGCGATGAGGGAGAACAGGCCGATGGTCGTGGCGGCGTAGGCCGGCGACAGGATGCGCTCGCGGCGGGCCGTCGTGGTGGTCACTCCGTGACGGTAGGACCTCAGGTGCACCTGAGGTCAATCGGAATAAGCCCGGCGTCCGCAACGCTGGACAGACAGTGACTGCTCTCTCCGTGCTCGACCTCGTCCCCGTCCGCAGCGACCAGACCACCGGCGACGCGATCGCCGCGTCACGCAGCCTCGCGCAGGCCGCCGACGACCTCGGCTACACGCGCTACTGGATCGCCGAGCACCACAACATGCCCGCCGTCGCGGCGACCAACCCGCCCGTCATCATCGCGATGCTCGCGGCAGCGACCGAGCGGATCAAGGTCGGCTCGGGCGGCGTGATGCTGCCCAACCACGCGCCGCTCGTCGTGGCCGAGCAGTTCGCCCTCCTCGAGGCGGCGTACCCCGGCCGCATCGACCTCGGCATCGGCCGGGCGCCGGGCACGGACCCGCTCACGAGGTACGTCCTGCGCGGCAGCAACGCCGAGTCCGCCGACGAGGCCGTCAGCAAGTTCCCGGACTACGTCGAGGACATCCGCACGCTGATGACGACCGACGGCGTCGAGCTCCAGATCGGCCCGCGCCGCCAGCCGTTGCGCGCGACGCCGGCGGCCCGGAGCATCGCCGACATGTGGCTGCTCGGGTCGTCCGACTACTCCGCCCGACTGGCCGCGGAGAAGGGTCTGCCCTACGTCTTCGCGCACCACTTCTCCGGCGAGGGGACGGGCGTCGCGCTCGACCTCTACCGCTCGTCCTACCGGCCGTCCCCGGAGTACCCCGAGCCCCGCACCTTCCTCACCGTCAACGCCGTCGTCGCCGAGACCGAGGAGGAGGCGCGTCGCCAGGCGCTGCCCAACGTGCAGATGATGCTCGCGCTCCGCACCGGCGCTCCCCTGCTCCCGCAGCGGCTGGTCGAGGAGGCCGAGGCGGTCGAGATGACGCCCGACCAGCGTGCCTTCGGCCAGGCGATGTCGGGCCGCTGGATCGTCGGCTCGCCCGAGCAGGCCAAGGCCCAGCTCGAGGAGCTGGCGACCGAGTACGGCGTCGACGAGGTGATGATCCACCCGGTGGCCGGCGCCCACGACGGCACCGACGCCCGGACCTCGCCCAACCGCGAGACCACGCTGCGGCTGCTGGCGGCCTGACCCGTCAGCGGCCGTCTCAGTGCCGCTCCTCGAGGCCGACGGCCTCGCGGAGGTTCTCGGCGGCCTCGCGCAGGTCGGGGTCGTCGGCAGCGCGTGAGTCCATCAGCGCGGCGAGCGCCTCGGCGAGCACGTTGAGCTTCTCCTGCGGCGCCTCGCTGTTGCGGCGTCCGGCGTTCTCCAGCAGCACGAGCAGCAGCAGCGAGAGCACCGCGCCGAACGTGTGGATCGCCAGCTCCCACTTGGTCGTGCGTCTTCCAGAGCGGGTAGCTGGCCGCCCAGATCACCACGATCGCCACGACAGACCGCGAAGAACGGCGCCCGGCTGATCGCCTGTCGTTGACCAGCTCGACGAACCTCTCGAACGGGTCGAGGCCGTCCTGCTTGCTCGCGGCTCTCGGCCGCCTCGTTGCGCTCCATGGTCGGAATCTAGTGCGGCGAGGTCAGTCCTCACCCGCCACCCGATGGTGCTCAGTCCATCGCCAGCCCCGCAGCCGGCGTGACCCGGGCGGCCTTGCGGGCAGGAAGGACGCACGCGGCCAGGCCGGCGAGCGCCGCGACCAGGGCGACGGCGGCCACCTGCAGCACCGGGACGGTCAGTCCGGCGCCGTCGATGACGGTGCCGATCAGGACCTTCACGCCCACCCACGCGAACAGCAGGCCGAGCGCGGTGCCGAGGAACGTCGCCACCGCCGACAGCAGCAGCCCCTCGGCCGCCATCGCCCGGCGCAGCTGCGTCCGGGTCAGCCCCATGGCCCGCAGCAGCGCGTTCTCGCGGCCCCGCTCGAGGACGGAGAGGCCGAGGGTGTTGGCGATGCCGACCAGGGCGATCACGATCGCGATGGCGAGCAGGCCGACCACGGCGCCGGTCAGGATGTCGACCTGGAGGTCGACCCACGCGCGGTTGCTGTAGCCGCCGTCCAGGCCGGCGCCGGCGGCACCGGCGAGGGCAGCGAGGTCGCCGCGCAGGTCCTCCGCGTCCGCCCCGTCGGCGGCGCGCACCCAGATGGCCGCAGGTGTCGGGTCCGGGTCCAGCGAGGCAAGCGTGGCCGCCGAGACGAGGCCGGAGCGTCCCCAGCCGCTGCCCGTCCGCACCTCCAGCGTGCGCTCGCGGCCGCCGACCGTGATCGTGACCTCCTCGTCGGTCGACACGCGGTCGCCGAGCCTGGTGGGCAGCTCGTCGACGACTTCGTACGGCAGGACGATCACGCCGTCGGCGGGGACCAGGTCGTCGGGACCGCGGACGACCCCCGGCGCGCTCGCAGCCACGAGCGGGACCTCGACCGAGCCGATCGCGGCCATCGTGCCGTCGAGCGTGGCCGCCTGCGCCACGCCGTCGACGGCGCCGGCGCGGTCGCCCAGGTCGGCGTCGAGCGGGCCGTCGATGGCGGTGATCGACACGTCGACCGGGTAGTCGGCGTCCATCTCCTTGTCCAGCTCGGTGCGGGAGGAGGCCAGCCCCGTCAGCACCGCGGTCGTGAGGGTGACCCCGACGAGCAGCGACGCAGCGGTGGTCGCCGTACGCCGCGGGTTGCGCACGGCGTTGCCGACCGCGAGCCGGCGTACGGGGCCCGACGCCGGCGCCCCGGCCGACGAGCCGGATGAGTGCGGGCACGAGCACCGGCCCGAGGAGCAGCACGCCGACGAAGAACGCCGCGCCGCCGGCCAGCATGACCGGGGCGGTGTGGGTGGCCACCGAGGCCGCGAGCATCGCGCCGCCCCCGACGAGCATCAGGCCGGCCAGCGCCAGGCGGACACGCCCGGCGGCGGAGCGTACGTCGACGCCGGTGTCGGGACGCAGTGCGGCGAGCGGCGCGACCCTGGTCGTCGCGCGCGTCGGCAGCCAGGCGGCGAGCAGGGTGACGACCACGCCCACCGCGAACGCGCCACCCGTCCAGAGCGGGTCGATGGCCGCGGCGCCCATGTCGGCGTACCAGTGGCGCACGAGCGCGATCAGGCCGTAGCCCAGCGCCGTGCCCGCGACGAGCGCCGACGACCGATGCCGCGACGCCGAGGGCGAGCGCCTCGAGGCGGACGGCCCGGCGCAGCTGTCGTCGGGTGACGCCGACGCAGCGCAGCAGGGCGAAGTCGCGCATCCGCTGGGCGAAGAGGATGGAGAAGGTGTTGGCGATGACCATCACCCCGACGAAGAGCGCGATGAAGACGAACATCAGCGCCATGACCGCGAGGACGTCGACACCGCGGGAGATCTCTGCCTGCCGGGCCGCGACCCAGTCGTCGGAGGTCTCGATCGTGGCGCCCGGGCGCGACCTGGGCGGCCAGGTCGGTCGGGCCGCCCCAGGCGACCGCGTCCACCCACAGGGTGCCGCGGAACCGCTGGAGCGTCTCCCAGGGGACGTAGAGCGAGGTGGTCGCGGCGGCCGGGCTGTCGGCCAGGCCGACGACCTCGACGTCGGTGGCGGCGTCACCGTTGCCGACGCGCAGCACGTCGCCGACCTCGACGCCGGTGCTCTTGGCCGCGTTGGCGTCGGCCAGGGCCTCGCCCGGACGGGTCGGGAAGCGACCGTCCTCCAGCGTCTGCCACTGCAGGGCCGGGTCGAGCGAGACCTCGGAGACGTCCGCGGACGGCGAGAGCTGGACGCCGTCGCGGGTGACGGGCTCCATGGCGTAGCCCAGGGCCAGGGCGGGCACGCCGCTGCTCGGCGGCCGTCGCGATGAGCTTCTGGCCGTCCTTCGCAGTCGTTCACGGTGACGACGTGGTCGACGCCCGCGACGGGTGCGCCGACGTCGGCGGTCAGGCCCTCGCGGGTGGCGCCGGTGAGCATCCCGGTGACCACGACGAAGGCGACGCCGATCGACGACCGCGAGCCCGGCGGCGACGTACCGCCGGGTGTGGTGGCGCAGCGACGCCAGCAGCACGGTGCGCATCAGGCGGTCCGCCCGCGCAGTGCGGCGACGAGCTCGTCCTGGCCCGGGTCGCTGAGGTGTGCGGTGACCGCACCGTCGTGGATCACGACCACGTCGTCGGCGTACGCCGCCGCGTCGAGCTCGTGGGTCACCATCACCACCGTCATGCCGAGCTCGCGGACCGAGCGGCGCAGGTGGCCGAGCACCTCGGCGCTGGCCTCGCTGTCGAGGTTGCCGGTGGGCTCGTCGGCGAAGACGATGTCGGGCTGCGTGACCAGCGCGCGGGCGATGGCGACGCGCTGCTGCTGGCCGCCGGAGAGCTGGCTGGGCAGGTGGCCGAGGCGGTCGGCGATCCCGAGCACGCCGACGACCTGGTCGTAGCGCTCGCGGTCGACGGGCCGGCCGGCGAGCTCGAGGGGCAGCAGGATGTTCTGCCCGGCGGTGAGCATCGGGAGCAGGTTGAAGGCCTGGAAGACGAAGCCGATGTGCTCGCGGCGGAACAGGGTCAGCGCGGTGTCGTCGAGCCCGGCGAGGTCGCGCCCGGCGACGGTGACCGTGCCGCTGGTCGCGGCGTCGAGGCCGGCGAGGCAGTGCATGAGCGTGGACTTGCCGGAGCCGCTCGGGCCCATGATCGCGGTGAAGCGGCCGGCGGGCAGGTCGAGGTCGATCGCCGCGCAGCGCGTGGACGGTGCTGTCCCCGTCGCCGTAGGTCCGGGTCAGGCCGCGGGCGCTCGCGGCGGTGGTCGTCGACTGGGGTGGTCGGAGGTCGTCGTCATGGGGACAACGCTCGTCGTTCCGCGGCCTCGCGATCGTCGGCCCCCGGCATGGACCGGTGCGTCCGTCCGGGGGTGGACGCCGGCGGGTCGGCGTACGACCGTGGGAGGAGATATCTGAGGACGTGGTGAACGTGGATCGACCCTCAGGACGTTCACCACGTCCTCAGATATCCGGGGGTCAGGGGGTGACGAGGCCCGACTCGTAGCCGAGGACGACGAGCTGGACGCGGTCGCGGGAGCCGGTCTTGGCCAGGATCCGGCCGACGTGGGTCTTCACGGTCGTCTCGGCGACGACGAGGTCGGTCGCGATCTCGGTGTTGGAGCGCCCGCGCGCGATGAGGGTCAGCACCTCGACCTCGCGCTCGGTGAGCGAGCCCGAGCCGGTCGTCGGTGGTCGCCGTCGCGGTCGACGGGTCGGGCAGCGCGGCGAAGTGGTCGAGCAGCCGGCGGGTGGTGCTCGGTGCGACCACGGCGTCGCCGCGCCTGGACGGCGCGGATGGCGCCCAGCAGGTCGGGCGGGGCGGCGTCCTTGAGCAGGAACGCCGAGGCGCCGGCGCGGATCGCGGCGAAGGCGTACTCGTCGAGGTCGAAGGTGGTCAGCACGATCACCCGCGGCGGCGTCGGGCGTCGCGAGCAGCCGCCGGGTCGCCTCGACGCCGTCGAGCCGCGGCATCCGGACGTCCATCAGCACGACGTCGGCGGTGGTCACGGCCAGCCGCTCCAGCGCCTCGCCGCCGTCGCCCGCCTCGCCGACGACGACCATGTCGTCCTGGCTCTCGACCAGCATCCGGAAGCCGGCGCGCACCATCTGCTGGTCGTCGACCAGGAAGACGCGGATCGGTCTCGCTCACAGCGGGAGCCTCGCAGACACCGCGAACCCGCCGCCGGTCACCGGTCCGGCCTCGAGCGTCCCGCCGTGCACGGCCGCCCGCTCGCGCATCCCGACCAGCCCGAGCCCGCGCCCGTCGGAGGCCGCGGCGGCGCCGCGACCGTCGTCGCCCACCTCGATCGCCAGCTCGCCGTCCGCGGCCGACACGCGCACGGTGACCGCTGCGCCGGGGCCGGCGTGCTTGCGGACGTTGGTCAGCGCCTCCTGCACGATCCGGTAGGCCGCCAGCCCGACGCCGTCGGGCACCTCCGGCGCCGGCTCGGGAAGCGTCGGCCTCGACCCGGGTGCCCGCCGCACGCGCCTCGTCGACGAGGTGGCGTACGTCGTCGAGCCCGGGCTGCGGGGCCACCCCGGTGTCGCCGTCGCGCAGCAGCCCCAGCAGCCGGCGCATCTCGGTGAGCGACTCGCGGCCCGTGGCCGAGATCGTCTCCAGCGTCCCGACCGCGACCTCCGGGTCCTTGGCGGCCGCGTAGCGGGCGCCGTCGGCCTGGACCACGATCACCGACAGCCCGTGGGCGACCACGTCGTGCATCTCCCGCGCGATCCGCGACCGCTCGTCACGGGCCGCGAGCTCGACGTCGCGCTCGGCCATCCGCTCGGCCTGCTCGGCGCGGGCGACCAGCGAGGCGACGTACTTCTCCCGCTCCTGCGCGGCGAAGCCGAGCGCCCAGGCCGTCGTGACGATCGCGCCGATCGTGACGACGTAGGGGGCCAGGTTGGCGGCGGACAGCTGCCCCGCGTCGAAGCCGAGGATCCAACGTGCCGAGGCGACCAGCGCCCCGACGTAGCCGACGACCAGCGCGGCGATGCCCTGCCAGCGCGGCGACCAGCGGGCGACGGAGTAGACCGCGACCGGGAACGCCAGCTGGCCCGTCGTCGGTTCGGCCACCACGACGGCCTGGCCGACGCTCGCCGCAGCCGACGGCGAGGAAGACGGGCCAGGCATGGCGGCGCCGCCACAGGAGCGGCAGCACCTCGAGGACCGCGAACACCGCCGACGCGATCTGCTCGGACAGCACGTGGCCGGTCGCGAGGAGCAGCAGGCCGACGACCAGGAGCAGGTCGAGCCACCGCCGGCCGCGCGGGCCGAGGCGCCACGGGTGCTGGTCCGGCCTCGACGACATGGTGCGAACGTTAGACGGCCGGGCCGGGCGTCGCGTCAGTCCGCGGGAGGACCCCGGCCGACGCGGCTCCGCCCCGAGTAGGGTGCGATCCATGACCCAGTGGGAATACCAGGTGGCGCCGATTCCGCTCCACAACGAAGCGCTCATGCTCAACAACTTCGGCCAGGACGGCTGGGAGCTGGTGGCCATCCACACCAACGCCCAGGGCGGTCTCGTGGCCTTCCTCAAGAAGCAGAAGGCCTGACATGGGTGCAGAAGCGCGTCTCGCCGAGCTGGGCATCACCGTCCCCGAGGTGGTCCCGCCGGTCGCGGCCTACCAGCCCACCGCTCGCACCGGCAACCTCGTCTTCACCGCCGGCCAGCTGCCGGCCCGTGACGGCGAGATGATCGCCGTCGGCAAGCTCGGTGGCGAGGTCACCGAGGAGCAGGGCTACGAGTGTGCGCGCCAGTGCGCCCTCAACGCGCTCGCCGCGGTCAAGGCCGAGATCGGGTCCCTCGACGACGTGAAGCGCGTCGTCAAGGTCGTCGTCTTCGTCGCCTCGATGCCCGACTTCACCGGCCAGCCGAAGGTCGCCAACGGTGCGTCCGAGCTGCTCGGCGAGGTCTTCGGCGAGGCCGGCAAGCACGCCCGCTCCGCCGTCGGCGTGTCCGTGCTCCCGCTCGACGTCCCGGTCGAGGTCGAGATCGTCGTCGAGGTCTGAGTGGAGCGCTTGCCGCTCCCCGACGCGCTCGTCGCCCAGGCCCGGGCCTACGCCGAGGGCGGTGACACGCCCGCCGCACCGCGGGACGCCGCCACGGTGATCCTGCTGCGCCCCGGCCAGGCCGGGTCGTCGGACGGCCCCGAGGTCTACCTGCTGCGGCGGCAGACCTCGATGGCCTTCGCCGGCGGGATGTGCGTCTTCCCGGGCGGCGGGGTCGACCCGCGCGACTTCGACCCTCCGCCTGATCAGGGACCGGGACTGGTCGACCGCGGCCTCTGGGCCGGCCCCTCGCCCGCCGAGTGGGCCGAGCGGCTCGGCTGTGACGAACCCCAGGCGCGCGCCCTCGTGTGCGCCGCGGTGCGCGAGACGTTCGAGGAGTCGGGCGTCCTGCTGGCCGGCGCCGGCGCGGACGAGGTCGTGGCCGACACGACCGGCGACGACTGGGAGGCCGACCGGGTCGCCCTCGAGACCCGCGAGCTGTCGCTGACGGCGTTCCTGGAGAAGCGGTCCCTCGTCCTGCGCACCGACCTGCTCGGTGCGTGGTCGGGCTGGCTGACGCCCGTCTTCGAGCCGCGCCGCTACCGCACGTGGTTCTTCGTCGCCCGCCTGCCCGAGGGCCAGGTCACCCGCGACGTCTCGACCGAGTCGTCCTCCGTGACGTGGGTCGGCTCGCTGGCCGCCGTGGAGCAGGTGGAGCAGGAGCAGATCCTGATGCTGCCGCCCACCTGGCTGACCTGCCTCGAGGTCGGGCAGTACGCCGATCCCGACGCCGTGCTCGCCGCGGCCACCGGGCGTCGCGTCGAGATGTTCATGCCCGAGGTCGTCGCCGACGGCGAGGACTTCATCCTGTCGACGCCACCGCACTACGCCGCCCTGATGGCTGCGCGATGAGCGAGCCGGTCGCCTGGGCGGGCGGCTCCTTCGGCTCGACGGGCACCTGCGTGCTCGCCCCCAACGCCGACATCATGACCCTCGACGGCACCAACACCTGGGTGCTGCGCGACCCCGACTCCTCGCGCTCGATCGTGGTCGACCCCGGCCCCTCGATGGCCGACCACCTCGACGCCATCGACGCGGCCGCCGCCCCTGACGGACGCGGGAGCGTGGCCGCGGTGCTGCTGACCCACCACCACGCCGACCACAGCGAGGCCGCCCGGGACTACGCCGAGCGCCACGGGTGCGGCGTACGCGCCCTCGACCCGGCCTACCGGCTGGGTTCGGAGGGCCTCGGCGAGGGCGACGTCGTCGCGATCGGCGGGCTCGAGGTGCACGTGGTGGCCACGCCCGGCCACACGGCGGACTCGCTGTCGTTCGTGGTCCCCCAGGACCGCGCCGTGCTCACCGGCGACACCGTGCTGGGTCGTGGCACCACCGTCGTCGCCCACCCCGACGGCCAGCTCGGGGCGTACCTCTCCTCGCTCCAGCGGCTGCACGCGCTCTGCGGCGAGCAGGGCATCACGACCGTCTGGCCGGGCCACGGCCCGGTGATCGACGACGCGCTCGGCGCCCTCGACCTCTACCTCGCGCACCGCCAGCAGCGGCTCGACCAGGTGCGCGCCGCCGTCGAGACCCTCCGAGCCGGCGACGCGCCGCCCGACGACCCGGCCCGCGCCGTCGTCGAGATCGTCTACGCCGACGTCGACCCGGTCCTGTGGGGTGCGGCCGAGCTCTCGGTGCGTGCGCAGCTGGCCTACCTCGACGCCCCCTCGGGGTAGTCCGTATCAAACTTCTGCTCCGAGTCGCTCGGGACCAGAAATTTGATGCGGACTACCGGGGCAACTACCGGGGCAGCTGCCGGGGGTCGGGGTCGCGGCGGACCCAGAGCAGGCTGCCGAAGGCGACCACCAGCAGCACGTTGACCGGCACCGCGACCGCAGCGATGTTGCCGATGTGCGCCACCGGCCACGCCGCGGATCGCGACGAGCACCAGGACGGCCTGCCAGCGGTGGCCGAGTCGCGCCAGCGCGGCGGCGACGAGGGCGAACGACAGCGGGAAGAAGAGGCCGAGGGGCTTGATCAGGTTCGCGGCACCCGGTTGGTCGACGAGCGCGACGTCGCCGAGCGACAGGTGGATCGTGTCGAACCCGTAGGCGAGGTTGCCGCCCGCGCCCAGGACTCCGGTGAAGACGATCGCCGCAGCCAGTCGCGAGCTCCGGGGGAGCCACCCGGCGACGGCCAGGACGACGAAGCCGTAGCCGAGGGCGGCCACCACGTGCAGGACCCCCGCGGTCGGGTCGTCCCAGCCGCGAACGGCGTACGTCGTGTCGGCGGCGAGGTAGAGCAGCGGTGCCACGGCGAGCGAGCCGTCGAGCAGCCGGCTGGTCGGGGTGGGCTGCGTGGTGTCGGTGGGCTGGAGGGTCGTGGTCGTGGTCATGACGTCCACGCTCCGCCGCGGGCCGCGTCGTCGCCACGGGGCTGACCCTGGGATGCAGGTGCAGGGTCAACCCTGTGCCGGTCGGGTGCTCCCGGTGCCACGATGTCGCCATGACCGGCGACGCCCGACTCCCGCGCGGCCTGGCGCCGTTGCTGGCGGTGAGCGGCTCGGTCCTCCTCGTCACGTGGGGGCTGGCCGAGGGCGTGTGGCTGACCAACCTGCACAACGGACTGCTGGCGCTCGGCTTCACCCTCGTCGGTGCCTACGTGCTGCACCAGCGGCGGGGCCACCCCGAAGGCGTGCTGTTCCTCGTCGCCGGGGTGGTCCACGCCGTGATGTTCTGGGGCCGACAGGTCGGTCACGGCGGCGACCCCGACGCGACCTGGGTGGTGTGGGCCGGGTGGCTCGGGGTCTGGCCGGTCGCGCTGAGCATCGCCCTGGTCACCCTGGCGGTGATCTGCTTCCCCGACGGTCGGCTGCCCTCGCCGCGGTGGCGACCGGTCGCCGGGCTCGTCCTCGTGCTGGGCCTGGCGTGCTCGCTGCTGTCCCTCCTCTGGCCGGTGGAGTACGACTCCGCGGGTCTGACCCTGTCCCACCCGTTCTCCGCGTCGGCGCCGGACGGGATCGCGACGCTGTGGTCGGCCCTGGCGCATCCGGCGTACGCCCTGTTCCAGCTGCTGTGGCCCGTCGCGATCTGGCTGCGGTGGCGAGGCGCGAGCGGGTGGGTACGACGCCAGCTCGCGTGGCTGCTCCTCGCGGCAGCGCTGGCCGCGGTCGTCCTGGCTGTCGGCCTGGTCGGGTGGCGCTCGCCGACACCCGGACTGCTCGCCGCGACGCTGGTGCCGGTCGTGGCCGGGCTGGCGGTCGTGCACGGGCAGCACGCCGCGGCCTACGCCGCCCTCACCTGGATGTCGCGCGGAGGTCCGAGCGACGACCTCCCCGCCGACCTCGCTCGCGCGACCGGCGAGGCGCTCGGCGCACCGGCGACGCTGTGGCTGGGCTCGGCCGAGGTGCTGCGCCCGGTCGGGGTCTGGCCGCCGGCGCCGGACGACCCGGGCCCGCTGCCAGACGGCCGCGCTCGGCTCGGTGCTGTCGCGTCGGGTGGACCTCGACGGCGCGCTCGTCGGTGCGCTGACCGTCGACCGCCCGAGCCCTCTGACGGCCGGCGAGGGCCGGCTCCTCGACGACCTCGCCGCCCAGGCGGGACTCGTCCTGCGGCACCTCACCCTCGGCGAGATCGTCGAGCGCGAGCGCCGGGCCGGCCACCTGGACGGGCTGACTCCCCGCGAGCGCGAGGTGCTGGAGCTGATGGCCGAGGGCCTGTCCAACGCCGCGATCTGCGAGCGGCTGCACCTCTCGGTCAAGACCGTCGAGCCCGTCGTGGGATCGGTCTTCGCCAAGCTCCGGTTGCACCAGCAGCCGGACACCAACCGTCGGGTGCTGGCGGTCCTGGCCTACCTGAGGTCGGACGAGGAGTCCCCCAACGGGGGCTTGCGCGGACGGCCCGCCCGGGAGTGAGGTGGGTCCCATGACCTCTCCCGTGGACCAGCTGGCCCGGGTGCTCGACCAGGCAGGTCGCGCCCTCGACGCCGTCAGCGACGACAACCTCGACAACCCGACCCCGTGCTCGGACTGGACGGTCCGGCAGCTCGCCGCGCACGTCGCCTCGGGTCCGGGCACGTGGGCGCGCATGTCGCGCGGGGAGGAGGTCGACTGGAGCGCGATCCCCGAGGTGCCGGACGGCGAGTGGGGACCGACCTTCCGCGCCGGTGCCGACGAGCTGCTCGCGGCGATGCGGCAGCTCCCCGAGGACCAGCAGGGGAGCGTGGGCTTCCAGGTCGCGGAGTACGCCGCGCACTCCTGGGACCTGGCCCGCGGAACCGGTGCCGACGTCGGCCTCGACGACTCCCTCGCCGAGACCGGGCTCGCCGCGATGCGGCAGGGGCTGACCGACGAGAACCGCCAAGGTGCCTTCGGGACCGAGGTGTCGGTGCCCGATGACGCGGGCGCCTACGAGAGGCTCGCCGCGTTCTCGGGCCGCGACCCTCGGGCCTGACCTCGGGAGATAGTCCAGGGCCATGATCGCTGGTCGGGCCGACCCCGGCCAGCCATCTCGCCCTGAACTACCGGCCGCGGAGGCGGCGCCGGAGCCAGCGCGACCCCAGGAGTACGCCGATCGCTGCCGCGACGCCGAGGCCGATGATCCACGAGACGTGGCGCTCCGCCGGCCGGCGAGAAGTCGTGGGTCAGCTGCTGCGAGGAGGTGCCGTCGAGGTCGGGGACGAGGTCGACGGCCACGCTGAGCGAGGGAGCGATGTCCGCGTCGACGCGACCGACCGGAGCGGCGCCACGTGCTGGTCTCGCCCACCGTCGGGGGTGGTGACGAGGAGCTCGCCGGCGCTCCCTCGAGTGTCCTGCGCCAGCAGCACCTGCAGCCGGTCGTCGAGCCAGCCGAGGGCGCGGAGGTCGACCGCCTCGAGGGTGCCATCGGGGAACGGGTGCTCCAGGAGCTCGCCCGTCATCCGTGTCCCAGGTGTACGACGTCCGGGTCGGCGGACGCTCCGAGAGCGACGTGGCGGCCGTCGGGGGAGAAGGCGCCCGCGCCGACCTGTCACGTCGGAGACGCTGACCGGGCCGCGGTCCGGATCCGCCATGAGGAGACCTCCGCCCGCCTGCCCGACGAGCGCGGAGCCGTCGTCGGCCACCGCGACGCTGACCGTGTCCGACGGGAGACGTACCTGGCGGGGTCGTGGGTCCGAGGTGTCGACCCTGCCGAGCAGCGCAAGGAGGCCGTCCTGCGTGGTCGCGACCCAGGCCAGCCAGCGTCCGTCCGGTGACCAGCTGGCAGCTCGTTCAGCTGCAGGCGCTGGCTGTCGTCCGAGAAGACTCGCACGGAGCGTCCGGTCTCGAGGTCCACCACAGCGAGGTACGGTGCCCGTCTCGCCGGACGCCGTCCTGGTCAGGCGATCGTGCGCCCGTCCCCGGACGATCGCGAGCGCCCTCGGGGTCTGGTCCCACCCCGGCAGGTCGAGCCGGTGCGGCAGCCCGTCTGTCGCCGTGATGCACCGACCGGGATCTCCGGAGCCCGAGACGAACGCGGCCGACCCCCGGCCCACGGCGAGGTCAGTGGTCACCGTCGAGGTCGTCGGGGACGTCGACGATGTCGCTCGGGATCGCGCCGCCCTCGACTACCTACGGTGCGAGGCCGTCCGTGCCTCGCGGTCGTCATCGCCGAGCAGGACGCGCGCTCCAGGCGACGGAGGCGATGATCGCGAGCACGGCGGCCGCGACGAAGCGCCTGGCCCCGCCGACGGGCGGACTGTCCGCGGCGCCACAGGCCGTCGTCGACCGGCAGCGGCGTCGTCGAGTCTGCGAGCCGGTGGAGCGTGGTGCGGAGGTCCTGGTCCTGGGGGGTCATGCGTCTGCTCCGATCAGCTCGGCCAGCTCGGGGGCGAGCGCCCGCAGCCGGGCCAGCGCCTGGCGGGTCGTCGACTTCACGGTGCTGGTGGACAGCCCGAGCGCACGGGCCGTCTCCACCTCGGTGAGGTCCTCGTAGAAGCGGAGCACCAGGACGGTGCGCTGCTTCGTGCGTCAGTCCGGCCAGCGCCTGGTCCAGGGTCAGCCGCAGGTCGGTGTCGCCGGCCGGTGGCGGCCCCGTCGTGGTCGACCAGGGCGGTCTCGGCGACCTTGCGTCGCCGCCACCACGAGATGTTCTGGTGGTACATCGCCCGTCGGACGTAGGCCTCGGGCGACGTGTGGATCCGCCGCCAGTGCTTGGCCGCCTGCAGCAGTGCGGCCTGCACCAGGTCCTGGGCGAGGTGGTGGTCGCCGGTCAGGAGGTAGGCCGTGCGCGACAGCGCAGCCTGGCGCCCCGCCACGAACTCGGCGAAGCCCGCCTCATCTCCTGTGATCACCACGACCCCCCTTCACGACGTACGACGCAGGCCCTCGTCGTGCCGGGTGGCATGCCGAGGCAAGAACTTACGGCGCGCCGACGCATCGCCCCGAGGAGGACGAGCCCGGACAGCGTCGCCAGGACGCCGGCCAGGGCGTACACCCAGGTGACCCACGCCGGGTCGTCGACGGAGGTCGCGCTGAAGTCGTGGGTGAGCTCCTGGTCGGGATCGCCGGTGAGGTCGGGGATCAGGTCGACGGCGAAGCTCGTCGCCTCGGGGGGCAGTCGTGGGAGGAACTCGCGGTAGGTCCACTCCGCCTCCGGTCGGTCGGGCGAGGTGAAGATCGCCAGCCGCGGCCGTTCGACGTCGTCGCTCGGCGGCGGGTCGATGATCGCGACGACGTGGTCCTCGTCGGCCCAGCCGACGGGCGTCACCACCGCGCCGTCGGGGTGGAGGTCGGCCGGGAGCGCGCGGTCGACGGGGGTGCCCGTGAGTCGGCCGCTGCCGCGCTCCGGGATCTGCTCGAAGGGCGCCGCGGCGACCTCGCCCCTGGAGGGGAGGGCGACGATGTCGCGGCTCGGGGAGGCGATGCCTCGTGCGCCGTAGCGCCCGTGGAAGTCAGACTCCTCCGACAAGCCGGGCACGTCGATCACCGCGGCGCGCCTGGCGCCGTCGTCTGTTCGTCCCTGCCACAGCAGCTGGGCGGAATCGGCGTACCAGGAGAGCGCGGTGACCTCCCCGCCCGAGCCCTGGTTGAACGCCCACTCGGTCACCTCGCCGGTCCTCAGGTCGGCGAAGGAGATCCGCGCGGGGTTGAGGCTCCCGCGCGACCACCAGGCGACGCGGAAGCCGTCAGGTGAGAGGGCGAGGACGTCGGCGATGACGCCGAAGTGGTGGTACGTCCCGTCCTCGGCCCCGATCAGCACGAGGCCGTTGCCGCCGAGGCCGTTTCCACCGAGCGCCACCGATGCCCGGCCGATGGCGAAGTCCTCCTCGAAGTCGCCGCTGGTGAGGTCGACCCGGCTCGGGAGCGCGCCGCCGGGCACCTCGGTGTCGGCCGTACGCGCCTCATGGCCGTCGCTTGCGACCAGCGACGCCGCGCCGCCGACGGAGGCGAGCAGGACGAGGACGGCCGCCACGGCGGTCATCCGGCCGCGCCGCTTCGCGCGCCGACCGCGGTCCCACGCGGACGGGTCGGGGGAGAAGGTCTGGGTCTCGGCGAGGGCGTTGAGCTCCTCGCGCAGGTCTGTGCTCATGTGTCTGCTCCCACCAGGTCGGCGAGCTCGGGGGCCAGCACGCGCAGCCGCTGCAGGGCCTGGCGCGACATGGACTTGACCGCGCCGCTGGAGATGCCCAGGGCGCTGGCCGTCTGGACCTCGGTGAGGTCCTCGAAGTAGCGCAGCACCAGCACGGTCCGCTGGCGTGCGGTGAGCCGGCGCAGGGCCTGCTCCAGGGAGAGCCGCAGTGTCGGATCGGCAGCCGGCGCGGGAGCGTCGTACGACTCCAGCGAGGTCTCGCGGAGCTTGCGACGGCGCCACCAGGAGATGTTCTGGTGGTACATCGCCTTGCGCACGTAGGCCTCGGGCGAGGTCTCGATGCGCTCCCAGTGCTTGGCCGCCTGCACGAGTGCGGCCTGCACCAGGTCCTCGGCGAGGTGGTGGTCGCCGGTGAGCAGGTAGGCCGTCCGTGCCAGGGCGGGACCGCGTGCGTGCACGAACTCGTCGAACCCGGATCGATCAGTCATCGAGCACCCCCTTCACGACGTACGACGCACGGAGGCGTCGCTGCGGGGGTCAGGTCGAACGAGAAAGATTCAGCGGGCGCGGCGGGAGAGGCGCTCGAGGTCCATGATCACCACGGAGCGGGGCTCCAGGCGCAGCCAGCCGCGCGAGGCGAAGTCGGCGAGTGCCTTGTTGACCGTCTCGCGGGAGGCGCCGACCAGCTGGGCGAGCTCCTCCTGGGTGAGGTCGTGGTGGACGTGCACGCCGTCGTCGGCGGTGCGGCCGAAGCGGTCGGCGAGGTCGAGCAGCGCCTTGGCGACCCGGCCCGGGACGTCGGAGAAGACGAGGTCGGCGACGACGTCGTTGGACTTGCGCAGGCGTCCGGCGAGCTGCGACAGGAGGCCGCGGGCGACCATCGGTCGGCCGTCGAGCCACTTGAGCAGGTCTTCGTGGGACAGCGAGGCGAAGGTGGCGTCGGTGACCGCGGTGACGGTGGCCGAGCGCGGGCCCGGGTCGAAGAGCGAGAGCTCGCCGAACATCTGGCCGGGGCCCATGATCGCGAGGAGGTTCTCGCGGCCGTCGGAGGACGAGCGGCCGAGCTTCACCTTGCCCTCGGTGACGACGTAGAGCTTGTCGCCGGAGTCGCCCTCGTGGAAGAGGACGTCGCCACGGCGCAGCGTGGTCTCGGCCATCGAGCTGCCGAGCGCGGTCGCTGCCTCGTCGTCGAGCGAGCTGAACAGCGGTGCCTGCCGAAGCACGTCGTTGTCCACGTCAATCCTCCATGTCGGTGCGTCCCGTTCCGTGCCCGAGTGCTGGGCGGCGGGATCGTGCCCGATCCTAGCCGTGGTCTGGCTCACAAGGGCCACCCTGGGCCAAGAGAGACGCGGTTTGTGCCGCTCGGGGTGGTGTCGGAGGCGGACCGTAGGCTGGGCCGGTGCCCGCTGCCAAGCCTGCCTCCCGGGGCGTGAAGGCCGAGACCGCCAAGCCCGACACCACCCTGGTGCGCCGGGCGCGTCGGATGGACCGGATCCTCGGCGAGACCTACCCCGACGCTGCCGCCGAGCTCGACTTCACCAACGCCTTCGAGTGCCTGGTCGTGACCGTGATCTCCGCGCAGACCACCGACCGCCGGGTCAACGCCGCCAGCCCCGCGCTGTTCGCGGCCTACCCGACTCCCGAGACGATGGCCGCCGCCCCGCGCGAGCACATGGAGCAGCTGCTCGGCCCGCTCGGCTTCTTCCGGGCCAAGACCGACTCGCTGCTCAAGCTCAGCCAGGCGCTCGTCGAGCGCTACGACGGCGAGGTGCCGGGTCGCCTCGACGACCTCGTCACGCTGCCGGGCGTCGGCCGCAAGACCGCCAACGTCGTCCTCGGCAACGCCTTCGGCCTGCCCGGGATCACCGTCGACACCCACTTCGGCCGGCTGGCCCGCCGCTTCGGGTGGACCGAGGAGACCGACCCCGTCAAGGTCGAGCACGCGGTCGGGGCGCTCTTCCCCAAGCGCGACTGGACCATGCTGTCCCACCACGTCATCTGGCACGGCCGGCGCCGCTGCCACGCCAAGAAGCCCGCGTGCGGCGCCTGCCCGCTCGCCAGGCTGTGCCCGTCCTTCGGCGCCGGTCCGACCGACCCGATCGAGGCCGAGAAGCTCGTCACCACGCAGGGCCCGGCATGAGGAAGGCCGTGCTCGCGGTGGTCCTGGCCGCCCTCCTCACCGCCTTCCTCGGCGCGTGCAGCGCCGACGGCGGCAGCGCGATCGACGTACGCCCTCCCGACGTGAAGGTCGACACCCCGGCGCTGCGCGAGGTCAAGGCGCGCATCGGGATGGAGGGCTGCGAGCCCGGAGCCGGCGATCCCGTCGACGGCGGCCTGCCCGAGGTGACCCTGCCGTGCCTCGGCGGCGGTCGCGACGTCGAGCTGTCCTCGCTGCGCGGTCCGCTCGTGATCAACCTCTGGCAGGCCAACTGCGGCCCCTGCCGTGAGGAGATGCCGGCCCTGGAGGAGTTCCACCAGCAGTACGCCGACCAGGTGGGCGTGCTCGGCATCGACTTCAACGACGTCCACCCCGACGGCGCCCTCGCGCTGGCCGAGAAGACGGGTGCGACCTACCCCTCGATCGCCGACCCGGGCGGCGACCTGATGGCGGAGGAGGCCTTCGCGATCGCGCGTCGCGGCCTCCCGGTCTTCCTCTTCGTCGACGAGTCCGGACGGATCGCCGGGCAGGCCTCCGGCGGCGTGGACTCCGTCGGCGAGGTCAAGGACCTCGTCGCCGAGCACCTCGGGATCACTCTGTGATCGATCAGGAGAGCACCCTGTGATCGATCAGGAGAGCACCCTGTGATCGATCGGACGAGACCCCTGTGACACTGCCGACCTGGCTGCAGCCGGTCGTCGAGGCCGCGTCGTCGATCACCGTGCACGAGCTCACCCGCTTCATGCCGCCCGAGGACAGCGACCCGAGGCGCGGCGCCGTGCTGATGGTCTTCGCCGATCGCGACGGCGAGCCGACCGGGCCCGACGACCTGGCCCACCGCGGTGAGCTGCTCCTGACCGAGCGCAACCACCACATGCGCTCGCACCCCGGCCAGGTGTCGTTCCCGGGCGGGTCCCTCGACGAGGGCGAGACCCCGCGGGAGGCCGCCCTGCGCGAGGCCTACGAGGAGATCGGCCTCGAGCCCTCCGAGGTGGAGGTCTTCGGCGAGCTCCCCGAGCTGTGGCTGCCGCCGAGCAACTTCGCCGTGACGCCGATCCTGGGCTACTGGCGCGATCCCGGTGAGGTGCACGTCGCGAGCCCCGACGAGGTGCACGAGATCCACCACGTCGCCATCGCCGACCTGCTCGACCCGGACAACCGGATCAACGTCCGCCACCCGAGCGGCTGGCTCGGTCCGGGCTTCCTCATCGGCCCCGAGCGCGACGTCATCCTGTGGGGCTTCACCGCCGGGATCATCGCCCGGCTGTTCTCCTACCTCGGCTGGGCCGAGGACTGGGTCACATCGGGTGGGGCGCGGGTGCGTGACCTGCCGGACCACATGCTGCAAGGTGTGCCCAGGAACACTGACCTGGCACCCCCGCCCCCGCAGAACACCACGCTCGAGGAGTGAGCTCCATGAACGTCCTCGACTGGTGCCTGGTCGCACTCGTGGGGATCTATGCCCTCTCGGGCTACTGGCAGGGATTCATCACCGGCGCCTGCGCCACCGCCGGCCTGCTCCTCGGCGGCCTGCTCGGCATCTGGGCGGCGCCGCTCGCCCTGGGTGACGCGGCTCCGTCGCTGTGGGTCTCGCTCGGCGCGCTGTTCATCGTGATCATCTCCGCATCGCTGGGGCAGGCGCTCTTCCAGTACGTCGGCGCCAAGATCCGCGACCGCATCACCTGGCAGCCGATCCGTGCCCTCGACGCGATCGGTGGCTCGGCGCTGAGCGCGGTCGCCGTACTCCTGGTGGCGTGGGCCCTCGGCGTCGCCGTGTCCGGCACCCGGATCGGCGCGATCACGCCACTGGTGCGGGACTCCACGATCCTGGCGAAGGTCAACGAGACGCTGCCGACCGACTCGGGCAAGGTGCTGCAGACGTTCAACAACGTCGTCGGCACGACGTTCTTCCCGCGCTACCTCGAGCCCTTCGCGCCCGAGCGGATCGTCGCGGTCAAGCCCGGCGATCCCCGGATGCTCACCGATCCCGACGTGATGGCGGCGGAGGCCAGCGTGGTCAAGGTCCGCGGCGCCAACGGCTGCGGCAGTGGCGTCGAGGGCTCCGGCTTCTTCTACGCACCCGGTCGCCTGATGACCAACGCCCACGTCGTCGCCGGGGTCACCCGCCCCGAGGTGGAGGTCGCCGGCTCCACGGTGGTCGCCTCCGTCGTGCTCTACGACGCCGACCTCGACATCGCGGTGCTCGCGCTGCCCGACGCGGGGGTGCCGCACCTCGCGTTCGACACCGAGGCGCAGCCGCGCGACCCGGTCGCCGTGCTCGGCTATCCCGAGGACGGGCCCTACGACGTCGAGTCGGGCCGGATCCGCTCCGAGCAGCGCCTGCGCTCGCCCGACATCTACGGCGACGGCACCGTCATCCGTCAGGTCTACTCGCTGCGGGCGCTGATCCGGCCCGGCAACTCCGGCGGACCGATCGTCACCTCGGCCGGCGACGTCGCGGGCCTGGTGTTCGCCGCCTCGGTGAGCGACCAGGACACCGGCTACGCGCTGACCGCGAGCCAGGTCGCGGAGTCCGCGGCGCTCGGCGTCACCCGGCAGTCACCGGTCGACACCGGCACCTGCGTGCGCTGAGCGGCGTACCTCTCGTGAGCGGTGCGTGAGCCACATTGCGTACGTGGCAAATGTGGCTGGCTCACCGCCCGCCGGCGTGTCTGGGTCGTGTCGCCCAGGAGCGGTGCGTGAGCCACGTTGCGTACGTCGCGAATGTGGCTGGCTCACCGCTCGGCGGGAGATTGCAGCCGGGCGGAGGGTCAGCCCTTGCCCTTGAGGGCGCTGGGGATCTGCTTGCCCTGCTCGATCGCGCGCTCGGGCGCCTTGACCTGCTTGACCTGCTTGATGCCGATGAAGGCCAGCAGCCCGGCGATCAGGACGTAGAGCCCGAAGACGATCAGGAACGCCCAGTGCAGGTCGAGGCCCTGGCCGTTCCAGTGGATGAAGTAGGCGATCGAGACCGAGAGCATGATGATCGCGAGCAGGCCGAGGAAGGCCGCCCCGGCGAAGAGGCCGATGCCGAGACCACCGTGCTTGACGCTGACCTTGATCTCGCTCTTCGCGAGCTGGATCTCCTGGGAGATGAGCGTGGAGATGTCTCGCTGCGCGTCCATGACGAGCTTGCCGAGCGTCGGATCAGTGTCCTTGATCGGTTCGTTGGCCATGTGGTGCTGTCCTTCGGTGAACGCCGGTGAGCTGACGGCTGCGAGCCTATCAACGGCACCGGTTAGGCTGTGGTCTCAGGTGAGCCGGGAAGTCTGGTCGGCCCGCGGCGCGACGCTGCGGTGATGGTGCCCCCGACCCCGGAAGGATGAGACCTCGCATGGCCTCCCGCCCCACCAACCCGCACGATCCCGGCATCGACGACACGATCTGGGAGGCCGGTCCCGTCTACATCGCCAGCGACCGGCCGCTGGCCCGACGGGTCGCGCGCCCGGTGCGCGAGTTCCTCCGGGTGGAAGCGGCCGGCTCGCTGCTGCTCCTGCTCGCGGCGGCCGTCGCACTCGTGTGGGCCAACAGCCCGTTCGCGGACTCGTACGACGCCCTCTGGCACGCCCACCTCACCCTGGACGTCGGACCACTGCACCTCGACGAGTCGCTGCAGCACTGGGTCAACGACGCCCTGATGGTGATCTTCTTCTTCGTGGTCGGCCTGGAGATCAAGTACGAGCTGGTCAACGGTGACCTGCGTGACCCCAAGACGGCGGCCCTGCCCATCGTGGCCGCCATCGGCGGCATGGTCGTCCCCGCCGGCCTCTACCTCCTGCTCAACCCGCCGGGCAGTGCCGGCGGCGACGGGTGGGGGATCCCGATGGCGACCGACATCGCCTTCGCGGTCGGCGTGCTCGGCATCCTCGGGCGCCGCATCCCGAGCGCGGCGCGACTGTTCCTGCTGACCCTGGCGATCGTCGACGACATCGGCGCGATCCTGGTGATCGCCGTCTTCTACACCTCCGACCTGTCCCTGGGCTGGCTCGCGATCGCGCTCGGCATGCTCGGCCTGATGGTCGTGGCCCGGATGCTCAAGATCTGGTCGACCGTCGTCTACGTGGTCCTCGGCGTCGCCGTCTGGTTCGCGCTGCTCGAGTCGGGTGTGCACGCCACCCTCGCCGGTGTCGCGATCGGCCTGCTGGCACCGGCCGGTCCGCTGCTCCGGGAGGAGGTCGCTCGCGAGCACGCCCGCGAGGCGCTGCGCGACAACACCCTCGACCCCGACGAGCTGGCCAAGCTGCGCTTCCTGCTCAAGGAGTCGGTCTCCGTCGTCGAGCGGCTCCAGAGCACGCTGCACCCGGTGTCGGCCTACGTCGTGCTGCCGGTCTTCGCGCTCGCGAACGCCGGCGTCGAGCTCGGTGCCTTCAGCAAGGTCTTCACCGAACCGGTGGGCATCGGCATCGTGCTGGGCCTCGTCGTCGGCAAGCCCGTCGGCATCTTCCTGGCGTCGTTCATCGCCGTACGCGTCGGGCTGGGCCGGCTCCCCGACCGCACCACCTGGCCGATGGTGCTCGGGCTCGGTGCGGTGGGCGGCATCGGCTTCACGGTCTCGCTCTTCATCGCCGGGCTGTCCTTCCCGGGCGAGGAGCTGCTCACCGAGGAGGCCAAGATCGCGATCCTGCTCGCCTCCCTGTTCGCGGCGGTCGTCGGGGTGCTCCTGCTGCTGGCGTCCACCAGCGGGGACGTCGCCGAGCGACGACGACGAGGCAGACGACGAGGCACCGGACGAGTCGACCGCGACCGCACAGTCCTTGGGGTGACGGGTAGACAGGACGCATGGCACTCATCAGCAGCTCCGGCTTCGCCCACGTCCGACTGACCGTCACCGACATCGCTCGCTCGAAGGAGTTCTACGACCGCCTCTTCGGGTGGCCGACCGCGGTCGACAACTCGGCCCGCGTCGACGAGCCCGGCGTCACCGAGTCGGCCGCGGAGTTCTTCGGCGGCACGGTCTACCAGACCCCGCAGGGCACCCTGTTCGGCCTCAGGCCCGTCGGCGCCGAGGGCTTCGACCCCGACACCACCGGGCTCGACCACGTCAGCTTCGCGGTGGACTCGCGCGACGAGCTCGAGACGGCCCTCGCTGCCCTCACCGAGGCCGGCATCGAGCACGGCGAGATCATCGACCTCACCGACGCCGGCATCGCGATCCTGTCGTTCCAGGACCCCGACGACATCAACGTCGAGCTGACCGCGCCGCTGGGCTGAGCGCTCACGGACCGAGCCGCAGGCTCAGCCGGCGGTCTCGGTCACCGGGAGTCGTACGACGAACCGGCACCCGGTGTCGGGACCGCCGTCCGTCGCGACGTTGGCCACCTCGACCATGCCGCGGTGCGCCTCGACGATGCCCTTGACGATCGCCAGGCCGAGCCCGGCGCGCGAGCTGTGGACGTCCTGCGTGGGGTTGTCCGGCGTACGGGCGCTGGTGCCGCGGTAGCCCACGTCGAAGACGCGCGCGCGGGCCTCGTCGGTGATGCCGCCGCACCCGTCCGTCACGGCCAGCTCGACGCCGCCCTGGACCGGTCGGGCGTCGATGTGGACCGTCCCGTCGGCCGGGGTGTGCCGGATGGCGTTGACGATGAGGTTGGCCAGCACCCGCGTCAGTCCGGCCGGGTCGGCCGCGACCTGCAGGCCGTGCGGCACCTCTCCGCCCAGGGACACGCTCCGGGCCCGGGCCACCGGGTCGGCGGCCGCGATGGCCTCGCTGACCAGGTCACCGAGCACGACGAGCTGCGGCTCGACGACGAGCTGGCCGGCGTGGATGCGGGACAGCTCGAAGAGGTCGTCGACCATCGCGACCATCCGGTCGACCTCGCCGCGGATCTGCCGGTGGTAGCGCGGGGGATCGGCGGCCATCCCGTCCTCCAGCGCCTCCGCCATCACCCGGATCCCGGCCAGCGGGGTGCGCAGGTCGTGGGAGACCCACGAGACCAGCTCACGACGCGACTCCTCCAGCCGCTGCTCGCGCTCCCGTGCCTCGGCCAGGCGGTCGTTGGCGGCCGACAGCTCGCTCGACAGCTCCCGGAACTCGGCCGGTCCGCGCCGCTCGGTCGACACCGACCCGCCGTCACCGACGCGTCGTACGTCCTCGCGCAGGTGGCGCGACCACCGCGTCAGGGCGACGGCCAGGACCAGCGCGACGAGCAGCGAGACCACCGCCGCCGCCGTCGTCACGATCAGCACCACCTGGCGGTCGTGGTCGGAGATCAGCATCTGCCGCGAGACGGCCTGGACCCCCACCAGGACCGTCAGGGTGGTGACCGTGCCGAGGATCGCGAGCTGCCAGAGCAGGGTGCGGTGCCGCACGAACCAGCCGACCAGCAGGCCCATCACGCCGACGGCCAGGCCGGACGCGGCGGCGATCATCCAGATCTCGGCCTTGTCGCTCATGCTGACTCCTCGGCTCGGTCCTGCGGCTCCCAGCGGTAGCCCACACCCCAGACCGTGAGCAGCCGGGTCGGCGTGGTCGGGTCGGGCTCGACCTTCTCGCGCAGTCGGCGCACGTGCACGGTCACGGTGGACTGGTCGCCGAACGACCAGCCCCACACGTGCTGCAGCAGGTCGTCGCGGGAGAAGGCGACGCCCGGGCGGGACATGAAGAACGTCAGCAGGTCGAACTCCCGCGTCGTCAGCGGGGTCTCCTGGCCGTCGAGGGTCACCTGGCGCCGGTCACGGTCGACGACGAGACCGCCGTCGACGATCACCGTCGGCACGTCCGTGTCGACGCTGCCGGAGCTGCGGCGCAGGATCGAGTCGACCCGGAGCACGAGCTCGCGGGGACTGAAGGGCTTGGTGACGTAGTCGTCGGCGCCGATCTCGAGGCCGACCACCCGGTCCTGCTCGCTGCCCAGAGCGGTGAGGAGCACGATCGGTACGTCGCTCAGCCGGCGCAGCCGCCGACAGACCTCGAGGCCGTCGAGGCCGGGCATCATCACGTCGAGGACCACCAGGTCGGCGCCGGCCTTCCGGACCGACTCGAGCGCGCCGGCACCGTCGATCGCCTCGCTGACCTCGTGCCCGGCGGCACGGAGGTAGTCCACGACCACCTCGCGGACGGTCGCGTCGTCGTCGACGACCAGCACCCGTGCCATCGTCACCCCTCAGCGCGTGGTGGAGCGTGCGTGGTGGAGCCGTGCGCGGCGGAGCGACGCTCCTGCGCGACCGGACGAACCCGGCCGCGACCACCGCCAGCACCACGACGGCACTGATCGCCCACCACGTCGCGAGGTAGGGGCGGTCGAGCAGGGTCGGGTTGTCCGCACGGGCGCCGAGCCGGGTCAGGACCGGGACCGTGGCGACGGTCAGGCCGCCCCAGACGATCAGCGCGACCACCGCCGGTGCGCGCCAGGGGTCGGGCAGGAGCCGCGACCCGACGAGGCAGAGGGCGATGACCAGCCCGGAGATGATCGCGTCGTGGGCGACGATGCCGGCGCCGAGCCAGATCACGACCTCGAGCCACTGGCCGGGGTCCTGGCGGGACAGCACCAGCCAGGCGCCGTAGAGCATGGACAGGGCGCCCAGGCCGATGAGGATGCCTCGCGTCTTCATGCGGACACCTCGAGCCGGGTGACCCACTTGGTCTGGAGGACGCCGGGCCGGTTGGGGGCGATCAGCCGGCAGGGATAGCCGTGGTCGAGGGAGAGGGGCTCACCGGACAGGTCGAGGGCGAGCAGGGTGCGCTCGTCGTCGGCGAAGGCGGCCGGGAGGTTCGTGATGCGGTAGGGGCCGGACGGCTGGAGGGAGGTGACCTCGACGTCCGCGCCGGAGGTGTCGACGGCGCCGAGCAGGTCGGCCATCCGGACGCCCGACCAGGTGCCCTGGGCGCTCCAGCCCTCCACGCACGCGATCGGCAGGTCGACGGTGTGCTGCGGCATCGCCCGCAGGTCGTCGTAGCGTCAGCGTCTGGGCGACTGCCCCGCCGACCACGATCTCCAGCCGCCAGTCCGACGACGTCGCGGAGTCCTCGACGCGGGCGGCCCGGGCCGACTTGTTGATCGGCACGCCGCCGGGGCCCTCGCCGGTGCGGACCGCGAAGACGGAGACCTTGCGCAGCCACGGCACGGTGTTGCCGGCGGTGGCCAGGACGGCGACACCGGCGGCGGCGAACGACGTACGCACGAGGGCGCGGCGCGACAGGGCCCCCGCCTGCGTCGCCGACGGTCGGTCGTGGGTGGTGGCGTCGATGTCGCTGGTCAGCACGTCGCGGATGATCGGCAGCTTGACGGCGATGTGGACGAGCAGCGCGCCGATGGCGACCCAGGCCAGTGCGTAGTGCACGGTCCGGAAGGAGAAGGAGAACCACGGGTACCACTGCGCGGCGTTGGCGACGCCGGTCGCGAGCTGGAACACCGAGGCTGCCACCAGCACGGCGATCGAGCCGCGCTCGAGGACGTTGAGGAGCACGGCTCGCGGGTCGCCCAGCGACGGCAGCGCCTGGAACAGGTTGGGCAGCACCGACCAGAGCTTGACCAGCAGCAGCGGGATGGCCGCGATGCCGGTGGTGACGTGCAGGCCCTGCGTGAGGCGGTAGCCCCAGCTCGGGCTGGTGGGGAACGGGATCGGCTGCGACGGCAGCTGGGCGTAGTGGCTGACCAGGCCGGTCAGGAAGCAGATGCCGAAGCAGACGCCCAGCCACAGGCCGACGCGGGCGGCGACGGCCGGACTGCGGAGCCGGGAGGTGAAGGCGTCGGCGGTCGGCGCTCTCACGTCGCGACCTCGACGAGGACGGCGGCCCAGCGCTCGCCCAGGGGATGCACGGACTCGACGGCGAACCCGGCGTCGGCGGCGACCCGGGCGACGTCGTCGGTGCCGAGGGTGGCCCAGCGGAACGGTCGGCTGCGGCCGGCGCTGCCCTGGAGGACCGCCCAGCCGTCGCTCATCCGGGTCCCGGGACCGGCCAGCTCGACGACGACGCGGCCACCGATCGTCAGCAGGTGGCGGATCCGGCTCAGCAGCGCGACGGGGTCGCCACCGATGCCGATGTTGCCGTCGGCGAGGAGTGCGGTGCCCCACCGTCCCTCGGCGGGGATGTGGCCGAAGACGTCGCGGCGCAGGGCGGAGACACCGCGCTGGCGGGTGAGCGTGACGGCCGCCTCGACGACGTCGATGCCCAGGGTCGTGTGGCCGGCGTAGGCGAGGGCCTCGGTCATCCGGCCGGGTCCGCACCCGATGTCGATGGTCGGGCCGTCGCAGAGCCCGACCAGTCGTTGGTCGACCGCGTCCGCGGGCCGGGTCCAGAGGTCGACCGGCAGCGCGGTCGGCTCCGCGTCGAGCCCGACGACGACGGTCGGGCTGCCGTTGAGCGCGCTGGCGAAGACGGTGGAGAAGGACTGGTCGGTCATCGGGAGGCTCCTGCGCGGACCTGGCGCCACAGGTGCGCGAAGCGGGTGTCGGGTGCGAGGTCGGCCACCGTGTCGGCATCCGCGACGGTGTCCACGTCGGTCATCGGGGCGCCGTGCGCGACGCGTGCTCCCGCGCGCTCGAGGGCGCGCTGGGTGTCGGCGAACGTGGTGTCGGTCGACATCGGCACGTCCACCAGGTGGCGTACGACGTCCGGGTCCCGGCGCGCGAGCGCCCACCAGCCGCCGTCGGTCGCCGGGGCCAGCGCAGCGTCGTGGTCCTCGAGCAGCGCGGCGACCGCCGTGAGTGACGCGGCGCTCACCTGGGGGGTGTCCATGCCGACCTGGACGACCGTGCCGGTGCCGGCATCGGCGTGGGCGTTGACCAGCCGCTCGGCGAAGCCCTCACCGCGCTGCGGCGTGATCGTCCACCCCGCCAGGGCAGCGGTGATCCGGTCTCCGTGGACGGCGTCGGCGAGGTCGCCGGCGAGGCTCAGGTGGCCCTCGGCTCCGGCGAGCGCGCAGGCCTCGAGGGTGTCGAGCAGCGCGGCGGCTGCCAGCTCGGCGGCCGCTGCGTCACCGATGAGGGCGCCCAGCCGGGTCTTCACGAGGCCGGCGACCGGCGCCTTGGCCACGACCAGGACCTTCATCGCAGCACCTGCGCGTCGGGCTTGGTGCGCAGCACCCGGGCGAAGTCGCGGGCGGTGCGGAGGGTCCCGCGGACCGAGCCGGACACCTTGGAGCGGGTGCCCTCGGCGCGTGGGTGGTAGGCCACGTCGTGCTCGGCGACCCGCCAGCCGGCGCGGGTGATCGCCTGCAGCAGCTCGACGGGGTAGCCGAAGCGGCGGTCCTTCAGGTCGAGGTCGAGCATCGCCTGCCGGCCGCACACGCGCATCGGCGCGATGTCGTGGGCCTCCATCGAGATGGTGCGCCGCAGCCAGGCGGCGATGAGGGCGTTGCCGACGCGGGCGTGCCACGGCCACACGCCACGGCCGGTGGGGCGACGGCGTCCGACGGCGATGTCGGCCCGGCCCTCCCGGACATCGGCGAGCAGCGGCAGCAGGTCGGAGGGATCGAAGGAGCCGTCGCCGTCCATCACCGCGACGTAGTCGTGGGTGGCGGCGACCAGACCCGCGTGGACGGCCGAGCCGTAGCCCGGGACCGGCTCGACCACCACGCGAACCCCCAACCCCTGGGCTGTCTCGGCCGTGCCGTCGCGCGAGCCGTTGTCCACGACGATGACCGCGAACTCGGCCGGCACCCGCGCGAGGAGGGCGGCCAGCGCGGGAGCCTCGTCGCGGCACGGCAGGACGAGGTCGCAGATCGCGGCGTCGGTGGTCATGGGTCGAAGGTATCCAAGCAATCGTCGCGGCGGACCACCCCGCGGGCTTACGAAACTGTGACGGCGGGTCGCTGGAGCGAGGGCGTGGGGGTGCGCCCCTAGGCTCGTCGGCATGACCGCGAGGGCCACGACGACGCGCGCCGCCGTGGGACTGGCGGTCGCTGCGCTCCTGCTCCTCGCCTCGTTCCTCGTCCCCGAGCTCACCGGCTGGGACGTCGATGCCCGCAGCGACATGCTCGGCGCACCGCCGACCCACGGCTACTGGGCGGCCAAGGTCGGCATCGGCACCCTGCCGGCCCTGGTGATCGCCGCCGTCGGTGTCCGTCGGGCGGAGGCCTGGGCCCTGTCGTGGTCGTGGCGCCGCCTGCTGCCCGTGGCCTACGTCGCCGCGCTGGCCTGGATGCTCGCCCTCGCGCTGGTCGACGGCGAGCGCGGCCTCACCCGGGTGATGACCAACGACGACGAGTACCTGGTCAGCGCGCACCAGATCACCGACGTCTCGGTGATGCTGCACGACTACGTCGACCGGATCCCCAAGTCGCACCCCGACAACTGGCCGATCCACCTGGCCGGGCACCCACCGGGGGCGGTGCTCTTCTTCGTCGGGCTGGTGCGCGTCGGCCTCGGCGGAGACCTCGAGGCGGCCCTGGTCGTCTGCCTGGTCGCGGCGAGCATCCCGGTCGCGACCCTGCTGACGCTGAGGACGCTCGGCGTGGACGGGCTGGCCCGGCGGGCCGCTCCGTTCCTCGTGCTCTCCCCGGCCGCGGTCTACCTCGCGGTGTCCGGGGACGCCCTCTTCGCCGCGTGGTCCGCATGGGGCCTGGCGGCCCTCGCCGCCTCGGCGAGAGCGCGCTCGACCCGCTCGATGCTGGGCTGGGGTGTGCTCGCGGGGCTCCTGCTCGGGTGGTGCGTGATGAGCTCCTACGGCCTGCCCCTGCTCGGCCCCCTCGCGCTCGCGGTGCTCTGGCTCGCGGGCTCGTGGCGCCCGCTCCCGGTCGCCGCCGTCACCGCGCTCGCCGTCGTGCTGGCCTTCGCCGCAGGCGGCTTCGCGTGGTGGGAGGCCTACCCGGTCCTGGTCGACCGCTACTGGGACGGGATCGCGGAGACCCGCCCCGCGGCGTACTGGATGTGGGGCAACCTGGGTGCGCTGCTCGTCTCGGCAGGCCCACTGCTCGGCGCCGGTGTGGCCGTGGCGGCGAGACGCCACACCGGGGAGGCGCGCACCGTGGCGGTGCTCGCGATGGCCGCCCTGCTCGCGATCACGATCGCCGACCTGAGCCGGATGTCGAAGGCCGAGGTCGAGCGGATCTGGCTGCCGTTCGTGCCGTGGCTGACGCTGTCGATGGCGCTGCTGCCCGGCGGCTGGCGGCGGTGGGGGCTGGGCCTGCAGGTCGTCACGGCGCTGCTCGTGCAGCACCTCATGTACACGTCCTGGTGAGGGCTGGTGAGGCTCAGGCGCGCAGCGGCGCCGTCGCGAAGTCGGCGAGCCCGGTGTCGGGATCGACGGCCGCGGTGAACCCGAGCTCCGCAGTGGCCAGCGCGGGCGAGGCCACCACGTGGCGTACGTCGCCGGGGCGGAAGCCGCCGGTCACCTCGGGCTCGAGGTCGCGACCCGTGCCGGCACTCACCCGGCGGGCGACGTCGAGGATCGTGATCGGGAGCCCGGAGCACACGTTGTAGGCCGCGAAGCGCGGCACCGACTCGGCGACGACCTGCTCGAGGGCCAGCACGTTGGCCCGCGCGACGTCGGCGACGTGCACGAAGTCGCGCGCCTGACCGCCGTCCTCGTAGACCTGCGGCCGCTCGCCGCGCTCCAGCGACGACCGGAACATCGCGGCGACGCCGGAGTAGGGCGTGTCCCGCGGCATCCCCGGCCCGTAGACGTTGTGGTACCTCAGCGCGACCGCACCGGCGCCGGCCTGGCGCACCCACGACGACGCGTAGTGCTCCTGGGCCAGCTTGCTCGCGGCATAGCTGCTGCGGGGGTCGAGCCGGGCGTCCTCGGGCACGAGGCTCCACCCGAGCGCGCGACCGCAGGCCGGGCAGTGGTTCTCGAAGTCGCCCGACTCCAGGACGGCCACGGACCGCGGCGGCGGCTGCTGGTCGCCGTGCTCCGGGCAGGTGTAGCGGCCCTCGCCGTAGACGACCATCGACGAGGCGAGCACCAGCCGGTCGACGTCCGCCTCGTGCATCGCGGCCAGCAGGGCCGCGGTGCCGAGGTCGTTGTGGGAGGCGTAGTCCGGCAGGTCGCCGACGCGCACGCCGGCGCCCACAAGTGCCGCCTGGTGGCAGACCGCGTCGACACCGCGCAGCAGCTCGGCCCACTCGGGCGAGCCGGCCTCGCGTACGTCGAGCTGGTGGACGCCGTCGGGCGGAGGGATCGCGCCGCCGTCGGCGCCACCCCCGTGGGCATTGGAGATCATCAGGTCCACGCCGACGACCTCGTGGCCGGCGTCGGTCAGCGCCGCGTCGATGGCGGTGCCGATGAAGCCGGCGGCACCGGTCAGCAGGACCTTCACGGGCGCCCCTCGACCATCGGCACCTCGTAGCTCAGGTCGACGCCGTCCCACCACGATCCGCACGCGCAGCCGTCCGGGTCGGGCAGCGCTTCGATGGCCGAGGCGAGCAGGCCGGTCAGTCGTTCGAGGTTGTCGCGGAAGAGCGCGAAGACCTCCTCCTGGCCGACGCCCTCGCCGGACTCGGCGCCCGCGTCCATGTCGGTCACCAGGGCGAGCGGCGCGTAGCACTGGCCCATCTCGCGGGCCAGCGCCGCCTCGGGGGCGCCGGTCATGTTGATCAGGTCCCAGCCCTGCTCGGCGTAGTGGCGCGACTCGGCGCGGGTGGAGAAGCGCGGCCCCTCGACCACGACCATGGTGCCGCTCGCCCGGACGGCGGGGTCGGCGGCGACGAGGGCGGCCGAGACGCCGGGGCAGTAGGGGTCGGCGAAGGGGAGGTGGACCGCTCCGGACTCGACGAAGGACCCGATCCGACGGTGGGTCCGGTCGACCAGCTGGTCGGGCACCACGAGGTCGCCGGGGGCCACGGAGTCGCGCAGCCCGCCGACCGCGCAGGGGGCCAGCACCTGGCGTACGCCCAGCGAGCGCAGCGCCCACGCGTTGGCGCGGTAGTTGATGCCGTGCGGCGGGTGGTCGTGGTGGCGTCCGTGCCGGGGGAGGAAGGCGACCGTGCGGCCGGCCACCTCGCCGACCGCGATCGGCGCCGACGGGTCGCCGTAGGGCGTCGAGATCGCGTGCTCGGTCGCGTCGGTCAGGAAGGTGTAGAAGCCGGAGCCGCCGATCACGGCGACGTCGGCGCGGGGAGAGGTCACCTCGCCACCCTAGTGAGGTCCCGGGTGGCGAGGTGTCCCCCTACATCTGGGAAGGGGTCAGTCCTCGGAGGGGGCCGAGCCCTCCTTGGTCTTGATCAGGTCCATGACCGTCGAGTCGGCGAGGGTGGTCACGTCGCCGACCTCGCGGTGCTCGGCGACGTCCTTGAGCAGGCGGCGCATGATCTTGCCGGAGCGGGTCTTGGGCAGCTCGGGCACGACCATGATCTGGCGCGGCTTGGCGATCGCGCCGATCTCCTTGGCGACGTGCTTGCGCAGCTCCTCGACGATGTCCTCGCCACCGTCGCCGGCGGAGTCGCGGAGGATGACGAAGGCGCAGACCGCCTGGCCGGTCATCTCGTCGGCGGCACCCACCACGGCGGCCTCGGCGACCTTGGGGTGCGACACGAGCGCGGACTCGATCTCGGTCGTGGACAGGCGGTGGCCCGACACGTTCATCACGTCGTCGACCCGGCCGAGCAGCCAGACGTCGCCGTCGTCGTCGAGCTTGGCTCCGTCGCCGGCGAAGTAGAGCCCCTCCCAGCGCGACCAGTAGGTCTCCTTGAAGCGCTCGTCGTCGCCCCACAGCGTCCGGAGCATCGCGGGCCACGGCTCGCGGATCACGAGGTAGCCGCCGTTGCCGTTGCCGACGGGCTCCGCCTCGTCGTTGACGATGTCGATCGTCACGCCGGGCAGCGCCTTCATCGCCGAGCCGGGCTTGCCGGCCGTGACGCCGGGCAGCGGGCTGATCATGATCTGGCCGGTCTCGGTCTGCCACCAGGTGTCGACGATCGGGCAGCGCTCGCCGCCGATGACCTCGCGGTACCAGATGTAGGCCTCGGGGTTGATCGACTCACCGACCGAGCCGAGCAGCCGCAGCGACGACAGGTCGTAGCCGTCGGGGATCTCGCGGCCCTGCTTCATGAAGGTCCGGATCGCGGTCGGGGCGGTGTAGAAGATCGTGACCCCGAGGTCCTGGATGATCTGCCACCAGCGGCCCTTCTCGGGCGTGCCCTCGTACATCACCTGCGTGGCGCCGTTGGCGAGCGGTCCGTAGACCATGTAGGAGTGGCCGGTCACCCAGCCGACGTCGGCGGTGCACCAGTAGACGTCGGTCTCCGGCTTGAGGTCGAAGACCTCCCAGTGGGTGAACGACGTGCCGGTGAGGTAGCCGCCGGTGGTGTGCAGGATGCCCTTGGGCTTGCCGGTGGTGCCGGAGGTGTACATCACGTAGAGCGGGTGCTCGGCGTCGTGCATCTCGGGCGTGTGGTCGGCGGACGCGCCGTCGACGGCCTCGTGCCACCAGACGTCGCGGTCGTCGTCCCACGCGACGTCCTGGCCCGTACGACGGACGACGAGGACGTGGCGCACCAGGTCGCCCATCAGGTCCGGCCCCTTCTCGACGGCCTCGTCGACGGCGGGCTTGAGCGCGCTGGCCGCGCCGCGGCGGTAGCCGCCGTCGGAGGTGATCACGACGTGCGCCTCGCAGTCGGTGATCCGGGAGGCGAGGGCGTCGGCGGAGAAGCCGCCGAAGACGACGGTGTGCGGGGCGCCGAGGCGGGCGCAGGCGAGCATCGCGACGACGACCTCGGGGATCATCGGCATGTAGATGGCGACCCGGTCGCCCTTCTCCACGCCGAGCTCGGTGAGCGCGTTGGCCGCCTTGGACACCTCGTCCTTGAGCTGGGAGTAGGTGATGTCGCGGGTGTCCTCCTCCGGCTCGCCGATCCAGTGGATCGCGACCTTGTCGCCGTTGCCGGCGTCGACGTGGCGGTCCACGCAGTTGACCGACGCGTTGAGGGTGCCGCCGACGAACCACTTGGCGAACGGCGGGTTGGTCCAGTCGAGGACCTGGTCCCACTTCTGGCCCCAGTCCAGCCGGTCGGCCGCTGCGGCCCAGAAGGCCTCACGGTCCTCGTCGGCCCGGGCGTAGGCCTCCTCGGTGACGTTGGCGTCGGCAGCCAGGTCGGCCGGCGGCTCGAAGCGTCGGTCCTCACGGGACAGGTTGGACAGGGTTTCACTGCTCATGTTGGTGGCTCCCATCGCGCACGTGATCGTCGTCACCTGAACCTACTCGGCGAGGGTTGGTCGTCGGCAGGCCGTGCGGACGGGCGAGCGGCAGGCGGTCAGGTGGCTGCGCCGGGCGGACCGCCCGAGCCGGTCAGAGGTCCGAGGAGAGGACGGTCTCGCCCGCCTCGTCCATCACCAGCACCTGCGTGACGTCCTCGCGCAGGGCCGCCGACTGGAGGAAGCAGCTCATCGGGGCGGTGCCGACCCCCAGGAACTCGCCCGCCGGCACGAGCGACCCGTCCTCGGTGCGGAACGCCGCCTCGAACGTCTCGCCCTCGGTGAAGCCGACCGCCACGATCCGCAGCTCGACCCCCCACGTGTGGGCCACCAGGTCGGCGCTCTCGACCGACACCGCGTCGCCCTGGCCGCCTGTCAGCGCGATCGCCTCCAGCGGCGGCTTCGGCGGCTCGGGCGCGGTGGCGCGCCCGATCGCACCGCCCACCCCCATCGCGACCACGACGGCCGCGGCAGCCGCGACCGCCCGGACGATCACCCGGCGGCGTCGCGCCGCTCGCTCGGCCCGGCGCCGGCTCAGGGCATCGGCGTCCCGCTCCTCGTGAGCCTCCTTGAGCGCATGCCGCAGGGCCTCGCCCAGGGCAGGGGGCGGCGGGGCAGGCTCGCCGAACGTCGTCGGGTCGATGGCGTCCAGCTGTCGCGCGAGGGGCATCAGCTCGTCGAGCTCCGCGCGACACTCCGCGCAGCCGTCGAGGTGCGCCCGCACGCGGTCGGCCTCGGCGCTCGGCAGGTGCCCGAGCGCGTACGAGCCCAGCAGCTCCCGCAGACCGCGGTGCTCGGTGTCGTCCGAGGTGCTCACAGGCTGACTCCCATCTCGTCCATCGCGGCCCGGAGGGCTCGCATCGCGTAGAACACCCGGCTGCGGAGGGTGCCGACCGGGATCGACATCTCGGAGGCCACCTCCTCGTACGGCCGACCCAGGAGGTGGGTCTGCACCAGCGCCTCGCGGTGGTGGGGCGCGAGTCGTCGGAGCCCCTCCTCGACCAGCCAGCCGTCGAGGACGGTGTCGGCGTGGTCGCTGACCGACCCGGCGGCCACCTCCATCGTCGGCGGGTCGGCGAGGTCGCGGTGCCACGGCCGGACCGCGCTCGCCCGCGCGTGGTCGATCATCGTGTTGCGCGCGATGCCGTAGAGCCACACCCGGAGCGAGGCGACCTCGGGGTCGTAGCGATCGGCGTTGCGCCACGCCTTCACGAAGGTCTCCTGGGTGACGTCCTGGGCGGCCATCGGGTCGCCCAGGCCGCGCAGCACGAAGCGGTAGACCTCGGCCCCGTGCAGGCGGTAGGCCGCCATCACGCCGTCCTCGTCGTCGAGCGACGGGACGGCACCATCGGGGTCACTCACGCTTCGCAGTCTGCCGGTCACACCGGTGTGTACGGCGCGCGACGCGGCGACGTTCAGCACCTGCGCGACGACCGGCCTGACTGCAGAAGGCGAACCCGTCGGTGAACGCGGGTCCGGTGGGCGCCGTAGACACCTGTGACGCCCACCG
Source organism: uncultured Actinomycetota bacterium (assembly GCA_963750445.1). Lineage (GTDB taxonomy): Bacteria > Actinomycetota > Actinomycetes > Propionibacteriales > Nocardioidaceae > Nocardioides. Next base: position 104,120 of record CAVVQR010000004.1, on the reverse strand, counting down.
TTCCCGGTGGACGAGACCAGGCGGTGCGCGACCGGCCGCCGGACGACGACCAGAAGGGCAGACAGCGATGTCAGCACTGAGGACAACAGGAGTGCGGGCGACCACGGGCGTGGCCGCCTCCGCGCTCGCACTCGCCGCATTCGCGGTGGCACCAGCATCAGCAGCGGAGCCCGTCACGGGCTCGGCGTCCAACGCCGCCCAGCCGGCGCAGGCCAAGGCCGCGGCCAAGGGACGCACCTACAAGGTGCGCACCGAGAAGCAGCTGCGCGACGCCGTGCGCAAGGCCAACAAGTCCAAGGGCAAGGACCGGATCGTGCTCAAGCGGTCGATCACGTTCTCCACCTCGAAGAAGTCCAAGGGGGGCGTCGGGCGCGGTGACCTCGACATCCGGGGCGACCTCACCGTGCTGGGTCGCGGCAAGACCATCAACGCCCGCAAGGTCGATCGGATCTTCGACGTGCGCTCGGGCAGCCGGCTCGTGATCAAGCGCATCAGGCTCCGCAACGGAGCCCCTGTCGAGACCGAGAGCGGCGGCCTGATCCGCAGCCGCGGCGAGGTCGACATCCGCAAGTCGAACCTCTTCAACTCCGCCGTCGTCGGCGCCGGCGCCTCGGGCGGTGCGGTCATGAACGACGGCGGCAAGCTGCGCGTGGTCGACAGCCGCGTCCACGACAACCAGTCCGAGCGCGCCGGCGGCGCCATCGAGGCCAACGGCGGCACCACGAAGGTGATCCGCACCCGCCTCACCGGCAACACGACCGGCGCGGTCCCCGGCAACGGTGGCGCCCTGCACCTCACCGGCACGGGCGACGTGGAGGTCCGCGGGTCCGTGGTCTCGGGCAACTTCGCCAGCGCCGAGGGCGGTGGCCTGTGGAACTCGGCCACCGGCACCTTCGTCGTGGACCGCACCACGATCCGCAACAACCGCGCGGGCGGCGTGGAGGCCGACCAGGGCGGCGGTGGCCTCTACAACGACGGCGGCACGCTGACCGTCCGCGGCTCCCGCATCATCGACAACGAGGCCATCGGCGCGGCCGGCTCGGGCGGTGGCGTGCTCAACTCCCTCGGCACCCTCGTGGTCTCCGGCTCCGACGTGCGGTCCAACACGGCTCCGCGCGCCGGTGGCGGGATCGAGGCCAACGTCGGTACGACGACGGTCATCGGCTCGACCCTGGTGGGCAACAGCACCGGCGCGGCTCCCGGCAACGGTGGCGGCCTGCACCTCACCGGTGCCGGCACGGTCACTGTCGACACCACCCAGGTGCTCGACAACACCGCGGTCGAGGGCGGCGGTCTGTGGAACGCGGCCACCGGCACGATGAAGGTGAGCGGCTCGACGATCTCCCGCAACAGCGCCTCCGGCGCAGCGGCAGACCAGGGCGGCGGCGGCGTCTACTCCGACGGCGCGACGACCATCACCGGCGGCACCATCCAGGGCAACACGGCGACCGGCGCTGCCGGTTCGGGCGGCGGCGTGCTCAACAACCAGGGCGCGCTCACCGTGGACGGCACCACGATCTCCGGCAACACCGCCAACCGCGCCGGCGGTGGCATCGAGGCCAACATCGGTACGACGACCGTCTCCCGCACCGTGCTCCAGGGCAACAACGCAGGTACGGCGCCGGGCAACGGTGGCGGTCTGCACCTCACGGGGGCCGGCAAGGTCACCGTCGAGCAGAGCAAGGTCTACGAGAACACGGCCGTCGAGGGCGGCGGCCTCTGGAACTCCGCCACCGGCACGATGTCGGTCAACGACACCCACCTGCGCGGCAACACCGCCAGCGGTGCGGCGGCCGACCAGGGCGGCGGCGCGATCTACAACGACGGTGGCGCCCTGACCGTGATGGGCGCGACGATCGAGTCCAACAAGGCCACCGGCGCCTCCGGCTCCGGCGGCGGCGTGCTCTCGCTCAACGGTGCACTGACGATGAGCTGGACCAACCTCACCGGCAACTCCGCGCCTCGCGCCGGCGGTGCCGTCGAGGTCAACGGCGGCTCGGCCGACCTGGCCAACGTCAACGCGGTGAACAACTCGACCGGTGCCATGCCCGGCAACGGTGGGGCACTGCACATCACGGCTGCCGGCACGGTCGAGTGGGCCAACGGCTCGATCACCGGCAACAGCGCCACCAACGAGGGCGGCGGCCTGTGGAACTCGGCCACCGGCACGCTGACGGCCACCGGGATCACCTTCACCGACAACACGTCCGGTGAGGGCCCCGACGCCTACAACGACGGCGGCACCATGAGCGTGAACGGCACCCCGGTCGCCCCGGAGTCCGGCATCTGATCCACCTCACGCACACGCACGACGATGCCCCGGAGGCCTGGCCTCCGGGGCATCGTGCTGTGACGGGCGACCGTGCGTCGATCAACGGGCGGCGACCGGATCGTCAGTGTCGACGGTGGAGCGCATGCGTCGTACGGGGGAGAGGGCGACCGGTAGGCCGGCGAGCGCCATGATGACGGCGCCCGTGATCGCAGCCCCGTAGGACCCGAGGGCGTTGTTCAACGCTCCCGCGGCGAGGGCGCCCAGTGCCAGCGCCCCCCACGACACCTGACGGTAGACGGCGTTGACCCGGGCACGCTGGTGCTCGGGGACGGCCAGCTGTCGCACCGTCACGGCCTGGGAGTTGGCGACACCGATGCCCAGTCCGGAGACCAGGAAGGCGCCGGCGAGCACCCAGATGCGCCAGGTGCTGGCGTCGGTGAGGACCGCGACGGCCAGAGGGGCGCTGTTGCCGACGGCGAGGGCGATGAGCAGTCCGGGGCCGTAGCCCACGGCGCGGGTCAGTCGCGCGCTCGACGCGCTGCCCACGAAGGCGCCGAACCCACCGACCATCAAGACGGCCCCGAGGACGAGAGGGCCCAGGGAGTAGGTCCGCACCACGAGGATGGTGAGGGACAGCATCAGGACCTCGTTGCCGAAGTTCCAGATGGTGGCCTCGGCTGCGAGCGCACGGATGCGGCGCTCGCGCCACAGCTCCTGCATGCCGGTCAACGGCCCACGCCGTTCGGCTTCCTCACGGTGCCCTCCTGGTGTCGCAGGATCTACGGAGTCGTCGATGCGGTGCAGGAAGAACGCCGAGCCCAGGTAGGTCGCGGCGTTGACCAGCAGGGCGAAGGGCGCGGTCAGCGCCTGGACGAGCCCACCGCCCAGACCTTGGCCCGCGATGCCGAGGGCGGACTGGGTGGCGCTGAGTCGCGCGTTGCCGTCCGGCAGCTGCTCGGGGGTCAGGAGCTGGGGGAGGTAGGAGAAGTCGGCCAGGGTGTAGAGGACCGTGCAGGTGCCCACCGCGGCGACGAGGGTGACCAGGACCGGGATCGACAACAGGTCCGCGACGGCGAGTCCGGCGATGGCGAGGAGCAGGCCGCCTCGCGCCAGGTCGGCGAACAGCATCAACCCCCTGCGTGGGCGTCGCTCGACGACGGACCCGAGCGGGAGCGTGGCCACCAGGAAGGGAAGGAACAGCGCGATGCGGATCCACGACAGCTCTGTCGCCGTGGCGTGCAGGGTCAGCAGCGCCAACACCGGTATCGCGATCTCGCCGACCTCCGAGCCCGTCACCGACAGGGCACTGGCTCTCCACAGGAACCGGAACCCGCGAGCCTCCCAGGCGCGGTCGTCACTAACTGGCGTCATGCCGATGAAGGTTAGGGCGCGACTCGCTCGGTCCGCAACTGTCAAAAAGAAGACAATGGTTATGATGGCCGGGTGGACGACATCAAGGCTCCCGTCGCACCAGGGCTCCTGGAGGACGTGAGGTCATTCGTCAACACGCGTGACATCGAGGCACGCCACGACGTCCTCGTCGAGCCCGAGGGGCTCGACCGGTGGGCACGCAGTCGTGGACTCGCGCTGCCGTCCCCCACTCCTGCCGACCTGGCAGCCGTGGTCGATCTGCGCGAAGCGCTGCGCGCGGTGCTGCTCGCCGGGCACCACGGCGATGACGACGACCCTCGGTCGCTCGCGATCATCGCGGATGCCGTGGAGTGGGGGCGCGTGCGCCCGGTGCTCTCCTCGCACGAGCTCAGGTGGTCGGCCAGGGCCGACGGGACTGCCGGCCTCGTGGGCCACCTGCTGAGCGTCGTGGCCGGGGCCACGGTCGACGGCACCTGGTCGCGGCTCAAGGCGTGCCACAACGACACCTGCCAGTGGGCGTTCTACGACCACTCCCGCTCCCGCACCGGACGCTGGTGCTCCATGCAGATCTGCGGCAACCGGAGCAAGCAGCAGCGCTTCCAGAGCAGGTCCGCTGTCCCTGGGCGAGCCGCTCCTCCGACCTGACCGACCCGCACGACGGACGACGCCCCGGAGGCCTGGCCTCCGGGGCGTCGTACGTCTGCAGGTCCGAGCGGTCCTTCGTCAGTGCTGGGCGGCCTCCTCGGCGCCGGCACCGGTGAGGGCGCGGACCTCGAGCTCGGTGTAACGCTCCTCCGCGTCGGGCTCCCGCGCGCTGATCGTGCCGAGGTAGCCGAACAGGAAGCCCAGCGGGATCGAGATGATGCCCGGGTTGTTGAGCGGGAAGATCGCCCAGTCGGAGTCCGGGAACAGCGACGTGGGCAGACCCGACATCACCGGCGAGAAGAACACCAGCCCGACGGCCGAGATGAGGCCGCCGTAGATGCTCCAGGTCGCGCCGCGGGTGTTGAAGCGCCTCCAGAACATGTTGAAGATGATCGACGGCAGGTTGGCCGAGGCCGCGACGGCGAACGCCAGCGCCACGAGGAACGCGATGTTGAGCCGCTGCGCCGGGATCGAGAGCGCGATCGCGATCGCGCCGATGACGAAGGCGCCGATGCGGGCGACCCGCACCTCGTCCTGCTCCGAGACGGGCTGGTCCTTCTTGAGCACGCCCTTGTAGAGGTCGTGCGCGACCGACGAGGAGCTGGCCAGCGTGAGCCCGGCGACCACCGCGAGGATGGTCGCGAAGGCGACCGCCGCGATGAGGGCCAGCAGGATCGCGCCACCCGTCGAGCCCTCGCCGCCACCGACCGCCTCGGCGAGGAGCGGGGAGGCGAGGTTCTGGTTGCCGCCCTGGAGCGGGTCCACCTGGTCACGGTCGAGCAGGGCCGCGGCACCGAAGCCGAGGACCAGTGTCATCAGGTAGAACACGCCGATCAGGCCGATCGCCCACAGCACCGACTTCCGCGCGTCCTGCGCCGTCGGCACGGTGTAGAAGCGGATCAGGATGTGCGGCAGGCCGGCCGTGCCGAGCACGAGCGCCAGCCCCAGGGACAGGAAGTCGATCTGCGAGGTCAGCGTGGCGCCGTACTGCAGTCCGGGCTGGAGGAAGGCCTCGCCCTTGCCGGAGTTGTCCGCCGCCGAGCCGAGCAGGTCGGAGAGGTTGAAGTTGAACTTCGCGAGCACCAGGATCACGATCAGCGCGGACCCGATCATCAGCAGCACGGCCTTGACGATCTGGACGTAGGTCGTGCCCTTCATGCCGCCGACGACGACGTAGAAGATCATCAGGGCGCCGACACCGACGATGGTGAGGTTCTTGAGAGCCTCGCTGTCGACGCCGAGCAGCAGTGCCACGAGCGAGCCGGCGCCGACCATCTGCGCGAGCAGGTAGAAGATCGAGACGACGACCGTCGAGATCGACGCGGCGGTGCGCACCGGGCGCTGGCTCATCCGGAAGGCGAGCTGGTCGGCCATCGTGTAGCGACCGGCGTTCCGCAGCATCTCGGCCACCAGCAGGAGCGCGACGAGCCACGCCACCAGGAAGCCGATCGAGTAGAGGAAGCCGTCGTAGCCGTAGACCGCGATGGCACCGGAGATGCCGAGGAACGACGCGGCGGACATGTAGTCGCCGCCGATCGCGAGGCCGTTCTGGAAGCCGGAGAAGGAGCGGCCGCCGGAGTAGAAGTCGGCTGCGGTCTTCGTCTGCCGGCTCGCCCAGAAGGTGATGCCGACGGTGAAGGCGACGACGGTGAGGAACAGGACGGTGGTGAGGACCTGGGTGTCCATCAGGCGTCGCCTCCCTTGCGGTACTCCGCGTCGAGCTGGCGGGCCAGCGGGTCGAGCTTCGAGCTCGAGTAGCGGGAGTAGTACCAGGCGAGCCCGAAGGTCGTCACGAACTGGAGGAGCCCGAAGACCAGGGCCACGTTGATGTGACCGACGACCTGGGTCGACATGAAGCCACCGGCCCAGTTGGAGAGGACGACGTACAGCAGGTACCAGGCCAGGAAGGCGGCCGTCGCCGGGATCACGAAGCTGCGGTAGCGGTGCCGCAGCTCGGCGAACTCGGGGGTCGCATGCAGCCGGTCGTAGATGGGATCGTGGCGCGCGGCCCGGTCTTGCTCTGTCACGGGTGGAGTCCTCTCGGGCGGGGATCGGCCACAGAGGTGTGACCGGCGTCACCGTGACACCGGTCATGAGGACGGCGGGAGGGGCGCGTACGCCCGGTTCTGTCGGTGGGCGCTGCTCCGCGCCGAGCGGTGGGTACGGCACGACGAGCGGTCGCTCGTCGAATCCCCTGACATGGCACCGGCTGTCGGCGACACTTCACGCGTGACGGGGGACAAGTCGGGGGTGGCGTTCGTCGAGCGCCTCACCCCCCTGCTGGCGACGGGTGACCTGCTCGAGGCGTACGAGCTCCTCCTGGGTCTCGAGGGCGAGGAGCTGGAGCAGGCGAAGAAGTGGTTCGCCTCCAGCGCGCGATGGTGCCGCGACATCGACACGAACATCGAGTTCGCGGGCGCCGACCACGACGAGCAGTTCGCCAACCGCCACGAGGCGTGCTGGATCCTCGCGATGTGCGCGGTGGTCCTCTGCGGTCCGCGGACCGCGGCCGAGAGGGTCCCGTGGCCCAACGCCTGGGACTTCATGCAGCACGACGGGGAGGCGGCGTTCGTCCACCTCCTGTGGGAGCAGCCCGCAGATCGGGTTGCCGAGTTCGTCGATGCCGCGAGCCGCGCCCGGTTGGGCGGACAGGCACGCAACGTCAACGGCAACCTGTCCCGCGTGCTGCGGGCGGCCGTGGTGCACCACGGGCTGCCCTGCCCGACGGGCGACACCTTCCTGCGCGAGTGGCTCGCCGGCACGCCGGTGATGTCGCGCTTCGGCAGGTTGGGGGTGTCGCTGGCCGACTGGCTCGCCGTCGACCCGCTCATGCCCGACCTGCTCCACCTGTTCCTCGCTGCCGGCGAGTGCGGCCAGTGGCCGGGCCTCCCCGACGCGGTGGCGGAGCTGGTCCGGCGCCAGGAGCTGGACCGCGCGCCCGTCGTCGAGACCGTCCTCACCCAGCTCACCACCTCGCAGCGGCCGAAGTCGCAGCGCATCCTGGTGGCGATCCTGGTCGCCCTCGACGTGTCGGCCACCGAGGTGCCCGGAGGACTCGACTACCTGCTCGGGGTGCTGGCCTCGGGGGATCGCGGGGTCCAGCCGGTGCTGCTGCCCTGGGCGCTCGAGCTGGCCCAGCGCGCGGAAGACTGGACGGCCCTGGCCCACCTCGTCGCGGGCCGGCCGGAGAAGAAGCCGAAGGAGCAGCTGCTCGCGGCGCTCAAGCAGCCACGCGCGTGGCCACGGCCGGCCCGGAGGCGGTCGCTGCAGCCCTCGACGTGCTCGGCGCGGTGGACGACGTCGCCTTCGCGACCAAGGTGCAGGCAACGCGCGCGGCCCTGGGCCTGGAGGCGCCCGCGCCCGCCGAGGAGCCGGGCACCCTCGGCCTGTGGGAGCAGCCGCCGACCCCGAGCAGCGCGGGTGTGAAGCGCCCGTGGTACTCGGTCAGGTCGAACCTGCCCCACTGGTGGGAGGAGTTGTTCAGCTCGTCGTTCACCTACCGGGACGACCTCCGTGACTGGCACGTCGAGAGGGCCCTCCTGGCGATGGCCGCAGGTACCTACGACCACGCAGAAGTCCTGAAGGCCACCAGGCAGAAGCTCGCAGCCCAGGACTTCTCGTGCTCCAGCGCCGTCACCACCTTCGAGGACCTCTTCCTCGCCGGCGGCCTGCGCCAGGGCTGGCGTACGGCGCTCGAGGTGGCCGAACTCGCCGTCAGCGCACCCGTGCGGCCCGCGGGTCTCGCCGAGCTGCTCCGGCTGCTCGTGCGCTACGCCCCCGAGGTCCCGGACCGTACGCCGCTGCCGCCGCACCTCGCGTCGCTGGCGCAGGACTCGTCGGGCACCAAGGCAGCCATGGAGGCTCGTGCGCTGGCGGACGCGCTCGGCCAGCCGGTCGATGTCGCCGTGCCCGTCGCGCCGACTCCCGCGAGGGAGCGCACCGGTGCGTGGGACCGCGAGGAGCCGCACACGCTGGTGCTGCCGTCGACGGTGTCGCTGGCAGACGACCCGATCGCGGCCCGCGCCGCAGACCTCGACGGCCTTCGCGACCTCCTGTCGGAGAACTTCAACGGCTGGGCACAGTCGTTCGGCGACGTCTGCTGGTGGCCCATGCACTACGAGCCCGGCCGGTCCCTGACCGCCCTGACCGAGCCGGACCGGGTCCTCGCCGCCACGGTCCGTGCCGTCCATCGCGACGGCGCCGAGGTCGTGCGGGCGACCCTGCACGGCATCGAACGACAGTACGGACCGGTCGACGTGGTGGCCGCGGTGGATGCCTGGGTGGACGACGCCCTCGACGCGGGCACCTTCTGGCGCCTCGCACGCGACCAGGTCGTGTCCGTGCCCGACATGAGGGAGCGGTGGCGCGCTGAGGGACGCGACCCCCACGACGTACGGGCCCGGGTGGATGCGCTGCCGTCGTTCGCTGCCCGGTTGCGTGCGCCGACCGACCCGGACCACGGAGCACTCGTCGTGCCGACCGAGCTCCATTCGCCCCTCGAACGATTCACCTTCCTGCGCGCCGCAGAGGCGCTGCTGCGGGCCGAGTCCGAGCCGGTCCTGCTGAGCCTGCCCACCTGGTCCGACGGCACCCTGGACGCCCAGGACCTGCTGGTGCGGCTGGACGCGGTCGCGCAGGGCTCCGGGGTCGTCGGCCCGCTCGATCTGGTGCAGGCACTGCACCGGCTCCGGGAGGTCGACGTACGTCTCGTCGACCGCGTGCCGGGCGGGCTGCGCACGGACCCCAGGTTCACCGATCCGGACGGGGTCGAGGGCCTGGACGCGACCGGCATGGTCCGGACGTGGTTCGCGTCGGGCGGCCTGCCCGAGCTCGCGCCCCGCGCAGATGCTGGCGCCTGGACCGGGGCGCCGGTGTCACCGGTGCCCTTCGGCCAGCTCGCTGCCTGGCCCGCCGAGCTGGCCGCCGATCCGTGGTGTCCGGGGCCGATGCCGGCGACCCTGCGCCTGTACCCGGGCTGGTCGGACCGGGTCCTTCGACCGCGCCTTCGAGGCATGGTCCCCTGTGGGACCCGCGACACCTGCCCAGCCTGGCTGCGGATCCGCTCGGAGTCCCGTTCCACGACCGACTGCTGGCCCTGCTCGCTCCGGAACACAACCAGAAGCACTTCCAGTGCCAGTCGACCCTCGTCCTCCTCGCCCGGGCCGGGCGGCTCGACCCGGTGGCAGCCGCGGCGGCAGCCCGTGGCCGTCACGAGGCCGGGGTCCTCGGTCTCAGCGTGCTCGTCAAGGCGCTCCAGCGCGGCATCGACGAGACGCTGCGTGGCGTGTGGCCGATGGCCATCGCGATCGCGGACGCGCTGTGCACCGTCGAGAAGCGACCGGCGCAGCTGGCCGAGCTGCTGCGGGTGCTGACGACGTACGCCCACGAAGTGCCTCCCGAGGCGGCCCATCCGCCCCCGGGCCTGGTGGGACTCGCGGAGGCCAAGGGGTCCACCAAGGCGCACGCGGCCGCGCGCGACCTGGTCACCGCCCTCCGACAGGCGGTTGCGTCATGAACGCCGCATCCAGGTTGAGCACCTCCGAGGAGGGGCTCGCGCTCGACCTGCTGACCGGTCCGGGGCTGACGCCCGAGCGGCCTCGTCGACGCCCCGCGCTTCTTCAGCGGGCTCGTGGGCAGGTCCGACATCACGGCCGCGGGACTGCTGGCCGTCGCCGACGTCGCGGGCACGCGCTACGCCGACTTCGGCCTCGCCCAGCGACTCGCCAACCTCGATCCGGTGGTGACCGCGGGCGGCGACCGGCTGCGCTTCGAGTCGTTCTCCGTGTGCAACGGGGTGCACGCGCGGTTCGACCTGTTGCGCGACGGCCTGGGCAGCAGCGACGTGGGCTTCGGGACCACCAACGTCGACGTCAACCAGCCGCTCCGTACGGCACTGGCTCGCGTCGGCCGCAACGACCTCCTGCACCTCGCAGTGGGAGCCGAAGAGCTCCAGGTCTCCTCGGTCGAGGAGACGTTCGCCGAGCCGAAGGTGCCACTGCCGGACCGGTGGGTCCGGGGGATGGCGGAGACGTCCCACCTCCTCGCGGCCATGGAGCTGGTCGCGTCGCAGAGCGGGGCCGAGGCCCGCCGGTTCTTCGGGTCGCTGCCCCGGATCGCGCCGCCCGGGCCGGAGCTGCACGTGCTGCCGATGCGCGGCGGCTGGCGTACGACGACCCGTCCCGTGGCGGGGTCGGTGCCCCTGCCGGGAGCGAGCCGGCTCCGGGGAGCCGACCGGATCCTTCGCTTCGCGGACCGGCTCACGGTGCACCGCCACCCGTTCGGGAGCCACGGCATGGGTCTTCGAGCTCGAGGGAGCCCGGCTCACGCTGGCGCTCAGCCCGGGCCCCTTCCGTTCGTTCAGCGGCGAGGGCGCCCTGCTCGACCTGCTGGTCCACCCCGAGGCCGAGCAGGCGGGCCGCCGCATCCTGGCCGACCTCGGGTGGTCGCCGGTCGTGGATCCCGCGTCCCTCGCCCGGACGAGCGCCCTGTCCGAGCCGCTCGTACGGGCCGGGCTGGGCTGGCTGTCCGCGTCCGGTCGGCTCGGCTACGACCTCGACGAGCGCGCCTGGTTCCACCGCGAGCTGCCGGTCGACAGCGACGCGGTGGTCCGGCGGAACCCGCGGCTGCGCGGTGCCCAACGACTGGTCGACACACGCGGAGTCGCGCCCGGCGACGAGCCCGGCACCTGGCGCGTGCGCGGCAGCGAGGGCGACTTCCACACTGTCTCCGCGGCTCCGGACTGCACCTGTCGCTGGGGTGTCGAGCACCACGGCGAGCGTGGCCCGTGCAAGCACGTGCTGGCCGTCCTGCTGATGCTCCGGTCCTGAGTGCAGGCACCTCGCCACGTGGGGCCTCACCCCTGGGATGCTGCCGATCCGCCTCATCTGGTGGCACGCTCTCTGGCGTGAGAACTGGCCGACGCGCACGCGACGACGCCCGCACCCTGGCCCTGGTCTGGGTCGTCCTCGTCCTGGGCGTGCTGGCGGTGGGCTGGCTGCTCACCCATCTGCTCGAGTCGAGCATCGACCCGTGGGACGACGACGTGGTCCGCTGGTTCGCCGACCGCCGGACCTCGGGGCTGGACGTCGCCGCTGACATCGGCAGCAAGATCGCCGACACGGTGGTGGGACTGGCCCTGGCGGCTGTCATCGCCGTCACCGTGTCGCGTCGCCTGCGCACCTGGCGCCCTCTGGCCTTCTACGGCGTGCTCCTGGCCGGGACCCTCGCCCTCTACCTGGTCGTCACCGCACTGGTCCCGCGCGACCGGCCGCCGGTCGAGATCCTCGACCCCGGCCTCGTGCCGGACCACAGCTTCCCGTCGGGGCACGTCGCGACAGCGATCATCGTCTACTGCGGCACCGCGCTGCTGGTCGCGGCATACGCACCTCGGTGGCGGCGCTGGGCGTGGCCACTGTTCCTGGTGCCCTTCGTCGTCGCACCCTCGCGCCTCTACCAAGGGGCTCATCACCCGACGGACGTGCTCACCAGCTTCGTGTTCGCCTCGATCTGGCTTGCCGTCGTGGCGCGCGTGCTGCTGCCGGCACGGTGCCCGCCGGCTGAGGCTTGACCTCAGGTGCACCTGAGGTCCGATGATCCTCGGATGACCGATGTCCAGGAGTTCCGGATCACCCTGACCGTCGACGACTTCGACGCTGCCGTGGCGCTCTACCGCGACGCGCTCGGCCTGCCCGAGGTCGCCGACTGGAGCAGCGAGCAGGGACGCGTGCTGCTGCTCGACGCCGGGCGCGCCACGCTCGAGCTGTTCGACGAGGCGCAGGCGGCGATGGTCGACGACCTCGAGGTGGGGAGCCGGGTCTCGGGCAAGGTGCGCTTCGCCCTCCACGTGCCCGATGCCGATGTCGCGGCGGCCTCGCTCGTCGGTGCCGGCGCCACTCCTGTGGCGGACGCGGTCGACACGCCGTGGGGCGATCGCAATGCGCGCGTCGAGGCGCCGGACGGCATGCAGCTGACGCTCTTCAGCGTCCCTCTCGGTGGTTGAGGCCGAGCGGGTCTCAGGGCTGCGGCGGCCGGCTCGCCTGCTTCGTCGGGTGGGGCCTCCGCAACGTGTCCGGCAGCAGCTGCGCGCCCGGCCCGCGGTCGCCCTGGACGTCGCCGGGGTTGGAGAAGGCGCAGCTGCGCAGGCTCAGGCAGCCGCACCCGATGCAGCTGTCGAGACCGCCCTTGAGCCGCTGCAGGGCGGCGATCTGGTCGTCGAGCCGTCGCTGCCAGTGCCGCGAGATCCGTTGCCAGTCGGCCTTGGTGGGCGTGCGGTTGCCGGGCAGCCGGGCGAGCTCGTCGCGGATCTCCTCGATGGTGAGCCCGACGTTGGAGGCGGCCCGGACGAAGGCCAGCCGGCGCAGGACGCTGCGCTCGAACTTCCGCTGCCCGCCACCCGAGCGGTGCGCCTCGATCAGGCCCTCGGCCTCGTAGTAGCGGATCGCTGACGCAGCGAAGCCGCTGCGCTGCGAGATCTCACCGATCGGAAGAAGATCGCGGGAATCCATCCTGCCCCCAAAATCACTTGCCCCTTGAACTCAAGTTCACTTGAACTTTAACCATAGGGTCATGCCGAACACAACAAGCACCACTGAGAAGACAACACGCGTGGCCCTGGTCACCGGGGGATCGGCCGGCCTCGGCCTGGCCCTGAGCAGGACGCTCGCCGAGCAGGGCTGGGAGGTCCTGACCGACGGACGCAGCGAGGAGAGGTTCAAGGAGGCGGACCTGCCCGGGGGAGTGACCGTCGTGGTCGGTGACCTCACCGACGCCGACCACCGCGCCCGGTTGGTCGCCGAGGTCGAGGCGCGCGGCCGGCTCGACCTGCTGGTCCACAACGCCAGCACCCTCGGGCCGCTGCCGATGCGTCCACTGGCCGAGGTCGACGTCGCGGACCTCCAGCAGGTCTGGCGCACCAACATCGGCGGACCGCTGGTCCTCACCTCGGCGCTCCTGCCGTGGCTGCGGGCGGCGGACGGCGTACTGCTCTCGATCAGCTCCGACGCCGCGGTCAACCACTACGAGACGTGGGGGCTCTACGGCGCCAGCAAGGCGGCGCTCGACCACGTGACGCTGACCTACGCGGCGGAGACCGGCGTGACCGGCTACGCCGTGGACCCGGGCGACATGCGTACGGCGATGCACCAGGACGCCTTCCCGGGCGAGGACATCTCGGACCGGCCGCTGCCGGAGACGGTGGTGCCGCACCTCCTGGCGCTGCTGGAGGCTCGCCCCCCGTCCGGCCGCTACCGGGCTGCTGACGTGGGAGGTGTGGTCCGGTGACGCTCCTGACCGAGACCCCGCACACCCACTTCGCGGCCTCCACCTTCGCGCCGCAGCCGGCCGAGCAGCGCGGGCTCGAGCGCGACCAGGTCCGGCTGCTGGTCGGCACCCCGGACGGGCTCTCGCACGCGACGTTCCGCGACCTGCCCGACCACCTGCAGCCCGGCGACGTGCTCGTCGTGAACACCTCGGCGACCGTCCCCGGCGAGGTGGACGCAACGCTCGACGGCTCGCCCGTGGTGCTGCACGTCGCCCACCACCTCGACGACGGCGACCGGGTGGTGGAGCTGCGCGCGGCTCCGGACGCCGCGCGCGCCCTGCTCGACGCGTCGGTCGGTGACGTCGTGGACGTCGGTGACGTACGCCTGGTGCTGCGGTCGTCGTGGCCGTCCGACCGCCCGTCCTCGCCCACCGGCGAGGGCAACCGGCTGTGGCGGGCCGCGGTCCGCGGTGACCTGGACCGGCAGCTCGACCGCAACGGCCGCCCGATCGCCTACGGCTACCTCGACCGGGCCTATCCGCTCGCCGCCTACCAGACCGTCTTCGGTCGTCATCCCGGCAGCGCCGAGATGGCCTCGGCCGGGCGCCCGTTCACCGATGCGCTGGTGACCAGGCTGGTGACGTCCGGCGTGCAGCTCGCACCGGTCACCCTGCACACCGGGGTGTCGTCGCAGGAGGCCGGCGAGGCGCCGGGCCCGGAGTGGTTCGAGGTCCCGCCCGCCAGCGCGCGCACGATCAACTCGGCCCGCGACAACGGCGGACGCGTGATCGCCGTCGGCACGACCGCGACCCGAGCGGTCGAGTCCTCCGTCCGCGGCAGGCACGTCGTCGCCGGCCACGGCTGGACCGACCGGGTGGTCACGCCCGGCGATCCACCCCGGGTGATCGACGGCCTCATCACCGGCTGGCACGACCCGATGGCCTCGCACCTGCTGCTCGTCGAGGCCGTCGCGGGCCGGGGCCTCACCCAGGCGGCGTACGACGCAGCGGTGGCCGAGGGCTATCTCTGGCACGAGTTCGGGGACTCGGCACTGCTGCTGCGGCGGTGAGCGGTCGAGACTGCCGGCGGGGCCCGCCGGGACCGGCCTGACATGGTGGAGGCATGACCTCACCGATCGTCGTCGTGACCGGAGCCAACGGACTCGTGGGAAGCCACGTCGTGGCAGCGCTGCACGAGCGCGGAGCGACGGTGCGCGCCGTCGTACGACGACCGGGCGGCGCGCCCGACCTCCCCGGCGTCGAGGAGCACGTCGGCGACTTCGCCGACGAGTCCTTTGCGGCGACCGCGGTCGCCGGGGCGGACGCCCTCGTGACGACGGTCCACCCGATGGGTGACGACCGCGACAGCCAGCGCCGGGTGGGGCTCGACGGCACGATGGTCATCGCCGAGGCGGCCGTCGCTGCCGGCGTACCCGTCCTGGTGCACGTGTCGACCGCGGCCGTCTACGACCGGAGCCCCGGTGTCGGGGACATCACCGAGGACTCCGCCCTCGCCGGCGACGACGCGGGTGCCTATGCAGTGGTCAAGCGCGACGTCGACGCAGCGCTGGCCCGGCTCGAGGGTGCGACCCGGGTGCTCGTCCGGCCGCCGGCCATCCTCGGAGCCGGCGAGACGTCGGTCTGGAACTCGCTGCGCCCCTCCCAGATCGAGGCGGACGAGACACAGCGGCACGCCGTCGCCGAGCAGAGCTTCGCGTGGGTGCACGTGGACGACCTCGCGGCCCTCGCCGCCCAGGTCGCGGTCGGTGAGATCGCGCCCGCCGACGACCCGGAGGTGGGTCCGGTGCGGCTCGGGTGCACCCCGGTCAACGTGGCGAGCGGTCCGGCGACGCAGCGCGACTACCTCGGCGCCGTGACCGAGGCGCTCGGGATCGAGGCGACCTGGGACGACGGTCCGGCGTGGACCGGCCAGGTGCTCGCCGAGCGCGCGCAACGGTGGGGCTGGTCGCCGCAGGTGTCCCTCGCCGACGCCCTTGCCGAGCTCCGCGCAGGGCTGCGTCACTGACGACGACACGACGAGCGGCGGGGAGAGCGTCCCTGCGTCGGGTGGCCCTACGCTCGGCGGATGGACGAACTGAGTGCCGTCGACCTCGGCCACCTCCGCCGCTGCGTCGAGCTCGCCCGCGAGGCCATGGACCACGGCGACGAGCCGTTCGGGTCGCTCCTGGTCGGTCCTGACGGACTGGTGCTGCACGAGGACCGCAACCGCACGGCGGGCGGTGACCAGACGCTGCACCCCGAGCTCGAGCTCGCCCGCTGGGCCGCGACCCACGTGGCCGAGGACGTACGACCCGCGTGCACCGTCTACACCTCCGGTGAGCACTGCGCGATGTGCTCCGCGGCCCACGCGTGGGTCGGTCTCGGCCGCATCGTGTACGCCGCCTCCACCGCGCAGCTCGTCGCGTGGCGGGCGGAGCTGGGTCTCGCCACTGGCCCGGTCCTGCCCCTCCCGATCAACGCGGTCGCTCCCGGGCTGCCCGTCTCCGGCCCGGCTCCCGAGCTCGAGGACGAGATGCGCGAGATGCACCGGCGCCAGGCGGCGCGAGACCGGTAGGTCGGGGTTCCGCGCACGCCGGACGTGAGGATGAGTGAACTCAGGCGGCAGGTCGGAATGTCAGAACTCGTGCAGAACCTTGCCGTCGGCGTTTCGGGTCACAGCGCGGCCGGTGACCCAGATTGAGAACCCGCCCGGCCATGCGACCAACTCTGGATCACGGCCACCGTCAGGCACGGCAAGCTCGACGGAGACCTGGTCAGACTCGCCGAGCTCATAGGTCATACCCCAAGGTTCGATCATCAATGTGTAGGGGTCGTCCGCGTTCCCCACCACCAGCAACGTCACCAGTCGGCTGCCTGAAGCCTCCTGTGCATGTGGGGCTTCCATGCGGGCGAGTGTAGGTCGGTCGCATCCGGAGATCGGCATATGCGCGCACTCGCCGCGAGGGCGGATCTCAAGGCGTCCTTGACCCTGCAAGGCTGTCCCACCGGGCGGGTCGCCCCCATGTCAGAGTTCGCAGCATGCGACTGTTTCTGTCCTCCTACCGCTTCGGCGCCCACGCTGAGGAGTTCGCCGCGCTCGCAGGTCCCAACAAAACAGTCGCTCTGGTGATGAATGCCGCCGACGTGTTCGAGTCGAACAGGCGTCCTCTCTATGTCGAACGCGAGCGCGCTGACCTGTCTGCCGTTGGCCTCACGGCGACAGAGCTTGACCTTCGCGACTACTTCGATCAGCGCGATCGGCTGGCTCAAGACCTGGCCGCGTTTGGCATCGTGTGGGTGGTGGGGGGAAATTCCTTCGTCTTGAGGCGTGCCATGCGACAGAGCGGCTTCGACGTAGTCGGTCGAAGGGCAGTCGCGGATGGCACGCTCGTTTACGGCGGTTACAGCGCCGGTGCTGTCGTCGCGACCCCTACGCTCCGTCACATCGATCTTGACGACGACCCGACCGCCATCCCGACGGGTTACGCGGCTGAACCGATCTACGACGGTCTCGGCCTGTACAGCAAGTCCATCGCTCCCCATTGGCGGTCCGACCACCCGGAGGCCGAGGTGATGGAGCAGATCGTAGGTCGGTTCGAGGCCGACGCCATGCCCTATCAACCCCTGCGCGACGGCGAGGTTGTGGTCGTTCAAGATGGCGTCGAGCGTCTGCTGCCGATGCGCCACTAAGCCCGACTTTCGACAGACCCGGATAGGTGTGAGGCAGGATCAGCGGATGGCTGACTCCGCCTGCGTGTCCATCGCCCTGACCGCCGACGAGGCGCTCGTCCTTTTTGACCTCCTGCACCGGTGGGAAGACGATGACCGCGTCAGTCCACCCCAGCACGCGTCGGAGCAGGTCGCGCTGTGGAACCTGTCCGCCCTGTTGGAACGCGAACTACGCGAGCCGTTCGACTCTCGCTACGCGGACCTAGTGGACCAGGCGCGCTCCCGTCTCAACACAAGCGAGTGAGGTCCGGCCGTCGGCCGATCCGGTCGCTTCACCGCGAAAGACCAGCGACGTCAGAACGTGCACGGCTGAGGTCTGGCTCGCGCCTCGTCAGGCCCAGCGGAACCGGTCGACGACGCGCGCAGCATGCGGAGCCTGGGTCAGCGCGAAGAGCAGGGCGCACCCGAGCGCAGCGCCGACCACGTTGAAGATGAAGTCGTTGATGTCCGCGACGTGGCCGCCGCCCAGGAGGCGCGCCGTGACGTACTGGCTCACCTCGATGCCCAGGCTGAACACCGCGGCCGCCGTCAGCACGCGCCGCGACGTCCACCGCGGCAGGGCCAGGGCGAGAAGCACCCCGAGCGGGACGAAGACGCAGATGTTCGTCACTGCGTCCACGACCTCGTAGCCCACCAGTGGCGTGACGTTCGATGTACGCGTCCCATGACGCGGTCCTGGAGGGCTTGTCCAGGTAGATCGGAAACAGTGTGTTGGCAAGGACTCCGGCGACGTACACACCCAGCCCGATGGCCACCGTGGCGCGCGGCCACGAGAGCAGCCCACCCCGATGCAGGTGCCACGCGAAGACCACCATCGCCGCCGCAGCCGGCGGAACCACCACGGGAAGCACCGGAACTTCGTCGAACAACGTCGCACCACTCCTCATCTCGGACGTGGCGCGCCGCGCTGACGACCACGGGTCCACTGTGCTCGTGCTCTGCGCGGCTCGCCTCCCTCTCAGGTGCCGCCCGGTGGCTCTCGAGGATGAGATTCGGTCGCGCCGTTCTCGGCGCGAAGGCGCGTGGCGGGCCGGATCGGACTCCATGCACAGGGAGAGATTGAGGGTGGACGGCTCGACGGTGTCTGCCATAATCAAACATACGTTCGTTTATGAGATCGCGCGAGGAGGTGTTGCCATCATGACCTCACCCACCGACGCGCGCCCCGCGGAGCAGAGCTGGTCCGCCGACGAGCTGCACTGCCTCGCCGATGAGCTGGCTGATGTCGGCACGGCCGACCTTCCCGTGCTGCTCCTCGACCAGCTCGACGCCTTGGAGCGGATCAAGGCCGCCGCTTCCGCGGCGCAGGTGGCGGTTGCGGCAGCGCTCGGCGATGCGGTCGAGGCCGAAGACGACGCGCCCACGGGCGGCCGGAGGCGCCCGCCGCGGGCGATGTCCGTCGGGGCCGAGGTCGCGCTCGCGACCCGCACCAGCCCCTACCAGGGCGAGCAGCGGATGTTGCTGTCACGGAGGCTGCGCGACGACCTTCCTGGCGTCCACGCCGCCCTGGGGCGCGGGGAGCTCAGTGAGCACCAGGCGTTCGCCGTGGCGCGGGAGCTGGCCCACCTCGAGCCCGGCCAGCGCTCACGTGTCGACCGCGACCTCGGCGCCATCGAGGGCGGGCTCGCGGGCCTGGGTGACGAGAAGCTCCGCCAGGCGGTGCGTCGTTCGTGCCTCGCCGTCGCCGCCGAGGCCGAGACCCGCCGCTACCGCCGCGCGCGGGCCGACCGGCGCGTGACCACCCGCCAGCTCGACGACGGGACGGGCCAGGTCACAGCGATCGTGGCCGCCGAAGACCTCGCGGCCGTGCGGGCAGCGCTCGATGGCGCGGCGGCGACCGCGCGCGCCGACGGCGACGGGCGGACCGGGGGACAAGTCCGGTCGGACACGCTCGTCCGGCGGATCACCGGCCACGACGCGTCCACGCCCGCCCCGGTCCGCGTGAACCTCGTGATCAGCGCCGAGTCGCTCTTCGGCGACAGCACCGAGCCGGGCCAGGTCTCGGGTGTCGGTTGGCTGCCCGCCGGCTTGTGCACCGACCTCGTCGGCCGGGCGTCGGCTGCAGCGAAGGCCACTCTTCGTCGCCTGTTCGTCCGACCGGAGGGGCGGGCGCTCGTGGCGATGGAGTCGACCAGTCGCCGATTCGACGGCCTGCTGGCCGAGTTCCTCACCCTGCGCGACGGTGGCCGATGTCGCACGCCAGGCTGCAACGCAGCCATCCGTCACCACGACCATGCCGTCCGCGCCGCAGACGGTGGCACGACCAGCGCGCACAACGGCCAAGGCCTCTGCGAGCGCTGCAACTACGTCAAGGAGGCGCCGGGCTGGGTCGCATGGGTCGGGTCCACGCCCGACGCGGCTGCTCACGTGGTGCACGGCGTGACCGAGCACCTGCGGATCTTCCGATCCACTGCTCCTCCCCAGCCGGGCGGACCGGCGGGCACCATGGACTACTCGCCGGGAGAGCTCCATGTCGCGCGAGCCCTCGTCCTCGCTGCCTGACGAGACGCCGCGCACGGCGGATATCCGCTCGCCACCCGTGCCCGTGCCTGCCTACGCTGCCCGGATGGTCGCCCGTCTGCACGCCCTGACCGTCCTCACCCCCGACCCCGAGGCGCTGGCCTCGTTCTGGGGAGACCTGCTCGGCTGGACGCGCGACGGGCTGGAGCTGGTGCCGGGGGCGGATGCCCCGTGCCGGCTGGCCTTCGTGGCCGGTGACGTGCCGAAGTCCGGTCTCAACCAGATCCACTTCCACCTGACCAGCAACGCGGCCGCGCAGCACGACACGGTGGCGCGGGCGCTTGAGCTCGGCGGCTCGCACCGCGATGTCGGTCAGCTGCCGGACGAGGACCACGTCGTGCTCGCGGATCCCGACGGCAACGAGTTCTGCGTGATCGAGGCGGGCAACAACTGGCTGGCCGGGACCGGGTTCCTGGGTGAGCTCGCCGCGGACGGGACCCGCGAGGTGGGGGTGTTCTGGAGCGAGGCGCTCGGCTGGCCGCTGGTCCACGACGAGGACGGGGAGACCGCGATCCAGCCCCCGGAGGGTGGCTTCAAGATCGCCTGGGGTGGCCCGCCGCTCAACGAACGCCACGGGCGCAACCGGATGTACGCCGTGCTGGTGGCCGACGACCTCGATGGCGAGGTCGAGCGGCTGGCCGGGCTGGGGGCGCGTGTCGTCGAGCGCGGGGGTGCTGAGGTCGAGCTGGTGGACCCGGACGGGAACGAGTTCGTCGTGCGGGCCGGCGACTAACCGCGCTCGAGCTCCACTGCCTCGGGGGTGTGGAGCCGGACCATGAAGCGTCCGGCGTGGGCTGGCACGGACGCGCGGGTGATCCGGGAGACGACGACCATCGTGGCGAGCGAGGCCGGCACCGACCATGCTGCCGGCTGGCCGAGCAGCGCGGCCGTCCAGCCGGACGACGACGACGTGGCCAGGGTCCAGGCGACCGCGGCACCCGATCCGAGCCCGCCGACGAGCAGCCCGGACACGGCTCCGACCGGCGTGAGCCCGCGCCACCAGATGCCGAGCATCAGCAGCGGAGCGAACGTCGACGCGGTGACCGCGAAGGCCAGGCCCACGGTCCGCGCGACCGCCACGTCCTGCGCGGTCAACGACATCAGGAAGGGGACGACGACCGCGATGACCGCGGCGACGCGGAAGGCCGCCACCCCGCCGAGCCGCCGCGAGCCCCAGCGCCGACCGGTCACGTCCTGCGAGAGCACGCCGGCGACCGCGATCGTCAGGCCCGAGCTGGTCGACAGGAAGGCCGCGAACGCGCCGGCGGTGACGAGCCCGGTGAGGAACGAGCCCAGCACTCCCGGCACCATCAGGGCCGGGAGCTCGAGCACGAGCACGTCCGAGCGCCCGTCGACCAGCGCCGGTGCGTAGATCCGGCCGAGCGCGGAGTAGACCGGCGGCAGGACGTAGAAGATGCCCAGCAGGCCGAGCACCGCGAGCGTCGTACGACGAGCGGCGCGGCCGTCGGGGTTGGTGTAGAACCGCACGACCACGTGCGGCAGGCCCATCGTGCCGAGGAAGGTCGCGATGATCAGGGAGTACGTCGTGTAGAGCCCGATGCCGCCGCCGGGGGTCGCCAGCGGGATCGACCACGACGCGGGTGCCGAGGCCGTGGGATCGGCCGCGCCGTCGGCCATCCAGACGGCGAGCAGCACGAAGATCGGGAGGAGGAGCGCGGTGAGCTTCAGCCAGTACTGGAAGGCCTGCACGAAGGTGATCGACCGCATCCCGCCGGGGCTCACCGACGCCAGCACGACGAGCGCGACGACGAGCGACCCGGCCCACGTGGGAGCGCCGATCGTGGAGCGCAGGGTGACGCCGGCGCCCTGGAACTGCGGCAGGAGGTAGAGCCAGCCGATCGCCACGACCAGCACCGAGCACAGCTTGCGCACGCCGCGCGAGCCCAGCCGTGCCTCGGCGAAGTCGGGCAGCGTGTAGGCGCCCGACCGGCGCAGCGGGGCGGCGACGAGGACCAGGAGGACGAGGTAGCCGGCGGTCCAGCCGACCGGGTACCAGAGCATCTCCGCACCGAAGGTCAGCAGCAGCCCCGCGACGCCGAGGAAGGACGCGGCCGAGAGGTACTCCCCGCCGATCGCGCTCGCGTTGAGCCGCGGCCGCACCGTGCGCGAGGCGACGAGGAAGTCGCTCGTGGTGCGCGAGATCCGCAGGCCGAACGTGCCGATCGCCAGCGTGGCGAGCGAGACCAGCACGACCGCGACGATGCCGGGGACGACGTCGGTGCTCATGGGGTGATCACGTCTCGTCCTCCGGCAGCACCGAGCCGACGAGGTCGGCGAAGTCGTCCTCGTTGCTCTCGGCCCGGCGGACGTAGAACCAGCCCAGCAGGACCAGCCACGGATAGGTCAGCACGCCGAGCAGCAGCCACGCCAGCGGCAGCGGGCCCACGCGGACGTCGCCGAGCTCGGGGAGGAAGTGGAACAGCGCCGGCAGCAGCCCGATCGTCAGCGCCAGCACGGCCAGCACCCGCAGCGCCAGCATCAGCTGCTCGCGCAGCAGCGAGCGCATGAACACCTCGCCGAGCGCGGTCTCGGCGTCGATCTCCCGGGTCCCGACGGAGCGTACGACGGACGCGCGACGCCGCGGCGGCCCGGTGACGCGCACCCGGGGCGGCGGCTGCTCGCTCACGACTGGCGCCTCACGACTGGCGCCGGGTCAGCACCGAGCGGAGCTCGCGCGTGTGCCGTCGGCTCACCGGCAGCTCGGTGCCACCGATCACCACGCTCACCCGGCCGCCCTCGCTGCGGACCTCCTCGACGTGGGGGAGGGCCACGATCACGGAGCGGTGGATCCGGACGAAGCCGGCCGCCGCCCACTGCTCGGCCAGCGACCCCAGCGGCGTACGGACCAGGTGCGAGCCGTCGGCGGTGTGCAGGCGTGCGTAGTCGCCCTGGGCCTCGACGTGGGTGATCTCGGAGCGGTTGATGAACCGGGTGACGCCTCCGCGCTCGACCGGGATCTGCACGTCACCCGACGGCGTCGGGCCGCCGGCCTCGACCACCCGGCGTACGGCCTCGGCGAGACGTTCCTCGCGCACCGGCTTGAGGACGTAGTCGACGGCGCGCAGCTCGAAGGCGGCGACCGCGTGCTCCTCGTGGGCCGTCACGAAGACGATCGGCGGTGGCGACCTGAAGCGCGAGAGGACCTGCGCCAGGTCGAGCCCGGTGAGGCCGGGCATCTGGATGTCGAGGAAGACCGCGTCGACCTCCTCGGCCTGGAGCACCCGCAGGGCATCGGTCGCGGAGTCGCTGCCCACCACCTCGCCGATGCGCGGGTCACGGCCGAGCAGGAAGGTCAGCTCGTCGAGGGCTGGGCGCTCGTCGTCGATGACCAGGACCTTGAGCGGTGTCATACCTGGACCCCCGGGGCGAACTTCGGCACCCGCACGATCACCTTCGTGCCGGCGCCCGGTGCGGTCTCGACGACCAGACCGTAGTCGTCGCCGTAGGCGTTGCGCAGCCGCGCGTCCACGTTGCCGAGCCCGACCGAGTCCATCGAGGCGTCGCCGGCCAGTGCCTGGCGCACGCGCTCCGGGTCCTCGCCGGTGCCGTCGTCCTCGACCTCGATCACGCACTCCTGGTCGAGGTCGCGCGCGGTGATCGAGAGTCGGCCCGCCCCGTCCTCCTTGTCGGCGCTGGCCTCCAGCCCGTGGCGTACGGCGTTCTCCACGAGCGGCTGGATGCAGAGGAACGGGACGGCCACCGGCAGCACCTCGGGCGCGACCTGCAGGGTCACCTGGAGGCGGTCGCCGAAGCGCGCCTGCTCGAGCAGGAGGTAGCGCTCGACCGACCGGAGCTCCTCGGCGAGCGTCGTGTACTCGCCGTGGCGGCGGAAGGAGTAGCGGGTGAAGTCGGCGAACTCGAGCAGCAGCTCGCGGGCCCGGTCGGGGTCCGTCCGCACGAAGCTGGCGATCGCGCCGAGGGAGTTGTAGACGAAGTGCGGGCTGATCTGCGCCCGCAGCGCGCGCACCTCGGCCTCCATCAGCCGGGTGCGCGAGGCGTCGAGCTCGGCGAGCTCGAGCTGGCCGCTCACCCAGGAGGCCACCTCGTCGGCGGCGCGGACGAGCCCGCCGGTGGTGTGCGGTGCGCCCACGACCAGCGCCCCGACGAGGGTGTCGTCGACGACGAGGGGGCTGACGATGGCCTGCCGGACCTGGCAGCCGCCGTCCTCGCAGACCAGCGTCCGCTCGTCGACGATCATCGTCCGACCGGTCTCCGCGACCTGGCTGATCGTGGCCGGCAGCTGGGAGCGGTGGTGCCCGCCCAGGCCGTCCCACGCCAGCAGCCCGCTGCTGTCACCGAGCCCCGCGGCGGGTGTGCCGAGCAGGGCGCGCAGGTGCCGCACGGACTTCTCCGCGCTGGTCGACGTCAGGCCCTCGCGCAGCGCCGGGCTCGCCAGGGAGGCGTTGTGCAGGGCGCGGAAGGCGGCGCGGTCGGCCTCGCCGCCCAACGACGTACGCCGCCACCGCCATCTCGCCACGGCGCGACACTAGCCCTCGCGGGGACCCGTCAGCGCCCGCCCCGGCGTGTTTCGCAGGGGTCCGGCAGGGCAGGGTGAAGGCATGCGACGTCGCCGTTCCCCGATCCAGTCCGTCGGTGCCGCCCTGGCGATCGTGCTGCTCGGTGCCGGGTGCGCCGAACGACGCCGAGCCCACCGAGACGCCTGCCGACGGACCGGCCCGCCGGCTCCCGGGCGCGGACATCGACCCCGCGGACGTCGACGCCTGGTGCGGCGCGATCACGCCCGAGCAGCTGTCCGCCGCGACGGGCTACGACGTGGTCGCGATCGAGCCGAGGGGCAGCGGCCTCACCGTGTGCCGTGCCGAGCTGTCCGACCTCGAGGTCGACATCTGGTGGGGCGCCGAGCACTCCCGGAAGTCGTTCGAGAAGTTCGAGGCGAGCTGGGAGAAGCCGGCCGGTGTCTATGACGCGTCGACCGTCGACCTCGACAGCGGCCAGCCTGCTGTGATCGCCCTGCAGGAGATCCCGCCCACCGCCTTCGCGGCGACCGTGGTCGACGGGAGCAACGTGCAGGCGCGCGTCTCGGCCCTCGCCGCGCAGGACGCCGACCCCGAGGAGCTCGCGACGATCGCCCAGCAGGTCCTCGCCGTCTACTTCGCCTGATCGGCAGCGCGCACGGCCACACATCTGGTCACATGTGCGGTGTCACATCCATTCACGAGGGGGAGTCACATGGGTGCTGAAGAGCTCGTCATCCGCTGGGGAAACATGGAGAAGTTCTTCGAGGACCTCGAGAAGGTCGGGGCGCAGGCGGGGGACGTCGAGGCCGTACGCCCGCGGGCAGGTCTTCGACAAGTCCGGCTTCGACTACGACCTCTGCGTCCTGAAGCCGCTCGCCGACATGATGGACACGCTCGGTGACGTCTTCGGGGACCTGCGCGAGACCTTCGACTCACGCTACGAGGCGCTCGTCGCCGCACTGGCGGTGTCGGCGAAGGAGATCGAGGAGACCGACGGTCTCCAGGAGCACGGCTACCTCAAGGCCTACACCGACCTGGCAGGTGGGTGATGGCCTGGACGGACATCGAGGACGTCGCCGCCAAGCTGGAGGAGCCGCCGGAGGGCAGCCAGAAGGTCCGCGGCACACGACAAGGCCTACGGCGAGATCCGTGACGGCTTCGACTCGGTCCGCGACGCCTGCAACGACGGCATCGACAAGGTCAACGGATGGCTGTCGAAGGCGGGCCGGTCCGAGCAGCTGCCACGCCTGACGGAGAAGAGCCTCGACGAGTACGTCGTGTTCCCGCTGTCGGGCAACTACTACCGGATCCAGCAGAACGGCTCGGCGTGCAAGATCCTCAAGACCGGGATGAGCACGTGGGGTGACAACTTCGCGACCCTCGGCGGCAACACCGTCCTGGCCTTCGAGGGCCAGACCCAGGGGGCCTTCGTCGCCCAGCTCGGGGCGTACAGCCTGGTGATGAAGGGCGTCGGCACGGTGATGAGCACCGGCTCGACGGTCTTCGACTCGATTGCCACGGTGTCCGAGCGGATCGCGATCCAGGTCGAGAAGACCCTGATCGAGATGGGCAAGCGGCTGCTCAAGCTCGCCAAGGTGGTCGGCAAGCGGTTCCTCGGCGGCTGGCTCTCCGTCGCGGCGCTGATCAAGGACCTCGCCCAGCACGGCCTCAGCGTGATCACCGACGTCGTCGACGACGTGAAGTGGTGCATCGCCGCCATCGACAAGTGCTTCTCGCTGAAGGACGAGATCGAGGCGTGGGCACAGGCCCAGGCCGACCGGCTCGAGGCCTTCAAGGAGATCGCCGACATCGTCAACCAGCTGCCGTTCGTCGACATCGGCACGCCGCTGCAGGACGTCGAGGTGCCCGACCTGGGCGACATCAGCGACCTGCTGTCCGACATCGACCCCGACTTCACCCAGTCCGAGGAGGGTCAGGCGGCCGAGGACACGGTCGACGACGCCAGTGACGACCTGGTGACGGGCAGCGGCTACATCGCCCCGTCGTGGGCCGAGGCCTGCATCCCGCCGCCGCCGGGGATGGCGCACCTGCCCTACATCCCGGGCGACCCCGCCCTCGACCTCCCGCGCGACCCCTTCACCGGCGAGGTCCTGGACCAGAACGCCCGCACGTTGGAGCCTCCGGTGCCGGGTGTCCTTCGAGCAAGGCCTACTACGAGCTCTACGAGAGCTGGCGCAACAACCTGAGGCCCCCGCTCTACGCACCTCCCGCCGAGGGCAAGCCGAAGGGAGCGTGACGTGGACTTCTACGACGCCTCCGCGCCTGCGCCGAGGAAGGAGCGCAACGCCGACCTGCTGCGTCGCCTGCAGGCCGACGACGCCGAGGTCCGTCTGTTCGCGCTCTTCGACGAGATCGACACGATGATCGACGAGGGCCGCGAGCGTGACCGCGAGGCAGGCCTCGACCCTGCCATCGCGGCCCGCCTCGACGCCATCTCCGGTGCGGACGATGCGCCCTACGAGTTCCGGGTGCTGCACCGCCGCGTGCACGAGCACACCCTCACGTGGGAGGAGTTCTGGCTCGCACCCAGGACGAGCCCGGCGGACACGACCTCATCCACGAGGCGATGAAGGCCGAGGGTGCCGCTACGACCCTGCTGGGTGCCCTCGACGACGAGCCGCCGCCGGAGACCGCGGTGATCAGGTGAGCCGTGGTCCGACGCCCACTCGTCGGCGACGTCCTGGCTCACCAGCCCCGTGACGGGGCGACACTGACCCCTGCAGCGGTCAGCGCTCGCAGCGCCTCGACTTCTCCGCGGCACAGGTGTCGCGGCCCTTGCCCCCGTCGGCCAGGTCGCGGCCGCCCTCCCCGGTCAGCCGGTCACGACCGTCGTCGCCGAACAGCTTGTCGGCGCCACCGCCACCGCGGACGTCGTCGTCGCCGGTGCCGCCGAACAGCTTGTCGGCACCACTGCCACCGCGGAGCCGGTCGTCGCCGGCCTGTCCGCGCATCAGGTCCGCGCCGCCGCCGCCGAGCATCCGGTCGTCGCCACGACTCTCCGTGGAAGAAGTCCTTGCCCGCCCCGCCGCGCATCGTCGAGGACTTCTTGCAGCTGAAGGAGTAGTCCTCGAAGACGTAGTCGCCCTGCCAGAGGAGCTCGTCGTCCCCGTGGCCACCGGTGATGGTGGACCTGCACGCGAGGACGCTGAGGGTGTTGTCCTGCTCGTCACCGGCCAGCGAGACCGTGCGCGCCATCAGGAACGCGTCCTCCAGCCCGGTGGCAGGGAAGGCGTCCTCCTGCACCCGGAGCCGGTCGCGCCCGAGGTCGAGGGCCAGGCTCCCGCTCGCGCGGGCCGCCACCAGCCCGTCGTCGCCCGCGCCGGCGTCGATGCGGCTGCCGGGGCCGAGGAGGGTCCGGTCGAGGTTGATCCGGTCGTCGCCGCCCGAGGTGTCGGCCACGAGCGTGGTGGGCTCGGGCCCGTAGGTCTCGACGGTGAGGTAGTCGGCTCCCTCGGTGCCGGAGTACGTCAGGTCGGCACCGTGGGCCTCGACGTAGAGCGCCTCGAAGGAGCTGAACTGCGCAGTGCCTCCCGCGCTGGCGTAGGTGCCCGCGGCCATGTCGAAGGTGCCCGTGGCGTCGACCCTGGCAGTGAAGGTGTCGTAGCCGTCGCCACCCGCGAGCCGGCCCTCCGGGGTGGTGCCCGGTCCGTCGAGCCGCAGCACGTTGTTGCCCGGTCCGAGGTCGATGACGTCGGAGCCTCCCGAGGTCGTCACGAAGTCGTCCCCGGCGCCCGAGCGTACGATGTCGACCTCCGCGGCGCGCCGCCTCGTCGCCGGTGTCGACCCAGTCCCCGGCCGGTCCGCCCTCGAGGGTGTCCGCGCCCGGACCGAGGTCGGACTCGACGTAGTAGCTGCTCAGCGTGGCCGAGGTGGTGTCGACCACGTCGTTGCCGGCACCGGCGTCCACGCGGAGGATGTTGCTGCCGGTGTTGCCCGGCACGACACAGATCACGTCGTCGCCGCCCAGTCCGCGCACCTCGCCCGCGGCCCGCGGTGACGATGACGTCGCGGCCCTCGGTGCCGGTGAGGGTCGACGTGGTGCCGACGATGGTGGCGGCCTCGTCCGCGGCAGGTCGTCGCCGGCGGCGTCCGCGGCGGTCGAGGTGATGGCCAGCACCGGGGCGGCGAGGCCCAGCAGCGCGGCAGCGGTCAGTGGTGTCGTACGTCGCATGGTTCCCCCGAGGAACGCGTCAGCGGAAGTCGATGAGCAACATGTCGGTGTCGGTGCCGTCGCTCACGACCGGTCCCTCCTGTGACGGGTCGTCGGGGGAGGAAGTTGTCTGTTCGTCGCGATCGATCACGATCGCCCGGTAGCAGCGGGTCTGGTAGGGGATCCGCATCCCGTCCATGCCGCGGCCGTAGTCGTCGTAGAACGCGAGCACCTCGGCGAGGTGGCGTGCGCGCTGGTCGTCGTCCATCACGGCGAAGCTCGAGCGCGAGCGGGCCAGGTCGAGGATGGTCTCGCGGTTCACCTCCTGCCAGTGCTTGAACGAGATCTCCTCCATGGAGCCGAAGAGGTCGCTGTCCGCGAGGTGCTCCGAGGAGGTCGTGTCGAGGTCCTGGCGTCCGAGGAGGTCGCCCATCCGGCGCACCCACGGGATCCGCTCGTCGCGGCTGTTCCAGACCAGGGCCAGGTGGCCCCCGGGCTTGAGCACCCGCGCGATCTCGGGGAGTGCGACCTCGTGGTCGAACCAGTGGAACGCCTGGGCGACGACCACGACGTCGACGGACCGGTCGTTGGCCGGGATCTCCTCGGCGGTCGCGACCTTGGCGCTGACCTCGGGCACCCGGGCGTGCAACACCTCGAGCATCGCCTCGTCGGGCTCGGTCGCGAACACCGCGTGGCCCTGGTCGACCAGCTGGCGCGTCAGCTTGCCGGTGCCGGCGCCGAGCTCGAGGACGACCTTCGCCTCCCCGCCCGCCAGCCACGTGACGGCGGCGGCGGGGTAGGCCGGCCGGCCACGGTCGTAGGCATCGGCGACAGGGCCGAACGACCGCGCACGGTCGACGGCGGGCAGGGTCGGGGGAAGTTCGTCGCTCATCGACATCACCGTATCCCCCGAGGGCAGGTCCGGCGCCCCTACGCTGAGCCCCGTGAGCTCGTTCGGACGCCTCGACGCTGCACCGGTGCAGGACACGGTGGCGCGCCTCGAGTCCCGCATCCGGGCCCGCTTCCCCGACCGTGGCCTGCTGGCCGTCGCGGGCGAGCTGGGCACCCTCACCGCCGACGTGGCCGAGGGATCGTCGGCGATCCGTGGACGACTGCGGTGGGTCCGCCTGGGCTCGCGCGTGGCCGCGGGCGTCGTGCTCGTCGCGAGCGTCGTGGTCTTCGCGCTCGCCTTCCGCGACGCGTTGAGCGCGGGCCCCGACCGGACCTTCGAGTGGGTGCCGCTGATCGAGTCGACCATCAACGACCTGGTCTTCGCGGGGCTGGCGCTGTGGTTCCTGTACGCCCTGCCGCAGCGGCTCGAGCGCGGGCACCTGCTCGACCTGCTGCACCGGCTGCGCTCGCTGGCGCACATCGTCGACATGCACCAGCTGACCAAGGACCCCGAGCGGCTACGGCCCGACTTCCGCTCCACCGATGCCACCGTGCGGATCGACCTCGACCGCGGCGAGATGGAGCACTACCTCGACTACTGCTCCGAGATGCTCTCGCTCATCGGCAAGGTCGC
Organism: uncultured Actinomycetota bacterium; assembly: GCA_963750445.1. Classification (GTDB taxonomy): domain Bacteria; phylum Actinomycetota; class Actinomycetes; order Propionibacteriales; family Nocardioidaceae; genus Nocardioides. The sequence goes on along the minus strand of CAVVQR010000004.1, from coordinate 74,130 downwards.
GGCGCTGTGCGCGGAGGAGTCGCGCGACTCGCTCGTGCTGACCACGGTCAGCGACCTCGAGACCCTGACGACCGGCATGTCGCGCAAGATCTGGCAGAAGATCTCCCTGCTCCCGCGCGACGGCGTCGGCCTGAGGTCGGACTAGCGACGCACCTCGCAGCGCTTCATCCGCTCGGCCGAGCAGGTGTCGCGACCGGAGCCGCCGTCGGCGATGTCGCGTCCAGGGCCACCCGCGAGCAGGTCGCGGCCACTGGCCCCCGACATCTCGTCGTTGCCGCGGCCGCCGAAGAGTCGGTCACCGCCGCGCGTCCCCTCGAGACGGTCGTGCCCGCGTCCGCCGAGGAAGGTGACGCGGGCGCCCTTGCAGCGCAGACCCTCGTCCATCACCGTGTCGAAGGTGAGCAGGCGGTCCCGTCCCTTGCGGCCGTCGACCCGCGCGCGGCACGCGTAGACGTAGACCTCGTTGGCCTCGTCGGTGCCCCTCACCTCGACGTCCTCGGCCATGATCGTGGCGTCCTCGAACCCGGTCGCGGGCACGGTGACGTCGTTGTTCCGCGGGCCGAGCGCGAGGCGGCCACGACGTAGGTCGAGGTCGAGGTCGACCTCGTCGGGAAGGGTGAGCTCGAGCTCGTCGCGACCGGGCCCGCCGGTGTACGACGCCCCGGAGGCGGCCCGTCGGCCGTAGGAGTAGTAGTGCACCCTGTCGTCGCCGGCGCCCATGTCGACGGTGTGGGGCGTGGCCTTCCAGAACTCCATGGTCAGCTCTTCGTCACGGTCGCTGCCGACGAAGTCGAACGAGGCGGGTCCGTCCGGCGCAAGGACGTAGAAATCGGTGAATCCGCTCATCATCAGGGCAGGACCCGTGCCGAAGGAGACGGTCTGGGAGGAGGCGTCGATGGTGACGGCCTCGGTGGCTGCGACCTGGAGCCCGAGCGAGCTGCCCGAACGACCGTCGACCACGGCACCGCCGGCGGGCACGCCGCGCCACGAGAGCCCACCGTTGTCCATCCGGATCACGTCGGCATTGGGCTGGCCGGCCTGGCCGGAGGTGACCCCGTCACGATCGATGATCCCGGTGCCTGCGGCGGGGCCGGTGTCGATCACGTCTCGCTCGGTGTCGGCCATGTCGAGGGAGCCCGGCGAGGCCGCGCCGGAGTAGACAGTGTCGCGCGCGCTGCCGCCGACGAACCGGTCGCTGCCGGCCCCGAGGTAGGTCGTCCCGCTCAGCCGGGTGACGCCCGTCGTGTCGACCACGTCGTCGCCGTCGCCAGCCAGGACCTGCGCCCCTCGCACGGTCACGCAGACGAGGTCGTCGCCACCGAGGGCGTCGAGCTCCATGGAGCCGTTGGTGACGATGACGTCCGGACCCTCGGTGCCCGTCAGCGTGAAGGTGCCTGGTGCGCCGACGATCGTCGCGGCTTGCCCCTGGCAGGTCTCGCCGGCGGCGCTCGCGCTCGTTGGCGCCATCACGGCGAGGCCGATCAGGGCAGCAGCGGACAAGACGGGCAATACGGTGGTGCGGAGCATTGATCCCCCCGAGGTCAGTGTTCGGTGACGTCAGCGTTCGTGACGACGTTACGTGAGGTGTGATGCGCCGAGACCGCGCGAAGTTGTCGCGACTACCGTCTCTCCCCATGACCGACCCGCTCGCCTGGCTCACCGACCTCGAGGGAGTGCCGTCGGCCTACGCCGGCACCCGCGACGGGATCGACGTGATGCTGCGCGACCGCGGCCTGCGGCGTACGTCGCCGGAGATGACCGCTGACTCGCTGCTGCGCGGCGCGCACGCGAGCGCCGTGCTCGAGGGTTCGACGGCCACGATCGAGCAGGTGCGGTCCGGGGAGACCGACGAGATCGCTGCCGATGCCGTGCGGCTCTCGGCCTCGATGCTGGCGCTGGCGCCACTGCTCAAGACCGCGCCGCTGCAGGCGATCGCCCGGCTGCACGCGGTGGTCGGGTCGGCCGCACTCTCCGCCGACGAGCTCGGCCGACCGCGCGACGCGGCCTCGGCCGACCGGCTGCGCGGGGTCGCCGAGCTGCTGCTCTCCGACACCGCGGCGCCGGCGCTGCTCGTCGCCGCGATCGCGCACGCCGACGTGGCGACCGCGGCGCCGTTCGCCTCCCACAACGGCATCGTCGCGCGGGCGCTGGAGCGGCTGGTGCTGGTCTCGCGCGGGGTCGACGCCAAGTCGCTCATCGTTCCCGAGGCCGGGCACCTGGCGCTGCGAGCCGCCTACGAGTCCAACCTGCGTGCCTACCGCGACGGCGGCCCCAGCGGGGTGCACGCCTGGGCGCTCTACGGGGCGGAGGCGTTCGCGGCGGGCGCCGAGGCCTCGCCGCTGCGGGGGTAGTGGTCCGGACATGCGAGCGGCACCCGCTCACGTGGATCGGGTGCCGCCGCTGACACGTGAAGTCCTGGCTACCAAGCGTGCATTCTCTAAGTCGCCGCCCTCAGGCAGATCCCGAGTGGCTAGCACCCCATCGGATGGGTGGATCGCCGCGTGGGTACCTGGATCACGTGCTGCTTGTTGCTTCCTTGCCTCAGGTCTACCCCTGCTGACCGGCACCTACAAGGGTTGACTTTGCCGGTGGCCGGTGGGTGCCGCGTCGGAGGTGGGCACCACGGCTAGGGCAGCAGGCCGTCGCGGAGGGCGGCCGCGAGGGTGGGGGCGAGCGGCAGTCGCGGGATCAGCGTCGCCTGGAACGCGTGGTAGGTGTCCGGCTTGCCCGCCCAGGTGACGCTGCTGGGGGCGAGGTCCGGCGCGAGCTCGTGGTGCCACGAGCCGTGCTCGGGGTCGCGGAAGTGGTCGGCGACGTGCTGCCACCAGGTGGCGTACCAGGTGTCGTACGCCGGCTCGCCGGTCGCCGCGTGCAGGGCGGCCGCCGTCGCGGTGGCCTCCGCGGCCACCCAGTGCATCCGCTCGCGCACCACGGGCGCGCCGGACCAGTCGACGGTGTAGACGAACCCGTCGGCACCGTCCACCGCCCAGCCCTCGCGCAGAGAGGCGTCGAAGAGTCCGCGGGCGTCGTCGAGCAGCCACGACGGGGCGTCGTCGCCGAGTCCGGCCCGCAGGTGCAGGGCCAGGCGGGCCCACTCCAGCCAGTGGCCGATGGTGGCGCCGTAGGGGCGGAAGGGGTGCGCCGGCTCGTCGACGTTGTAGTCGAGGACCGGCGTCCAGGTGTCGTCGAAGTGCTCGGGGATCCGCCAGTCGTTGCCCCGCGCCAGGTCGTGCACGACGCGCGTGACGATCCGCTGCGCCCGGCCCCGCAGGGACGCGTCGTCGAGCACGTCGGCCGCGGACAGCAGCGCCTCGACCGTGTGCATGTTGGCGTTGACGCCGCGATAGCCGTCGAGGGTCGTCCAGTCCTCGTCCCACTGCTCGCGCACCATGCCGTGCTCGTCGTCCCAGAAGTGCTCGAGCAGCACGCCGAGGGCCTCGTCGAGCAGCTCGCCGCCACCGGCCCGGCCGGCGGCCGCGGCGCTCGCGGCGGCCAGCACCACGAAGGCGTGCTCGTAGGCCGTCTTGTCGGTCGTGACCGGTCCGTCGGCGCCGACCTCGGCGTACCAGCCGCCGTGCTCGGCGTCGCGGAAGCGGCCACGCAGCGCGGCCACGCCGTGGTCGGCCAGCCGTCCGCAGTCGGGCCGCCCCATCAGGTGGCCGAGGGAGTAGACGTGGGTCATCCGGCAGGTGACCCACAGCGGCACCGGCCGGTCGAGCTCCGGCACGCCCTCCTCGGACAGCCAGGCGAAGCCGCCGTCGGGGTGCACGGACGCGCGGCCGAAGTCGAGGAGCCGGTCGCCCTCGGCCTCGAGCCAGCGCGCGTGCGCCGGGTTGTCGAGCCAGCCGCTCACGTCAGGGCACCGTAGGTGTCGCCGACCCGGTAGGTCGCCACGCCGAGGGTGGAGTCGCTCTGCCCGTAGTAGGCGAACCAGGTGTCGCGGAAGTGCACCAGGCCCTCGACGAAGGTGACGTTGGAGATCAGCCCGTGCTGGTCCTCGTAGGTCGTCGGCTCGAGCCACGGGTAGTTCATCTGCGCCATCACCTCGGTCGGTCGCGCGGGGTCGAAGAGCAGCTGGCCGCACGTGTAGCGCACGGAGCCGTCGTCGTTCTTCACCGCAGCATTGTGCAGCAGCAGGATCAGCCCGTTGTTGGTGAGGATCGGCGGCGGGCCGACCTCCACGAGGAAGTCGCCGAAGGTGCCCGGGGGAGTCGGCAGCATCAGTGGCTGGTCCTGCGGGGCCGGCTCCCAGTGCAGCAGGTCGTCGGACCACGCGTGGTAGATCGATCCCTCCCCGAAGTACATGAGGTAGCGACCGTCGATCGGCTCGGCCAGGATCCCGCCGGCCTTGCTCCACGGCGTCGGGATCTTCTCGGCGTGGGGCTCGAAGGTGTTGAAGTCGGGGAACAGGGGCCCGTGCTTCTCCCAGGTGTGGAGGTCGGTCGACGTCGCCAGGCACAGCTGCGCGTGCGTGCGGTCCCACGCGGAGTAGGTCAGGTAGTAGGTGCCGTCGACCTCGGTGACCCGCGGGTCCTCGCAGCCGAACTCCTCGTAGGGCTCGCTCGGCGACAGCACCGGCTCCGGGTGGCGCTCGAAGTGCAGCCCGTCGTCGCTGGTGGCCAGCCCCACGTGGCTGACGATGTCGTCGGCGTGGGCGCGGTAGAGCAGCACCACCTGGTCGTCCTTGACCAGTGCGGCGGGGTTGTAGACGCTCGAGGACTCCCAGCCGTCCCCCTGCGGTCGCAGGATGGGGTTGCCCTCGTGCGGGACGAAGGGCCCCAGGGGGAACTCGGCGTGCGGGCGCTGGCTCATGGTCACGCTCTCTGTCGGTGGGGTGGTGGGCCCGGTCATCGCCGGACCAGGGTGAAGCCGCCGGGCGCGACGGACACCGGCACGGTGGCGGCTGCCACCCAGCGTGTCGTCAGCAGACGACCGTAGCCGTCATAGCTGCGCACCAGGGCACGGCCGCGACCCGGCACTGCAATGCGTACGTGCTGGGTGCGGGTGTCGGCCGACCGCAGCAGGGCGGTGCCGTGCCCGTCGCCGCCGAGGACGAGGCTGGTGACCAGCGGCTGCACCACCAGGCTGTCCAGCCGGGTCTCGTCGCCGGTGGTCGTCGCGGTGACCGTCCGGGTCCTCCGGTCGAGGGTGCTCGGCAGGGTGAGCGGCAGCAGTGCCCCCGGACCGGCCGAGTCGCCCGAGGGGGCGATCGCGCCGGCGTGCACGACGCCGATCCGGCGTCCGTGCCGGCCGGTGAACGTGGTCGTGCCGGTGCTGCCGCTCTGCAGGTCGACCACCGGCACGAGCAGCGCGTCGGCGTGGTCGCCGAGGTCGTAGGTCGCAGTGCTCCCGCCACGCAGCGAGGCATAGCCCGTGCCGCTCAGCAGCGACTCGCCGCTCCACAGCGCGTCCGGGGTGACGGCGCTCGCGGGGCCGGTGAAGGTGCCGCTCTCACCCTCGACGAGGTAGGGCGAGACCCGCTCACGGATCGACGCGGTCATCGCGACCTCGCGCACGTCGGGGTGCGCGTCGAGGGCCAGCATGGTGAGCAGGCCGTGGATCGTCGACTCCGCGCCGGAGTTGCGGTTGATGACGCCGTCGCCGGAGACACCGTCGATGGTGACGCCGGTGCTCGGGTCGTAGGTCGGGGCGCCGGCCGCGTTGGCGCCGAAGAACCACGCCGCCACGACGCCTGCGAGGTCGTCGGCCACGTCGCTCGCGCGGCCGCGGGTGGCGATCAGCGACTGCACGCGCGAGTCGGCGCCGTAGGCGATCTGGGTGGTGTCGGAGCGGGTGGGCAGCCGGCCGTTGTCCGGGCCACCGGAGGTCATCATCCAGGGGTCGAAGGTGAACGAGTCGCGGGCCGCGACCTGCGCCAGCGACCGGTCACCGAGGGCGTCGGCCGCCTCGGCCAGCGCGGCCGGCATCTGCGACGACCAGGCGTGCCAGTCCGAGCGCGACAGCGCCCACGGCAGCACCCCGCCGTACGGCCAGGACCGTGCGTCGCCCCCGGAGAGCTGGGCGATGCCGTCGGACAGGCGGGTCAGGGCGTGGCGGGCAGCGGGGGTGTCGCCACCATCGGTGCGTACGTAGGCCGCCAGGCCGAGCACGGCCTCGGCCGAGGCATCGGCGCCCTGGGCGATGAGCCACGCCGGGGTCCGGCGGCCGTCGACCTGGAGGTACTCCCCGTCGTGGGAGAGCACCTGCCGGTCGATCGCGTCGACGGCGAGGTCCATCCGGTCGGCGAGGAAGCCGGCGAAGGCCGGGTCGTCGTCCTGGAAGGCGGCGTAGCCCTCGCCGAGGGCCCAGACCGTGCGCGCCAGCCAGTAGGACGCGTCGCTGTCGCTCGGGTCCGGCAGCTCCACCGGGTCGGCGCTCGGGTTGAGGGTGCCGTCGGGCTGCATCCAGAGCACGACGTTGCCGGCGTCGGGCCCGGAGACCGTCTGCAGGTAGGTCAGGCCGCGGAGCATCTGGTAGGCCGCGTCACGGCTGTGCGCCGCCCCGGTCTGCTGCCAGTCGCGGACGTAGACGACCGCGGCGCGGGCCACGTCGTCGGCGTTGAACGCCCCCTGGCCCCAGGTGTCGGTGGCCGCGTCGTAGGCGCCGCCCCCCACCCGTCGGAACGTCCCGTCGTCGTTGCGGTCGGCGTAGGTCCAGAGCGTGCCGAGCGCGGGATCCTCGTCGATGTCGTACGTCGTGTGGCCGGCCTGCTCCGGCGGCGTGACGGTGTCGCCGAGGAAGTCGAGGTGGTCGAGGTTGGTGAGCCGGCCCGGGCTGTGGGCGGTGGCCGTGGCCGGCGGGCGCCTCCGCCTGGGTGGCCTGCGGCGTGGCGACGAGCGCGGTGGCGACGGTCGCGGTGGCGACGATCGCGAGGTGGAGTCGTCTCATGGTGGATCTCCCGGAGATGGATGAGGTGGTGCGCGGATGCGGCGAGGGAGGCTGCGGGGGAGCTGTCATCCCTTGACGCCGCTGCTGATCTCGGAGGCGGTGAAGTGCCGCTGGAAGGCGACGAAGAGCACGACGGCGGGCGCGGCCAGCACGACGGCGCCGGCGAGGATCGAGCCGAACGGGTTGGCCGATCGTCCGGCGATGTTGCTGATGTAGTTGGCCAGGGTCACCGCGAGCGGTTGCAGGTCCTGGTCCTTGGTGACCAGGAACGGCCAGAGGAACTCGTTCCACGGCCCGATGAAGGTGACCAGCACGACGGTGAGCAGGGCGGGTCGCACCAGGGGGAGGGCCACCGACCACAGGATGCGCAGCTCGCTGGCGCCGTCGAGCATGGCGGCCGAGAAGAGGTCGTCGGGGAGCGCGAGGAAGAACTGCCGGAAGATGAAGACGGCCGTGGAGTTGATCAGGAACGGCACGATCATCCCCATGTAGCTGTCGGCCAGCCCGTAGGTGCGCACGATCATCACGTAGATCGGGATGATCAGCAGCTGGAAGGGCACGATCTGCACCAGCAGCATGACCGCGAACAGTCCGCCGCGGCCACGGAACTGCAGCCGGGCCAGGGCGTAGCCCGCGAGCATCCCGAACACCACGGTGCCCAGCAGCACGCCGCCGGTGAAGATGCCGGAGTTGAGCAGCGAGCCGACCAGGTCGACCCGGCTGTTGATGTCGGAGTAGTTGTCCAGGGTCAGGCCGCCGGTCGGGAACGCGCCCTTGAGCGAGGTGTCGGGCGCCTTCTGGAGCGAGCCGATCACCATGTAGTAGAAGGGGAACAGGAACACCAGCGCTCCCGCGAGCAGCGCCAGCGTGCTCCACACTCTGCGTCCGGACATGTCAGTCACGCTCCAGGATCTTGCGGTTGACCAGCGAGATGACCAGCACGCAGATCACCAGGATCACGCCGATGGCCGACGCGGTGTCGGGGCTGCCCTGCTCGATGCCCTTCTGGTACATCACGAACACCGGCGAGGTGGAGGCCCCGTCGGGGCCGCCGCCGTTGGTGAGCAGGTAGGGCTCGGTGAACAGGTTGGCCCCGGTGATGGTCGCCAGGATGACGACCAGGGTGGTGGCCGAGCGGACGCCCGGCACCGTGACGTTCCAGAACGACTTGACCCGTCCCGCGCCGTCGATCGCCGCCGCCTCGTAGAGGTCCTTGGAGACGCCCTGCAGGGCGGCGAGGTAGAGCAGGATGAAGAAGCCCATCTGCTTCCACGTCACGAACAGCGCGATCACCGGCATCGCGAGGCCGCTGTTGACCAGCCAGGACGGGTCGGGTGCCAGCGGCCCGAGCAGGTCGTTGACCAGCCCCGTACGGCCGAAGAGGAACAGCCACACGCCCACCAGCGCGACGCTCGCGGTCACGTAGGGCACGTAGTAGGAGACCCGCAGGAAGGTGCGCAGCCGGGTCACCGAGTTGAGCGCGGCGGCGAGCACCAGTGAGAGCGCCACGGTCAGCGGCACGTTGATCACCAGGAACTCGCCGACGTGCACGAACGACTGCCGCACGGCCGGGTCGCCCAGCACCTCGACGTAGTTGTCGAAGCCGACGAACGGCCGGTCGACCTGCGCGCCGGGCGCCGCGAAGAAGTAGTCGTGGAAGCTGATCCAGACCGCCAGCCCGAGCGGGTAGGCGAAGATCGCGGCCAGGAAGATCGCGTAGGGGGCGGCGAAGACCATGCCCAGCGGTTGCTTGCCGAGCACCCGCTGGCGCACGGATCCCACCGCCGGGCGGCCACCCGCCCGGACGGACGTCTCGGTCACGACTGGCCGGCGAGCTCGCTGGCCTGGTCCGCCGACTGCGAGAGCCCCTCGTCGACACTGGTCTTGCCGAAGATCACCGCGGACGAGTACGCGTCGCGGATCTCCTGCCAGATCTCGACCGAGTTCGGCACGTTGGGCACCTCGACGGTGCGGGCGGCCTGGTCGGCGAAGGTCGTGTAGTCGGGGTGCGAGTCGAAGTAGTCGGGGTAGGTCCCGGCCAGGTCGGTGCGGATCGGCATCTGCCCGGTCATCTCCAGGAGCTGGCCGTCCTGCTCCTCGCTGGTGGCGAACTTCAGCACGTCCCACGCCGTCAACTGGTTCTCGCAGGCGGAGTAGAGCGCGATGTTCTTGGCGTCGCTGAAGGTGTAGACCTCGCTCGGGTCCATGCCCTCCTTGGTGGGCACGGGAGCGACTCCCCAGTTGACCTTGTCGCCGTAGACCGCGACCGCCCAGGGGCCGACCACGGCCATGGCGGACTTGCCGTCGGCGAAGGAGTCGCCGTTGTAGGCCTCGGTGGGTGAGTAGCCGTCGGCGTACATCTGCGACCAGAAGTCCCACACGTCCTTGCCGGCGGTGTCGCCGAAGGTGGCCTTGCCGTCCTCGATGGTCTGCTGGCCACCCGACTCCGCGGCGTAGAGCGGGTAGAAGTCGAACCAGGACTGGAAGAACTCGCTGGTCGGGGCGGGCGCGATCGCGTAGTCGGCCGCGCCGCTGTCCACGATCTTCTTGCTGGTGGCCAGGAACTCGTCGTAGGTGCTCAGCGGCGGCTGGGCGGGGTCGACGCCGGCCTCCTTCAACAGGTCCTTGTTGTAGAAGATCATCACCGGGTTCTGCTTCCACGGGATCTGGTAGAACTTCCCGTCCGGCGAGGCGTACTGGTCGGCCGCGTCGCCGGAGCGCTCCTGGACGTAGTCGGCGCCGTCGGAGAAGTCGTCGAGCGCCACGAGGCCGCCCTGCTTCTGGAACTGCGGCACCGCCGCGGGGCTGGTGTTGAAGACCAGGCACGGGGCGTTGCCGGCGGTGATCGCGGCGCCGATGACCTCCTCGGAGGTCTTGCCGGCCGGGATCTCCTGCGCGGTGATCTCCTGGTCGGGGTTGTCCTTGTTCCAGTCGGCCACCATCGCCTTGCCCCAGGCGATCTCCTCGGGGTTGTTGGACAGCCAGACCTTGATCGGGCCGGTGGCGGACTCGGCGTCGCTGGACCCTCCTCCGCCACCGCAGGCGGCGGTCAGGCCCAGGGCCAGGGTGGTGAGGGATGCGGCGATGATCTTCGATCTCATGGGTGCTCCATTCGGGGGTGCGGCGTGACGCCGTGGGTGGGGGTCAGGAGGCAGGCGGGGGTGCGGTCGAGCCGCGGACGACCAGGCGCGCGGACGGCAGCTCGACCTCGGGCGGCTCCGTGCCGTGGATGAGGGCGAGCAGCTGGGTGGCGGCAGCGCGGCCCCAGGCCACGACGTCGGTGGCCACGGAGGTCAACGGCGGCTGCAGGTGCTCGGACAGCTCGATGTCGTCGAAGCCGGTGACGGAGAGGTCGCCCGGCACCGAGAGCCCGCGGCCGATCGCGACGGACAGCCCGGCCGTCGCCATCAGGTCGTTGGCATAGACGATCGCCGTCGGTGGGACGGGGAGGTCGAGCAGGACGTGGGTGGCCTCGGCGCCCGAGCGGGCGGAGAAGTCGGCCTCGACGGAGTCGCCATCGGGCAGTCCGGCTGCCGTGAGCGCGTCGGCCCAGGCGGCGCGCCGTGAGCGGCCGTGCACCATCGTGACCGGGCCGCCCACGTGCGCGATCCGGGTGTGGCCCAGGCTGATCAGGTGCTCGACGGCGGCACGGATGCCGGGGGCGTCGTCCACGCCGAGGGTGGCCACTGACGCGTCCTGGGGCGGCGCGACCACCACGCTGGGCAGCCCGAGCTCGGCCAGCAGGGCCGGGCGCGGGTCGTCGACGCGCAGGTCGGTGACCAGGACGCCGTCGACGCGTCCCTCACGGGCGAGGGTGCGATACGTGTGCTCGTCGTCGTGCTCGGCGACCATCAGCAGCAGCGCGTGGCCGTGCTGGGAGAGGACGGTCTCCAGGCCCGAGATGAAGGCGGGGAAGAAGGCGTCGGCACGGAAGATCTCGGGCGGGCGGGCGACCACGAGGCCGACGGCCAGCGCGCGGCTCACGGCCAGCGCCCGGGCGCGCGGGCTGGGCGTCCAGCCGAGCCGGTCGGCGACCTCGAGGATCCGCTGACGCGTCTCCGGCGCCACGCCGGGGCGGTCGTTGAGGGCGAACGAGACCGCGCCCTTCGACACCCCCGCCTCGCGGGCGACGTCGTTGATGCTGGGGCGGGTCACCCGTTGCACTAAACCGGTTTAGTGATGGTGTGTCAAGGGTCACACCGCGCCGGACGAGTCGCGTCCGGCGGGGTCGGGGTGGCTCAGGCGCCGATGCTCCGTCGACGCCGGTTGGCCCAGATCACGCCACCTGCCGCCACCGCGCCACCGACCGCGAGGGCTGCCAGCGTCGGCTTGGCCGGCGGGACCGGGATGCGTCGCCGGAGCGCCACCGGCCGGACGAAGCTGAGGATCGGCCACTCGTGCGCGACCGCGACCTTGCGCAGCTCCTTGTCGGGGTTGACCGCGAACGGATGGCCCACGACCTGGAGCATGTGGACGTCGGTGACCGAGTCGCTGTAGGCGTAGCACTCGTCGAGGTCGTAGCCGACGGTCGCCGCGAGGTGCTCGATCGCGCGCGCCTTCTCCTCGGCGTACGCGTAGTAGTCGATGGTGCCGGTGTACTTGCCGTCGACGATCTCCATCCGCGTCGCGATCACGCGGTCGGCGCCGAGCATCTGGCCGATCGGCTCGACCACCTCGGCGCCGGAGGCCGACACGATCACGATGTCGCGACCGGCGGACGCGGTGCTCCTCGATCAGGGTCACGGCCTCGTCGAAGACGATCGGCTCGACGATGGTGGTGAGGGTCTCGTGGACGATCTCGCGCACCGTCGCGACGTCCCAGCCGGCGCAGAGCTGCGACATGAACTCGCGCATCTTGTCCATCTGGTCGTGGTCCGCGCCGCCGGTGAAGAAGACGAACTGGGCGTAGGCCGAGCGCAGCATCGCGCGCCGCGAGATGAGTCCGCCCGCCTGGAACTCGCGGCTGAAGGCCAGCGTGCTCGACTTGGCGATGATCGTCTTGTCGAGATCGAAGAAGGCCGCGGTGGGGCGGGTCATGCCTCCATCGTAGGGGCGGTGCCGTCAGGTCGCCCGGGGTTCAGGCCGATGCCCGGCCGCTGCCCAGCCGGGTCGCCGGTGCGACGTCGTGCGCGAGCGTGTCGCCGTCGTTGACCGACGTGAAGGCCTCCCGGCGCTGCCGCTCGCGCGTCGCGACGAGGCCGTTGAGGGTGCGGGCCACGATGGGCTTGCTCGCAACCAGGCGGTCGATCGCGTCCAGGGGCATCTGCAGCACGTCGACGTTGGTGATCGCTCGGGTCGACATGCCCGCCCGCTGCCGGAGCAGGGCGTCGGAGCACACGACCTCGCCCGGCTCGAGGTCGGCCACGTCGAGGCTCGCGCGATCGTTGGTCGCTGCACTCAGCCGCACCGTCCCGGAGACGATGAACGCGAAGCGGCGCGGCACCGATCCCTCACGCAGGAGGACCTCGCCGTTGCCGTAGGTCTCGACCTCGCACAGGTCGGCGAGCGCCTCGATGTCCTCGGCCGTCAGGTCGAGGGTCGGTCGCACCAGCTCGAGGGCGCCGTACGACGACCTCGCGGGGTGCTGCACGAAGGTCTCGCCGTCGAGGGAGATCTCGTGGCGGCGCGAGGAGTACCAGAGCCAGGTGAGGAACAGCGACTGTGCCGTGGAGGACTGGCCGGCCGTGACGAGCGGCAGCGTCGTGGCGTACGCGCCGTCCCCGACCAGCTTGACCGACGGCGTGCCGCCGGGTCGGAGCATGGGCAGGCCGGAGGCGACCGAGAGCAGGGTCGCCGTCACCTCGTGCGGGCTGTCCGCCTTGCTGAAGGACGTGGTCACGACGAGGTCGTGGGCCGGGGTCGGCCGGCTGAAGTTGGTGAAGGAGGACCCCGCGAGGCTGGCGTTGGGGATGACCTGGATCCCGCCTCCGGTGTCGAGGTGCGTGGATCGCCAGTTCATCTCCACGACCCTGCCGGAGACGCCGCCGACCTCGAGGCTGTCGCCGATGCGGAAGGGCTGCTCGAAGAGCAGGAGCAGTCCGGACACCACGGAGCCGATGGCGTTCTGGAGCGCGAGGCCGATGACGATCGACCCGACTCCGAGGGTGGCCCACAGGCCGCCGACGTTGAGCCCCCAGACGTACGACGCCACGATCGCCGCGCCGGTGACGACCATGATCAGCCGCGCGAGGTCGACGAAGATGCTCGGCAGCCGGTCGCGCCAGGTGCCCTCGGAGGCGTTGCCGAACAGGACGGCGTTGAGGCCGCCGAGCGCCACCATCACGGCGAGCACGCCGACGAGCGTGGCCACGACGCGTACGCCGTTGTTCTCGCCGGACCGCTCGCCGACCTGCGTGAGCACGATCAGCAGTCCGGTCAGCGGCAGCAGCCAGATGCGCAGCCGGTTGACCGGCCCGGCGAGGGCGTTGCCGCGACGGGCGAGCCGCAGGTGGAGCTCGGAGAGCACCAGCACCGCGATCGGGAGTCCGACGATGACGCCGACGACCCAGGGGAACCAGGGCTGCGAGGTGAGGTTCACGACGGGCTCCCGTCGCCCGCCCGCACCGTCCAGACCGGGACGGTGCTGCCGTCCTCGGACACGGTCCCCGCCTGGTGGAAGCCGTAGCCGCCGCCGAGCCGCTGCTTGACCTCGTCGGTGACGTAGATCCCGGGTTCTCCGACAGCGGTCCGGACCCGGTAGGCGAGCTCGACCGCATCTCCCCAGAGGTTGTAGACGATGTCGCTGCGCCCGATGAGACCCGAGTTCACGCTGCCGGTGTTGATGCCGGCGCGCATGGAGAGGGACGAGCCGTTCTGGGAGTTGAACCGGTCGACCATGTCGGACACGGCCAGGGCGAAGTCGACGACCCGGCGCGCGTGGTCGACCCGCTGCACGACGAGGCCCGACGACGCGACGTAGCCGGTGCCGACGCTGCGCACCTTCTCGATCCCGGCCGACCGCGCGGCCTCGTCGAAGCCGCGCGAGATGGTGTTGAGCAGGTCGAGCGACTCCTTGGCGGGCTTGCGCCTGGCCAGTGCGTCGAAGCCCTCGATCTCGACGTAGACGACCGACACGTCGTCGTGCTCGGCGGAGATCTCGGTCTCGCCGCCGCGGTAGCGCTCGGCCAGCGGGGCCGGCATCAGCCCGCCGAGGATGCGGGAGTTCTCTGCCTGCTGGGCCTCGAGGAGCATCTGCTTGGAGTGCAGGCTCGACGACATGTCGTTGAAGGCGACGCCGAGGTCGCCGAACTCGTCCCTGCGGCCACCGCTGTCGACCTGAGCGCCGAGCTCGCCGCCCGCCACGGCGCGTACGCCGTCCACGAGCCGGTTGAGCGGGATGGTGAAGACGCGCGCCATCAGCACCGAGGCTGCGCACACGAGCAGGATCACGAGCGCGGTCGCGATGAGGAGGTTGCGGGCGAAGTCGTTGATCGGGGCCAGGGCCTCGTCGGCGCTGATCTTGGTGACCAGCGACCAGTCGAGCCCCTCGATGGCGGCGGGCTGGTAGGCCGCGAGCACGTCGTGGCCGAGGTAGTCGGTCGTCTCGATCGTGCCGTCCTGGCCGCGACCGGCACGCTCCGCGGGTGTCGAGGAGTCCTTGAGGAGCAGCATCGTGCGCTGGGTCTGCGTCATCAGGTCGACGGTGTCGGCGCTGTTGCCTGCCTCGATCGCCTCCGTCCGGAACTCGTCGCCCTCCTCGAAGAGCTCGCGCGAGTCGCTGCGGAGGGTCTCGTCCGGGCCGACCGAGGTAGGCCTCGCCCGACTCGCCCAGCCCCACGAACTCCCCGAGCTCATCGGTGCCGGTCAGCACGGCGTTGATCTTGTCCGAGGACAGCTCGTAGACGAGCACGCCGGTCAGTCTCTCGGCGGTGCCGATCGGTGAGGCGATGAACATCGTCGGTGCGCCGTAGGACGGGAGGTAGGACTCGAAGTCCGCGGTGGCGACGAAGTCGCGGGAGTTCGACCGGATCGAGTCCTGGAAGACCTGCTGGAGTCCGCCCGAGCGGAAGTCGCCGCTGACGATGTTGGTGCCGAGCTCGGCACCCTTGTAGAGGGAGTAGACGACCGTGCCGTCGGTGTCGAGCATGAGCACGTCGTCGAGCCCGAGGCTCTCGCCGACCTCGCGGAAGTACGGGTTGTAGCGGGCGTTGGCCGCGCTCCAGTCCGAGCCGTCGCCGGCGTCGTCGAGCTGGGCGACGACGTCGAAGTCGGAGGACGCCGTCGTGTAGTTGGCCTGGAGGTAGCGGGTCGCCGCTCCTCGTGGCACGAAGCCGGCCGCGTCGTACTCGCCTCCCGTGCCGGCGTTGAGGTTGGGGATGTAGGTGTCGGTGTAGAACGACTGGAGGGCGTCGTCCTGGTCGCCGGACAGCCTGCTGTCGCCGAGCGCCTGGAAGGCGCTGTTGAAGTCGCGGGAGGCCTCGACGGCCACGCCCTGGCTGTCGAGGCGGACCGCGCCGCGCTGGTTGGCGACGAAGTCCTGGATCGCCTTGAGCCGCTCGTCGCCGACCTCGCTGAGCCGGGCGTAGGTCGAGTCGCGGAGGGAGTCGGTGCCGGACCGGAAGCCGAAGAAGCCCACGATGACCGTCGAGACGATGCTCGTGACCAGGAGCATCAGGAGCAGCTTGCTCTGGATGCTGCCGACGCCTGGCCGGCGGGAGCGACGTGCGGCGGGCAGGGACGTCTCGGGGGCCTCGACCGGCGTCGGGGGAGCCTCGGTGCTCATGTCACACGCCCCGCCGTCGTCCGCCCCTGCACGTATGGCATGTGCATCGCGTGTTCCTCCCCCGTGGACATTCGTTTCCCGTGACGAGTGTTCGTTGTGGAGTTTATGGACCGTGGGGGCCGCACCGGAAGGCGTCTCGGCCACCGAATGACGCGGGGCGCCGGCCCTGCTCGGGCGAGGTGCACCGGCAACCGTCCACAGGTGACGTGCCACCGGCGTTGTGCACAGGCCGCGCGGCGCTCCGGTGCCCTCGGTCGGTGGTGACCACCAGGGTCGTGGCATGCCCGTCCTCCTCATCACCCGATCTGCCGACGTCCACGACGCCGTCGTCCCGCTCTGCGCCGCCGCGGGGGCGGCCGTGGAGGTGTGCGCCGAGCCGTCCCTGGCGCTCTCCTCGTGGCGCGCGGCAGAGCTCGTCCTCGTCGGCGCGGACGTCGTCGACGTGCGTCACCTCCCTCGCCCCGCCCAGGCGCGAGGGCGTGCACGTCGTCGGACTGTCGCCGGGTGACACGACCTTCCGCGCCGCGATCACGCTCGGGGCGGTGTCGGTCGTCGACCTGTCGGCGGCCTCGGAGTGGCTGGTGGACGCAGTGGCCGACGTGGGCGAGCGGGCCTCGCCGGGCCGCATCGTCGGGATCGTGGGCGGTGCCGGCGGAGCGGGTGCCACGACGCTGGCGTGCGCGGTGGCCCAGTCGGGTGCTGCTCGGGCGCCGACGCTCCTGGTGGACTGCGATCCACTGGGGCCGGGCCTCGACCGGTTGCTCGGCATGGAGGACAGCCCGGGAGTGCGGTGGGAGGGGCTCACCGAGACGGCAGGTCGTCTGGGGGCGCGTGCCCTGCGGGAAGCGGTGCCGCGCCGCGACGGTCTCGGTGTCCTCACCTGGTCCGGGCACCGTCGCCGGCTCGACCTGCCGGCCGCGCGCCGGATCCTGGCCGCCGCCGTGCGCGGCCACGACCTCGTCGTGCTCGACCTCGCTCGCCAGGGCGCCTCGCTCGTGGAGCTCGTCGACCGGTGCGACGACCTGGTCGTGGTCACCCCGGCCACGGTTCCCGGTCTCGCCGCCACTGCGCGTCTGGTCGCCGATCTCGGCCGCGAGGGTCGCGCCGGGATGGTCGTCCGGCCCGGCGGCCTCAGCGACGCCGACGCCGCGCGGGTCACCGGGCTGCCTGTCGTGGCAGTCCTCGGCGACCAGCGCGGCCTGGCGGCCTCGGTCGATCGCGGGCTCGGGCCGCTGACCGGTCGCGGGCCACTGGCCCGAGCGGCGCGCGACCTGCTGGCGGCAGCATGAGCACCCCGGCGAGCAGCCCGGTGAGCACCCCGGTTCCGGCGGCCGTGCTCGACGACGTACGCCGGCGGCTCGCTGTCGGTGCGGGCGAGCTGACTCCCCATCGGGTGGCCGAGGCCCTCCGCGCCTCCGGGGCACCTGTCGGGGACGCGACCGTGCTGGCCGTGCACGACCTGCTGCGCCGCGACGTGCTCGGCGCCGGGCCTCTGGAGGACCTGCTCCGGTTGCCGGGCATCACCGATGTCCTGGTCAACGGACCCGAGGACGTGTGGATCGACCGGGGTGACGGGTTGGAGCGGGCCTCGGTCTCCTTCCCCGACGACGCAGCGGTGCGGAGGCTCGCCCAACGGCTGGCCGCCACCGCTGGCCGCAGGCTCGACGACGCCACCCCGCATGCCGACGTCCGCCTGCCCGACGGCACGCGCTTCCACGCGGTGCTGTCACCCGTGGCCCACCCCGGCACCGTCGTGTCGCTGCGGGTCCCGCGCGGTCGCGTGTGGACGCTGCCCGAGCTGGTGGCGGCAGGAGCACTGCCACCGGACGGCGCGTTCCTCGTCGAGGAGATCGTCGACTCGCGGTGCGCGTTCCTCGTGACCGGTGGCACCGGATCCGGCAAGACCTCGGTCCTGTCCGCGCTCCTGTCGCTGGTCGACCCGGGCGAACGCATCGTGCTCGTCGAGGACGCCAGCGAGCTCCGCCCCGAGCACCCCCACGTGGTGGCACTCGAGGGACGTCCTCCCAACATCGAGGGGGCGGGGGAGATCACCGTGCAGACCCTGGTGCGCCAGGCGTTGCGGATGCGGCCCGACCGGCTGGTCGTCGGCGAGGTGCGCGGGGCCGAGGTGGTGGATCTCCTCGCCGCACTCAACACGGGCCACGGTGGAGGTTGCGGGACGCTCCACGCCAACTCGTCCGCCGACGTCCCGGCGCGGATCGAGGCCCTGTCGTTGGCCGCCGGTCTGCCCCGCGAGGCTGCCCACAGCCAGCTCGCGGCCGCGCTGGACGTCGTGATCCACCTCGGCCGTGGCCGTGACGGTCGGCGCCGGGTCCTGGAGCTCGGGGTGCCGGAGCGGGACGAGGCCGGTCTGGTGGTGCTGCGGTCGGCGGCGACGTTCG
This sequence comes from uncultured Actinomycetota bacterium, assembly GCA_963750445.1. Classification (GTDB taxonomy): domain Bacteria; phylum Actinomycetota; class Actinomycetes; order Propionibacteriales; family Nocardioidaceae; genus Nocardioides. The sequence continues at coordinate 56,118 of CAVVQR010000004.1, read as the reverse complement.
AGCCGGACCGGGTCGTGCGCGGTCCGGCGGCGGCCGTCCTGGCCCAGCGACTGGGTCGGACCGGCTGGTGACGACCTGGTGGGCGACCTGGTGGGCGGCCTGGTGGACGGCGGTCCTGGTGGCCGTCGCAGTCGCCGCCCTCGTTCCCGGGGGCCGGTCCTTCGGTGGCCGGTCCGCCGGTCCGAGCCGTGCGGGTGCCGTTCTCCCGTCAGGCGCCGTGGGGCGGCTGCCCCTGGGTCGCCGACGCGAGTCCGTCGCGACCCAGGCCGCCGTCCTCGAGGTCTGCGACCTCCTCGCCGCCGAGCTCGCTGCCGGTCGACCACCGGCCGCGGCGCTGGCCTCGGCCGGTGAGACGTGGCCGCCACTGGCCCCGGTCGTGGAGGCCTCTCGACTGGGGGCCGACGTCCCCGACGCGATGCGTCGGCTCGCCGACCTTCGCCTCGGCGCCGCGGACCTGCTCTGGGTCGCCGGGGCCTGGCAGGTGGCGCAGGACTCCGGACACGGCCTGGCGTCGGCACTCGACCGCACGGCGAGGGGTCTCCGCGCCCGCCGGCGCACCCGGCGCCTGGTCGACTCCGAGCTGGCATCCGCCCGGGCCACGGCCCGGCTGGTGGCCTGCCTCCCACTGGCGGTCCTGCTGATGGGTTCGGGCGCGGGGTCGGATCCGTGGGCCTTCCTCCTCGCCTCCCCTGTCGGCTGGCTGTGCCTGGCGCTCGGCCTCGGGCTCGTCCTTCTCGGGCTGTGGTGGATCGAGCGGCTGGCTGACCGGGCGAGCTCGCCGTGACCGCCGTGAGTGCGCTCTGCGCCGCCATGGCGGTCGCGCTGTGGTTGCCGACGCGGCCGCGGGTCGCCAGGCCGCGACCCGACTCGCGCCCGGGCCTGCGCCCGGTGGCAGCCGTCGGCGTCGGGCTCGGCGCCGGGCTCGTCGTGGGCGGGCTCCCGGGGGTGGCGGCGGGGCTGGTGGCGGCGTTCGTGGCCCGTCGGGTGCTGGCCGGGGTGGAGGCGCCCTCAGCACGCCGCGATCGCGAGGAGGTGGAGCGGACGCTGCCCCACCTCATCTCGCTGTTCGCCTCGACCCTGAGCGCCGGCGCCGAGCCGATCGCCGGCCTGTCCCGGGTCTGCGAGGCGTTCCCGGGTCCCGCCGCTCGCCGCCTGACAGCGGTGGTGGACCAGGCCAGGTGGGGTGCTGCCGGCGTCGATGCCTGGGCCGTCGTCGCCGACGACCGTGCGCTCGCCCCGCTGGCGCGCGCCATGATCCGGTCCCAGTCGTCGGGGGCATCCGTCGTGCTCGCCGTCGAGCGTCTGGCCGACGAGCTGGAGCGGGAGTCGCTGGCTCGGGCGGAGGATGCGGCCAGACGGGTGGGTGTGTCGGCGGCGGTTCCGCTCGGCGTGTGCCTGCTGCCGGCGTTCCTGCTGCTCGGGGTCGTTCCGACGGTGGCGTCGTTGTTCAGCAGCGTCGCGCCCTGACGCACGCGGTGCGCCGCTGGTGCTCAGGCTCCGTGGCGCATCCGGCGCTCGAGGGGCGCGTCGGCAGGCCAGTCGGCGGGCACGCCCAGGTCGACGAACCCGGCGCGGGTGTAGGAGCCGATGGCCGCCGGGTTGTCGTCGCGCACCATCAGGTAGGTCGGAAGACCGCGGCCGGCAGCCCACGCGACGACGCCTGCGACGAGCTCGCCGGCCAGCCCCGTCCCACGGTGCCCGGGTGCCACCCACATGGAGATCAGCTCGACGGCATCCGGGCTCTCCGCTCCGGAGACGACGCCCACCGGACCGGAGTCACTGCGTGCGACGAGCGTGAACGGCACGTCCGTCAGGCGCTGGCGCCAGCGCTCCTCGGCGGCGTCCGCCCAGTCGGCGTACGTCGCCCCGAATGCGCCGGGTGCGTCGCTCAGGGATGCCAGCCGGACCTCGCGGAACTCCCGCCAGTCGTCGGGTCCGATCCTCACGATCTCGGCTGCGTCCACAGCGTGAGGTTATCCACCACGAGCGGGCCGGGCGCACCGGTTCTCGTCCACAGGTCGGTGCAACCGGCCGTCCTCCACAGGGCTGACCGGCCTCGGCTGCAGATGTCGGTCCGGGCTCCCAAGGTGGAGGCGCAGGGGCTCATCGGGAGCCTCGCGACGACAGGGGAGACGATGAAGCTCACGCGCCACGACAGGTCGGGCCTGGAGTCCGGGATCACCACGGCTGAATATGCGGTCGGCACGGCGGCGGGCGCCGGGTTCGCCGGCCTGCTCTACACGTTGCTCACCGGCAGCTTCGGCGACCAGCTGCTGGAGCGGCTGTTCAAGCACGTCATGAGCCTGCTCGGCATCGGCTGATGCGCACGCGGGCTCGGCAGGACCGGGGAGCGGCGACTGCCGAGCTCGCGCTGGGCATCCCGCTGCTGGTCGCGCTGACCGCCGGGCTCGTCTGGATGCTGGCGGTCGGCGCGGCCCAGGTGCAGGTGATCGACGCGTCCCGCGAGGCTGCCCGCGCCGTCGCGCGGGGTGACGACGTGGCGGCTGCCGAGGCGACGGCACTGGCGATCGCGCCCGACGACGCACACGTGCGGATCGAGCGCGGCGACGACCGGGTCGTGGTCACGACCAGTGCTCGGGTCACGGGGCCGGGCGGGCTGCTGGCGTCCTTGCCCGGCGTCACGGTGAGCGCCGACGCGGTCGCCCTCGTGGAGGAGCCATGACCCGCAGACCCCGACCTGGAGCCGGGAGCCGGGGACGGACCCGGTCGGACCACGGAGGCATGACCGTGCTGGTCGTGGCGATGGCCGGGGTGCTGATGTTCGTGATGCTGGGGCTGTCCGCAGCCGGAGGGCTCGTCACCGCGCAGCGGCGGGCCCAGTCCGCCGCGGACCTGGCCGCCCTGGCCGGGGCCGCCCACCCGGAGGACGCGTGTGCAGAGGCGTCGCGGACCGCCGCGGCCAACTCGGCCGTGGTCGACCAGTGCCGTGCCGACGGTCCAGAGGTCACCGTGACGGTGTCCGTGACCGGTCCGCCGGTCCCGTGGCAGGAGGTGCGGGTGACGGCCGAGGCGCGTGCCGGCCCGGGATGATCCTGGTGCCGGCCGGGCGGGTCAGGCCGTCGAGCTGTCGTCGCCGTCGTGGCGGCGCTCGGCCTCCACCCGCTCGAGCTTCTGGTTGAGGTCGGTGAGCTCCTTGCGCTCCCTGCGGTGAGCCAGGCTCCGCTTGGTCCCCCACTTGAGGATGGAGAAGCCCCAGAGGATCGCGGCGCCGGCCGCGACTCCGACGAAGAAGGACTCCAGGGTCGTGACCTCGAAGCCCAGGAGCTCGCCGCCCGTGCCGCTCTCGCTGACGAAGACTGCGGAGAGGATCGCGATGCCGCCGAGGATTATGAGGCCGAGGCCGAGGATCACCATGGGCCGAATGTAGCGCCCCTACGGGCTGGTCGGCGCACCCGAGAGGAGGGCGTCGAGCAGGAGGATCGCACCCGCCTTGTCGAGCGGGTTGTTCTGGTTGCCGCACTTGGGCGACTGGATGCACGAGGGGCAGCCGCTGGTGCACTCGCAGCTCGCGATGGCCTCCCGGGTCGCGCCCAACCACTCGACGGCCGTCCGGAAACCACGCTCGGAGAAACCCGCCCCACCCGAGTGGCCGTCGTAGACGAAGACGGTGAGCACGCCGGTGTCGGCATGGCGAGCGGTCGAGACGCCGCCGATGTCCCACCGGTCGCAGGTCGCGAAGAGGGGCAGGAGACCGATCGAGCAGTGCTCCGCCGCGTGGGCCGCGCCCGGCACGTCCAGCGCCGCCAGGCCGGCCTCCTCCACGACGTCGTCGGGCACCGTCCACCACACGGCGCTGGTGCGCAGCGTCCGCTCGGGCAGGTCGAGGGGCTCCTCCGAGAGCACCTCGCCACCCGGCTGGCGTCGCTTGAGGAAGGAGACGACCTGGTGCGAGACGTCGACCTCGCCGAACGCGAGCTCGCACCCGGCCCACGACTGGCGTTCGCGGGTCGCGACGATGCTGATGTCGGTCACCTCGCGAGCCGTCGTCGAGTAGGCCGGCTCGTCGCGCCTCATGACCGCGACGTGGTGCTCGACGTCGAGGTCCTCGACCAGCCAGGTCTCGCCCTGGTGGACGTAGACCGCCCCGGTGTGGGCCTGGTTGTGCGCGCCGCCGGCGTCGACCGTGCCGACCACGCGGCCCGTCTCGGCCTCGATCAGCTGGACCGGCGAGCCACCGGCCGAGCGGATGTCGGCGAGGTCGGCCGCCCGGCCGCGGTCGGTCCAGAACCATCCGCGCGGTCGCCGGCGCAGCAGCCCGAGGTCGGTCAGCTGGTCCACGACCTCACGCGCCGTCGGTCCGAAGAGCGGCAGGTCCGCCTCGGTCAACGGCGACTCCTGGGCCGCCGCACACAGGTGCGGGCCCATGACATGAGGATTGGACGGGTCGAAGACCGACGCCTCGACCGGTGCCCCGATCAGCATCTCGGGATGCGTGACGAGGTAGGTGTCGAGCGGGTCGTCCTTGGCCACGAGCACGCCGAGCGCGTCCTGGGCCCCGCGCCCGGCGCGCCCGACCTGCTGCCAGAAGGCTGCGCGGGTGCCGGGGAAGCCGGCGATGAGGACGGCATCGAGCCCGCTGATGTCGATGCCGAGCTCGAGGGCGTTGGTCGCCGCCAGGCCGACGAGGTCGCCCCGGCGCAGCGCCGCCTCGAGGGCGCGACGTTCTTCGGGGAGGTAGCCGCCGCGGTAGGCCGCGACCCGACCGGGCAGCGACGGATCGACCTCGGCCAGCAGGTCGGCTGCGGTGAGCGCGACCTGCTCGGCGCCCCGTCGCGAGCGGATGAAGGCAAGGGTCCGGACGTCCTCGGCGACGAGGTCGGCCAACAGGTCGGCGACCTCGGAGGAGGCAGCGCGGCGCACGGGGGCGCCGTTCTCTCCTGCGTGGGAGGTGAAGGGCGGCTCCCACAGCAGCAGCGAGACCTCGCCGCGCGGTGAGTCGTCACGCGACAGCGAGACCACGTCGAGCCCGGTCAGCCGCGAGGCCGTCACCTCGGGCTCGGCGACCGTCGCCGAGGCGAGGACGAACGTCGGGTGGGCGCCGTACATCGCGCACACCCGTCGCAGCCGACGGAGCACGTGGGAGACGTGCGCGCCGAAGACGCCGCGGTAGTGGTGGCACTCGTCGACCACGACGTACTGCAAGGAGCCGAGGAAGCGCGACCACCGGTGGTGGGACGGCAGGAGCGAGCGGTGCAGCATGTCGGGGTTGGTCAGGACGTACTCCCCGAAGTCGCGCGTCCAGTCGCGCTCCTCGCGCGAGCTGTCGCCGTCGTGGGCGGCCAGGCGTACGTCGAGGCGCAGGGACGACAGCCCGGCGAGCTGGTCGTGGGCCAGCGCCTTGGTCGGCGCGAGGTAGAGCACCGACGCGCCGCGTTCGCCGCGGACGCCGCGGGACGCGCGGATCGCCGACAGCGCGGGCAGCTGGTAGGCCAGCGACTTCCCCGAGGCCGTGCCGGTCGACACGATCACGTGGTCGCCCGCGTGCGCCGCGTCGGCGGCCACGACCTGGTGGCGCCACGGCCGGGCCACGCCCTGCGCGGCGAAGGCGCCGCGGACGTCGTCGGGCACCCAGGTCGGCCAGTCCTCGTGCACCGCCTCCCGGGCGGGGAGGACCTCGAGGTGCCGGAGGCGGTCCTCGCGCCCCGGCACACCCGTCAGTCGACGGATCAGCACGTCGACCGGGGGCAGGACGCCGGGGCGGGAAGGACTCACGGGCGCAGTCTGGCAAAGGGGTCGGACGGCGCCCGACCCCCGGAAGTGTTGGGGAGTCCTGCGCAACGTGTGGGACTCGTGGTTTGATACCACCCGGAACGAAGGCCGGGGCACACAGGGTGTCTCGCAGCGCACTGTCCGAACAGATTTCGGGGACCGGGGAGCAGTCGTGGATCTCACCCTTGCGACACGCGAGGTGGACGGGCGCGCCGTCGTGGCGGTCGGCGGGGAGATCGACGTCTACACCGCGCCCAAGCTGCGGGACTGCATCACCGAGCTCGTCGGTGCCGGCACCTACGACATCGTGATCGACCTCGAGGCCGTCGAGTTCCTCGACTCCACCGGTCTCGGCGTCCTCGTCGGAGGCCTCAAGAAGGTGCGCGCCCACGACGGCTCGCTCGACCTGGTCTGCACGCAGGAGCGGCTGCTCAAGATCTTCCGGATCACGGGCCTCGCCAAGGTGTTCGTCATCCACGACTCCGTCGGTCTCGCACCCGGCGCCTGACCCGCTACGTCCCACCCCTCCGGGCCTGCCTGGAGGGGTTTCTTCATGCCCGGGCCACGAATGGCGGTGTGGTGTAGGTCACCCCGCACCGTGATCTGGGTCACGCCTGCGTAGACTCCGGCGCGTTCACGGATCTTTTCAGTCCTAGGAGGACACGCATGACGGGGATCTTGCCCGCGGTCGTGAAGCCGGAGCTCGCAGGTGGAAACCTCGTCCTGGTCGTCGTCGTCGCCCTGATCGCACTCGGTGCGCTCGGGATGGCCGCGATGTTCAGGTCACAGGTCTTGGCCGCGGGCGAAGGCACCGACAGCATGAAGACCATCGCCCAGGCCGTCCAGGAAGGCGCCAACGCCTACCTGACCCGGCAGTTCCGGACCCTGGCCATCTTCGCGGCCATCGCGTTCTTCGCGTTGCTCGTGCTGCCGGCCGACGACACGACCGTACGAATCTTCAGGTCGCTGTTCTTCATCGTCGGTGCGGGCTTCTCGGCCGCCGTGGGCTATCTCGGGATGAACCTCGCGGTGCGCGCCAACCTGCGCGTCGCGGCGGCCGCCGAGACCACCGGCCGCGAGCCGGCCATGACGATCGGCCTGCGCACCGGCGCCATGGTCGGCATGCTGACGGTCGGTCTCGGCCTGCTCGGCGCCAGCCTCGTCGTGCTGTTCTTCCAGGACTCCGCGCCCGACGTGCTGGAGGGCTTCGGCTTCGGTGCCGCGCTCCTCGCCATGTTCATGCGCGTCGGCGGCGGCATCTTCACCAAGGCGGCCGACGTCGGCGCCGACCTCGTCGGCAAGGTCGAGCAGGGCATCCCCGAGGACGACCCGCGCAACGCCGCGACCATCGCCGACAACGTCGGTGACAACGTCGGCGACTGCGCCGGCATGGCCGCCGACCTCTTCGAGTCCTACGCCGTCACGCTGGTCGCCGCGCTGATCCTCGGCTCGCAGGCCTTCGGTGACAAGGGACTGGTGTTCCCGCTGCTGATCCCGGCCATCGGTGCACTCACCGCGGTCGCGGGTGTCTACCTGACGACGCCCAAGGCGGGTGAGAACGGCCTGACGACGATCAACAAGTCGTTCTACATCTCCTCGGGCATCGCCGCAGTGGCGAGCGTCGTGCTGTCCTACCTCTACCTGCCGGGCAGCTTCTCGGAGTTCACCAACATCGCCGTCGACCTCGCCGGCGCCGAGGGTGACCCCCGCTTCATCGCCGCCTCCGCGGTGGTCATCGGCATCGTGATGTCCGCCGGGATCCTGGCCCTCACCGGCTACTACACCGGCACCGAGTACCGCCCGGTCAAGGACGTCGGCAAGACCTCGCTGACCGGCCCGGCCACGGTCATCCTGTCCGGACTCTCGGTGGGCTTCGAGTCGGCCGTCTACACCACGCTCGTCATCGGTGCGGCGGTCTTCGGTGCCTACCTCCTCGGTGGAGCGGCCCTCACGGTGTCGCTCTTCGCCGTGGCCCTGGCCGGCTGCGGCCTGCTGACCACCGTCGGCGTCATCGTCGCGATGGACACCTTCGGCCCGGTCTCCGACAACGCGCAGGGCATCGCCGAGATGTCGGGCGACGTGAGCCCCGAGGGCGCGCAGATCCTCACCGAGCTCGACGCGGTCGGCAACACCACCAAGGCCATCACCAAGGGCATCGCGATCGCCACCGCGGTGCTGGCCGCGACGGCTCTCTTCGGCTCCTACGCCACCTCGGTGTTCGAGTCGCTCGCCGATGCCAACGTGGCACCGACGAGGCCTACCTGCTGGACTTCAGCGTCTTCAACCCCGCGGTCATCGTCGGCGTGCTGCTCGGTGCGGCCGTGGTGTTCCTCTTCTCCGGCCTGGCCATCAACGCGGTCGCCCGCGCTGCCGGCGCGGTCGTGATGGAGGTCCGCCGCCAGTTCCGCGACATCCCCGGCATCATGGAGGGGACGGGTCGCCCGGAGTACGGCAAGGTCGTCGACATCGTCACCAAGGACTCGCTGCGTGAGCTCGTCACGCCGGGCATCCTGGCCGTCCTGGCGCCGATCGCGGTGGGCTTCGGCCTCGGCGCGACGGCCCTGGCCGGCTTCCTCGCCGGCGCCATCGGCACCGGCACCCTGATGGCCGTCTTCCTGGCCAACGCGGGTGGTGCCTGGGACAACGCCAAGAAGCTCGTCGAGGACGGCAACCACGGTGGCAAGGGCTCGCTCGGCCCACGAGGCGACCATCATCGGTGACACCGTCGGTGACCCCTTCAAGGACACCGCCGGCCCGGCCATCAACCCGCTCATCAAGGTGATGAACCTGGTCTCGCTGCTCATCGCGAGCGCGGTCGTCTCCCTGAGCGTCGGGGAGGACCAGAACGACGTCCTGCGGATCGTCATCGCCCTCGTGGCGGTCGCGATCATCGCGGCCGCGGTGATCATCTCCAAGCGGCGCGAGGTCGTCATCTCCGACGAGGCCCCGGCGGCATCCGACACGTCTGATCTCACGCGCCACTGCCTGATCCACGACCAGCGGCCCGTCACTCCTTCGGGGTGGCGGGCCGCTGGTCTGCGACACCGAGCGCATCTGGGAGGCTGGCGCCATGCCCTCGGACCTGGACTTCACCGGCCCCCTGCGCGACGCCCTGCTCGGCGCCGAGTTCACCTACGACCGGGTGGCCGAGGCGATCGGCGAGGAGGCGCACCGCGCCCTCGGGCGCAACGAGACCCTCCCCGCGCTGCGGCGTACGACGTCGGGCGGGCCGCTCGACACCCTGACCCGGTTGTTCCTGCTGCAGACCCCGGTCAGCCGCGAGGCCGCCGACGCCGCACTGCCCGGACTGGTCGACCGACTCTGCAACGCCGGCCTGCTGGAGCAGAGCGTCAGCGAGGTGGCCGCGCGGATGGACTGCCGTCCCTACGCCACCGCCGAAGCGGGCCGGGACCGGGACCTCTGGATCGTGTCCGACCTGACCCCCGGCCTCGACGGCGCACCCGTCGCCGTGGGCAAGGACCACGTCCTCGGCATCTCCAGCGCCTCCACCAGCCTGGCGCAGCTCACCATGCGCGAGCCGGTGGGCAGCGCGCTCGACCTCGGCACCGGCTGCGGGGTCCAGGCACTGCACCTCGCGCCGCACGCCGGCCGTGTGGTGGCGACCGACGTCAACACCCGCGCCCTCTGGATGACCCGGCTCAACGCCGCCCTCAACGGGGCCGAGGTCGACGTCCGTGACGGGTCCTTCTTCGAGCCGGTCGCGGGGGAGCGGTTCGACCTGATCGCGACCAACCCGCCCTTCGTGATCTCCCCGGCGACCGGCGAGCGGCTGGTCTACCGCGACTCCGGCCTGCCGGGCGACCGCGTGGTCGAGCACATCGTGCGGACCGGCCCCGACCACCTCACGGACGGCGGCTGGCTCCAGGTGCTCGCCAACTGGGCCATCGTGGACGGCCGTCCGTGGGACGAGCGGCTGGGCTCGTGGCTGCGGGACGACTGCGACGCGCTGGTCGTGCAGCGCGAGACCCTCGACCCGTCGGCCTACGTCGAGCTGTGGCTCAAGGACAGCGGCCACCACGGCGGACCGGACTACGCCGCCCGCTACGACACCTGGCTGTCGTGGCTCGAGGAGACCGGCATCCGCGGCGTCGGGTTCGGCTGGATCAACGTCCGCCTCGGCGGCAGCGGCCGGGTCAGCGGGTCGCACGAGCTGCTCGAGTGGCCCTACGACGTCGAGCAGCCCATCGGCCCGGCGATCCATGCCTGGGGCGACGCGGTCGCGGACCTGCGCGGCCTGAGCGACGAGGTGCTCCTCGGCCGGACGCTGCGGGCCCGCGAGGACGTCCAGCAGGAGACCGTGGGCCGACCGGGCGCCGAGGACCCCGAGGCGATCGTGCTGCGCCAGCAGCGAGGCTTCCGGCGCGCCCGGACCGCCGACACGGTCGAGGCCGCCTTCCTGGGGGCCTGCGACGGCGACCTCACGGTGGGACAGCTCCTCGGCGCACTCGGCTCGCTGCTCGACCGCGACGAGGCCGACCTGCGGGCGGCGTACGTCCCGGCGGTCCGCGAGCTCGTCGGCGAGGGCTTCCTCGAGCTCACCACCGACTGACGCCGCGCTCACGACTCCGCCTGCGACGGCAGACCTCGCCGCTGCTCCGCGAGCGCGTCGTCCCGCAGTCGCAGGAGGTCGGCGACCACCGTGTCCGCCAGGAGCTCGGCGCGCCCGGTGGCGAAGAGCGTCGGGAAGCTGGACGCGAAGGGAGGGTGAGCGGTCCAGCCGAGCCGCCGCACGTGAGCGACCACGGCATTGCCGTGCGCAGTGAGGGACGAGACCCCGAGGTGCGAGGCGACGGCGGTCTGGGGCACCGGACCCGCCGGACCGATGGCGGCATTGGCCTTGCCCACCACCCAGACGATCCCCGCGGCGATCCGGTCCGGCGCGGTCCGCTCCGGCAGCCAGGGCGCCCGCTCGCGCAGCAGGAGCAGGCACCGTCTCAGCGGCGGCTCGAGATCGGGGGAGAGCAACGCCTCGCAGACGTCGCCCACCAGCTCGTCGACGACGAGCCAGGGCTCGTCCGCCACCGGGTCGAGGACGTCTCGCAGGGGCGGCGGGGGTCCGGCCGGGGCCAGTGAGAGCAGCGCGTCGCGCCCGCCCACGAGGCCGTCGAGCCAGTCGAGCGCCTGCTCGTGGCGCGGCGGTGGCGGCGGGCTGCGCACCACCTGTGGCTGGCGCTCGGCGTCGAGCTTGCGGGCCAGGTCTGCATAGGCGGTGTCGAACGGGCTCTCGGTCCACACGTCGACCAACCGGCCGTCGAGGAACACCAGGTGGCTGATCCGGTCGTCGCCGTCGAGCAGGGAGGGCGGTCCCCAGAGGCCGGGCTCGCGCGGGGAGGGGATGCGCCAGTGGTCGTCGTACATCTCGTGTCCTTGTCGTCTGGAGATCCTCGTCGAGGTCGTGGCTCCACGTTCGAGGCGGCGTCCGACAGCGGTGCGCACGCATGCCGGACTCCTGTGGACAGCGCTCCGCAGACGCCGGCTGTGGACGGTTGCCGGCCCGGTCCAGACCGGCCCGGGTGAGCGGTGGACGTAGTCCACGACTGTCCACGGGTGCAAGGTAAAGGGCTCCAGGGGTGGCCATCTCGGGATGTGGCGCTACCGTTGCGGCGCCGGAAGCAACAAGAGGGAGCAATCACACGTGGCAAAGCTCGTCATCGTCGAGTCGCCTGCGAAGGCCCGCACCATCGGTGGGTATCTCGGGAGCGACTACGTCGTCGAGTCCTCGATCGGTCACATCCGCGACCTGCCCAACAACGCCGCGGACACGCCGGCCAAGATCAAGGACAAGCCCTGGGGCCGTCTCGCTGTCGATGTCGACAACGGGTTCGAGCCCTACTACGTCGTGCCGCGCGACAAGAAGAGCCACATCGCCAAGCTGAAGAAGCTGGTGAAGGAGGCCGACGCCCTCTACCTCGCCACCGATGAGGACCGCGAGGGTGAGGCCATCGCCTGGCACCTCCTCGACGAGCTCAAGCCGCCGAAGGGCCTGCCGGTCCACCGGATGGTCTTCCACGAGATCACCAAGGCCGCCATCCTCGCCGCGGTGGAGAACCCCCGCGAGATCAACGACGACCTCGTCGAGGCCCAGGAGGCGCGCCGCATCCTCGACCGCCTCTACGGCTACGAGGTCTCCCCGGTGCTGTGGAAGAAGGTCATGTCCGGCCTCTCCGCCGGCCGCGTGCAGTCGGTCGCGACCCGCCTGGTCGTCGACAAGGAGCGCGAGCGGATGAAGTTCCGCGTGGCGTCCTACTGGGACATCGACGCGACCTTCGACGCCGGCAGCGGCCACGACCCGCGGATGTTCCCCGCCAAGCTCTACAGCGTCGACGGCGTACGCGTCGCCCGCGGCTCCGACTTCGACAACACCGGCGTCCCCAAGGGCAAGGGCGAGCGCGTCCACCTGTCCCGCGCCGACGCCGAGACGCTGGCCACCGGCCTCGCCGACACGACCTACGACGTGCGCTCGGTCGAGTCCAAGCCCTACCGCCGCTCTCCGTACGCCCCCTTCCGCACCACCACGCTGCAGCAGGAGGCCAGCCGCAAGCTCGGGATGAGCGCCAGCGTGACGATGTCGGTCGCGCAGCGGCTCTACGAGAACGGCTTCATCACCTACATGCGCACCGACTCCACGACGCTCTCGGGCGGCGCGGTCGGTGCGGCGCGTGACCAGGTCCGCGAGCTCTACGGCGCCGAGTACCTCCCCGACTCGCCGCGCACCTACGCCTCCAAGGTCAAGAACGCCCAGGAGGCGCACGAGGCGATCCGCCCGGCCGGCGAGTCGTTCCGCACGCCGGCCCAGACCGGTCTGTCGGGCGAGCAGTTCCGCCTCTACGAGCTGATCTGGATGCGCACCGTCGCCTCGCAGATGAAGGACGCGGTCGGCAACTCGGTGACCATCCGCATCGGCGGCTCCGCTGCCGACGGCCGCGACGCCGTCTTCAGCGCGAGCGGTCGCACCATCACCTTCCACGGCTTCCTCAAGGCCTACGTCGAGGACATCGACGACTCCTCCAAGCGCAAGGACGACGCCGAGACGCGGCTGCCCAACCTGTCGGAGGGTGCCGCGGTGTCCGCCGCGACCCTCACGCCCGAGGGCCACGAGACCAAGCCGCCGTCGCGCTACACCGAGGCGACGCTGATCAAGGAGCTCGAGGACCGCGAGATCGGCCGCCCGTCGACCTACGCCTCGATCATCGGCACCATCCTCAACCGCGGCTACGTCTACAAGAAGGGCACCGCGCTGGTGCCCGCGTGGCTGGCCTTCTCCGTGGTCCGGCTGCTGGAGGAGCACTTCCCGCGGCAGGTGTCCTACGAGTTCACCGCCTCGATGGAGGACGTCCTCGACGAGATCGCCGGCGGTCGCAAGGACCGCGCCACCGAGCTCGGTGAGTTCTACTACGGCGCCGGCGACGTCATCGGCCTCAAGACGCTGGTCACCGACCTCGGCGACATCGACGCCAAGGAGATGGCGACCTTCCCGATCGGCACGCCCGAGGACCGGATCGACCTGCGCGTCGGCCGCTACGGCCCCTACGTCGAGGGCCCCGGTCCCGAGGACGGCGACGGCGCCCCGATCCGCGCCAACGTCCCCGACGACCTCCCGCCCGACGAGCTCACCGTGGCCAAGGCCCGCGAGCTGCTGGCCAACCCGGCGGGCGAGGAGCAGGTGGTCGGCGCCCACCCCGACACCGGCCTCCAGATCGTGGCGAAGAACGGCCGCTTCGGTCCCTACGTCACCGAGGTCCTGCCCGAGGACGCGCCCAAGAGCGCCAAGCCGCGCACCGGCTCGCTCTTCAAGTCGATGACCCTCGACACCGTCTCGCTCGAGGAGGCCGTCAAGCTCCTCGACCTGCCGCGCATCGTCGGCAGCGACGAGGACGGCACCGAGATCACCGCGCAGAACGGTCGCTACGGGCCCTACCTCAAGAAGGGCACCGACTCGCGCTCGCTCACCACCGAGGACCAGATCTTCGACATCACCCTCGACCAGGCCAAGGCGATCTATGCCCAGCCCAAGCAGCGCGGTCGCGGTGCGGCCACGCCGCCGCTCAAGGAGCTCGGCAACGACCCCGTCTCCGGCCAGCCGGTCATCGTGAAGGCGGGACGCTTCGGCGAGTACGTCACCGACGGTGAGTACAACGCCACCCTCCGCAAGGACGACACGGTCGACTCGATCACCCTCGAGCGGGCGGCCGAGCTGCTGGCCGAGCGCCGTGAGCGTGGTCCGGCCAAGAAGGCCGCCAAGAAGGGTGCGAAGAAGGCGCCGGCGAAGAAGACGGCCGCCAAGAAGTCGACCGCCAAGAAGACCGCTGCGAAGAAGACCACGAAGAAGGCCGCCGCCAAGAAGTCCTGACCTCTACTCTCGTGCCCCAAGGGGGTCAGGAATGACGGTCGCGAACGACGCCGCAGGTCACGAACGTCCACGCACGACGAGTGGCTCGACGGGCGCTGGCGACTGACTGGGGTTGGTCATCGGCCTGATCGGTCGTCGTCTCGGCGACACTTCGATGGTCACGACCGGCACCCGGCCCGCGTCCTACGGCGACCTCCTCTCCGATGTCGCCCAGCAGCAAGGTGGCACCGACGGTGCAGGTGATCGGCCCCGACGCCCGCCCGCGAAGGTGGACACGCGTCGAGCTGCCGATGGAGCGTGTGGGGCGGGGTCCTGGACCAGTACGCAGTGGTGGCAGGTCGCCGACAGCCGAGGGCTACGACGCGTGGCGGGAGTCGGTGTTCGTCACTGGCGACGTGACCCGCGCTGAGACCCTGCGCAGCATCAATCCGAGCCATCTCGGATCTCCGCAGGTTCCTCCGCTCGTCGGTTCCACCTACACTGATCATGGAGTGGCGGGCGTCCGGGGGCACGTCGTCCTGCTGGCGGATGGCGACGTGGCTCGCCGCTGCTGCTCCTGCTGGTCGGCGGACCGGAGCCGTGGCGTGCCGACCCGCTGGGCGTGGGCCTGGTTCATGGTCCTCGGCGGACCACTCGGCAGCGTCGCGTACCTGCTCCTGGGCGGACCCCTCGGCGTCGTGCGCCCGCGCGCCGGCCATCGTCGCCTCACCGGCGGCTGGGCATTCCTGATCTCGTTGGTCATCTTCAACGACACATGGAGCAGCAGCCTCTGATCCCGGATTTCATCCGTCAGTTCCTGTTTGAAACCGCCTCGAAGTGGCCATGTGATCGACATGGCCTCTGCACGAACCACCCTGCTCGCCGCCCTGACGCTCCTGGTGAGCCCGCTCCTCGTCGTCGCCGGTACGGCGCCCGCGCACGCCGCGGTCACCGTGTTCCCCGTGCCGACGAGTGCCGCGGACCTCGGCCGGATCACCACTGCCCCCGACGGCAGCATGTGGTTCCTGGAGGAGGACGCCAACAAGGTCGGCCGCATCACGACCTCGGGCCAGATCCAGGAGTTCGCCCTCCCGCCGACCGACTCGAGCGTCGAAGGACCGGCGAAGGGCATGGACGTCGGGCCCGACGGGTTCGGTGTGGGTGACGACGGAGCACGGCGAGAACCTCGCCCGCATCTCGAGCGCCGGGCAGGTCCTGAACAACTGGACTTCGGCCTGACGGCGTCGCACCGCCTACGGCGGCGAGGTGCGCGTCGATGCGACGGCAGCCGCGTGGGTCACGATGAACTTCGACAGATCCTTCATCGTCGAAGGTGACCCCGGACGGCCGCGCTCATCGTCGTCGGACAACGCGCCCGAGTGCGACGACGTGCTCGGCGAGGCCGCCGACGGCACCATGTGGTGCCAGAACGGCAACGCCTCGGCGCAGGACGTGATCACTCGGGTCAACGCCGACGCCGCCGGCGGGGTCAACTACCCGCTGCCGAGCGACGCGTCGTACCCCAACGGTCTCGCCGCCGGTCCCGTCGGCTCGATCTGGTTCACCCGCAGCGGGACCGGCACCTTTGCCACCAGCCCGTCGCGCGGATCCATCGGCTACCTCGACGCGGCCAGCGGAGCCACGCAGATCTGGAACACCGGCTCGCGGTCCGCGCCGCAGGACCTGCTGATGGGCCCCGACCGACAGATGTGGTTCACCAACGCCGGCGCCGCGCCCGGGATCGGCCACATCGCCGCGAACGGCGTCGGCGCGATCAGCTCGGTGGGCAACTACGAGCCGACCTCGCTGACCTTCGGTCCCGACGGCGCGATCTGGTTCACCGACGCCAAGAACAACTCGATCGTGCGGGTCACGACCGACCAGCTCGGCACCACCAACGTCGACCTCGGCGAGGGCGTCACGATGATTCCCCCGGGGACCCCGACCACGCCGACCACGCCCGGCGGCAAGGCCGCCGGCACCATCGCGAAGGTCAAGGGAGTGGCGCCGGTCAAGCGCGGCAAGATCACGCTGCCGCTGAGCTGCCCGAAGAGCGCCACGGCCGGTTGCGCGGGCACGCTCCGGCTGGAGCTGGCCAAGGGCGGCAAGGCGCTGGCGAAGACGAAGACCTACCGGATCGCTGCTGGCAAGAAGGCCAAGGTGAAGGTCAAGCTGTCGAAGAAGGGCCTTGCCAAGCTCCGCCGGGGCAAGGTCGTGAAGGCACGCGTCGAGCTGAGCGCCTCCGGGTCGAAGAAGGTCGTGGCCAAGCGGACGATCAAGGTCCGCCGGGTCTGACGGCGGAGCCTGTCCCACCCCGCCCGTAGGCTCTGCCCCGTGAACCCAGGAGTGTTTTCGGAGCGGGGGCTCTTCGTCTGCTTCGAAGGCGGCGAGGGGGCCGGGAAGTCCACCCAGTCGCGCCTGCTCCGCGACTGGCTGGTCGAGCGTGGCCAGACGGTGCTGCTCACCTTCGAGCCCGGCGACACCCCGGTCGGCAAGGACCTGCGGCGGATCGTCCTCGACCCCGCGACCGGCGACCTGTCCGACCGCACCGAGGCGCTGCTCTACGCCGCCGACAAGGCCGAGCACGTCGACCACGTCGTGCTGCCGGCCCTCGCCCGGGGCGAGATCGTCATCACCGACCGCTACGTCGACTCGACCCTGGCCTACCAGGGCGCCGGCCGCACGCTGGAGGTCTCCGAGGTCGAGGCCGTCGCGCGGTGGGCGACCGGTGACCTGCGCCCGCACCTGACCGTCCTGCTCGACCTCGAGCCCGAGGCCGGCCTGGGCCGGTTCGACGGGCGCGACCGGATCGAGGGCCAGTCCCTGGAGTTCCACCAGCGGGTCCGTCAGGGCTTCCTCGACCTCGCCGCTGCCGACCCCGACCACTACGTCGTGCTCGACGCGCGTGCTCCGATCGAGGAGATCGCCGCCGGTATCCAGCACCGCCTCTCGCCGCTCCTGGAGCGGGCATGACGACATCGACCCCCAGCCCCACCTCCACCAAGTCCGTCTGGGCCGACCTCGTGGGACAGCGCGCGACGATCGACGTCCTCCAGCAGGCGGCCACGGGCCACGGCATGACCCACGCCTGGCTGTTCACCGGCCCGCCCGGGTCCGGCCGCTCCAACGTGGCGATGGCCTTCGCGGCGGCGCTGCAGTGCCAGCGCGGTGGGTGCGGTGAGTGCCTCGACTGCCGGTCGGTGCTGGCCGGGTCGCACCCCGACGTGAGCGTGACCCGCTCGGAGACCTCCACGCTCTACATCAAGGAGATCCGCGAGCTGGTGAAGCGCTCGGCGCTCGCGCCGTCGCACGGTCGCTGGCAGGTCATGGTCATCGAGGACGCCGACCGCCTCGGCGATCCCGACCACGCCCGTGGCACCGGAAACGCGCTGCTCAAGGCGATCGAGGAGCCGACGCCCAAGACGGTCTGGCTGCTCTGCGCCCCGACGGTGCGCGACGTGCTCCCCACGATCCGCTCCCGCTGCCGCACCCTGACCCTGGCCACCCCCGGCACCAGCGACGTGGCCACCTTCCTCACCCGCAACGACGGGGTCTCCGAGACGCTGGCCAGCTTCGCCGCGCGTGCCAGCCAGGGCCACATCGGCCGCGCCCGCGCGCTCGCCCTCAACGAGGAGACGCGTACGAGGCGGCGCGAGGTCGTCAGCATCCCGGCGCGGCTGACCTCGCTGGGCTCGTCCATGACCGCAGCGACCAACCTCGCCGAGCTCGCCAAGGAGGAGACCGAGGCGATCACCGTCGAGGCCAACGCCGCCGAGGTCGCCGAGCTCCAGTCGGTGTTCGGGTCCGAGCGCAAGGACGTCACCTCCCGGGCCTATCGCGCCGCGCTCTCCGAGCTGGAGAAGCTGCAGAAGCAGAAGGCCAAGCGTCGGGTGCTCGACGTGATCGACCGCGCCCTGATGGACCTCGTCTCGGTCTACCGCGACGCGATCGCGCTGTCAGTCGGCGCTCCCGGACAGCTGGTCAACGAGGAGATGCGCGGCGACGTCGCGATCCTCGCGCGGGCGGCCTCGCCCGACCAGCTGCTCCGGATGATCGACGCCATCTTCACCGCCCGCGAGCAGATGCTGGAGTTCAACGTGCCGCCACAGCTGGCGCTGGAGTCGATGACCGTCGCCCTGCAACTGCCCGGAGGGCGTCAGTGAAGAAGGTCCTCGCGATCATCGCGGTGTTCGCGCTCGCCCTGACGGCGTTCGTCTCGGTCGGCCTCGCGATCGGGGGCGCCGGTGACGACGCCCCGACCGCTCGCCCGACGCCGTCCCCGACGACTCCGCCGCCGGCCACGGTCACCGAGGCGCCGGCCCAGGACCTGGCCGACTTCTACTCCCAGCGCATCGACTGGCAGCCCTGCGAGGCCAACGCCGACCAGGACTGCGGCACCCTCACCGTCCCGGTCGACTACCGGGACCCGCAGGGCGAGACCATCGAGCTGGGGCTGCTCCGGGTGCCGGCCAGCGGCAAGCGCGTCGGCTCGATGGTGGTCAACCCCGGTGGCCCCGGCGCTCGCGGCACGGCCTACGCCGCTGCTGCCGCGCGGGTCTTCCGCGAGCCCCTGCTCCAGGCCTACGACATCGTCGGCTTCGACCCGCGGGGTGTCAGCGGGTCCGACCCGGTCGACTGCCTCAGCGACTCCGAGCTCGACGACTACCTCTCCGGCGACCCGACGCCCGACACCCCGCAGGAGGTGGCCGACTACAAGAAGTCGGTCCTCTCCTTCGGCGCCCGGTGCGTCGCCGGCTCGGACTCCGTCCTCGGCCACGTGAGCACCATCGAGGCGGCCCGCGACATGGACGTGCTGCGCTCGGCGCTCGGCGAGGAGACGCTGGCCTACTTCGGCGCCTCCTACGGCACCGAGCTCGGTGCGACCTACGCCGAGCTGTTCCCCGACAAGGTCGGGCGCTTCGTGCTCGACGGCGCCGTCGACGTCTCCCTCGACAACCTGCAGACCTCGCTGGAGCAGGCCACCGGCTTCGAGACCGCCCTGCGCGCCTACGTGCAGAACTGCCTGGACTCGACCGACAACTGCTTCCTCGGCGACACGGTCGAGGAGGGTCTCGCGACGATCACCGACCTGCTGGCCTCGATCGAGCAGGAGCCGCTCCCGGCCGGCGATCGCGAGCTGACCGTGGGCAATGCGTTCTACGGGATCATCACGCCGCTCTACAACCGCGACTACTGGTTCCTGCTGAGCACGGCGCTCGCCTCGGCGCTGGAGGGCAAGGGATCCGCGCTCATGCAGCTCGCCGACGCGTACGCCTCACGCAACGCGGACGGCAGCTATGCCGACAACTCGATCGAGGCCAACTATGCGATCAACTGCCTCGACGACCCCTCGTCGATCCCGTTCAAGAAGGTGCCGTCGCTCTTCCCCGAGTTCGAGGAGGCCTCGCCCACCTTCGGCCGGGTCTTCGCCTGGGGCCTGACCGGCTGCCGCGGTGTCGAGGTGACGTCCAGCGAGGAGCCGCTCACGATCCGCGCGGAGGGGGCCGCGCCGATCCTGGTGCTCGGCACGACCCGCGACCCCGCGACGCCGTTCAAGTGGGCCCAGGCCCTGGCCGAGCAGCTCGAGTCCGGGGTGCTGGTCGAGCGCGACGGCGACGGCCACACGGCCTACAACGCCGACAACGACTGCATCAACGCGATCGTCGAGGACTATCTGGTCGACGGGGACGTCCCCGCCGACCAGACGAAGTGCTGACGGGCGGGCGTCAGCCCTCGAGCGCGGCGTCGAGCGTGATGTCGACGCCGGTGAGTGCCTTGCTGATCGGGCAACCGGCCTTGGCCTTCTCGGCCGCGTCCTTGAAGCCTGCGTCGTCGAGACCCTCGACCTCACCGCGGACGGTGAGCTTGATGCCGGTCAGCTTGAAGCCACCGGCGTCCTTGTCCTCGCCGAGGGACACGTCGGCGGTGACCTCCAGCGACTGCGGGGTGCCGCCGGCCTCGGCGATGAGTGCCGAGAGCTGCATGGCGTAGCAGGACGAGTGTGCGGCCGCGACGAGCTCCTCGGGGCTCGTGGTGCCGCCGGCGTCCTCGGCCGCGCGCTTGGGGAAGCTCACGTCGTAGGTCCCGACGCCCGAGCTGGTGAGCTCGACCTGACCGGATCCGTCCTGGAGTCCGCCGTTCCATGCGGTGCGAGCGGTGCGAGTGGGCATCGTGTCTCCTGAGGTGAGAGGTGTTCGGTTGTCGTTCGAACCTAACGCCCCACCCGATGATTTCAGTCCCGGCCAGCCGCTCCGTATACTCGCCCGCGGTCCTTCGAGCACTGCTCGGCGGGCCACGCCGCCTTAGCTCAGTCGGTAGAGCGAGTCACTCGTAATGACTAGGTCGTCAGTTCGATTCTGACAGGCGGCTCTGACTCCCCCGGGGACCCGAGACCCCGGGGGAGTCTTCTGTCTCCAGGTCGTAGACCAGGATCCCGTCCACGCCTCCGTCGGCAGCGGCGACGATCCGTGCCCCGATCCGCTGGTGCTCGGCATCACTCAGGTACGCGTCTCGCGCGTCAGCACTGTCGAAGTCCAGGATGAAGCCCGCCGAGAAGCCCTTGTCCATGCCGTGCTCCGGGCTCACGTTGGGCCCGACGTGCGCCGCGAGCAGGCCCGGCATCCGCTCGGCCAGGGCAGCGATGTCGCTGAACAGCAGCGTCCGGGTCTCGTGGGCCGTCTGCGGCGAGAAGCGCACGAAGACGCAGTGTCGGATCATCGGTTCACCATCGCCAGACGGAACGTGAAGAACCGCACGAGGCCCGTGCCCAGGTTGGCCGCGACGAGCACTGCCACCTCCTGCTGGCGCGACGGCTGCGCGACGCTCGCGTCGAGCAGCCACAACGAACCGGCCGTCACGGCCAGGCTGAAGCCCAGCAGGGCGAGCCCGAGCACCTGGTGCTGCACGGTCCGCTCGGTGCCCCGGACGCGGAACGTGATGTAGCGATGCCCGAAGGTCCCTGCGATCGTCGACAGGACCAGCGCCAGGGCGTTCGCCGGTTGTGCGCTGAGCTGCTCGCGGAGGACGACGTAGAGCAGCCCGTAGAGCACGTTGAACGCTCCGCCGACACACGCGAAGACGATGAGCTGGACGAGGATGGTCCGCCAGCGCGGCGTCGTACCGGTCGAGACCTCGGAGCTCACCGGGGACTCAGCTGGTGAAGGGCGAAGCCTCGTGCAGCTTGCGCTTCGACGCCTTCGCGCCTGCCTTCGCGGTGCCCGCGATCCCCTGGGTCAGGAGGGTCAGGCCGGCACCGACGAGCCACACGTCCTTGGCCACGGCGATGCCGTCCTGGCTGGGACGGATCCCGTCGTCCAGCGTCATGGAGGGCGTCTTGAGGTACATCCCGATCAGGCTGGCACCGAAGCCGGTCAGGCCGGCGCCGGCGACGGTGGCCGGCACCATGGGGGCCAGGAGTGCGGCGCCGAGGGCGATCTCGCTGTAGGCGAGCAGCTTGGCGAAGCCCGCCGGCTTCATGTCCTTGAAGAGCGCGGGGTAGGTGTTGGCGGCGGCACCGTGCAGGAACTGGGCCGTGCCCTCGTCGGCGGAGAGCTTGCCGATGCCGGAGTTGAGGATGAATGCGCCGGTGGCGACGCGGATCGGGACGTGGGTGGGGTGCATGACGACTCCTCGGTGGGAACTGCGCTGCGAAATTCGAGCCTAGACGACGAGCTTCCCCTGCCGTTCGGTGCGTCCGCGCCCGGACACGTGGAGGGCGATCGCGAAGCCGATGGCGGTGACGGAGATCAGCGGGACGAAAGCGGGGTGCATGTCCTTGGACAGGCTGCCGGCTCGGTCCGGGCCGATGGCCCAGAGTGCGAGCGGAACGGCGTAGGTGGCGGCGAGTACCGCCGCCCCTGCCCGCAGGGTGTGCAGGTCCCGGTCGCGGCGTGTGCCGATCACCACGAGGGCGACGGGGACGATGGCGAGCATGGAGAACTGACCTACGACCATGACGGGGATGGCCCAGGCCGAGATGGCGACGGTCCGGCGCCAGCTGCGGGCGTCCTGCTGGACGGGGGAGTGGGTGGCGGATGAGGCGAACACGGGAGTCTCCTGGAGGTCGGTGGATCAGGTCAGCCGAGCGGACGCTCGGCCTCGGTCTTCAGGTGCTGGAGCCAGCCCTCGAGACTGGCCGCGAGGGCGGCGGTGAACGGTTCGGCGTGGGCATCGACGAGCTCACCGCTCCAGCTCTCCTCGGTGTGCACGAGCGTGCCGTCGTCGACGGGGGTGAACGTCCACAGGTGAATGCCCTGCTCGACGCGCAGGAAGTGGCCGGAGCCGGGTCCTGCCCAGAGCAGGCGGCGGCGGTCGACGACCTCCTGGACGGTGGAGGTGATCTCGAGGAGGTCGGCGGGTGCGAGGTCGGATGCTGGGGTCGGCGTCGACCAGGAGAACTGCGATCCCGCGGTCAAGGGGCCGGCGTCGAGGCGCTTCGACGACGAGACGGGCGGTTGCCAGAGGGGCCACCGTTCGACGTCGGTCTGGACCTCCCAGACCCGGTCGACGGAGGCGTGGACGACGAGGTCGTGCGAGGTGCGGACGAGGGCGTCGGTGTCGATGCCGGTGAGGCGGCGGGTGTTCGTCTCCATGGTGGGTCCTTGCGATCGAGAATGTGTTTACATCCGTAAAGTAACGCCCGTAAAGTCTCGTCGTCAATAGGTAAACAGGTGTAATCTCACGATGGTGAACACACAGCGATCCACCGCCGGGCGTGCCCGGAACCGGCGGGGAGAAGGCCGCCTGCTGCGCGAGGAGATCCTGAGTGCTGCTCTGGACCTGCTGGACGAGACGGGAGACTCGTCAGCGGTCACGCTGCGTGCCGTCGCGCGGGGCGCCGGCATCTCCGCGCCCGCCATCTATGCGCACTTCCCCGACCGCGACGCGATCCTCCTCGCCGTCGTCCAGCGCGAGTTCGACACGCTGGGTGGCTACCTGCGAGACGCAGCAGACGGTGCCGGCAGCGATGTCGAGGACAGGTTGCTGGCGGTGTGCGCCGCCTACCTGGCCTTCGCCCGAGAACGCCCCCAGAGCTACGCGTTGATGTTCAGCGGCATCTGGGACGCCCGTCCGGCAGTCGAGAGCTCGGCCATCGATGCCGATGACGTGGCGGATCTCGGACAGGTCGTCCTGAGCGACCTCACCGAGCTCCTCGCGCAGTGCGCCGAAGCGGGCCGGTCCAGCAGCACCGACCTCGCCGCCGATGCGACGGTGCTCTGGGTCGGACTCCACGGGCTCGCCCACCAGCGGATCGTCTCGACGGCCTTTCCGTGGCCGCCCCACGTGGAGCAGCGCCTCGTGCGTCGCCTCGCCTACCTCGCGTAGGGCGCTCCCGCGGCAGTGGATGCCCGGGGAAGGCAACCCACGGACATCCCACCCTCGTCATGCGGGTGAACCCCGACAGAGAGGAGACCGGATGAGAAGCGCGGACCGCGACGCAGAGTTCGTGCAGTTCGTCGGCGACGAACGAGACCGGCTCGTACGGATGGCCCGGCTGCTGACCGCCGGTGACGACAGCAGGGCCGAGGACGTCGTCCAGACGACACTCACCAAGCTCTACCTCAGCTGGGCCAAGGTGCGTCGAGCCGACAACCGGCTCGGCTACGCCAGGGCTGCACTGACCCACACCTTCATCGACGAGAACCGGAAGGCCCACCGTCGTCGCGAGACCCTCGTCGACCACACGGCTGCCGGAGCGGCGGAGAAGGCGTCCACCGGTCAGGCCGACGTGGAGCTGCGCGACCTCGTGCACTCGGCACTGGCCACGCTCGCGCCGGGCCAACGAGCGGTCGTCGTGCTGCGCCACTGGCTCGATCTCGACGTCGCCGAGACCAGTCGGATCCTCGGCTGCAGCACCGGCACCGTGAAGTCCCAGAACGCCAAGGCCCTCGCGCGGTTGCGCGAGGTCCTCGACCCCTTTCTCGGCCCGGAGCCCAGCGCCGCGGCCACTCATGCACTCACCCAGGAGACACGATGAACGACCTCAAGAACCTGCTCGACCTCGCCGCGGACGGCGACCGGACGACTGACGGCTCCGACCTGGGCCGTGCCCACCACGCCCGGTCGCTCCAGCGTCGACGCCGCTACTCGACGGGCGTGGCTGCGCTGGGGCTGGTGGCCATCGCCGGCGTGGGTGGCGCGATCGCCGTCGGGTCAGCGCCGGACGAGAGCCCACAGGGCCGCACCACGACGGCGTCGCCGTCCACCGCTGCCGTACGACTCGTCGCCCAGACGCTCGAGGCGACGCCCTACACCTTCGACGTGTCGCCCGAGGGCTGGTCGGTCCAGGCCGTGACGCCCTCGGCCGTGACGATCGTCCCCGACGACGGCTCGACCAGCGACGACGTGAACGACTTCCAGGGCAAGCTCACGATCCTGTTCGACGCGAACCCGCTCGAGGGCGAGGAGGTCGTCAGCGACGGACGGACGTTCTGGATCGGCTCGAGCTCGGGCTACACGATGATGGCGACCCCGACCCTCGCCGGCGAGCCGGAGGGCGTCGTACGCATCCAGTTCCCGAAGTCGGCCGGATGGACCCGCGACACGATGCTGCAGTTCCTCGGCAGCGTGCACGTGGGCGACGGTGCCGAGCAGGGCGTCGGCTGACCCTGGCGATCTCGGACCGGGGTGGCTATCGGCCCAGCGTCGCTGCGGCGCCGGCCAGTCGCGCCACCTCGGTCCAGTCGCCACGGCCCACGACGTCCGCGGGGGTCAGCCACGAACCTCCCACGCAGCCGACGTTGGGCAGGGCGAGGTAGCCGGGCGCACTGCCGGCGGTGATCCCGCCGGTCGGGCAGAAGCGGGCGGTGGGCACGGGAGAGGCGATCGACTTCAGCCACGGCGCACCACCGGCGGCCTCGGCGGGGAAGAACTTCATCTCGGTGAAGCCCGCCTCGAGGACCGCCAGCACCTCTGAGACCGTGGAGGTGCCGGGCAGGAACGGCAGGCCCGTGTCGGCCATCGCGCCCAGCAGCCTCGGGGTCGAGCCGGGCGACACGAGGAACTCGGCCCCGGCGTCGTGCGCCTGCTTGGCCTGGTCCGGCGTGAGGATCGTCCCGGCGCCGACAAGGATCTCGGGCACCTCCGAGGCGATGGCCCGGAGCGCGTCCAGGGCGACCGGCGTGCGGAGGGTGAGCTCGATCGCAGGGAGCCCGCCGGCCAGCAGCGCCCGGGCCAGCGGGACGGCGTCGGCCAGGTCGTCGATCACGACGACCGGCATCACCGGTACGACGTCGAGCAGGGACCCGGTCACAGGATCAGGCGTGCTGGGCAACGGGGACCTCCGGGGTGGGCATGTCGAACGCGGGGAAGACGCTGGCGCCGGCATCGGCAGGGCCGACCGTCGCCCGGAAGGCCGCGAAGAGCTCGCGACCGGTGCCGGCGAACTCGGCACCCTCGGGGGCACGGCCCGTCGCGGGGCGGGAGCGCACCTCGGCCTCGTCTGCCACGAGGAGGCGCCCCGAGACGGCATCGACGGTGATGATGTCGCCGTCGACGATCCTGGACAGGAGGCCGCCGAGCGCGGCCTCCGGGGTGACGTGGATGGCCGCCGGGACCTTGCCCGAGGCGCCGGACATCCGGCCGTCGGTGACGATGGCGACCCGCTGGCCGCGGTCCTGGAGGACGCCGAGCGCGGGGGTGAGCTTGTGCAGCTCGGGCATGCCGTTGGCCGCCGGCCCCTGGTAGCGGATCACGGCCACCAGGTCGCGGCCGTCGAGCTGACCCGCGGCGAAGGCAGCGAGGAAGTCGGCCTGGTCGTCGAAGACGAGCGCGGGAGCGGTGACGACGTGGTGCTCGGCGGCGACGGCCGAGGTCTTCATGACGGCCGTGCCGAGGGGGCCGGTGAGGACCTTGAGGCCGCCGTCGGCGGAGAAGGGTGCGTCGGCGGGACGGAGGACGTCGAGGTCGAGGCTGGCCTTGGGGCCCTCCTCCCACGTCAGGTCGTCGCCGCGGAGCACCGGCTCACGCGTGTAGAGCGACAGGCCGCGGCCGACGATGGTCTGCACGTCCTCGTGGAGCAGGCCGGCCCGGAGCAGCGTGTGCACCAGGAAGGCGATCCCGCCGGCCGCGTGGAAGTGGTTCACGTCCGCCTTGCCGTTGGGATAGATCCGGCACAGCAGCGGGACGGCCGCGGAGAGGTCCGACAGGTCCTGCCACGTCAGCTCGATGCCGGCGGCGCGTGCGATCGCGACGAGGTGGAGGGTGTGGTTGGTCGACCCACCGCTGGCCAGGAGCGCCACGCACGCGTTCACGATCGTGCGCTCGTCGACCAGCTCGCCCACGGGCGTCGGCTCGCCGCCCTGACGGGTGATCGCCACCGCGCGAGCCGCGGCGGCGCGCGTCAGCGCCTCGCGCAGCGGCGTACCGGGATTGACGAACGACGCGCCGGGCAGGTGGAGGCCCATCACCTCCATCAGCAGCTGGTTGGAGTTGGCGGTGCCGTAGAACGTGCACGTCCCGGCCGAGTGGTAGGAGGCGGCCTCCGCCTCGAGGAGCTCCTCGCGGGTGGCCTTGCCCTCCGCGTGGAGCTGCCGGATCCGGGCCTTCTCGCCGTTGGGCAGGCCGGACGGCATCGGGCCTGCCGGGACGAACACCGTCGGGAGGTGGCCGAACGACAACGCGCCGATCAGCAGCCCCGGCACGATCTTGTCGCACACCCCGAGCAGGACCGCACCGTCGAACATGTCGTGGCTCAGCGCGATGGCGGTCGACATCGCGATCACGTCGCGGCTGTAGAGGGAGAGCTGCATCCCGGCCCGGCCCTGGGTGATGCCGTCGCACATCGCGGGGACACCGCCCGCCACCTGCGCCATCCCGCCCGCGCGGACGGCCGCCTTCTTGAGGACGGGCGGGTAGTCGACGAAGGGCTGGTGCGCGGACAGCATGTCGTTGTAGCTGGTGACGATCGCCAGGTTGGGCTTGGTGCGCCCACGGAGTGCGGTCTTCTCGGACGGCTCGCTCGCGGCGAAGCCGTGCGCGAGGTTGGCGCAGCCGAGGTCGGTGCGCGACGCCGCACCTGTGCCGGCGGCCGCGCGCACACGCTCGAGGTAGGCCGCCCGGCTGGCGCGGCTGCGCTCGACGAGCCGGGTGGTCACGTCTGCGATGACGGGGTGGAGGTCCTGCGTGCTCATTCGATCTCCTGCCAGGTGCGGCCGTCACGCTCGAGGAGCATCGCCGCTGCGGTGGGGCCGGCAGTGCCGGCGGGGTAGCGCTTCGGGAGGTGTCCGCCGGCCTGCCAGTGGTGGAGGATCGGCTCGACCCACTCCCAGGCGGCTTCCACCTCGTCGCGCCTCATGAAGAGGGTCGGGTTGCCCTTGATGACGTCCATCAGCAGTCGCTCGTACGCGTCGGGCGACCGCTCCTTGAACGCCGTGGCGTAGCTCAGGTCGAGCGAGACCGGGTGCAGCCGGATGCCGCCCGGACCGGGCTCCTTGGCGGTCATGTGCAGCTTCATCCCTTCCTCGGGCTGCAGCTGGATGTGCAGCCGGTTGCCCAGGACGGCACCCTCGGAGTGGGGGAACATCGCGTGCGGCGGCTCCTTGAAGACCACGACGATCTCGGAGAGCCGGCGCCCCATCCGCTTGCCGGTGCGCAGGTAGAACGGCACGCCGGCCCAGCGCCAGTTCTGCACCTCGGCGCGGATGGCCACGAAGGTCTCCGTGGCCGAGCCCTGCTGGCCGAGGTCCTCGGCGTAGGACGGGACCACCGCTCCGTCGACGACGCCCTGGCCGTAGCTGCCGCGCACGGTGTCGCGCGCCACGGTGTCGGCCTGCATGGGACGCAGTGCCTGGAGCACCTTGAGCTTCTCGTCCCGCACGGTCTCGCGCCCGACGTAGGTCGGAGGCTCCATCGCCACCAGGCAGAGCAGCTGGAGCAGGTGGTTCTGCACCATGTCGCGCATCGCGCCGGAGGTGTCGTAGTAGGCGCCACGATCGCCGACGCCGAGCGTCTCGGCGACGGTGATCTGGACGTGGTCGACCCAGCGGGAGTTCCAGAGCGGCTCGAGGAAGGTGTTGGCGAAGCGCGTGACGAGGAGGTTCTGCACGCTCTCCTTGCCGAGGTAGTGGTCGATCCGGAAGATCTGGCGTTCGTCGAAGACCCGACCGACGGCGTCGTTCACGCGGCGCGCGGATGCCAGGTCGGTGCCGACCGGCTTCTCCATCACGACCCGGGAGGTCTCCTCGACCACGCCGATCTCGTCCAGGCGCTCGCAGATCGGACCGAACAGCGCGGGTGCGACGGCGAGGTAGAACGCGCGGACCTGACCGTGGTGACGCTCCTTCAGCATCCCGTGGAGCTCGTGCCAGCCGTCGGGGTCGTGGGCGTCCACGGTGAGGTGGTGGACGCGGTCGAGCAGGCGGTCGACCGATGCGGCGTCCAGGTCGGCCGGGTCGACGAAGGTCTCGAGGGCCTCGCGCGCGAGGACGCGGTAGTGCTCGTCGTCGATCTCGCTGCGGGAGGCACCGATGATGCGGAAGCCCCGGGTCAGCTGGTGCTCACGCTCGCGGTGGTAGAGCGCGGGCAACAGCTTGCGCAGGGCGAGGTCCCCCGTGCCGCCGAACACGACGAAGTCGCAGTCGGGGAGCTCGGTGGTGAGCTCGGTCGTCGGGAGGGTCACCGCATGACCGTATCCCGGCTTAGGTCTCTTGTGAACCAAACTTCAGACTTTTCGAGTTCGAACTGTGCCCGGCCTAGGATCGCGTGGTGAACGAGACGGCCGGCGACCTGCTCGAGCTCGTGCGCACGGGCCGCGCGAGCACCCGCTCGGACCTGCGTCGGTTGACCGGGATGTCGCGCACGGCTGTGGTGACGCGGGTCAATGCCCTGGCCGAGGCCGGCCTGCTGCTGCTGGGCGAGGAGCTGGCGAGCACCGGCGGGCGCCGCCCCGGCAGCCTCGTGTTCAACATCGACGCCGGGATCGTGCTGGCCGTGGCGATCGGGCGCTCGCGCTCGCAGCTGGCCGCCTTCGACCTCGCCGGCACCGAGCTCGCGACCTCCTCGGTCGAGCACGAGGTGGGCGCCGGTCCCGACGACGTGCTGCCGCCGGTCGCGGTCGGCATGGCGGCGCTGGCGCGGGGCGACCGGCCGGTCCTCGGTGTCGGCGTGAGCCTGCCGGGTGCGATCGACCCGGTCCGCGCGGTCAGCCTGGCCTCACCCGTCATGGCCGGCTGGAACGGCGTCGACCTCGCGCCCTACTTCGCCGGGGTCACCAGTGCGCCGCTGCACGTCGCCAACGACGCAGACGTGCTCGCCCTGTCCGAGCGGCTCGGGCACGCGACGGCCTACGAGGACCTGCTGGTGCTGAAGGCGTCGACGGGTCTGGGCCTGGGGATCATCGCCGGCGGCAACGTCGTGGGAGGCCACCTCGGGGGAGCCGGGGACCTCGGCCACGTCAAGGTCCCCGATGCCGCGGGACGCGCCTGCCGCTGCGGGTCCGAGGGGTGCCTGGAGACCATCGCCGGCGGCTGGGCACTGGTCGCCCGGCGTGCCGAGTCCGGCCGCGCGGTGCACCACGTACGCGAGCTCACCGCGCTGGCGCTGACGGGGGACGCCGAGGCCAGGGCGATGATCCGGGAGAGCGGGCGTCTGGTCGGAGAGACGCTCGCGACGGCGATCACGCTGCTCAACCCGCAGGTCGTCGTCGTCGGCGGCGACATGTCCGCCGCCTTCGACGTCTTCGCAGCGGGTCTGCGCGAGAGCGTCTATGCCTCGTCCACCGTGCTGGCCACCCGTGACCTGCAGGTGCTGCCCTCCACGTACGGCGATCGCGCCGGCCTGGTGGGGTGTGCCGTGATGGCGCTCGACCACGTGCTGGCGCCACGGGCGATCGACGAACGCCTGGGACAGGTCGGCGACTGACGCCCCGAGGCCGGCAAGCCGCCGGTGCGTGGCCGCCTAGGATCGCGCCCATGGTCGAGCAGCAGGCCCGAGGGGGAAGCGCGCCGCGCGCACGCGGCCCCAGCATGGCGGAGGTGGCCGAGCGCGCCGGGGTCTCCCACCAGACCGTGTCGCGGGTGCTCAACGACGCCTCGCTGGTCAAGGAGGAGACGCGCATCCGCGTGCTGGCGGCCATCGAGGAGCTCGGCTATCGCCGCAACTTCGCGGCGCGACTGCTCGCGACCAACAGGTCACGTCGCATCGGGATGGTCACCGCCCACCTCGCCCTCCACGGTCCGAGCATGATCGCCCTCGCCGTCCAGGACGCCGGCCAGGCCCAGGGCTACGACGTCTCGCTCGTGGGGCTGCCGGAGTTCTCGTTCGAGGCCCTGCAGAACGCCGTGGACCGGTTGAGCGACCAGGCGGTCGAGGCGATCGTCGTCGCGGTGCCCCACAAGGACGCGGTCGAGATGACGGGGTCCCTCCAGCTGGGCATTCCCGTCGTGATGGTGCAGGGCGTGGCTGCGGGGCAACCCCTGTCGGCCGGCATCGACCAGGAGGCCGGCGCCCGTCGTGCGGTCGACCACCTCCTCGACCTCGGTCACCGGCGGATCGCCCACGTGAGCGGTCCGTCCGAGTGGATCGAGGCAGACCAGCGCGCGGCGGGCTGGCGGGCGGCGCACGAGCAGCGCGGTCTCCTGCCCGGGCCCCAGCTGGTCGGCGACTGGTCCTCGGTCAGCGGTCACCGCGCCGGGGCGAGGATCGCCCAGGACCCGGACGTGACGGCGGTGTTCGTCGGCAACGACTTCATGGCCCTCGGTGTCCTGCACGCCCTTCACCAGGGCGGGCGCCGGGTGCCCGAGGACGTCAGCGTCGTGGGCTTCGACGACGTACCGCAGGCGGAGTTCTACTGGCCTGCGCTCACCACCGTCGCGCAGGACTTCTCCGAGCTCGGTCGCCGCGCGCTCGCCGTGGCGCTCGCCGCGGTGCGTGGGGGAGACGCGTCGGGCGTCGGCCTCATCGAGCCGACGCTGCAGGTCCGGGGCTCGACGGCACCGCCCCGCCGCTGACGGTCGGCGAGCGTCAAGGCTCAGAGCCGTCGGCGCCAAGGTGAGCGTTCACATTTCTTCCGGAAATGTGGCTTTCGGGGGTTGACGCGGTCGAATGTTAGCGCTCACACTCATCGCACGTGACACCGGTCACACAGGGCGGGACAGCCCGACTCACTTGGAGGAGCACCCAGTGCTGAAGAAGACCTTGATCGCCGTGAGCGCGATCCCCCTCACCGCCCTCTCCCTGACCGCGTGCGGCTCTGACTCGGCCGCGGACGACACCGCCTCGGACGACGGAACCATCACCATGGGCTTCGCCCAGGTCGGTGCCGAGAGTGGCTGGCGCACCGCCAACACCAAGTCCATCCAGGACACCGCCAAGGCCGAGGGCGTCGACCTCAAGTTCACCGACGCCCAGGGCAAGCAGGAGAACCAGATCCAGGCGATCCGCTCCTACATCCAGCAGAAGGTCGACGTCATCGCCTTCAGCCCGGTCGTCGAGACCGGCTTCGACGCGGTCCTCCAGGAGGCCAAGGCGGCCAACATCCCGGTCATCCTCACCGACCGCGCCGTCGACGCCGACCCCTCGCTCTACAAGACCTTCCTCGGCTCCGACTTCATCGTCGAGGGCGAGAAGGCCGGCGACTGGCTCGTCGAGAACGCCGCGGACTCCGACGTCAACGGTGACGGCACGGTCAACGTCGTCCAGCTCGAGGGCACCACCGGTGCTGCTCCCGCCCTCGACCGCGCCGAGGGCTTCGCCGACAAGATCGCCGCCGACGACTCGATCGAGGTGACCGCCTCGCAGACCGGTGACTTCACCCGTGACGGCGGCAAGCAGGTCATGGAGTCCTTCCTCCAGTCCGACGACAGCATCGACGTCGTGTTCGCCCACAACGACGACATGGGTCTCGGTGCCATCGAGGCGATCGAGGCCGCCGGCCTCGAGCCCGGCAAGGACATCAAGATCATCACGATCGACGCGGTGAAGGACGGCATGACCGCACTCTCCGAGGGCAAGATCAACTACATCGTCGAGTGCAACCCGCTCCTCGGGCCGCAGCTGATGGACCTCGCCACGAAGGTGCTCGCCGGCGAGGAGGTCCCGGCACGGGTCCTGACCGAGGAGTCGGCCTTCACCCCGGAGCAGGCCGCCGAGGTCCTGCCCGACCGCCAGTACTGAGCCGCCAGTACTGAGCCGCACCCGTCACTCGGGTGACGAGGCCGCGCACCACACGTACCGGGCCCGACCGGCCACCCCGGCCGGGCCCGGTCACGCGGTCGGACAGATGCACGCAGAGAGGATCGAGATGACGCAGATGACGACGCCACCGGAGGTCGTGGACCCACCCGAGGGTGAGCGGTCGCCGGTGATCGAGATGCGCGACATCTCCATCACCTTCGGTGCCGTACGCGCGCTCGACGGCGTCTCGCTGCGGCTGTTCCCCGGCGAGGTCCACGCCCTCATGGGGGAGAACGGCGCCGGCAAGTCGACCCTCATCAAGGCACTCACCGGCGTCTACTCGATCGACGCGGGAGAGGTCCTCGTCGCCGGCGAGGCCCACGAGTTCCACTCGCCCTCCGCCTCGCAGGCCGCCGGCATCAGCACCGTCTACCAGGAGGTCAACCTGGTCCCCAACCTCACGGTCGCCGAGAACATGATGCTCGGGCGCGAGCCCCGTCGCTTCGGCTCGATCAGCGTGCGCGACATGAACCGCCGCGCCCGCAGGACCCTGCTCCACCTCGGGGTCGACATCGACCCGCGCTCCACGCTCGACGAGCACCCCATCGCGATCCAGCAGCTCGTGGCCATCGCCCGGGCCGTCGACGTCGAGGCCAAGGTGCTGATCCTCGACGAGCCGACCTCCAGCCTGGACGCCGACGAGGTGGAGAAGCTCTTCACCGTCATGCGCCGCCTGCGCGACGAGGGCGTCGCGATCGTCTTCGTCTCCCACTTCCTCGACCAGGTCTACGAGATCTCCGACCGGATGACGATCCTGCGCAACGGCAGGCTCGTCGAGGAGCGGATGGTCGCGCAGACCACCCAGCTCGAGCTGGTGAGGTCCATGATCGGTCGCGAGCTGGAGACCCTGGACCGGCTCGACCGCGAGGCGCCCAAGACCGACGCCGAGACCGGCGTGCCCGTGCTCAAGGCCGTCGGCCTGGGCCGCAAGAACTCCCTGGAGGCCACCGACCTCGAGCTCTTCGAGGGCGAGGTCGTCGGCATCGCCGGGCTCCTCGGCTCCGGACGCACCGAGCTCGCCCGGCTGCTCTTCGGCGCCGACACCGCTGACACCGGCGAGCTGACCTTCCGCTCCGAGCGCCGCAGGCTGCGCAGCCCGCGGCACGCGATCGACCGCAAGATCGCCTTCTCGAGCGAGGACCGCAAGGCCGAGGGCGTGGTCGGCGACCTGACCGTGGCCGACAACATGCTCCTCGCGCTGCAGGCCTCCCGGGGCTGGCTGCGCCCGATCCCGCAGGCGACGCGCACCAGGCTCGTCGACGACTACATCACTGCCCTCGACATCCGGCCGGCCGACCCGCAGGCCCTGATGCGCAACCTCTCCGGCGGCAACCAGCAGAAGGTGCTGCTCGCCCGCTGGCTGATCACCCAGCCCGAGATCCTCATCCTCGACGAGCCCACCCGCGGCATCGACATCGGCGCCAAGGCGCAGATCCAGGCCAAGGTGGCCGAGCTCGCCGCCCAGGGCCTGTCGGTGGTGTTCATCTCCGCCGAGCTCGAGGAGGTGCTGCGCCTCAGCGACCGGCTCGTCGTGATGCGTGACCGCCGCAAGATCGACGAGCGGGTCAACCACGACGTCAGCGTCCGCGACGTCCTGGAGATCATCGCCGGCGAGGCGCAGACCGAGTCCAGCCCGAGTCCCAGCCCGAGTCCCAGCCCGAGGGAGCCACCCATGCCTGAGTCCCCGTCCCGGGCCGCGCGCCTGCTGCGCCACCCGCTGCTGTGGCCCGTGCTCGCGCTGGTCGTGCTGCTCCTCGTCAACGTCGCGGTGAAGCCCGCCTTCCTCGACGTACGGATGCAGGACGGTCACCTCTACGGCAACGTCATCGACATCATGCGCAACAGCGCACCGGTGATGCTGGTCGCGCTGGGCATGACCCTGGTGATCGCCACCCGCGGCATCGACCTCTCCGTCGGCGCGATCGCCGCGATCGCCGCGGCGGTCGCCTGCACCCGGATCATCGGCGCGGGAGACGAGGCCGCGCTGACCACCGCGGTGATGGCGATGACCTACGCCGTCGTCGTCTGCATCGCGCTCGGCGCGTGGAACGGCTTCCTGGTCTCCGTCCTGGGCATCCAACCGATCATCGCCACGCTGATCCTGATGGTCGCCGGTCGCGGCATCTCCATGGCGATCACCGACGGTCAGATCACCACCGTCAACAATCCCTTCTTCAGCGACCTCGCGTCCGGCTTCGTGCTGACGCTGCCGCTGGCCTTCCTGATCGCGATCGCCGTCCTGGCCTTCACCGCCGTGCTCACCCGGCGCACCGCGCTCGGCATGCTCATCGAGTCGGTCGGCATCAACCCCGAGGCGAGCCGCCTCGCCGGCGTCCGCTCGCGGACGATCATCTGGACGGTCTACGCGTTCTCCGGCTTCTGCGCCGGGCTCGCGGGCCTCGTCATCGCGGCCAACACCAACTCCGTCAACGCCAACAGCCTCGGGCTGTGGATCGAGCTCGACGCGATCCTCGCGGTCGTCATCGGAGGTACGTCGCTCGCCGGCGGCCGCTTCTCGCTGATGGGCACCTTCGTCGGCGCGCTCTTCATCGCGACCCTCGCGCGCACCATCCCCAACATCGGGATCCCCTCCGACCTCAACTACCTCTTCAAGGCGGTCGTGGTCATCGCCGTGTGCCTGCTGCAGTCGCCCAAGGCCCGTGCGGTCCTGCGTGTCCGGCGTACGCCACCTCCGCCTCCGCCCGCTGCCGGGCCGGCCCCCACCGCCCGCGCCCGCTCCCGTCAAGGCAGGTATCGCAGCATGAGCACCGCCACCGCCACCCCTCGACCTCGACGTGGGACCGCGTCCGCACCTTCACGCCGCCCCCGCGCTACCTCCCGATCCTCGCGACGCTGGCCCTCTTCATCGGCCTCTTCGGGGTCGGCGGGATGCGCTACGAGGGGCTCGCCGACCCGCAGGTGCTGATCAGCCTCCTCATCGACAACGCGTTCCTGATCGTGCTCGGCGTCGGGATGACCTTCGTCATCCTCACCGGCGGCATCGACCTGTCGGTCGGCTCGGTCGTCGCGCTGTCGACGATGATCGCGGCCAAGACGCTGCAGATGGGCTGGTCGCCCTACCTCTCGATCGTCGCGGTGCTCGTCACCGGCACGGTGCTCGGGCTGCTGATGGGCCTGCTGATCCACTACTTCGACATCCAGCCCTTCATCGCCACCCTGGCGGGGCTGTTCCTCGCCCGCGGCCTCACCTACCTGATCAGCGTCGAGTCGATCTCGATCAGCGACGAGACGTTCACCCAGCTGGCGTTCAAGACCATCTACATCGGGGACTACTACATCCGCTGGACGGCGATCATCGCGCTGGCCACGGTGGCGGTCGCGGCCTACGTCCTGGCCCGCACCCGCTTCGGCCGGACGGTCTACGCCATCGGCGGCAGCGAGAGCTCGGCGATGCTGATGGGCCTGCGGGTGGCCTTCACCAAGGTCGGCGTCTACGTCATCAGCGGCTTCTGCGCGGCGCTCGCCGGGCTCCTCTTCGCGCTCTACATCCTCTCCGGCAACAGCCTGCACGCCATCGGGATGGAGCTCGACGCCATCGCCGCGGTCGTCATCGGCGGCACCCTGCTGACCGGTGGCCGCGGCTACGTCGTCGGCTCGCTCCTCGGCGTGCTGGTGCTCGGCATCATCAAGACCCTGATCTCCTTCGACGGCAGCCTCAGCTCGTACTGGATCCGGATCATCACCGGCCTCCTGCTGCTCGCCTTCGTGGTCGTCCAGCGCTTCGCGACGCGGCGCCGCTCATGACCCTCAGCGAGGTGCCGCCACCGACCCGGACGCCGGTGATGGCCGACGTCGCGCGCCTGGCGGGCGTGTCCCACCAGACCGTGTCCCGCGTCATCAACGGGCAGAACAACCTGCGCCCTGCGACCCGGGAGCGCGTCGAGCAGGCCATCCTCCAGCTGGGCTACCGACCCAACTCCGCGGCTCGCGCGCTGGTCACCCGACGCTCGGCGACCATCGGCGTGATCGGCTCCAAGAGCGGCTACTGGGGGCCGTCGACGGTGCATCGCACCATCCAGGCGGCGGGCCGCGAGGCGGGCTACTTCGTCAGCTCGGCCAACCTCCAGAGCCTGTCCCGCGAGGAGCTCGTCGACGCGATCGACCACCTCCGCGGCCAGGCGGTCGAGGGCATCGTCCTCATCTCCGCGACCAACGACGCGCTCGAGGTGGCCCGCGCCCAGGAGCACCTCGGCATCCCGGTGGTCGTGGTCGAGGGTGACCCCGACAAGACCCGCTGGACAGTGGGCGTCGACCAGGTCGCCGGTGCCGAGCTCGGCACCCAGCACCTGATCGACCTCGGGCACACCGACATCGTGCACCTCGCCGGCCCGCTGGAGTGGACCGAGGCCCGGGCCCGACTGCAGGGGTGGCACAACGCGATGTACGCCGCCGGGCTGCGCCCCGGTCAGCACCTGACCGGCGACTGGTCGGCCGCCAGCGGTTACGAGGCGGGCCTGCGGATCGCGTCCCGCGACGACGTCACCGCCGTCTTCTGCGCCAACGACCAGATGGCGCTCGGCCTGCTGCGCGCGCTCCACGAGGCCGGACGCGGGGTGCCCAGCGGTCCCCGCGGCGTCAGCGTCGTCGGCTTCGACGACATCCCCGAGGCGGCGTACCTCATCCCGCCCCTCACCACCGTCCGCCAGGACTTCCAGGCCGTCGGGCAGCGCGCGATCGAGATCCTGCGCGCCGCCATCGGCCAGGTCCCGGCCCCCGCACGCCTCATCGGCGCCGAGCTGGTCGTCCGCGCCAGCACCGCGGCGCCAGTCGAAAGGAAGCAGTGACCATGCAGGAGCACTACGTCGTCGGCGTCGACTACGGCACCCTCTCGGGGCGGGCGGTCGTGGTCCGCGTCTCCGACGGTGCCGAGCTGGGCACCGGCGTCCACCCCTACCCGCATGCGGTGCTGGAGCGTGCGCTCCCCGCACACCTCGCTGGCGTCGAGCGCCCGCTTCCTCCCGAGTGGGCGCTCCAGGTGCCCGAGGACTACCGCGACGTGCTGCGGGTGGCCGTCCCGGCGGCGATCGAGGCGGCCGGCATCGACCCGGCGCACGTGGTGGGCATCGCCACCGACTTCACCGCCTGCACCATGGTGCCCGACGCTCGCCGACGGCACCCCGCTCAACGAGGTCGACGGCCTCGCCGACCGGCCGCACGCCTACGTCAAGCTCTGGAAGCACCACGCCGCACAGGGCCAGGCCGACCGGATCAACGAGCTCGGCCGCACCCGCGCCGAGGCGTGGCTGCCGCGCTACGGCGGGCTGATCTCCTCGGAGTGGGAGTTCGCCAAGGGCCTCGAGCTGTTCGAGGACGACCGCGAGGTCTACGACCGGATGGACCACTGGGTCGAGGCGGCCGACTGGATCGTCTGGCAGCTCTGCGGCACCTACGTCCGCAACGCCTGCACCGCCGGCTACAAGGGCATCCTGCAGGACGGCGCCTACCCGTCGCCGGAGTTCCTGACCGCACTGTCGCCCGGTTTCGAGGGCTTCGTCGCCGACAAGCTCGAGCACGCGATCGGCCAGCTCGGCGACCGCGCCGGCACCCTGACCGCCGAGGCGGCCGGGTGGACCGGGCTCCCGGAGGGCATCGCCGTGGCCGTCGGCAACGTCGACGCGCACGTGACCGCCCCTGCGGCGCAGGCGGTCGGCCCCGGCCAGATGGTCGCGATCATGGGCACCTCGACCTGCCACGTGATGAGCGCCGAGGTGCTCCGCGAGGTCCCCGGGATGTGCGGCGTCGTCGACGGCGGCATCGTGTCGGGCCTGTGGGGCTACGAGGCCGGCCAGAGCGGCGTCGGCGACATCTTCGGCTGGTTCGCCGAGCACGGCGTCCCTGCCTACGTCACCGAGGCCGCCGCCGCAGCCGGGGAGGGCGTGCACGAGCACCTCACCCGCCTCGCCGCCGACCAGGAGATCGGCGAGCACGGCCTCGTCGCCCTCGACTGGCACTCCGGCAACCGGTCGGTGCTCGTCGACCACGAGCTCTCCGGGCTGGTCGTCGGCCAGACGCTCGCCACCCGCGCCGAGGACGTCTACCGCGCGCTGCTCGAGGCGACCGCCTTCGGCACCCGCGTCATCGTGGAGACCTTCCGCGACAGCGGCGTGCCGGTGGAGGAGTTCATCGTCGCCGGCGGGCTGCAGAAGAACGCGCTGCTGATGCAGATCTACTCCGACGTGACGCGGCTCCCGCTGTCGGTCATCGACTCCGAGCAGGGCCCGGCACTCGGCTCCGCGATCCACGCGGCCGTCGCCGCGGGGGCCTACGACGACGTGGCCTCCGCCGCCAAGCAGATGGGCAAGGTGCGTCGGCACGTCTTCGTGCCCGACGAGGCCCGCGCAGCGTCGTACGACGCCCTCTTCGAGCACTACCTCGCGCTCCACGACCACTTCGGCCGCACGACCACCACGATGCGCCGGCTCAAGGCGATCCGCCGCGACGCCGTCGCGCGTCGGTCCTACGCCACCCCTACTGCCGCCCAGGAGGTCTCGGCATGACCACCGTCTCCGACGTGACCGACACGATCCTCCGGCTCCGCGCCGAGGTGTGCGCGCTGCACGAGCAGCTCACCCGCTACCAGCTGGTGGTGTGGACCGCGGGCAACGTGTCGGCGCGGGTCCCCGGCCAGGACCTCCTGGTCATCAAGCCGAGCGGGGTGTCCTACGACGACCTCACCCCCGCCAACATGGTCGTGTGCGACCTCCAGGGCCGCGTCGTCGAGGGCGAGCACGCCCCGTCGTCGGACACCGAGGCGCAGGCCTACGTCTACCGCGAGATGCCGCAGGTCGGGGGAGTGGTCCACACCCACTCGACCTACGCCACCGCGTGGGCGGCGCGCGGTGAGCCGGTGCCGTGCGTGCTGACGATGGGAGCCGACGAGTTCGGCGGCGAGATCCCGGTCGGCCCCTTCGCGGTCATCGGTGACGACTCGATCGGCCGGGGCATCGTCGACACCCTGCGCGACAGCCGCTCGGCCGCGGTGCTGATGCGCAACCACGGCGTCTTCGCGATCGGGTCCAGCGCCCGCTCGGCGGTCAAGGCCGCCGTGCTGTGCGAGGACGTGGCGCGCACGGTCCACATCTCCCGCCAGCTCGGCGAACCGCTGCCGATCGCCCAGCACCACGTCGACGCGCTCTTCGACCGCTACCAGAACGTGTACGGCCAGCGCTGACCGCGCGACCCACCTCCACCACCCGATCCACGAAGGAAGTCCCATGAGCATGACGTCGACGCCCAAGCCCGAGGTCTGGTTCCTGACCGGGAGCCAGTCCCTCTACGGTCCCGAGACCCTGGACCAGGTCGCGGCCCAGTCGCAGGGCATCGTCGCTCGTCTCGTCGAGGTGGGCGCGCTCCCCGTCGACGTCGTGTGGAAGCCGGTCCTGATGGACGCCTCGTCGATCCACCGGCAGATGCTCGACGCCAACTCCGACCCGGCCTGCGTCGGGGTCGTGGCGTGGATGCACACCTTCTCCCCGGCCAAGATGTGGATCGCCGGCCTCGACGCCCTGCAGAAGCCGCTGCTCCACCTGCACACGCAGGCGGGCATGGAGCTCCCCTGGTCGACGATCGACATGGACTTCATGAACCTCAACCAGGCCGCGCACGGCGACCGGGAGTTCGGCTACATCCAGTCGCGCCTCGGCGTGCTGCGCAAGACGGTCGCCGGCCACGTCGAGTCGCCGGTCGTCGCGCAGCGCATCGGCCACTGGGCCCGCGCCGCGCTGGGTCGCTCGGAGCTGCGCAACCTCAGGCTCGCGCGCTTCGGCGACAACATGCGCGACGTCGCCGTCACCGAGGGCGACAAGGTCGAGGCGCAGCGCCGCTTCGGCGTCTCGGTCAACACCTACGGCGTCAACGACCTCGTCGCGGTGGTCGACGCGATCGGCGACGACGACATCGACAAGCTGGTCACGGAGTACGCCGACACCTATCGCGTCGCGCCCGAGCTCCTGCCGGACGGGGACCGGCACGAGTCGCTGCGCTACGGCGCCCGCATCGAGCTCGGCATCCGGTCGTTCCTCACCAGCGGTGGCTTCAACGCCTTCACGACGAACTTCGAGGACCTCGGCGGCCTGCGCCAGCTGCCCGGCCTGGCGGTGCAGCGGCTGATGGCCGACGGCTTCGGCTTCGGCGGCGAGGGCGACTGGAAGACCTCGGTCCTCCTGCGCGCCACGAAGGTGATGGGCGAGGGACTGCCCGGCGGCACGTCCTTCATGGAGGACTACACCTATCACCTGGTGCCCGGGCAGGAGAAGATCCTCGGCGCCCACATGCTCGAGGTCTGCCCGACCATCACCACCCAGACCGCATCGCTGGAGATCCACCCGCTCGCCATCGGCGGCCGCGAGGACCCCGTACGACTCCGCTTCACCGCCGACCCCGGCCGCGCCGTCGTCGCCGGCCTCTCCGACCTGGGCGACCGCTTCCGCCTGACCGTCAACGACATCGACGTCGTCGAGCCCGACGAGGCCCTGCCCCACCTGCCCGTGGCCTGCGCGGTCTGGGAGCCCCGACCCTCGCTCTCCACCTCGGCGGAGTCCTGGCTGATGGCCGGCGCGCCCCACCACACCGTGCTGTCGAAGGCCGTCGGGGTCGAGATCCTCGAGGACTTCGCCCAGATGACCGGCGTCGAGATGGTCGTCATCGACGACGACACCACGACGCGGAGCTTCCAGCGCGAGCTGCGGTGGAACGCGGCCTACCACCGGTTGGCGGAGGGGTTCTGACGCGAGGGGTCAGTCGTTCGACCCGCGTCCCTCCAGGACGGGTGGGAGTCCGAACCAGCCGAAGAGATGGTTCTCGAACCTGCTCAGCTCGCTGATCCCGCTGTCGGTGACGGTCACGGTGATCAGGCCGCTGGCGCGTCGCACGCCGTCGGCCCCGGCGACGTACGCGCCGAAGGCAGGCTGCCCGTTGGCCCGGGTCGGGACCAGGGAGAAGTGGCGGGCGCCGAGGAGCAGCCCGAGGAACTCCCCGACCGGGTCGCGTCCGACGTACTCGAACGGGATCGGTGGCATCGACATGAAGACGTCGTCGGTCAGCAGGGCGACGACCCGGGCGACGTCCGCCGCCTCGTAGGCCGCCACGAAGCGCGCCACGAGCTCCTGCTCGACCGCTGACCCCGGCGTCGGTCGTGGTGCCCGCTCGGCCAGCTCCGGCCGCGAGCGTTCGAGGGTGGCTCGGGCCCGCTTGAGCGCACTGGTGATGGACTCGACGCTCCGGTCGAACATCTCGGCGACCTCGGCGGCCGGGAACCCGAGCACGTCGCGGAGGACCAGGACAGCCAGCTGGAGCGGCGGCAGCACCTGGAGCCCGGCGACGAAGGCGAGCGAGATCGACTCGGTCTGCTCGTAGCGCGCCTCCGGCCCGAGCGGTAGGTCGTACGCACCCTCGAGCAGGGTCTCCGGGAACGGCTCCAGCCAGGGGACCTCGCCCAGTCGGGTCGGGTCCGGGGCCGTCATCCCCGGGACGTCCCAGGCCTTGGCCGGTCGGCGCTTCGTCGCGCGCAACGCGTTGAGGCAACGGTTGGTGGCGATCCGGTAGAGCCAGGTCCGCATGGAGGCGCGTCCCTGGAAGCCGTCGAGCCCCTGCCACGCACCGACCAGGGTGTCCTGGAGTGCGTCCTCGGCGTCCTGGAGCGAGCCGAGCATCCGGTAGCAGTGCACCAGCAGCTCGCGTCGATGCGGTTCGGTCAGCGCGCGGAACGCCTCCTCGTCGCCCGCCCGGGCCCGGGAGATCAGGTCGCTCATGGGATCACCGCCTCGTTCGTCGTGGTCTCCCGACACAGACACCGCGCGAGCCCCGAACTGGGCGGTCCGGTCGCGCCCACTTCCTGCTGCAGTCGTTGTCTGACCCTTCGTAGCGAACATTCCGGAGAAGGAGAAGACTGATGGGCACGATCGTGGTCAACACCAACATGACACTGGACGGCGTCGTCGAGAACCCGACGGGTGAGGACGGCCCGGGCGGAGGCTGGTTCAACGCCAAGTCGGACGCCGACCAGGAGGCCTGGGCGAAGTTCGAGTTCGAGGAGGCCCTCCACACCGACGCACTGCTGCTGGGCAGGGAGACCGACGCCTGGTTCGCCACGCGCTGGAACGATCGCCCGGGCGACTGGGCCGACCGTCTCAACGCGCTCCCGAAGTACGTCGTGTCCTCCACGCTGGAGGAGGCTGCGTGGGCGAACGGGACCGTGCTGAGCGGCAACGTCGTCGAGAGCGTGACGCGGCTCAAGGACGAGGTCGACGGCACGATCGTCGTCTTCGGCAGTCGCACCCTGGTGCAGACGCTGCTCGAGCACGGGCTGGTCGACGAGCTGCGGCTCTTCGTCTTCGGGGCCATGGTCGGCCACGGTGGCCGCATGCTCGAAGCAGGGGCGCCCGCGTCGTTGCGGCTCACCCGGGCCGAGCGCATCGGTGACGGCCTGCTCTTCGTGGCCTACGACGTCGTCCACGAGTGAGGGGGCCCCAGCCGCCAACCGGTGGTCGAGGTGCGAGCGCGATTCACTCGCTGGTTGAGGAGGGCGCGGTGTCCCCCGGTGGTTGAGGAGGGCGCACAGCGCCCGTCACGAAACCCCGGGGGCACCCACGGGCCACTCGGTGGTGACCGACGGGCCACTCGGTGGTTGAGGTGCGAGCGCAGCGAGCCTCGAAACCAACCTCTGACACGTCGTCATCCTGTTCGAAAATACTTCTCCACAACCCCGTCGTCGCAGGTCAGGGTGTCGGTGGTCCGCTCTAGAATTGCTTCCATGACCTCCTCCCTCACCGACCTCGACGCAGCCGGCCTGCTGGCCGCTGCGTCGGAGGCGGTGCAGGCGCGTCGGGTGGCGGAGGTCCGTGACCTCGAGGTCATCGCCCAGTGGGCCGCAGTCCACTCGGCCGACCCGACCGACGGACCCGACGGCCACGTGGCCCGGCGGGTGGGCAACGTGCTGGTCCAGGTCGGCGGTGACGGCACCCCCGGTGTGCAGGACTTCTGCCTCGGCGAGATCGCCCTGGCCCGCGGCACCGGCGTCATGGCGTCGCGCCACGCACTCGCCGACGTCCTCGACCTGCAGCACCGGCTGCCCCTGACGTGGGCGGTGTGCCGGCGTGGGGAGTGCGAGGTGTGGGTCGCACGTCGGATCGCGAAGCTCTCACGCCACCTCGACGCCGACGCGGTCACCCTGGTCGACTCCGCGATGTCGCGGATGATCGCCACCGAAGCCACCGGACGGGTCCTCGAGGTCGCCGAGGCCAAGATCATCGAGGCCGACCCGGCCCTGCACGAGCAGCGGTGCGAAGCCGAACGCCGTCGCCGCTACGTCGGGCTCGGCCGCACCGACGAGCACGGCCTACGGCTGCTCATCGCCCGCCTCGAGGCCGGCGACGCCGCCGCGGTCGACGCGATCGTCCACCGCGTCGCGGAGATCATCGCGCCCCGCCATCCCGAGGCCCACCCCGACGAGCTCCGCGCCCTCGCCTTCGGCTGGCTCGCCCGCCCCGCCGAGCTCTTCACCCTGCTCCTCGAACACACCGAGGACGCCGAGCACGACACCGACCTCGACACCCAGCCCGAGCCCGACCTCGACTCCGACCTCGACTACCCGAGCCCGAGCCTCGACTCCGACCTCGACTCCGACCTCGATGAGCCCGAACCGGGCACCTCGCGGGCCTTCGC
This sequence comes from uncultured Actinomycetota bacterium, assembly GCA_963750445.1. Lineage (GTDB taxonomy): Bacteria > Actinomycetota > Actinomycetes > Propionibacteriales > Nocardioidaceae > Nocardioides. Next base: position 12,185 of record CAVVQR010000004.1, on the reverse strand, counting down.
GTTCCCGGCCGACCTCCTCGACGCGCTGCGCGGCATCGACCTGAGCCCGCTGGCACCGAAGGCGGTGCTGCACGTCCACCTCCACGAGGCCGCACTGACTGGCGACGGCGGCACGGTGGGTGTGGCGCGGGTCGAAGGATTCGGACCGGTGACCCTGACCCGGCTCGCCGAGCTGCTACGCCGCACGAACCTGAAGATCCAGCCCGTCAAGGACCTCTCCGGCAGGGTCCGCTACACCGCCTACGAGCACCCCGAGTCACTGCGCGACCAGGTCCACCTCATCACCGGCGGCGACTACTGGCCCTACGCCACCTCCACCAGCCGCACCGTGGACCTCGACCACCCCACGCCCTACGACCACGGCACCGACGCCGGGGACGGGCGAGAACCTCCGCCGGACCAGACCGGCCCCCACAACTGCGGCCCCCTCGGGCGACGACACCACCGCTGGAAGACCCACGCGGGCTACACCTCACGCCAGTGCGGCGAAGGACGCTACGTCTGGCTCACCCCACACGGACAGGCCTTCCTCGTCGACCACACCGGCACCCACCGCATCCACCCCGAGAAAGCCCGCATGATCTTCGACGCCCCACCCGGCGTCGACATCTACCCGGGCTAGCAAATGCGGACGCACCACACGGTTGACCTTCCAGCAGGTGGAAGGAGCAGGCTTCTCGCGTGACCGACGACGAGATGTACTCGATAGGCGATCTGGCGCGACGCAGTGGTCTGTCCACGCGCACCGTCCGGTTCTACTCCGACGCCGGAGTCGTGCCCGAGAGCACGCGCAGCCCTGCCGGGTACCGGCGCTACGACCAGGATGCCGTTGCTCGACTGGACCTCGTCCGCACGCTGCGGGAGCTGGGTCTGCCGCTCGACACGATCCGGTCCCTGCTTGCAGCCCAGACGTCACTGACCGAGGTGGCCCGGACGCACGCCTCGCTGCTCGACGAACAGATCCGGACGCTCCGGCTGCGGCGCGCAGTCCTGCGCGCCGTGGCCACCACCGAGACCACCAGCCAGAGGACGGTCCTCATGCACCAGCTCATCACCATGACCGAGCCCGAGCGGCAGCGCCTGGTCGACGACTTCCTCGACGAGGCGTTCGACGGTGTCGACGCCAATCCTGAGCTCGTCGAGCTCCTGCGCACCATGAGACCTGAGCTGCCCGACGATCCCGAGCCCGCCCAGGTGGAGGCGTGGATCGAGCTGGCAGAGCTGCTCCGCGACCCCGACTTCCGCGCCGCGGTGCGGCGCATGGCGGAGTTCCAGGCCTCCGAACGCGCGAAGGGTGACCAGACTGGCCTGCACCACGAGCTCACCGTGCGAGTGATCGAACAGGTCCGAGCAGCCATCGCAGCGAAGGTGGAGCCCACGTCACCAGCCGCCGCCACGACCGTGAACGAGCTCGTCGGTGCGTACGCCACGACCTTCGACCGCACGGACACCGCCGCGTATCGCGCCGAGATCCTGCACCGACTCGACGTCGCGGCAGATGTCCGCACCCAGCGCTACCTCCACCACCTCGCCATCATCAACGGATGGACACCACAACCCGACCTCACTCCCGTCTTCGACTGGTTCACCCGAGCACTCCGCGCCCACCACGAGCCGAGCCTGATCGCGGGCGCGCCGGTCAGACGAACGTCGGGAAGGTAGGCGGCAGCAGCGGTCCGCTGGACCGGTCCCGCGCCACCTCGTACCCGTGCGCGATCTCGATCAACGTCGCCTCGCTGCCCGCGGTGCCCCAGAACGACACGGCCACCGGCAGGCCCGCGGCGAGCTCGCTCGGGACGGTGACCAAGGGGTAGCCCGCGATCGCTGTGGGCCCGCTGCAGGAGCCGGCGAACATCTCGGCGTTGACGAGGTCGATCGGGATCGCAGGCGGGTAGGACGGCGTGACCAGCGCGTCCAGCTCGTGCTCGCGCAGCACCTGGTCGATGCCTCCGTCACGCGTGGCCGCAATGCCCCGCGCACGCGCGGCGAGGTGCTCCGGACTCCCGGCCAGCGGACCGGCCAGCGCCTGCTCGAAGAGTGACTGGCCGAAGTGCGCCAGCTCGGTGTCCGCGTGAGCGCGGTTGAAGTCGACGAGCTCCTCCAGCGTCCGCGGCACGTCGCCGGTGCGGGTCGCGAGGTAGTCCGCGACACCCGCGCGGAGCTCCGCCAGCAGCACGAGCAGCTCGTCGTGCCCGACCTCGTCGCCGTACGCCGGCAGGTCGGTGTGGTCGACGATCGTGGCTCCCTCCGCGGCGAGCAGGCCGACCGCCCGCTCGGCGGCGGCGTCCGCGTGCGGGGAGTAGCCCCAGTAGGTCGTGCGCGGGACCCCGATCCGCTTGCCCGCCAGCCGGCCCGGCACGGCGTGCGCGGCGTAGTCGGTCCCGTCGGCGGCGAGCACCGTCAGCAGCGAAGCCGCGTCGCGGACCGTCATGGCCATCGGGCCCGGCGAGTCCTGGGATGCCGAGATGGGCACCACGCCGCTGGTGGGAACGGTGCCGACGGTCGGCTTGATGCCGACGCAGCCGTTGAAGGCCGCGGGACAGGTGATCGAGCCGTCTGTCTCGGTGCCGATCGCGAAGGGCGCGAGGCCGGCCGCGACCGCCGCTCCGCTGCCGGAGCTCGAGCCGCCCGCGGACCGGTTGAGCGCATACGGATTGCGGGTCAGTCCGCCGTAGGCGCTCCAGCCCGACGTCGACGACTCGTCGCGGATGTTGGCCCACTCCGACAGGTTCGTCTTGCCCAGGATGACCATGCCGGCGTCGCGCAGGCGCTGCACGAGCGGCGCGTCCCGGGCGGGTGGCGGCGCGCTGGCCAGCGCCAGCGACCCGGCGGTCGTCGGCAGGTCGTGGGTGTCGATGTTGTCCTTGACCAGGACGGCACGACCGTGGAGCGGACCGCGCACGCCTCGCTCAGCGGCCTCGGCGTCCAGCGCGTCGGCCTGCGGCAGGGCGTCCGGGTGGAGGGTGCAGATCGCGTTGACGAGCGGCTCGACGACGGCGATCCGGTCCAGCAGCTGCTCGACCGCAGCGCGGGCGCTCGCGGTCAACGGAGCCGGTCCGTCGCTGCCACGAGCTCGCGCACCCTGGTCGCGAGGTCGTCGTCGAAGGCACCGGCCGGTGCCCGCCAGGCCCAGTTGTCCCCGGCGGTGCCGGGCGTGTTCATCCGCGCCTCGTTGCCGAGCTCGAGGATGTCCTGCGCAGGTACGACGGCGAGCCGGGCAGACGACTGCAGGGCGAGCCGGATCAGCGCCCAGGGCATGGGCTCGTCGGGGTCGGAGAGGTGGGAGCGGACCTGGTCGCGGACCTCGTCGTCCAGCTGCTGCCACCAGCCCAGCGTGGTGTCGTTGTCGTGGGTGCCGGTGTAGGCGACGCCCTGCTCCTCGTGCTGACGGGGCAGGTGGAGGTTGTCGGCGTCGCCGTCGAAGGCGAACTGGAGGACCTTCATCCCCGGCAGCCCGAAGCGGGTCCGGAGCTCATCGACCTCCGGGGTGATGACCCCGAGGTCCTCCGCCACCAGCGTCCCGGGGCCGGCGGTGTCGAGGAGCACGGACAGGATGTCCGCCCCCGGTCCGGGGACCCACTCACCTTCGCGGGCGGTGGCTGCGTCGGCGGGCACGTGCCAGGCGGCCTCGAACCCGCGGAAGTGGTCGATGCGGACGAGGTCGAAGAGCTCGCGCTGGCGGGCGATCCGGCGGCGCCACCAGCCGTAGCCGTCCGCCGCCATCGCGTCCCAGTCGTAGTGCGGGTTGTCCCAGCGCTGCCCGTCGGCCGAGAAGTAGTCGGGCGGGCACCCGGACACCGTGATCGGACGACTGTCGTCGTCGAGGTGGAACAGCTCGCGCGACGCCCACACGTCGGCACTGTCCAGGGACACGAAGATCGGGAGGTCCCCGAACATGAGCACGCCCTTCGACGCGGCGTGGTCGCGGAGGCTGGCCCACTGCACGGCGAAGACCCACTGCTCGAAGCGCAGGAGCTCCACCCGTTCAGCGAGCGGGGCGAGCGCATCCGCGACCGCCCGCGCGTCGCGATCGCGCAGCGCGGGCTCCCACGACGGCCAGGGTGCGAGGTCGTGCAGCTCGCGGAGGGCGGCGTACTCGACGTAGGGCTCGAGCCAGTCGGCCTGGCCCGCGCACCACGAGGAGAAGTCGGCACGCTGCGGCTCGGTCAGCGTCGAGGGCGACTCGAGACCGTGAGCCAGTCGGTGCTCCTCGCTGATGAGGTCAGGGTTGCCCGCCATCGCGGACAGCGCGTCGTACGGCGATCCCTCCGCCGGATGCGTCGGCGCCAGCGGAAGGACCTGCCAGACCGAGCAGCCGGCAGCCGCGAGGAAGTCGACGAACCGGTGGGCCTCGTCACCGAGGTCACCCGTGGGTCCGGGGCCGGGGAGGGACGTCACGTGCAGCAGGACGCCCGCCCGACGCCGGTCGAACGGCATGTCTCGCTGGCCCATGCCACTCCCTCCGGACGCCATGTCGGCGAGCGTAGCCGTGCCGTGCAGGCGCCGATCAGAACGGGTAGCTCGCCGGCTCCCCTCGCATGGTGATCCAGCGGGTCTCGGTGAAGGCCTCGATGTTCGCGGCCGCGCCGCCGATCCGGCCGAGCCCGGATGCGCCGATGCCACCGAAGGGGACGTTGGCCTCGTCGTTCACGGTCTGGTCGTTGATGTGCACGATGCCGGTCGGGATCTGCTCGGCGATGGCCAGCCCGCGCATGACGTCGCGGGTGACGATGCCCAGCGACAGTCCGTAGTCGCTCTTCGCGGCCAGGCGCACGGCTTCCTCGACCGAGGAGACCCGGGTGATCGGGGCGACCGGGCCGAAGACCTCCTCGGTGAAGACGGGAGAGTCGACCGGGACGTCGGCCAGCACGGTGGGCCGGTAGAAGAGCCGGTCGTACTCGCCACCCGCGGCCAGGCGCGCGCCCTGGTCGACGCTCGCAGTGACGAGGCCGTGGATCTTGTCCCGCGACCGCTCGTCGATGACCGGACCGAGCGCCACCTGCTCGGTGGACGGGTCGCCGATCGGCAGGTGGTCGGCCTTGGCGGCGAGCTGCTCGACGAACTCGTCGTAGATCCCGTCGGCGACGAAGTAGCGGCCGGTGGTCATGCAGATCTGGCCCTGGTTGAGGAAGGACGCCCAGCCGGTCAGCCCGACCGCCTTCTCGACGTCCGCGTCGTCGAGGACCAGCAGCGCGGAGTTGCCGCCCAGCTCGAGGTGGGCCCGCTTGAGGTGTCGGCCCGCGAGCTCGCCGATCGAGCGGCCGACCGACGTCGAGCCGGTGAACGAGATCACGCGGACGTGCGGGTCGGTCACCATCGCCTCGCCGACGTCCTTGCCGCCGGGGAGCATCTGCAGGACCCCGGGCGGGAGCCCGGCCTCCTCGAAGATGCGCGCCATCACCGTGCCGCCCGTGACGGCGGTGCGCGGGTCCGGCTTCAGGAGCACGGCGTTGCCGAGCGCGAGCGCCGGAGCCACCGACCTGATCCCGAGGATGATCGGGACGTTGAACGGCGAGATGACCGCGACCACGCCGGCGGGGAGCTGGCGCGCCATCGACAGCCGGGGCTGCTCGCTGGGGAGCACCTGGCCGATCGGCTGTCCCGGCAACGACGCGGCCTGGTAGCACTCCTCGGCTGCGACGTGGATCGCGAAGTCGGCCATCGGCCCGATGGAGCCGACCTCGCGCACGTTCCAGTCGCGGATCTCGTCGGCGTGCTCGGACCACAGGTCGCCGGCCCTGCGGAGCACGGCGGCTCGCGCGGTGTGCGGGAGCGCCGCCCACTCCTTCTGCGCCTCCGCCGCGGAGGCGGCGGCTTCGGCCACGTCCTCGGCGTCCGCCTGGCCCATCGTGCCGATCTCGTTCCCGGTGGCCGGCTCCACGACGGCGTACGTCCCGCCGCGTCCGTCGGTCCACGCACCGCCCTTGAAGACCTTGCTCTCCCACGCGACGCCGTCCAGCAGTGTCATGACTGTCCCCACACTTCCTCGGCGGTCTCGACGACCAGCCGCAGCTTGGCTCGTTCCTGCTCTTCGCTCAGCTCGTTGCCCTCCACGGTGGAGGAGAAGCCGCACTGGGGCGAGAGGCAGAGCTGCTCCAGCGGCACGTACTTCGCGGCCTCGTCGATGCGGCGCTTCAGCGCGTCCTTGTCCTCGAGCTCGCCGGTCTTGGTGGTGACCAGGCCGAGCACGACCTGCTTGCCCTCCGGGACGAACCGCAGCGGCTCGAAGCCGCCGGACCGCTCGTCGTCGTACTCGAGGAAGAAGCCGTCCACGTCGAGCTGCGAGAAGAGGACCTCGGCCACGAAGTCGTAGCCGCCCTCGGCCGCCCACGACGAGCGGAAGTTGCCGCGGCACATGTGCGTGGTGACCCGCATGCCCTCGGGGCGGCCGGCGATCGCGGCGTTGACGTTGGCGACGTACTGCTCGTGCAGGTGCTCGGGGTCCCCGCCCTGGGCCGCGACCATCGCGCGCTGCTCGGGGTCGTTGAGGTAGGCGAGGCTGGTGTCGTCGAGCTGGAGGTAGGTGCACCCGAGCTCCCCGAGGCGGCGGACCTCGTCCGCGTACGCCGCGGTGAGGTCGGCCCAGAACGGCTCGAGCTCGGGGTAGACCGACTCGTCGATCGCGGCGCGGCCGCCGCGGTAGTGGACCATGTTGGGCGAGGGGATGGTCAGCTTCGGCACCTGGTCGCCGGTCGTCAGTCCGGACAGGTAGCTCGAAGGCGTCCCCGAAGATCGTGTGCCCGAGCCGCACCCGGTCGTGGACGCTCAGCGCCGCGGTCTCGAAGTCGAGGTCGCTGGCCTTGTTGTGGAAGTGCACCGCCAGCTTCTGGTCGGTGGGGTCGATGCCCTCGAGCTGGTAGATGAAGTCCATGTGCCACGACGTACGCCGGAACTCGCCGTCGGTCGCGGTGCGCATGCCCGCGTCGCGCTGGAGTGCCACCACGTCGCGGATCGCGGTGTCCTCGGCCTCCCGCAACCCGGCGTCGTCGAGATCGCCGGCCCGGTGCCGGGCCCGCGCGTCGAGCAGCGCCGGCGGTCGCAGCAGGCTGCCGACGTGGTCGGCGCGGAAAGGAGGGAGCGTGCGCGCTGCCATGATCCGGAGCGTACCCGTGCCCACGCGCACGTCGGCAACGCGAGAGCGCGACCCGGCATCGACCGGGTCTCAGCTGTCGGTGGCACGTCCTCAGGGGTGTGCCGACCTGCGTCGCCGCCCTCCTAGATTCGGGGCCCAGCCTCGATCAGCGAGGACATCACCACACGTGCTGAGCACTGCACCCTCGAGTCCGGAGACGAACACAGTGGCGAACGACAACCCCGTCAAGGCCCTGAAGAAGGCCGTGAAGAGCGCCGTCGAGGATGCGGCCGCACGCGTGGCCGATCGTCTCGCGGAGCTCGACGACCCCGTCGGTGCCAGGCACCCCGGGGTCGGGCACGCCGAAGGTGCAGGAGCCGACCAGGCCCAGCGACCCGCTGCCGCCCAAGCCCGACCAGGCCGGTCCCGAGCGGCGTACGGCGACCGGGGCCGCCACCGACGTCGCGGCCACCGAGGCGTCGTCCGCAGGGCAGGTTCCTGACCACCGCGCAGGGCGCGCGGCTGCGCGACACCGACCACTCGCTGAAGGCCGGCGAGCGCGGCCCGACGCTGCTGCAGGACCACCACCTGCGCGAGAAGATCACCCACTTCGACCACGAGCGGATCCCGGAGCGCGTCGTGCACGCCCGCGGCGCCGGCGCGCACGGGGTCTTCATCGGCTACGGCAACGCGCGGTCGGTGTCGCAGGGCCGGCTTCCTGGCCAAGGGCGTCGAGACGCCGGTGTTCGTGCGCTTCTCCACCGTCCTGGGCTCGCGCGGCTCGGCCGACACCGTGCGCGACACCCGCGGGTTCGCGACGAAGTTCTACACCGACGAGGGCACCTTCGACCTGGTCGGCAACAACATCCCGGTCTTCTTCATCCAGGACGGCATCAAGTTCCCCGACGTCATCCACGCCGGCAAGCCGCACCCGGACCGGGAGATCCCCCAGGCGCAGAGCGCGCACGACACCTTCTGGGACTTCGTCTCGCTGCACACCGAGGCGCAGCACCACACGATGTGGAACATGTCCGACCGCGGCATCCCGCGCTCCTACCGGACGATGGAGGGCTTCGGCGTCCACACCTTCCGGCTGCGTCAACACCGCGGGCGAGACCTCCCTGGTGAAGTTCCACTGGAAGCCGCTGCTGGGCGTGCACTCGCTGACCTGGGAGGAGGCCCAGATGCTCGGCCGGCATGGACCCTGACTTCCACCGCCGCGACCTCGCGGACGCCATCGAGTCGCGGCGCCTACCCGCAGTGGGAGCTCGGGCGTGCAGGTCTTCCCGGACACCGCCGGAGGAGATGTTCGACGGCATCGACCTGCTGGACCCGACCAAGCTCGTGCCCGAGGAGCTCGCGCCGGTCCAGCCCGATCGGCCTGCTCACGCTGACCGCACAACCCGACGAACTTCTTCGCCGAGACCGAGCAGGTCGCCTTCCACCTCGGCAACCTCGTGCCCGGCATCGACGTCACCAACGACCCGCTGCTGCAGGCGCGGCTCTTCTCGTACGTCGACACCCAGCTCACCCGGCTCGGCGGACCGAACTTCGCCCAGATCCCGATCAACCGTCCGCACGCGCCGGTCAACGACATGCTGCGCGACGGCTTCCACCAGCACGCCGTGCACGGCGGCGTCGCGCCGTACCAGCCGAACTCGCTCGACGGCGGCTGCCCGTTCCTCGCCGGCGGCGCCGGGACGGCGCGTTCATCGACGTGCCGGCACGCGTCGCGGAGTCGGTCAAGACGCGAGAGGCGCCGGCGTCCTACGACGACCACTTCAGCCAGGCCCGCCAGTTCTGGCTGAGCATGACGCCCCGTCGAGAAGGAGCACATCGTCGCGGCCTACACCTTCGAGCTGGCGAAGTGCTTCGAGCAGGCGATCAAGGAGCGCCAGCTGCTGGCGCTCGCCAACATCGACCCGGACCTGTGCGCGCAGGTCGCCGACCGGGCTGGGCCTTCCGGCGCCGGAGCCGACCGTGCCGCTCGTCGACCTCGACCCGAGCCCCGCGCTGTCGCAGCTCGGCGACACCTGGCCGACCGACGGGCGCATCATCGGCATCGTCGTCGACCCCGACGGCGACCTGAACGGCGTCGCGACCGTCGCGGGCCGCCGTGCCGGCGGCCGGCATGGTCCCGCTCGTCATCGCGCCGCCGGCGGGAAGCTGCCCGGACGGCACCGCCGTGCAGCGCACCTTCGCCGCCGACGCGCTCCGTCGAGTTCGACGCGCTTGCTCGTCGCCGGCAGCCCGGCTCCGGCCGCGGACGCTCTGGTCGTCCGGGACAGCAAGGCGGGGGCCGACGGCGAGCCGGGCTCGATCCCCGCGTGGTCCTGCTGCTCCAGGAGTGCTTCCGCCACGCCAAGGCGATCGGTGCATGGGGTGCCGGCGTGGACGCGCTGGCGCTCGCCCGGGTGGCCGGGGCGCCTCGTGTGGTCTCGCAGTGCGACCCGGTCCGAGGCCTTCGCCGACGTCCAGGAGCTCGCTGGGCGGTCACCGGGTGTGGGAGCGGTTCGCCCTCACCCCCCGCGAACGATGACGGATCGGGAAAGCAGTCCCAGCCGATGCGCGCGCTGACCGCGGAGCGGCGGCTGTTGACGGCGGGCTTCTGTAGATGTACTTCTGTGCGTCCTGACCGTATTCGGGGACACGGCCGGCTCGCGCGCGATGGCGGGACCGTCGAGGCTCCGAGGCCAGCAGGCGCAGCACCTGGAGCTCACGTTCGCTCGCGGGTCGACGAGCAGCACACGCGCGGCTGCCGTTCGGCACCACCGCCGCGGCGAGTCGTCGGCCGTGCGAGGCTCCGGTCCCCGCGCAAGAACCGTACAGGAAGGTTGAGCGGGGAGGCGCTCGGCCAGGCCCCTGAGGGCCGGGGTGAGGGCGGAACGGCCGTCGACGAACCAGCGCACCCAGCCGTCGGGCTCGGCGAGGTCGACCGCGCGCGTCAGTGCGGCACCGCCGTGTCTCGGGTCGCCCCGCGCGCGCGGCTCGGCGCTCGGAGGACCTCGACCTCGAGCACCGTGCCGGAGCCTGCCGGCGCTCTCGGCGGCCTCCAGCAGGCGGTCGAGCAGGGCCGTCAGCCTGCGTGAGCGGATCGGTCGCCCGTCGGAGCGTGTGCTGGCGATCAGCACCCTGCGCCAGGGTCAGGTGCTCGTACTCGCGGAGGTCGGAGAGCGCGTCCTCGGCACCGACCTGTGTCGCGGGCCCAGGCCGTCGGCCTCGGCCAGGTCGCCGCGCGGCCAGGTGCACGCGCGCGCGGGTGGCGTGGATCGGGTGGACCTGGGGTGAGAAGTCACCGACGTAACACGCTCGGCCTCCTCGAGGAGGTCCAGCGCCCCCGCGTGGTCGTGGTCGCCCCCCGCACCCGGGCGCGGGCGACCCGCCAGCGGTACGGGTTCTGGGGGAGCCCCGCCGGCTCACCGAGCTCCTCGGCGCGCCGCACGAGGTCGGTCGCCGCCGCGCAGGTCGTTGCGGTGCCAGGCGACGCGGCTCAGGCCGACGAGCATGTCGGCGCTCCCGCGCAGCACGATCCGTGCTCCGGGCCCGCGGCGGCCGGCGAGGCCAGAGGGCTGCTCGAGGGCGCGTTCCGCGTCGCCGGGCCTGACCAGCGCGAGCTCCATGTCCGCCAGCGGCGAGCGAGCACCCCAGCACGTCGGCGATGTGGTCGGCCTCGATCGAGCCCTCGCAGCGCCACGTGGTTACCACGGTGCGCCGAGGGGATGTCGCCCTTCGCCCAGGACGCCAGGCCCGCGAGCGCCGAGGCCGCGGCGGCGTGTGAGGTCGTCGCCCTCGGCGGCCTTGTCAGGGCCCGCTGGCGCGTCGATCGCCGGTGAGGTCACCAGCGACGAGGGCCAGCCCCGCCCACCAGATCTCGACCGCGCCGGGCACCCGGGCGAAGCTCGGTGGGGTCCACCACCACCAGGCCCGACGCGCGGCCCGCCACCATCGAGCTCCAGGCGTCGAGGCGGGCGCCGACGCTCGTCGAAGTCGTTGCTCGCCATCAGCGCGCCGATGAAGCCGCGCGAGCACGGCCGGTCGCGGACACGTCGTACGGCAGTCGTCTGGCCCAGCCGCGGATGACGCCCTCGCGCCGTTCGCGCCGCAGGTCTCGGGACGCCAGCTCGACCAGGTCCGCCGCGCGTCTGACGTCGCCGGCCGCGAGCGCGTGGGCACCGCGGCCTCGGGTCGCCGTCTCGCGTGACCACGGCTGGCCCGTCGGTGGAGTTCGGCGACGTCGGCCGGGCGCTCCGTGAGCAGGCGCGGCGGAGCACGTCGCCGAAGAGGTGGTGGTAGCGGTACCAGCGGCGCTGGTCGTCCAGCGGGACCACGAAGAGGTTGCGTCGCTCCAGGGTCTCGCAGCATCTGTGCGCCGCCCGCTGGTCGCCGTGACCGCGTCGCACAGCGGGCCGGAGAGCCGGTCGAGCATCGAGGTCGCGAGGAGGAAGTCGCGGACGTCGCTCGCGCTCGTCGGACAGCACCTCGTCGACGAGGTAGTCCACGACGTAGCGGTCGTCGCCGGCGAACGCGGCGATGAACGCCGTCGGGTCTTCGCGGTCGCGGAGCGACAGCGCAGCGAGCTGGAGGGACGGCGATCCAGCCTTCCGTGCGGGTCACCCAGCGCGTGCGACGTCGCGCGGCTCGAGCTCGAGCCCGGTCGCGCCGGGGAGGAACGCCCGCGTCTCCTCGGTGGTGAAGCGCAGGTCGGCGGCGCGGACCTCGCTGCAGCTCGCCGCGGGCCCGCAGTCGCGCCAGGGGCAGGGCCGGGTCGGCGCGGGTGCTGATCACCAGCGCAGCTGGGGCGGCAGGTCGCTCGAGCAGGAGCGCATGCCCGGCTGGACTCAGGGGTCTTCGGCGAGGTGGTAGTCGTCGAGGACGAGGACCACGTCCTCGGCCAGGACGCTGAGCTCGTTGAGGACGCCGGTGAGAGCCGCGTCCACGGAGCGCCCTGCCCCGAGCGCCGTCGTCCCGGTGGATCCCACTCCCGGGACGGCACGCTCCAGCTGGGCGAAGACGTAGGCCCAGAACACGTCGGGGTCCTTGTCCACCGGGTCCAGGGACAACCAGGCGACCTTGGGGCCCGAGGTCGACCCGGCTCCTGCGTCGCGGGTCAGCC
>CAVVQR010000003.1:0-131755 GCA_963750445.1 uncultured Actinomycetota bacterium | reverse complement strand
AACTGCACCACCACAACGTGATCGCTAGGCCAGGCACCGCCTGACCGAATCACCTCCGGAGCATTGGCCGGGGCTCACCCGAGGCGGGATGAGACGCGACACGACCAGAAACCACTGCGAGAACAGACAAGGAAACGCCACATGGCACGCCTCGTTGGTGTCGACCTCCCGCGCGACAAGCGCATCGAGATCGCACTCACCTACATCTACGGCATCGGCCGTACCCGCTCCCAGCAGCTGCTCGCTGCCACCGGCGTCGACCCGAACGCTCGGGTCCACACGCTCGGTGACGAGGAGCTGGTCAAGCTTCGCGACGAGATCGAAGCCAACTTCAAGATCGAGGGTGACCTCCGACGTGAGGTCCAGGCGGACATCCGCCGCAAGATCGAGATCGGCAGCTACCAGGGTCGCCGCCACCGCATGGGCCTCCCGGTCCGCGGTCAGCGCACCAAGACCAACGCGCGCACCCGCAAGGGTCCCAAGCGCACGGTTGCCGGCAAGAAGAAGGCGAAGTGATCGGCGCCCTGCGCCCATCGTCTTCGAACCCAGCGTCGTCACCACAAGCTTCCAGACCAGACCTCAGGAGTAACTGAATGCCTCCCAAGAGCCGCGCGACCAAGGTCCGCCGCAAGGAGAAGAAGAACATCGCTCAGGGCGAAGCCCACATCAAGAGCACGTTCAACAACACCATCGTCACCATCACCGACCCGACCGGCGCGGTGATCTCGTGGGCCTCTGCCGGCACCGTCGGCTTCAAGGGCTCGCGCAAGTCCACCCCCTTCGCCGCGCAGATGGCTGCCGAGGCCGCTGGCCGCCGCGCCATGGACCACGGCATGAAGAAGATCGACGTCTTCGTCAAGGGTCCGGGTTCGGGCCGTGAGACCGCGATTCGTTCGCTGGGTGCCATCGGCCTCGAGGTCGGCACCATCCAGGACGTCACGCCCACCCCCCACAACGGATGCCGGCCGCCCAAGCGCCGCCGCGTCTGACCCGAGACTGAGAAAGAGAGACTGAAACATGGCCCGCTACACCGGTCCCATGACCCGCAAGTCGCGCCGTCTCGGTGTCGACCTCGTCGGCGGCGACGCTGCCTTCGAGAAGCGTCCCTACGCCCCCGGCCAGCACGGCCGCGGTCGCATCAAGGAGTCCGAGTACCTCCTGCAGCTCCGTGAGAAGCAGAAGGCTCGTTTCACCTACGGCGTGATGGAGAAGCAGTTCGTCCGCTACTACAAGGAAGCCAGCCGTCGCCAGGGCAAGACCGGCGACAACCTGCTGCAGCTCCTCGAGTGCCGCCTCGACAACGTGGTCTACCGCGCCGGGTTCGCCCGCACGCGTCGCCAGGCCCGCCAGCTCGTCGTGCACGGCCACTTCCTGGTCAACGGCAAGAAGGTCGACATCCCGTCGTTCCAGGTCAGCGACCACGACATCGTCGACGTGCGCGAGAAGTCGCTCGAGCTGACCCCGCTCATCGTGGCTCGCGAGACCCACGGCGAGCGCGTCGTCCCCGCCTGGATGGAGGTCATCCCGACGCGGATGCGCGTCCTGGTCCACCAGGTTCCGGTCCGGGCGCAGATCGACGTCCCGGTCCAGGAGCAGCTCATCGTCGAGTACTACTCCAAGAAGTGACTCGCGGCCGGTGGCCGTCCGCTCACCCGGACGGCCGCCGGCGCCCCTCTTCCAGCTCCTGTTCTTCGCCAACCTCATCAGGTGCGGATCCGTCAAATAGTGGGTGGATCCCGAAAGGAAAATCTCCGTGCTTATTGCTCAGCGCCCGACCCTCACGGAAGAGACCGTCGACGAGTTCCGCTCGCGGTTCGTCATCGAGCCCCTCGAGCCCGGCTTCGGCTACACGCTCGGCAACTCGCTCCGTCGTACGCTCCTCAGCTCGATCCCGGGTGCCTCCGTCACCAGCATCAAGGTCGACTCCGTCCTCCACGAGTTCTCGACGATCGAGGGCGTCACCGAGGACATGACCGAGATCATCCTCAACCTCAAGGGCATCGTCGTCTCCTCCGAGCACGACGAGCCGGTCGTGATGTACCTGCGCAAGTCCGGTGCCGGTGACGTCACCGCGGCCGACATCACCCCGCCCGCGGGTGTCGAGGTCCACAACCCCGAGCTCAAGCTCGCCACGCTGTCCGACAAGGGCAAGCTGGAGATGGAGCTCGTCGTGGAGCGTGGCCGCGGCTACGTCTCGGCGGTCCAGAACAAGGGTGCCGACAACGAGATCGGCCGCATGCCCGTCGACTCGATCTACAGCCCCGTGCTGAAGGTGACCTACAAGGTCGAGGCCACCCGTGTCGAGCAGCGCACCGACTTCGACAAGCTCGTCATCGACGTCGAGACCAAGCAGTCGATCCGTCCCCGTGACGCGATCGCCTCCGCCGGCAAGACGCTCGTCGAGCTGTTCGGCCTGGCCCGTGAGCTCAACGTCGAGGCCGAGGGCATCGACATCGGCCCGTCGCCCGTCGACGAGCAGCTCGCCGCCGACCTGGCCCTGCCGGTCGAGGACCTGCAGCTCACGGTCCGCAGCTACAACTGCCTCAAGCGCGAGGGCATCCACACCGTGGGTGAGCTCATCTCGCGCTCGGAGCAGGACCTGCTCGACATCCGCAACTTCGGTGCGAAGTCCATCGACGAGGTGAAGGCCAAGCTCGTCGAGATGGGTCTCTCGCTCAAGGACAGCGCGCCCGGCTTCGACCCGCACGCCGCCCTCGCCGCCTACGGCGACGATGACGACGACGCCTTCATCGAGGACGAGCAGCTCTGATCTGAGCGGTGCTGGCACGCGCCTCGCGGCGTTGTCGTCGGTCGACGGCCACTCCCAGGCCACCTTCCATCCTCCGCCTTGCGATGCACGCCCATCACCTCAGAACCACTGAACGTCTACCCGAGTACCTGATACGGCCCGAGAGAAGGAACGCACACCATGCCCAAGCCCAAGAAGGGTCCCCGCCTCGGCGGCAGCCCTGCCCACCAGCGCCTCATGCTCTCGAACCTGGCGACCGCCCTGTTCGAGCACGGCCGGATCACCACCACCGAGACCCGCGCGCGCCTGCTGCGCCCGGTCGCGGAGAAGCTGATCACCAAGGCCAAGAAGGGCGACCTGCACAACCGTCGCGAGGTCCTCAAGACCGTGCGCGACAAGTCGGTCGTGCACACGCTCTTCACCGACATCGCCCCGACCTTCGCGGAGCGTCCCGGTGGCTACACCCGCATCACCAAGATCGGCCCCCGCAAGGGCGACAACGCCCCCATGGCGGTCATCGAGCTGGTGACCGAGGCCTACAGCCCCAAGGCTCCCTCGACCAAGAAGACCGAGGCTGCCGCCGCTCCTGCGCCGGCCGCCGAGGAGACCGAGGTCGTCGAGACCGAGGCTGCTGACACCGAGGACGGCGCCGCCGCCGAGCACGAGGCCGCTGCCGCCGAGCACGAGGCTGCTGCTGCCGAGCACGAGGCTGCTGCCGCTGAGCACGAGGCCGCCGCTGAGGCGGCCGAGGGCGAGTCCACCGACGAGTCCAAGGCCTGATCCACGCTTCACCACGAGGCCCGTCACCCCACCGGGGTGGCGGGCCTTCGTGCGTCCCCGCGCCGTCGCCCGCCGCTGTAACGCCGGGTTACTGCAACTACCCACCCCCATGCATCAGGGTGGGTACACCCATTAACCCGGCGTTACAGCGAGGCCAGCACGGCGGAGGCGTCGAGGCTCCGGGGGGCGCCCCGGTCGTACGCCAGGCGGCGGGTGGCCGCGACCACGGCCTCGTTGACGGGGGTGGGCATGCCGAGGAGCCGACCCTGCAGCACGATCTCGCCGCTCAGGTAGTCGATCTCGGACTCACCGGTCCCGCGGGAGATGCTCTGCCAGGTGGAGCCGCCGCGCCGCTCCAGCTCGGGACGCCGCTGGAGGATCGAGCCGCGCCTCGCGCTGTCCTCCTCGGCGGAGACCAGGGTGAGCCCGGCGGCAGCGAGCACCGCCTCGCCCTCGGCCACCGCACGGTCGGCCAGCTCGTCGGCCGCGTCGCCCTGGGCGTAGGAGGCGTCGACGCCGTTGCCGAGGTTGAGCAGGAGCTTGCGTCGCTTGCGGGCCATGATGTCGTCGCGCTCCTCGCGACTCGATGCCAGCCGCCCGGAGGTCCGCGGCGACTGCTGCGGTGGTGGCGTCGGTCCCGGCGGGGATGCGGCCGATGTCGAGGATCGCGGGCGTCGGGTGGCAGGAGGCGACCACGACGCCCGGCTCGAGGTGGGACGCGGGCAGCATCACGCAGACCGCGTAGGTCCGCGCGAACAGCCGCAGGGCAGCGGACTCGGTGGCGATGCCGTTGGTGGCGCACACCACGCGCCACCTCGCTCGGCGCGTGCTGGCGGAGGTCGGCGAGGGCGACGGCCGCCTGGTGCGACTTCACGGCCAGCAGCACGACGGTGTCGTCGGTCCAGTCGACCTCGGCGGCGGTGTCGGTGGCGGGCGCTTCGACGAGGTGGCGGCCGTCGCCGGCATCGAGCACGAGTCCGCCGTTCGCGCGGATCGCAGCCAGGTGCTCACCGCGGGCGACGAGGGTCACCGGCAGGCCGGCCCGGTGGAGCCGGCCGCCGATGACCCCACCGACCGCGCCTGCGCCGTAGACGACGTATCTCATGGGCTCAACCTACGAGGGCGGCGGTCAGCGGCGTACGCGGAACCGGAGGTGGAGGACGCGGTCGCCCTGGACGACCACGTGGGGGTCGTCGAGCAGGTGCGGGGTCTCGACGGAGCCGAAGTAGCGCTTGCCGGAGCCGAGCACCACCGGCGCGACGTCCATGGCCACCTCGTCGACGAGGCCGAGGGCGAAGGCCTGCCCGCCCACGTCGCCTGCCGCCACGGACACCGTCCCGTCCCCGGCCAGCTCCTGCGCGAGGCTGATCGCGGCGGTCACGTCGTCGACGAAGTGGTAGGACGCCTCCGGGTGCCAGCCCTCGGGCCGGGGCCTGTGCGACACCACGACGACGTGCTCGCCGGTCGGGGGTCGGCCCTCCCACCCGTTGGTGATGTCGAACAGGTGGCGGCCGATCACCATGCAGCCGATGGAGTCCCAGATCGGGCGGACGAGGTCGTAGGACGTCGTGACACCCGGAGGCCGCCGGGGGCCGGGTCCGCCATGTCCTGCGCGGCCAGGGACCGGTCGCCGTTGAAGTACCAGTCGAAGAGAGGGCCGGGATCGTCGTGCAGGTCGGCGACGAAGCCGTCGAGCGAGACGACGTTGTTCATCACCACGGTGGTCATGGCCTGCCTCCGTCGCCGGGCTGCCAGGCGGGGTCGCGCCCGATGAAGCCCATCAGTCGGTCCACGACCGGGGCGTCGTCGGGGACGGGTACGGCGGGACCGTACTGCCCGGAGTCGCGGAGGATCGCCTCGATGGGTCGCATCCCCTCGAGCATCTGGGCGGCGAAGTCCTCGTCCAGCCGTGCCTGCTGGTCGCCCGCGCGGGCGAGGTCCCAGGAGTGCATGAAGACGTCGGCGGTGTAGAACCGGTCGACGGCGTCGGCCAGCAGGTGGGTGCCCGCGTAGGGGTGCGTGAACGACTCCGCGCCCCGCGCCTCCACCAGCGCCTGGACGGCGTCGGCCTGGTGCTGCCACGCGGCGAGCGGGTCGTCGGCGACGTGCCGGTCCGGACGGCAGGTCGATGCCGCCGGCGGCGAGGAACCCCGGGAACCAGCCGACGAGGTGGTCCACGACGTCGAGCGCGGTCCAGCCGTCGACGGGAGCCGGAGCCGCCCAGTCGTGCGTGGCGGCGACGAGCCGGGAGAACTCTCCGGCCACCGCCTCGTGCCGGGCGGCCGGGGTGTCGGGAAGGGCCATCAGAGCGAGCCCTCGGTGAGCATCCGGTCGAGCTTGGCGTAGCCCTCGTGGATGCCGACCTCCATGCCGCTGGCCAGCATGCCGTCGCGGGCCTCGAAGGAGTCGCACAGCGAGAAGCCGTGCAGGCGGGTGCGGCCGTCGCCGAGCTCCTCGAACGTCAGCGTCTCGAGGGCGACCGCCTCGGGCATGCCCTCCCAGGTGAAGGTCTGGACGATCTTCTCCTCGCCGACGTAGGGGAACGTGCCACGGAAGGCGTACTCCTCCTCGCCGCGCGTCGACACGTAGCGGTAGGCGCCGTTGGTGCGGCAGGACCACTCGTCGATGCGGGTGGCCAGCGAGTCCGGTCCGATCCACCGGGCGAAGAGCTCGGCGTCGGTGTGGGCACGCATGAGCTGCGCCGGGGTGGCGTCGAAGTCGCGCCAGATGTGGACGGCCGGCACGTGGTCGTCGGCCAGGATCGCGGCCTCCGGGTAGCGGGTCGTGGAGTCGGGGATCTGCACGGTGGTCATGATGCGGTTCCTTCCTGCGGGTGGTGGGTGCGGGAGGTGGTGCTGGTGTCCTCGTCGTCCTGCATCTGCGCGAGCACGGCGTCGAGCCGCGCGAAGCGCTCCTCGGCCTGTCGGCGGTAGCGCTCGATCCACTTCGTCATCAGGTCGAACACCTCGGCTTCCAGGTGGACGGGCCGGCGCTGGGCCTCTCGCGTCCGGGTCACCAGGCCGGCGTCCTCGAGCACCTTGAGGTGCTTGGAGACGGCCTGGAGGCTCACGTCGTAGGGCGCCGCGAGGTCGTTGACGGTGTGGTCGGCCTCGGTGAGGCGGGCCACCATGTCCCGGCGGGTCGGGTCGGCGAGTGCGGCGAAGACGCGGGAGAGCTGGTCGGTCACGGGACCACCTTCCTCAACTGATTGGTTGAATAGAAGGTAGGACCGCCAGCGAGGCGTTGTCAACCATGTGGTTGAGAAACCTCAGGCGCGGGGGATGCGGACCTTCCGCGAGGTCGCCCGACCGCACTCGGCCAGGCCGGGGCTGTAGGAGGGCGAGACCGTCACGTAGTAGGTCGCGCCGCGGGACACCGTGAAGCGGTGGCGGCCACGTGAGGACGCGTCGACCGCCAACAGCTTGTCGGTGCGGTCGGGGCGATCGAGCCAGAGCTTGATCCGCGCCCGCGACGAGCACGAGGTCTCCGACGAGGTGATCTGGGCCTGGAGCCGCTTCGTGCCCTTGAGCCACTTCAGCCGGGCGGTGCGCGACACGGTGGGGCAGCCCGTCGGATTGCCCGAGGCGACCGTGGGGCACCCGTCCATCACGTCGTCGAGGCCGTCGCCGTCGCTGTCCGTCGCCGCCACCCGAGCGTCCGACGACGACCCCCCGGCGGAGGCGGGGGACTGGCCGACCGCCCACAGCGGGAGGGCCAGCAGTGGTACGACGATCGCGGTGACGAGGCGTGAGATCAACATGACGGTCCCACCCTAGGCACGGATCCGGTGCGAGTGCGAGGCATGTGCCGCAATCGGCCTAGGATCGCACTCGTGCGCCTGCGGATCGACTGTGCCTACGACGGCGCCGAGTTCTCCGGATGGGCGGCCCAGCCCGGCCGGCGCACCGTGCAGGGGGTGCTCGAGGCGGCGCTCGCCACCGCGCTGCGGGTGCCACAGGTGCGGGTCACCGTCGCCGGGCGGACCGACGCGGGTGTGCACGCGCGCGGCCAGGTGACGCACGTCGACGTCGAGCCCGGCGTCGTCGAGGCCTCGGGCCGCTCGACCGATCCGCCGCTGGCCGCCCTGGCCAGGCGCGTGGACGGGATCCTGCCTGCCGACCTGCGCGTACGCCGGGTGTCGGAGGCGCCGGAGGGGTTCGATGCCCGCTTCTCCGCGATCTGGCGCCGCTACGCCTACCGGATCGCGGACTCCCAGGCGCTGGCCGACCCGCTCGTGCGTGGCCACGTCCTCACCTGGGGCCGCGCGCTCGACCTCGACGCGATGAACGAGGCATCGGCGCCGCTGGTGGGGCTCCAGGACTTCGCCGCGTTCTGCAAGCAGCGCGAGGGCGCCACGACCGTGCGCACCCTCCTCGACCTCGACTGGCGACGCGACCGGGCCGGCCTGGTCGTCGGCTCGGTCCGCGCCGACGCCTTCTGCCACAACATGGTCCGGGCGCTGGTGGGCAGCCTGATCGCGGTCGGTGAGGGCCGGCGACCGGCGACCTGGCCCGCCGAGGTGATGGCCGGACGACGACGCGACGCCGGCGTGCGCGTCGTACACGCACACGGCCTCACGCTGGAGGAGGTCGGCTATCCCGACGACGACGAGCTGGCCGCCCAGTCCCGGCGCGCCCGTGCCCGACGAGAGGCGATCGATGCCTGAGCACTACTTCACCGCCGACCCGAGCGTGCCGTTCGAGCGGGAGAGCTTCACCGCCGACCTGTGGGGCGGATCGCTGACCCTCGACAGCGGGTCGGGTGTCTTCAGCCGCGGCCACCTCGACCACGCGACGGCGGTGCTCTTCAAGGAGCTCGAGCCACCCGTGCAGGGGCAGTTCCTCGACCTCGGCTGCGGCTACGGCGTCATCGGCCTGGCCATCGCGCAGGCAGTGCCGCTGGCCACCGTGACCGCGGTCGACGTCAACGAACGCGCGCTCCTGCTCGCCAACGACAACGCCCGCGCCGCCGGGCTCGACCCCCGGTTCGTGGCCTGCCTGCCCGAGCAGGTGCCCACCGACCAGGTCTTCGACGAGATCTGGTCCAACCCGCCGATCCGGATCGGCAAGGAGGCGCTCCACGAGCTCCTCCTCACCTGGCTCCCACGACTCGCGCCGGCCGGCCGGATGGTGATGGTGGTCGGCAAGAACCTCGGCGGTGACTCGCTCCAGCGCTGGCTCACCGAGCAGGGCTGGCCGACGCAGCGACTGGCGAGCAGCAAGGGTTTCCGGGTCCTGGAGACCCGTCGCGGCTAGGGCCTGGCGTCGAGGAACATCCTCAGGCGGGTGTGGGTCTGGCCCGGGTCGCCGGGCATCGCTCCGTTGATCGCCCGGCACACCCAGCCGAGCCGCATCGCCAGGCCTGCCGCCTCGCGGAGCTCGTCGCGGGACAGGTCGTAGGCCTCCTCGTAGGGCCGCAGGTAGGCCGAGAGGTGGGGCGCGAGGTCCTCGGAGCCCTCGACGTCGTCGACGCCCCAGGCGATCACGCCCTCGAGCGTCACGGCCAGGGTGAGGAACGGGTGCGAGACGCAGGCGTCGCCCCAGTCGAGGATGTGGGCCCGGCCGTGGGGGAGGAAGACCTGCCCGTCGTGCAGGTCGTCGTGCTGCACGGTCTCCCGGATGCCGTAGGCCGACAGCCGGTCGCAGAGCGCGGCGATCTCGTCGGGCCCCGGGAGGCGCGGGTCCGCGTCGTGCAGGTCGGCCAGCAGATCGGCGTAGGCCCCGGGCAGCGTGTCCAGCCGCCGGTCCGGCAGGCCGAGGGCGAGCAGGGCCTCGACCTCGTCCTCGCAGGCGAGCTGGATGCGGGCGTAGGCCTCCAGCGCCTCGTGCCACCGGTCGAGGCTGCGCTCCTCGGCGATCACCTCGCGCAGGCGTGGTGAGGCGTCGAGCGTCAGCATCCAGCCGGTCTCCGGGTCGAAGCTCGACGGGCGGGGCACCCGTTCGCCGGAGCGCGGGGCGAGGAAGGCGGTGACAGCCGCCTCGTGCGCCATCGACGCGTCGTTGGCCTTGAACCACATCGTCGTGGAGCCGGTCGTGACGCGCATGACCGTCGACCAGTCGGTGACGTGCGGCTGCTCGATGTCGACGACGGGTGAGACGGTCACGTCGAGCTGGTCGTGGATCCAGGCATGGGCAGCGGCGACGAAGTCGGGGTCGCGCCACCGGTCACTGAGGCTCGGTCATGCGCCGCATCCAATCCCGCCGCGTCACGCGAGGACAAGCAGATTTCAGGCGGGCCTGGTCGCGACCAGCACCCCGATCTTGTCGATGCGGTGCTCGGGGTTGTCGAACTCGTCGGACCAGTAGTTTCCCCGGGCGTGGTCCTCGAGCGTCGCGCAGGTCGAGAGCGTGATCATCGGCGCTCTGGCGGCCTGACCCGGCCGGCCCGGGACCGGGGCGCGCTGGGCCAGCAACGAGGCCGGCTCGCGGAACGACGTCCAGCGGGTGCGGCGTACCTCGTAGACGAAGACGGTGTCGCCCGTGCGGACGCGGATCCGGTCGCCGCGGCGCATCGACGGGGAGTCGCGCAGGGGAGCGGTGCCGGTCAGCCGGTGCCCGGTCACGATGAAGTTGCCCACCTGTCCGGGGGCCGAGCCGCCGCGCGGGCCGCGTGGGGAGGCCATGTCGCCGGCGTCCTGGATCGCCGTGCCCGGCGCGTCGTCGGGGGACCCGCGGTAGCGGACGACCGGGAAGTCGCGCAGGCCGATCGCCGGGATGGTGACGAAGGAGCGGCGCGGCTCGGGACGGACGGGCTCGGTGGTGGGCTCGGCCGTCGGGCTGCCGGGCGTGCCCGTCGGGGCTAGGTGCCTCCGAGGTCGGTGCCGGCGCGTCGGTCGTACGACGTCCAGCGGGCGCCTCGGTCGTGCCGGGTCGGCGCGCGTCGTCGGTGGCGCACCCGGTGGCGGCCGCAGCCACGGCCGCGGCCAGGAGGAGCATCACCCTGCCTGCCACCCGCTCCACGGTACGCAGGCGGCCCCAGACGGCTGGTGCAGCCGGACGGGCAGCGACTCCACGCCGTGCACGACCGCGAGCTCGGTGAACTCCAGGTCGGCCGGGTCGCAGGCGAGCGACAGGTCGGGGAACCGGCGGGCCAGTGCGACCAGTGCGGTCCGCAGCTCCATCCGGGCGAGCTCGGCGCCGACGCAGCGGTGCAGGCCGTGCCCGAAGGCCAGGGTGCCGGCGGTCTCCGTCATCGGGTCGAAGCTGGAGGCCTCCGCGTGGCGTGCCGGGTCGCGCTCGGCGCCGGTGAGGGACACCACGACGACGTCGCCCTTGCGCACCGTGCGCTCGCCCACCTGGACCTCGTGCCGGGCGATGCGCGGGAAGGCGACCTGCACCGGGCACACGAAGCGCAGCAGCTCCTCGACCACCAGGTCGACCTCCTCGGGGTCGCCGGCCTGCAGCATCTTCCACGCCTGCGGGTGCTGGAGGAGGACCCAGGTGCCGAGGGAGAGCATGCTCGCGCTGGTCTCGTAGCCGCCGAGGAAGACGCCGTCGGCCAGTCCGCCGAGCTCGACGTCGTCGAAGTCGGCGCCGTGGTCGGCGACCATCCGGGCCATGATGCCGTCGGGGAGGTGGGGCTCGGCGCGCTCGGCGGCGACGAGGTCGATGAGGAACTGCCGGGTGCCGGCGGCGGTGTTGAAGATGCTGGCGCCGGCGTCGCGGAGGTCGAAGCGCGCGGCGCCGTGGCTGCGGAAGGTCTCCCGATCGACCTCGGGCATGCCGAGCAGGTCGCAGATGACGCCGAACGGGACCGCGAAGCCGAAGCGCTCCACCAGGTCGACCTCGGGCCCGTGGGCCTCCATGTCGTCGAGGGCCGCCTCGACCACCCGGTCGATGTCGGCCTGGAGCTCCGCCAGCCGGCGCCGGGTGAAGTAGGGCGTCAGCACCTGCCGGAGCCGACCGTGGTCGGGCTGGTCGGTCATCCCGAGGCCACCGATGCGCTCGGCGGGTGCGCGGTCCTGGCGCCCGATCAGCCCGCGCACGTCGTTGGCGAAGGCGCCGGAGTCGGCGAGCACGGACCGGGCGACGTCGTAGCCCGTCACCAGCCAGACGCGGGTGCCGAGCAACCGGCCCAGCTGGACCACGTCGCCGCCGCTCCGGCTGGCCTCGAGACGGGGCACCGGATCGACCCCGTCGCGCTGCAACGGGTACCTGATGCTCGCAGGGACACGCCGGGCCGACTTGAGGACCACGCGGAGCGCCGTGCGTCGCAGGGAGACTGGCATGGGACAAGTCAACAGCGTCGGAGGCCCAATCTCCATCAGGTAGTCCCCCGAGGCGTCCCTGGGGCTTCCCCCACCGCGGACCGGGCAGGATGGGTCCATGGCCTACGAAGCAGCTGAGAACAGGTACGACGACGCCACCGGCATGCACTACCGCGCCTCCGGGAAGAGCGGGCTCAAGCTGCCGGCCCTCTCGCTCGGCCTGTGGCAGAACTTCGGCACCGACCGCCCCGAGGAGACGCAGCGCGCGATCCTGCGGCGGGCCTTCGACCGCGGGGTCACGCACTTCGACCTCGCCAACAACTACGGGCCGCCCTACGGCCGGGCCGAGGAGAACTTCGGCCGCTACCTCGTCGACGACTTCCTGCCCTACCGCGACGAGCTGATCATCTCGACCAAGGCCGGGTGGGACATGTGGCCCGGCCCCTACGGCCAGGGCGGCGGCTCGCGGAAGTACGTGCTCGCCTCGCTCGACCAGTCGCTGCAGCGGATGGGCCTCGACTACGTCGACATCTTCTACAGCCACCGCTTCGACCCGGAGACGCCCGTCGAGGAGACGATGATGGCGCTCGACGCAGCGGTGCGGTCGGGCCGGGCGCTCTACGTCGGCATCTCGTCCTACTCGCCGGCGAAGACCCGCGAGGCGGCCACGATCGCGCGGGAGCTCGGGACGCCGCTGCTGATCCACCAGCCGTCGTACTCGCTGCTCAACCGCTGGATCGAGGGTGGCCTGCTCGACGAGCTCGAGCAGCAGGGGGTCGGTTGCATCGTCTTCAGCGCCCTGGCGCAGGGGTCTGCTCACCGACCGCTACCTCAACGGCGTGCCGGACGACTCGCGGGCCGCACGCGCCGACTCGACCATGACGGGACTCGACGACGATGTCCTCGACCGGGTGCGCGCACTCAACAGGATCGCGGAGGAGCGTGGCCAGAAGCTGGCCCAGCTGGCGTTGCAGTGGGTGCTCCGGGACGACCGGGTGACCAGCGCCGTCATCGGTGCCTCGAGCGTGGAGCAGCTCGACACCAACCTGGACGCGCTGTCCGGGCCGCCCCTCTCTGGCGTCGACCGTGCCGAGATCGACCGCTACGCGGTCGAGTCGGGCATCAACCTCTGGGCGAAGCAGACCGCGGAATGAGCGGCGCGCCCGTGCGGGTCGTGGTCGTCGGCGCCGACGCAGCGGGGATGTCCGCGGCTCACCAGGCGCTGCGGACGGCCGAGAAGCACGGCAACGACCTGACGATCACCGTGCTCGACCAGGGCACCCACACGTCCTACAGCGCCTGCGGGATCCCCTACTGGATGGCCGGCGACGTGGCCAGCGGCGACGACCTCGTGGCCCGCACGGCCGACGAGCACCGGGCCAGCGGCATCGACCTCCGGATGGGCACCGAGGTGGTCGCGGCCGACCTCGGGGCGCAGACGCTGACGACCGCGGCCGGCGAGAGCGTGGACTACGACGAGCTGGTGGTCGCCACGGGCGCCCCTGCGGTCGTGCCCGACTGGGCGCTGCGCCCCGACGGCACGGCGTACGACGGTGTCGGCGCGGTCAAGACGCTCGACGACGGGGCCGCGTGGATCGAGCGGTTCGCCGCGGCCGCCGACGGCGCCCGGATGGTGGTGGTCGGCGGGGGCTACGTCGGCGTGGAGGTCGCCGAGGCGGCCCTGCGCCACGGCTTCCGGGTCACCGTCCTGACCCGCGGCAGAGGCATGTCGATGCTCGAGGAGGAGATGGCCGAGCGGGTCAACGCAGCCCTCACCGAGGCCGGGGCCGAGGTGGTGCTCGGTGCCGAGGTGACCGGGCTCGACGTCGACGACGACCGGGTGACCGGCGTGCACTGGGACGGCGGCAGCCGGGAGGCCGACCTCGTCGTGGTCGCGATCGGCGTCCGTCCGGCCACCGGCTTCCTGGCCGGCTCGGGCCTGGAGATGGCCGACAACGGTGCCCTGCGCCCCGATCGGCACGGCCGGGTCGCCGACCACGTCTGGGCCGCCGGCGACTGCTGCGAGGTGCGGCGCAGGATCGACGACGAGTGGGTGTTCCGCCCGCTCGGGACCTACGCCACCAAGCACGGGCGCGCGCTGGGCGACTCCTTGGCCGGGGGCGGGCTCGCCTTCGACGGCATGGTCGACACTGCGATCACCCGCTTCGCGCACGGCGACGTCTACGTGGAGATCGCTCGCACCGGCCTGTCGCGCGCGGACGCGGAAGCGGCCGGTCACGACCCGGTCGCACTCGTCACCGAGGGCACGACCACCACCGGCTACATGCCCGAGGCCGAGCCGATCGCCCTGTGGGTGATGGCCGACCGCACGACCCGTCGCCTGCTCGGCGTGCAGGTCGTGGGTGGGCGGGGCGCGGGCAAGCGGATCGACACCGCGGCCGCGGTGCTCTGGGCCGGCGGCACCGTCGACGACCTGGCCTGGATGGACCTGGCCTACGCGCCGCCGTTCTCCTCGACGTGGGAGGTCCTCGGGGTCGCGGCGCGGCGGGTCGCCGAACGGCTCTGAGGCCGCGACCAGACGGCGACACCCTGGGCGAGGATGAGGATGGAGACGAGGACGAGGTCGCCGCCGGTGGGCGGCGATCCTGACGAGAGGAGCTCCGCCGATGGCCCGACTCGGGTGGACCGTCCTGGCGCTGGCCTTCGTGGACGAGCTGCTCGCCGTGACTGCCCTGGGCGTGTGGGGTTGGTCCACGTCGGTGCCGTGGCTGCTGGTGTGGCTGGCACCTGCGCTCGGCATCATGGCCTGGGCCACCTTCGCCTCGCCGCAGGCGCCTGTCGGCGGACCGGTCGTGCGACCGGCGGTCCAGGTCCTCGTCTTCGGCCTGGCCAGTGTCGGACTGTGGGCGAGCGGACACCCGAGGTCGGCAGCAGGCCTGCTGGTGTTCTCGGTCGTGGTGAACGGGCTCGCCCTGATCCCCGCGATCCGCGAGCTTCCCGCCCGTACGACCGGGGCGGCTGACGAGACCGGCTGACCCCCGTCTCCACGCGCCGCTCAGGCCCCGTCGATCGCCTTGCGCACCTCGTTGACGCACAGCGCGACGAAGGCGAGCGCGATGATCACCATCAGCACGTTGGAGTGGATCTTGTTGCGCCACTCCTCGGGGGTGCGGTCGGTGTTGAGCAGCCAGAGCAGCGTGACGGCCAGGAACGGCATGAAGAACGCGCCGAGCACGCCGTAGGCGAGGATCAGCCAGACCGGCTTGCCGAGGAACAGCATGGCCATCGGCGGGAAGGTCAGCCAGAGGATGTAGAGCCGGTACCACTTGCCGCCCGAGCGGGCGTCGGCGTCGGTGCTGGTGCCACCGCGGACGTTGGTCATGAAGTCGGCGAACATCAGGCTCACGCCGTTCCAGACGCCGACGAGCGACGACATCGCGGCGGCCCAGAAGCCGACCAGGAACACCTTGCCCGCCCACTGGCCGTAGCGGTCCTGCAGCACCACGCCGAGGTCGAGGAGCCCGGCGTCACCGGTCTCGATGGCGACGCTCGTGGAGTAGAGCAGCTCGGCGCCCACGATGAGCGTGGCGAGGACGAAGAGTCCGGTGACGACGTAGGCGACGCTGTTGTCGATGCGCATGACCCGCATGTAGCGCGGGGTGTCCCAGCCCTTCTCGCGCAGCCAGTAGCCGTAGGCGGCCAGCGTGATCGTGCCGCCCACGCCACCGGCCAGGGCGAGGGTGTTGACGAGCCCGTCCTCGGGGATCCGCGGGGCGAGCCCGGTGAGCAGCTCCGGGATGTTGGGCAGCGTCAGCAGGGCCGCTCCGACCATGGTCACGAACATCAGGCCCGACCAGTCCGGCCAGCACCTTCTCGAAGACGCTGTAGCGACCCGACCACACCAGCGCCAGGCCGATCAGGCCCGACAGGATGCCCCACCAGGTCGTGGAGAGGGCGCCGGTGAGTCCGGACAGGGCGAGGCCGGTGCCGGCCATCGCGGCTGCTCCGTAGACGAATCCCCAGATCACGATGTAGGGCGCGAAGTACCAGGTCGTCCACACACCGAGCGAGCGCCAGCCCTCGAAGATCGTCTTCCCGGTCGAGAGCGAGTAGCGGCCCGCACCCTCGACGAGCACGATCTTCATCACGCAGCCGACGACCACGCACCACAGCAGCGTGTAGCCGAACTTCTGCCCGGCGATCAGGGTCGCGACGAGGTCGGCTGCACCGACACCGGTCGCCGCGACGACGAGGCCGGGGCCGATGATCCGCCACTTGGGGACGCTGGACGAGGTCTGTTCTTCGGAGGTCGTCGAGGCCATGACCTTCACCCTAGCTGTGGTCTAGACCATGAGGGAGGGGGTCTCGACACGCCCGCTCGTCCCTCGCAGGCACTCGACCAGCGAGCGGCGCCGGATATCGGAGAGACGTCGCTGTGCCGACAGTGGACAATCGTCCTCGTGGGTCACGTGGATGTCGCTGGAGTGCGTTACGAGCTGCCGGACGGGCGGGTGCTGCTCGACGACGTCAGCTTCCGGGTCGGCGACGGCCAGAAGGTCGCCCTCGTCGGCGCCAACGGGGCCGGGAAGACGACCCTGCTGCGCATCGTCACCGGTGACCTGACCCCGCACGCCGGCGTCGTCACCCGCTCCGGCGGGCTCGGCGTGATGCGGCAGTTCGTCGGCCACGGGGGTGGCGACGAGACCGTCGCCGACCTGCTGCTGTCGGTCGCTCCCCAGCGCGTACGTGATGCCTCTGCGGCCGTCGACGCCGCCGAGCTCGCCCTCATGGACAGCGACGACGAGGCCACCCAGATGTCCTACGCCACGGCGCTGTCCGACTACTCCGACGCCGGCGGCTACGACGTCGAGGTCACCTGGGACGTCTGCACCACCTCGTCGATGGGGCTGCCCTTCGACCGCGCCCGCCACCGCCTGCTGAGCACGCTGTCGGGGGGCGAG
This sequence comes from uncultured Actinomycetota bacterium, assembly GCA_963750445.1. Classification (GTDB taxonomy): domain Bacteria; phylum Actinomycetota; class Actinomycetes; order Propionibacteriales; family Nocardioidaceae; genus Nocardioides. The sequence continues at coordinate 115,098 of CAVVQR010000003.1, read as the reverse complement.
CAGAAGCGACTGGTGCTGGAGTACCTGCTGCGCGGGCCCGACCAGGTGCTGCTGCTCGACGAGCCCGACAACTACCTCGACGTGCCCGGCAAGATCTGGCTCGAGCAGCGGATCCGCGAGTCGGCGAAGACGATCCTGTTCATCAGCCACGACCGCGAGCTGCTCAACAACACCGCGACCCGCATCGTGACCGTCGAGCTCGGCAGCGACGGCAACCTCGTGTGGACCCACCCGGGCGGCTTCGCCAGCTATCACGAGGCGCGCAGCGACCGCTTCGAGCGCTTCGAGGAGATGCGGCGTCGCTGGGACGAGGAGCACGCCAAGATCAAGGCGCTCGTGCTGCGGCTGAAGATCAAGTCCGAGTACAACGACGGCATGTCCTCGCAGTACCGCGCGGCCCAGACCCGGCTGAAGAAGTTCGAGGAGGCCGGCCCGCCGATGGAGCAGCCGCGCGAGCAGGCGGTGACGATGCGCCTCACGGGCGGTCGCACCGGCAAGCGCGCCGTGGTCTGCACCGACCTCGAGCTGACCAACCTGATGCGGCCCTTCGACCTCGAGGTCTGGTACGGCGAGCGGGTGGCCGTGCTCGGCTCCAACGGGTCGGGCAAGTCCCACTTCCTGCGGCTCCTCGCTGCCGGTGGCAGCGACCCCGACATCGAGCACCGGCCCGTCGGCGTACCCCCGGCGCCGGTCGCGCACACCGGCAACGCCAAGCTCGGTGCGCGGGTGCGGCCCGGCTGGTTCGTGCAGACCCACGAGCACCCCGAGCTGCTCGGCCGGACGCTCCTGGAGATCCTGCACCGCGGCGACGGGACCCCCGACGGGCGCGCCGGGATGGGCCGCGAGGCCGCGAGCCGGGTGCTCGACCGCTACGAGCTCGCGCACGCCGGCGAGCAGAAGTTCGAGTCGCTCAGCGGCGGACAGCAGGCCCGCTTCCAGATCCTGATGCTCGAGCTGTCCGGGGCGACCCTGCTGCTGCTCGACGAGCCCACCGACAACCTCGACGTGCAGTCGGCCGAGGCCCTGGAGGCCGGGCTGGAGGCCTTCGAGGGCACCGTGCTGGCGGTGACCCACGACCGGTGGTTCGCCCGCGGCTTCGACCGCTACCTGGTCTACGGCGCCGACGGTGAGGTCTACGAGTCCGAGGGTCCGGTCTGGGACGAGGGACGGGTGACCCGCGCGCGCTGAGGCGCCCGGGAGCTTCCCGGACGAGCTCGGCTGACGGACACCGGGGCACACTGGACCCGTGCTCAGCTCCCTGTCCCCGGCCCGTCGGCGTTTCGCCGTGGGGGTCGTCGTGCTGGTCCTCGTCGCCACCGCGACCGTGATCGGTGTGAGCCTGCTGCGGCGGGACCCGGCCGTACGACCGGTGGCCCAGGACACGAGCGGACCGGTGCTGCTGGTCCCGGGCTACGGGGGCTCGACGTCGGCGCTGGAGGTGCTGGGGGACGCGCTGGAGGCGGAGGGGCGCGACGTCCGCATCGTCGAGGCGGGCGGCTCGGGCACCGGCGACCTGCGCGCGCGGGCCGACGAGCTCGCCCGGGCGGTCGACGCGGCGCTCGAGGACACCGGCGCGCCCTCGGTCGACATCGTGGGCTACTCCGCCGGTGGTGTGGTGCTGCGGCTCTACGTCGCCGACCTCGGCGGCGGGGACACGGTCCGTCGAGCCGTCACCCTCTCCTCGCCCCAGCACGGCACCGACCTCGCGGCGCTGGCCGGCTCCCTCGGCTCGAAGACGTGTCCCACGGCGTGCGAGCAGCTCGACCCGGACTCCGACCTGCTGCGGGGGCTCGAACGCCGGCGACGAGACACCTGCCGGCCCGGTGTGGGTCGGGTTGTGGACCGAGGACGACCAGACCGTCGTGCCCCCGGACTCCGGCGTCCTGGAGGGCGCGCTGAGCTATTCCGTGCAGAGCGTCTGCCCGGGCCTGGTGGTCGCGCACAAGGACGTGCCTCGTACGCCCGAGGTGATCGCGATGGTCGAGACCGCCCTCGGCACGGCGGAGCCCGTCGAGCCCGATGCGTCGGTGTGCTCGACCTGAGCCGTACGTCAGTCGGTGATGTCCTTGGTCATGAAGTTGGCCCAGCCCGCGCCCAGGAACACCACGACGTAGGCCCCCTGGACCAGCACGCCGCGCACCACGTCGGTCCAGAGGATGGGGTCGCGGAACAGGTCGACGAACGCGAGCCAGTGCCGCGTCAGCAGGTAGGGGTGCAGCGCCTGGGCGGCGTCCAGCGGCAGCAGGAGGGTGGAGGCGACCAGCACCATCATCGCGCCGAGGGCGGCCCCCAGCGGTGACTTGGCGACCGTCGAGAAGAACAGCGCGATCGCGGCCACGCCGAGCATGCAGAGCATCGCGTAGCCGAAGGCGAGGGCCGTGCGTCCGACGAGCTCGGGGGTCGACATCGGCGTGCCGGACACGCTCGTGGTCGGACCGGTGATCGTCACGGTCTGGTCGCCCAGCAGGAGGACGCCGACGACGTAGGCGGTGACGGCCACGACGAGGACGGTCACCACCACGAACACCATGACCGACACCAGCTTGGCGACCAGCAGGCGCGTGCGTCCGACCGGCCGGATCAGCAGGTAGCGCAGGGTGCCCTGCTGGGCCTCCCCGGCGATCGCCTCACCGGCCGTGACCGCCACCGCGATGGGCAGGAACAGGGGCAGGACCAGGGCCAGCGCCGCGAGGGGGAACAGGGTGCCGTCGGTGAGCACCGCCGACAGGAACGCCGGTCCCGTCCCCGGCCGCGGGCCGAGGTCGGTGAGCGCGAGGAGGACGGCCACCAGCGTCGGCAGCGCGTCGATGAGGGCGATCGTCGCCCACGTGCGTCGGTTGCGGAACAGCTTCGACAGCTCGGTGCGGATCACGGCGTCCCCCCGTCCCGGCCGAACCGGTCGGTGCCGGAGGTCGTGGCCGCCAGCACCACGTCCTCGAGGCTGCGGTGCTCCGGTGCCAGCAGGGTCACCCGCACCCCGTCGCCGACCAGCCGCGCGTTGAGCCCGGCCACGTCGTCGGTGCGGACGAGCAGCCGTCCGTCGCCGTGCTCCTCGACGGTCCCGTCGAGGAGCTGCCGCGCCCGATCCACGTCCGGCGTGTGCACCTCGGTGCGGCCGGTGGGGCCGCGAAGCGCGTCCAGCTCGTCCTGCAGCACCAGCCGACCTCCGTCCAGGACTCCCACCCGGGTGCACATCTGCTCGATCTCGCCGAGCAGGTGGCTGGAGAGGAACACCGTCGTGCCTTCCCGGTTGAGCTCGAGCAGCAGGGTCCTGATCTCGTTGATGCCCTGGGGATCGAGACCGTTGGTGGGCTCGTCGAGGACCAGCAGGCTCGGCTGCCGGAGGATGGCGCCGGCGAGGCCGAGTCGCTGGCGCATCCCGAGCGAGTACGCCCGCACGGCCCGGCTGTCGACGCTGGCGAGCCCGACCCGTTCGAGCGCCCCGTCGATCCGCCGGGTCCGCGTGCGACGCCCGCCGCCCGGCCCGGAGGCGTCGAGCAGCGCGAGGTTGGCGCGTCCGGACAGGTGGGGGTAGAACGCCGGGCCCTCCACCAGGGCGCCGACGCGCGGCAGGACCTCGCTCCCGGACGCGGGCATGGGCGAGTCGAGCACCTCGATCCGGCCGTCGGTGGCCAGGACCAGGCCGAGCAGCATCCTCACGGTGGTCGTCTTTCCCGAGCCGTTGGCGCCGAGGAAGCCGTAGACGTCACCCTCGCGCACGTCGAGGTCGACGCCGTCCACGGCCGTGACGCGTCCGAAGCGCTTGGTCAGCCCGTGCGTGCGGATCACGCCGGGTCCGCTGCTCACTGGTCACCGTCCAGGAACACGAATCCCGACAGCACGTCGTCCGCGGCCCGCTCCAGGCCGTCCGCGGTGAGGGTGCCGGCGAGCAGCCAGCCGCCGTCGCCTGCGGCCCCGGTGAGCAGGACGCCGAGTGGTCCCCGGGTGACCAGGGTCCGGCGCCGGTCCTGCTGGACGCCGGGCGTGAGAGCCAGCTGGTCGCGGAAGGCGTCGGCCTCGCGGTCGCGCAAGGGGATCGCGATCAGCTGGGTCGTGCCCTCTCCGTAGACGCCGACCGCACCGTCGGAGGCGTCGGTCTGCGCCAGCCCGGCGACGGACGCGGGTGGGCGGACGGGGGCGTACTGGTTGGCCGCGTCGGCGATGTCCAGCACGTCGTCGTACCTCACCTCGGCGCTCGCCGGCGCCGCGAAGTCGAGCGTCTCGCGAGCGGGCGGCTCGGGGGAGTAGTCGGTGAAGCGGGTGGTGAAGTCGGGCGCGGAGGAGCCCGCGGCGTAGACCTCGACGAGCAGCGGGACACCGCTCGCGACGTCCGTCCAGAGGTCCACGTGATCGATGCTGGAGATCTCGGACGAGGGTCGGACCCGGAGCCCTGCGGCGCTCCGGCCGGCCAGGCGGCGGGCGGCGAGCGGGGTGGTGTCGGTGTCCGAGACCCCGCGCAGGAGCCGCTCCGCCAGCACCGGGGGCAGCAGGTCGCTGGCGCGGGGGAGCCGGATGTCCGGATCGCGGCTGATCGTGGCCCGGTCGCGCTCGTAGGACCACTCCACCGTGGTGGCGCCGTCGTGGACGAGGTCCGTCTCGCCGCTGACGAGCAGCCGGTCGACGCGCCAGCGGTCTGCGTCCTGCCACCACACCCGCAACCTCGTGGTGTCGCCGAGGAGGCCGGCGATGCCGCTGAACTCGTCGGCGTCCGGGAGCTGCAGGGTGCCCTCGAGCTCGACCGAGCCCGACCACGAGCCGTCGACGGCACTGCGCGCCTGGGCGAGCACGGTCTCCTCGCTGACGTCGGCGCTCCCGGCGGGCAGCGAGCGGACCGCGATGGGGGCAGCCACCAGCGAGGCCGCGGCCAGCGCGACCAGGCACCACCGTCGGACCGGGGTCATGCTGGTGGACAGTACGTCGGCCGCACAACGCCAGGGTCTCCCTGCCGGAGCCACGCCCCCGACCACTCGGCATGATCGGCACATGACCACCCGTCGAGGACTCTTCGTCGCTCCGTTCGATGCCCTGGCCGACCCACGCGTGGTCGGTGACCTTGCCGCAGCTGCGGAGGAGGCCGGATGGGACGGCTTCTTCGTCTGGGACCACCTGCAGTACGGCGAGCGGGTCACCGCGATCGCGGACCCGTGGATCTGCTGCGCGGCCGTCGCGGTGCGGACCGAGCGGCTGCTGTTCGGGCCGATGGTGACCCCGCTGGCCCGGCGCCGGCCGCAGGTGCTGGCGCGTCAGGCAGCGAGCCTGGCGGTCCTCTCGGGTGGCCGCTTCGTGCTCGGCCTCGGGCTCGGTGACGACTGGGTGGGGGAGTTCAGCGCCTACGGCGACGAACCCGACCCGAAGGTGCGTGGCCAGATGCTCGACGAGGGGCTCGACGTGCTGACGGCCCTGCTCGCCGGAGAGCGGGTGGAGCACGAGGGAGACCACTACGCCGCTCGTGGGGCGCAGTTCCTCCCGGCTCCCGCCGTACCGATCTGGATCGGGGGTCGGTTCCCCAACAGGGCGCCGCTGCGGCGGGCCGCGCGGCACGACGGCTTCTTCGTGATCGGCCTCGACGGGCCGGACGACCTCGAGACCGTGACCGGCGCGCTCGGTGCGCACGACCCGTCGCCCGACTTCCAGGTCGTCGTCGACCTCCGGACCGACCAGGAAGTCGCACCCTGGCTGGACCGCGGTGCCTCGTGGGTGCTGACCCGCCTGGGGCCCTACGACCTGGAGCTCGCCGAGGTCCGACGGGTCATCGAGGCGGGTCCCTGACGCACCGCGAGGCCGCCGCGCCCGGCGCGCAGGCGCGGTCAGTCACCCGAACGCGCTGATCCCCGTCTCGGCCCGCCCGATGAGCAGCTTCTGGATCTGCGACGTGCCTTCGTAGAGGGTCATCACCCGGGCGTCACGGAGGTACTTCGCGACAGGGAAGTCGTCGACGTAGCCGGCACCACCGTGGACCTGGATCGCGTTGTTGGCGGCGCGCACGGCGGCCTCGGAGGCGAACAGCTTGGCCTTGGACGCGGCGGTGCCGAAGGGCTCGCCACGGTCGATCAGGTCGGCGCAGCGCCAGGCCAGCAGGCGGGCCGCGTCGGCGTCGAGGGAGATGTCGGCGATGAGGTCCTGCACCAGCTGGAAGGACGCGATCGGCTTGCCGAACTGCGTGCGCTGGGTGGCGTAGGCCACCGACGCCTCCAGGCAGCCCTGGACGATGCCGACGCAGCCCGATGCCACCGCGAGCCGGCCCTTGTCGAGGGTGCCCATCGCGATCTTGAAGCCCTGGCCGATCTCGCCGAGCCGCGCCGAGTCGGGGACGCGTACGTCGTTGAGGAAGAGCTCGGCGGTCGCCTGGCCGCGCAGCCCGAGCTTGTGCGTGATCTCGCGGGCCTCGAACCCGGTGGCGTCCGTCGGGACGAGGAAGGCGGTCACGCCGCGGGGCCCGTCGTCACTCGTGCGGGCGAAGACGAGGGCCACGTCGGCCCAGGTGCCGTTGGTGATGAAGAGCTTCTGGCCGTTGATCACCCAGTCGGAGCCGTCGGCCACCGCGCGGGAGGTGAGGTTGCCGGCGTCGGAGCCGGTGCCGGGCTCGGTCAGCCCGAAGCAGCCCAGCTTGGTCGCCGCAGCCAGCTGGGGCAGCCACTCCTGCTTCTGCTCCTCCGAGCCGTGGAACAGGATCGACTTGCCGACCAGTCCGCTGCTGACCGAGACGATGCCGCGCAGCGCGGAGTCGGCGCGGCCGAGCTCCTCCATCGCCAGGGAGTAGGTGAGGTAGTCGCCGCCGACGCCGCCGTACTCCTCGGGGATGGTGAGCCCGAAGAAACCGAGCTCGGCCATCTTGGGCACGATCGCGAGGTCGACCGACTCGTCGTGGTCCCACTGCATCCGGTGCGGGACGGCCTCCCGCTCGAGGAAGTCGCGGGCGAGGTCACGGAAGGCCTGCTGCTCCTCGCTGAGCGAGAGGTCCATCAGAGGATCCTCACGTCAGCGCCTCGACCAGCTCGTGGTCGGTGACGCGCTCGGCGAGCCGGTGGAGGTGGTGCGGACCGTTGCCGAGCCACTGGTCGAGCACCGCCAGGTGCGCGGTCCCGACGCCCACGGCGTACTCGGCGGTCATGCCGATGCCGCCGTGCAGCTGGATCGCCTCCTGCCCGATGTGACGCCCGGCCCGGCTGATCTGCAGCCCGACCCGGTCGGCCGCGTCGGCCACCGCGTCGGGGTCGCCGCCCGAGATCGTCATCGTCGCCCAGTCGACCATGCTGTGGGCGAGCTCGAGGGAGACGTACATGTCGGCGGCGCGGAAGTTGAGCGCCTGGAACGTGTTGAGCGTGACGCCGAACTGCTTGCGGCTCTTGAGGTAGTCGGTCGTCGCGCGGACCTGGCTCTGCATCACCCCGAGCGCCTGGTTGGCGCCCATGATCCGGGTCAGGTCGCTGATGGTGCCGATGCTCGAGGCGAGGTCGCGGCCGGGCTCGCCCAGTGGCGTGGCGGCGCTGCCGACGAAGCGGACGCTGGCCGCACGGGTCAGGTCGGCCGTGGCGTAGCCGGTGCGCTCGACCTCGTCCGCCGCCACGACGAACACGCCGGTCCCGCCGTCGTCGGGCAGGACGGCGGTGACGACGAGGAAGTCGGCGGACTCGCCACCGACCACAGGGTCGGCCACGCCGGACAGGGTCCAGGCGTCGCCGTCGAGCCTGGCCTCCACGCCGTCCGCCCGGGAGGCCCACCGTCGTCCGGGCGAGGTGTCGGCTGCGGCCAGCACGATCTCGCCGGCGCTCAGCCGACCCAGCAGGTCGGCCTTCTGCTCGGTCGACCCGAGGGCAGCGACCAGTCCGCCGGCGTGCACCACGCTGGCGAGGTAGGGCTCCGGTGCGAGCACCCGCCCCAGCTCCTGGCACACGATGCCGATCTCGACGGGTCCGGCGCCGACGCCGCCGTCCTCCTCGCTGAACGGCAGCCCGAGGATGCCCATCTCGGCCAGCCGGCCCCAGAGGGCGCGGTCGAATCCCGGCTCCTCGGCCACCGTGCGGCGCCGCGTCTCGTGGTCGGCGTAGGTCGCCGCGAGCAATCCGCGGACGGCCTCGCGCAGCGCCTGCTGCTCGTCGTCGTAGGTGAAGTCCATGTCGTGCTCCTGTCGTCGGGCTCAGAGTCCCAGGATCGTGCGGCTGATGATCTGGCGCTGGATCTCGTTGGACCCGCCGTAGATCGATGCCTTGCGGAGGTTGAGGTAGGTCGGCGTCGCGCGACGCGCCCAGCCCTCCTGCGGTGAGTCGTCATCGTCGGCGCGCGACGCGAGCGAGGCGGGTCCGGCGAGGTCGAGCGCGAGCTCGCTGACGGCCTGCTGGAGCTCGGTGCCCTTGAGCTTGAGCACGGACGAGGCGGGGTGCGGCTCGCCGCCGGAGGAGTGCGCCACCACCCGGAGCGCGGTCAGCTCGAGGGCGAGCAGGTCGTTCTCCAGCTCGGCGACCCGGGCGCGGACCACCGGGTCCTCCAGCTGGTCCGAGGCCGTCGCCTTCAGCGTCGCGAGCGCACGCTTCGTGGCTCCCACGGGCGCGACGCCCACACGCTCGTTGCCGAGCAGGAACTTCGCGATGGTCCAGCCGCCGTTGAGCTCGCCGACGAGCAGGTCGCCGGGGACACGCACGTCGGAGAACCAGACCTCGTTGACCTCGTGCCCGCCGTCGATCAGCTCGATCGGACGGACCTCCACCCCGGGACTGGTCATGTCGATGAGCAGCATCGAGATGCCGGCCTGCTTCTTCACCTCGGTGTCGGTCCGGACCAGGGTGAAGATCCAGTCGCCGAACTGGCCGAGCGTGGTCCAGGTCTTCTGCCCGTTGACCACCCAGTCGTCGCCGTCGCGCACGGCCGACGTGCGGAGGCTGGCGAGGTCGGAGCCCGCGTCGGGCTCGGAGAAGCCCTGCGACCACCAGATGTCGAGGCTGGCGGTGTCGGGCAGGAAGCGCCTCTTCTGCTCCTCGGTGCCGAAGTGCGCGATCACCGGCCCGATCATCGAGGCGTTGAACGCCAGCGGGATCGGCACGCCGGCGCGCTGCATCTCCTCGTGCCAGAGGTGGCGCTGGAGGTCGGTCCAGTCCTGGCCGCCCCACTCGGTCGGCCAGTGCGGCACGGCGAGCCCCGCGGCGTTGAGCGCCTGCTGGCTCTCGACGATCTGGTCGCGGGTCAGGTGGCGACCCTCGAGCACGGTGTCCCGGATCTCCTGGGAGACCAACGTCTCGAACTGCTCGCGCATGCGGTCGCGGAACTCGGCGTCGGTGGGACTGAGGTCGAGCTGCATGTGACTCCTCTGGTGGGCACGTCCGGTGGGCACGCCCCGGAACGGGTCAGGCCGGCCGCACCATCATGGCGCGGCCGGCCTGATCCAGGGCGACGGGGTGTCGGAGATCAGCTGCTGGTGGCGTCGCTGTCCAGCGTGACGGAGGCGTCCTGCGACTGCCCGCCACGCGTCCACGTGACGGCGACCTGGTCGCCGGGGCGGTAGGACCGGATGGTCGCGACCAGCGAGTCGGCGCCGGTGATCTTCTGGCCGTCGATCGAGGTGATCACGTCACCGCTCTGGATGCCGGCGTCGGCAGCCGTGGACCCGCTGGTGACCTGCTCGATCTTGGCGCCGGCCTCGTCGTCGGAGATCCGGATGCCGAGGCGGGCGTGGGTCGGGGTCTCGCCCTGGGCCATCTGGTCCACGATCGGCATGACCTCGTCGATCGGGATCGCGAAGCCGAGACCGATCGAGCCGCTCTGCTCCTGCTGCCCGTACGCCGACTGCGACGCCGCGGTCCGGATGGAGGAGTTGATGCCGACGACGGCGCCCGTCATGTCGACCAGCGGTCCGCCGGAGTTGCCGGGGTTGATCGCCGCGTCGGTCTGGATCGCGGGGTAGGTCGTGGAGTTGCCCTGGTCGTCGGAGCCGACGTTGACCGGGCGGTCGAGCGCGCTGACGATGCCGCTGGTCACGGTGGCGTCCAGCCCGAAGGGCGAGCCGATCGCGACGACGCCCTCGCCGACGCCGAGGTTGGCGGACTTGCCGATCGTGGCGGGCGTCAGGTCGGACACGTCCGCCGCCTTGATCACCGCGGTGTCGGTGAGCGGGTCGGTGCCGAGGACCTCGGCCTCCGCGGTGGTGCCGTCGGCGAAGGAGACCTTCAGGCTGCCGGGCTCGGCGTCCTCGACCACGTGGTTGTTGGTGAGGATGGTGCCGTCGGCGGTGAGGATGATCCCCGACCCCGAGGCGCCTCCCTGCGCGGTGGTGACGTCGATCTTCACCACGCTCGGCAGCACCTTCTGGGCCACCGACTCGACCGAGCCGTCGGCCGCCGGGGTCTGCGTCTGCGACACCGTGGAGGTGGACACGGGATCGGCCTGCGACGAGGCGGCCGGGTCGTCGTGGGTCGCGTCCCAGAAGGCCGCGCCGCCGATGCCGGCGCCGCCGCCCACGAGCAGGGAGGTGGCGACGACGGCCGCGGCCAGGCCCGCGCGCCGGCGCTTCGGCGGCTGGGGCTGCGGACGGGTCTGCGTCGCTGCCCCGGTGGCCCAGGGGGAGGGCAGGGGAGAGGTGTCCTGGTAGGGGTTCTGCTCGGCCGGCTGTCCGGCGCCTGGCTGGGGTGTGTGTCCGTCGCTCATGTCATCGAGCGTCCTCCGCGACCCTGTGGAGGCCCTGAGAGATCGCTGGGAAGGTCCGCAGACTTGCGCTCAGGGCGTCCAACGACGACGAACGCCCCCGGTCGGTGACCGGGGGCGTTCGTCGTGGATCAGTGAGGCTGTGGCTCTATGCCCACCGCTCGGAAGCAGCGGTGAAGGTGAGCTGGCGGTCGCCGGTGTAGATCTGCTTGGGACGGGCGATCTTCTGGTCCTTGTCCTGCACCAGCTCGGCCCACTGCGCCAGCCAGCCCGGCGTACGGCCGATGGCGAACAGCACGGTGAACATCTCCGGCGGGAACTGGAAGGCCTCGTAGATGAGGCCGGAGTAGAAGTCCACGTTGGGGTAGAGCTTGCGCTTGACGAAGTACTCGTCCTCGAGCGCGATCTTCTCCAGCTCCTTGGCGATCTCGAGGAGCGGGTTGACCCCGGTGACCTCGAAGACGTCGTCGCAGGCCTTCTTGATGATCGTGGCGCGCGGGTCGAAGTTCTTGTAGACCCGGTGGCCGAAGCCCATGAGCTTCTCGTTGCCGTTCTTGACGCCCTCGATGAAGGCCGGGATGTTCTCCTTCGACCCGATGCGTCGCAGCATCCGCAGGACCGCCTCGTTGGCGCCGCCGTGCAGCGGGCCGTAGAGCGCGCCGACGCCGGCCGCGACGGCCGAGTAGGGGTCGACCTGCGAGGAGCCGACGGAGCGGACCGCGTTGGTCGAGCAGTTCTGCTCGTGGTCGGCGTGCAGGATGAACAGCACGTCGAGGGCCTTGACCAGGCGCGGGTCCGCCTCGAACTTCGACTCGCTCATCTTGAAGAGCATCGAGAGGAAGTTGGCGGTGTAGCCGAGGTCGTTGTCGGGATAGACGTAGGGCTTGCCCTGCGCGTGGCGGAACGACCAGGCGCCGAGGGTCGGCATCTTCGCGATCATCCGGACGATCTGCATGTGGCGGTTGTCCGCGTCGCTGATGTTGCGCGCATCCGGGTAGAACGTCGACAGCGCGCCGACGGAAGCCATCAGCATGCCCATCGGGTGGGCGTCGTAGCGGAAGCCCTGCATGAAGGTCTTCACGTTCTCGTGGACGAACGTGTGGTAGGTGATCTCGTGCACCCAGGCGTCGTACTCCTCCTTCGACGGCAGGGCGCCGTGGACGAGGAGGTAGGCCACCTCGAGGAAGTTGGACTTCTCCGCCAGCTGCTCGATCGGGTAGCCGCGGTATTCGAGGATGCCCTTGTCGCCGTCGATGAAGGTCACCGCCGAACGGCACGAGGCGGTGTTGACGAATCCGGGGTCGTAGGTGGCAAGGCCGGGCTCGTCCTCGGTGAGTCGAATCTGTCCCAGGTCCTTGGCCGCGATCGTGTTGTCGTTGATCGCGATGTCGTACTGCTGACCGGTCCGGTTGTCGGTGACAGTCAGGGAATCCTTGGCCGCAACGTCGGTCACGTCGGCTCCTGTTCATGCGTCTGAGTACGTCTTCGGTGTCCGACCAACTTAGTCCGGCCCCCGAGGCCACCGCGAATCAGGTGTCCACCACCCGGTTCAGCGCCCGGCGACCCGGTTGGCCAGCAGCGCGATGCGGCTGGTGCGACCGAGCCCGGCGTCCTCGCGCCGGTCGGCGGTGCGGTAGAGCCGGTAGAGGGCGTGCACACCGGTCCACCGCAGCGGCTCCGGCTCCCACCTCCGCACGCGGTGGTTGGTCCACGGCAGCCGCACCAGGTCGGAGTCCCGGCCGAGCACCAGGTCGCGCAGCGTGCGGCCGGCCAGGTTGGTGGCGGTGAGCCCCGAGCCGACGTAGCCGCCGGCGTGGCCGAGCCCGGTCGCCGGGTCGAAGGACACGCTCGCGCTCCAGTCGCGGGGCACCCCGAGGACGCCGCACCACGCGTGGTCGAGGCCGACGCCGGCGAGCGACGGGAACAGCGTCGTCAACGTCGAGCGGAGCGACTCGACGGTCGCCTCCTGGGTGCGGCCGTCGACGTCGGTGCGGGACCCGAACCGGTACGGCACCCCGCGCCCGCCCATCGCGATCCGGCCGTCCGCGGTGCGCTGGGCGTAGCAGTAGGCGTGTGCCTCGTCGCCGAGCAGCTCCTCGCCGCTCCAGCCGATGTCGGCCCACTGGGCGGCGGTCAACGGCTCGGTCACCACGATCGCGGAGTTCATCGGCAGCCAGTCGCGGCGGTGCCCCGCCAGCCCGGCCGTGAAGCCCTCCAGGCAGCGGAGCACGACCGGCGCGCGGACGGTCCCGCGCTCCGTGCGGACGACGGCCCGGCTCGATCGCCACCGCGCGCGTCCCCTCGTGGATCCGGACGCCGCGCTCCCGCACCACCCGCGCCACGCCGGCCACCAGCCGGGCCGGGTGGACGCGGGCGCAGTCGGGGTCGAAGTGCCCGGACACGGCGCCGGCCACCCGGATCCGGTCGGCGACCTGCGCCGCGGTGAGCTCGCCGTCGAGTCGCTGGGCCTGCGCCTGCGAGCGGGCCACCGTCAGCACGCCGCTGCGCACGATGTCGGCGTCGATGCCCTCGCGGGCGGCGACGCCGATGACCTCGTCGACGGTGCCGCGCAGCGCCGCCCGCAGCCGCTCGACGCCGTCGGCACCCGCCACCTCGGCGTACGTCGACGCGCTGCCCGCGAGCTCGCTGGACAGCCACCCGCCGTTGCGGCCCGACGCCCCGAAGCCGGCGAACTCCGCCTCGAGGACGCGGATGTCCAGGGTGGGGTCGGCCTCGTGCAGGTAGTGCGCGGTCCAGAGCCCGGTGAGGCCGCCTCCGACGATCGCGACGTCGCAGGCGACGTCACCGTCGAGCCGGTCGGTGGCCGGGGGAAGGCCGACCTGCTGCCACCAGAAGGACACACCGCCGTTGCGCACGCGACCATTGTGGCTCGTCTCCCGTCCGTCGCCCGCCCGTCACGTCGTTTTGACCGTCCCGACCGGAGCGCCGTACTCTTGCTGGTCGCGACTCCTGCCGCGTCCTCAACCTCGGTTGCGGGTGCAGATCCGGACGTCATCCCCCGTCTCCACGGAGCGGGGGAGCGAACCGGGCCGTGTTCGTCAGAAGTCGTAGCACCACCACCGTCTCCCGTCCGGGAGCCGGATCCCACGAACCAGAACGGGAACAACGCCGTGCGCACGTACAGCCCCAAGCCCGCTGACATCCAGCGTGAGTGGCTCGTCATCGACGCCACCGACGTGGTCCTCGGACGCCTCGCCGTCCAGGCCGCCAACCTCATCCGTGGCAAGCACAAGCCGACCTTCGCTCCGCACATGGACATGGGCGACTTCGTGATCATCGTCAACGCGTCCAAGGTGTCGCTGTCGGGGACGAAGAAGACCACCAAGATGGCCTACCGCCACTCCGGCTACCCGGGCGGCCTGTCGGCCACCCCCTTCGGTGAGCTCCTCGAGAAGGACGCCCGCAAGGCCATCGAGAACGCCGTGTGGGGCATGCTCCCGAAGAACAAGCTCGGTCGCCAGATGCTGAAGAAGCTCAAGGTCTACTCAGGCCCCGACCACCCGCACCTGGCCCAGCAGGCCACCCCGTTCGAGATCTCGCAGATCTCCCAGTGACTGAGGACTCACAGATGACTGAGAACACCACGGAATCCGGCGAGGTCGAGGAGACCTTCGAGGCCGGCGCCGACGGCGTGTCCTACACGTCCGAGAGCGACGCGTCGGCCGACACCCCGGCCCGTCCCGCCACGATCGCCCCCGGCGCGGCCACCGGCCGTCGCAAGGAGGCCGTCGCCCGCGTGCGCATCGTCCCCGGCACCGGCGAGTGGACCATCAACGGTCGCACGCTCGAGAACTACTTCCCCAACAAGCTGCACCAGCAGATCGCCAACGAGGCGTTCGCCGAGCTGCAGCTCGAGGGTCGCTTCGACGTGCTCGCCCGCGTGCACGGTGGCGGCACCGCCGGCCAGGCCGGCGCCCTGCGCCTCGGCGTGGCCCGCTCCCTCAACGGGATCGACACCGACGCCAACCGCCCGGCCCTCAAGAAGGCCGGTCTGCTGACCCGCGACGCCCGCGTCGTGGAGCGCAAGAAGGCTGGTCTCAAGAAGGCCCGCAAGGCCTCGCAGTTCAGCAAGCGCTGATCTCCTAGGGTCTCGTCACATGACGCGACTCTTCGGCACGGACGGGGTCCGGGGCCTGGCAAACGCAGATCTCACTGCGGAGCTGGCCCTGGACCTCTCCGTCTGTGCCGCACATGTCCTGGCCGACCGCGGCGAGTTCGAGGGGCACCGACCCCTGGCCGTGGTGGGTCGGGACACGCGCATCTCCGGGCAGTTCCTGGAGGCCGCGGTCGTCGCCGGCCTGGCGTCGGCGGGGGTCGACGTGCTCCTGCTGGGCGTGCTGCCCACGCCGGGCGTGGCCTACATGACCGAGCGGCTCGGCGCCGACTTCGGCGTGATGCTCTCGGCCTCGCACAACCCGATGCCCGACAACGGCATCAAGTTCTTCGCGCGCGGTGGCCACAAGCTCGACGACGCCATCGAGATCGCGATCGAGCGGCGCATCGGTGAGCCGTGGGAGCGGCCCACCGGTGGCGACGTCGGTCGGGTCAACGTCTACGGGTCCGCGGTCCAGGAGTACGCCGCCCACCTCGAGAGCACGATCACCCATCCGCTGGTGGGGCTCACGGTCGTCCTCGACTGCGCCGAGGGTGCCGCCCACGCGGCGGGCCCCCGGGCGCTCGAGGACGCCGGTGCCACGGTGATCGCGATCCACGCCGACCCCGACGGCCTCAACATCAACGACAACTGCGGCTCGACCCACCTGGAGTCGCTCCGGGCGGCGGTCGTCGAGCACGGCGCCCACGCCGGGTTCGCGCTCGACGGCGACGCCGACCGCTGCCTGGCCGTCGACGCGGAGGGCAACGTCGTCGACGGCGACCAGCTCCTCGCCATCTTGTCGCTGTCCCTGCTCGAGCAGGGACGGCTGGCCAAGGACACCGTCGTCGCCACGGTGATGAGCAACCTCGGCTTCGTCCAGGCGATGCGCGCCCACGACGTCGGCGTACGCCAGACGAAGGTGGGCGACCGCTACGTCCTCGAGGCGATGAAGGTCTCCGGCTACTCCCTCGGGGGTGAGCAGTCCGGCCACGTGATCCTGAGCGACCACGCCACCACGGGCGACGGCATCCTCGCCACCCTGCACGTGATGGAGCGGATGGCCACGACGGGCAAGTCGCTGGCCGAGCTCGCGTCGGTGATGACCCGGCTCCCGCAGGTGCTGATCAACGTCTCCGGCGTCGACAAGTCGCGCGCCGACGAGGACGCCGTCCTCGCGGCTGCGGTCGCCGAGGAGGAGGCCGCGCTGGGCGAGCGGGGCCGCATCCTGCTCCGTCCGTCGGGCACCGAGCCGATCGTGCGGGTGATGGTCGAGGCGCCCACGCCCGACGAGGCGCAGGACGTCGCGTCCCGGCTCGCCGACGTGGTGAAGCGCCAGCTCTCGCTCTAGTCCCGGCTCGGGCGCTCGTCCAGGTCCTCGCGCAGCCGGGTGAGCCGGCCCGCCGCCTCACGGGCGGCCACGGCGCGCTCGGGGACCGAGCAGGCGTAGGCGCGACCCGCCTCCAGGAAGGAGGCGATCTCGGCGTCGAGGACGGCGAGCTCGTCGGCGTCCGTCAGCACGCGCCGGTCGGCCTCCGCAGCCCCGACCCCGACCGGGGCGTCCTCGATCGCGCCCGCCGCCGCATCGGTGGGGACGGCCTCGGCGTTCTCCAGCGCAGCCAGCGCCGTACGCAACGTGGACACGGTCTCGGCGTCACGGGCCCTCCGGGCCTCGAGCAGCGCGGAGCGCAGTCGTGAGCGGAGCGGGGAGTCGGTGGTCACGGTGCGAGCCTGCCAAGCCTCGCCGGCTCGCGCACCGGGTTATCCGCAGGACGGGCGTGGCACCCGCGGCTACGGTCGCGAGGTGGCCGTCGACATCGAGCAGTTCAACCCCCGCAACGAGGCTGCGCTGCGCGCGTGGTGGGAGGTCGGGCACGCCGCGACGGCGGACCGTCCCGGCAAGCCGTGGCCCGTGTGGGAGCAGAGCCGCATCGCCCTGCCTGCCGACAACCCCGAGCGCGGCGTCACGTTGCTCGCGGCCATCGACGGCCGCGAGATGGTCGGCGCCGGTCTGCTGACCCGCTCGCTCCGGGAGAACCTGCACGCAGCCAGCGCCTACGCCTATGTCACTCCCGGCCGCACGCGCGAGGGCATCGGCCGCCGCCTCGTCGAGGAGCTCGAGGTGATCGCCTCCGGCGACGGGCGTACGACGATCCAGGGCGAGGCCTACCTGCCACCGGGCGCGTCGGGCACCGGCCCCGAGGCCTTCGCCACCGCGGTGGGCTACGGCGTGGCCAACCGGGAGTCGCTCAAGGAGCTGACCCTCGCCGACTACGTCGCCCGGCGCGAGGCGCTCGCGACGCAGGCCCGGGCCGCCGACGGCTACCGGATCATCACCTTCGACACCGTCTGCCCCGACGAGCACCTCGAGTCCTTCGGCCGGCTGCTCGGGATGCTGATGTCGGAGGTGCCGCTCGGCGAGCTCGAGCTGGACGACTCCGAGTGGACCCCGGAGCGGATCCGCGCCGCCGAGCAGCGCCAGGTCGGGATCGGCCGCCACGTCCACACCGCGCTCGCCCTCGCGCCGGACGGAGCCGTGGCGGGCGTCTCGGACGTGCGGATCGACGACAGCGACCACGCTCACGGACAGGTCGGCATCACCCTCGTCGCCCCTGCCCACCGCGGGCGCCGGCTGGGCCTCGCGCTCAAGCTCGCCACCCACGACCTGGCCGTGGCGACCTACCCCGGGCTCGTCACGGTCGACACCTCCAACGCTGAGGTCAACACGTGGATGAACGCCGTCAACGACGCGCTGGGCTACCGCACCATCGAGACGCTCCTGGAGCTCCAGAAGAAGCTCTGACGCGCGCCTTGCGTCATGAGGATCCTCGGTTCGCACCGGCGATTCCCATGACGTCCGCAGCGAGGGACGGCTCAGAGCTTGCGCAGCCGCACGTAGCGCACGGAGTGGTCGGCGTCCTTGCGGAGCACCAGGTTGGCGCGGGAGCGGGTCGGCGCGACGTTCTGCACCAGGTTGGGCTCGTTGATGGAGTCCCAGATCCGGGTGGCCTGGTCGACGGCCTCGTCGTGGGAGAGCGCGGCGTACTTGCGGAAGTAGGACATCGGGTCGCGGAAGGCGGTCTCGCGCAGGCGCAGGAAGCGATCGACGTACCAGCGCTTGATGTCGGTGAGCGCGGCGTCGACGTAGACGGAGAAGTCGAAGAAGTCGCTGACCGCGAGGCCGGTGCGGCCGTCGTCGCGCACGCGCGCCGGCTGGAGCACGTTGAGGCCCTCGACGATCACGATGTCGGGCCGCTTGACCACGACCTTCTCGCCCGGCACGACGTCGTAGACGAGGTGGCTGTAGATCGGCGCCTCGACCTCGTCCTTGCCGGACTTGATGTCGACGACGAACTTGAGCAGGGCCTTGCGGTCGTAGGACTCCGGGAAGCCCTTGCGGTGCAGGATGCCGCGACGCTCGAGCTCGGCGTTGGGGAGCAGGAACCCGTCGGTCGTCACCAGCGCGACGTTGGGGTGCTCGGGCCAGTGGGCCAGCATCTGCTGGAGCACCCGGGCGGTGGTGGACTTGCCCACCGCGACCGAGCCGGCGAGGCCGATCACGAACGGCGTACGCGGCGGGGTGACGCGGTGCAGGAACTCCTCCTGCTCGCGGTGCAGTCGCGAGTTGCCGGCCACGTAGAGGCTGAGCAGCCGGGACAGCGGCAGGTAGACCTGCTCGATCTCGCGCAGGTCGAGCTGGTCGCCCAGGCCGCGGAGGCGGGTGACCTCCTCGGGCGTCAGCGCGGTCTCGGCGGTGCCGGCCAGCTGGGCCCACGCCGCTCGCTCGAGCTCGATGTAGGGGGAGGCCTCGTTGCCGTGGTGCGACTCCGGGACCTCGGCCATGGGTGCGATTGTGGCACCGCAGCGGGGCGAGGCCGTGCAGTGGCCTGCCGATAGACTCCCGGCCCATGTGCGGAATCGTCGGATACGTGGGTGCCAAGCCGGCCGAAGGCGTGGTCATCGAGGGCCTCAGGAGGCTCGAGTACCGGGGATACGACTCCGCGGGGATCGCCCTGGTCGACGCCGGCTCGATCGTGACCGACAAGCGTGCGGGCAAGCTCGCCAACCTCGAGAAGGCCCTGGCCGAGTCCCCGCTCCCGTCCGTCACGACCGGCATCGGCCACACCCGTTGGGCGACCCACGGACCGCCGACCGACCGCAACGCGCACCCCCACCTCGGACGTACGCGCCGGGTGGCGCTGGTGCACAACGGCATCATCGAGAACTTCGCCGAGCTCCGCTCGCGGCTGGAGTCCGAGGGGGTCGAGATGGCCTCCGACACCGACACCGAGGTCGCCGCCCACCTGCTCGAGGAGCGGCTCGAGACCGGGGTCGACCTGACCGTCGCCATGCAGCAGGTCTGCAGCGACCTCCAGGGCGCCTTCACCCTCGTCGCCATCGACGCGCAGGACCCCGACCGGGTGGTGGCGGCCCGTCGCAACAGCCCGCTCGTCGTCGGCATCGGCGAGGGCGAGAACTTCCTCGGCTCCGACGTCGCCGCCTTCATCGAGCACACCCGCGAGGCGATGGAGCTCGACCAGGACCAGGTCGTCACCATCACCCGCGAGTCGGTCAGCGTCTCCGGCTTCGACGGCACGCCGGCCGAGGGCCGCCGCTACCACGTCGACTGGGACCTGTCCGCCGCGGAGAAGGACGGCCACGACTGGTTCATGCGCAAGGAGATCTTCGAGCAGCCGCGCGCCGTCGCCGACTCGCTGCTCGGCCGCCGCGGCGCCGACGGGCTGCTCCAGCTCGACGAGATGCGGCTGTCGGACCAGGACCTGCGCGACGTCGACAAGATCATCATCATCGCCGCCGGGACGTCGTTCTACGCCGGCATGGTGGCCAAGTACGCCATCGAGCACTGGTGCCGCATCCCGGTGGAGGTCGAGCTCGCCAGCGAGTTCCGCTACCGCGACCCGATCCTCACCAGCGCCACGCTGGTCGTCGCGATCAGCCAGTCCGGCGAGACCGCCGACACGCTCCAGGCGATCCGCCACGCGCGGGTGCAGCGGTCCAAGGTGCTGGCGATCTGCAACACCAACGGCTCGACGATCCCGCGCGAGTCCGACGGCGTCATCTACACCCACGCCGGCCCGGAGATCGGCGTCGCGTCGACCAAGGGCTTCCTGACCCAGCTCATCGCCTGCTACCTCCTCGCGCTCTACCTCGCGCAGGTCAAGGGCACCCGCTACGGCGACGAGATCAGCCAGGTCATGGACCAGCTCGACGAGATGCCCGACCACATCGCCACCGTGCTCGCCAAGTCCGAGGAGGTCTACTCCCTCGCGCGTGACCACGTCGGCAGTCGATCGGTGCTGTTCCTGGGCCGCCACGCGGGCTATCCCGTGGCGCTCGAGGGCGCGCTCAAGCTCAAGGAGATCGCCTACCTCCACGCCGAGGGGTTCGCCGCCGGTGAGCTCAAGCACGGCCCGATCGCGCTGGTCGAGGAGGGCCTCCCGATCCTGTGCGTGGTGCCTCCGCGCGGTCGCGACCAGCTCCACGACAAGATGATCAGCGGCATCCAGGAGGTCCGCGCCCGCGGCGCCCGCACCCTGTGCCTGGCCGAGGAGGGCGACACCGCGATCGAGCCCTACGCCGACGTGCTGATCACGCTGCCGCAGGTGCCGGTGCTGCTCCAGCCGCTCGTCGCGGTCGTGCCCCTGCAGCTCTTCGCGTGCGAGCTCGCCACCCTGCTCGGCCACGACGTGGACCAGCCGCGCAACCTCGCCAAGTCCGTCACGGTGGAGTAGAGGTGCCGGTCATCGGCGTCGGCATCGACGTGGTCGACATCGAGCGCTTCGTGACGTCCCTCGAGCGCACCCCCGCACTGCGGGAGCGGCTGTTCACCCCGGCCGAGGCCGTCCGCCCGGCGGCCTCGCTCGCCGCCCGGTTCGCGGCCAAGGAGGCCATCGCCAAGGCGCTGGGTGCGCCGGTGGGCATGGCCTGGCACGACGCCGAGATCGTCTCGGAGGAGACCGGTCGGCCGCGCTTCGAGATCCGCGGCACCGTCGCGGCGCGCGCCGAGCAGCTCGGTGTCTCCCACGTCCACGTCTCGCTCTCGCACGACGCCGGGATCGCCTCCGCGGTCGTCGTGCTGGAGAGCTGACGTGCTGCGCGCCCACAGCGCCGAGGCCGTGCGCCGTGCGGAGGCCGTCGCGATGGCGCAGCTGCCCGACGGTGCGCTGATGCAGCGGGCCGCGGCCGGGCTGGCCGCTGCTGTGGTCGACCTGCTCGGCGGCGCGTACGGCCGTCGGGTGCTGCTGCTCGTCGGCCCCGGGGACAACGGGGGCGACGCACTCTGGGCCGGTGCCCGGCTGTCCGGTCGCGGCGCCCGCGTCGAGGCCCTCCTGCTCGCCGACCGCGTCCACGAGGCCGGACTGACCGCGCTCGTCGCCGCCGGGGGCCGCGCCGCCCGGGCTCTCGACGACCTCGACCCCACCCCGGACCTGCTCGTCGACGGCATCGTCGGCATCGGCGGTCGCCCCGGGCTGCGACCCGAGGCGGTGGCGGCACTCGAGCACTTCGCCGGCGTCCCGGTCGTGGCGGTCGACGTCCCGTCCGGGGTCGACGTCGACGGTGGGCGCATCGACGGTCCGCACGTGCGGGCCGACCTCACCGTCACCTTCGGCACCCACAAGGTGGCCCACCTCGTCGATCCGGCCTCGACCGCGTCCGGCGCCCTGCACCTCGTCGACCTCGACCTCGACGTCGACGCGCTGGGGGAGCCCGCGGTCGAGGCGCTCCAGCCCGACGACGTACGCGCGCTGCTGCCCCGCCCGGGACCGGTCGCCCAGAAGTACACCCGCGGCGTCGTCGGCGTGCGCGCCGGCTCGGGCACCTATCCCGGCGCTGCGCTGCTGGCCGTCGGCGGGGCCAACTCGGGGCTGGTCGGCATGGTGCGCTACGTCGGACCGGAGCACGTCGCGGACACCGTGCGGACCGCCCACCCGGAGGTGGTGGGCGCCGGGCGCGTCCAGGCGTGGGTGGTCGGACCCGGCGGTGGTGACGACGCGGGGGAGATGCTCGCCGAGGCGCGTGCTGACGGCGTACCCGTGGTGGTGGACGCCGACGCCCTGCACCACGTGTCGGGTCCGGTCCCCGGCTGCATCCTCACCCCGCACGCCGGCGAGCTCGCCGCGATGCTCGGGGTCGAGCGCACCGAGGTCGAGTCCGCGCCCCTGGACCACGCCCGCGACGCCGCCCGCCGCTGGGACTGCGTGGTCCTGCTCAAGGGCCACCACACCCTCGTCGCCGACCCGGCGGGACGCGTACGCGTGACGACCACGGGTGTGCCGTGGCTGGCGACGGCCGGCGCGGGCGATGTCCTCGCCGGGCTGGTCGGCGCCCTGCTCGCCGCCGGCCTCGAGCCCTACGACGCCGCATCCGTCGGCTCCTGGCTGCACGGTGCGGCCGCGACGCAGGCGGCCGACGGTGGTCCGCTGACGGCGAGCCGGGTCGCGGCGCAGATCCCGCGGTTGGTGCGTGAGACGCTCGCGGCCGCCACCTCGGGGGAGTTGGGATGATCGCTCCCATGCCGATCGCTGACCGATCCCGTGCCGCCTCGCGCCGAGATCGTGGTGGACCTCGCTGCCATCCGGCACAACGTCCGCATCCTCAAGGACCTGGTCACGGTCGACGGACCGGTGCAGCTGATGGCCGTGGTCAAGGCCGACGGCTACGGCCACGGGATGGTCGAGTCAGCCGTGGCGGCCCGTGAGGGCGGCGCCGACTGGCTCGGCGTGGCGACGATCGACGAGGCCCTGGCCCTGCGCAGGGCGGGGGACCACGGGCACCTGCTGTGCTGGCTGAGTGCGCCGGGCGACGACTTCGCCGCCGCCGTCGCGGCCGGCGTCGAGGTGACGGCCTACACCGTCGCCGAGCTCGACGAGATCGCCGCGGTGGGGCCCGCGCGGGTCCAGCTCAAGGTGGACACCGGCCTCTCCCGGGGTGGTGCACCGCGGTCGGAGTGGCAGTCGCTCTTCACCGCCGCGGCCGCCCACGAGGCCGCCGGGCGGGTGACCGTCACCGGCATCTGGTCCCACTTCGCGGCCAGCGACGAGCCGTCCCACCCGGCCAACGACCGCCAGGAGGCCGCCTTCCGCGAGGCGCTGGCCCTGGCCGACGAGGCGGGCCTGGACCCCGAGGTCACCCATCTCGCCAACTCCGCGGCAGCGATCCTGCGCCCGTCGTCCCACTTCGACCTGGTCCGGTGCGGCATCGCCACCTATGGGCTGGACCCGGCGCCCGGGGTCAGCCCGCGGCTGGGCCTGCGGCCCGCGATGACGGTCCGTGCGCGGCTCGTCGTCAGCAAGGAGATCGCGGCGGGCGACGGCGTCTCCTACGGCCACACCTGGATCGCCGAGCGCGACACCAGCGTCGGCCTGGTCCCGGCCGGCTACGGCGAGGGGATCCCCCGTGCCGCCGGCAACACCGCCTCGGTCTGGGTGCAGGACTCCTGGCGCCCGATCAGGGGCCGCGTCTGCATGGACCAGCTCGTCGTCGACCTGCACGGCGAGCTCCCGCCACCAGGCACCGAGGTGATCCTGTTCGGCCCCGGCGACCTGGGCGAGCCCACGGCGCAGGACTGGGCCGAGGCCGTCGACACCATCAACTACGAGATCGTGACCCGGGTCGGCGGCCGGCTGGCGCGCCGCTACGTCGACTCCGAGGCCGATCCTGAGACTGACCTCGAGACTGAAGGGACCACCCGTTGAGCATCAAGGGCCGCATCTTCGGCACCGTCGTCGGAGCGGCCGGCCTGGCCGCTGCTGCCGGCGCGGTCGGCATCGTCCGCCAGAACCGGATCATCGGCAACCGTGCCGCCGGCGAGCACGTCGCGTTCGGTGAGCTGCACAGCCCCGCCCGGGTCGTCGTCGCCGACGACGCCGTCGACCTGCACGTCGAGATCGACGAGCCGGCCGACTTCGGTGGGCGGGAGTCGACCGACGACGACCTCACCGTGGTCTTCGTGCACGGCTACTCGCTCAACCTCGACTGCTGGCACTTCCAGCGCGCCGCCTACCGCGGCCAGGTCCGCACCGTCTTCTACGACCAGCGCAGCCACGGCCGCTCGGCCCGCTCCGCCGAGGACCACTGCACCATCGACCAGCTCGGCCACGACCTGCGTCGCGTCATCGAGGACACCGTCCCGGGTCGGTGCGTGGTCGTGGGCCACTCGATGGGCGGGATGAGCGTGATCTCGCTGGCCGAGCTCTACCCCGAGCTCTTCGGCGACAAGGTCGTCGGTGCCGCGCTGATGTCGACGACGGCCGGTGGCCTCGACCCGGGCCGGATCCTCTTCCCGATGCTCCCGCTGGGCCTCGGCGGCCGGTTCGTCGGTCGCGCGGTGCGCACCCTCGACCGCGGCCACCGGGTGGTCGACGTCGCCCGGACCTGGGGTCACGCGGTCGCCGACGTCGTCACCGACCGCTATGCCTTCGGCACCGACGAGGTGCCCGTCTCCCACGTCGAGTTCGTCTACTCGATGCTCAACTCGACGCCGTTCGCCGTGGTCGCCGACTTCTACCCGGCCTTCGCCGGGCTCGACAAGTTCGAGCACCTCGAGCCGCTGGGCCGCGTGCCCACGGCGATCATCTGCGGGACCGAGGACAAGATCACCTCCGTCGGCCACAGCCGCAAGCTGCACAGCAGGATCCCCGGCTCCAGCCTGCTCGAGTGCGAGGGCGCCGGACACATGGTGCTGCTCGAGCGTCACAAGCAGGTCACCGCGGAGCTCGACGACCTCATCTCGCTGGCCCAGGGACTGGGCGCACCGTGAGCGTCGTCGTACGCCGCGTGGGGCCGGAGGCCGCCCCCGACGTGCTGGCGGTGGTGCAGGAGGCGTTCGGCGCCCGGCCCGTGCTCGACCCGCCGGCCGATGCGCTGGCCGAGGACGTGGACTCGATCGCCCGGCTGCTGCGCGGGCGCGGCGGCCTGCTCGCCACCCTCGACGGTGCTCCCGTCGGCTGCGTGGTGCTCGACCCCCGCGACGACACGATGGTGCTGCGCCGGTTCGGCGTGACGCCCGCCGCGCAGGGCAAGGGTGTGGCGGCCGCGCTGGTCGACGCCGCCCGCGAGGCCGCCACGGGACGCTCCGCAGTCGTGGTCCTGGCCCGGGAGGAGCTGCCCGGGACCATCGCCTTCTGGGAGGCGTGCGGCTTCGTGGTGAGCGACCGGAGGAGCCCCTACGTCGAGCTCGCGCTGTGGCTCGGCACCAGCTTCGCGGCGCCCGACGCCGAGTCGATGCGCCTGCTGGGGGAGCGGGTGGGAGCCAGCCTGGTGGCCGGCGACCTCGTCGTGCTGACCGGCGAGCTCGGTGCGGGCAAGACCACCTTCACGCAGGGCCTCGGCACGGGGCTGCACGTGCGTGGCGGCGTCACGTCCCCGACGTTCGTGATCGCGCGCGTGCACCCGTCGCTGGTGGACGGCCCCGACCTCGTGCACGTGGACGCCTACCGGCTCGGCGGCCTCGACGAGCTGGACGACCTCGACCTCGACGCGTCCCTGGACGAGGTGGTCACGGTGGTCGAGTGGGGCGCCGGGCTCGCCGAGGCGCTGTCCGAGGCGCGGCTCGAGGTGACCATCGAGCGGTCCGTCGCCGATGCCCCCGACGAGGACGAGCTCGATCCGAGGCGGGTTTCGCTGCGCTGGGTCGGCGGGCAGTAACCTCGACGCCGTGCTCCTCGCCTTCGACACCGCGACCCCGCTGGTCTCCGTCGCGCTCCACGACGGCGAGCGCGTGGTGGTCGAGCACTCCTCCGAGCAGCCGATGAAGCACGGTGAGCACCTGGCCCCCCTCATCGCGCGCGCCATGGAGGACGCCGGCATCGTGCGGCAGGACCTCACCGCGATCGCGGTCGGCGTCGGCCCCGGCCCGTTCACCGGCCTCCGGGTCGGCGTGGTGACGGCGCGGACCCTGGGCTTCGTCCTGGAGATCCCGGTCCACGGCGTGTGCTCGCTCGACGCGATCGCGCTCGAGGTCGTCGGCACCGGATCGGCCACGAGCAACTTCTGGGTGGCCACCGACGCCCGGCGCAAGGAGGTCTACCTCGCCTCCTACGACGCCGACGGGCGTCGCCTCGAGGGGCCGGTCGTCACCAAGCCCGCCGAGGTCGCCACCGACGCCCCCGTCGCGGGCGCCGGACCGGAGCTCTATCCGGACGCGTTCGCGCACGCCATCGCCCCCGCTCGGCCGAGCGCCGGCTGGTTGGGTGCGGGTGTCGGCTCCGAGCTCGTAGAATTGCTGGATCCCGAACCCCTCTACCTGCGGCGTCCCGATGCGGTCGCCGGCTCACCCAGAAAGCCCGTCTCGTGATCCGTTCCGCATCCCTGGCCGACCTCCCTGGTCTCATCGCGCTCGAGCAGGAGCTGTTCGGGGTCGATGCCTGGACCGAGGCCCTGCTGCGCCAGGAGATCGAGGGTCCCGGCCGCAGGTTCGTCGTCGCCGACGACCTGTCCGGCTATGCGGTGACCATGACCGCCGGCGACATCGTCGACCTGCTCCGCATCGGCGTACGCCCGGACGCGCGGCGCGGTGGCCTGGCCTCGCGACTGCTCGACGAGCTGCTCGTCGGCACCGACAGCGCCTCGCGGATGCTGCTCGAGGTGAGCGTCTCCAACGCTCCCGCGCTCGGCTTCTACGTCGCGCGGCAGTTCAGCGTGATCGACGTACGTCCCCACTACTACCGCGACGGGTCCGAGGCGCTGGTGATGTGTCGGTGGCTGCCGGGCGCGGCTCGAGCGGAGACGGCGACCGCGAATGACTGACGAGCCCCTCGTCCTGGGCATCGAGACCTCCTGCGACGAGACCGGGGTCGGCATCGTCCGCGGGCACACGCTCCTGGCCGACACGGTCGCGAGCAGCGTCGAGGAGCACGCCCGCTTCGGCGGCGTCGTGCCCGAGGTCGCCAGCCGTGCCCACCTCGAGGCCATGGTCCCCACCATCGAGCGGGCCGCCGAGACCGCCGGGATCTCGCTCAGCGACATCGACGCCGTCGCGGTCACCAGCGGGCCCGGTCTCGCGGGAGCCCTGCTGGTCGGGGTGGCCAGCGCCAAGGCGCTCGCGATCGGGCTCGGCAAGCCGATCTACGGCGTCAACCACCTGGCCGCGCACGTCGCGGTCGACCAGCTCGAGCACGGTCCGCTGCCAGAACCCTGTCTCGCGATGCTCGTCTCCGGTGGCCACTCGAGCCTGCTCGAGGTCACCGACGTCACCGTCGGGGTCGAGCCGATGGGCTCGACCATCGACGACGCCGCCGGCGAGGCCTTCGACAAGGTGGCCCGGCTGCTCGGGCTGCCGTTCCCCGGCGGACCGCACATCGACAAGGCCGCGCAGAGCGGCAACAGCGTCGCCATCGACTTCCCGCGCGGGCTGACCCAGCGTCGCGACCTCGAGCGGCACCGCTTCGACTTCTCCTTCTCCGGGCTCAAGACCGCCGTCGCGCGGTGGGTGGAGACGCAGCAGCGCGAGGGCATCTCGATCGACGTCAACGACGTCGCCGCGTCGTTCCAGGAGGCCGTGTGCGACGTCCTCACGCGCAAGGCGATCGACGCCGCGTCCAGCCGCGGGATCGAGGACATCCTCATCGGCGGCGGGGTCGCCGCCAACAGCCGGCTGCGCGCCATGGCGGTGGAGCGCGCCACCGCCAGCGGGATCCGCGTCCGGGTGCCGCGTCCGGGCCTGTGCACCGACAACGGTGCCATGGTCGCCGCGCTGGGCGCCGAGCTCGTCGCCCGGGGGCGTACGCCCTCCCTGCTCGACCTCCCGGCCGACTCGTCGCAGCCGATCACGACCGTCGTCGCCTGAGCCGCGCGAGACGTCCAGCAGGAAATGACGAAGGTCCCCGCCCGAGAGCGGGGACCTGCATCGTGCTCACTCGATCGAGGGTGGCCTCAGTCGAGGACCCCGGGGGCGACGTCGTCGTCACCGAGCCAGTCCTGGTCGTAGACCAGGCTGTCGCGGTCGTTCGCCTTCTCGCGGTCGTTCTTGCGTCCGCCGCGGCCACCCGAACCCGAGGAGCCTGCGCTGCGCGCACCGTTCGAGCCGCGTCCGCCCGAGCGCGAACCGGAGCTGGAGCCGGTGGCCGAGCCGCGCCCGCCTGCCGAGCCGCGCCCGGACGTGCTGCCGGACGAGGCGCCGCGGCCGGCGGCCGAGCCTGCTGATCCGCGCGAGGCGGGGCTGCCGGCACTGCCGGCGCGAGCCGCTGCGCTGCTGGCCGAGCTGGGTCGTGACAACGCGCCTGCGCTCCCGGACCGCCCGGTGGCGCCGATGGCGCGCGCGGGGCTGCTGCCGGCGCCCGTGGGTGCCGAGACGGAGCCGGGGCGGACGGAGCCGGCGGCCATGCCACCCGCACCTGCACCCGCCGCGCCCAGCGCAGCGGCCGAGGCGCCCGACATCCCGCCCGAGGTCGTCGGCGCGGCCACGCTCGTGCCGGTCGGCTGGTAGGTCACGCCGGTCTGCGGGGTGCCGGTCACTGTCGTGGTCGGGGTCTCCGTCGGCACGTGCGTGATGACGGTCGGCGTCGTGGTGGGCGTCGGCGTCGTCGTGGTGGGGACCGTGGTCGTGGTGGGGACCGTAGTCGTGGTGGTCGTGGTCGTCGTGGTGGTGGTCGTGTCGTTGGGCTTCGGTTCCTTGACGATGCCGGTCTGCTCGAGGTGACCGTCATCCTTCCCGCCGTTGCCGCCGCCGCCCGTGACCGGCGGAGCCTGGGTGCCGGGCAGGTAGGGGCCGGACGGTCCGGAGGGCACGTTGGGCGGAGGCTCGGTCGGGTCCTTCTCGCCGTGGATCTCCTTCATCGGCGGGATGGCCCCGAGGAAGGCGGTGTCCATCTCCTTCGTCAGGGCGCGCGCCTTGGCTTCCTGCTTGTCGTACTGGGTCTGCCAGGCGGTGCGCTCGTCCTGCCGGGCCTGGGAGGCGTCGGCCTGGGCCTTGATCTCCTCCGGCGTCGGCTCGACCCCGGGGGTGCCGGCGGGTGCCTGGTAGGTCGCCGGCTTCTCGCCGAGGTCGGCGAGCGAGTCGCGCTGGTCCTTGGTGTCGGAGAGCTGCTGCCCGACCTGGGTGAGGGCCTCACCGGCGGCGTGCAGCTGGTCGGACTTGGTGGCCAGCGAGGTGGCCGACTCCTCCATCCCCGCACGCAGCGCGGGACCGGTGAGGGTCTGCTCGCCGATGCGCAGCTCCGCCTGCTGCGGCGGCCTTGGCGAGGGCGTCAGACAGGGTCTTGAGGTCCTTGGCCCGCTGCTTCCAGTTGGTGCCGGCGCCCTTGATCCACCCGTCCGCGGCGGAGTCGAGGTACTGGTCGAGGAGGATCCGGTTGGGTCCCTTGGTCATGGCTCAGCCCTCCTCGGTCGGCAGGGTGCACTGGTTGGAGTTGAAGTCGGGTGCGGCCACGCAGTCGGTGGACGACTGGATGAGCGTCATGGTCGCGGCCGTCTGCTCGGTGGTGCGCTCCATGTCCTTGCTGAACTCCTCCACCGACGTGCTCATGCCGCGCAGGCCGGCGATCATCTTCTTCAGCTCCTCGCCGACGGCCGTGTGGGCCATCTCGACATTGGTGCCGAGCCGGTAGCCACCGGTGTAGGACTCGCCGAAGCGGGTGGTGTCCACCGGCGTGAGCGGCTTGGACTCCAGCCCTTCGGCGACGGTGTCGAAAGAGATCATCAACGAGGCGATGGTGTCCGGGTCGATGTTGAGCCCCACCATTGTCTGGTTGAGCAGTTCCCGGTCTTCGAGCGGCAGCATGGTGTGTCCTTTCCCCCTGAATCCACACTCAAAACCACCTTATGCGCGAGATCTGCCACACGCACCATCCGAGCCGGTGGTTACGCTTGCTCCATGACTTCTCGGGGGACGGGGCGCCGTGCGGGTGCCGCTGTCGGCGCTGTCCTGCTCGTCCTGCTGGCCGGATGCGGTGCGGATTCCGATGGGGACGGCCCCGGGCCGGGCGAGGACGCCTCCTCGCCCAGCTCGACCCCGCCGTCGGTCCGCGTGCCGACCGCGGCCCCGGTCGTCGAACCGGCTGACGGCCCCCTGCTCAAGACCGAGGGCGCCACCCTCCACGCCCTCAAGGGGATGTTCCGCACCTCCAACTTCGGCGTGCTCCAGGGCTACCGCGACGACCAGCTCCACGTGTCGTTCGTGATCGCCTACTCCGACAAGCCGTCCCTCGATGCCGCCGCCAAGCAGCACGAGCGCATCGTGGAGAAGCGCGACGGTGACGTCCTCGAGCGGGCGGACGACGTCGTGGTCGGTGGGAAGTACAACGCCTTCCACTTCCTCGACACCAGCGACCCGACCGAGGAGAACCACACCTACGGCGTGCTGTTCCTCGACGGTTCCTGGATCATCAACATCGGCTTCTACGACGAGAAGGTCGGCGACGACGAGCCGATGACGGCGCAGGAGCGCGAGGAGGCGACCGCGAGGATCCTCGCCTCCTTCGAGCCGACCTTCAACTAGCGCACCTCGGCGAACCTCAACGGGACCACGTCGGGGTCCGACGGGGTGTCGACCGCGACCCGCTCCACGGTGCCGTCCACCCCGAGGCGTACGACGTACTGGTTGCCGTCCGCGCCGTTGAGGGTGACTGCCAGCGTCTGCTCGTCCTCCCAGGCCACCAGGTCATTCACCGCGACGACCTGTCGGCGCTTGGCGGCCACCTCGAAGTCGACCACTGTCTCTCCCGTGGTGGCGTCCAGGATCGAGACGGTGCGCGAGCCGTAGCCGTCACTCTGGGCGGCGAAGCCCACCACGAGTGCACCGTCCGGGCTGAACGCGCCCAGCTGGTAGTCGCAGGTCTCCCACAGCGAGGTGCACCGTGCGCGCCTTGCCGTCGACCACGCGCCGAGCACGAGCCCTCGACCTCGGAGCTGGTGAGTCCGGCGACCATCCCGGTGACCGGCGACGCGGCTCCTGGCGCGGATGAGGCCCGGGACCTCGACCGGCGCGATGCCGTCGGCCAGGAACGTCGTCTCGACGCCGCCGTCGTTCTGGGAGGCGATCACCTCGGTCGTCGAGCACGAAGCCGACCGGACGGACCGTGGCACCCTCGGGGCCGGGCGGGAACTTCGTGTAGACCCATTCCTCGGCGCCGGCGACGTCGCTGGAGACGACCTGCCACCGGGAGCCGGTGTACTCGGTCCACGCGATCCGCTGACCGTCCGGGCTGACGACCAGGCCGCCCGAGGGCCCGCCCTGGTCCTCGACCTCGAGGTCGGAGGTCAGGAACTCGATCGTGAGCGCGCCCTCGTTGATCGCCTCGGCGGCCCAGCCGTCCATGTAGGGGGTGATCGTGTCGTACGTCTTCGGCAGGGCGATCGTCTCGCCGTCGGTGATGAGGGTGGAGGCGACGACGTCGATCATCGGCACCGACAGGTCGTCCACGACCGGGGCGCTGCGCGGGTCGATGAGCACCGTCCCCGTGATCGACGGCGCCGGGGGCTGGGTCGCGGGAGGTACGTCGCTGCGCTGGGCCGGCCCGATCGTGGTGAGGCCGACGGGGACGGCGATGGCCAGCACGGCGGCGACGGCGGCTCCGGCCGCGAGGGCGCGGCGGCGCCGGATGCGACGAGCGCGGGTGCGGACGTCGCCCACGGTGAAGGGGGAGCGCTGGAGCGGGTCGACCCTGCGGTGCAGGGCGTCGTGGACCTGGTCCTCGAGGGGCGTGTGGTTCATCGTGCGTCCTCTCCGGACTCGTGGGGGTTGAGGGAGCGGGGCGCGCGGGCGCGCAGTCCCGCGAGGGCACGGCTGGCCTGCGACTTGACCGTGCCGACCGAGATCCCGAGCGTGTCGGCGATCTCGGCCTCGCTCAGCTGTTCGTAGTAGCGGAGCACGACCACCGCACGCTGCTTCGGTGGGAGGGTCTGGACGAAGGACCAGAGCACACCGCCCATCCCGTCGTCGTACGCGTCGTGGGTGCCGGACTCGGGCAGCTCGTCGGTGGCGTGCTCGCGGCGCTTCCACGCGCGGCGCCACAGCGAGTTGTTCTCGTTGACCATGACGCGGCGGACGTAGCCGTCGAGCGCGCCGTGGTCGCGGATCCTGTCCCAGGACAGGTAGAGCTTGGCGAAGGCGGTCTGCAGGAGGTCCTCGGCTGCTGCGTGGTCCCCGGCGAGGAGGTACGCCGTCCGGTACAGCGCCGGCTGGCGCGCCGACATGTACGCCGAGAAGTCGGCGTCCTTGTCGGCTCGTCGGTCCTGCGTGCCCATGTCCACGAGTGTCGCGGCCACCTTCCACCTCCTGCTTGATCTCGTGCGTCTGTGCACGTGCGTGTCGGGGTGAGGACGCGGCCGGGTCGACGGGGGTTGCATCTGTTTGGGAGGCTCACAGCAACCGATCCGAGTTCGACGTACAGGAGTCATCGATGCAGCAGGTCAAGGCCGTGGTCGCGCTCGCCCAGGGCGAGCCCGTCACGCTCACCACCATCAACGTCCCGGACCCCGGCCCGGGAGAGGCGGTGGTGCAGGTGCAGGCGTGCGGCGTGTGCCACACCGACCTGCACTACCGCGAGGGCGGCATCAACGACGAGTTCCCCTTCCTGCTGGGCCACGAGGCCGCAGGTGTCGTGGAGGCCGTGGGGCCCGACGTGACGAGCGTGGCGCCCGGCGACTTCGTCGTCCTCAACTGGCGCGCGGTCTGCGGCAACTGCCGTGCGTGCGACCGCGGCGAGCCGCAGTACTGCTTCGCCACCCACAACGCGACGCAGAAGATGACGCTGGAGGACGGCACCGAGCTCTCCCCGGCCCTGGGCATCGGCGCGTTCGCCGAGAAGACCCTGGTCGCTGCCGGCCAGTGCACCAAGGTCGACCCGTCGGCGCGCGCCGCTGCGGTGGGCCTGCTCGGCTGCGGCGTGATGGCCGGCCTCGGGGCTGCCATCAACACCGGCAACGTGGGCCGCGGCTCCACCGTGGCTGTGATCGGCTGCGGCGGCGTGGGCATGGCGGCGATCGCCGGATCGGCGCTGGCCGGAGCGGCGAAGATCATCGCCGTCGACATCGACGACCGCAAGCTCGAGCTCGCGAAGTCCATGGGCGCCACCCACACCGTGAACTCCAAGGACGCCGACGCGGTCGCCGCGATCCGCGAGCTCACCCCGCCGCCGGACGCCACCGGTCACGAGGGCGGCGCCGACGTGGTCATCGACGCCGTCGGGCGACCCGAGACGTGGAAGCAGGCGTTCTACGCCCGCGACCTGGCCGGGACCGTGGTCCTGGTCGGCGTACCGACTCCCGACATGAAGATCCCCGAGATCCCGCTCATCGACGTCTTCGGGCGCGGCGGGTCGCTGAAGTCGTCGTGGTACGGCGACTGCCTGCCCTCGCGCGACTTCCCGATGCTCGTCGACCTCTACCAGCAGGGCCGGCTCGACCTCGACGCCTTCGTGTCCGAGGAGATCGGCCTCGGCGACGTCGAGGCCGCGTTCGACAAGATGCACGAGGGCACGGTCCTGCGCTCGGTCGTGGTGCTCTGATGAGCGCCCGCGTCGACCACGCCGTCGTCTCCGGCACGTTCACCCTCGACGGCGAGACCCACGAGGTCGACAACAACGTCTGGGTGATCGGCGACGACGAGCAGTGCATCGTCATCGACGCGCCCCACGACGTCGACGCGATCCTCGCCGTGGTCGCCGGCCGCGCGGTGAAGGCGATCGTGTGCACGCACGCGCACGACGACCACGTACGCGTCGCGCCGGCGCTGCGGGAGGCGACCCGGGCTCCGATCCTCCTGCACCCCGACGACCGGCCGCTGTGGGAGCTGACGCACGGCGGTGACGAGGAGGGGGCCGAGCTGTGGGACGTCGACCTGTCCGACGGCCAGACCCTCACGATCGGCGGCGCCGCGATCACCGTGATCCACACGCCCGGCCACGCGCCGGGTGCGGTCTGCCTCTACGTCCACGACCTGGGCTGCGTCTTCACCGGCGACACCCTGTTCGAGGGCGGACCGGGTGCGACCGGGCGGTCCTACAGCGACTCCGACCTCATCAGGCAGTCGATCCGTCGCCGGCTCCTGGACCTGCCGGACGAGACGGTCGTCCACACCGGACACGGCGCCGACACCACGATCGGCGCCGAGCGCGACAACGTCTGAGTGTGCGGCCCGCGTGCCCGGGCCCGGCGCCTGTCGGTGTCACGCGGTGAGCCAGCCGGGTCGCTTCGGCGGGGTGTACCGGGGGTGTCGAGCCAGGAGCTCGCGCCTCCGGTCCTCCCGCACCTCGTCCAGGTAGGTCGCCTCCGCCAGGAACTGGCGGTGCGAGGGATGGTCGACGGGCGTGCCCCGCAGCAGGCGGTAGACGTGCCTCAGCGACGTGTGGAACCTGACCAGCGGCACTCCTGCACGCCGTGAGCGAGCGCGCCACAGCGGCAGCTCGGTCGTGCACTCGAGCCCGCGTGGGTGCCACCAGTCCGTGACCGTCAGGTCGACGTGGGCCGGGTAGCGGCGGTCAGCCCTGTCGCGCCCGCCGTCGTCGCGCATCGGCTCCACTTCCTCACCGCTGCTCACCTCGTGCAACCGCACACCGATGCCCGCGAGCCGAAGCAGGTCGTGCAGGACGGACGCGCGCGGGCTCGTGCGCCCGGTCTCCCACCGCGCGACGACCGACTGCGACACCTCGAGGATCGCCGCCAGCCCCCGCTGGGACACGTCGAGGATCCGTCTGATCCGACGTACGACCCCGGGGATCCCACCGTCGAACGGCCCCATGAGCCACCACTCCACCTCGTCGGTGGTCCATTCCTCCACCCCGTGCGGGTCGATGTGCGTGTCCATGCTTCCCCCTTCGTGCTCGTCCTTTGATGTCGTCCCTCGATCCCAGCCGCGACCACCGACAACCGGGGCCTCGTCCTCCACAGGCGTCCGAGCTCCTCGCGGCGTCCGACGCCGACCAGCCCGGCCCTTGGTCCTGAGTCCCGTGGAGACTCAGCAGCCAGTCCAGCCCGGCGTTGGTCCTGAGTCCCGTGGAGACTCAGGACCAAGTGACGGTGGGGGCGGCGCGCGCGACGCGCGACGGGGGCGGGCCGGACGGGACGCGACGGGGCCTGTCGGCCGGGTCTACGGTCGTGGGATGACGGATGACGCCTTCGTGCCTGCCGGATTCGAGCCGCCCACGGAGCTCGTGACGGAGCACTTCCGCCTCGAGCCCCTGGGGCCGCAGCACAACGAGTCCGACCTGGCGGCCTGGTCCTCGAGCATCGCGCACATTCGAGCCACGAAGGGCTACCCGGACGGTCGTTGGCCGCCCGAGCAGGGGATGTCGCTGGAGGACAACCGGGCAGATCTCATCCGGCACGAAGCCGACTTCGAGGCGCGCAGGGGGTTCACGTTCACCGTCCTGGAACCGGGCAGCGACGAGGTGATCGGGTGCGTCTACATCTATCCCTCGCGGGCGCCCGACCACGACGTACAGGTGCAGTCGTGGGTGCGCGCGGACCGGGCGGACCTGGACGGCCCCCTTGCCGACGCCGTGGGCGAGTGGCTGGCCGCCGACTGGCCATGGCGGCGCCCTGACCGGCACGGCCGCTGACCCACCCGGTCCGGCGTGCCACCATGACCGGATGCGTGCGCGGCTGACGAGGGACCGATCCGCGGGCCTCCGGGTCCGTGGGTCGGCGCTGCTCGCGACCGTGGCGATGGTCGGTTCGCTCGCGGCCTGCACCGGCGACGGCGGAGGCACGGACGACGAGGAGCCGGCCGCCGAGCAGGCCGCCGCCAGCGCCCCGCCCGTCCCGGCCACGCCGTCGGAGGCCCTGGGCCTCGCCGAGGGCTGGGGACCGGACCGCGCGGAGCTCGACCGGGCCGCGCAGGTCGTCGGCCGGCTGACGCTGCCCGACCTCGCCGGACAGCTGATCGTCGCCGACTGGAGCGGCACCGAGGCACCGGTGAAGATGGTGCGCGACCTGCACCTGGGCGGCGTGATCGCCTTCGACTCCAACATCGCCTCCGCCGCGCAGATCTCGCGGGTCAACGCAGCCCTCACCCGACAGGTACGTCGGAAGTGGCCGCTGTTCCTGGGCGTCGACCAGGAGGGCGGCGTGGTCGAGCGGCTGCGCCGGGCCGCCACCAGGTTCCCCACCTTCATGGCCGCCGGGGCGGCCGGCGATGCCGCGCTGACCCAGCAGGCCTACGCCGCCAGCGGGGGAGAGCTCCGCGGGCTGGGCTTCACCGTCGACTTCGCGCCCGACGCCGACGTGACGTCCGGTCCCGGCGACCCCACGATCGGCTCGCGCGCGGCGTCGTCGGACCCCGCGA
Source organism: uncultured Actinomycetota bacterium (assembly GCA_963750445.1). Taxonomy (GTDB): domain Bacteria; phylum Actinomycetota; class Actinomycetes; order Propionibacteriales; family Nocardioidaceae; genus Nocardioides. The sequence continues at coordinate 79,108 of CAVVQR010000003.1, read as the reverse complement.
CCGTGGCCGAGCACGTCGTCGCTGCCGCCACCGGCTTCACGGACTCGGGCGTGCTCCCGGTCATCAAGCACTTCCCCGGTCACGGCTCGGTGCCCGCGGACAGCCACCTGACCCTCCCGGTGCAGGACGCCTCGCTCAAGGAGCTGCGGGCCCGCGACCTGGTGCCGTTCCGCGGCGCCGTCGACGCCGGTCTGCCGGCGGTGATGGTCGGCCACATCGACCTGCGTGCCGTCGACCCCGGTGTCCCGTCCTCCCTGTCCCGCCCGGTGGTGACCGACCTGCTGCGCGGAGAGCTGGGCTTCGAGGGCCTGGTCGTGACGGACGCCCTCGACATGGCGGGCGTGACGAAGGGCCGTACGCCCGGGCAGGTCGCCGTCCAGGCGGTCCGCGCCGGGGCCGACGTCCTGCTGATGCCGCCCTCGCCGGCAGCCGCCCGGTCTGCCCTCGTCAAGGCCGTGCGGTCCGGCGGCCTGTCCCGCCAGCGGCTCGAGCAGTCCGCGGCCCGACAGATCGCCCTGCTCACCCACCTGGCCGGTGGCGCCGGCCAACCGGTCGGCTCGGCCCGCGACGCCTCCCGGGCCCTCTCGGCCGCCGCGGTCACCGTGACCGACGGCGCCTGCTCGGGCCGCCTCGTCGGGGACACCGTCCACGCCTACGGCGACCCCGGTGCGGTCAGCGGCTTCGTCGCTGCCGCGCAGCCGGCGGGCATCACGGTCCTGCTCCGCCGCTCCCCGCCCGCCCGGTTGTCGACCGCCGCACCCAGGCCCGAGCGGCGTCGCCACGAGGGCAAGAAGCACTTCAAGAAGCGCAAGCGCGCCTGGAAGAAGGCCGAGGCAGTCCGCGTACGACGCCTCGAGCGGTGGTCCGCGCGCGAGGACACCCGGCTCGCGGCCGGCACGGCCATCGGGTTCACCGGCTTCCACGACGCCCCGGTCGACGGCGCGGTCGCCGTCGCGACGGACAGTCCGTGGGTCCTCGGGCGGGTGAGTGCCCCGACCCGCATCGCGACCTTCGGCGACACCCCGGCCGCCATGGCGGTCCTGGTCGACGTGCTGACCGGCGCGGCGCCCGCGCCCGGACGGCTCCCGGTCAAGGTCGCCGGGGTCGCGCGCTCGGGCTGCTAGGCCGGAGCCCCGTCAGAAGGGCTCGACCAGCAGGGCGGTGCCCTGCCCGGCGACGCGGGTCAGCACGAGCGTGCCCTCGTGGTCGCCCTTGAGCGACAGCCGCTTGCGCAGCTCCTCCGGCACGACCTGCACGCCGCGCTTCTTGATCGTCAGCCGGCCGATCCCGCGCTCCTGCAGTGCGGCCTTGAGCTGCTTCTCGCGGTAGGGGAGCTGCTCGACGACGCGGTAGCCGCGGGCGAACGGCGTACGGAAGGAGTTGTCGGCGGTGACGTAGGCGATGTGCTCGTCGACGAGCCCGCCCCTGACGCCCGCGGCCACGGCCGTGACGAGGCCGGCGCGGATCACGGCACCGTCGGGCTCGTAGAGGAAGGCCCCCACCTCGCGCACGTCGGCGCCGGGGTCGTCCTCGTCGGTCAGGGTGGCGAGGCCGCCCTCGCCGATCACGGTCGCGCGCCGGTCGGTGGTCGACAGGTCCGGCGACCAGAGCACCGCCTCCTTGACGTCGCCCCCGTCGCTGACCCACTCGGCCTCGACGCCGGGGGGCACCAGGTCGTGGCCGATGCCGGGGGCCACCTTCACCAGGGAGCGGCGGGTGAGCAGGGCCAGCACCCACGTCCACGGCGGGGTCCAGCCCTCGACGTCGAAGACCCGACCGCGGGCGCCCCGGCGGGCGGGGTCGGCGAAGGCGGCGTCGAAGCCGCCCGTGTTGATCGTGGTGGCGTCACCCACCTGGACCGCGCCGGCCAGTCCGAGGGCGGCCAGGTTGGCCTGCGCCATCGCCACCCGCACCGGGTCCTGGTCGATGCCCGCGGTCACCAGCCCGGCCCGGGCGAAGGCGAGCAGGTCGCCACCGATCCCGCAGCCGAGGTCGACGACGCTGCCGCCGGGAAGGGCGGCCGCCAGGCGCGCGGCGCGGTGGTCGGCCACGCGGGAGCGGGTCGCCTGCTCGAGCGCGTCGGGGGTGAAGAACATCTGCGGCGCAGCGGCGCCGAACTTGGCGACGGCCTTCTCGCGGAGCTGGGCCTGGGTGGTGGCCGCGGCCGCCTTCTCGGCGTCGGGCTCGAGCCGGCGTACGACGCTCGCGACCCGCACCGGGTCACCGGGGTGGTCGGCCCAGGCCTGGGCGGCGTGGTCCAGCAACCGACCACCCTCGGTGGTCTGCAGCCATTCCAGCGTCTCGATCTCCATGGGCGCATCCTCGCAGGACCGGCCCGTCTCTGGCACTCCTGAGAGGCGAGTGCTAACGTCGTCGTTGGCACTCTCCCTTCGAGTGTGCCAGCAACTTGCGGCGAGCACGACCCCCGCGACGGCGTGCTCCAGCAAGTCCATCCACGTCAATCTGGTTGAGAGAAAGGTTGATCCGAAGTGTCGGTCAACATCAAGCCCCTCGAGGACCGCATCGTCGTCCAGGCGCTCGAAGCAGAGCAGACCACGGCCTCCGGCCTGGTCATCCCGGACACCGCCAAGGAGAAGCCCCAGGAGGGCGAGGTCGTGGCGATCGGCCCCGGTCGTGTCGACGACAGCGGCAACCGCGTCCCGATCGACGTCGCCGTGGGCGACAAGGTCATCTACAGCAAGTACGGCGGCACCGAGGTCAAGTACGCCGGCGAGGAGTACCTGATTCTTTCCGCCCGCGACGTCCTCGCAGTCGTCTCCTGACGCACCTGGCATCCCGGCTGGCGGCGTTGCTCGCCGCTCGACGACCGCTCCGCTCCAAGGTCGTCTTCGCGGCGGCGCCTTGCCAGCCGGGCGCCAGGCACGTCAGGTCTCGATGACTCACCTGACGATTCACTCCTGAAGACTCTCTAGAGGAGCAACACGCAATGCCCAAGATCCTGGAGTTCGACGAGAACGCCCGCCGCGCGCTCGAGCGCGGCGTCGACGCCCTCGCCAACGCCGTCAAGGTGACGCTCGGCCCCAAGGGCCGCTACGTCGTCCTCGACAAGAAGTGGGGCGCCCCCACGATCACCAACGACGGCGTGACCGTCGCACGGGAGATCGAGCTGGACGACCCGTTCGAGAACCTCGGTGCCCAGCTCACCAAGGAGGTGGCCACCAAGACCAACGACGTCGCCGGTGACGGCACCACCACCGCCACCGTGCTGGCCCAGGCCATGGTCCACGAGGGCCTGCGCGCCGTCGCTGCCGGCGCCAACCCGATGGGCCTCAAGCGCGGCATGGACGCTGCGGCCGAGGCCGTCGGCGACGCGCTGCGCGAGGCTGCCCGCGAGGTCGAGTCCCGCGAGGACATGGCGTCCGTCGCCACGATCTCCAGCCGCGACAGCCACATCGGCGACCTGCTCGCCGAGGCCTTCGACAAGGTCGGCAAGGACGGCGTGATCACGGTCGAGGAGTCCAACACCATGGGCACCGAGCTCGAGTTCACCGAGGGCATGCAGTTCGACAAGGGCTACATCTCGGCCTACTTCGTCAGCGACCCGGAGTCGATGGAGGCCGTCCTCGACGACGCCTACATCCTTCTGCACCAGGGCAAGATCTCCTCGATCCAGGAGCTGCTCCCGCTGCTGGAGAAGGTCATCGGGACCGGCAAGCCGCTCTTCATCCTCGCCGAGGACGTCGACGGCGAGGCCCTCTCGACCCTGGTCGTCAACAAGATCCGCGGCACCTTCAACGTCGCCGCGGTCAAGGCTCCCGCCTTCGGTGACCGCCGCAAGGCGATGATGCAGGACATCGCGACCCTGACCGGTGGTCAGGTCGTCGCCCCCGAGGTCGGCCTCAAGCTCGACCAGGTGGGCCTCGAGGTCCTCGGCCAGGCGCGCCGTGTCGTCATCACCAAGGACAACACCACGATCGTCGAGGGTGCGGGCGACAGCGCCGCCGTCGAGGGTCGCGTCAACCAGATCAAGGCCGAGATCGAGAACACCGACTCCGACTGGGACCGCGAGAAGCTCCAGGAGCGCCTCGCCAAGCTCGCCGGCGGTGTCTGCGTGATCAAGGTCGGCGCCGCCACCGAGGTGGAGCTGAAGGAGAAGAAGCACCGCATCGAGGACGCTGTCTCCGCGACGCGCGCCGCGATCGAGGAGGGCATCGTCCCCGGCGGTGGCTCGGCCATCATCCACGCCGTCTCGGTGCTCGAGGACAACCTCGGCCTGACCGGCGACGAGGCTGCCGGCGTCCGCGTGGTCCGCAAGGCGGCCGACGAGCCGCTGCGCTGGATCGCCGAGAACGGTGGCGTCAACGGCTACGTCGTGACCGCCAAGGTGCGCGAGCTCGGTGTCGGCTTCGGCTACAACGCCGCGACCGACGAGTACGGCGACCTGGTCGCCCAGGGCGTCCTCGACCCGGTCAAGGTCACCCGCTCCGCCCTCGTCAACGCGACCTCCATCGCCGCGATGCTGCTCACGACCGAGACCCTCATCGTGGACAAGCCCGAGGACGACGAGCCGGCCGCCGGCGGTGGCCACGGCCACGGTCACGGCCACTGATCGACCCGTTCCACCCAGCAGGCCCGCACCGGTTCCCGGTGCGGGCCTGCTGCGCGTGTTGGGCCGGAGCGCGCACTAATCCGGCGTGGTGCCGAGCCCGTTCCTCGTCCTACTGTCGAGGAGGAGCCGGGCCACTCGGGGCCCCGGCCCTGACCCAGGAGATGCATGCCCATGTGGCACCTCACTCGCACCAAGATCGCACCGATCGCGCTCGGCCTGACCGCAGCCCTCGCCTCCACGCTGGCGCTCGCCCCACCAGGAGCCGCCGTGCCTGACCGGGAGTCCCTCGCGCCGGGAGACATCGTCTGGCAGCAGGAGTTCGACGGTCCCGCCGGAGCCGGACCCGACGGTTCGGTGTGGAGCTACGACCTCGGCGCCGGCGGCTGGGGCAACGGCGAGCTCCAGACCTACACGGACTCGCGCGCCAACTCCGCCCTCGACGGTGCCGGCAACCTCGTCATCACCGCCCGGCGCGAGGGTGACGGCTACACCTCGGCGCGGCTGCAGTCCAACGACAAGTTCGAGGCGCAGTACGGCCGGATCGAGGCGCGGATCCAGATCCCGCGCGGCCAGGGCATCTGGCCGGCGTTCTGGATGCTCGGCGGGGACATGCCCGGCGTCCAGTGGCCGCAGGCCGGCGAGATCGACATCATGGAGAACGTCGGCTACGAGCCGCACATCGTGCACGGCACGATCCACGGCCCCGGCTACTCCGGGGGCGCCGGCATCACCGGCCAGTACATGCACCCGCAGGGCTGGTCCTTCGCCGACACCTTCCACACCTTCGCGATCGACTGGAAGCCCGACTCGATCACCTGGCTCGTGGACGGCGTCGCCTACCAGACCATCGACCGCTCGCGCGTCGGCGGCAACGAGTGGGTCTTCAACAAGCCCTTCTTCTTCATCCTCAACGTCGCCGTGGGCGGCCAGTGGCCCGGCTACCCCGACGGCAGCACCGTCCTGCCGCAGGAGATGAAGGTCGACTACATCCGCGTCTACGACAACAGCTGACCGCGGGAGGCACCCCGGGCGGGCCGGTCCGTCGGACGGCTCGCCCGGGTGCACCCGTCGCCCGATAGAATGTCGCCGTGGAGATCCCTGAGAAGTTTGCCGCCCTGGGCCTCACCTACGACGACGTGCTGCTGCTGCCGGGCGAGTCGGACCTCGCCCCCAGCGACATCGACACCACCACGCGGCTGACCCGCGAGATCTCGATCCGGGTGCCGCTGATCAGCGCCGCGATGGACACGGTCACCGAGTCGCGGATGGCGATCGCGATGGCCCGCGAGGGTGGCATCGGCGTCCTGCACCGCAACCTGTCCATCGAGGACCAGGCCCGCCAGGTCGACCTGGTGAAGCGGACCCAGACCGGGATCATCCCCAACCCCGTCACGATCGGCCCCGACGCGACGCTGGAGGAGCTCGACCGCATCTGCGGCGAGTACCGCGTCTCCGGCCTGCCCGTCGTCGACGGCGCCGACCACCTGCTCGGCATCATCACCAACCGCGACCTGCGCTTCACCCCCGTCGCGGAGTGGGCCACCACCAAGGTCACCGAGGTGATGACGAGCGAGGGCCTGATCACCGGCCCCCTCGGCATCTCCCGCGAGGAGGCCACCTCGCTCCTGCGCGCCCACAAGCGCGAGCGGCTGCCGCTGATCGACGACGAGGGGCGCCTCGGCGGCCTCATCACCGTCAAGGACTTCGTCAAGGGCGAGCAGTTCCCCCACGCGTCCTACGACGGCGACGGCCGGCTGCTCGTCGGCGCTGCCATCGGCTACTTCGGCGACGCCTGGGAGCGGGCCACCACGCTCGTCGAGGCAGGCGTCGACGTGCTCGTCGCCGACACCGCGCACGGCCACGTCCACCTGCTGCTCGACATGGTCCGCCGGCTCAAGACCGACCCGGCGACCCGCCACGTCCAGGTCATCGGCGGCAACGTCGCCACCCGCGAGGGCGCCCAGGCGTTCGTGGACGCCGGTGCCGACGCGGTCAAGGTCGGCGTCGGGCCCGGTTCGATCTGCACCACGCGCGTGGTCACCGGCGTGGGGGTCCCGCAGGTGACGGCGGTCTACGAGGCGTCGCTGGCCACCAGGCCGGCCGGGGTCCCGCTGATCGCCGACGGCGGCATGAAGCACTCCGGCGAGATCGCCAAGGCGCTGGTCGCCGGCGCCGACGCCGTCATGGTCGGCTCGATGCTGGCCGGCTGCGAGGAGTCGCCCGGCGAGGTCGTCTTCGTCAACGGCAAGCAGTTCAAGTCCTACCGGGGGATGGGCTCGCTCGGCGCGATGAGCAGCCGCGGCAAGAAGTCCTACTCCAAGGACCGCTACTTCCAGGCCGAGGTCACCAGCGACGACAAGATCGTGCCGGAGGGCATCGAGGGCCAGGTGGCCTACCGCGGCCCGCTGTCGGCCGTCGCCCACCAGCTCGTCGGCGGGCTCAACCAGTCGATGTTCTACGTCGGTGCCCGCACCATCCCCGAGCTGCAGGACCGGGGCCGTTTCGTGCGGATCACGTCGGCCTCGCTCAAGGAGAGCCACCCGCACGGTGTGCAGATGACGGTCGAGGCGCCGAACTACTCCGGCAGCTGAGACCTGCCACGGTTGCCGGAGAAACAGTCCTGAAGTATCTAGGCGACTGGCCAGTAGGGCCCTAACGTCAGAGCTCAGGGATTCGGGGCCCTGCTCACCTGTGACTCCTGCTGTGCGAGCTGGACCCCGCGTCCGAGTCTCCATCTCGGGAGGAAACACCTTCATGCGCAGAACTGTGTCTGCCGCCATCGGCCTCGGAGCCGTCGCGGCGCTCGTCACACCAGCCCTGTCCGGCGCTGCCGCCGGCTCCGGCGAGGGGGTGACCCCGGCCCAGCAACAGGCCCTCGACCTGGGCATCCAGGTCGCACCCAAGGGCGGCTCGGCGGCCGTGGCCAAGGGGGCCGTCACGCCCAACCCGTGGCTGGCCAACCTGCCGGACGTCACCGACGCCGACTACTTCACGTGGAACAAGCAGATGCACGACGCGGCGGACGCGCGGGCCGACTCGGCCAAGCTGGCCAGCAACCGGCGCCTCGCGGCGGCCGCGGTGCTGCCGCCGGCCTTCGTGCACGACGAGGAGGAGCCGGCCGGGTCGGCGGGCTCCAACGACACGGCGCCCAACGCCGAGCCGATCGCCGAGTTCGGGACCGCGGCGGCCAAGAACCCCCGCGTCCGGATCCTCGGCGAGCTCGCGAACCTCGCCGGTGGCACCCCCAGCGCCATCACCACCGAGGAGGACCAGGGCTCGATCCCGCTGGCCACCGACACCGGCATCGACGGCGCGGGCGCGGTCAGCACCACGTCCGTCCTCGGCGACGGCCCCCACGGCAGCGCGACCGGCGACGGCAGCAACGACTTCGACTTCTTCAAGGTCACCGTCGGTGCCGGCCAGGCGATCCTCGCCAACACCGAGGGCACGCCGACCGGGCTCGACACGGTCCTCGCCGTCTACGCCGCCGACGGCACCCCGCTCGCTGCCGACGACGACGGTGGCACCGGCGTGCTCAGCAACCTGTCGTACTCCCCGGAGGCGCCCGGCGACTACTACGTCCTCGTGGCCGGCTACGACTTCTTCGGCCCGCTGCCCAACGACCCGACCGACTCGGGCAGTGGCAACGGCGGCGCCGACGAGGGCGACTACAACCTCGCCATCTCGGTGCAGCAGGTCGACCGGGACTTCTACTCCGTCCGGCTCCGCCCCGGTGACACCGTCGGCGCCGTCGGCAACGGCACGGCCACCGGCCTGGCGGTCACCACGCCGTCCGGTGAGCAGCGCGTGGCCGGTGTCGGCACCGACGCCTCCTCGCTCTACCCGCCCACCTCCCCGCTGCCCGGCGGTGGCAACACGACCATCGCCTACGTCGCGGAGGAGGCCGGCTGGTACGCCGTCGAGGTCACGCGGCGCCGTCGGCTCCTACGACGTGACGGTCGAGGGCTACCGCCCCGGCACCCAGGGTGACCGCGGTCGCCGCCAGACCGTGCTCCTCGACTTCGCGCCGGGTCGCGTCAACACCGGCACGTGGGGTGGCGCCGGTGTCCGCAACGTCTCGCCCTTCTCGGCGTTCGTCCCGCAGTGGGGCATCGCCCGGGCAGACGCCCGTCGTCTGGAGAACCGCATCGTCAACCAGGTGCGGCGCAACCTCCAGGCCGAGATCGCCGGCACCAACAGCGCTGTCACGGTCGACGTGCTCAACGCCCGCGGCAACGAGGAGCTCATCGGCCAGGAGAACGTCTCGCGGATCTACGTCGCGGGCACGATCGCCGAGACCGGCATCAACACGATCGGCATCGCGCAGTACATCGACCCGGGCAACTTCGGTCACCAGGACGAGGCCATCGTGCTGCTCGACGTGCTGAGCGCGCCGGCCGGTCCGGAGTCGTCGCTCAACTCCTACATGGACGCCACCAGTGACCGGATCGGCTTCGTCTCGGCGGCCGTCGCCAACGTGACCGCCCACGAGGTCGGCCACACGATCGGCAACTACCACACCGACAACGCCAACGACGTCCACAACATGATGGACTCCGGCGGCGCGGGCTTCGGGCAGAACCTCTACGGGGTCGGTCCGGACAACCTGGGTGGCACGGCTGACGACGAGAACATCGAGTTCGAGGTCGACACCTACTCGCCGGTCGAGGGCTTCCTGCACGAGGAGAACACGGAGAACGTCACGTCGTGGGCCTACGCCGGCCGCTGACCTGACGCTCCCCTGCAGCTGAAGCTGCACCTGCACCATCGCGCGGCGCGGTCATCCCTCCGGGGTGGCCGCGCCGTCGTGCGTCGGTCTCAGGGCGTGAAGCCGGCGCTGGTCGGCGCCGTACGACCGGTCACGGCCGACGCCGGGCGGGCCAGCAGGCGTGAGCTCGCCGCACGACCCGGGTCGGCAGCGACGACGAACAGCCCGGCGTTGCGGCGGGTGACCAGACCCGGGGACCGGGTGGGGTCGCCGGACGACCTGACCCGGCCGGGCAGCTGGGAGCGTTCGCCCGGCACGGCCGCCCGGACGAGCAGTGCGCCGCGGGCGTCGACGGCCGCCACGTGCAGGCGACCCGCGACCTCGCCGACGGCGGGAGAGGCGTAGGGCGACCAGTCGCCCCGGATCGTGCGGGGGCGGCTCCAGCGACCGCCGGCCAGGACGCGCACCTGCAGCCGTCCGGCTGCGGTGACCTGGTGGAGGTAGGTGGTGCCGTCGTCCGCCGTCGTGAGGGCGGGTGTCGAGGTGATCGAGGCGCGCGCGCCTCCGAGCCTGACCAGCCGACCGCGCTCGAGCGTCTCGGAGAAGGTCGCGCCGCTGCGGCCCACCGCGACGAGCACGGTGCGACCGGCGTTGTCGTGGCCGAGCGCCGGAGCCGTGTGCGTGGCCCACGAGCCGGGCTTCCCGACGCGCGCCGGTCGGCTCCAGCCGTCGCGGAGGGTGAGCCGCCGGGTGGCCAGGGTCCCTGCGGGCGAGACGGTCGCGAGCAGCGGGCGGCCCGTGCGGGACAGGGCGATCGCCGGGCTGGCGGTGGGCGCCGAGGTGCCCACCGGGCGCAGCACGAGCCGGCCGTTGCGCGACGTACCCGCGAGCACGCGTCCGTCACGGGTGGTGGCGGCGACCCACGGCAGCCCCTTGCCCGAGAGGGCCAGGCCGGGTGCCGCGACGGGGGAGAAGGCGCGACGCGGGCCGAGCGCGCGGGTGCGTCCGCCCGGTCGCGACAGCCACAGGGTGCCGCGGTCGTCCACCCGGGCCGTCCACGACTCACCGAGCCGGTCGGGCACCGACACGACGGGACGGTCGGAGCCGAGGAGCGGTGAGGGCGCGACATCGGCGAGGTGGAGGTAGCGGAAGTCCCCGACCGGGACGGTGCGGGTGCCGTAGCCGCCGGCCGACGCGTGGTTGTACTCCTCGACGGTCACCGTGCCGGGACCGATGGCGCTCACCCAGGCGACGTGGCCGACGCGGCCGTCGTCGGTCTGCGCGACGGCGCCGATCGCGGGCACCGCGTCGACGCGGTAGCCCAGGCTGCGCGCGACGTCGTCCCAGTTGTTCGCGTTGCCCCAGTGCTCGCCACCGAAGCTGTTGGAGAACCCGGCCAGGTGGTTGCGCTCCTGCATCCGCCAGGCGACGAAGCTCGTGCAGTTGCGGAGCACGAAGCCCCACGGGTCACCGATCGAGCCGTTGATCGACCACACCCGACGCGCGCACGTCGGCCGGGGGCCGCGGGGGTCGTAGAGGTGCCCGGACACGGGGTCCAGCACCGGCGGGGGAGGCGGTGGCGTCTCGGCCGCCGGGGACTCGCCGGGCTTCGCCGGGCTTCCCGGGGTCCGGCGTGGGCGTCGGGCTCGGGGTCGGGGTCGGCTCCTCGATCGGCTCCTGCGCGACGATCGGGCACTGGCCCTGCCACGCCCACGGATAGTCGTCCTCGGCGTGCGCCGTCGATGAGGATGCGCCCAGCATCCCCGCCGCCAGGCAGGCAGGCGCGAGCGCGCGCACGATCAGCTGTCGCGGCCACGTCCTGCGGGGCCGCATCCCCGTCTTCCCCACGTGCTCGACGGTAGGCAAGCCGCTCGTCGGGCGTGGCGGTTTTGCCGAGCCGTGGCTGAGTCGTTGATCACTGGGCCAGTGGGGTGCTAGTGGTGGGCTCCGCGGTGCGCCATCGTCGTACGACCGGGGCGGAGGACCGCGGCAGGGCGGAGACCGGGATCGCCACGGACCTCTGTGGTGAGCCCGGTCGCCAGCCGGTAGGGACCGGACAGCAGCAGGCTGCCCGCGAGCCGGCGCAGCCGCGACATCTCCGCGCGGACCGTCACCGTGCGACCCGGGTCGTCGAACAGGTCCTCGGACGAGCTGCGTCGCGGTGCGCCCGTCGGCACCGGCGCCGAGCAGCGACAGCAGGATCTCGGTGTGCCGCGGCGAGAGGGTGCGGGCCCACGTGCCGCTCGACCCGGTGACCCGCAGCCGGGGGTCGCCGTCGAGGTCGAGCACCAGCGTGGTGGTGACCGGCTCGGCGACCTCGCCGCCCTCGAGGCGCAGCAGCCAGCCGCCGTCCAGCGGCTCCGCCGTCGCGTGCCCGAGGGTGGGCAGCCAGGTCCGGCCGGCCGTGAGCCGGTCGGGGAGGGCGACCCGGGCGGGGCTGTGGCTGCCGATGGCGGCGGCCAGGTGGCCGGCGTCGTCGATGGCCAGGGCGTCCCCGGTCAGCCCGGCCAGCAGCGGCGCGGCCCGGGCGCGCAGCCGGTCGAGCTCGTCACGGTGACGCGCGACCAGCTCCGAGCGAGGTCATCTGCGCGGCGAGCTGGACGAGGGCCAGCTCGGCCGGGTGCATGCCGCGGCTCGGTCCGCTGACGTCGAGGACGCCGAGCGTCCGGCCGGTCCACGGGTCGACCAGCGGCGCGGCCGCGCAGCCCCACCTGGTGTGGGACTCCACGAAGTGCTCCGGCCCCTGCACGTGCACCGGGGTGCCGAGCACCAGGGCGGTGCCGATGGCGTTGGTGCCGACGTTGGCCTCGGTCCAGGCGGATCCGCCGACGAAGCCGAGGCCGTCCGCGAGCCGGCGTACGGCGCTGCTCCCCAGGCGCCACAGCACGCGTCCCTCGGCGTCGGCGACCACCACGAGCTGGCCGGCGTCGACGACCGGGGCGAGCGACTCCGCGAGCCGGGGGACCATCTCGGCCAGCCCGCTGGCGGCACGACGCCGCTCGAGCTCGGTCTCGACCAGCGGCGCGATCTCGGCGCCCGCGCCGGGGTCGAGCCCGGTGGCCGCGCACGCGTCGCCAGGACGCGGCGATCTCGGTGCGGGCACCGGCCGCCCCCGTGCCGCCGGACATCGCGGCCTCACGGCTGCGCTGCAGGTCGCGGTCGGTCATCGGGTCCTCGGATCTCACTGCCCGCCGAGCGGATGCAACGTCTCGCAACCCTGTCGCCACCACTGGCGGGCGGTGTGTGCTCGGTCACACCAGCGTAGGTGAAGGAGAGACGATGACCCAGACCCCCACGCGACCGCGTCGATCGCATGGCTCGCCCGCTTCGAGGCGGCCGCTGTCGGCCCGCGACGCGCCGCAGGCAGCGGCACTGTTCGCCACCGACTCGCTACTGGCGCGACCTGGTGGCCTTCACCTGGAACCTCAAGACCGTCGAGGGCCGCGACGAGCGTCGCCGACCTCATCGGCAGCGACCGCTCGACGCGTCGCCGACCCGTCCGCGCTTCGCGCATCGACCGAGCCGCGCCGACGAGGCCGACGGCGTCATCACCGCGTGGATCGGCTTCGAGACCGCCGTCGGCCGCGGTCACGGGCTGCTGCGGCTGGTCGCAGGAGGACGGCGAGGACCGCGCCTGGACGCTGCTCACCGCGCTCTACGAGCTCAAGGGTCACGAGGAGCCGCGCGGCACGCACCGCCCGATGGGTGCGCAGCACGGCGCCGCCAAGCAGCGCGTCGACCTGGAAGGAGCAGCGCCAGGCAGGAGGCCGAGAGCCTCGGCAGCACCACCCAGCCCTACGTCCTCGTCGTCGGCGGCGGGCAGGGTGGCATCGCGCTCGGCTCCCGCCTGCGGCAGCTCGGCGTACCGAGCCTGGTGATCGACAAGCACCCGCGCCCGGGCGACCAGTGGCGCAACCGCTACAAGTCGCTCTGCCTCCACGACCCGGTCTGGTACGACCACCTGCCCTACCTGAAGTTCCCCGACAACTGGCCGGTCTTCGCGCCCAAGGACAAGATCGGCGACTGGCTCGAGTCCTACGTCGACGGTCATGGAGGTGCCCTACTGGTCGAGCACCACGGCCACGAGCGCCACCTGGTCCGACGAGACCCAGGAGTGGACCGTCGAGGTCGAGCGCGAGGGCAAGCCCCTGACCCTGCGCCCCAAGCAGCTGGTCTTCGCCACCGGCATGAGCGGCAAGGCGACGGATGCCGGAGATCCCGGGCGCCGACGTCTTCGCGCGGCGACGTCCACCACTCCTCCGCCCACCCCGGCCCCGACGCGTACGCCGGCAAGAAGGCCGTCGTGATCGGCAGCAACAACTCCTCCTTCGACATCTGCGGGCGCTGTGGGAGCACGACGCCGACGTGACGATGGTGCAGCGCTCGTCGACGCACATCGTCAAGAGCGACAGCCTGATGGAGATCGGCCTCGGCGACCTCTACTCCGAGCGCGCGCTCGACGGCCGGGCGTGACGACCGAGAAGGCCGACCTGATCTTCGCCTCCTTGCCCTACCGGATCCTGCACACCTTCCAGATCCCGGCCTACGAGGCGATGGCCGAGAAGGACAAGGACTTCTACGACCGGCTGGAGAGCGTCCGGCTTCCGCCACGACTGGGGCGACGACGGGTCGGGCCTGTTCATGAAGTACCTCCGCCGCGGCTCGGGCTACTACATCGACGTCGGTGCGGCCGAGCTGGTCGCCGACGGTGACGTCCACCTGGTGCAGGGCCAGATCGACCACCTGACCGAGGACGCGGCCGTGCTCGAGGACGGTACCGAGCTGCCCGCCGACGTCGTCGTGTTCGCCACCGGCTACAACTCGATGAACGGCTGGGTCGCCGACCTGGTCGACCAGGACACCGCCGACCGGCTCGGCAAGGTGCTGGGGCCTCGGCTCGGAGACCACCAAGGACCCCGGCCCGTGGGAGGGCGAGCAGCGCAACATGTGGAAGCCGACCCAGGTCGACAACCTCTGGATGCACGGCGGCAACCTCCACCAGTCGCGGCACTACTCCCTCTACCTCGCGCTCCAGCTCAAGGCGCGGCACGAGGGGATCGAGACGCCGGTCTACGGCCGGCAGGAGGTCCACCACCTCGGCTGAGGGTCGCCGATAGGCTTCGGGGCATGACCGAGATCGAGATCGGCCGTGCCAAGCGCGGTCGCCGCGCCTACTCCTTCGACGACATCGCGATCGTGCCCTCGCGGCGCACCCGCGACCCCGAGGAGGTCAGCACCGCCTGGCAGATCGACGCCTACCGCTTCGACATCCCGGTGCTGGCCGCGCCGATGGACTCGGTCATGTCGCCGTCGACGGCCATCGCGCTGGGCCAGATGGGCGGCCTCGGGGTGCTCAACCTCGAGGGCCTGTGGACCCGCTTCGACGACCCGACCGGCCTGCTCGAGGAGGTCGCCGGCCTCGAGGGCCACGAGGCCACCCGGCGGATGCAGGAGATCTACACCGAGCCGATCAAGCCCGAGCTGATCACCGCCCGCCTCAAGGAGATGCGCGCCGCGGGCGTCACCGTGGCCGGGTCGCTCTCGCCGCAGCGGACCAAGGAGCACGTCAAGGCCGTGGTCGACGCGGGCGTCGACATGTTCGTCATCCGCGGCACCACCGTGAGCGCCGAGCACGTCAGCAGCCACTCCGAGCCGCTCAACCTCAAGGAGTTCATCTACGAGCTCGACGTCCCGGTCATCGTCGGCGGCTGCGCGACCTACCAGGCGGCGCTGCACCTGATGCGGACCGGCGCTGCCGGCGTGCTCGTCGGCTTCGGCGGCGGAGCCGCCCACACCACCCGCACCGTCCTCGGCGTCGCCGTGCCGATGGCCAGCGCCGTCGCCGACGTGGCCGCAGCACGTCGCGACTACCTCGACGAGTCCGGCGGCCGCTACGCCCACGTCATCGCCGACGGCTCCATCGGCAGCTCCGGCGACATCGCCAAGGCCATCGCCTGCGGTGCCGACGCAGTGATGATCGGGTCCCCGCTCGCCCGCGCCACCGAGGCGCCCGGCCGCGGCTTCCACTGGGGCAGCGAGGCCACCCACTCCGAGCTGCCGCGCGGCGAGCGCGTCGGGTTCGCCCCGGTCGGCTCGCTGGAGGAGATCATGTTCGGCCCCTCCCGCACCGCGGACGGCACGATGAACCTCATCGGCGCCCTCCGTCGCGCGATGGCGACCACCGGCTACACCGAGCTCAAGGAGTTCCAGCGCATCGAGGTCGTCGTCCAGCACTGAGGTGGTGCGGAGCCGCCTGAGAGACTGGGGGCATGACCCTTGCCAAGGCCCTTGACGCCGACCAGCGGGCCGACGCCCTCCAGCACCTCGGCGCTGGCGAGCTCGACGTCCTCGTCGTCGGCGGAGGCATCGTCGGGGTGGGGGCCGCGCTCGACGCGGTGACCCGCGGCCTCAAGGTCGGCCTCGTCGAGCAGCGCGACCTCGCCTCCGGCACGTCGTCGCGCTCGTCGAAGCTCGTGCACGGCGGCCTGCGCTACCTGGAGATGTTCGACTTCGCGCTCGTCAAGGAGGCGTTGGAGGAGCGCGGCCTGCTGCTCACCCGGCTCGCGCCCCACCTCGTCCGCCCCGTGCCGTTCCTCTACCCGCTCGAGCACGCGTGGGAGCGGCCCTACGTCGGCGCCGGCGTCGCGCTCTACGACGGCATGGCGATGACCGGCAAGTACGACATGGGCGTGCCGAAGCACAAGCACATCTTCCGCAAGCAGCTGGCGCGGATGGCGCCGGACATCAGGACCGACGACCTGCACGGCGCGATCCGCTACTACGACTGCCAGGTGGACGACGCCCGGCTGGTGATGACGATCGCCCGGACCGCGGCCAACAACGGCGCACACGTGGCGACCCGCACCAAGGTCACCGGCTTCCTCAGGTCGGGGGAGGGCGAGGGCGACCGCATCGTCGGCGTCAAGGCCCGCGACCTCGAGGGCCAGGTCGACCTGGAGATCCGCGCCAAGGTCGTCATCAACGCCGCAGGTGTGTGGACCGACGAGGTGCAGGACCTGATCGGCGGCAAGGCGCAGCTCGACGTCGACGCCAGCAAGGGCATCCACATCGTCGTGCCCAAGGACCGGATCCGCTCCGAGTGCGGCTTCATCACCAAGACCGAGAAGTCCGTGCTCTTCGTGATCCCGTGGGGCCAGTTCTGGATCATCGGCACCACCGACACGGCCTGGGACTTCGACCTCGCGCACCCCGCGGCCAGCAAGACCGACATCGACTACCTGCTCGGCCACGTCAACCGGCTGCTCAAGGACCCGCTCGACCACCGCGACGTCATCGGCGTCTGGGCGGGCCTGCGCCCGCTGCTCAAGCCGATGCGCAAGGAGGGCGAGATGGGGGAGACCACCAAGCTCTCCCGCGAGCACACGGTGGCCAACCCGGTCCCGGGGCTCGTCCTGGTCGCCGGCGGCAAGCTGACGACGTACCGGGTGATGGCGAAGGACGCGGTCGACCACGCGCTGAGACATTCACTGGGCGACTCCGGCACCACGCCGGCCTCGATCACCGACCGCGTCCCGCTGATGGGGGCGTGGGGCCACGAGGCCCGCACCAACCAGCGCGTGTCGATCAGCCGCTCGTCGGGGCTCGACGTGGGGGTCGTCGACCACCTGCTGGGCCGCTACGGCGGCCTCGTCGACGAGGTCCTCGCCCTCATCGACCAGCGGCCCGACCTCGGCCAGCCCCTCGAGGGCGCCGAGCACTACCTGCGGGTGGAGGTGCTCTACGCCGTCACGCACGAGGGTGCGCGCCACCTCGACGACGTGCTCGCCCGACGCACCCGCGTCTCGATCGAGACCTTCGACCGCGGCATCACCGCGGCCCGGCCGGCGGCCGAGCTGATGGCGGAGGCGCTGGGTTGGGACCAGGCCCAGCTCGAGGACGAGGTCGACCACTACCTGCGACGGGTCGAGGCCGAGCGGCAGAGCCAGCTCAAGCCCACCGACCAGGAGGCCGACGAGGCCCGGGTGAAGGCCCCCGACATCGTCTGAGGTCAGAGGCGCTGGATCGGCCCCGGGCCCGACAGGCCGAAGGTCTCACGCAGCCCGGAGCTGCGACCGCCGGCCTCCAGGGCGTCCGCCGTCCTGCCGACCGGTCGCGCACCGGGCCACACGTGGATGGCCATCAGCACGAGCGAGACGACCGCCCCGCCGACGTAGGTGAGGATGTTGCCGTCGGGGATGACGAACGCTGCTGCGATCGAGGCGATGGCGATGAACTCCGAGATCGCGAACCGCATCACCATGCCCGCCTGCCACCGCGTACGTGCCTGGGTGGCCGCCTGCTCGTCGGTGAGGCTCGCGGCGAGGGCCGGCGTGCGGTAGCCGATGGCCTCGAGCAGCCCGTGCGCCAGGACCCCGGCGACGACCTGGACCAGCAGCACCATCACCGTCCCGGTGCCGTGCGGAGCGGGCAGGACGAACGACAGGGCAACCCCCATCACCACCAGCGCTCCCATGAGCGAGGCGGCCAGGATCCTGCTGGACAGGGCGAACGGCGCGGACTCGGGGAGGGGCGTCGACATACCCCGACCCTAGCCACACCCGTGCCCGCACCCGGTGGACAAATTGATGCGAGGTGTCGAATATCGGGACGAAGTGACCAGCCAGTAGCAAACGTCTTCGACGCCGACCTACGCTGCACTGATGAGTGAGCAGAGCCCCGCCTCAGGTCCGATCACCGACGGTCCCGCTGACCCCGAGCACGACGCCACTGCGGCCTACGGCCTCGACCGCTCCTACGTCGCCGGCCTGACGCGGCGCCTGGTCAGCACCTCCGGCGAGACGGCCGCCGGTGTCCTCGCCGATCGGGCGCACCCCGCTCGCGCACGTCCCGCAGTCCAGCCCCGCCGACGTCGCCGAGGCCTTCGCCCGGGCGCGCAGGGCGCAGGCGTCCTGGGCCGCCACCACCCTCGACCAGCGTGCCGACGCCCTGCTGCGGCTCCACGACCTGATGCTCGAGCGCCAGGACGAGCTGATCGAGCTCGTCGTGTGGGAGTCCGGCAAGGCCCGCAAGGACGCCTACCTCGAGGTGGCCCACCTCGCGCTCACCGCGCGCTACTACGCCCGCACCGCGCACGAGCACCTCGACACCCGCCGCGTCGGCGGGATGTTCCCGGTGCTGACCCGTGCCGAGGTCAACCGCGTGCCCAAGGGCGTCGTCGGGATCATCTCGCCCTGGAACTACCCCCTCACGATGGCCCTGTGCGACGGGATCCCGGCGCTGCTCGCCGGCAACGCGGTGGTGTCCAAGCCGGACGCGCAGACCACGCTCACCGCGCTCCTGGCCGCCCAGCTCCTCGACGAGGCCGGCTTCCCGCCGGAGGTCTGGCAGGTCGTCGCCGGTCCCGGCCCCGAGGTCGGGGGCGCGATCGTCGCGCACGCCGACTACGTCTGCTTCACCGGCTCGACGGCCACCGGCCGGATCATCGCCCAGGGGTGCGCCGACCGGTTGATCGGCTGCTCGCTCGAGCTCGGCGGCAAGAACCCGATGCTGGTCCTGCGCGACGCCGACGTGCACCGCGCGGCGGAGGGCGCCGTACGCGGTGTGTTCTCCAACGCCGGCCAGCTCTGCGTCTCGATGGAGCGGCTCTTCGTCGCCGACCAGGTCTACGACCGGTTCGTCGACGCCTTCGTCTCGCGCACCCAGGCGATGGCCCTCGGGGCCAGCCACGACTGGAGCGTCGACATGGGCTCCCTGATCTCCCAGGCGCAGCTCGACACCGTCACCGCCCACGTCGAGGACGCCGTCGCCAAGGGTGCCCGCGTGCTCACCGGCGGTCGGGCGCGTCCCGACCTCGGCCCCTACGTGTTCGAGCCGACGATCCTCGAGGGCGTCTCGGCCGACATGGTCTGCTTCGGCAAGGAGACCTTCGGGCCCGTCGTCTCGCTCTACCGCTTCCACAGCGAGGACGAGGCGGTCGAACGCGCCAACCACGGCCTCTACGGCCTCAACGCCTCGATCTGGACCCGCGACGCCCACCGGGGCCGGGCGCTCGCGCGGCGGATCAGGTGCGGCACCGTCAACGTCAACGAGGCCTACGGCGCGACGTTCGGCTCGCTCGGGGCGCCGATGGGCGGCATGCGTGAGTCGGGCATGGGCCGGCGCCAGGGCTCCGAGGGCATCCTCCGCTACACCGAGGCCCAGTCCGTCGCGACGCAGCGCCTGGTGCCGATCGCGCCGATGTTCGGCATGTCGGAGGAGACCAACGCGAAGGTGATGACCACGGCGCTGCGGCTGCTCAACAAGCTCGGTCGCGCATGAGTGCCGGGCAGGTGCAGCACTACGACGTCCTGGTCATCGGGTCGGGCTTCGGCGGCTCGGTCACCGCGCTGCGGTTGACCGAGAAGGGCTACTCGGTCGGCGTGCTCGAGGCCGGTGCGCGGTTCGAGGACGGTGACTTCCCCGCCACGTCGTTCGACGCGAAGCGGTTCCTGTTCGCACCCGCGATGGGCATGTACGGCATCCAGCGCATCGACATGGTCAAGGACTGCCTGATCCTCGCCGGGGCCGGTGTGGGCGGCGGGTCCCTGGTCTACGCCAACACGCTCTACGAGCCGCTCGACGCGTTCTACCGCGACCCGTCATGGGCGCACATCACCGACTGGAAGCAGGAGCTCACCCCCTACTACGACCAGGCCAAGCGGATGCTCGGCGTCGTCGACAACCCTCGCCACACCCCTGCCGACGAGGTGATGAAGCGGGTCGCCGACGAGATGGGTGTCGGCGACACCTTCCACCCCACGCCGGTCGGTGTCTTCTTCGGCGGCCCCGACACCCAGGCCGGTGAGCAGGTCCCCGATCCGTACTTCGGCGGCGCCGGGCCGGCCCGCAACGCCTGCCTCAACTGTGGCGAGTGCATGACCGGGTGCCGGCACAACTCCAAGAACACCCTGGTCAAGAACTACCTCCACCTCGCCGAGCAGGCGGGCGCCGTCGTGCACCCGCTGACCACCGTGACGCGCGTCCGACCCCGTCAGGGCGGCGGCTACGAGGTCACCACCCGCTGGACCAAGGCCAAGCTGTCGCGCCTGACCGGGAAGCGGTCGGCCACCAGGACGTTCACCGCCGACCAGGTCGTCTTCTCCGCGGCGGCACTCGGCACCCAGAAGCTGCTCCACCAGCTCAAGGGCGAGGGCGACCTGCCGCACGTCAGCGACCGGCTCGGCATGCTCACCCGCACCAACTCCGAGGCGATCCTCGGCGCGCTGGCGCCGGACCGCTCGACCGACTACAGCGAGGGAGTCGCGATCACGTCGTCGTGGCACCCCGACGAGGTCACCCACATCGAGCCGTGCCGCTACGGCAAGGGCTCCAACGCGATGGCGCTGATGCAGACGGTGCTCGCCGACGACACCCCGGGTCGGTCGCGGGTGCGGACCTGGCTGCGTGAGCTGTGGGCCCAGCGGCGCACGGCCCTCGACCTCTACGACTTCAGGCACTGGTCCGAGCGCACCGTCGTCGCGCTGGTGATGCAGACGCTGGACAACTCGATCACCACCAGGGGCGTCAAGGGCCGCTTCGGCTGGCGGATGACGAGCGTGCAGGGCCACGGCCTGCCCAACCCGACCTACATCCCGGTCGCCTACGACGCCGTACGCCGGATGGCCGAGGTCATGGGCGGCACGCCGGGCGGCAACGTCGGTGAGCCGTTCAACCGGCCGCTGACGGCGCACTTCATCGGCGGCTGCACGATCGGCGACTCCGCGACGACCGGTGTGGTGGACCCGTGGCAGCGGCTGTTCGGCCACGAGGGACTCCATGTCGTCGACGGCTCCGCGGTCTCGGCCAACCTCGGGGTCAACCCGTCGCTGACGATCACCGCGCAGGCCGAGCGGGCGATGGCCTACTGGCCCAACAAGGGCGAGGCCGACCCGCGGCCCGCGCTGGGCTCGGCCTACCGCCGGCTGTCGCCGGTGGAGCCGAAGAACCCGGTCGTCCCGGACGCCGCGCCCGGTGCGCTGCGCCTGCCGATCGTCGGGGTCTCCTGATTTCACCTGACCGGCCCGTAACCACGCTCCACAGGGGTCGTTGGGTCGAGTAGGGGTCCGACAGTCATGCTCCCTCCCAAGGGTCGGACTCCCGGCTCTCGGGCGCTGTTCTGCAGCGGCTGGGACGTCTAGTCCCAGGGCCCGATCACCCTCCCTCCCCGATCGGGCCCTGGGGCGATTTCGGGCCGACGGGGGCCGATAGACTCCGCGCGTGACGCAGCCTGCAGAGCACGACCTGGTCCTCGTCGTCGACTTCGGAGCGCAGTACGCCCAGCTCATCGCGCGGCGCGTCCGCGAGGCGCGGGTCTACTCCGAGATCGTGCCGCACACGATGCCGGTGGCCGACATGCTCGCCCGCAACCCCAAGGCGATCATCCTGTCCGGCGGTCCGTCGAGCGTGTACGCCGACGGTGCCCCCGGCATCGACACCGGCGTCTTCACGGCCGGGGTGCCGGTGTTCGGCATGTGCTACGGCTTCCAGCTCATGGCCGCCGGCCTCGGCGGCGAGGTCGCCCAGACCGGCGCGCGCGAGTACGGACGTACGCCTGTGGTCGTCTCCGAGCCGGGCACGCTGCTCGAGGGCCTGCCCGCCGAGCACAAGGTCTGGATGTCGCACGGCGACTCGGTCGCCCAGGCGCCCGCGGGCTTCACCGTCCTCGCCTCCACCGCGGACACCCCCGTGGCGGCCTTCGAGGACGTCGACCGCGGCCTGGCCGGCGTGCAGTGGCACCCCGAGGTGCTGCACACCGAGCACGGCCAGAAGGTGCTCGAGCACTTCCTGCACCACATCGCCGGCGCCCGCCAGACCTGGACGATGCTCAACATCGCGGAGGAGCAGATCGAGCGGGTCCGCGAGCAGATCGGCGACACCGGCCTGGCCATCTGCGGCCTCTCCGGCGGCGTCGACTCCGCCGTGGCCGCCGCCATCGTGCAGCGCGCGATCGGCGACCGGCTGCACTGCGTCTTCGTCGACCACGGCCTGCTCCGCGAGGGCGAGGCCGAGCAGGTCGAGCGCGACTTCGTGGCGGCGACCGGCGTCAACCTCCACGTCTACGACGCCCAGGAGGTCTTCCTCGCGGCACTGGCCGGGGTCACCGACCCCGAGGAGAAGCGCAAGATCATCGGCCGCGAGTTCATCCGCGCCTTCGAGGCTGCCGAGGCCACGGTGCTCGGCGAGGCCGCCGAGCAGGGCGAGAAGGTCGGCTTCCTCGTGCAGGGCACCCTCTACCCCGACGTCGTGGAGTCGGGCGGCGGTGCCGGCACCTCCAACATCAAGTCCCACCACAACGTCGGCGGCCTGCCCGAGGACCTCGAGTTCGCGCTGGTCGAGCCGCTCCGCACGCTCTTCAAGGACGAGGTCCGCCTCGTCGGCGAGCAGCTCGGCCTGCCCGCCGAGATGGTGTGGCGCCAGCCGTTCCCCGGCCCGGGCCTCGGCATCCGGATCATCGGCGAGGTCACGGCCGACCGGCTCGACATCCTGCGCCGGGCCGACGCGATCGCCCGTCAGGAGCTCACCCGCGCCGGCCTGGACCGCGACATCTGGCAGATGCCGGTCGTGCTCCTCGCCGACGTCCGCTCCGTCGGCGTGCAGGGCGACGGCCGCACCTACGGCCACCCCGTCGTGATCCGCCCGGTCACCTCCGAGGACGCGATGACCGCCGACTGGGCCCGCCTGCCCTACGACGTCATGGAGCGGATCTCGACCCGCATCACCAACGAGGTCGAAGAGGTCAACCGGGTCACCCTCGACATCACCTCGAAGCCCCCGGGCACCATCGAGTGGGAGTGAGCCGGGGACCAGGTGCTCTCGATACGCCCGCTCGTCCCTCGCGGGCTGCTCGACCAGCGATGATCTGCGGCTCTCCATGGGACGTGGCTAGGTTGACCGCGTGAGCCGAGCCCTGCACCACCTCGACCTGTGGGTCGACGACGTCGCCACCGCCGAGGGGGAGTGGGGGTGGCTGCTCGGGTGGTGCGGCTGGCAGCGTGAGGACGGGATGCGGTCGTGGCTGCACGCCGACGGCACCTACGTCTTCATGGAGCACTCGCCCGACCAGCACGACGCGCACGACCGGCTACGCCCGGGCATCAACCACCTCGCGATGATCGTCGACACCCGAGACGAGCTCGATCGGATGCGGGCCGAGTCGACCGAGCACGGGTGGCACGAGATGTACGCCGACCGCTATCCGCACGCCGGTGGGGACGAGCACGTCGCGCTCTACCTGGAGAGCTCCGAGGGCTTCGAGGTCGAGGTCGTCGTCGGCCGCTGAGGTGGAGCGGACCCCCGGAGGGGTGGTCGCGGTGGACGCGGGTCGGGGTCTAGGTTGCTGGGTGGCCCAACTGAACCTGTTCCTCGGGAGGCACCTGTGTCCGACACCTTGATCAACGCGTCCTGGCTGGACTACGTGATGGTCGCGATCTACTTCGGCTTCGTGCTCGGCATCGGGGTGATGGCGAGGAGGCAGGTCTCCGACTCGATCGACTTCTTCCTCTCGGGTCGCTCGCTCCCGGCCTGGGTCACCGGCCTGGCGTTCATCTCGGCCAACCTCGGTGCGGTCGAGATCATGGGCATGTCGGCCAACGGAGCCGAGATCGGCCTCCCGACCGTCCACTACTTCTGGGTCGGCGCGGTGCCGGCGATGCTGTTCCTCGGCGTCGTGATGATGCCGTTCTACTACGGCTCCAAGGTCCGCTCGGTGCCGGAGTTCATGTTCCGTCGGTTCGGCACCGGGGCCCACCTGGTCAACGCGATCAGCTTCGCCGTCGCGCAGCTGCTCATCGCCGGCGTCAACCTCGCGCTGCTCGCCGGCATCGTGCACGCGCTGCTGGGCTGGCCGATCTGGATCGCCCTCGTCGTGGCGGGCGCGATCGTGCTCTCCTACATCACGCTCGGTGGCCTGAGCGCGGCGATCTACAACGAGGTGCTCCAGTTCTTCGTCATCGTGGCCTCGCTGCTGCCGCTGACCCTCATCGGCCTCCACCGCGTCGGCGGCTGGGACGGCCTCACCGACAAGATCACCGCGGCCGCCGACAGCGCGCCTGCGAGCGCCGACGTGGCACCCGCCGCCCAGCAGCTGGAGTCGTGGCCCGGGCAGGCCCTGTCGGGCTTCGACTCGTCGCTCTTCTCGGTGATCGGCATCGTCTTCGGCCTCGGCTTCGTGCTGTCCTTCGGCTACTGGACGACCAACTTCGTCGAGGTCCAGCGCGCGATGGCCTCCGACTCGATCTCCGCGGCCCGCAAGACGCCGATCATCGGTGCCTTCCCCAAGATGTTCATCCCGTTCATCGTGATCATCCCCGGCATGGTCTCGGCCGTCCTCGTGACCGAGATGATCGACCTCAAGAACGGCGGCTCACCGGCCGGGGGAGCCTCGGGCGACGGGGTGGCCTACAACGACGCGCTGCTCCTGCTGATGCGTGACGTGCTGCCCAACGGCCTGCTCGGGCTCGCGATCGCCGGCCTGCTCGCTGCCTTCATGGCGGGCATGGCGGCCAACATCTCGGCGTTCAACACGGTCTTCTCCTACGACCTGTGGCAGCGCTACATCCGCAAGGACCACAGCGACGACTACTACCTCCGCATCGGCCGGCTGGCCACCGTCGCGGCCACGGTCATCGCGATCTTCACCGCCCAGATCGCCATGGGCTACGACAACGTCATGAACTACCTCCAGACGCTGTTCGGGTTCTTCAACGCACCGCTCTTCGCGACGTTCATCCTCGGCATGTTCTGGAAGCGGATGACGCCCACTGCCGGGTGGGTCGGCCTGGTGGCCGGCACCCTGTCCGCCATCGCGATCGACCGACTCGCGGCGGCCGGGGTGATCGACCTGCCCGGCCAGGGTGCCGCGTTCCTCGCCGCGTCCACGGCCTTCGTGGTCGACATCGTCCTGAGCATCCTCGTGTCGCTCGTGACCAAGCCCAAGCCCGCCTCCGAGCTCAAGGGGCTCGTCTACTCCGAGACGCCCCGGGAGGACCGCACCGATCCCGACGAGGCGGCCATGCCGTGGTACCGACGTACGGTCCCACTGGCGGGCATCGCGCTCGTGATGGTCATCATCCTCAACTTCGCCTTCTGAGAAAGGGGCAGCAGCCATGTCCGACGACACCACCAGCACCGGCCCCCACAAGGCGGGGGCCTTCGACGTCCGCAACATCATCGGCGCACTGATGGGCGTCTACGGGGTGATCCTCGTGCTCGCCGGCCTGCTCGGGGAGCACGAGCCCGACAAGACCGGCGGCATCAACGCCAACCTCTGGACCGGCGTGGGCCTGCTCGTCGTGGCCGCCTTCTTCCTCGGCTGGGCGCGGATCAAGCCGATCGTGGTGCCGAGCGAGTTCGATCGTCCCGACGACGACCCGACGCGACCCGCGCCGCAGCGCAAGCGCCCGTCGGCGCACTGACCGGGCTAGACCGTTCATGCCTCTTCGATAACGAACCGGCAACGGCTCGGCCCTGCGTCTGGACGTGATCGTCGTCACCTCCATATGTTGTCTCGAACAACATATGTGCACGAGCTCGACGGACCCGACGAGCGGTGTGCGATGAAATCGCTAGGAGGCGGTTCGCGTGAAGCGGAAGCACAGTCTTGTCCTGGTCCCCCTGCTCGGTCTCTCGATGGCGCTCACCGCCTGCGGTGGAGACGACTCCGACGGTGGCTCGGACAGCAGCAGCGGCAGCGAGCGGCGGCGAGCAGCGATGCAGCCGGCAAGATCGGCGTCATCCTCCCCGACACCGAGTCCTCGGTGCGCTGGGAGAGCGCGGACCGTCCGGCGCTCGAGTCGGCCTTCAAGGAGGCCGGTGTCGAGTACGACATCCAGAACGCCGAGGGCGACGCCGAGCGGATGACCCAGATCGCCGACACGATGATCGGCAACGGCGTCACCGTCCTCGCCATCGTCAACCTCGACTCCGAGTCGGGTGCCGCGATCCAGGAGAAGGCCAAGTCGCAGGGCGTGGCCACCATCGACTACGACCGCCTCACCCTCGGTGGCTCGGCGGAGTACTACGTCTCCTTCGACAACACCGTCGTCGGCGAGCTCCAGGGCCAGGGCCTCGCGGACTGCCTGGGCGACAAGGACGCCAACATCGTCTACCTCAACGGTTCGCCCACCGACAACAACGCCACGCTCTTCGCCGAGGGTGCGCACAGCGTGCTCGACAAGATGAGCAACTACACGGTCGTCGGCGAGCAGGCTGTCCCGGACTGGGACAACGAAGAGGCTGCCACGATCTTCCAGCAGCTCTACACCGCTGCTGACGGCAAGGTCGACGGCGTGCTCGCCGCCAACGACGGACTCGGTGGCGCGGCCATCAGCATCCTCGAGGGCAACGGCCAGGACGGGAAGGTCCCGGTCACCGGCCAGGACGCCACCGTCGAGGGCCTGCAGAACGTCCTCGCCGGCACCCAGTGCATGACGGTCTACAAGTCCGCCACGCAGGAGGCCGGCGCGCTGGCCGACGTCGCCATCGCGCTCGTCAACGGTGACGACGCCGAGGCCACGGGCACCACGGTCGACTCCTCCGACGACAGCGAGGTCCCCTCGATCCTGCTGACGCCGCAGGCCATCACCAAGGACAACGTCGGCGACGTGATCGACGACGGTGGCCAGAAGGCCTGCGGACGTGTGCACCGGCGACTTCGCCGACCTGTGCTCCGAGGCCGGCATCTCCTGACCAGCTGAATCCTGAGGAACGGCGTCCGGGCCGAGCTCGGCCCGGACGCCGTTCCTGTTCTCGCGCACAACAAATTATCGTCCGATCGGAGTGTCCAATGCCTGAACCGCTGCTCGAGCTGCGCGGCGTCAACAAGAGCTTCGGCGTGGTGCATGTCCTGCACGACGTCGACTTCGCCGTCTACCCCGGACAGGTCACCGCGCTGGTCGGTGACAACGGAGCGGGCAAGTCCACGCTCGTCAAGATCGTCGCCGGCATCTACGGCCGCGACACCGGCCAGATCCTCTTCGAGGGCAAGGAGGTCGACGTCCACGGTCCCCGTGACATCGCCGCCCTCGGGGTCGAGGTCGTCTACCAGGACCTCGCGCTGTGCGACAACCTCGACATCGTCGAGAACATGTTCCTCGGCCGCGAGGAGACCACCCGCTTCGGGCTGGACGAGGTCACCATGGAGACCCGCGCCCGCGAGACCCTGGCCTCCCTGTCCGTGCGCACCGTGAAGTCGGTGCGCCAGAGCGTCTCCAGCCTCTCCGGTGGCCAGCGGCAGACCGTCGCCATCGCCAAGGCGGTCCTCTGGAACTCCAAGGTCGTCCTCCTCGACGAGCCCACCGCGGCGCTCGGCGTCGCCCAGACCCGACAGGTCCTCGACCTGGTCCGCCGACTCGCCGACCGCGGCCTCGGTGTCGTGCTGATCTCCCACAACATGGGTGACGTCCTCGAGGTCGCCGACCGGATCACCGCCCTCTACCTCGGTCGTGTCGCTGCCGACGTCCCTGCGAAGGACGTCAACCACAGCCAGATCGTCGAGCTCATCACCGCCGGACGCTCCGGGGACCTCGGCATCGCCGAGAGCCCCGCGACCGCGACCGTCTGACCAGGACCGGAGACTCCTCCATGACCGTCGACCCCGACACCCAGTCCAGCCCCGCGGCCTCCTCGAGCGCGAGCGGATTCGACAACGACAACCGCCAGGCCGGCAGCATCGGCGACTCGGCCCGCGACTACCTCAACCGGCTGCGCGGCGGAGACATGGGCTCCCTGCCCGCGATCCTCGGCCTGATCTTCCTGGTCATCGTCTTCGCCTCGGCCAACGACCGGTTCCTCACGACCTACAACATGGCCAACCTGGTCGTGCAGGCCGGCTCGATCATCGTCCTGGCCATGGGCATCGTCTTCGTCCTGCTCCTCGGCGAGATCGACCTCTCCGCGGGCGTGTCCGGCGGTGCTTCGGCCACGATCATCGCGCTCATGCTCCTCGACCACAACTGGACGTGGTGGGCGGCGACGCTCGCCGGCATCGCGTTCGGCGCACTGGTCGGCCTCGCGATCGGCTCCCTGGTGTCCTACCTCGGGATCCCGTCGTTCGTGGTGACCCTGGCCTTCTTCCTGGCCCTGCAGGCGGTGCCGCTCAAGCTGATCGGGTCGGGTGGTTCGCTCCGCTTCAACGACCCGGTGCTGCGCGGACTCTCGATCAAGAACGTCCCGGACACCGTCGGCTGGATCGCCGCGATCCTCATCGTCGTCGGGTTCGCCGCGCTCTCGCTGTGGCGCTTCCGCTCGCTGTCGGCCAAGGGCCTGGTCCACCAGCCGATCGGTCTGGTCGCGATCCGGATCGCCGTGCTGGCCGTGATCGTGCTCGGCCTGACCGCGCTGCTGAGCGCCAACCGCGCGCCGAACCCCAACCTGTTCAACATCAGCGGCATCCCGTGGGTGCTGCCGGTCGTGATCGGCCTGCTGCTGTTCTGGACCTTCATCCTGACCAAGACGCGCTTCGGCCGGCACCTCTACGCAGTCGGCGGCAATGCCGAGGCTGCCCGCCGCGCCGGCATCAACGTCCTTCGCGTGCGGATCATGGCCTTCATCATCTGCTCCTCGATGGCCGCGATCGCCGGTCTGCTGTCGGCCTCCTACACCGGCAAGGTCTCGCCGGGCTCCGGTGGCGGCAACGACCTGCTCTACGCCGTCGCGGCGGCCGTCATCGGCGGCACCAGCCTCTTCGGTGGCCGCGGCCGCGCGATGGATGCGGTGATCGGTGGCCTGGTGATCGCGACCATCCCCAACGGGTTGGGCCTGCTCAACCAGGCGGCCTACATCAACTTCGTGGTCACCGGCGGCGTCCTGCTGCTCGCCGCGAGTGTCGACGCCGTCTCGCGCCGTCGTCGTTCCTCGGCCGGCGTCTAGGTCGAGCTCATGAGCCCGCAGCGACGCTCGGGCCTCGGCACCAACCAAGAGGCCATCCGGCGCCACAACCTCGGCACGGTGCTGCGTCACGTCCACAGCGCCGGCCAGATCTCGCGGGCCGAGCTGACGAGCGTGATGGGCCTCAACCGGAGCACCATCGCCGGGCTCGTCGGCGAGCTGGAGTCGCTCGGCATCTCCGAGCGCGCCACGCCGCTCGAGGGCTCGCGGCAGGGAGCCGGACGGCCGTCGGCCGAGGTCCGGATCGCGCAGGACGGGCCCTACGTCATCGCGGTCGACCTGGGTGTCGACCGCGCGGTCGTGGCCCGGGTCGGCCTGGGCGGGCACGTCCTGCAACGTGCCCACGCCCCGGTCCGCAGCGACGGGGAGGCCTGGCAGGTGGGGGCGTCCGTCGCCGCCCTCATCCGCACCGTCGTCGAGGACGCGCCCACCGCGGCTCCCCTGGTCGGCATCGGGATCAGCGTCCCCGGCCTCGTGCGCCGCAGCGACGGCCTGATCCGGCTGGCCCCCAACCTCGAGTGGCACGACGTCTCCTTCGGCGGCATCGTGCTCGCCGCCCTGGGTCTCGACGTGCCGGTGTCGCTCGCCAACGACGCCGACCTGGGCGCCCTCGCCGAGCACACCCGCGGGGCGGGCATGGGGGTCGACGACCTCATCTACGTCTCCGGCAACGTCGGCGTCGGTGCCGGGGTCATCACCGGTGGGCGCCGGCTCGAAGGGGCCGGCGGCTATGCCGGGGAGATCGGGCACCTGCGCTTCAACCCGGAGGGTCGCCCGTGCCACTGCGGCAACCGCGGCTGCTGGGAGACCGAGGTGGGCGCGCACGCCATCGCGGAGGCGATCCGGTGCCCTGCCGACCGGGTCGCCCAGCTCGACGAGGTGCTCGACGGCTTCGACAAGCCGTCGCCCGCGCTGCGCGCGACCGGCACGGCGCTGGGCCAGGGCCTGGCGAGCATCGTCAACATGTTCAACCCCGAGGTGGTGGTCCTCGGTGGCTACTTCCGCTCGCTCTACATGCTGGTCGGCGCCGACGTGAACGCCGGCCTGGCCGACCGCGCACTGCCGGCGCCGCTGGAGTCGGTGACCCTCACGCTGCCGGGGCTCGGCTCGGACTCACCCCTGCTCGGGGCTGCCGAGGTCGCGCTCGAGCCGCTCTTCGTCGACCCGGTGGCCGCGCTCGGCTCGGCCCTCGTCGACGTACGCGGGCGCCTGGCCGGCTGATCCGACTGGCCCGGCTCAGGCCGTGAGGTCGAGCTCGCCGGCGAACACCGGGCCGAAGGACTGCTCGGCGGCGCCGAGGGCCGCGGCCTGGATGCCCAGCGTGCTGGGTCGCAGGTCCGGCCGCACCTGCACCGCCGAGGCGAGTCGTTCGTCCAGCGTGCGTCGCGCCGGCTCCAGGACGAGGTCGCCCAGCGGCGCGAAGTAGCCGCCCAGGACGACGACCTCCGGGTCGAGCACGCTGCTCAGCATGGCGATGCCGAGGCCGACGTCGCGCCCGATGCGGGCGAGGCCCTCGCGCACGCCGGCATCGGTCCGGGCCCGCTCCGCCACGGCCTCGGCCGTCCGCAGGGGCGTGTCGAGCTCGGTCATGCCGACGGCCGCGAGCATCGCGTGCAGGCCGATGGAGGCCTCCCAGCACCCGCGGCGTCCGCACCCGCAGAGGGCGGTGGAGTCACCGACCGGCATGTGCCCCACCTCGCCGGCGAAGCCCGCACCTCCGCGCACCAGGTCGCCGTCCTGGACGATGCCGGCACCGATGCCGACCGTGCCGGTGAGGTAGAGGGCGTGGGCCGCGCCACGCGCGGCGCCGTGGTGGGACTCGGCGTACGCCGCGCAGTTGGCGTCGTTGCTCACCTCGATCGGCCGACCCGGGACCAGCGAGCCCAGGGCATCGGCGACCTCCGGCCAGGCGACGTGGAGGTTGGGCGCCCAGGCCACGGTGCGGTTGTCGCCGCGCACGAGGCCGGGGACGGCGAGCGTCGCGCCGACCAGCGTGCTCCCGGGGCCGAGGTGGGAGGTGAGCGCCTCGCCCACCAGCTCGCGGAGGTCGTCGCTCGATCCCCCCGGCCGGCTGGCGCTGGAGACCACGTCACCCGCGAGGTCGAGCACGACCGACGAGACGTAGTCGACGTTGAGCTCCATGCCCAGGGTCACGAAGCTCTCGCCGCGGAGGACGACCGGTCGGCCCGGGCGACCGCGGACCCCGGGCCGCGAACCCTCCTCGGCCACGGCTCCGGCGGCCTCGAGGTCGGCCACGATCACGCCGACGGTCGCCTTGGCCAGCCCGGTGTGCTTGGCCAGCTCGGCCCGTGTGGACGGGCCGAGCCGGCGCAGGGCACGGAGCACGGCGCCCGTGTTGGCGCGACGCAGGCTCTCCGTGCCGGTGGTCACGCGCGGGGCGCCCGTCAGCGGACGCCGTAGAGGTGCTCGAGGGCGAGCTGGTCGAGCAGCTCGAAGCCGCCGCCGCGGACGGCCAGTGCCTCGGGGTCGGGCAGCTCGGCGTCGAGCAGCCCCTGCCACCCCTCGTCGGCACCGACGGTCGGGATCTCCAGCTCGGGGACCTTGGCGGCCTCGAGGGCGGCCTGCACCTCGGGGTCGGCGCGGAACGCCTTCACCTTCTCGCGCAGGATGAGGTAGTTGCGCATGTTGGCCGCGGCCGAGACCCAGACGCCGTCCTCGTCCTCGGTGCGCACCGGCTTGTAGTCGAAGTGCACGGGACCGTCGTAGCCACCTGCGAGCAGCGCGTCGACCACCCAGAAGGCACCGCGGACGTTGCCGGCGCCGAAGCGGAGGTCCTGGTCGTACTTCGGACCGTTCTGGCCGTTGAGGTCGATGTGGTAGAGCTTGCCCGCCCACATGGCCTGGGCGTAGCCGGCGGCGGCGTTCATGCCGGCCATCTCCTCGTGCCCGATCTCCGGGTTCACGCCGACCATCTCGGGGCGCTCGAGCTGCTCGATGAAGGCCAGGGCGTGGCCGATCGTCGGGAGCAGGATGTCGCCGCGGGGCTCGTTGGGCTTGGGCTCGATGGCGAAGCGCAGGTCGTAGCCCTTCTCGGTGACGTAGTCGCCGAGGAGGTCGAAGGCCTCCTTCATCCGGTCGAGGGCGACGCGGGTGTCCTGCGAGGCGCCGTACTCGGCTCCCTCGCGACCGCCCCACGCGACGTAGACCTTGGCGCCCAGCTCGGCGGCGAGGTCGATGTTGCGCATCACCTTGCGGATCGCGAAGCGGCGGATGTCACGGTCGTTGTTGGTGAAGCCGCCCGCCTTGAAGACCGCGTGGCTGAAGAGGTTGGTCGTCGCCGTGGTGACCACCAGGCCGGTGTCGTCGAGGCCCTTCTTGAAGCGGGCGATGATCTGGTCACGGGTGGCGTCGTCGCTGCCGAACGGGATCACGTCGTCGTCGTGGAAGTTGACGCCGTAGGCACCGAGCTCGGCGAGCTTCTCGAGCGCGTGGACGGTGTCCATCTGCGGGCGGGTGGCACCGCCGAACGGGTCGACGCCCTGCCAGCCCACGGTCCAGAGGCCGAAGGAGAACTTGTCCTCGGGGGTCGGGGTGGGGATCTGCGTGCTCATGAGGTGCCTTCCGTCGGGGTCCAGGGTGCGGTGCGCTCGCGCAGGTCGGCGTAGACCTCGCGGACGTGGGGGGTGGGCTCGGCCTCGAGGACCGTGGTGTCGGCGGCCGGCCAGGTCGGCGGCTCGTCCGTGCCGGCCAGCGCCCAGGCGGCCTGCCGGGCCGCGCCGAGGGCGACGTACTCGCCGGGCGGTGGCAGCAGCACCGGGCAGCCGAGCACTGCCGGTGCGAGCGCGCGCAGGGCGGCACTCTTGGTGGCGCCGCCGACCATGAGGACGCGGCGCGGCTGCTCGCCGGTCGCGGCCACCAGCCGGTCGACGGCGTCCGCCAGGGAGCAGAGGAGTGCTTCGTAGGCCGCCCGCGCCAGGTCGGCGCGGGTCGTGCTCGGGCGCAGGCCGGTCCAGGTGCCGACGGCGTCGGGACGGTTGGGGGTGCGCTCGCCGCCGTAGTAGGGGAGCAGGGCCACCCCGCCCGACCCGGGCGCGGACTGCAGCGCCAGCTCGGCCAGGCCGTCGTGGTCGACGCCGAGCCAGCGGGCCTGGAGGTCGAGGATGCCGGCCGCGTTCATGGTGGTCACCATCGGCAGGAAGCCGCCGGACGCGTCGGCGAAGCCGGTCACCACACCGGTGCCGTCGGCGACCGGCGTCGTGCTGACCGCTGAGGCCACACCGGAGGTGCCGACCGAGACGAGCACGTCGCCGGGCGCGAGCGCCATGCCCAGCGCGGCGCCCATGTTGTCACCGGTGCCGCCGGCGAGGACCGCCCCGCGAGCGGTCTCGGCGGCGACGGTGCCGGGCGCGACGATCCGGGGCAGTGCGGCGGCACGGCCCAGGGCCTGCTCGAGCAGGTCGGGGCGCCACTGGCCGTCGCGGGTGGCGAAGTAGCCGGTGCCGGACGCGTCGCCGCGGTCGGTGAACGGGTCCGTGCCGGGCGCGGCCAGGTGGTGCGAGACGAAGTCGTGGGGGAGCAGCACGCGGTGCACGCGGCTCGCGTGGTCGGGCTCGTGGTCGCGCAGCCAGCGCAGCTTGCTCGACGTGAACGACGCGACCAGGACACTTCCGATGGCCTCGGCGCACGCCTGCGGGCCGCCCATCTCGTCGATGAGGTCGCGGGCCGCCCCGGCCGAGCGGGTGTCGTTCCACAGCAGTGCGTCGCGCACCGGGGCGCCGCTCTCGTCGAGCGTCACCATGCCGTGCTGCTGTCCGGCCACGGCGACGCCGTCCGCGCGCTCGAGCAGGCCCTCGGTCGCCGCGTCCACCGCGTCCAGCCACGCCCGGGGATCCACCTCGGTGCCCGCGGGATGGGGCGCCGTGCGGGAGTCGACGACACGTCCGTCGTCGGTGTCCACCAGGAGGGCCTTGGTCGACTGGGTGGAGGAGTCGATGCCGAGCGTGAGAGCCACGTCACTATTAAGTACGAGACTCAAACTAATGTCAAGCCCTGTGCGCGGACGCCCGCCGATCCGCAAGGATGACGTCGTGACTGACACCCGAGTGTTCGGCCAGCTGCCCGACGGACGCGATGTGCGACTGCTGACCATCGGCTCCGCCCCCGGTCCCGTGGTGGAGGTGCTGGCCCTGGGCGCGACGATCCACCGGCTGGAGGTCGAGGGAGGCGACGGTGCCCGCCGCAACGTGGTCCTGGGCCTGCCCGACGTGGCCGAGAGGGTGGCGGGCGGCGACTACATCGGCGGCACGATCGGCCGCTACGCCAACCGCATCGCGCTCGGTCGGCTGACCCTGGACGGGCGTCAGGTGAGCGTCGGCACGCACGATCGTGGCAACTCCCTGCACGGTGGACCGGAGGGCTTCGACGTACGCCTCTGGGAGGTGCGCGAGCACGGTCCGGACGACGTGGTGCTGGCGCTGACCAGCCCGGACGGCGACCAGGGGTTCCCCGGCACGGTGACCGCCACGGTCCACTACCGCGTGGTGGGGGACACCGTGTCCGTCACGATGGAGGCCACCACTGACGCCACCACGGTGGTCAACCTGACCAACCACGCCTACTTCCACCTCGGCGGAGAGGGCGCGGGGACGGTCCACGACCACCTGCTGCAGGTCGAGAGCGACGAGTTCACCCCCGTCGACGCGACCGGCATCCCGCTGGGCGACCACGCGCCGGTCGAGGGGACCCCCTTCGACCTCCGTGAGCCGGAGGTCATCGGTGCCGCCGTGGCCTCGGAGCACCCGCAGGTCGTCGCGGCAGGCGGCATCGACCACAACTTCGTGGTGCGGGGCGCCGGGCTGCGGCGCGCGGCGACCCTGACCTCACCGGTCACGGCGACGGTCATGGAGGTGTGGAGCGACCAGCCCGGGCTGCAGGTCTACACAGGCAACATGCTCGACGGCGCGCATCGCTCGACCAGCGGAGGACGACACCGCAGGGGCGAGGGCATCGCCCTCGAGCCGCAGCTCTTCCCCGACTCGCCCCATCGCCCCGGGTGGCCGTCGGCCACGCTCCGCCCGGGTGAGACGTACCACTCCGCGATCGAGTGGCGGTTCGGTGTGGTCGCTGGCCTGACGGCGCAGGACGGATAACCTCCTCGGGATGCTCCGCGCCCGAATCCTGACCCTCGTGCTCGTCGCCGTCGCCCCCCTCCTCGCCGGGTGCGTCGGCGACGAGCCGACGGTCGCCCTCCTCGTCGCCGACGGCTCGGACTCCTCGGCCCGCGCCCTCGACGTGGAGATCTTCACCGACCGGGTCGAGGCGACGTGCGACGAGTGCGTCGTCACCGTCTACGACGCCGAGGGCAGTGCCGCGGACCAGAGGAGCCAGGTCCGCCAGGCCGCCGCGACCTCGGCGGACGTGGTCGTCGTGGTGCCCGTGGACGCCGGCGATCTCGCCACCCTCACCGGAGGTGAGCTGCCGGTCGTCTCGCTCGGGGAGGTCGTGCCCGGATCGGACCGCTACGTCGGGCTCGAGAGCGGTCCGGCCCCGAGCCAGTCAGGGTCGGACCTCGAGGCCGCCCGCGACGTGCTGCTCGGCGACGAGGACTCGCTGACCTACGTGCCCACCCGGGCGATGAGCGAGCAGGCGGCCGACCTCGCCGTGGCCTTCCTCGCCGACACGCCGGTGGACGGCGGCCAGGACGTCGACGGCGTCGAGTCCTGGCTCTACCAGGACCAGGACGTCACGGTCGACGACCTGACGTCCGTGCTGGTCGCGCAGGGCGTGATCACGCTCGACGAGCTGTGCGACGGAGCCACCGAGAAGCGTTGTGTCAGGCTGGGCCTGAAATGATGGCCCCGCGATGATCGAGATCCTCACTCCCGTCCAGGTGGACCGCGCCCGCAGGACCGGCGCCCTCGTCGCCGACATCCTGCAGTCCCTCAAGGCCCGCAGCAAGGTCGGCACCAACCTGCTCGACCTCGACCGCTGGACCGCGGAGATGATCCGCGAGGCGGGTGCGGAGTCCTGCTACGTCGACTACGCCCCGTCCTTCGGCCGCGGCCCCTTCGGCCACTACGTCTGCACGGCCGTCAACGACGCCGTGCTGCACGGTCGCCCCCGCGACCAGAAGCTCCGCGACGGCGACCTGCTGACCCTCGACCTCGCCGTCCGCCTCGACGGCATCGCCGCCGACTCCGCGATCAGCTTCATCGTGGGGGAGAGCCGTCCGGCCGAGAGCGTCGCCCTCATCGAGGTCACCCGGACGGCCCTGGCGGCCGGCATCGCCGCCGCCCGCCCGGGGGCGCGCATCGGCGACCTGTCGCACGCGATCGGCACCGTGCTCAACGCCGCGGGCTACCCGATCAACATGCAGTTCGGCGGCCACGGCATCGGCACGACGATGCACCAGGACCCGCACGTCTCCAACGACGGGCGCGCCGGCCGGGGCTACCAGCTCCGCCCCGGCCTGCTGCTCGCCCTCGAGCCGTGGGTGATGGTCGACACCGACGAGCTGGTCACCGACGACGACGGCTGGACCCTGCGCAGCGCCACCGGCTGCCTCACCGCGCACAGCGAGCACACCATCGCCATCACCGAGGACGGCGCCGAGATCCTGACCCTGCCGACGCCTTAGTGCACGGTCTCCAGCGGCTGCTCCGACTCGGCCTCCGTCAGGGGTACGTCGGCGGAGTCGAGCTTGCTCGGCCACCAGATCTTGCCGCCGAGGTCGAGGTTGAGCGCGGTGACCAGGACCGAGCGCACGATGAGCGTGTCGAGCATGACGCCGAGCGCCACCGCCACGCCGAGCTCGGCCAGGAACACCAGCGGCAGTGAGCCGAGCACCAGGAACGTCGCCGCGAGCACGATGCCGGCCGAGGTGATCACACCGCCGGTCGACGCCAGCGCGATCAGCGATCCCTTGCGGGTGCCGTAGGTCGCCGTCTCCTCGCGGACGCGGGTCATCAGGAAGATGTTGTAGTCGATG
This sequence comes from uncultured Actinomycetota bacterium, assembly GCA_963750445.1. Classification (GTDB taxonomy): domain Bacteria; phylum Actinomycetota; class Actinomycetes; order Propionibacteriales; family Nocardioidaceae; genus Nocardioides. Next base: position 41,998 of record CAVVQR010000003.1, on the reverse strand, counting down.
CCGAGCGCCACGAGGAACACGAAGGCGAACAGCGGGAATCCCGGATCGGACCCGGCGAAGCCGAAGACGTACTCGAAGAGCAGCGCGGAGATGCCGAGGGCGGCGCCGAAGGACAGCACCACGGTCGCCATCAGGATCACCGGCGCGAGCACGGCGCGCAGCAGCCCGATCAGGATCAGCAGCACCACCCCGAGCACGAGCGGCATGATCACCCGGCTGTCGCGGTCCGAGGCGATCTTGGTGTCGAGGTAGAAGGCCGACCCGCCACCCACGACCGCGTCGGCGCCGTCGACCCCGTGGACCGCCTCGCGGGAGTCCTCGACGATGGTCGGACGCCGTGCTGGAGGAGATGTCGGCGTTGATCGTCGCCTCGAACCAGGCACGATCGCCGGACAGCGGCTGCACCTCGCCGGGCGCGCCGAGACCGTCGATGCCCTCGAGGGACGCGACCACCTCGGCCGCGTTGTCGGCGTTGGTGACCACCTGGATGGTGTTGGAGTTGTCGGACAGGTCGTGGTCGGTGAGCAGTCGCTGACCCTTGATGGAGTCGAACTCCTTCGTGTAGGTCTCGTCGGTCGACAACCCGGAGGTGTCGAGGCGGAAGAGGCCGAGGCAGGCCAGCAGCAGGAGCCCGGCCGTCGTCATCCAGACCCGGCGCGGGCGGTGGCTGATCGCGCGCCCGACCTTGGCCCACAGGCCGCTCGACGTCGGCTCCGCGCTGCGGAAGGTCGGACGGGCGGGCCAGAAGACCCAGCGGCCGCAGATCACGAGCAGCGCCGGCAGCAGGGTGACCATCACCAGGAGGGTCACGCCGACGCCGATGGCGAGCACGGGGCCCAGCCCGGCGGTGGAGTTGAGCTCGGCGACCGAGAGGCACAGCATGCCCACCATGACCGTCGCTGCGCTGGCGAAGATCGCCGGAGCCGCGCGGTGCAGCGCGAAGGCCATCGCCTCGTGCCGGTCCTCGTGACGACGGAGCTCTTCTCGGTAGCGCGCGACCAGGAGGAGGGCGTAGTCCGTCCCGGCGCCGATGACCAGGATGCTCAAGATGGCCTGGCTCTGCCCGTTGACGGTGAGGTCGGCGTACTTCGCGAGGAGGTAGACCAGGCCGGTCGCGATGAAGTTCGCCGAGACCGCGCACAGGATGGGCAGCAGCCACAGGATGGGGCTGCGGTAGGTGACGAGCAGGATCAGGATGACCACGCCCAGGGTGGCGAAGATCAGGTTGGTGTCGATGCCCTCGAAGGCTGCGGCCGAGTCGGCGGCCTGGCCGCCGTAGCCGGCGAGGTGCACCTCGCCGCCGTCGATCTTCGCGATGCCGCGGATCTCGTCGGCCGCGTCGGGGATGGCGTTCCAACCGTCGGTGCCGAAGTTGAGGACGAAGTAGAGGTAGGCGACCTCGCCGTCGTCCGACACCAGGGTCGGCACGGGTGCACCCTGCGCGGCGGCGGCCTGCGCGGCGGCCGGCGTGAGCACGCCCTCGTCTGTCACGCCGTCGAGGTCGGCGATCTCGGTGCCGTCCTCCTCCATCGCGGCGAGGTCGTCATCGGTGAGCCCTCCGTCGCGGTGGTAGACCACGAGCGTGGGGATGTCGTTGGGGTCGACGGACTGCGAGAGCTCCTCCAGCACCTTGGTCGACTCGGCCGACCCGGGCAGCCAGGACGAGGCCTCGTTGTTCTGGACGTCGGCCAGCTTGGCCGAGAAGCCGGCCATGATCACGGTGATGCCGAGCACGGCGGCCAGCACGATCCACTTGGTGACGCGGCCGGTGAGCGAGCCGGCGATCTGTCGGTGCATGCCGCCCAGTCGAGCAGCAGCGACCGACATCGCGCATCGGTGATTTCCCCGAGGTCTAGACCAGGGGGCGGGTCACCGCGTCTGGAGCTGGAACGGCGACCGCACGTCCGAGCCGCTGCGGGGCGCGACGGCGTACTCCATCGAGCCGTCGACGCCGAGCCGCACGACGGCCCACCTCCCCGCCTGGAAGGTCACGACGAGCACGTGCTCGGCGTCCTCCCAGACCTCCTCGAAGTAGGTCGCCGAGCGGCCCCTGCGGTCCGCGGTGAACGACCGCACGACCGAGCCGTCAGCAGTCGCGAGGAGGTCGAGGGTGGTCGGGCCGAAGCCGTCGCCGTACGCCGGCAGGCCGATGACGTGCCTGTTGTCGGTCGAGATCCCGGCGAACCGGTTGTCGCAGGTGCGCCAGCGCGCCTTCCAGCTCCGCATCATCACGCTGCAGGTGCCGGTGTCGCTGACCGAGGTGATGCCGCCGAGCCAGGGCCCGCGCCCGGTCGACGTGGTGCGGACCCGTGGCGCGCGGTCGACGATGCCGTGCGAGGAGGTGAACCAGCCGCGGGCGCCGTTGACGTAGATCGAGCAGCCGTTGCCGGTCTCGCCCTCCTTGCAGTCCTCGCCGAACAGCGCGACCGCATGGCCCTTGCCGGTGATCGGGACCGGGTTGAAGGACAGCACCCGGTCGCCCTCGGAGTCGATCGACCAGACCTTGCCGGCCCTGCCGGAGAACGCCACGGCCCGTCCTTCGGCGGAGACCGCGAGGCCGTAGCCGGTGCGCCACTCGCGGCGGCCGGGCGTGCCGTCGGCGGCGATCCAACGGGTGATCGACGAGCCCCGGTCGAGGGACTGGATGACGTAGCCCGACCCCATCGGGGCCAGCTCGCTGACGCTGTTGGGCACCGGGGTCCGGGTGCCGTCGATCCCGTGGATGACGGTCGCGCCGGAGCGCCGCTCGCTCCACGCGAGTGCCGGCGGCGCACCCTGCTCGAGGTCGCGGACGTCGAGGACCGTGCGTGGCGCGGCGTGCTCCGGGTGGGAGGCAGCCGGGGCTGCGGGCGCGAGACCGGCGGCGAGCGCGAGAGCGGTCGCGGCCAGGGCGGAGCGGGAGATGGTCCTCATGACAGGGAGACGCGACCGCGGTCGCGAAGGTTGCATGTCACCCCCGTGGGAAGCGGGGTGGGAGCTCGCGTCCCACGGAGGCGAGCACGTCGCGCAGCCGCTCGGGGTGGTTGGTGATCAGTCCGTCGACCCCGATCCCGATGAGGTGGCGCATGGTCGCCTCGTCGTCGACGACGTAGGGGATGACGGCCAGCCCGGCGGCGTGCGCCTCGTCGACCAGCGCCTCGTCGGTGAAGGGACGGTAGGCCGGATCCTCCACGCCGGCGGCGAAGGGTGAGCCGTGGATCGGGGAGATCGCCGTGAACCCCTCGGCCGCCGCGGTGCGGACGAAGTCGCTGTCCACGGCGAGGCCGTCGAACCAGGGGGAGGGGGCCTCGGCGGTCGACTTCAGGTACTTCGGGGAGACCAGGAGGTTGCGGTCCAGCGCCGGCTCCGCCTCGTGGACCCGGGTCAGGACTCCCCAGTCGAAGCACTGGATGCTGGTGCGCGCGACCAGGCCGTCGATCCGGAGCGCGTCGACCACCCGGGCCACGAAGGCCTCCCGGGTGGTGAGCTGCGCGGCGTCGAGGGCGTCGTACTTGATCTCGAGGTTGATCCGCACCGGGTCGGCCCGGCGCTGGTCGAGCAGCGCCGCGACCTGGCGCAGCAGCGGCATCGTCGGCGGCAGGTCGGCCCGGGTGAGCTCCCGGATCCGCCGGGCGTCCGCGATGGTCGGGTCGTGCGAGACCACGACGTCGTCCTGCGCCGTGAGGTGGACGTCGAGCTCCAGGGTCGAGACGCCGAGCGCGAGGGCGCGGCCGAAGGCCTCGAGGGTGTTCTCGGGCCACAGGCCGGCGCCACCGCGGTGGGCCTGGAGGTCGAAGGACACAGGTCTCGAGGCTCGATCAGCTCGCACCTCAGCCAGCGTAGAGACCGTCGACCACGCTGGCGTACTTGGTCTTCACGACCCGACGCTTGAGCTTGAGCGTCGGGGTCAGCTCCTCCGACTCGGCCGTCCACTCGTCGGGCAGCAGCTCCCAGGCCTTGACCTGCTCGGGGCGGGAGAGCCGCTCGTTGGCCTTGTCCACGGCCGCCTGCGCCATCGCCCGGATCTCCGGCTTGGTCGAGAGGTCGGCGAGGTCGGTGAACTCGACCCCCATCCTGGCGGCCACGAGCGGCGCGATCTCGCCGTCGAGGGTGAGGATCGCGACGACGTAGGAGCGGTCGTCGCCGAGCGCCATCGCGTGGCCGACGATCGGCGACTCCTTGAGGTAGTTCTCGATGTTGGACGGCGCGATGTTCTTGCCCGCGGAGGTGATGATCAGCTCCTTCTTGCGATCGATCACCGAGTAGAAGCCGTCGTCGTCGACCGTGCCGATGTCGCCGGTGTGGATCCAGCCGTCCTCGTCGATCAGGTTGCGGGTGGCGGTCTCCTGGAGGTGGTAGCCGGGCGTGTTCACCGGGCCACGCACGAGGATCTCGCCGTCCTCGGCGAGGCGGACCTCGATGCCGGGGTTGGGCTGTCCGACCGTGCCGAGCTTGAAGGCGCCGGGGCCGTTGGAGGTGAAGGCGCCCGTGGTCTCGGTCATCCCGTAGACGTCGTAGACGTGGAGCCCCAGCCCGCCCATGAACTTCGCGACCTCGAGCGGCATCGGCGCGGCGGCGCTGGCGGCCCACGTCACCTGGTCGAGGCCGAGCAGGAGCCGGAGGAAGGCCAGGATCGCCTCGTCCGCCTTGGCGTAGGCCTCCTCGACCTCGGGCGTCAGCTCGTTGCCGTACTCGTGCCCCTGGGTCCACGCCAGGCCCGCGGCCATCGCGCCGGTCACCAGCGCCTGGTTGTCGGGGTCGGGGTCCTCGGCGAGCTTGGCCGAGATGCCGGTCTTGATCTTCTCCCAGACCCGCGGGACGCCGAAGAACGCCGTCGGGTGCACCTCTCCGAGCGCGCCGAGCAGCCCGGCCGGGTCGGGGATCGCGTGCACGTGGCTGCCCAGGAACGGCGGAGCGTACGTCGCCAGGATCCGCTCGGCGATGTGGGCGAGCGGGAGGTAGCTGATCGTCCTCTGCGGGCCCCTCAGGCCTCCGGCGTCCAGCGTGGAGACGGCTTCGTACATCACGTTGTGGTGCGTGAGCACGACGCCCTTGGGGTTGCCGGTGGTGCCGGAGGTGTAGAGGTAGGTCGCCGGGAGGTCGGGCGTGACCCGGTCCATCCGCGCCTCGACGCCGCTGGTGTCGTGGCCGCGTGCGAGGAAGTCGGTCCACGTCATCATCCGCGGGTCGTCGACGCGCTCGGCCTCGCCCAGCATCACGATGTGCCGGATCGAGTCGACCTCGGCGAGGGCGCGCTCCCAGCGCTGGTAGCGGTCGTGGTCCTCGAGGATCACCACGACCGGGCGGGACTCGCCCGCGATGAAGGCGACCTGGTCCTGGGCGAGGGTGTTGTAGATCGACATCGGCACGGCAGCGGCGGCCATGGCGCCGTAGTCGGCCACCGTGTGCGCGGTGCGGTTGTCGGCCATGATCGCCACCGCGTCGCCCCTCTGGACGTCGAGGTCGATGAGCGCGGCCGCCACGGTCTGGGTCTGCTCCCACGTCTGCGCCCACGAGATCGTCGACCAGGTCTCGCCCTCGGGGACGTCGAAGCGGTCGGAGAAGGCGGGCAGGTCGCCGAACCTGTCGGCTGCGTGGCGGACCTGGGCGGCCATGTGCAACCCGAGGATGCGGGCTTCGTACTGCTCGCGCACGGCTGCGACATCGGCCGGGATCTCGTGGGCCATGGGGTCCTCCTCGGTGTGGCGGGGGTCACATCATCGTGCGCCGCGACCGGGCTGGCTAGGGCGACGCGCGGCTGGTGGACCGCTGGTCCAGACTGGGGGCCGCAGATCCGTCCCAGCCCGCACAGGACCAGCTCATGAGGAGGCGACATGGTGGCGAGCCGCTCGGCCCGCGAGAGGAAGGCCGCCGCCCAGGCGGGTCCCCTCGCACGGGTGAAGATCGACCTCGACGGCGAGCAGCAGTTCCTCTACCGGATCAGCTGTACGTCGTGCGTGGCCCGCGGGCACCGCGCCTGGTCGACCCACCGGGCCGGGGACGACAACGGCTTCATGGGCGCCATGGATCGCTGGATCTTCCACCTCGTCGAGAAGCACCCGGACCAGGACGCTCCGTGCCTGGCCTTCCTGGCCGAGGCGCAGCAGCGGCTGCACGAGCGGCGCGAGGGTTCGCCGGGCGCGGGCTGACGCAGCTGGGTTGTTGGGATCGGAGGTGGAGAGGTCATTCGCGGCGCTTCGCAGCGCCTCCCGGACAAGGCGAAAGCGGGAGCTCGCACCAGCGCGCTCGCGTCGCTCGGACCGACTGTCGGTGCCTCCTGCTTGAGTAGATCCATGCACCTGACGACCGCTCTCGACGAGCTGACCGAGGCAGAGCTCCTCGATCACGCCGACGAGGTCGCGCGCATGCAGCGCGAGTGCGAGGCGCAGGTGCTCCGGATCGCGGTGCAGGTCGCGATCCTCAACAACCCCGACACGCTCGACCCCGAGGTCAGCAAGCTTCCCGGGCGCGAGCGGGTCCGACGGTTCGGCGGTGTCGGCACACCCGACGTGTCCGAGTTCGCGGCGGCTGCGCTCGGCGCCCGGCTCGGCATCTCGACGGGTTCTGCCCATTCGCTCATGGCCGACGCGCTCGACCTGGCGATCCGCCTCCCGCAGGTGTGGCGGAGGGTCGAGGCGCTGGAGGTGAAGGCGTCCTACGCCCGGTTCGTGGCGCGCCGCACGCGTGACCTCACCACCGAGCAGGCGTCCTACGTCGACGAGCGCGTCGCCGAGCCGGCCGACGGCCGGATCCCGTGGTCGCGCTTCGAGGACCTCGTCACCGGCGTCATCGTGGCGAGCGACCCCGAGGAGGCGCGGCGCAAGGAAGAAGCCAACGCGACGCGCCAGGTCGCCAGTCCGACCCGCTCCACCGAGGACGGCATGCGCGGGTTCTACATCCGGGCACCTTTCCCGGTCATCGCCATGCTGGACGCACGCGTGCAGTGGATCGCCGACATCCTTGCCGCCCTCGGTGACACCGACGACCTCGACGCCAGGCGCGTCAAGGCCGTCGCTGTCCTGGCCAACCCGCACCAGGCAGTGGCGCTGATCGAGGCCTTCGTCGCCTGGCAGTCAGACCAGGCGGGGGAGGAGGGCGAAACCGCCGAGAAGCCTGACATCGACTGGTCGAAGGTCATGCCGACCGTCACCCTGTTCGTCCACCTCTATGCCGGCGCCGAGCAGACCGGCACCGCACGCGTCGAGGGCCACGGTCCGGTCACCGAGGCCTGGGTGCGGGAGCACCTCGGGCCCCACGCACGCTTCATCATCCGCCCGGTCCTCGACCTCGCCGGCCAGGCCCCCGTCGACGCCTACGAGATCCCCGACCGACATCGACAGGCCGTGCACCTCATGACGCCGGCCGACACCTTCCCGTGGGGAGTGAGCACCGCTCGCACCCAGCAGATCGACCACACCGAGCCCTACGTCCCGATGGAGGACGGCGGGCCGCCGGGTCAGTCGCGGGTGGGCAACTACGGGCCGATGACGACCTTCCACCACCGTCTCAAGACCCATGGCGGGTGGGAGGTGCGGCAACCCTTCCCGGGCATCTACGTCTGGCGCGACCCGCACGGGGCGACCTACCTCGTCGACCACACCGGCACACGCCGGGTGCCCCTGGGCGCGACGCCGAGCCCGGCGGAGGTCGGCTTCGCGCAGGTGATCTTCGACCTGGCTGCCTGAGGCGGTCGCCCACGGCTCAGCCGCGCCCGCCCCGCGCAGCGGACGGGTGCGCGAGCGCCTCGTGCACGGCACGTACGACGTCGTCGACCGTGGGCACGCAACGAGCGATCGCGACGTCGGCGGGGTCCACGACGAGGTTCTCGCCCACGACGTCACGCACGGCCTCCCACGACCGACCGACCATCACGAGCTGCGCAGCTCCGGGTTCGGTCTGGGCAGCGCCCCACACCATCGCAGCCTCGGCGAGGGTGCCGATGCCACCCGGCAGCGCCACCACGACGTCGGCCGCCATCAACAACCGGAGCCGCTCGGCGTAGTCGGCGGCCCACCTGATCTCGGCGTGGCTCTCGTGCGGCGTGAGGTGCGTCCACGCCGACATGGGCAGCCCGACGGTGTGACCACCCGCGGACGAGGCGCCGGACGCGGTCGCGCCCATCAGCCCGCCGTAGCCGCCGGTCACGACGGTCCAGCCCTCCGACGCGAGCGCGCCGCCGAGGCGGACGGCGTCCTGGTAGGCCTCGTCCTCCGGACGGAGCCGGGCGGAGCCGATGACGGCGACCTCGATGCTCTCCATGCGACGAAGCCTCGCACGCGTCGGCCCGAGACAGCCCGGACGCCTACGTGCGCGGGGGCAGCCGGTGGAGGACGACGTCGCGCAGCTCGCCGTCGCCGGCCGTGGCGGTCAGGTAGGTGCAGTGCGGCTGGCGCCGCCGGTCGGTCGGCGAGCCCGGGTTGAGCAGCCGCAGCCCGGTGGCGGTCGTGCTGTCCCACGGGATGTGGCTGTGCCCGAAGACCAGGACGTCGAGGTCGACGTAGAGGGCGCTCATCCTCTCCTCGCGGCCCTTCGCCTGACCGGTCTCGTGCACGACCCCGATCCGCAGGCCCTCGATCTCCACGCGCGCCACCTCGGGAAGGCGGGTGCGCAGCTCGCCGTGGTCGTTGTTGCCGAAGACGCCGACGAGGCGGCGCGAGCGTGACTCGAGCTCGTCGAGAAGTCTCACGTCGACCCAGTCGCCGGCGTGCACCACGACGTCCGCCGCGTCGACGGCCGCCCACACCTCCGCAGGCAGGTCCTTGGCCCGCGCCGGCAGGTGGGTGTCGGCCAGGAGCAGCAGCGAGGTGGTCATGCGGCCAGTCCAGCACCCGCCGCCTAGGGTCGTGGCATGGCTGACGTCGTGGTGGTGGGGGCCGGCATTGCAGGAGTCGCGTGTGCGCGGGAGCTGCGGGCCGCCGGGATCGACGTACGCCTCGTCGACCGCGGCCACGTGCCCGGCGGCCGGATGGCCTCACGCGAGCTGTGGGGACGCCGGGTCGACCTGGGCGCCTCCTACTTCACGGTCTCCGACGCCGGCTTCCGTGCCGTGGTGGATGACTGGGCCGCGCGCGGGCTCGCGCGGGAGTGGACCGACACGTTCACCGCCCTGGGCGAGGACGAGCCCCTGGCGAAGTCCGGGCCGGTCAGGTGGGGCGCGCCTGCCGGGCTGCGCTCGCTCGTCGAGGACCTCGCCGCCGACCTCGAGGTCGAGCGGCAGGAGGTCGCGAGCCTGGCCGACCTCGACGCGCCCGTGGTCGTGCTGGCGATGCCCGACCCCCAGGCGCGGCGCCTGACGGGCGACCACCCGGTCACGGCCGTCCTCGACCGCGACTGGGAGCCGGTGATCGCGGTCGCCGCGCGCTGGCCGGAGCGCACGTGGGACGGCATGAGCCCGACCAGCCGTTTCGACGGGGCCTTCGTCAACGACGACCCCGCGGTGGCGTGGATCGCCGACGACGGCCGGCGGCGCGGGGACGACGCTCCGGTGCTCGTCGCCCACTCGACGACGCAGCTCGCCGCCCGGCACCTGGCGGAGCCCGGCGGAGCCGCCCCCGAGATCGTGGAGGCAGTACGCCGTCAGCTGCACCTCGACGAGCCCACGGACCTGCACGTCCACCGGTGGACCTTCGCGCGCCCGGCGGGCGATCGGGAGGACCCCTTCGCCGTGGTCGACGGCCCCGGCGTCCTGGTCGGCGTGTGCGGCGACGGTTGGGGCGCGTCGCCGAAGGTCGAGACGGCCTGGCTCTCGGGCGTCCTGCTGGGACGCGAGCTCGCCGGTCGGCTCAGCGGGGCCTGAAGCCCGAGCACATCACGCGCAGGTGCTCGATCCGGTCGGTGCCGCGGTAGTAGGCCTGCTGCTCGGCGACGTAGGACCCGTCGGGGCTGGTGAGGTCGAGCCGGTAGCTCACCCGGGCGGTGTCGGCCACGTCGTCCCCGTCCTGCACGTCGACCAGCCGGTCGATCGTGTCCGACGGCTCGAACCACGAGCCGAACACGGTCTCGACCACGTCGTCCGGTCCGGTGCCCTCCCACACGCGCCCGGGCGTCAGCCCCTTGAAGTCGACGTCGTCGGCGAGCAGCGCTCGCAGGGCCGGCTCGTCCTTGCTGGCGATGGCGTGGGCCAGCCGGGTGCCCAGGGTCTCGGTCATCGGGACAGTGTGCTCCCGCTGCCGCGCTCGCGACAGTGGTCCGGACCGACCGCCGGCCTCAGGCGTCGGAGCCGGGGGCCTGGCCGGCGTGGTCGACGACGGCGCTCTCGAGCACAGCGCTCGCGCCGAAGAGCGTGTCCGGAGATCCGTCGGGGTGCGTGAACCACCACCGCACGCCCTGCAGCTCGTAGGTGCCCGAGTCCAGGACCCACGTGGTGCGGGTGTGGAACCGTACGTCGCTCCGGCTGATGCCGACGCCTCGCCGGCCGAGCGCGTCGGTCGCCCCCCGCTCCACCTCGACACCCGGGAGCCGGGTCACCGCCCGGTAGAGCGCCGCTGCGGTGTCCGGCGGGACCACCTGCTCGAAGAGGAGGTTGCCGACCAGGTCGAACAGCGCCTGCTCGGGCTCCTGCCCGTCGACCGGGACAGCGGAGCGCTCGAGCTCGTCGAGCAGCTCGTCGGGGTCGGTGGGCAGCGACGCGAGCCAGGCGTACGTCGGTCGCTGCACGCCGGCGCTTGCAGGACCGCCGTGCTCGAGCGGCCAGTCCTGGCCGAACTCGCGGATCACGTCGTCGGACCACCCGAAGGGGCCGGGGTCCTGGCCCAGCCAGATCTCGCGCTCGTGCACGTCGCCGAGGGCGACGTCCCCTCCGAGCTCGCCCTCGTTGGAGATGACGGCACTGCGGGTGTAGACGAACTGGTCCTCCCGCACGGCCGGTGCCGGGGTGGAGCCAGCCCGGTCGGCGGCGCGCTCGAGCACCCGGACGGCCGCCGTCGACGCCACGACCGCCCGGTCGGCGACGGGCGGGGCGGACGGCTCGCCGGTCAGCGCCAGCACGGCCACCGCGGTGACCGCCGTGGCGCAGGCGAGGACCGTCGCGGACGCACCGACGCTGCGCACGAGGTGGGAACGTCGGTCCTGCCGGGCGATGGCCCGGCCCACGCGTCCCTCGATGCGGGCGCGGTGCTGGTCGGAGAGGGCGATCACGGCGGGCGCCGGGTGGCTGGTGCGGAGCTCGAGGACCTGGTCGTCGGGGTTCATGGTCGTCCTCCTCGGAAGGGGCGGGTCGTGGGGCTGGGCTGGTTCGGTGCCGGTGGGTCGTCGTCGACCAGGTCGCGCAGCCGCGCCCGGGCGCGGGACAACCGCGAGCGCACCGTCCCGACCGGCACTCCCAGGGACTCGGCGGCCTCGGCATAGGTCAGGCCCGACCACACGCACAGCGCCAGCACCTCCGCCTCCGGGCGTCGAAGGGCGTCGATCGCCCGGGCGGCGCGTGCCAGGGCGTGCGCGTCGTCGAGTCGCTGCACCGCCTCGTCGGCGAAGTCGGGAACGACGTCCTCGCGGTGCGGCCGCGACAGGAACGTCACCAGCCGCCGTCGGCTGCGGCGCGCGTTCATCGCCTGGTTCGTCGCGATGCCCCACAGCCAGGGTCGGAGCGGCCGGTCGTCGTCGGCGATCAGCGCACGGGTCCGCCAGGCGGCCAGGAACGTCTCCGACGTGACGTCCTCGGCGGTGGTCCAGCTGCCGGTCAGGCGGTGCGCCAGGGTGAAGACGCCGTCGACGTGCTCGGCGTAGACCGCGTCGAACGCGGTGCGGTCTCCCTGGCGCAGTCTCCGGCGGAGGTCGCGATGTCCTGTGCTCACACCTGTCCACTGTCCGCGGGCGCCGGGTGGTTCCCGGACTGGCGGATCAATTCTGCAGCAGGGCCAGGTCGCGCTCGGCGTAGAGCCGGTGCTCCCACTCCTCGTTGAGGATCACCGTGAGGCACTGGGCGACGGTCAGCCCCTCGGCGTCGGTCATGAACGCGGTCGCCGAGGACACCTCGCGCGCCAGGCCGGCCTCGTCGAGGTCGTCGAGGACGGCCTGGAGGGTGGCCCGGCGCTGGGCCCGCAGGTCGAGGACCTCGTCGAGCGAGGGACGTACGTCGCGGTCCCACGGGACCCCGTCGACGGCCGGCGCCTCGTCCCACGGGAGGTCGAGCGGGTGCCACGGCGAGGGATCGGCGAGCACGACGCCGCCGACCCAGCAGGCGTGGGCGAAGCCGAGGTGCCGCAGCGTCTCGGTGAACGACCACTCCTCGTCGACCTGCACGTGCAGCGACTCGGCCGGCAGCGCGCGGGCCCGGTCGACGGTGCCCGCCCAGAGCCGGTCCAGCGCCGCGAACGCCTCGCGGAAGCCGGCGAGGTCGTCGGGCGTCATCAGCGCCCGCTCGGGCATCCGGCGGTTGAGCTCGGCCTCGACGAGGGGCACCACGTCCACGCCGTTGACCACGAGCCGGCCGAGCTCGCCGTAGATCTCGAGGTCGGGCACCTCGACGCCCGTCATCCGTACGCCGTTGAGCCAGGCGGCGCGCACCCGGAGGTCGCTGAGGTCGGCGTCGCGGACCACGGCCCCGGCGAGGCGCACCTCGCGGAACGTCGATCCGCTGAGGTCGACCTGTCGGAAGGTGGACCCGGAGAGGTCCTGCTCGGTGAAGTCGGTCATGACGGCAGGGTAGGAGGTGTTGCGGACGATCGGGGACCGGTTCGATCATGGGCCATGACCGACACGCAGACCGACCACACGATCGACGTCCCGGGCGCCGTCCTCGCCTACTCCGTGATCGGCGACCTGGCCGACGCCACGACCGACGCACCGCCACTCGTGCTCGCCGGCTCGCCGATGGACAGCACCGGCTTCGGCAGCCTCGCCGCGCGGCTCGACGGCCGGGTCCTGGTGCTCACCGATCCGCGCAACGTGGGCCGGAGCACGCGCGAGGACGACACGGCAGCCGTCACGCCCGAGCAGCACGCCGAGGACCTGCACGCCCTCGTCGAGGACCTGGGTGTCGGCCCGGTGGACCTGTTCGCCTCGTCCGGCGCGGCCGTGAACTCCCTCTTCCTGGTCGCTGCGCACCCCGAGCGACGTACGCCTGCTGGTGGCGCACGAGCCCCCGATGGCCGCGCTGCTGCCGGACGGCGACGCCATCGGGCGGGCGTGCGACGACCTGGTGGCGGCCTACGACGCCTCCGGCATCGGCCCCGGGATGGCTCGCTTCATCAGCCTGGTGATGCACCGCGGCGAGTGGACGGGCGACGAGCCGGTCCCGGACCCGGCGATGTTCGGCCTGCCGGACGCGGACGACGGCTCGCGCAACGACGGCCTGATGGCCAACATGCGCGGCGAGGGATGCACCCGGGTCCCGGACCTCACGGCCGTCCGCGACGCACCCACCACGGTGATCATCGGCGTGGGGGAGGAGTCGGGAGGCCCGGCGGACGGGGAGATCGCCGGCCGAGCGGCCCACGCCGTCGCGCGCGAGCTCGGCGTCGAGCCCGTCGTCTTCCCGGGCGGGCACAACGGCTTCCTCGGTGGCGAGTTCGGCCAGACCGGCAAGCCCGACGAGTTCGCCGTGAGGCTGGGCGAGGTGCTCGGCGGCTGACCTACCAGGTCAGCTCGATCTCCACCTCGTTGGAGTCGCCGAGCTCGACCTCGACCTTGAGCGCGACCTGGTCGGGCACGGCGACGGTGATCCGGCCACCGTCGCGGGCGAACTCGACCGAGTTGTGCTTGGCGAGCGAGTCGGCCAGCGCGCGCAGTCGGGCGGCAGCGTCCTCGCGGCTCATCGTCTGGGTGGTGTCCATGTCGAAGAGGTCCATGCCCCCGAAGGTAGCCAGACGGTGGGCAGTCGGCGGATCGCATGCAACCTGTCGCCGGGCCGCACCCGTCAGGGAGGGTGAAGGTGCTCGGACCATGGTCCGGGCCATCGTGACAGGGGGCGAGCAGTGAAGGCTGCGGACAGGGACGGCGAGTTCTCCGCGTTCGTCGATGATCACCGGAGCGCTCTCCTCGGGGTTGCCCGGTTGCTCACGGCGGGTGACGAGGCGTGGGCCGAGGACGTCGTCCAGACGACCCTGACCCGGCTCTACCTCCGGTGGCGACACGTGCAGCGGGCCGACAACCCGTTCGGCTACGCCCGCACCAGCCTGACCCACGTCTTCATCGACGAGACCCGTCGGGCGCACCGCCGACGAGAGCTGTCGGCCGAGCACCCGCTGGACGACGGGTCGTACGCCGAGCGGGCGGTGAGCACGCCGGACCACGAGACGCGGTCCGTGGTCGCCGACGCCCTGGCGGCGCTCGGTCCGCGCCAGCGCGCGGTCGTCGTCCTGCGCCACTGGCTCGACCTCGACGTCGCCGAGACCGCACGCGTCCTCGGCTGCAGCCCCGGCACGGTCAAGTCCCAGAACGCCCGCGCCCTCGAGCACCTGCGTGCGGTGCTGGGCCCGAGCCTCCAACCGACCCCTGAGGAGTCCCGATGAACGACCCGCACGACACCTTGCCCCTCCATGACCTGCTCGAGACGGTGGCCCGTCCCGGGGAGAACGCGACGCGGAGCTCCGCGCCGGACCTCGACCGTGCGCGCGACGTGCTGCGCCACCGACGTCGGCGCGCCTTCTCGACCGGCCTCGGCGCGCTGAGCGCCGTCACCGTCCTCTCGGTCGGTGCGGCCGCGGTCGTGGGAGGCCAGGCGGCCGACCCCACCACTGCGCCGGCGCCGTCAGCACCGCCCACCTCGGCCCCACCTCGCACCCACCTCGGCCCCCACCAGCCCGACGAACGAGCCGTCCGCGACACCGTCGGAGCCTGCGCCCGTCGTGGTCAAGAAGGTGCGCCTGGTCACCCAGGAGATGCAGGCCGGCCCCTACACGTTCGGCACCACGCCCCAGGGGTGGGAGCTGCAGAACAACGAGCCCTTCGCCGTCACGATCGGCCGCATCGGCGACACCAACACCGATCCGGCATCCTTCGTCGGCAAGGTGGTGATCCTGCTCGACGACCTCCCGCTGCTCGACGGCGAGACCGTGGTCCGCGACGGGCGCGAGATGGTCGTCCGCGACAGCGGTGACGGCTACCTCACGATCTCGGTGCGCACCCGTCCCGGCGAGCCGCAGGGGACCGTACGGCTCCAGTACCCCGTCGACGTCGGCTGGACCCGCGACGCGGCCCTGACCTTCCTCAGCAGCGTCCAGGTCGGCCCGGACGCAGAGGTCATCCACGGCTGAGGCTGCGCGTGTCGTCAGGGTGGCACCCGCAGTGCCACCCTGACGGCGCACGCCGCTGGTCGTGGGCTGGGACACTCGGAGGATGGACCTCAACGGGCTCGGCTCGCAGCTGCGGCTGTGGCGTGACCGGGTGGCGCCCGGAGCGGTCGGCCTGCCCAGCCAGTCCCGTCGGCGGGCGCCGGGACTGAGGCGCGAGGAGGTCGCCCAGCTCGCCGGTGTCTCCTCCGACTACCTGGTGCGCCTCGAGCAGGGGCGGGCCCGGCACCCGTCGGTGCAGGTCGTGCAGTCCCTGGCCCGGGCGCTGCGCCTCGACGCGGGCGAGCGCGACGTGCTCTACCGGCTGGCCGGCCACGTGCCCCCGTCGCCCTCGCGCATGGACCGCCACGTCCCGCCGAGCGTGATGCGGCTGGTCGACCGGCTGGGCGACACCCCCGTCAGCGTCATCGACGCGTCGTGGCAGACCATCCTGCAGAACCGCGCGGCCACCGCCCTGTTCGGTGACCTGTCCGCCGAGTCCGAGCGCGGTCAGAACCGGGCGTGGCGCACCTTCATGGACCTGCCCGGGATGGGTCGCTTCGAGCCGCAGACCCGATCGATGGTCGAGCGCGACGTCGTCGCCGACCTGCGGTCGGCGCTGCTCCGCCTCCCCGACGACCCCGACCTCAGCTCCCTCGTGCGCGACCTCCGCCGGGACAGCCCGCGCTTCGCCGAGCTGTGGGAGACCACGCCCGCCCGGCCACGGGGCGCCCAGCGCAAGACGCTGCACCACCCCGTCGTCGGGTGGATGACCCTCGACTGCGACAAGCTGACGGTCAACGACGGAGAGCTCCAGATCGTGGTCTTCACCGCGGAGCCCGGCACGCCGGACGCCGAGGCCCTCGCGCTGGCGGTGGTGATCGGGCTCCAGCAGATGGCCGAGGAGCTCCCCGCCAGCACGTAGGGCGTACGTCAGTGGCCGACGGGTCGCGGCTGCACCTTGTCGAGGCGGGCCAGGTCGTCCTCGTCGAGGACGATGTCGAGGACCGCCATGTTCTCCTCGAGGTGGGCCACCGAGCTCGTGCCGGGGATCAGCAGCATCCGGTCGTACTGCGCGAGCAGCCACGCCAGCGCGACCTGGCTCGCGGTCACCCCGTGCTTCGCGGCGACGACCGACACGTGCTCGTCGGCGGCCAGCGCGGCCGGGCCGCCGGTGAAGGCCGAGCCGAGGGGGAAGTACGGCACGTAGGCCACGCCGTGCTCGCGACACAGGTCCAGCACGGCCTCGTCGCTGCGGTCCAGGATGCTGAACGCGTTCTGCACCTCACCGATGCCGACCAGGTCGATGGCCCGGCGGACGGTCTCGACCCCGACGCTGGAGACGCCGATGAGGTCGAGCTTGCCCTCGTCGCGCAGCTCCGCGAGGGCACCGAGCTGGTCCTCCAGCGCAGGCTCCTGACGGTCCGGGTCGTCGCGCTCGAAGCGCCGCAGGTTGACCAGGTCCATCCGCTCCACGCCCAGCGACCGGAGGTTCTGCTCGACCTGGGCCTTGAGGTCGGCCGGCTCGGCACCCGGCACCCAGGCGCCGGTCCCGTCGCGGGTGGCCCCGACCTTGGTCACCAGCCGGAGACCTTCCGGGTAGGGGTGCAGCGCCTCGCGGATGAGGTCGTTGACGACGTCGGGTCCGTAGAACTGGGCGGTGTCGATGTGGTCGACGCCGAGCTCGACGGCGCGACGCAGGACGGCGCGAGCCGCGTCCGGGTCGGCCGGCGGTCCGAAGACGCCGGGACCCGCGAGCTGCATGGCGCCGAAGCCGATGCGGTGGACGGGCTTGTCGCCGAGGTGGGAGGTGGTGGTGTGGGCTGTCATGCCTCCACCGTGCGTCGCACCAGTGCACGGGACCAGTGGACCCGTTGTCATGGGAACGGGAGTACCAGCCTGCGCAGGCTCAGAGCCCCAGCATCCGGCCGATGATCTCCTTCTGGATCTCGGTCGTGCCGCCGTAGATCGTCTGGATCCGGGAGTCGGTGTAGGCCTTGGAGATCGGGTACTCGCTCATGTAGCCGTAGCCGCCGTGGAGCTGCACGCCGGCGTCGACGACGCGCTTCTGGAGCTCGGTCGTCCACCACTTCGCCATCGAGGCGAGGGCGGTGTCGACCTCGCCGGCGTTGAGCTTGAGGACGCAGTCGTTGATGAAGACCCGCGCGATGTGCGCCTCGGTCGCCATCTCCGCGAGCACGAAGCGGTTGTGCTGGAACTTCCCGATCGGCTTGCCGAACGCCTCGCGCTCCTTGGCGTAGGCCAGGCACAGGTCGAGGACGTGCTCGACCGCGGCCACGGCGATGCAGCCGATGGAGACGCGCTCCTGGGGCAGGTTCTCCATCAGGGAGATGAAGCCGGATCCCTCGGCGCCGAGCAGGTTGTCCTTCGGGACGCGTACGTCGGTGAACGACAGCTCGGCCGTGTCCTGGGCGTGCAGCCCCATCTTGTCGAGGTTGCGGCCGCGGTCGAAGCCCTCCATCCCGCGCTCGACGACCAGCAGCGAGATGCCCTGGTGGCCGGCCTCGGGGTCGGTGCGGCAGACCACGACCACCAGGTCGGACAGGATGCCGTTGGAGATGAAGGTCTTCGAGCCGTTGAGGACGTAGTGGTCGCCCGCGTCGACCGCCGTCGTACGGATGCCCTGCAGGTCGGAGCCGGCGCCGGGCTCGGTCATCGCGATCGCGGTCACGATCTCCCCGGACACGCAGCCCGGCAGCCAGCGCTGCTTCTGCTCCTCGGTGCCGAGCGAGGAGATGTAGGGGACGATGATGTCGGTGTGCACGGCGAAGCCGGGGCCCGAGGCGCCCGCGCGGGCGGACTCCTCGGCGAGCACCATGTTGTAGCGGAAGTCCTTGATCCCCGCGCCGCCGTAGGCCTCGTCGACGTCGAAGCACAGCAGCCCGCGCTCGCCGGCGCTGCGCCACACGTCGCGGTCGACGATGCCGTCGGCCTCCCACTTCTCGTGGTGCGGGACGACCTCGCGCTCGAAGAAGGCGCGCGCGATCGCGCGGAAGTCCTCGTGCTCCTGCTCGAGGATGCTGGGGCGCTCGGGCATGGTCAGGACACCCATTCCTTGAGCTGCGCGACGGTCGCGGCTGGGTCGTCGGAGGCAGGTACGACGCTGAGGTCGGTGACGCCGGCCTCCCGGAAGGCGGCGATCCGCTCCTTGACGTAGGACGCGGGGCCGACGAGGTTGGCGGCCTCCAGCCACTCGCCGGGGATGAGCGCCTCGGCCTCCTTCTTCTTCCCGGAGAGGTAGAGGTCCTGGATCTCCTCGGCCTCCTTCTCGTAGCCGTAGGCCCGGGCGACGTCGTTGTAGAAGTTCTTGCCCTTGGCGCCCATGCCGCCGACGTAGAGCGCGAAGATCGGACGCGCGAGGTCGAGCAGGGCCTTGGTCTCCGGGCCCTCGCCGATCGCCACCATGCCGCCGGCCATCACCTGCAGTGGCGCCAGGCCCTCCTGGCGCTTGGCGTTGCCGGCCGCGAGCGCGTCGCCCCAGACGAGGTGCGCCTTCTCCGGGTGGAAGAGGTGGGGGATCCAGCCGTCGGCGATCTCGGCGGTCTGCTCGACGTTCTTCGGACCCAGCGAGGCGATCCAGATCGGGATCGTGTCGCGCTCGACCTTGGTGAGGATCTTGAGCGGCTTGCCGAGCCCGGTCACGGCGCCGTGCTCCTTGGTGAGCGGCAGGTGGAACTCGCCGTCGGAGGTCAGCGGCTCACGCTTCAGGCCGCGGCGGATCAGGTCGATCACCTCGGCGGTGCGCGCCATCGGCCTGCTGTAGGGGACCCCGTGGAAGCCCTCGATCACCTGCGGACCGCTGACGCCGAGCCCGAGGATCGCGCGACCGCCGCTGACGTTGTCGAGGCCGGCCGCGGTCTGCAGCAAGGCGCCCGGGGTGCGCGAGTAGATGTTGAGGATCGCCGAGCCGATCTTGACCGTCTCGGTCTTGGCGGCGAGGTAGCCCATCAGCGTCGGCGAGTCGAAGCCGTAGGCCTCCGCGACCCACACGCTGTCGAGTCCCGCCTTCTCCAGGGCGACCACCTGGTCGGCCGCGGTGCGGGGGTTGCCGTCGTACATCAGGGAGGTGGCGAGACGCATGGCCCAACTGTGACACCAACACTGTCACCATCACAAGGACGTACGCCGTTCACCTGCGGCTCGCCGCAGGAGCCACCGCGGTTGGCCGACGGGGGCCAGCGTCGCCACCATGTCCTCCCTCGCATCTCGGGCAGCCCTCGGGCTCGGCCTCGCACTCACGGCAACCACGTTGTCCCTCATCCCTCTCTCGACCGCCCAGGCCGTTCCGGCCCGAGTCGACCGGCCCGTCCAGCCGACGCTCGCCGCGCGCGCCACCCTCTCCGCGGACTTCATCGCCCCCGGGCCGCCGTCCGGCGCCCAGGCCAGCCCCGGCAACGGCCGCACCGGGCCCTTCCCCGGCCAGGTGATCCCGGGCTTCTCCGCCATGGTCGAGAACGGCGACGGCACGTTCTGGGCGCAGCCCGACAACGGCTTCGGCTCGAAGGGCAACTCCGCCGACTTCCTCCTGCGCCTCTACAAGGTGCGGCCGCGACTGGGAGACCGCCGACGGCGGCGCGGGGCAGATCCGGGTGCAGCGGTTCATCTCGCTGCGCGACCCGGCGGGCAAGGTCCGCTTCCCGATCGTCAACGAGGACACCGACGAGCGTCTCCTCACCGGAGCCGACTTCGACATCGAGTCGGTGGTGCGCGGGAGTGACGGCACGCTTCTGGATCGGCGAGGAGTTCGGCCCGTTCCTGCTCCACGTGAGCGCGACCGGCACGGGTCCTGCAGGCCCCGATCCAGTTCCCCGACGGCAAGTCGCCGCAGAACCCCTTCCTGGCCGCCGGCGAGCAGCCCCGCGTCCCGGCCAGCCGCGGCTTCGAGGCGATGGGCGGATCGGCGAACGGCCGCTTCCTCTACCCGATCGTCGAGGGCGCCTTCGTCGACGACTCCGACCAGCGCCGCCGGGCGATCTACGAGTTCGACACCCGCACGTCCACCTACACCGGCCGGACCTGGAGCTACCAGGTCGACGAGGCGCCGAACGTCGTCGGCGACGCCTTCACGGTCCGCCGCAACAAGATGGTCCTCATCGAGCGCGACAACTTCGACGGGCCGGCGGCCGTGACCAAGCGCCTCTACGAGATCGACCTCGACACCGAGGACGCCGACGGCTACGTCGAGAAGCGCCTCGTGGTCGACCTGCTCAAGATCGCCAACCCCGACCGCATCGGCGTCGCGTCCTCCCCGGGGGCGTACGGCGTGGGCGAGCACGTTCTCCTTCCCGATGGTCTCCGTCGAGGTGGTCGTCGAGCTGCGCGACGGGCGGCTCCTCGTCGCCAACGACAACAACTACCCCGGCGACGACTCGCGCGTCCCCGGCACCCCGGACGACACCGAGATGATCATCCTCGACCTGCCCCGGATGCGGGCGGCCGAGCCGAGGGACACGCTGGTCATCGGCCACCGCGGCTCCTCCGGCACCAGCCCGGAGCACACGCTGGCGTCCTACGAGCAGGCGATCCTCGCGTGCGCGGACTACATCGAGCCCGACCTCGTCTCGACCAAGGACGGCGTGCTGGTCGCCCGCCACGAGAACGAGATCGGCGGCACCACCGACGTGGCCGACAAGCCCGAGTTCGCCGACCGCCGCACCACGAAGACGATCGACGGCGTCGCCCTGACCGGGTGGTTCACCGAGGACTTCACCCTCGCCGAGCTGAAGACCCTGCGTGCGGTCGAGCGGATCCCGGGCGTCCGTCCGCAGAACACCACCTTCAACGGCCTCTACGCCGTGCCGACCTTCGACGAGGTCCTCGACCTCGCCCGGCACTCGCGCACGTGCGCCGGTGGAGCGGTCGGCGTCTACCCCGAGACCAAGCACCCGACCTACTTCGACGGCATCGGCCTCTCGCTGGAGGAGCCGCTGCTCGCCGGCCTGGACGCCAACGGCTACGAGGCGGGCGACCCGGTCTTCCTGCAGAGCTTCGAGACCACCAACCTGCGCGAGCTCGACCGGGTCACCGACTTCCCGATCGTGCAGCTGACCGGCTGCACCGGTGCGCCGTACGACCTCGTCGCCGCCGGCGACCCCCGGACCTACGCGGACATCGTGTCGCGCCAGGGGTTGCGCGAGGTGTCGACCTACGCCGACGGCCTGGGCGCGTGCAAGGACCAGCTGATCCCGCGCGACGCAGACGGGCGCCTGCTGACCCCCACGCCGGTGATCGGTGACGCGCACCGGGTCGGCCTGCAGGTGCACCCCTACACCTTCCGGGTGGAGAACCAGTTCCTGCCGCTGCAGTTCCGCCGCGGCACCGACCCGAACGCCCCCGGTGACCTCGAAGGCGAGCTCGACACCTTCATCCGCGCCGGGATCGACGGCTTCTTCACCGACAACCCCGCGATCGGCGCACGCGTGGCGGAGTAGGCGTGCACGTCCTCCTCCGTCCCCGCAGCCGAGTCGCCGAGTGTTCACCCAACGGTCATGCGCCGCTCGGCGAGTACGCGGGGGCGGAGGACGAGTGTGAACAGCACCACCACTCCTCGAAAGGCAGCTCATGATCCGCATCAACCGCACCGCGGCACTGGTCGCCGCGCTGCTCGTCGCCCCCGCGCTCGCCGCGGCCGGCACCACCGCGGCCCTCGGCGCCCAGCAGCCGAAGCAGGCCAAGCACAGCTCCGGCCTCCCGATCCTCGACCGCAGCGCCCCCGGGCCGGTCGACGTCCAGGGCGGTGCGGCTCGCCTCGACGGCGACCAGTCCCAGCTCATCAAGGACTCGATCCGCTCCGGAGAGGTCAAGAACGTCATCCTGATCATCGGTGACGGCATGGGTGACTCCGAGATCACCGTCGCCCGCAACTACCTCGAGGGCGCCGGCGGTTCGTTCGCCGGCCTCGACGGCCTGCCGCTGACGGGCCAGATGACCCACTACAGCGTCAACCGCGACACCGGCCTGCCCGACTACACCCCGGACTCCGCCGCCACCGGCACCGCCTGGGCGACGGGGGTGAAGACCTATGACAACGCGGTCTCGGTCGATCGCACCGGCAAGGCGTACAAGACGCTCCTGCAGCTCGCCAAGGCCTCGGGCCGGGCGACCGGCAACGTCTCCACGTCCGAGATCCAGGACGCGACCCCCGCCGTCGAGGTGGCCAACATCAGCCTGCGCAGCTGCTACGGCCCCGTCGCCACCACCGCCAGCTGCCCGGAGGCGGCCAAGGAGAACGGCGGCAAGGGCTCGATCAGCGAGCAGCTCCTGGACACCCGCCCCGACGTGACGCTCGGAGGTGGCTCGACGACCTTCGGCGAGACCGCCACGGCGGGACAGTGGGCCGGCAAGACCCTGGTGGAGCAGGCCGCCGCCCGCGGCTACAAGTACATCACCGCGAAGCGCGACCTCTCGCGGGTCTACTCGGCCGACCAGGACCGACCCCTGCTGGGTCTGTTCGCGCCGGGCAACCTGCCGGTCAGGTTCGCTGCGTCGCCGGCCACCGTCGGTGGTGGCAGCCTGCCGGCGGTCACCTGCCAGCCCAACCCCGACTTCTCGAGCGTCCCGACGCTGCGGGACATGACGGACAAGGCCATCGACCTCCTCTCCTCCAGCGATGACGGGCGCCGCAACGGCTTCTTCCTGCAGGTCGAGAGCGCGTCCATCGACAAGCAGGACCACGCCGCCAACGCGTGCGGCCAGATCGGTGAGACCGAGCAGATCGACGAGGCGATCCAGAAGGCGCTCGCCTTCGCCCAGCGCGACCGCAAGACCCTGGTCATCGTCACCGCGGACCACGCCCACTCCAGCCAGATCGTGGACGCGGCGGGTCCTGGCCTCAGCATCAAGCTCGCCACGCGTGAGGGCAGCGAGATGGTCGTCGCCTACGGCACCGCCGCCGCAGGTGGCTCGCAGCAGCACACCGGCAGCCAGGTGCGCGTGGCCGGCTACGGCCCCAACGCGGCCAACGTGGTCGGGCTGATCGACCAGACCGACCTGTTCTTCATCATGAAGCGGGCGATGGGCATCCGCTGACCTGAGCGACCCACCTCGGGCGGGATCGTCGCAGTGCGACGGTCCCGCCCGAACCGATGTCAGCTCGTGCCGTGCCAGGACTCCCAGAGCGCGGCGTAGGACCCGCCGGCCTCGACGAGGTCGTCGTGGGAGCCGAACTCCGAGATCACGCCGTCCTCCACGACCGCGACCCGGTCGGCGTCGTGGGCCGAGAACAGGCGGTGCGCGATCGCGATGACCGTCCGGCCCTCCAGCACCCGCGCGAGCGACCGCTCGAGGTGGCGGGCGGCGCGGGGATCGATCAGCGAGGTCGCCTCGTCCAGGACGAGCGTGTGCGGGTCGGCGAGGACGAGCCGGGCGAGCGCGATCTGCTGGGCCTGCGCGGCGGTGACGCTGCGACCGCCGGAGCCGATGACCGTCTCCAGCCCCTCGGGCAGGGCGGCCGCCCACTCCTGGGCGTCCACCGCCTCCAGCGCCTCGCGCACGTCGGCGTCGGTGGCATCGGGGCGCGCCAGGATCAGGTTCTCGCGGAGCGACCCGACGAAGACGTGGTGCTCCTGCGTCACCAGGGCGACGTGGCCGCGGAGGTCGCCGAGCGGCAGCTCGACCAGGCCGACGTCACCGACGGTCACCGCTCCGGTGCGGGGCGGGTGGATCCCTGCCAGCAGCCGGCCGAGGGTCGACTTGCCGGCACCGGAGGGCCCGACCATCGCGATCCGCTCGCCCACCCCGACGTCGAGGTCCACACCGTGGAGGACGTCGCGGCCCTCGACGTAGGCGAACCGCACCGCCTCCGCGTCGAGCTTCTCCGAGGTCGGCGTACGCCCCGAGACCGAGCGGTCGTCGGGCACCTGCGCGACGCCGAGGAGACGGGAGAGCGAGGCAGCGCCGAGCTGGAGCTCGTCGAGGATCGACACGATCCGGTCGACCGGGTCGATCAGCATCTGCACGTAGAGGGTGGCGGTGGTGACCTCGGCCAGCGACACGTCGCCGCGGGTGTAGAGCCAGCCGCCGAAGAGCAGCGTGCCCACCACGGGCAGCAGGTAGCTCAGCTCCATGCTCGGGAAGAACCACGTGCGCAGGTGCAGCGTGTAGCGCTCGGCGACGAAGGACTTCGCGCAGTCGTCGTCGGCCTGCTCCACGCGCTTGCTGCCGAGGCCGAGCGCCTCGACGGTGCGCGATCCCTCGACGGTCTCCGAGAGGGTCGTGGTGATCTGGGAGTACGACGCCGTCTCGGCGAGGTAGCCGTCCTTGGCGCGGGCGAGGTACCACCGCAGCCCGACCACCAGCGGCGGCAGCGCGAGCAGGCAGGGCAGCGCCACCCACCAGCCCACGCTGAGCGCGGCGGCGAAGGTCAGCACGGCGGAGACGACCGCGATCGTCCACTCCGGCAGGGCCCAGCGCACCGACCACCCGAGCCGGTCGATGTCGGAGCCGGTGCGGGTCAGCAGGTCGCCCGAGCCGGCCGCCTCGACGGTGCCGACGGGCAGCGCGAGGGTGTTGGCGACGAAGTCCTCGCGGAGCTCGGCCAGGACCAGCTCGCCCATCACCTGCGAGCGATAGCGGGCGTAGCGGGTCAGCACCGACTGCGCGACCAGGAAGAGCGCCAGCAGGACCACGATCCGGTCGACGTGCGAGCGGGTGGTGCCCTCCTCGACGGCCTGCACGAGGTCGCCGAGCAGCCGCGGTGCGGCCAGCGCCGTCACCGCCGCCAGGACGTGCAGGCCGAGGGCCGTCCAGAGGAGGAGCGGGTGCCGGTGCGCGACCTGGCCGACGTAGCGGCGTACGGCCTTGCCGTCGGCGATGGGCAGCCTGGTGGTCACGCTCATGACACGGCCTCCACGTCGCGTACGACGACGTGGCGGTAGGCGGGCTCGCTCGGCCAGCAGGTCCGCGTGGGTCCCGACGGCGACGATGCGACCGCCGACCAGGAACGCGACCTCGTCGACCGCGTCCAGCACGAGCGGGCTGACCGTGGTCACCACGGTGGTCCGGCCCGCCCGGTGGGCGCGCAGCCGGGACGCGATGCGGGCCTCGGTGTGGGCGTCGACCGCGCTGGTCGGCTCGACCAGCACCAGGACCTCCGGGTCGGCCGCGAGGGCGCGGGCCAGGACCAGGCGCTGCCGCTGGCCGCCCGAGAAGGAGCGGCCCTTCTCCGTGACCACGCTGTCGAGGCCGTCGGGCAGCGACTCGAGGATGTCGTCGGCCGAGGCGGTGAAGAGGGCGCGCTCGACCTCGCCGTTGCCGCGCTCGTCGATGCGGTCGGCGAGGCGGCCGGCGAACAGGGCCGCGCCGGTGTCGGAGACCATGATCCGCTCGCGGACGACCGCGTGCGCGAGCGACGTGAGCGGCGTGCCGCCGAGCGAGACCTCGTCGTCCTGCTCGGCCGCGCACAGCCCGAGCCGGTCGGCCAGCAGGGCCGAGTCGTCGGGCTGGTCGGAGACGATCGCGGTCAGCAGGCCGGGTCGCACGCGCAGCCCGGACCGGGCGTCGTGGAGCTCGGAGCCGGGCGGCGGGGGAGCAGCCGGCGAGGCGGGTTCGACGACGTCCGGCGTCAGTGCCATCACCCGGCACACCCGGGCCGCGGCGACGCGGCCGCGGATGAGCTTGTTGGCGAACTCGGTCGCCGTGCGCAGCGGCAGCATCAGGAAGGCCGAGTAGCCGTAGAAGGCGACCAGCTCGCCGGCCGTGATGTCGCCGGTGACGGCGGAGCGGGCGCCGAGCCACACCACCAGCACCACGAAGGTGCCGGGCAGGAAGACCTGCAGGGCGTCGAGCACCGACTGGAGCTTGGCGACGTTGACGGCAGCGGTCCGGGTGGCCTGCGACTCGCGGCGGTAGCGGTCGAGGAAGACGCCCTCGCCGCCGATCCCGCGCAGCACCCGCAGCCCGCCGACGATGTCGGTGCCGGTGTTGGAGAGGTCGGAGCGCATCTGCCGCTCGGTGGCGGCGCGGACCTGGAGCGGCTTGAGGATCGGCCCCATCACGAGCAGCAGGAGCGGCACGCCGATGAGCACCACGAGGCCGAGCTGGACCGAGGTGGTCAGCAGGATGGCCGACACCAGGAGGAAGGAGACGATCGCGCCGGCGAACCGGGCCGTCACGTCCATCACGTTGCCGATGTGGTCGAGGTCGGTGGTGCCGATCGCGATCACCTCGCCGGTGCTCACCTTGCGCGGCAGCGAGCCGCCCAGGCGCACGGACTGGCGCGTGGTGAGCTGCACGATCCGGTAGGACGCGGTGAGCCAGTTGGTCACCGCGAAGCGGTGGCGCATGATCCCGGTGACCGCCTGGGCCAGGCCGATCACGAGCATCACGCCGGCCCAGAACACCAGCTGGCTCTCGTCGCGGGCGGCCACGCCGCGGTCGATCGCGCGACCCAGCACGGCCGGCATCACCGCCTGGCACGACATCCACAGGATGCCGAACAGCATGCCGCCCAGCAGGGTCACCCGCTGCTGGAGGGCCAGCCACCACAGGAAGCGTCCGGGCGAGCGGTGGTCCGGGGTCCCGGGATCGGCGACGGGCAGGGTTCTCACTGGCCCGATCCTAGGTTCGGCAGGGACCGGCCGACGAATGGTTAAACGGCGTCAGCCGTCCACGAACGTCGCGCCGTCGAGCACCGCCGCCACGGCGGGTGTCCGCGGAGCCGCCCCGAGCAGGGTGGCGGTGACGAAGTCGGCGGCGTAGGTCTCGAAGGTGCGGCCGTGGCGCAGCATCGCGTGGCGTGCCCCCGGCACGGTGACGTAGCCGACGGACGTGGTCCTCGCGAGCCGGCGCGCCATCTCGGCGGACCGCGACGGGAGGGCGATCCGGTCCTCGCTGCCGTGCACGACCAGCACCCGGCGGCCGGCCAGGTCGGCCCGGTCGTCGGGGAGCACCCAGGGGTTGAGGGCCACCACGGAGCGGACCTGCGCCGCGGCACCGCCCAGCAGCGCGGCGCGACCACCGAGCGAGTGGCCCACCAGGGCCACCGGCACGTCGCCGTGCTGGTCGGCCACCTGGTCCAGCGCCCATGCGACGTCCATGACGGGCGTCGTGCGGGTGTCCCAGCCGCGGTGCGAGTTGAGCAACCGGTGGACCGCGAGGCGGGACCGGCCCGCCCGCGCGATGCGGTGCGCGACCGGCACCATCCGCAGGACCGACAGCTGGGTGGGACTGACCATCGCCTGCTCACCGCGGTGGGCGCCGCCGTGCAGGACGAGGACGACTCCCTCCGGGTCGGAGGGAGAGCGGACGGACAGCAGTCGGGGGCCGGTCATCTCAGCGCCCGAGGTCGGGAACCACTTCGGCGCCGGGCAGGTCGGCGAGCAGCCGTCCCGGGACCAGCAGCTTGGAGCGACGTACGCCGCTGCCGACCACCACGACGGGCTCGTCGAGCAGGGCCTCGTGGACCAGGAGCCGCCAGCCGGTGGGCAGGCCGACCGGGGTGATGCCGCCGTAGGCCATCCCGGTCTCCTCGACCGCCCGGTCCATCGGGAGGAAGGAGCACTTGCGCACGTCGAGCATCTTGCGCACGAGCGTGTTGACGTCGGCGCGGGTGTCGGCGCGGACCACGCACGCGGCGATCCGCTCGTCACCGGCGCGGGCGCCCGCGACGACGACGCAGTTGCCGCTCGCGGTCATCGGGATGTCGTAGGCCTCGCTCATCGCGGCGGTGTCGGCGAGGTCCGGGTCGATCTCCACGACGGCCACCTCGGCGGCGCCCGGCCAGCCGGCCAGGGCGGCGGCCACGGGAGCGGCGACGAGGTCGGGGTGGTCGACGGCCGGCAGCGAGGTCAGGGACTCGAAGGAGGGGAGCGTCACGCGGCCATCATGCGGCATTCACCTCGATGTCGCCGGCCGGTCCCGTGGCGGGTGCACGCTGACGTCATGACGGTGACCCACGAGGCGCCCCGGCTCCGGCCGAGAGAGACCTCGTCGTTGGTCCTCACGCCCGCAGTGGTGGCACACCGCGGCGCGAGTGGGCACCGTCCCGAGCACACCCTCGAGGCCTACCGGACCGCGATCCGGATGGGGGTCGACGACATCGAGCTCGACCTCGTCTCCACCAGGGACGGGGTCCTCGTCGCCCGCCACGACCTCGAGCTCAGCACGACGACCGACGTCGCCGAGCGTGCTGAGTTCGCCCACCTGCGCCGCACCCTCTCCGTCGACGGGGTGGCCCAGCGCGGGTGGTTCGTCCAGGACTTCACCCTGCCCGAGCTCAAGACCCTCGCCGCCCGCGAGCGGATGCCCGCGACCCGTCCCGGCAACACGGCGTACGACGGTGCCGAGGGCGTGCCGACGCTGATCGAGGTGCTGGCGATGGTCGGCGCCGAGTCGGCCCGGCGGGGTCGCACCGTCGGCGTGATGCTCGAGCTCAAGCACGCCACCCACCACGACCGGATCGGGCTCCCGCTCGACCAGCCGCTGCTGCGCGACCTGGCGCGGCACGGCCTGGACCATCCGTGGGCGCGGGTCAGTCTCCTGTCGTTCGAGACGACCGTCCTGCGACGCCTGGCCGGCCGCACGCGGCTGCCGATCGTGCAGCTGATCGAGGTCGGCGAGGAGGTGACCCCCGACGTGCTGGACGGGATCGACGAGTACGCCGACGGCATCGGGCCGCACAAGTCGCTGGTGCTGCCGCGTGACGCCGCAGGAGCGATCGGCGTCCCGTCGACGCTCGTGCACGACGCCCACCGGCGCGGCCTGACCGTGCACGTGTGGACGGTGCGCGGCGAGAACCGCTTCCTGCCCAGCAACCTCCGTCACGGCGAGGCCCCCGATGCGCTCGGCGACATGGCCGCCGAGGTGCGGTCGCTGCTCGCCGCCGGGGTCGACGGGGTCATCACCGACCACCCCGAGGCGGCCCTCGCCGCGGTGCGCGAGGTGAGCACGCCCGACGTGCGAGGCATGGCCTTCCGCTGATGGCAGGCCGCCCCTCCTGCGGGCGTACGCTCGGCCCGTGACGCACGCCTGCACCGACGCCTCCAAGGCCCTGCTCGAGCGGATCCGCGCGTCCGTGATCGGCGACGACCAGGTGATGCACGGGCCCTACGGTCCGCGCCGGGTGACCTACGCCGACTACACCGCGTCGGGCCGCAGCCTGAGCTTCATCGAGGACTTCATCCGCCACGAGGTGCTGCCGGCCTACGCCAACACGCACACCGAGGCGAGCGGCACCGGTCTCCAGACGACCCGGCTCCGCGAGGACGCGCGCCGGATCATCCGCGACGGGGTGGGCGGTGACGACGAGACGATCGTGGTGTTCTGCGGCTCCGGCAGCACCGCCGCGATCGACAAGCTCATCGGCATCCTCGGCCTGCGGATTCCCGCCGGCCTCGACGACCAGTACGACCTGAGCGCGGCGATCCCGGCCGACCAGCGACCGGTCGTCTTCATCGGCCCGTTCGAGCACCACTCCAACGAGGTCAGC
Source organism: uncultured Actinomycetota bacterium (assembly GCA_963750445.1). GTDB lineage: Bacteria > Actinomycetota > Actinomycetes > Propionibacteriales > Nocardioidaceae > Nocardioides. Next base: position 12,364 of record CAVVQR010000003.1, on the reverse strand, counting down.
TGGCGCGAGACGATCGCCGACGTGGTGACCATCCACGAGGACGCCGACGGTCGGGTCTCGCTCGACCACCTGCGCGAGGAGCTCGAGCGCCACGCCGACCGGCCGCTCAAGATCGGCTCCTTCTCGGCCGCGTCCAACGTCACCGGCATCGTCACCGACACCGAGGGCGTCGCCGACCTGCTGCACGAGCACGGTGCCCTCAGCTTCTGGGACTTCGCCGCCTGCGCGCCCTACGTCGACATCGAGATGTACGGCCCCGGCACGTCGGTCAAGGACGCCATCTTCATCAGCCCGCACAAGTTCATCGGCGGCCCCGGCACCCCCGGCGTGCTCGTCGTGCGCCGCGAGCTGATGGCCAACCGGGTGCCGGTCGTGCCCGGCGGCGGCACGGTGATGTACGTCAACCCGACCGATCACCGCTACCTCGACGACAAGGCCCACCGCGAGGAGGGCGGCACCCCGGCGATCGTGGAGTCGATCCGCGCGGGCCTGGTCTTCCAGCTCAAGCAGGCGGTCGGCGTCGAGACGATCCAGGCCCACGAGGAGCAGATGCTCCGCCGTGCCGTCGAGGCGTGGGTGGCCGAGCCGACGCTGCAGATCCTCGGCAACCTCGACTCGACCCGGCTCTCCATCGTGTCGTTCGTGGTGAAGGCGCCCGACGGGTCCTACCTCCACCACAACTTCGTGGTCGCGCTGCTCAACGACCTGTTCGGCATCCAGACCCGCGGCGGCTGCTCGTGCGCCGGCCCCTACGGCCACCGCCTGCTCGACATCGACCTCGCCACCAGCCACCAGTTCGAGGCGCAGATCGCCGGAGGGTGCGAGGGCATCAAGCCCGGCTGGGTGCGGGTCAACTTCAACTACTTCGTCGACGAGGAGGTCTTCACCTACGTCGTGGAGGCCGTCCGCCTCGTGGCCCGGGAGGGCTGGCGGCTGCTCGGCGACTACCGCTTCGACCCGCTCACCGGTCTGTGGCACCACCGCACCGGCGCGGTCGAGCCGCCGATGCGCCTCGCGCACGTGACCTACGCCGACGACGGCACGATGACGTGGCCCGCGCACGCGACGACGGCCCCCGCCTCGGTGCTCAGGGAGCACCTCGACGAGGGCCGCGCGATCATGGCTGCCGCGTCTCCTCCGGACTGGTCGGACACCGCCCACCTGGATGCCGACTTCGACGACCTGCGGTGGTTCGCCCTGCCGGCCTGCTCCCTCGGCTAGCTGTACTCGCTACCCCTGCATCCTCGACCTGCGCGAGGGCCACACCGTGGCGGCGAGGCCGGCGGCACCGGCGGCGATCCACGGGATCGGCAGGAGCCAGCGCAGCTCGTCGGTCTCGACGACGTCGCCCTGGACGAGCGCCCAGACCAGGGCCATCCCGGCGAAGGCGACCCCCATCACGAGCTGGCCGATGTTGACCGGGTGCCAGCCGGTGGGCTCGTCGGGGGCGTCGAGCGGGCCGACCATCGGCTCGTCGTAGCCGTAGAAGTCCGTGTCGTAGCTGTTGTCAGTCATGTCGTTGCTCCTCAGGCCGCTTCGCGGACGATGATCTCGCCGCCGACCAGGTCGATGGTGATGGACATGTCGGGGACCTCGTCGCCGCCGTCCAGGAAGCCGTTCTGGGTGACGTCGAAGCCGTCGCTGCGCTGGTCGAAGACGCGGCTGTTGCCGCCCACGACCTGCGTCTTGACGTCGACGTCCATGCCGTCGGGGACGATCACCTCGATCTGTCCGCCGACCCCGTCGATGGCGATGTCGCGACCGTCGAGCGCCTCGACGTCGGACACCTCGGAGAGGTCCAGGGTGAACTGGCCGCCGCCGAAGTCGTAGCTGTCGCGGACGTCAGCCGCGTCGGTCGGTGTGTAGCTGCGGTCACCGGCATCGAAGTTGTCGCTCACCGCTGCGCCGGCCGTGGCCAGTGCAGCGACCAGGCCGAGCGCGATCAGGCCACCGGCCCGACCCCAGAAGGAGCCGACGACGAGCATGACGGCGGTGATGGCGAGGGCGAGCGCGGGGTACGCGCTGCCGGCCACGGCCGCACCGGCGAGGTCGACGACACCGAGGACACCCTCGGCCAGGGCGATCAGCGCCAGCGTGAAGAAGAACAGGATCGGACCGCGCCTGCGGGGGTTGCGCGGGCGCGGCGCCCGGGCGTACTGGCCCCAGTCGCCGGGCTGGTCCGGCGGACCGTAGGTGGGATCCTCCGACGTCGGAGCCTCGGTGACGCCGGGGCCGCTGGTGAGCTGGTGGCGCTCGGTGGCGTGTAGCCGTAGCCGGTGCGCTCTCGCCGACCGCTCTTCTCCTTGCGGTGGAGGAACCACACGACGAACGCGCCGAGGATCGCCAGCGGCCACGGGAACCAGAACGCTCCGGCCCAGTCGCCGACCGCGCAGAGCGCCGCCAGCACGCCGACCCCGCCCAGGGCGATGGTCCGGCTGCGGTGGTCGAGGCCGAGGGGCTCGTCCTGGGTGCCCTCCTCGGGCACGAGGACCCACGCGCCGACGTAGAGGAGGAGTCCGGCCCCACCGAAGAACACCGCGACCACGAGGGCGACCCGCACGATGACGGCGTCGATGTCGAGGTGGCGGGCGATGCCGCCGGCGACGCCGGCGATGTGCCGGTCGGTGACGCTGCGGCGCAGTCGGCCCAGGTCCTTCATCTCGTCCCGGCTGACGCGCGGACCGGAGGTGGGAGGTGGCGTGGGTTGCTGGGTGTCTGGGGCGGGGCTTGCGTTGTCCATGGCTCAACTCTCGTCCGCGGCGGCCGCCCGCACCATCGGGGACAGCCCTGATTCGCGACCCGGGAGCCGGGGCCCGACTCAGGGTCGGCTCGGGGTCAGTCCTCATGGTCGCGCATGCGCGTGCCTGCGACGATGGAGGCACGATGACGCACCCCGGATCCCCGTCCTACCCACCCTTCCCCGGCGCCCCCGCCCCGGGCAGCGCCGGCGCGCGCCCGGGACGGTCGCGCCGCGCCTACCGCGACCTCAGCGCCTCCCTCGTCGGCGGCGTCGCCTCCGGACTGGCCGAGCACCTCGCCCTGCCCGTGCTGTGGGTGCGGGGCTTCTTCGTCGCCACGGCCTTCCTCGGCGGCTTCGGGCTGATGCTCTACGCCGGGCTGTGGGTGTTCCTGCCCGGCAACCACGGCTTCGAGGTCAGTGCTCCCGGCCTGGAGAGCGCGACCCGCACCGGCAAGCGCCCGGGGCGTCGCTCGCGACTGCGCGATGCGGGCCCGGCGATCGCGCTCGGGGCACTGTTCTTCGGCGTGGTGCTCGGTTTCGAGGGCATCTTCGGCCAGGGCGTGCTGTTCTGGCCCGTCGTCCTCGGCATCGCCGGGGTCGCCCTGCTGTGGCGACAGGCCGACGAGGCGCAGCGCGAGAGGTGGATGGACTCCACCGGCCGCATCGACCCGTTCCGCGCGATCTTCGGCAACGGCGGCTGGGCGGCCTACGGGCGCATCGCCGCCGGTCTCGGCCTGATCGTCACCGCCCTGATCGTCTTCGCCGTCGCCGCGGGGGAGGCCACCTTCGCGGTGCCGGTGCTGGTGGCCGGCCTGCTCGGCCTGCTCGGCCTGGCGATCGTCGTCGGACCCTGGGCGATGCGGTTGGTCAACGACCTCAGCGCCGAGCGCGTCGAGCGCGTCCGCACCCAGGAGCGCGCCGACATGGCGGCACACCTGCACGACTCGGTCCTCCAGACGCTGGCCCTGATCCAGAAGAACTCGCACGACTCGACCACCGTCGCCCGGCTGGCCCGCTCGCAGGAGCGCGACCTGCGCCAGTGGCTCTTCGAGGCCGAGACCTCCGACGCCACGACGCTCGCCGGCGCCCTCAAGGAGATGGCCGCCGACGTCGAGTCGCAGTATCCCGTCGTCGTCGACGTCGTCACCGTGGGCGACTGCCCGCTCGACGAGGAGCTGCGCCCGGTCGTGCACGCGGCCCGCGAGGCGGTGGTCAACGTGTCCAAGCACGCCGGCACCCAGCGCGCCGACGTCTACGCAGAGACCTCGCCGAGCGCCGTGGACGTCTTCGTCCGCGACCGGGGCGCGGGCTTCGACGTCGACGCGGTCGCCGTCGACCGCCAGGGCGTCCGCAACAGCATCGTGGACCGGATGTCGCGCCACGGCGGACGGGCGGACGTACGCTCGGCTCCCGGCGAGGGCACCGAGGTCCGGCTGCACATGCCCCGCGCCCATTCCCACACCCATTCCCAGACCCGGCACGACACCGCTGACGAGGAGAACCGATGAACCAGGCCAGTCCGAGTGGGGCCGTGCGAGTCGTCCTGGTCGACGACCACGCGATGTTCCGGGCCGGGGTGCGTGCCGAGCTGGCGGCCAGCGGTGCCGGCAAGGTCGAGGTGGTGGGGGAGGCGGCCGACGCCGACGCCGCGATCGCCGTGGTGCGCGACCTGCAGCCCCAGGTGGTGCTCCTCGACGTCCACCTGCCGGGCGGGGGAGGTGTCGAGGTGATGCGTCGACAGCCGTCGCCCGACACGCTCTACCTCGCCCTGTCGGTCTCGGACGCCGCCGAGGACGTCATCGGCACCATCCGCAGCGGCGCCCGCGGCTACGTCACCAAGACGATCACCGGCCCCGAGCTGGTCGATGCGATCACCCGGGTCGCCGGGGGAGATGCCGTCTTCTCGCCGCGCCTGGCCGGCTTCGTGCTCGACGCCTTCGCCGGCTCGATCGACGTCGCCGCGGTCGACGAGGACCTCGACCGGCTGACCGAGCGCGAGCGCGAGGTGATGCGCCTGATCGCCCGCGGCTACGCCTACAAGGAGGTCGCCAAGGAGCTCTTCATCTCGGTGAAGACCGTCGAGACCCACATGTCCTCGGTGCTCCGCAAGCTCCAGCTCTCGAGTCGCCACGAGCTGACGAAGTGGGCCTCCGACCGCCGCCTCCTCTGAGCTTACGACCGAGCCTCCTCGGGGTGGGGTGCGGTTGACATCGCCTCGTCGAACGGGTGGGGTCGACGGATGGCCGACACCGCCTCCACCGCGACCGTCGATGACGACTCCAGCGGCCTGAAACGGTCGATCACCGGTCGTCTCCTCTTCTTCTACGTCCTGGGTGACGTGCTCGGATCAGGCATCTACGTGCTGATCGGCTCCGTGGCCGGGGAGGTGGGGGGAGCGTTCTGGGCCGCCTTCGCCGTGGGCGTGACGGTCGCCGGGTTCACCGGCCTGGCCTACGCCGAGCTCGCGACGAAGTATCCCCAGGCGGCGGGCGCCTCGCTCTACGTCAACAAGGCATTCGGCAAGAAGCCGCTGACGTTCCTCACCACCGTGACCTACCTGTCGGCCACCTTCGCCGCGGCGGGCTCGCTGGCGGCCGGCTTCTCGCAGTACGTCGCCGAGGTCTGGGACGCACCGCCGGCGCTGCTGATCATGATCGCCTTCATCCTCATGCTCGCGGTGCTCAACTTCATCGGCATCACCGAGTCGGTGGTGGCCAACATGGTGATGACCTTCGTGGAGATCGCCGGCCTGGTCATCGTGATGGTCATCGCGGTCATCTACATCGGCCAGGGCAAGGCCGACTTCTCGGCGCTCGCCGACTTCTCGACCGACGACAACATCATCTTCGCGATCGTCGCAGGCGTCGCGCTGTCGTTCTTCGCCATGACCGGCTTCGAGAACGTCGCCAACGTCGCCGAGGAGACGGTCAACCCGAGCAAGAACTTCCCGATCGCCCTGATCGGCGGCATGGCCACCGCCGGCGTGATCTACGTGCTGGTGTCGATGTCGGCGGCCCTCACGGTCCCGGTCGACACGCTGGCCGAGTCCGACGCGGCGCTCCTCGAGGTGGTGAAGGCGGGCATCCTCCCGCTCTCGGTCACCGTGATGACGCTGATCTTCGCCATCATCGCGATGGTGGCGATCACCAACACCACCCTGGTCCAGGTCGTCACCCAGTCGCGGATCCTCTACGGCATGGCCCGCGAGGACGTCGTCCCGGGCGCCTTCGGCAAGATCCACAGCTCGCGCCGCAGCCCCTACGTCGCGCTGATCTTCAGCGCCGCCGTGGTCATCGGGCTCGTCGTCGTCGGTGACCTGCTGGGCCGCATCGGGCTCGACATCGACATCGTGAGCCGGCTCGCCTCGGTGACGGTGGCGCTCCTGCTGGCCGTCTACGCCGGCGTGATCGTCTCGTGCTTCAAGCTCCGCGGCAGCGACGAGTCCGACGACACCTTCCGCGCCCCGAGCATCCTGCTCGTGCTCGGGCTCGTCGGCAACGTCGTGCTGCTGGTCTACGTCATCGCCACCGACCCGACCTCGCTGATCTGGTGTGCCGGTCTCGTCGGCCTCGGCGGCATCCTCTACGTCGTCGAGGCGGTCTTCGGCTCCCGCAACAGCGACTCCACCGGCACCGGCGCCGTGAAGGGAGCCTGACATGCACGTCATCGTCGCCACTGACGGCTCGCGGCAGTCCCTGGCCGCAGCCAAGCACCTGAAGTCGTTCGCCGACCCCACCAAGGTCACCGAGATCTCGGTCATCGCCGTGGTCCGACCGCTCGCCTCGGTGGCCTTCGCCGACGACGTCTCCGGGGGCTCGTTCGACGGCTCGTTCCGCGACGCCGCCCAGGGCGCGGTCGACACCATCGCGGCCGTCTTCGAGGGCTGGGGGCCGAAGGTCAACAAGCGCATCCGCAGCGGCTCGGCGGCCAACGAGATCATCAAGGCCGCCAAGCAGTACGACGCCGGGCTCGTCGTGGTCGCCGCCGGCGGCCGCGGCCTGAGCGAGAGCGTGCTCGTGGGCAGCACCGCCCAGCGGGTGCAGCACTACGCGCCCTGCCCGGTGCTCGTCGTACGCCCGGCTCCCAGGCCGCGCAAGCGCTGAGCCCGGGAGCGGGCTGCTCGCCGCTCACTAGGGTGTCCGCATGGAGACCCTGCGGCTGGTGCTGCTCTTCGTCCACATCCTCGGGTTCGCGGCCCTGCTCGGCGGCCTCCTGGTGCAGCTGCGGGAGGAGACCAAGTCGGTCAACCCGCTGATGCGCGACGGCGCCGGCACCGCGTTCCTCGCCGGGTTGCTGCTCGTCGGCGTCCTGGAGTCGGGCGACGGCGACGTCAACCACGCGAAGATCGCCGTGAAGTTCGCCATCGCGCTCGTGATCCTGGTGCTGGTGATGGTCAACCTGCGCAAGGCGAGCATCCCGCAGGGCCTCTACCTCGGCCTGCTGGTGCTGACCCTCGCCAACATCGCGGTGGCCGTGTTCTGGTCACCCGCCCACGCCTGACCACCGGCCCGGGCGGGGGCCCGGCTGTCCCACCTCCCGCATAGGCTGGGGGATGCCATGAGCCCCACTGACGCCCTCATCGACAACCCGCTCCTCGAGGGCCTCAACGACCCCCAGCGCGCGGCCGTGGTGCACGCCGGTGCACCGCTGCTGGTGGTGGCCGGCGCCGGCTCCGGCAAGACCCGGGTGCTGACCCGGCGGATCGCCTGGCTGATCAACGAGCGCAAGGCCCACCCGGGATCCATCCTCGCCATCACCTTCACCAACAAGGCCGCCGCCGAGATGAAGGAGCGGGTCCAGGACCTCGTCGGCAACCGGGCGAGGATCATGTGGGTCTCGACCTTCCACTCCTCGTGCGTGCGCATCCTGCGCAAGGAGATCGACCGGGTGGGCTTCAAGTCCAACTTCTCGATCTACGACGCCGCCGACTCCAAGCGCCTGATGACGCTGGTGCTGCGCGACCTCGAGCTCGATCCCAAGCGCTACCAGCCCAACGCGGTGCTCCACTGGGTCTCGGACCAGAAGAACGAGCTGCGCGACCCCGAGGATGCCGCCAAGGACGCCAAGAACGGCTTCGAGGAGGCCTACGCGTCGGCCTACACCCACTACCAACGCCGGCTGCGTGACGCCAACGCCCTCGACTTCGACGACCTGATCATGACGACGGTCCACCTGCTGCAGGCGTTCCCCGACGTGCGGGAGAACTACCGCCGCCGGTTCCGCCACGTCCTGGTGGACGAGTACCAGGACACCAACCACGCCCAGTACAGCCTGATCCAGCAGCTGTGCGGACAGTCCTTCGAGGAGGCGGCGGGCGAGCCGGCCGGCGAGCGCGTCGAGCCGAGCGAGCTGATGGTCGTCGGTGACGCCGACCAGTCCATCTACGCCTTCCGCGGCGCCGACATCCGCAACATCATGGACTTCGAGCAGGACTTCCCCAACGCGACGACCATCCTGCTGGAGCAGAACTACCGCTCCACCCAGACCATCCTCACCGCCGCCAACTCGGTGATCGGCAACAACCGCGGGCGCAAGCCGAAGCGACTGTGGACCGATGCCGGCGCGGGCGAGCGGATCACCGGCTACGTCTCCGACGACGAGCACGACGAGGCCCGGTTCGTCAGCCAGGAGATCGACCAGCTGGTCGACGACGCCGGGGTCAAGCCTGCCGACGTCGCCGTGTTCTACCGCACCAACGCCCAGTCGCGCGTCTTCGAGGAGGTGTTCATCCGCACCGGCCAGCCCTACAAGGTCGTCGGCGGCGTGCGCTTCTACGAGCGCCGCGAGGTCCGCGACGCCCTGGCCTACCTCCGGATGCTCGTCAACACGGCCGACGAGATCTCACTGCGTCGGGTGCTCAACACCCCCAAGCGCGGCATCGGTGATCGCGCGGAGGCGTGCATCGCCGCGCTCGCCGACCGCGACCGGATCACCTTCTGGGAGGCGCTGACCAAGGCCGAGCAGGCGCCGGGCCTGGCCACCCGCAGCCTCAAGAACATCCTCGCCTTCGTGGCGATGGTCCAGGAGCTCCAGTCGATGGTCGAGGCCGACGAGCGACCCGACGTCATCCTCGAGTCGGTGCTCGAGCGCTCCGGCTACCTCACCGAGCTCGAGGCCAGCGACGACCCGCAGGACGGCACCCGCGTGGAGAACCTGGCCGAGCTCGTGGCCGTGGCCCGCGAGTTCGCCGAGGACCCCCAGCCCGGTCCCAGCGCGGATCCGGCCGAGGTCGAGGCCGGCACCGTCTCGGTGGGGCTCGGCGACTTCCTCGAGCGGGTCGCGCTCGTGGCCGACGCCGACCAGATCCCCGACGCCCCCGACGGCGACGACTCCGGAGTCGTCACGCTGATGACCCTCCACACCGCGAAGGGCCTGGAGTTCCCCGTCGTCTTCCTCACCGGGCTGGAGGACGGCGTCTTCCCGCACCAGCGCTCACTGGGCGACCAGCCCGAGCTGGAGGAGGAGCGCCGCCTCGCCTACGTCGGCGTCACCCGCGCGCAGCAGCGGCTCTACGTCTCCCGGGCCCTGGTCCGCTCCGCGTGGGGCGCGCCCAGCCACAACCCCGCCAGCCGGTTCCTCGACGAGCTGCCCGTCGACCTCGTCGACTGGCGACGCACTGCCTCGGAGCAGACCAGCTGGGGACGCCAGGACCAGAGCGGCGGCTACGCCCGGCTGGGCACCCCGACCGACGCCGGCCGTCGCAACTTCAGCTCCGCGGCCCTCCGCGCCGACGCCGCGTCCAAGGCCAAGCCGGCGCGCGAGATCCCGAGCCTGGCGCCGGGGGACCGCGTCGTGCACGACTCGTTCGGCATGGGCACCGTCGTGGCCGTCGACGGGGTCGCGGAGAAGTCCGTCGCCTCGATCGACTTCGGCTCCGAGGGCGTCAAGCGCCTGCTGCTGCGCTACGCCCCGGTCGACAAGCTCTGACCCACTCGCTGGTCGAGCAGGCCGCGAGTCGAGACCCCCCACTCCTCGCTGGTCGAGTAGGCCGCGAGGGACGGCGGGCGTATCGAGACCCCCACTCCTCGCTGGTCGAGTAGGCCGCGAGGGACGAGCGGGCGTATCGAGACCCGACGTCAGGCAGCTGGGGCGTCACGCTCTCCGCGGCTTCGTTCCTCAGCCGCGGATCGCGCGACTCGGGTGGTCGACGCACACTGGTCGAGAGATCTCGATACGCGCCGTAGCGACCTCGCAAGCTCAGTCGCTGGCGCTACTCGATCTCCCCTGCCTGCAAGCCCGCTCCGCGGTCTTGGTCACGGAACGATCCCGTGCTCGACGAAGGCCTGGAACGGGTCGACGGGGCCGCCGCCACCGGGGCGGACCTCGAGGTGCAGGTGGGAGCCGGTCACGTTGCCGGTCGCGCCGACGGTGCCGATGACCTCGCCGCCGTTGATGCGGTCGCCGACCGAGACGTAGATCGAGGTCTGGTGGCAGTACCAGATCTCGGTGCCGTCATCGAGCGTGACGGCCGTCTTGTTGCCGTAGGCGCCGTCGTAGCCGGTCGAGGTCACGGTGCCGTTGGCGATGGCCATGATCGGGTCGCCGGTCTCGCCGTTGAAGTCGAGGCCGGTGTGATAGCTGGCCCAGAGGCCGTACTGGCCGAACGTCGCGGTGATGGCGTAGTGCTCGAGGGGGAGAACCCACTTGTTCTCCTTGATCTTCGCCGCCTGCGTCTCCGCGGCCTTGCGCATCTCGTCGAGCCGGGCAGCGCGCTGGGTCATCTGCTTCTCGGCGAGGGCGAGGAGCTCGGGGTCGGTCTCCTCGTCGGTGTCACGCGTGGAGTCGCGGCTGGCGAGCGCGCCGCGGCGCGAGAGGGCCTGGCCTGCGACCGACCCGACGGCACCGCTGGCGTCGATCGAGCTGCCAGTGGCAGTCAGCGCCGAGACACCGGCGCCGGACGCGGTCACGGCACCACCGGCCGAGATGGCCAGCACGGCGACCCCGGCCACGAGCGGAAGGGACGGCAGGCTACGGATCACGGTGCGGCGAGGAGGCGTCGAGGCGCGTCGCTTGCCCGTCACGGGTGCTGCAGCTGCCGAGGTGCGGCGCTGGGGAGCGCGCTCCGCTCGGTGGTTGCCCATAGAGGTGGTTACCAATCTGCCGGTTGAGGGGGGTGGGTCGGCAAGACCGCGTTGACTGTAACGGAAAGATCACGGGAAAGTGCAACCCTCCACCAATTTGATGCACCAGCACCGCGTACCGCCCGATATCCGGACGCGGTCGTCATGCGCGGGCCGCCTGGTAGCGGTCCAGCGCCTCGTGCCGCTCGTCGGCGTGGTCGACGATCCGTGAGGGGTAGTCCTGCTCGTAGCCCACGTCGGACTTCCAGGGCTCGTGCGCGAGCTTGCCGGGCAGGTGGTCGAGCTCGGGCACCCAGCGGCGTACGTAGTCACCCTGCGGGTCGAACTTCAGTCCCTGGGTGATGGGGTTGAAGACCCGGAAGTAGGGCGAGGCGTCGGTGCCGGTGCCCGCGACCCACTGCCAGCCGTGGTTGTTCGACGCCACGTCGCCGTCGATCAGCAGGTCCAGGAAGTGCCGCGCACCGACGGGCCACCACACGTGCAGGTCCTTGGTGAGGAAGGACGCCGTGATCATCCGGACCCGGTTGTGCATCCACCCGGAGTGCAGCAGCTGCCGCATCCCGGCGTCGACGATGGGGAAGCCGGTCGTGCCGGTGCGCCACGCCTCGACCGCGTCGTCCGGGTCGTCGTAGGCCATCGTCCTCAGCGCGGGCTTGAGGTCCGTCCAGGCCGAGGCCGGCGTGTGCCACAGGACGTCGGCGTAGAACTCGCGCCAGCCCAGCTCGTTGGCGTAGGTCGAGGTGCGGTCGATCTCGGCCAGCAGCGATCGGGGGTGCAGCACGCCGAGGTGGAGGTAGGGCGAGAGCCGCGAGGTCCCGTCGTGGTCGGGACGGTCGCGCTCGGAGGAGTAGTCGCGCAGCCCGTCGTCGCGGAAGCTGCGCCACCGCCGCCAGGCGGCCTCCTCGCCGGCGGCCGGCAGGTCGAACGGCGCGTCGGCCACGGCCTTCTCCAGCACGTCGAGCGCACGCTGGTGCGAGTCGCCCTGCGCGATGTCGGGGGAGCGGGGCGTGTGTGCGGGCTCGGGCCACCCGTGCTCACGCCAGGCCCGGGCGAAGGCGGTGAAGACCTGGTAGGGGTCGCCGCTGCCGTTGCGGACCAGGCCGGGGCCGACGGCGTACGGCGAACCGGTGGCGACGAGCTCCACCTCGGCCCCGACCGCCTCGTCGCGGGCCCGGCCGTAGGGCGTCGTCTCGGCCGAGACGTGCACGCGGCGACCGTCGGCCAGCCGGGGCACCACGTCGCGCGGATCGCCGTGGAGGAGGGTCAGCGGGATGCGTTCGGCCAGGGCCAGGACGTTGGCGGCGAGCCAGGCGCGGCGGGCCGCGCCGGCACCCGACCAGAGCGCCGGGTCGACGACGAAGAGGGCCGTGACCGAGCCCTCGTCGAGCGCGGCGAGCAGCGCCGGGTTGTCCCGTACGCGGAGGTCGCGGCGGAACCACATCACCGCCGAGTTGGCCGAGGTGCTCGAGGTCGACATGCCCCTCAACGTAGCCCGGAGGTGACCACCACCACGTCACCCGACCTCGTGCGACCCGTCCGCGGA
>CAVVQR010000002.1:0-359131 GCA_963750445.1 uncultured Actinomycetota bacterium | reverse complement strand
ATGTCGAACTTGGCGGTCGCCATGTCGTACTCCTTCTGGTGGGTGCTACTGGGGTGGGGTGGTGTCGCGTTCGTTGAGGGCCAGGAACGAGGCGTAGACGTCGAGCAGCGAGTGCTTCTGCCGCTCGGTGAGCCCCGAGTCGGCGAGGATCGCCAGCTCGACGGAGCCGACCTGCCCGGTGTCCGGGTGGACGATCCCGGCGCGGACGTAGAGCTGCTCGGCCGAGACCCGCAGGGCCCGGGCCAGCTGCTGGAGCACCTCGGCCGACGGCTTGCGCAGGCCGCGCTCGATCTGGCTGAGGTAGGGGTTGCTGACCCCGACCTGGTCGGCCAGCTGGCGGAGCGAGAGCTGCCCAGCGAGGCGCTGCTCCTTGAGGTAGTCGCCCAACGTGCCCAACGAGTCGACGACGGCCTTGCTCGTCTTGGAGCTCGTCTTGGAGCTCACCTTCTCGCTCTTGTCCTTGGCCATGCCCCCATTGTGCTAACACGAGTTAGCAAAACCCAAACCCTGGGCAGGTGATAGCCCTCACAAACGCCAGTACGGACGGGCCTGCAGGCGCTAGCTAGAAGGCAGCGCGGATCTCGCCGACGGGCTTGCCGCCGCCGAGCAGGTCGAGCCGGCCCGTGCGGGCGACGGCCTCGGCGTCCACGCCCGCCTCGTCCAGCACGCCGGAGCGACGCAGCGCCTCCGCCATGAGCACCGGTCGCACGCGAGGCGCTCCGTCGTCGGTCTTGAGCGCCCACGCGCGGCCGTCCGGCAGGGCGATCGCGTAGCAGGACTCGGCGCCGGCCTTGCCGATCAGGCCCGGGATCGCCCGGTGGAGGGCGAGCTCGTCGCGCGTCGTGCCGCTGACGTGGTCAGGGTGCTGGCGGATCGCCTCGGCCACCCGGTGCTGCGGTCCCTCGGTCGCCGTGGCCAGGCTCGCGAACGCCCGCGCCAGCCCGGTCAGCGACGTGGAGAGCAGCGGGGCACCGCACCCGTCGATCGCGACCGTGGTGACCGGCTCCCCCGTCATCCGGGCGAAGGACTCCAGGATCGCGACCTGGAGCGGGTGCGCCGGGTCGAGGTAGGTCGCGGTGTCCCAGCCCTTCGCGACGCAGGTCGCCAGCATCGCCGCGTGCTTGCCCGAGCAGTTCATCAGGATCGACGACTTCACCCCGCCGTCGCGGATCACGGCCTCGCGGGCCGCGTCGTCCAGCGGGTAGTCGGGTGGGGTCTGCAGCGCCGACTCGTCCAGCCCGGCCGACGCCAGCGTCCGGCGTACGCCCTCGACGTGGAACGGCTCACCCGAGTGGGACGCGCAGGCCAGCGCGAGCAGGTCCGGGGGGAGGTCCAGGCCGAGCTCGACCATGGCAAGCGCCTGGAGCGGCTTGTTGCTCGACCGCGGGAGCACCGGCGCGACCACCTCGCCGACCGACCAGTCGACGGTGCCGTCCGCGGCCAGCGCCACGATCGAGCCGTAGTGGTGGCCCTCCACGAATCCGGAGCGGACGATCTCCGCCACGATCGGCAGACCAGCGACGGACAGCCCAGCAGGCACAGCAGACGACATGGGGCGCAGGCTACTCACCCGGCACCCTCGACGGGCCCGTCGCCCTCCACGGACGCAGTGAGAGGATGCGCGGGTGATCCAGCACTGCCCGACGCCCACCGAGCTCGACGACCTGGAGCTCCTGGTCTCCGGCGCCTATGCGCCCCTGCGCCGCTTCAACGAGCCGGGCTCCCCGGTCACCCTCACGCTCCCCGACGGCGCCACCGAGGCGGAGCTGGTCGACCCCGAGGGCCTCCCCCTCGCGCGGGTCTCCGCCGACGGGACGCTGGAGCCGTTGACCCACGCGCAGTACGGCCCCTTCCGCCGGCTGCACCTCTCCCCGGCCCGGGCTCGCGAGCAGCACGCCGGCGCCACGTTCGTGCCGGTCGTCGACGCGCTCACCGAGGCCGACCTCGCCGAGCTCCGTCCCCTCGGCCGCGTGGTCCTGCTGGCCCTCATGGGCACCGGCACGGCCGCGCTCTCGCCCGTCGCCCTGGTCCGGGCCTCGCTCGCCGCGGCCGAGCTGCTGGACGACGCGAGCGTGGTCGCCGTACCCCTCCCCTCGCACGGGGACGCCGACGCCGACCACGGGCTCGGCGCCCGGGTGGTGGAGACCTACGCCGCCGGCGACCCGGTCCACGCGCTGGTGGACGCCGAGGGCGCCTACCCCGCGGCCATCGCCGCGATCGTCGAGGAGGACCAGCCCGGGCCCGAGGAGCAGGGGCTCGTCCTGTTCTTCACCGGTCTCTCCGGGAGCGGCAAGTCGACGCTCGCCCGGGCCCTGATGGACCTGCTCCTCGAGCAGGGCGGTCGGTCGGTGACGAGCCTCGACGGTGACGTCGTACGCCGCAACCTGTCCGCGGGCCTGACCTTCTCCAAGGCCGACCGCGAGACCAACATCCGCCGCATCGGCTGGGTGGCCGCCGAGATCTCGCGCCACGGCGGCGTGGCCGTCTGCTCGCCGATCGCGCCGTTCGCCGAGACGCGCGAGCAGGTGCAGCAGATGGTCGAGGACGCCGGCGGCGCGTTCTTCCTCGTCCACGTCGCCACCCCGCTGGAGGAGTGCGAGCGGCGTGACCGCAAGGGCCTCTACGCCAAGGCGCGGGCCGGTGAGATCCCCGAGTTCACCGGCATCTCCTCGCCCTACGAGGAGCCCGAGGCCCCGGCCGTACGCGTCGACACGACCGGACGGACCATCGAGGACGCCCTCGACGACGTGCTGGTCGCCCTCGACGAGGCCGGCCACCTGCACCTGGTGCAGCCCGGCGCCCCCGCATGACCGAGCACCACCACATGACGGAGCCGCTCCGGGTGCTCTTCGTGTGCACCGCCAACATCTGCCGCTCGCCCGCCATGGAGCTGATCGCGCGCGACCTCGCCGGTGACGGCGACGTGGTGTTCAGCAGCTCGGGCACCCACGCCCGCGACGGACACCCGATGAACCCCGAGATGGCCGCCCTGCTGCCCGCCGGGACGGCGGACGGCTTCCGCAGCCAGCACCTCACCGCGGCTGCGCTCGACAGTGCCGACCTGGTGCTCACCGCCGAGTCGGTGCACCGCCAGCACATCCTCGACGACTTCCCCCAGCTGCACCGCCGCGTCTTCACGCTGGGCCAGTTCGAGGCGACGATCGCGGACCTGCCGGGGCGCAGCGGGCGCGACCTCGTCACCGCAGCGGGCCGGCGTCGCGCGGCGACGACGCCCCAGCACGACGTGGCCGACCCCTACCGGCGCGGGAAGGCGGCCGCCGAACGGGCGACCGGCACAATCACCACCATGCTGAGCGTCGTCGTGCCCAGACTGGTCGGAGCCCCCTGATGTTCGAGTTCATCACCGTCACGTTCTTCTCGATCCTCGCGGCCGGCTTCTTCGTCGGCGTCGTGGTCGGGCTGACCGGCATGGGCGGCGGCGCCCTGATGACTCCGGCGCTGCTCTTCCTCGGGGTCGGGGAGGCCGCGACGGTGGTGACCGCCGACCTCACCGCGGCCGCGATCTACAAGAGCGGCGGAGCGATCGTGCACCGGCGCGAGGGCTCCCCCAACATGCAGCTGGCCAAGTGGCTGATGATCGGGTCGATCCCGATGGCGCTGCTGGGTCCCCACCTGGTCTCGTGGTTCACCGACGACATCGACCAGCTCAACCACGTGCTGGTGATCTGCATCGGCTTCGCCCTGCTGCTCGCGGCCGCGACCTACGCCCTCCGGCTCTACGTCAACCTGCTCCGCGTGCGCTCCGGGTCCCACGTCCCCGACGACAACCCCACGATCAGGGTGGTCCCGACGCTGCTCGTCGGCATGCTCGGTGGCCTGCTCGTGGGGATCACGAGCGTCGGCTCCGGGTCGGTCATCATGATCGCCCTGCTCATGCTCTACCCCGGCCTGTCGGCCGTGCGGCTCGTCGGCACCGACCTGGTCCAGGCAGTCCCGCTCGTGATGGCCGCCGCCATCTCCAACATCGCCCTGCACGGCATCGACTGGGCGATCCTCGTGCCGCTGGTCATCGGGTCCGTCCCCGGCACGATCCTCGGCGCCACGCTCGCCCCGCGCGTGCCGCAGTCGTTCATCCGCCGCGGCATCGTCGTCGTGCTGACCATGAGCGGCGTGGCACTCCTCGACAAGTCCGGCTGGGCCCCGCTGGGCAAGGACGAGACCCACCCGTTCCTGATCGCCGGCATCGGCATCGCCGTGCTGCTCGTCCTGCCGGTGGTGTGGGGCTTCCTGCGCCGGCAGCAGGGACTGCCGATGTTCGGCTCACCGACCATCGCGCAGCTCGAGGACCCCGGCTACCGGCCGGGCCTGATCGGCATGAAGAAGATCGACGGCTCCTGAGGCACGTGCAAGTAGTCGTGCAGCCCGGCCGTGCTGCGCAGCCGTACGCGCGAAAGTTTTCGAACGCAGAGCCATGGCCGGCTCCGGAGGGCCGCGGAAACTTTCGCTCGCACGAGCCGGCTCACGCAGACCGACGCACAGGAAGTTGCGAAGGCGGCATCCGGTCGATGGAGGGTGACGCCGGGCTGACGTCCGGGTGACCGAGTCCCGCCAGCGCGCAGCCCAGAATCGCCGCGGCACGGTCCTGGGACAGTCTCCCGGGTCGAGGACCCGCCCGATGGACAGTCCGAGCATGAGCGCCCGGAGGATCTCGGCATGGACCACCACGTCCTGCGGGACCTCGTCGGCGACAGCGCCGAGAGTCAGGGCCCGGACGACCTCGTCGTGCTCGCGGGCCCGACGCCTCGCCCACCGCCTCGCTGACCGCGGGCGAGGAGACCGCGCGATGCCATGCACGCCAGCCAGACCCGTGCGTCACCTTCCAAGGCCTCGATCGGTCTCCGGCAGCCACCGCTCCCAACCGTCGTAGACGGAGCCGGGTGGGTAGGTCCTCATCCGCGCAGAGACCAGCAGGATCGCCAGCCGCTCCTCGGTGGTGCGCCAGTCCCTCGAGCCGCTCGGGAGATGGTCGCCTCCGACACCCGCGCGTGACGTCGCGACTGTCACGACGCGTGGGGAGTCGCAGGCCTGACTCGTCGATGGCCCAGTAGAGGGCCGCCGCCATGTCGGCGCTCATCGTCGCGCGAGATACCCAGGTGGAGGGGCATCTTCGGCAGCGGGTCGTCCATCGACCCCAGTCCAGCAGTCCCCGCTCGTTCAGGAAAGCGCATCTCCACAGGCTCGCACCGTCGCCCGCGCAGGGACAGGTCAGGCCAGGCCCAGGAGCTCCCGGCACTGGGTCGGCGACATGGGCGTGCGCTGCGCGATCCGCCCGAGGTCGACGGCCCGGGACACGAGCTGGGCGTTGGACTCGACCGGCACGCCGCGGCTGATGGTGAGCACGTCCTCCATGCCGACACGCAGGTGGCCGCCCATGGAGAGCGAGGCCATCGCGACCGCGAGCGTCGAGCGACCGATGCCGGTGGCGGACCACGAGGTCACCTCGGGTGGCAGCGCGGCGACGCCGGCCACGAGGGCCGGTGCGGTGCCGGGCATGCCGCCGGGGACGCCCATCACGAAGTCGACGTGCACCTTGCCGCCGGCGGGGGTGCCGTACTCCCGGATCAGCCGACCGAGCGCGTGCACCTGGCCGAGGTCGAACAGCTCGAACTCCGGCGCGACGCCGCGGGCGAGGGCGAGCTGGTAGAGGTCCTTGACGAAGGGCCACGGGTTGAGGAAGACGTCGTCGCCGAAGTTGGTGGTGCCCATCGTGAGCGAGCAGGAGTCGGGCTCCGCGTCGAGGACCTCGAGCCGCTCGTCGAGCGGGTCGTGCACCGAGCCACCCGTCGACAGCTGGACCACCAGGGACGACGACTCGCGGACGGCGGCGACCCACTCGCGCAGGAGCGACTGGTCGAGCGTCGGCGCGTGCTCGCCGTCGCGGACGTGGAGGTGGATCATCGCGGCCCCTGCGGCCTCACACTCGGCGGCAGTGCGGGCGATCTCCTCGGGCGAGGTCGGGAGCTGCGGACAGTCGGCCTTGGCGGTCTCCGCGCCGGTGGGGGCGACCGTGATCAGGAGTGCGTCGGACATGGCGGCATCCTTGCACCATGCGCGCCGTCATCCAGAGGGTCCTCTCCGCCAGCGTCACGGTCGACCGCGAGGTCGTCGGACGGCTCGACCGCCCCGGCCTCCTCGTCTACCTCGGCGTCACCCACGACGACGGAGCGACCGAGGTCTCGTGGACCGCCCGCAAGATCTGGGACCTGCGACTGCTCCGCGACGAGCAGAGCGCCAGCGACGTGGGCGCGCCGGTGCTCGTGGTCAGCCAGTTCACGCTGTACGGCGACGCACGCAAGGGCCGTCGGCCCACCTGGCAGGCCGCGGCGCCGGGCCCGGTCAGCGAGCCCCTCTACGACGCCGTGTGCGACGAGCTCGGGCGGCTCGGGGCACACGTCGAGCGCGGGCGCTTCGGTGCCGACATGCAGGTGGAGAGCGTGAACGACGGACCGATCACGCTCGTCCTCGACAGCCCCTAGCTGGGTCCGGTCTCCCAGACCCGCGCCCAGTCGACCTCCATCTGCTCCGGCAGCTCGCCGTTGAAGCGCGGCAGCTCGTAGTCGGAGGACAGCAGGCTCAGGATGAGGAACTCCGGCCGGCCCGAGGTCTCGCCCTCGAGCCGCTGGGTGACCTGGCCGTCGATGCGGAAGACGTACTCTTCGGGCGTCCACTCCACGGAGAACACGTGGTACTTGCTCGCCCAGTCGTCGCCGTAGTCCTCGACGTCGGGGAGCCAGCCACCGACGGTCTGCTTGTCGCCCGACTTGTCGAGGAAGTAGGTGAAGCTCGTCAGGCCGCCCTCGGGGTGGTCGTCGCCGAAGTACTCCATGACGTCGATCTCGGCGCCACCCTTCTTCGGGCCGCCGGTCTTCTGCCCACCGACCGCCTGCATCCAGAAGGCCGCGTGCTGGCCGCGAGCCGACTGGGTCCTGATCCGCGCGGCGGCGAAGCCGTAGGTGAAGGCGTAGGTGCCCTCGGTGCCGACGTGGCCGTTGAGGCGCATCGGGAACCTCTTGCGGTTGCCGTTGGGCTGGCACAGGTCCCGGTCGGGGTCGTCCAGCACGCTGAGCTGCAGCACGCCGTCGGCCACCTCGGCGCCGCTCGAGTCGGCGCGCGAGCAGGTGCGGACGCCGATGTGTCCCTGGTCGCGGGTGTGCCACGGCGGCGTCGGGCTCGTCGACGCTGTCCTCGTCGAAGTCGTCGGTGAACGTCGCCTCGGGGGCGTCGCTGGTCGAGACCTCGGTGCCGATGGCATCGTCGCCGTCGCCGACGACCACGTGGAGGTCACCGTCGACGGTCGACGTCAGCGCGACCTGACCGTCCTCGTCCGTCTCTGCCTCCGAGACGGTCTCCCACCCGCCGTCCTCGTTCTCCCCGACCAGGGTGACGGTCGTGCCTTCCTCGACGTCGGCGATGGTGGCGTCGACCACCCAGGCGGCGTCGGCGGCGGCCTCGGGGTCCTCACCGTTGGCGGACAGCTGCGGCAGCACCTGCGCCCGGACCGCGTCGCTCTTCTCGTACGACGGCGGGCTCGCCTCCGTGTCGGAGGACGAGCAGGCGGCCGTGACGCAGACCACGACGAGCAGGGCGCTCACCAGGGGCTGACGCCGACGGACGGGGGACACGAGTCGGGCGGTTCGGCTCATTCGCCCGAGTCTGTCCGACCACGCCCGTGAGCGCGAATTCACCGAGGCGACCACCGTGGCTACGATGATGGCTGCTGTCCCCAAGAGAGGCCCCTGCTGCGCCATGACCAACACCCACGTCGACTACCAGCTGAGTCAGCTCGACCAGCTCGAGGCAGAGTCGATCCACATCTTCCGTGAGGTCGCCTCCGAGTTCGAGAAGCCCGTCCTGATGTTCTCGGGCGGCAAGGACTCGATCGTGATGCTCCGCCTCGCAGAGAAGGCCTTCTACCCGGCCAAGATCCCGTTCCCGATCTTGCAGGTCGACACCGGCCTGGACTTCCCCGAGGTCATGGAGACCCGGGACAACTGGGTCAACCGCCTCAACCTGCGGCTCGTGGTCGCCTCGATCGACGACGCGATCGCCAACGGCGTCGTGATCGACGACGGCAAGACGAGCCGCAACCGCATGCAGACCGCCACCCTGCTCAACGCCATCGAGGAGAACGGCTTCACCGCCGCCTTCGGTGGTGGCCGCCGCGACGAGGAGAAGGCCCGCGCCAAGGAGCGCGTCTACTCCCACCGCGACGAGTTCGGCCAGTGGGACCCGAAGATGCAGCGCCCCGAGCTGTGGAGCCTCTACAACGGCCGTCTCCACGCCGGCGAGCACATGCGCATCTTCCCGATCTCCAACTGGACCGAGCTCGACATCTGGGACTACATCGGCCGCGAGGGCATCGAGATCCCCGACATCTACTTCAGCCACCAGCGTCGCGTCTTCGAGCGCGACGGGATGCTGATGACCGAGACGCCGCTCAACCCGATGCGTGAGGGCGAGGTCGCCGAGGAGCGCACCGTCCGGTTCCGCACGTGTGGCGACATCACCCTCACCGGCTGCGTGGAGTCCACCGCCAGCACGATCGACGAGATCATCGACGAGGTCGCGGCTGCCCGGGTCACCGAGCGCGGCGCGACCCGCGGTGACGACCGATTCTCCGAGGCGGCCATGGAAGACCGCAAGAAGGAAGGCTACTTCTGATGGGCTCCACCGAAGGTCAGATGGACCTGCTCCGCTTCGCCACGGCCGGCTCGGTCGACGACGGCAAGTCCACGCTCATCGGCCGCCTGCTCTTCGACAGCAAGTCGATCTTCGCCGACCAGCTCGAAGCCGTGGAGAAGACCTCCACGGACAAGGGCCACGGCTACGTCGACCTCTCCCTGCTGACCGACGGCCTGCGCTCCGAGCGCGAGCAGGGCATCACGATCGACGTCGCCTACCGCTACTTCGCCACGCCCAACCGCAAGTTCATCATCGCCGACACCCCGGGCCACGTGCAGTACACCCGCAACATGGTCACCGGAGCCTCGACGGCCGACCTCGGCCTGGTGCTCGTCGACGCCCGCCACGGGCTCACCGAGCAGTCGCGTCGCCACGCGGTGCTCCTCTCGCTGCTGCGGGTGCCCCACCTGGTGCTCTGCATCAACAAGATGGACCTCGTCGAGTGGTCGCAGGAGACCTACGAGCGGATCCACGCCGAGTTCACCCAGTTCGCGACCAAGCTCAACATCCCGGACCTCGAGGTCATCCCGATCTCGGCCCTCAACGGCGACAACGTCGTCGACCGGTCGCAGAACACGCCGTGGTACCACGGCCCGACGCTCATGCACCACCTCGAGCACGTGCACGTGGCCTCCGACCGCGACCTCGTCGACACGCGCTTCCCGGTGCAGTACGTCGTACGCCCCAAGTCCGACGAGCACCACGACTACCGCGGCTACGCCGGCCAGGTCGCCGGCGGCGTGCTGAAGAAGGGCGACGAGGTCATCGTGCTGCCCAGCGGCATGACCTCGAAGATCGCGGGGATCGACCTGTTCGACAGCGAGGTCGACGAGGCGTTCCCGCCGATGTCGGTCACGGTCCGCCTCGAGGACGACGTCGACGTGTCGCGCGGCGACATGATCGCGCGCGTCAAGAACGCACCGAAGCCCAGCCAGGACATCGACGCGATGGTCTGCTGGATGACCAACGAGCCGCTGCGTCCGCGCCAGAAGCTCGCCATCAAGCACACGACGCGCGCCGGTCGAGCGATGGTCAAGGACATCCAGTACCGCCTCGACGTCAACTCGCTCCACCGCGACCAGGACGCCGGCGAGCTCGGCCTCAACGAGATCGGCCGCGTCCAGCTGCGCACCACCGTGCCGCTGCTGTGCGACCCCTACTCGAAGAACCGCACGACGGGTTCGTTCATCCTGATCGACGAGGCGACCGGCGTGACCGTCGGCGCCGGCATGATCAACACCGGCACCTGACCGGACCGACTGGTCCAGACCAGTGCGAGCCTCGCGAGCCCCGACCCGCACGGTCGGGGCTCGTGGCATTTCGGCGGAGCACCCGGTGCGGACATGTCCACTTGCCAGAAAATGACACGTCTGTGGCAAACGTGCACCACAATGTCCGGATGGACTCGCGTCATGCCGAGCAGCTTGCCCAGACCGACCGCGAGGCGCTCGGGACGCGCCTGCGCTCAGCCCGACAGGCTCGCGGCTTCACCCAGGGAGAGACCGCCGACGACATCATGTCCGTCGCCTACCTCTCGCGCATCGAGAGCGGGCACCGTCGGCCCACCGCCGTGGTCCTCGAGGCGCTGGCGCAGCGGCTCGAGGTCTCGCTGGAGTCCCTGCTCGGGATGCCCGGGCAGCGTGAGTCCGACGAGATCAGGCTGGCCCTCGACTACGCCGAGCTCTCCTTGGAGTCCGGCCAGCCGGGAGACGCGGAGAAGCACCTGCAGAGCGCGCTGGAGCGCCTCACCTCCGACCACCGCGACGGCATGCGCGAGCGCGCGCGCCTGTTGCGTGCCCGTGCCTACGAGGCCACCAACCGCGAGGACGACGCGGTCATCGAGCTCGAGTCGCTCATCGATGACACGTCGATCGACGGGGTCACGCGGATCAAGTCCGGCATCGCGCTCTGCCGGATCTACCGCGAGACGGGCGACCTGGGCCGCGCCATCGAGTGCGGTCAGCGCGTCCTGGCCTACGTCGAGGAGGCCGGGCTCGACGCCTGCGACGAGGCCGTCCAGCTCGCCGTCACCCTGGCCGCCGCCCACTTCGAGCGGGGCGACACCGCCCACGCCGTCCGGATGTGCCGCAAGGCGATCACGCGTGCGGAGTCGCTCGGATCGCCCATGGCACGGGCCTCGGCCTACTGGAACGCCAGCGTCATGCAGGCCAACCGTGGCGACGTCACCGCAGCAGTGCCGCTCGCGGAGAAGGCGCTGTCACTCCTGAGCGAGGGCCAGGACTCGCGCAACCTGGCCCGCCTGCGCACCGAGGTCGGCCGGCTGCAGCTCGAGCTCGACCCACCGGCACTCGCCGAGGCCCAGCACAACCTGGAGCAGGCCGCTGCCGAGATGGAGTGGAGCAGCTCCTCGCCCGCAGACCGGGCCTGGACCCTCCTCGGGCTCGCCAAGGTGGCCTTCCTCGGCGGCGACTTCACCGGGAGCCGCGACCTGGTCGCACAGGTGCACACCACCGCGGACGGGCACGCGCCGCTCGCCGAGGCCGAGGCCTTCACGCTGGAGGGCAGGACCCTGGCAGCCGAGGGATCGACGGACCTGGCCGCGCTCGCGTACCAGAAGGCCGTGCACCGGCTCTCGGCCATCGGCGCCGACCAGAACGCTGCACAGATGTGGTTCGACCTCGCCGACCTGCTGGGCGGCGTGGGCCTCACCGAGGAGTCGCTGGACGCCTACCGGCGTGCAGCAGTCTCCACCGGGCTGCGGGCGCGCGTGTCGTCCACCACGCTCGCCCGCAGCTGACCTCCGGGGGGCTGTCTCGGGTCAGCAGCACCACACGTTGCGAGCCTGCGGCGCGGACGGTGCGGCCTCGGCGGGCGACGCCAGTCCGGCAAGGCTGACGAGGGCGATCGACGCAACGATGATGCGGGCGGTCTTGAGCTTCATGGGGTGTCTCCAGGGGCTAGATGCTGGGTGGGGTTTTGCAACCGCCCGAGCAGCTGCAAAAGAAATACTGTCAAAACTGATGCGGAGTCTTCTCTGGTTTGGCAAACTTGGGCAAGTCCCGCTGGCAAATACCCCTGTGTTGCCCGCGGACGCAGCCTCGCGGGATTACCCCCCTCGCGAGACACGCACCGGTCCCCACCCGGTTGCCGCCCGGACCCCCCGCAGCTCATGCGGGGGGTCCTCGGCTTTCACCCGGGCGCGGACGCACGCGTGCTGCGGCGGGGCAGCCCTCAGCGAGGGAGCACCACGCGCACGGTGGTCCCGGCGCCGACGGCGCTCTCGAGGGAGACCTCGCCGCCGTGGGCCTCGACGATGGTCTGGACGATGGTGAGGCCGAGGCCGGTGCCGGGCACCCCCAGCCGGCGGGCGTTCTGTCCGCGGTAGAACCGGGTGAACACGTCGTGCACGTCGTCGTCCTCGATGCCGTCGCCGTCGTCGGCGACGGTCAGCACCACCTGGGAGTCGTCCTCGGCCAGGGTGATGTCGACCTGCCCCCCGGCCGGGGCGTAGGTGATGGCGTTGGAGATCAGGTTGTCGAAGACCTGGCGCAACCGCATGCCGTCAGCGACGGTCACCAAGGAGACCGGACGCCGGAAGCGGAGCCGCACGCCCGCGCCCTCTGCGTCGAGCGAGGCGGCCTCGACCGCCTCGGCGAGGACGGTGACCACGTCGAGCCGGTGGGGGTCGATCAGGGGCGACCCGGCGGTGGCGCGGGCCGTGAAGAGCAGGTCGGCGACGAGGTGCGAGAGGCGCAGCATGTTGCGGCGCGCTGCGGTGACCTGCTGGTGCCCCTCGGCGCTGACGTCGGTGGACTCGTCGAGCAGCTCGAGGTAGGCCAGGGCGGACGTCAGCGGCGTACGCAGCTCGTGGGACACCGTCGCCATGAAGTCGTCCTTGACCTGCACGGCGCGGATCAGGTCGGTGACGTCGTGGTAGGCCAGCACGGCTCCGGTGAGCGCGCCCAGGCGGTCGCGGACCGGGCGCGCCGAGATCGAGAGCGCGCGGCGAGCGGCCGGCTCGTCGCCGATCCAGACCAGCAGGTCGTCGAACTCCTCCCCCGCAGCCGCGCGGACCGCCGGCATCTCCTCGCGCTCCAGCAGGCGCTGCTGGTCGGCGTCGTGGACGAATCCGGTCTGCCCGGCCCTGCCGAGGTGTCCCTGCGGGAAGGCGATGTCGAGGAACTCCTGCAGCCGGCTGTTGTAGGCCCGGTAGGTGCCCTCGGCGTCGATCTGGAGGAGCCCGACCGTGACGGACTCGAACAGGGCATCGGCCTTGCGCTGCTCGAAGTCGACCTCTGCCTCCACGGCGTCCAGGCGCTCGACGAACGCCTGGCGCTCGGTGAGGTCGGCGATCTGCGAGATGAAGTGGATCGGCGTCCCGTCAGGCGCGCGGAGCAGGGCCACGGACAGGTCGCCGATCACGACGCTGCCGTCGGCGCAGATGTAGCGCTTGGTGATGCGGTAGGAGCTGATCTCGCCGGCCAGCGTCTGGTCGACCAGGCGCAGGTCGCTGGCCAGGTCGTCGGGGTGGGTGATGTCCTGGAAGGACAGCCTCGCCATCGCATCGGGCTCGTAGCCGAGCATGTCGCAGAGGGCGACGTTGGCGGAGAGGAACTCACCGGTGGTCGAGACGATCGCCATGCCGACGGGCGAGTGCTCCATCGTCAGACGCCACAGGTCGTCGGCCTCGGACCTGCGCGCGCGTGGCACGCGCGTCTGTGCGGTCACGACAGCCCTCCCTCTGACCCCCTCCGAAGGTCCAACGGTACGAGTGGCCGGGAGCCTGTCGCCCTTCCTCTGGAGGAATAGAGGCAAAAATGAGGAAACCGCCCCGTGCACTGTGCACGGGGCGGTCCTCTGCTCTGGGTGCGTCGGCTCAGGCCGTGACGAGCACCTGGACCTCGGCCACGGACCCGATGGCCGCGACGACCCGGGTGTCCACGGGCTGCGCCTTCGGCGCGAGCGTCCGGAGCGTCCACTCACCGTCCCCGGCGAAGAACCGGAAGTGCCCGGTCGCGGAGGTCGGGACCTCGGCAGTGAACTCACCACTGCGGTCCAGCAGGCGCACGTACGCGTTGGAGACGGGCTCCTCGCCGCGCAGGACCTGGCCCTGGATCACGGCCTCCTTGGCCACGTTGACGCCGTCGAGCGACAGCCCGCCCTCGGTCGCACCGCACATCAGGCGTCGGCCTTGCCGGGCTCGTCACCGAGCGCCACCGGGACGCCGACCAGGGAGCCGTACTCGGTCCACGAGCCGTCGTAGTTCTTGACGTTCTTCTTGCCCAGGAGCTCCTGCAGGACGAACCAGGTCAGCGACGAGCGCTCACCGATGCGGCACAGGGCGATGGTGTCCTTGGACTCGTCGAAGCCCACCTCGTCGTAGAGCGCCTTGAGGTCGGCCTCGGACTTGAAGGTGCCGTCGTCGTTGGCGTTCTTGCTCCACGGCACGTTCACCGAGGTGGGCACGTGGCCGGCGCGCTGCGCCTGCTCCTGCGGCAGGTGGGCCGGGGCGAGCAGGCGACCGGCGTACTCGTCGGGGCTGCGCACGTCGACGAGGTTCTGGGTGCCGATCGCGGCGACGACCTCGTCACGGAAGGCGCGGATCGTGGTGTCCTGCTCCGTGGCGGTGTACGACGTCGCGGCGCGGGTGGGCAGGTCGTCGGTCAGCTCGCGGGAGTCGAGCTCCCACTTCTTGCGGCCGCCGTCGAGCAGCTTGACGTCCTGGTGGCCGTAGAGCTTGAAGTACCAGTAGGCGTAGGCGGCGAACCAGTTGTTGTTGCCGCCGTAGAGGACGACGGTGTCGTCGTTGGAGACGCCGCGCTCGGAGAGCAGCGCCTCGAACTGGGCCTTGTTGACGAAGTCACGACGGACCTGGTCCTGGAGGTCGGTGGTCCAGTCCAGCTTGATGGCGCCACGGATGTGGCCCTTGTCGTAGGCGGTGGTGTCCTCGTCGACCTCGATCAGGACGACGCCGTCGGTGTCGAGGTTGTCCTCGGCCCACTGGGCGGTGACGAGCGAGTTCTCGCGGCTCATGGTGGTGTGCTCCTTGCATGTGTTCGTTGGTCGAGGAAGGACGGAGTCCTGTCACGAGACCCGGATGGATCAAGCGGTGAGGCGGCGGACGAGCAGGTAGACCTCGCATCCCAGGCAGAAGGCGAAGACGGCGTTGAGGAGGGCGGCGACGAGCGCGGCCCCGACAGCGACCTGTCCGACGACCGTGGCCCCCGCCAGGAAGGCGGTCAGGCCGACGAGCGTGAAGGCGAGGCCGACGGCCTGGGCGAACTGCGGCGGCTGCGACGCCTCCCACTCGGTCGGCGGCGCGAGCCGCGGGCGGACCAGGGTGCGGAACAGCCAGGCGTGCGGCGTGGCCTGCACCCCGCGGACCGCACCGAGGCCGAAGAGCAGGGCCTGTGCGGCGAGGAGCACGAGGTTGGCCGGCGACGGCAGCAGCAGCACGGCAACCAGGACGACGGCGGTCAGGGCTGCGGCGAACTGGGGGCCGCGCGGGTCGATGCCGCCCCGTGGCGGGCTGACGACACCGGGCGTGGTGCCGGGCGTGGCGGTGGTGGACATGTCTCTCCTGAGGTGGTCGGCGCAGCACGAGGCCGGGCGCGCTGGGCCGTGACCCAGCGACGGGTCCCTCCGACAAGCATAGTCCAGTAATATGGTGGACTTTGATGCTCCGTGAGCGGTGGGACCTCTACGACATTCGACACAGCGCCGAGCGCACGCGGCAGTGATCCACTGCGCGGCGCTTGGTGAGCATGGTCGAGGACATGACCACGACAGTAGGCCGTCGGTCGGCGTCCACTGCGCCATGTCTCACCATGTGAGCCATGCATCCATATGTTGAGATCACGCCATCGCCAAGGCGCTCAGGACCTGGTCGCGGGTCGGTGCTCCGGTGGCCCGGGTGACCTCGGCGCCGCTGGGGTCCAGCACCACGGTGGTGGGTGTCCGCAGGATGCCGAAGGCCCGGGTTGCCTCCAGGTGGTGCTCCGCGTCGACCTCGACGTGGGCCACCCCGTCGACCATCGCGGTCACCTCGCCGAGCACCCTCCGGGTCGCCCGGCAGGGAGCGCAGAATGCGCTGGAGAACTGCAGCAGCGTGGCCCGCTCCCCCAGGCTCTGCCCGATCGACGCGACCAGCTCGGCGCCGGCCGGGACGACGACCGGGACCGAGACCCCGTCCTGGATCGAGGCGGAGCTGCGGCGTACCTCGTGCGTGCCGCGGAAGCGACCGTCCGTCGCGAGGCGCCACGACCCGAACACCATCGCCAGCACGACAGCGGCGACGGCGATCCAGGCTCCTGAGGTCACACCGCTCCAACGGGGCGCCCCCGGGAAATGTTCCGCCGGCGACGGAGACGGGCCCCGGAACGATGTCCCGGGGCCCGTCGTGGTGCTGGTCGTGCTAGTGCAGTGCAGGTGTCAGCGCTTGACCTTGATGGTCTTCGTGACCTCCGCGTTGCCGTACTTCCCGCCCTTCAGCGTGATCAGGAACACCAGCTTGTTCTTGCCCTTGACCAGCTTCTTCAGCGTGAGCGTGGCCTTGCCGTTGCGCAGCTTGCCCTTGCCGACGGTCTTGTAGACCGGGGCGCCGTACTCGTCGGCGCGGACGATCTTCTTGGCCACGACCGAGCCCTTGAACTTCTTGGCCTTGACCTTCTTGGCGGACACCTTCACCGTCGCCCTCGTGCCCTTCACGGCGACCTTGACCTTCGGCTTCTTCTTCATCACCTGGGTGGCGACCAGCGCGGTGCCGTTGAAGTCACCGTTCTCGGCGAGCACCCGCAGGGTGACCCGCTTGTTCTTCGCGCGCCTTGGTGATCCGCGTACGTGCTGCCCGGTGCCGACGACCGTGTCACCGATCGAGCCACTCGTAGCCGTAGGTCGTGCCGCTCTCCGAGGGCCCACACGTCCCGGGTACGCGCGCGCAGCTTGCCCCCGAGGTACTGCTTGCCGCGGATCTCGGGCTTCCGCACGGCCTTGAACTCCTGGCCGAGCGCGGCGTCGATGCCGGTGACGGTCTGGCCGCTCCTGACCGTGATCGTCCTTCGCCTTGTCGAACTTGGTGTCGTCGTACCACTCGGGGCGTGGGAGAGCCCGGTCAGAAGCCGATCTGGCTGAAGAGGACCTTGTAGGTGCCGGGCGCGAGCGAGGTGGTCGCGCAGGTGCCGTCCTCCTCGACCGAGGTGCCGCCGAACATCGTCGTCCGGGTTAGCCCTTGGCGTCGAAGAGCGGTGACGTCCACCGCCGGTAGACCGGGAGGCCGACCTCGGAGGTCACCGCGCCGGCGATGCCGCCGGTGAGCGGGCAGCGTGATGACGGCGCCTCCGGTGGGTACGCCGACCGGCGCTGCGCGCCGGCGTACGTCTGCGCGCCGCCGATCCAGCGCGGCATGCGGGCGTAGGCGCCCTTCTCGACCTGGTAGGGGTCCGACGGCGTAGACCTTGAAGGCGTCCTCGGACGCGGTACGCGGCCGTCGAGGTTGCTCACGGTGTAGGTGCCGGTGCGGTCGGTCGGACACGCTAGGACGGTGCTGCGTCGGTCGCCGTCGGCCGGGGTGTCGTGGACGCACTCACCTCGGCGCCCACGACGGCGCTTGCCGGCCGAGTCGACGACCTGCCCGGAGAGGTCCACCGCCGGCCGGGTCGACCGGGACGTTGTCCGGGTCGGGCGCCAGGACGGCGTCGAGCCCGCCCACCGGGCCCAGGCCGACCGTCAGGAGGTCCGCGCGTCGCCAGGTCGGGCTTGTCGTTCCACCACTCGCCGAGGTACTCCCCGAGCGGGTCGGAGAACTGGACCTTGTAGGTGCCCGGCGCGACGCCCTCGATGAGGATGTTGCCGGCCTCGTCGGTGCTGTCGAAGTACGTAGTTGCCGCCGGTGACACGGCCTGGAGGCGTGACGCTCACCCGCTCGAGGCCGGCGCCGGCGGCGTTGGTCACGCCGACCGGTGACGGTCGTGCCCGACCTGCAGCGGCGATCACGCTCAGCGGGCACGTCACGCCGCCCCGAGCGTCACCGGGGCAGCGGCCTGCGAGCGTCGGCTGGTTGTCGTAGTACTCGGTGGCGAAGCCTGCCGGAGGTCACCCTGATCTTGTAGGTGCCCGCAGGAGCGCCGAGCCGGAAGGTGCCGTCGCGGACGCGTGGCGCACCGAGTTGAGTGTCGAGCCGCTCGTCGGGTCGAGGGCGGCCACGGAGGCGTCCTCGCACGGGGCGTCCCGACGGAGACACCACCTGGCCGGTGAAGGCCGGGCGGGCGGCCAGGGCGACGGGCGCCAGGGTCACGGGTCCGGCGACGGCGACCGGGTCTGCCGTCTCCAGGGTCGGGCTTGTCGATGTAGAACTCCGTCGCGTAGCGCGCCGTCCTCGTCGCTCGAACTCGAACTTGTAGACGCCGCGGCTCGACCGGCAGCGACACCACGCCGTCGTCCACCCTGCTGCGACGCGACGAACGTGAAGAACCCGTCGCGGCTGCTGCGCGTAGGCGGTCGACGAAGCCGTCGAGCACGTTGCCGGCCGCGTCGGTGAGCGTGCCGGTCACCGCCACGGGCGCTGCGTGCGCCGGCGCCGCAAACCCGACGGTGAGCGGCAGCGAGCGGCGGTCGCACCTGCGACGCCCCCCACCACGAGGCGCGAGAGCGCGCCCCTTCGAACAGAATCTCATGCTGGTGTCCCCCTTGGGACGTCAGCACGGCCCCGCCGTTGGGACCGGCATGGGTCAGGCACTCCCCCGCACACGGGACCGGTCCCAAACCCCGTGGGTCCACCTCGAGCAGTTCAGTCAGCCGCCGGCGAACGGCGGCAGCAGCTCCACGACCGAGCCCGGCACGATGACGACCGCACCGGGGTCCTGCGACCGGACCGGCCGGTCGCCGACGAGGACCGAGCAGACCGCCGACCGTGCGCGCCATCCGGTCGTCCGGGTGTCGTTCGAGCACCCTCTCGACGAGTGCGGCCAGGGTCGTCGGGGCCGTCACGACGAACGTGTCCTGCGACGGTCCCTGCCGCGGCACGCGCCCCTGCCCAGTAGCGCACGGTGACCGTCTCATCGCGCTGATCGTGACCAACCAGGGCATCCATGCGGGATATCCTTCCTCATCCCTGTCAGTTCCCGTGCAGGAGAGGAGGGCCCGGCCATGAGCGCACTGCTGCTCATCACGAGCGCCCTCCAGCCCTCCGCCGAGGTGCTTCCCGGGCTCGCCCTGCTGTCGCACACCGTGAAGATCGTCCCGGCCCAGGGCAGCGCCCTGCTCGACGCCCCGGAGTCCGACCTGATCCTCGTCGACGGCCGTCAGGACCTCGCTGCCGCCCGCGACCTGTGCCGCCTGATCCGGACCACCGGCGCCGACGCCCCGGTCCTGCTCGTGGTCACCGAGGGCGGCCTCGCGGTCGTCGCCCACGACTGGGGCATGGACGACGTGGTGCTGCACACCTGCGGCCCCGCCGAGCTCGACGCCCGGATCCGCCTGGCGATCGGACGCGCGAGCGCCGCCGTCCCCGACGACCCCGCCGCCCACGTGATCCACCGTGGCGAGGTCCTCGTCGACGACGCGACCTACACCGCACGCATCGGCGGCCGCCCGCTCGACCTCACCTACAAGGAGTTCGAGCTCCTCAAGTACCTCGCCCAGCACCCGGGTCGCGTCTTCAGCCGCGAGCAGCTGCTGCAGGAGGTCTGGGGCTACGACTACTTCGGCGGCACCCGCACCGTCGACGTCCACGTACGCCGGTTGCGCGCCAAGCTCGGCACCGAGCACGAGCACCACATCGGCACCGTCCGCAACGTCGGCTACCGCTTCGTGGTGCCGACGCGAGACCCGGAGCAGGAGCAGCACGCGCGGCCGGCGGCTGCGGTCTCTCAGCCGAGCGAGATCCGGCCGTAGATGAACCGGGCGAACGCCGTGACCGGCTCACCGCCCACCCCGACCGCACGGTAGGACTTCGTCGTGCCCGAGCGCCGGATGGCCACGCGGGGCCGCTCGCCGTCGGTGTACGTCACGTGCTCCACCTCGTCCCACGGCACCATCTCGGTGTCCGGGTCACGCAGCATGAACAGCCCGTCGATGCGCATCGAGTGCTCGAGCAGCTGGGCCGGCGTCTTCTGCGGGCTCAGCGGCCCGATCGAGAGGTATTCGCGACGCCGGATCCGGCGGAACGCCAGACCCGCCTCCGTCACGTGGATCACCAGGTGGGTCTTGCTCCACGGGTAGTGGAGCACGAGCACGGCCGGCACCTCCGGCCCGACCGGGCCGAGCACCTTCCCGCTGAGGCCGGGGTTCCACGTCCGGGAGATCCCTTCGGCGCGCAGCACCTCGAGCAGCCACTCCGCCGAGTCGTGGCTGCCGGGGACACCGGCGACCAGCCCGGCGACGTCCACCTCCACCCCCGCCTCGTCGACGATCACGTCCGGTCGGTCCCACCGCAGGACGTAGGTGGCATGCCCCGCGCCGACGAGGGCGCTGCGGACCAGCACCTGGAGGGCGCTCGTCACGACGCGTCGTACCTCCGTGTCGTCGAGGTCCTGCCCCCGGTCGAGTGCCTGGGCGAGTCGCGGACCGCCGCCGTGCGGCGACGAGGTGGACGGCCTCACTGAGGTCCGCGGCGCCCGAGGTGAGGGCGTCGACCACTGCCATGATGCCGACCGCTCGCTCCTCCTCGCGGCGTCGATTGCCGACGACGACCGCCTGGTCCCACGAGACCGGGGTGAGCGAGCCCTCCCTCGCCAGGTGGTCCTCGAGCTCCAGGATCGTCCTGGGTGGATCGCTCAGGAGCAGCAGTGCCGCCTCGTCGTCCAGCCGGCCCGTCGGCTGCTTGCCCAGCGCCCGCAGGCGCTCGATGCGCCTCGACGTGGCGGGGTGGGTGTCGAAGGGCGAGCGGTGCTCCTGCGCGATCAGCTGGTCGATGTCCAGGTCGCTGCGCACCGGGTCGGACAGGAACCGGCGTACCCCGTGAAACGCCTCGCGGCACCATCCCCACGCTCGTGCCGACCGACGCGTACTCGCGCGAGTAGGTGCTCCACGTCGACGAGGTGACCACCATGGCCCGGAGCGCGGCGATCCCCGACCCGGAGCCGGTCAGGTGGCCGCCCACGGTCGGCGTCGAGCTCCTGACCGCGCCAGACCGCGTGGATGACCCGCGCATAGACGGCGAGGTAGCCGCGAACAGCCAACCGAGGACGTGTCGGGGCCCGAACCCGTCGACGACCTCGACCAGCGCGACCAGCCCGCGGCGGGTCACACCGGACATCGCGGTGTGCCGCTCGCTGTAGTGGCCCATCTCGTGGCCGAGCACCCAGAGGACCTCGGTGCGCGTCATCGTCTGGAGCAGGGGCACCCCGACGTAGAGGACGCGCGTGCCCGACACCAGCCCGAGGATCCGCGAGTCCTCCGTGACCCCGGCTTGGCGTCCACGCGAGGCGGATCTCGTCGGGGGCGCGGGTGTCGACCCCGCGGGCCGCCTCGTGGACCAGCGCCCAGAGCGCGGGCTCGGCCTCGGCCGTCACGGCGATGCCGTCCGGAGGCACGGGCGTGGACCGGAGGATGCGGGACAGCGCCACCATGAGCACGAATCCCACGGACCCGCAGATCGCGCCGACCAGTGCGCCACCAGGACTGCGGGTGACCATCACCCAGACGACCGCAGCGACGGCGCTCGCGAGGACGACTGCACCCAGCACGAAGATGCCGACCAGCATCACCAGTGCGATTCCCGTGCGCACGCGCGTCAACACCCTGTCCCCCTGAACCTGTCCCGAGCGGCGGTCCATCGTGCCCGCTCGGGGGCGGCCCTGCGGCGCTTCCGGAACCCGGTGGCAGGGCTGGCTAGGCTCGCCGCGTGGACGAGCGCGCCGACGGGACCACGATCGGGAGCGCGCGAGGCGATCGCCCGGGCCAGCGAGGCAGCGGACGGGGCCTCGCCCCTCGACGAGGCCGCGCTGATGGCGCTCGTCGACGGCGCCGCGACGGTCACCGTCGACCGCCACGGGTTCGCCCTGCTGCACGACGGCGACCTCACCCTCGCGGTGCATCCCGACCACCGGGGGCAGGGCGTCGCGACCGACCTCCTGCAGCGGACGTCGTACGACGGCGCGCTGACGGCGTGGTCCCACGGCAACCACCCCGCCGCGGCGAGGTTCGCCGCCAGCCACGGCTGGGAGCGCGTGCGCGACCTGTGGGTGATGCGCCGCGACGCCGCCCTGCCGCTCGCCCCGCTCGAGCCACCGCCGGGTGTCACGGTCCGGTCCTACCGCGACTCCGACGCCGCCGACGTGGTGGCGGTCAACGCGGCCGCGTTCGCGCACCACCCCGAGCAGGGCGCGATGGATGCGGACAACCTGTCCCGCCGGATGGCCGAGCCGTGGTTCGACCCCGCCGGCCTGCTGGTCGCCGAGGACGGGACAGGGATGCTCGGCTTCCACTGGACCAAGCAGCACGACGCCCGGCTCGGCGAGGTCTACGTCGTCGGGGTCGCGCCCGGGGCGCAGGGCCGTGGCCTCGGCAAGCTGCTCACCCTCGCCGGGCTGCACCACCTCGCGGGGCTCGGTGTCGACGAGGTGCTGCTCTACGTCGAGGCCGACAACGCGCCGGCCGTGGCGGTCTACTCGCGGCTGGGCTTCGAGCACGCAGAGGCCGACACCCACGTGCAGTACGGCCGCAGCGACAGCTGATCAGCGCAGCGGGCGCACGTGCAGCCCGACCTCGGGATCCACGAGCACGTCCTGGGCGGCCGGCATCCCGTCCACGGCGAGGGTCGCGTCGACCGGGACGTTGCGCTTGACCACCGCCAGGGCGATCGGCCCGAGCTCGTGGTGGCGCGCGCTCGATCCGACGAAGCCGATGTCGCGTCCGTCGTGGGACACCGGCGACCCGACGGGCGGGAGGCGGTTCTCCGAGCCGTCGAGGTGCAGGAGCACCAGCCGGCGGGGCGGACGGCCGAGGGTGTGGACGCGCGCCACGGTCTCCTGCCCCCGGTAGCAGCCCTTGTCGAGGTGCACCGCCGGCCCGATCCAGCCGACCTCGTTGGGGATCGTGCGGTGGTCGGTGTCGAGCCCGAGACGGGGCTCGCCACGCTCGATCCGCAGCGCCTCGAAGGCCCAGAGGCCGGCGGCGGGCCCGGCAGCCTCGGCGTAGGCCTCCATGCGGTCACGGGGCACGAGGTCGTAGCGGCCCGCGGTGAGTGCCTGGGAGTCGCCCGGACGCCACATCACGGCCAGGTCGTCGACGAGCGAGACCTCCACGCGGGTCATGAACTTCATCCGCTCCAGCCACTCGACCAGCGCGGCACCCGCGCCCGGCTCGGTGTGGGCGGTGAAGGCCTCGCCGTCGTCGACACCGGCGAAGGCGTGCTCGACGTGGCCCTGCGGGCTCAGCACCAGCGCCTGGGTCCAGGCGCCGGGGGCGAGTCCCTCGAAGAACTGGGTGGTCAGGTTGTGCAGCCAGGACAGCCGGTCGGGGCCCGCGATGCGGAGCACGTCGCGGTGCGACAGGTCGACGAAGCCCTCGCCGGACGCCAGGCTGCGCTGCTCGGTGTTGAAGGAGCCGTAGTGCGCCGCCACCGGGGCGTCGATGCCGTCACCGGCGACGGCCCCGGGCAGGGAGAGGAGAGGGCTGGGCATGCCCCCAGTCTAGGTCGCGGACGGGGACGGGCTGGCCGTGGCGGAGCAGTCGGCGCAGAGGCCGAAGATCGCCAGGTGGCCGACGTCCATGCTGAAGCCGTCGCGGCCCAGCGCCGCCACCACGGGAGCGACGAGGTCCGGGTCGTGGGAGGCGACCTTGCCGCACCCCCGGCACACCACGTGGACGTGCTCGTGCTCGAGGGTGGAGTGGTACGTCGGTGCGCGATCGCTGAGGTGCGTGTGGCGGACGAGACCGAGCTCCTCGAGCACCTCGAGCGTGCGGTAGACGGTGGAGGCGTTGACCGAGCTGACCTGGCTCCGCACGTGGGCGAGCACCTCGTCGGGCGTCGCGTGCCGGAGCTCCTCGACGGCTCGGAGGATCAGCTCTCGCTGCGGCGTGAGGCGCAGCCCCTGCTCCCGGAGCCGGGCGGCGAGGTCCTCACTCATGGGTGATCATGCTCGCTGGAGCCGGGCCCAGGTGTGCGGCTGGAGCTCCTGGCCCACGGCGGCCATGTCGTAGGCGTAGAGCAGGTCGCCGTCGACGTTGCCGTACATCCGCGAACCCTGCGTGACCTCCTTGGCGGTCTCGGTGAAGGAGACGCCGGCGGTGTGCATCTCGACCTTGCCGGCGTCGGCAGCGCCGTACCAGATCTCCGAGAAGCCGATGTTGTGCGAGAGCAGGAACTCGACCTTGCCGGGCTCGGGGCAGCGCAGGAAGCCCGTCTCCATGGCGGCGTCGCGGACGAACTCGCCGTCCTCGTCGACGATCCACGCGCGCGCCATGTAGTGGAAGAAGGGCCGTCCGTCGTGGGTGAAGATCAGCTCCTGGCCGAACTGGAACGACTCGATCGTCGGGTAGGCGCCGTGGCCGTTGCCGCGCCACGTGCCGAGGAGCCAGGCGACGGGGCCGCAGTTGGGGTGCAGGTTGTCCGGCAGCTCGAAGGGCATGGACAGCACTCTAGTGTTTGGCCATGGCTCGCTCACTGGTCGTCAAGGTCACCTGCGGTGCCGAGGATGCCGAGCGCTGCAACCAGGGATTCACGGTCGCCGCTGCCGCGGCCGCGGCGGGTGCACCGGTCTCGCTCTGGCTGACCGGGGAGGCCGCCTGGTTCGGCGTGCCGGGCCGCGCCGAGGCGTTCGACCTCGATCTCGCCACCCCCCTCGACCAGCTGGTCGCGGCCGTCCTGACGAGCGGCACGATCACCGTCTGCTCCCAGTGCGCGTCCCGTCGCGGCATCGTCGAGGGCGACCTCCGCGAGGGCGTCACCATCGCCGGAGCGGCGGTGTTCGCCGAGCAGGTCCTGGGCGACGGCGTACAGGCTCTCGTCTACTGAAGCCGGACGTCATCTGACGTTCACCTTGCGGTGCCACACTGGCGGCATGTCCGACCCGGCCACCCTCACCAGCACTGTGTCCGCGTCGGTCGACGAGGGGCCGGTGGCAGAGCCGTACGGACACCCCTCCGAGACCTTCGACGTGGAGCCGCCCTACACGCCCGATGCCGCCGCGATCGAGGCCGTGGAGAAGTTCGACGACCGGTTCATCGACCGTGAGATCTCCTGGGTCCGCTTCAACCAGCGCGTCCTCGAGCTGGCCGAGGACCCACGCCTGCCGCTCCTCGAGCGCGTCCGGTTCCTGGCGATCTTCGCGAGCAACCTCGACGAGTTCTTCATGGTCCGCGTCGCCGGCCTCAAGCGCCGCATCGACGCCGGCGTCGCCCAGCGTGCCGCCAGCGGCGTGATGCCGCGCGAGCAGCTGGAGCAGGTGTGGTCCAGCGGCCGTGCCCTGATGGAGCGCCACGCGCAGGCGCTGGTCGACCTCCTCCCCGAGCTCGGCAGCCAGAGCATCGAGATCGTCCGCTGGTCCGAGCTGGACCGCGAGGAGCAGAAGGTCTGCAAGAAGCTGTTCAAGGACCGGATCTTCCCGGTCCTCACTCCCCTGGCCGTCGACCCGGCCCACCCGTTCCCCTACATCTCCGGCCTCTCCCTCAACCTCGCCGTCGTGGTCCGCCACCCCAAGACCGGCACCGAGCACTTCGCCCGGGTCAAGGTGCCGCCGACGTTCGGCCGCTTCGTCGGGCTGGGCAACCAGCGCTTCGTGCCGATCGAGGACGTCATCGGCGAGCACCTCAAGAAGCTCTTCCCCGGCATGGAGGTCCTCGGCGCACACACGTTCCGGGTCACCCGCAACGAGGACCTCGAGGTGGAGGAGGACGACGCGGAGAACCTGCTCAAGGCCCTCGAGAAGGAGCTCCTGCGACGCCGGTTCGGCGCACCGGTGCGCCTCGAGGTGGAGCAGTCGATCGACCCCAAGGTCCTCGACCTGCTGGTCTCCGAGCTCGGCGTCGGGCGCGACGAGGTCGTCTCGCTGCCGGGCCCGCTCGACCTCACCGGACTGCACTCGATCGCCGACCTGCCCCGTGACGACCTGAAGTACGCCGCGTTCCTGCCGACCACGCACCCCAGCCTCGCCGAGGTCGAGTCGTCCTCCCCCGTCGACGTGTTCGACTCGGTGGCCCGCCACGACGTGCTGCTGCACCACCCCTACGACTCGTTCGCGACGTCGGTCCAGCGCTTCCTGGAGCAGGCCGCGGCCGACCCGCACGTGCTGGCGATCAAGCAGACGCTCTACCGCACCTCCGGCGACAGCCCGATCATCGAGGCACTCATCGACGCCGCCCAGGCCGGCAAGCAGGTGCTGGTGATCGTCGAGATCAAGGCCCGCTTCGACGAGCAGGCCAACATCCGCTGGGCCCGCAAGCTCGAGCACGCCGGCTGCCACGTGGTCTACGGGCTCGTCGGCCTCAAGACCCACTGCAAGCTCTCGATGGTGGTGCGCGACGAGCCCGACGGCATCCGACGCTACGTCCACCTCGGCACCGGCAACTACAACCCCAAGACCGCCCGCGTCTACGAGGACCTCGGCCTGCTGACGGCCGACCCGGAGGTCGGCGAGGACGTGGCGCTGCTCTTCAACAACCTCTCCGGCATCAGCCGCAACAAGACCTACGACAACCTGCTGGTCGCCCCGGACAGCGTCCGCGACGGCCTCATCGCGCAGATCCACCAGGAGATCGCCCACCACCAGGCCGGGCGCCCCGCCGGGATCCGGGTCAAGGCCAACTCGGTGGTCGACGAGGCGGTGATCGACGCGCTCTACCTCGCCTCGCAGGCCGGCGTACGCGTCGAGCTGCTGATCCGCGGCATCTGCTCCCTGCGACCCGGCGTACCCGGCCTGTCCGAGACGGTGCGGGTGCGCTCGATCCTGGGCCGGTTCCTCGAGCACAGCCGGGTGTTCTGGTTCGACAACGGCGGCGAGCCGGCAGCCTGGATCGGCTCGGCCGACATGATGCACCGCAACCTCGACCGCCGGGTCGAGGTGCTGGCGCGGCTGCGCGACCCGCACGTCGTCGAGGAGGTCGGCGAGCTCCTCGACCTCGCCCTCGACGAGGGGACCACCGCCTGGGACCTCGGCTCGGACGGCGAGTGGACCCTGCACGTCGGCGAGCGCCACCTGCAGGACGAGCTCATCCTCCGCCAGCGCAAGCGGCGTCGCTGAGCCCGACGACCTGACCGCGACATCGGGCGGTCCGGCCCACGCCTGAGCCACGCCTGCGGCGCGGGTCACACGGGTCGGATCCGGGGGCTCGCGGTTGCGCCCCTGGGCGGAACACCCCCTAGCATTGGCCCGGTTCATCCGCCCCCCGTTCGGAGTTCACCGTGCGTTTGAAGTTCCGCCCTGTCGACAGCTCGTTCTACGACCTCTTCAGCGAAGCTGCCAACCACCTCGTCGTCGGGGCCCAGCTGCTCAGCGAGATGCTCGCCGACGGCTCGTC
Source organism: uncultured Actinomycetota bacterium (assembly GCA_963750445.1). Classification (GTDB taxonomy): domain Bacteria; phylum Actinomycetota; class Actinomycetes; order Propionibacteriales; family Nocardioidaceae; genus Nocardioides. The sequence continues at coordinate 332,011 of CAVVQR010000002.1, read as the reverse complement.
CAAGGCGGAGATCGCGCAGCGCATGCGCGAGGCCGAGCACGCCGCTGACGAGACCACGCACTCGATCGTGAAGCGCGTCAACAGCACCTTCGTGACGCCCTTCGACCGCGAGGACATCTACAACCTGGCCTCGGCGCTCGACGACGTGATGGACATGATGGACGAGGCCGTCGACCTCGTCCTCCTCTACGAGGTGACCTCGCTCCCGCCCGAGACCACCCAGCAGGTGGAGGTGCTCCAGCGCTGCGCCGAGCTCACCGCCGCGGCGATGCCGTCGCTCGAGTCGATGCAGTCGCTCGACGAGTACTGGATCGAGATCAACCGTCTCGAGAACACCGGCGACAAGTCCTACCGCCGGATCCTGGCCAACCTCTTCAGTGGTGAGTACAAGGCCATGGAGGTGCTCAAGCTCAAGGACATCGTCGAGTCCCTCGAGGGGGCGATCGACGCCTTCGAGAAGGTCGCCAACATCGTGGAGCAGATCGCGGTCAAGGAGTCCTGACCGGATGGAACTCGCGATCGTCATCGCGGTGGTCGTGGTTGCCCTCGCCTTCGACTACACCAACGGCTTCCACGATGCCGCCAACGCGATCGCCACGTCGGTGTCGACGCGCGCGCTCACCCCACGAGTCGCCCTGACCCTCGCCGCGGTGATGAACTTCCTCGGGGCCCTGCTGGGCCAGGGCGTGGCCAAGACAGTGGCCGAGACCATCGGGACCCCGGTAGGGACCCATGGGTTGGTGGTCGTGATGTGCGGCCTGTTGGGTGCGATCACCTGGAACCTGATCACCTGGTACTACGGCCTGCCGTCCTCCTCGTCCCACGCCCTCATCGGTGGACTTGTCGGCGCTGCCCTCGCGGCCGGCACGACGGTCAACTGGACGACCATCAAGGACAAGGTCCTGATCCCGATGGTGGGCTCGCCGCTCGTCGGCTTCGCGGCAGCGTTCCTGCTCATGCTGGCCTTCATGTGGATCTTCAGGCGCCGCAACCCGCACGTGCTCAACCGCAACTTCCGGATGCTGCAGGTCTTCTCGGCCGCGGCCCTGGCGCTCGGTCACGGCCTGCAGGACGCCCAGAAGACGATGGGCGTCATCCTGCTGGCGTTGGTCACCTACAAACCCGCGCAGTACTCCCTCGACCACCTCCCCCTCTGGGTCGTGATCGCCGCCGCAAGCGCCATCTCGGCCGGCACGTACGCCGGTGGCTGGCGGATCATGCGCACGCTCGGTCGCAAGATCATCAAGCTCGACCCGCCGTCGGGCTTCGCCGCCGAGACGGTCGCGACCGGCGTGCTCTACGTGATGGCCATCCACCTCCACGCCCCGATCTCGACCACCCACACCATCACCTCCGCAGTGATGGGCGCCGGCGCCACCAAGGGCCGCAACGCGGTGCGCTGGAACATGGCCGGCAACATCGCGATGGCGTGGATCCTCACCTTCCCGGCGGCCGGCCTCGTCGCCGCGGTCTGCTACTGGATCGCCCGCATCTTCCTCCCCTGACCCCGGCGGCGTAGTTCAGGGGAAGACCGTCGTCCACCCCGGCGTCGTACGACCGTCCTGCCCTGAACTATCGCGACTAGGCCGCGTCCCGGTAGCGCAGGAGCCGGGACCGCTGGGCGGCCGAGAGCTGGCGCCTCGCGGCCACGGTCGAGGTGTCGGTCCACCAGCCGGGCTGCTGCACCGTCCAACGCCTCGGGCGACTCGCGGCGCGTTCGTACGCCGCATCGAGCCGGTCGAGGAAGCCCGCCGGATCATGCAGGTCGCTGGCCAGCATGATGACGATCTCGAGCCCGGTTGCGCGCAGCCTCTCCTCGCGTACGACGTCCTCGGCCCGCTGCTTGCCGAGGAGGTGGAGGGCGCCGTAGTACTCACCTGCGACACCGCCCTCGGCGTCGACCGCGTCGGCGGTCGCGACGTGCCGGCCGGCGAGGTCGAAGACCGGGCAGTTGTAGGCGAGCCGGACGGACGGGAGCGCGTCCTGCCAGATCCACCCCATCGCCACCTCCGTCGGTGACCATGCGTTCTCCGTCAGCCGAGGGAGCGCCTCCCGGACCTGACCGACACCCGTGCACCGCGGCAGCCGCTCCTCGCAGTAGGAGGCCAGCTCCTCGATGGAGGCGAGGTCGTCGTAGGCCGCCATGGCGAAGACCTGCGCCGCCCTGCGCACGGTGGGAGCGTGTCGCATCTCGAAGGCGACGCTCCGGATCTCCGTGGTGATGCGCAGGCCGTCGACGCGCCTCACCTCGTTCGGGTGCAGGAACTCCTGGGAGACCTTGACCAGGTCAGGGTGCGCCGAGCTGCCCTCGTTGGCCTGCAGGGCCACAGGCACCGGGTCGATCCGTGCCTTCGTCGAACCACCGCGCGGAGCAGCCACTTCAACGCGGCCCACCCGGTGACCACCGAGGCCCTGAACGTCGCCGCCGCCTCCACGATCCGCTGGTCCCCGACCGACTCGACGTCCGCCGGCACGTAGAGGCCGTAGGACGTCCTCCGGAACCTGGGCCCGCGGCACTGTCCCGGAGTCGGTCCGCTCACCCCTTCCTCGTCGGGCGGTGCGGGCCACACCAGCCCGGGGCGGAGGCCCTCACGCGGGCCGAGCCCGCGCAGAGGTGGGGCGCCGGGGACGTGGACGTCGCTCATCCGACCAGCGTCGTACGGACGCCGTCTGCTCTGCTGGCGTTGTCCACAGGCCCGTTGGTTCAGGGGAAGACCGTCCCCCGATGACCTGCGGCGACGACCGTCTTGCCCTGAACTACCGGGATCTGATCCGCGAGAGGCGTACGGACGGTCGGGGACGCCCTGGTGGACCGCACCCCCGAGCGACCCACCAGGACGTTCCGCACCGCCCGGGCGGACCTCCCGGCTCAGCCGAAGCGGCCGGAGATGTAGGCCTCGGTGGCCTCGTTGTCCGGGTTGGCGAACATCTTCTGGGTGGAGTTGAACTCGACCAGCTGGCCGGGCTCGCCGGTCGCCCTCAGGTTGAAGAAGCCGGTCTCGTCGGAGACGCGGGCCGCCTGCTGCATGTTGTGGGTGACGATCACGATCGTGTAGTCGGACTTGAGCTCGTGGATCAGGTCCTCGATGGCCGAGGTGGAGATCGGGTCGAGGGCCGAGCACGGCTCGTCCATCAGCAGGACCTGGGGCTCGACGGAGATGGCCCGGGCGATGCAGAGGCGCTGCTGCTGGCCGCCGGAGAGGCCCATGCCGGGCTTGCCGAGGCGGTCCTTGACCTCGTTCCACAGGTTGGCGCCCTTGAGCGAGCGCTCCACCAGGTCGTCGGCCTCGGACTTCTTCATCTTCTTGGAGTTCAGCCGGTTGCCGGCGAGCACGTTCTCGTAGATCGACATCGTCGGGAACGGGTTGGGCCGCTGGAAGACCATGCCGATCTGGCGGCGTACGGCGACCGGGTCGACGGCGCTGTCGTAGAGCGACTGGCCGTCCACCATCACCTTGCCCTCGACGCGCGCGCCGGGAATGACCTCGTGCATGCGGTTGAGGGAGCGCAGGAAGGTCGACTTGCCGCAGCCCGAGGGGCCGATGAAGGCGGTGACCGATCGTGCCTTGATGGTCATGTTGACGCCCTGGACGGCGAGGAAGTCGCCGTAGTAGATGTTCAGGTCGTCGACGGTGATGCTCTTGGCCATGGGGGTGAGTCTCTCTTGTCTGGTTCTGGCTCAGCGGCCGGTCTTGGGGGCGAAGATCTTTCCGATGATGCGCGCGGCGAGGTTGAGCACCATGACGATCACGATGAGCACCAGCGCACCGCCCCAGGCGACCTCGATGCCCGGCCGGATCCCGCCCGGGACCTCCGCGATCCCGGGGTTGGCGTTCTGGGTGTAGATCAGCACCGGCAGGGTGGTCATGCGGCCGTCGAACACGTTGAAGTTCGTGCGCGTGGTGAGGCCGGCGATCAGCAGCAGCGGGGCCGTCTCGCCGACGACGCGGGCGATGGACAGCGTGACACCGGTGACGATGCCGCCGAGCGCGGTCGGCAGGACGACCTTGACGATCGTGCGCCACTTCGGCACGCCCAGGGCGTACGACGCCTCGCGCAGGTCGGACGGCACCAGGCGCAGCATCTCCTCGGTCGAGCGGACCACGATCGGGATCATCAGCAGCGAGAGCGCCACCGATCCGCCGATGCCCACCCGGGTCGAGGGCCCGAAGATGAGGATGAACAGCGAGAAGGCGAACAGGCCGGCCACGATGGACGGGATGCCCGTCATGACGTCGACGAGGAACGTGATCCAGCGCGCGAGGCGCTTGCCCTTGCCGTACTCGATGAGGTAGATCGCGGCCATGATGCCGATCGGCACCGAGATGACGGCCGCGAACAGCGTGATCAGCACAGTGCCGATCAGCGCGTGGTAGATGCCGACCTCCTGGTCGAGGCTGGTGCGGTACATCGAGTAGGTGAGGAAGGTCGAGTTGATCGCGGGCAGCCCCCGGTCGACCACGGTCCAGAGCAGCGAGACCAGCGGCACGACGGCGATCGCGAGGGCCGTCCAGATGAGCCCGGTCATGAGCCGGTCCGTGGCTCCGCGCCCGCCCTCGACCACGCGGGCCCAGACGTACAGCGCGACGAGGTAGACCAGACCGGCCACCACGGCACAGCCGACGAGGCCCCACCCGAGCAGGAGGACGGGCAGCAGGGCGGCGGCGATCGCGACGACGGCCACCAGGGCCGGCGCGAGGCGCGGGAGCTTGGCCTGGGTGAACGAGACCGCCTCGGAGGTCGGGCGGGTGGGAGCAGTGGAGACGCTCATCGTGCCAGCTTCCTCTCGCCGCGGGTGACGATCCACCGGGCGGCAAAGTTGACCAGGAACGTGACGAGGAACAGCACGAGGCCGGTGGCGATCAGCACCTGGATCTTGCCCGGGGTGCCCTCCTTGTAGTTGGAGGCGATGTTGGACGCGATCGAGGCCGGGTTGCTGGTCGAGATCAGGTTGAAGGAGATGCCGCCGCCCGCGGAGAGGACCATGGCGACCGCCATCGTCTCGCCCAGGGCGCGGCCGAGGCCGAGCATGACCGCCGACACCATGCCGGACTTGGCGTAGGGGAAGACCGCCATCCGGATCATCTCCCACCGCGTGGCGCCCAGCGCGAGGGCCGCCTCCTCGTGGAGGGTCGGGGTCTGCGCGAACACCTCGCGGGAGATGGCGGTGATGATCGGGATGATCATGATCGCCAGCACCAGGCCGGCGGTGAGGATCGTACGTCCGGTGCCCGACGCCGGGCCGGCGAAGAACGGGAGCCAGCCCATGTTCTCGTCGAGCCAGACGTAGGCCGGGGTGAGCTTCGGAGCCAGCACGCTGATGCCCCAGAGACCGAACACCACGGACGGCACGGCGGCCAGCAGGTCGATGACGTAGGCGACCGGGGTCGCGATGCGCTTGGGGGCGTAGTGGCTCACGACCAGGGCGATGCCCCAGGCAAGCGGCACGGCCACGATGAGCGCGATGATCGCCGCCAGCACCGTGCCGAACAACAGCGGAGCGACGTAGCCCCAGAAGTTGGTCGCGTCCCCGTAGAACTCCGCGGGCTTGGCCAGACCGGGGACGCCCTCGATCGCCAGGAAGATGAAGACCCCTGCCAGGGCGACCAGGATCGCGATCCCGGCGGCCAGGGCGAACCCGGAGAAGATCCTGTCGCCGATCCGGGGCTTGGCCCGTCCGGTCTCCTCAGCAACAACGGTGGTTGCCACTCGCTACCTCACTCAGTCGTGTCACGCGCCGGTGCGGCGGGTCGGATTCCGACCCGCCGCACGCGGCGATGGGTGGTCGAGGCGTTGCCCCGACCATGGGATCAGCCAGCCGTGATCGCGTCGACGATGCCCTGGGCACGCTCGGCGACGGCGCTGGAGAGCGGCGCGGAGCCGGCCTCTCCGGCCGCGGCCGACTGACCCTCGTCGGAGACGATGTAGGACAGGTAGCCCTTGACGAGGTCGGCCTCGGCCTGGTCCTCGTAGGTCTGGCAGGCGATCAGGTAGCTGAGCAGGACGACCGGGTAGGCGCCGGCCTCGGTGGTCTCGCGGTCGATGTCGACGGCCATGTCGACGTCTGCGCGACCCTCGGCGGCCGGGGAGGACTCCACGACCAGGGCGGCACCGTCGGCGGACGGGGCGACGTAGTCCTCGCCCACCTTGACCGACACGACCGACAGGTCGCCGACCTGGCTCTCGTCGGCGTAGCCGATCGTGCCGTCGCCACCGGAGACGGCGGAGATGACGCCGGAGGTGCCCTCGGCAGCCTCGCCGCCCTTGACCGGGAAGGCGTCCTCGGCCTCGTAGGACCACGAGCCGCTGGCCTTGCCGAGGTAGTCGGTGAAGTTCTTCGTGGTGCCCGAGTCGTCCGAGCGGTGGACCGGCGTGATGGCCGTGTCGGGGAGGTCGGCGTCCGGGTTCTGGTCGGCGATGGCCGCGTCGTCCCACGTGGTGATCTTGCCGTCGAAGATCTGCGCGATCGTGTCGGCGTCCATGTTCAGCGCGTCGACACCCTCGAGGTTGAACGTCACCGCGATCGGCGAGACGTAGGCCGGGACCTCGATCGGGTCCTCGCCGCCGCAGCGCTCCTTGGCGCCGGTGAGCTCGCCCTCGTCGTCGTTGAGGTAGGAGTCGGAGCCGGCGAAGCTGACACCGCCGCTGATGAAGTTGGTGCGACCGTCGCCGGATCCGACCGGGTCGTAGTTGACGGTCACGTTGCCGTCGTTCATGCCCTGGAAGCCGGTGGCCCAGGCGCCCTGGGCCTTCTCCTGCGAGGAGGCGCCGGCGCCGTTGAGGTCGCCGGACAGGCCGCCCGAGGTCTCGCTCGAGCTGTCGTCGCCGCCCGAGGCAGCGTCACTCTCGTTGCCGGCACCGCACGCGGTGAGGGAGATGGAGAGGGCAAGCACGGCCACGCTGGGGGCAAGCAGCTTGCGGAAAGAAGTGCGGTTCACTTCGAGTGCTCCTGATGAAGTCTGAGTTTGCTGACATCAGCGAAGGTAGGCAGGTCAGGAGAACGAGCGGATCGCCGTTGGTGAACGCACGATGAACTCGACCGGGCCGGATGGCGTCATGGATTCGTGCGTGAGACGGCGATCACATGAACACGCCCCGGCACCCTTGACGGAGCGGGTCGGCGAGTCCTACAAGTGCGGCTACGGGAGGATGTGCTCCGTCGCCACGACCCGCCCCTTGCGGTGGTGGACGACGAGCATCGAGCCCGGCTCGAGCCTGGGATCGGGCACCCCGAGCGCGGCCATCACGGCGGGCAGCACCGGTCGGTGCGTGCACACCACGGTGCTCTCGCCGGCCTCGAGGAGTGCGCCGACCAGGCCGGCGACCTGCTTCGTCGAGCATCCCTCCTCGCTGAGCTCCTCGTGGAGCTTCGTGGGCCAGCCGGTGGTGTCGACGTAGGGCGTCAACGTCTGCACGCAGCGCACGCTCGGGGAGGTGTGGGCCGAGGTCGCGTCGAAGGCGGCGAGGAGCGGCACGATGAGCTGCGCCTGGGTCTTGCCCAGCTGGAGGAGCGGGCGCTGCCGGTCGTCCTTGCGCCACCCGCCCCGGGCACGGGCCTTCCCGTGGCGGAGCACGACGAGCGCGCGCGTCTTGGCGCGCAGCGGGCGGGCCTCGGCGAGGGTGTCGCGGTCGTGGGGATAGGTGAGGCGACGCATGGCGTCCTTCCACTCCACCCACTCCACGGCGTCGATCTCGTCGTTGGGGCGGTAGCGGGTGACGTCGTCGCTGCCGATCACGCGGCCGGTCCAGTAGTCGACGGACTTCCACCGGCGGTTGGACATCCGGTAGCGCTGCGAGCTCAGGGCCGGGCCGAGCCGGATGTCGAGCCCGGTCTCCTCGGCGACCTCGCGCACGGCGGCGGTGACCGGGTGCTCGCCCGGATCGAGCTTGCCCTTGGGGAACGACCAGTCGTCGTACTTGGGTCGGTGGACGAGCAGGACCTCGCCACCCTTGCGTGTCACCACGGCGCCAGCAGCGCGCACGTCGCGGGGCTCCATGGAAGTAGTGTCACACCCGTCCCCGTCCCTTGAGGAGCCCCCTTGCCGCGTCGCGCCGCCATCGCCCTCGCGGTGGTGCTCGCGCTGGCGGTCGGCGCCCTGGTGGGCTGGCGGCTCGTCACGCCGCAGTCGCCCCTCGCGAGGGCCGCGTCGCTGGCTCCGGCCGACACCAGCCGGCTGTCGTGGACCGACTGGGCAGGCGTACGACGACGGCTCGACGCCGGCGTCGGCACCGGCTCCACCGCAGAGGAGGTGGACGACTTCATCACCGACTCGTTCGACGGCGACCTGTCCTCGATGTCGGCGCTGGGCACGTCGGCCGGCGTGATGCAGGAGCAGCTCGGCTTCTCCCCCGCCACCCTCTCGTGGGAGCTCTTCGCCCAGTCGGGGACCGGCGCGGTCGAGATCCTCGGCGTCGAGGACGACCTCTCCTTCGACGACGTCGCCGACCGGCTCTCCTCACTGGGCTGGGCCGAGCCGGAGGACGACGACGGGGTCTGGGAGGGCGGTCCGGACACCCTGGCCGGCCTCGGTGCCGGGCTCACCCCCGAGCTCCAGCACTTCGCGCTCCTCGAGGACGAGGGGCTCATCCTCGCCTCGGACCAGGCGCCCTACCTGGCGCAGGCGCTGGAGGTCGTGACCGGTGACGCCGACGGCGCGGACGACCTCGCTGATCTCTCCGGAGCCCTCGACCAGCCCCTCGTCGCAGCGGTCTACGACGGCGCCTACGCGTGCGAGGAGCTGGCGATGTCGCAGGCCGACGACGACGCCCGGTCCGAGGCGGACCAGCTCGTGGCGGCTGCCGGCGGCGTGCACCCGCTGACCGGGTTCGCGATGGCGCTGCTCCCGGACGGCGACCTACGGGCGGTGCTGCAGGTCGAGGACCCCGACGACGCGCCGGACGACGCCGATGCCCGCGCACAGCTGGCGTCCGGCCCGGCGCCCGGTCAGGGCGGTGACTTCCCGGAGAGGTTCTCGGTCGAGCGCGCGGGCTCGGAGGGGCGCGACATCACCCTCGACCTGCGGCCGGTGGAGGGGACCTACGTGCTGTCGGACCTGACCAGCGGCCCGGTGCTCTTCGCGACGTGCTGAGCGCGGCGCGGCCGGCGTCCGCTCAGGAGTCCTGGCGCGGCCGGGGGATGACCCCGAGCAGCGTGTCGATCTCCTCCTGGGAGAGATGCTCCTCGGACTCGCTCGCGGCGATGATCAGGGTGGTGGTGAGCTCGACCTCGCCGAGGAGGTCGCCGTCCTCGAGGGTCACGTCGAACTGGTCGTGCACGTCACCCTCCTTCTCGCCATGTGTTGCCCCGGATCATCCAATTCTAGGCGTTCGGACCAATTCTGACCGACAGCCGCGTCCGGGGGAATGACCCGATCGTGCTACTAGTCTGCCCTGAAATCGAGTCCGACCCCACCCCTGAATAGGGGAGGGGCCGGATCTCGATCAGATCTGGAACAGGTCCAGCGTCAGCCGATCAGAGCGGACGGACGTTCTCCGCCTGCGGGCCCTTGGGACCCTGCGTGACGTCGAACTCGACCTTCTGGTTCTCGTCCAGCGACTTGTAGCCGTTGGTCTGGATGGCCGAGTAGTGCACGAAAACGTCGTCGCCGCCGTCCTCCTGCGCGATGAAGCCGAAACCCTTCTCGGCGTTGAACCACTTCACGGTGCCTTGAGCCATGTGCTCGGTACTCCTGTTATCGGAACGAGAAGCCGTCACTTCGACGACTCCGCACCAAGTGCGGTGACACGTCGCTCCGACTCACAAGCTGGAAGGCCCGAAGATGAAACGCCGTTGGATCACAAACTCCGCTGGCGTCAACCTGCTGGAACTTGCACCTGTTGCACCACCAACTCTACCAAGAAATCGCCTCGCGTCACCGTCTGACCTCCACCACTTCGTGAACGTCGGGATGAACGTCGGGCCAACCCGGCCGCCGAGGGCCGGTCCGCGCGGGGCTGACAGCATGGCCCGGTGACCCGATCAACGCCTCCTCGCGTTGCCGTCTGCGGCATCAGCCTCGAGGCCTCCACCTTCTCCCCCGCCCTCACCACGGCAGCGATGCTCGCCCCTCGACGGGGACGCGAGGTGCTCGACGCGTGGGACTTCTGGCGCGAGGGCGGATCGCTCGCCGACCGCGCCGAGTGGATCGGCATCCTCCAGGCCCGCAACATCGCCGGCGGGGCGATCCCGGCCGACGACTACGCCTCGCTCAAGGCCGAGATCCTCGCCGGCCTCGTGGCCACCGTCGCCCAGGCACCCCTCGACGGACTGGTCCTCGACATCCACGGTGCGGCCAGCGTGGTGGGCCTCGACGACATGGAGGGCGACCTCGCCGTCGCCGTACGCGCGGTGGTCGGGCCGGACTGCCTGATCAGCAGCGGCATGGACCTGCACGGCAACGTGTCCCGGACGCTCGCCGAGACCGTCGACCTGCTGACCACCTATCGCACCGCGCCCCACGTGGACTGGCAGGAGACCAAGGAGCGGGCCGCCCGCAACCTCGTCGACCGGCTCGCCCTGCCCCTCGGGCGGAGGCGACCGGCCAAGGCGTGGGTGCCGGTGCCGATCCTGCTGCCCGGCGAGATGACGAGCACCCGGCAGGAGCCCGCGACCAGCCTCTACGCCCGCGTGCCCGGGATCGAGGCGCTCGACGGGATCCTCGACGCGGGCATCTGGATCGGCTACCCGTGGGCCGACGAGCCGCGCAACTGCGCCGTCGTGATGGTGGTCGGTGACGACGCCGACCTCGCCCTGGCCGAGGCGACCGACCTCGCGCGGGACCTCTGGACCCGACGCGAGGAGTTCGGCTTCGTCGCACCGACCGGGTCGCTGGACGAGGTCCTGGCGGCGGCGGTCGCGGCACCGACCGGCCCCTACTTCATCTCCGACTCCGGCGACAACCCGACCGCCGGGGGTGCGGGCGACGTGACCTGGACGCTCACCGAGCTGCTCGCGAGCGAGGCTCTGGCGGCCAGCGGCAAGCGCGCGATCTACGCCTCGATCCCCGACAGCATGGGCGCCCTGGCCGCGTCCGAGGCTGGCGTGGGCGCCGACGTACGCCTCACGCTCGGCGCCCGCGTCGACGCCCGGCTCTCACCTCCGGCGACCGTGTCGGGGACGGTGGTCGCGGTCGTGCCGAGCGAGGACAACCTCGAGGTCGTGGTGCGCACGTCCGCGGTCGACGTGATCCTCACCCGGCGGCGCCGGCCCTACCACCTCGAGCACGACTTCACCCGGCTCGGGCTGGACCCGCGGAGCGCGGACATCGTGGTGGTGAAGATCGGCTACCTCGAGCCCGAGCTCTTCGACATGGCGGCGGACTGGATGCTGGCGCTCACGCCCGGCGGGGTCGACCAGGACCTGGCCCGGCTCGGCCACCGCCGGATCCAGCGGCCGATGTTCCCGCTCGACGACGTCTCCGCGGTGGACCCGGTCGCGGGTGCGGTGCTGTTCCCCGGCGACACGGCCTGAGCCGTCAGCGGCCCAGCGCCGCCATGACCTCCGCGAGCACGGCCGCGCTGGTGACGCTCCGGCTGCCGCTGTCGTAGCCCGCGGACACGCCCGCCGAGGAGACGCTGCCAGGGGCACGGAGGTGGACCTCGCGCGCCTCCGTCTCGGCCACGATCCGGGCCACGTTGCCGGGACGTACGCCGCCACCGACGGCGATGCGGACGTCCTCGCCGCCGCGCCGGACCAGGTCCGACAGCAGCGGCAGGTGGTCGACCGCCGGTCCGGCGCCGCCGGACGTCAGCACCCGGGAGACGCCGAGGTCGGCGAGCAGGGCCAGCGCCGCGCGCTTGTCCGGCACCGAGTCGAAGGCCTTGTGGAAGGTGACCGGCGCGTCACCGCACGCGGCCACGAGACGGCGTACGGCACCGGTGTCGATGGTGCCGTCGGGCTCGAGCGTGCCGATCACGAAGGCGAGCCGGGCGCCGGCCCCGACCCCGGCGCGGGTGGCCTCGATGTCGGCCACCATCACCTCCACCTCCTCCGCGGAGTGGACGAAGTCGCCGGCCCGCGGGCGGACGAGCACCCGGATGTCCAGCCCCGGCGCCTCCTCGGCGCAGTGGCGGACGAACCCGAGCGTCGGTGTCGTACCCCCGTCGGACAGCCCGGCGCAGACCTCCAGCGCCTCGGCCCCGGCGGCCGCGGCGAGCCGGGCTCCTCCGACGTCCTCCAGGCAGATCTCGACGAGCGTGGTGTGGGTGCCGGTCATGGACCGAGGCTATGCCGCCTCGGGTCCTCCACTACGTTCGTGCCCCACCCCGTCCTCTCACCAGGAGTGCCCGTGAGCGTCCTCGTCTTCTACAAGCCGACCCCCGAAGGCGCCGAGGCCATCCGGGCCGGCGCCGTCCAGGCGGCCTTCCACGGCACCGAGCTCGTCGTGCACAACCTCCCGACGGACGCCGCCGAGTCCGAGACCGTGGTCGCCCTCGCGTCGGGGGCGGCTGCCGGAGCCGGCGTCGAGCTCCTGACGGTGCTCGGCCCCGAGGACGGGTCGGGAGTCGAGGCGTTCCTCGCGGCCGCAGGCGAGCCGGGCGTGGACCTGCTCGTCCTCGGGATCCGCCACCGCACCCCTGTCGGCAAGCTGATCCTCGGCAGCTCCGAGCAGGAGATCCTCCTCGACGCCCCGCGCCCGGTGCTCGCGGTCAAGGCCTGACCGTCAGGGGCCCGAGCACTCTGAGAAGATGACCCGGCGCGCGGACCTCCGCGCGCCACGGGCCTCTAGCTCAATTGGTAGAGCAGCGGACTTTTAATCCGTTGGTTCAGGGTTCGAGCCCCTGGAGGCCTACCGCAGCAGGATCTCAGGCGTCGGCCACGTCGATCAGCACCTTGCCGACCGCGCCGTCCTCGACGGCGGCGTGCGCGTCGGCGGTCTGCTCGAGCGGGTAGTGGTGCACCGGGAGACCGTGCTCCTCGCCGACGCCGAAGGCGCCGTCGGCGAGGGCTGCGGTGATGTCCTCGGCCGCCGCGCGCAGCGCCGCCTGACCGACGGTGTAGAGCAGCACCCACTGGAAGCGGGCGTTGGTGGAGAACGTCTCCCGCACGCTGAGGGTGACCTCGTCGCCGCCGTTGTTGGCGTAGATCGCGATCGTGCCCCGGGGCCGGATCACCTGCACGTCGAGGCCGAGGTTCTGGGCCGGCGCCACCTCGACGACGATGTCGACGCCGTCCGGAGCGAGGGCGCGGATCGCCTCGACGGCGTCACCCTCGCGGTAGTTGACGGTGTGCTGCGCACCCGCCGCCGTGGCGAGGCCCGCCTTCTCGTCGCTGCTGACGGTGCTGATCACCGTCGCTCCGGCCCACCGGGCGAGCTGGATGGCTGCGTTGCCCACCGCTCCCGCTCCCCCGGCGACCAGCACGGTCTGCCCGGCAAGCGCTCCCGGGGCGAGCCGGTCGGGCCCGTCCTCCGAGGTGGTCAGCGCGCGGTGCGCCGTGACGGCCGGGACGCCCAGCGAGGCGCCGACGTCGTACGACGCCGCGTCGGGGAGCACGGTCACGTGGTCGACCGGGAGCACGACCTGCTCCTGCGCCGTGCCGCCGGGACGTGTGTGCTGGGCCAGCATCGTCCACACCCGGTCACCCACGGCGAAGCCCGTGACATCAGGACCGACGGCGTCGATCACGCCGGCGCCGTCCTGGCCGGGCACGATCTCGGGGAAGGCCAGGTCGCCCATGCCTCCTGCGCGGAACTTCCAGTCCGTGGGGTTCACGCCGGCGCGGACGATCCGGACGCGCACCTCCCCTGCTCCAGGCTCAGCGGCCTCCCGCTCGACCAGGTCGAGCACGGAGGAGTCGCCGCTCTCGGTGTAGACCACAGCACGCATCAGGTGTCCCTTCGTCGAATTCGCTTCCACGAGGGGCAACGCGGGGACCGGGCGGTCTATGCCGCCGGCACGAAGATCCGGGGGCTCAGCTCGCCTCGGGCACGCCGCGCACGCCGGAGTCGGTGAGCGCGGCCTCGCGCGCGGCTGCTGCCTCGAGCTCCTGGCGGCGGGTCTCCTCGACCATCGCGCGCGAGGCGTCGTAGATGCCGGGGTCGGACACGAGGTCGGCAGCACCGCGACGCAGCCGGGCCAGCGCGGCCCGGGCGAAGATCTGCTGCTCGGTCGTGGTGCGCTCGGAGCGGTTGTTGCTGATGAACGTGATCGCCCACCGCATCAGCGCCGAGACCTGGTTCTTGAAGCCGGTGAGGTAGACGAGGTGGACGCCGAGCCACATCAACCAGGCCACGATGCCGGAGAGCCGGAACTTGCCGACCATCGCCACGGCGCGGAAGCGGCTGATGATCGCCATCGAGCCCTTGTCGAAGTACTTGAACGGCTCCTGCGGCTGCTTGTCCTCGAGCCGGTTCCTGATCTCCTTGGCGGCGTACTTCGCTCCCTGGATCGCGACCTGGGCGACGCCGGGCAGGTTGTCGAGCGCGATCATGTCGCCGACCACGAAGACCTCGGGGTGCCCGGGCAGCGTGAGGTCGGGGTTGACCGCGATCCGGCCGGCGCGGTCGAGCGGCGCACCGGACTGCTCGGACAGCGTCTTGCCGAGGGGGTTGGCCTGCACGCCCGCGGCCCAGATCTTGGCGACCGAGTTGATCCGCTCGACCCGGCCGTCCTTGAACTTCACCTCGAGGCCACGCTCGTCGACCTCGGTGACCATGCCGCCGAGCATGACCTCGACGCCGAGCTTCTCCAGCTCGGCCTGCGCCTTCTCGCCGAGCTTGGCGCCGAAGGGCGGCAGCACCTGGGGAGCGGCGTCGACGAGGACCACGCGGGCGTGGCGGGTGTTGATCGCGCGGAAGTCCTTGCGCAGCGTGTTGTGGGCGAGCTCGGCGATCTGCCCGGCCATCTCCACGCCGGTCGGGCCGGCACCGACGACCACGAAGGTGAGCAGGTGGTCGACGTCGTCGCCGCGGGTGGCTCCGAGCTCGGCCATCTCGAAGGCACCGAAGATGCGCCCGCGCAGCTCGAGGGCGTCGTCGATGCTCTTCATGCCGGGGGCGAACTCGGCGAAGTGGTCGTTGCCGAAGTAGGACTGGCTGGCACCGGCGGCCACCAGCAGTGAGTCGTACGACGTCGTCGTGTCGCGGCCGAGCACGCGCGAGGTGACGGTCCTGGCCGTCAGGTCGATGGCGGTGACCTCGCCGAGGATGACGCGCGCGTTGTCCTGCGAGCTGAGCACCTCGCGGGTCGGGGGCGCGATCTCGCCCTCGGACAGGATGCCGGTCGCGACCTGGTAGAGCAGCGGCTGGAAGAGGTGGTGGGTGGTCTTCGCGATGACCGTCACGTCGGCGTCGGCCCGGCGCAGGGCCTTGGTCCCGAACAGTCCGCCGAACCCGGACCCGATGACGACAACCTTGTGGCGTGCTGTCTGCGTCGAGGTCATGGAAGCTCCTGTGGTCGTAGGTGCGATCTCATTGGTCCGCTGTACCCCTATTCTCCTCCCGTCCGCACCGCCAGCGCGAAACGCCGGAAGAGTCTTGTTGCTCACACCACATCTGCGGGTCACGAGAAACTAGAGTGATTGTCGAGGTTTGAACCACCCTGCACCGGGTAGACGCCCTCCCGCTGGACTGTCCACCCCCTTGAAATGAGTCCCAGTGCCGCTGAGCTCCGAGTTGACGCTTGCGTCATCGCCGCGCGCCGCGGCTGACGCACGTCGTTGGGTGAGCGACGTGTGCCGACGGCTCGAGCGCGGCGATCTCGTCGAGTGCGCCGAGCTGGGCGTCTCCGAGCTGGTGGCCAACGCGATCCTCCACGGCATCGCCCCCTACAAGGTGCGGGTGCGCGGCACCGTGAGCCACCCGCGCATCGAGGTCGTCGACGGCTCGACCAACCCGCCGGTGCCACCTGCGCCCCTCGTGGACGACGACCTCGACCTGCTGCTCACCTTCGGCCGCGGCCTCGCCATGGTCGCCCAGTGCGCCATCGCATGGGGTGCGACGATCGAGACCGACGGCAAGATCGTCTGGTTCGAGCCCGCGCCCGAGATGGCCGAGGAGGCCTCGGCGGAGTGGGTCATCGACCACCACCACCAGGTCGGCCCCGAGCCCACGAGCGACGCCGCCGTCGAGGTGACCCTGGTCGGGATGGATGTTCCTCTCTACGCCGCCCTCGACCGGCAGTACCACGAGCTGCGCCGCGAGCTCCGCCTCCTGTCGCTCTCGCACCAGTCCGACTACCCGCTCGCCGGCGACCTCACCTCGATGTTCGCCAACTTCGAGCGCCAGTTCCCCGAGTCGTTCCACGAGCAGGTCCGCGACGCCGAGGCCCACGGGTCCCGCCGCGCCGACGTCGCCTTCCCGATGATGCGCGAGGCCGGGCCGATCTTCGTGACGATGACGGAGATGTTCGACGTGGCCGACGCCTTCTGCAAGGCCGAGCGGCTCCTCTCCATGCCCCGCACCGCACCCCAGCGCGAGCTCCACAACTGGCTCCTCGGCGAGATGGTCCACCAGCTCGACGGGGCGAGCGCGCAGCCGTGGACGGGGGCCTCGCGTCCCGACTCGTCGTCCACCAGCCAGGTCGGGTGAGCACCCGGCCGCTGCGCGCGTCCGACCTGCTCCTCGTCGCAGCGGGCGGCGCACTCGGGGCGGTCCTCCGCCTGGCCGTCGACACGGCCGCGCCCGACACGCTGTTCCCGTGGCCGACGCTGGCCATCAACGTGGTCGGGGCGTTCGCGCTGGGCCTGCTCCCGGCGCTGGCGGTCGTACGCCGTTCGCACCGGGTCGCGGCCACCCTCGGGCCCGGCCTCCTCGGCGGGTTCACGACGGTCTCGGCGTGGGCAGGCCAGGTCCGCCAGCTCGCCGACACGGGGCACACGGCGATGGCCGGCGGCTACCTCGTCGTCACCCTGGCGGCAGGGCTCGCCGCCGCGGGTCTCGGCAGGGGCCTGGCGCACCGGTCCGAGCCTGACGAGGCGCTGCGATGAGGACACCACCATGACGGCGCTCCTCGTCGCCCTCGGCGCCGCGGTCGGCGCGCCCCTGCGCTACCTGCTCGCCCGGCTGGACGCCGGGTTCCCGACCGGCACGCTGGTGGTCAACGCGCTCGGGTCGGGGCTGTTCGGCGCGTTCGCGGCACTGTCGCTCGGCGATGCCGCCTGGGCGCTCCTCGGCACCGGCTTCTGCGGAGCCTTCACGTCGTTCTCGTCCTTCGCCGTGCAGTCCGTCGAGCGTCCGTCGCGGACCGGGGCGGCCTACGTCGCGGCGACAGCCGTGCTCTCGATCGGGGCCTGCGCCCTCGGATGGGCCCTCGGCAGCGCTCTGAGCTAGACCGCCAAAGTAAAATTTTGGACACGCGTCAAGTCGCTCCCGGCTAGCCCCAGCCGAGCTCGTGCAGCCGCGCGTCGTCCAGCCCGAAGTGGTGGGCGACCTCGTGGACGACGGTGATCCGCACCTCGTCCTCGAGGCCCTCGACGGTGTCAGCCATGTCGAGCAGGGGACCTCGGAACAGCAGGATCCGGTCGGGGAGCATGCCGGCGTGGTTGGCCGGCCGCTCGGTCAGCGCGAGACCGTCGTAGAGCCCGAGCAGGTCCGGGTCCTCGGGCGGCGCGTCTGCCTCCACGAGCACGACGACGTTGTCGACGAGCCTGGCCAGGTCGTCGGGGAGCCCGTCGAGGGCCCGCCCGACCATGTCGTCGAAGGCCGCTGGATCCAGGTCGATCGGCATGGGCCAAGCGTAGGGAGCCGGTAAAACCGCCCACCTGGTGCGGAAATCGGAGCGGGGTGCCGCCACGTGAAATGACGAACAGGGCGAGCCCGGAGGCTCACCCTGTGCAGTCATGCTCTTGCGACCCCGACGGGACTCGAACCCGCGGCCTCCGCCGTGACAGGGCGGCGCGCTAACCAACTGCGCTACGGGGCCAGGTGCTACTGGTGAAGCGGGTGGAACTCTAACCCATGGCCTTCGGCGCCACACAATCGGCGGTGCCGCTGACCAGGTCGTACCCCCAACCGGATTCGAACCGGCGCTACCGCCGTGAAAGGGCGGGGTCCTGGGCCGCTAGACGATGGGGGCCAGCTCGGGTGGGACACGCCCGCTCGAGCGTCGCCCAGCATAGGGCCAGCCCGAGTCGGGCTCCCAACTCCGGTCGCCCTCCGGCACCGAAATATGAAGCGACTTGCGAGACTCTGCCCGACTTGCCACGGATGTTTACTAAAGTTGCCCTGTGAGCCGGGAACCGCGCCAACTGCGCTTCCTCGTCGTCGATGACAACGAGGACATTCGAGATGTGTTCTGCCGTCTCATCGAGCGGGCCGGGCACAGCGCCGCCACCGCGGTGGACGGCCAGGAAGCCGTGGAGACGCTCGAGGTCGACGACTTCGACGTGATGCTCCTGGACCTCACCATGCCACGCATGAACGGAGTCGACGTCGTCCGCTGGTTGCGGGCCCGGCCGGACGTCGCACCGGACATGCGCATAGTCGTGATCAGTGCCTGGGCGGGCGAACACCGAGCAGTTCTGCAAGAGCTCGGAATCGTCACGGTCATGCAGAAGCCACTGCGCATCCAGCAGCTGACTGATCTGATTGCGGAGACACTGCTCACGCTGGAGTCCTGAACCCGACCCTGACAGCACCATCCGGGCACAGGAATGCAGCTGGGCTCCGGAGCCTCACCCCACCCTGAATGCACCACGGGGAGTGGCTTCGGACGGTGTCACCAGTACGCCTTTCCGGGCGTACATCCAACCCCAACCCCCTGGAGAAGAATCATGATGAACCGCATCCGCACCCGCATCGAGTCCAAGCGTGCCGCCAACCAGCTGCAGTCGCTCTACCTCTGGCGTCCGGCCCCCGGCCGCTGACTCAGCTGAACCACACCCAGTGATTCAGCTGCAGTGATGCAGATGGACAGCGCCGAGTCGGCCGGCGGTCGGCTCGGCGCTGTCCTCGCCGCCCCACGCACGGGGTTGACCGCCCTCGGCCCCTCGGGCCCCTGGCTGGCCACGACCCCCGCCCTCGCGAAGCTCGTCCTCACCGACACCGCTCGCTTCGACTTCCCCGGCGACGTCACCCGCAGCGGTGACCTGTCCGGGAGCACCGGGGACACCCGGTCCGGGCACACCGTCTTCGCCCCCCTCACGGCCGCGCAGGTCGCCCTCGGCACCGCGACCTTCGACCGCGAGTGGCAGGCAGCGCTGGCCGAGCACGACCGCGCCCGCCCCGGAGAGCCGTACGACGCCATGCTGGTGCTGCGACGCCCGGTGGCCAGGTCCACCACGGCTGCCGTGCTGCCCGGCCTCGACGACGCGCAGCGTGACGAGATCGGCGACCTCACCCTTGCCTGGATCGATGCGCTCGGGCCGGTGATCGCCGCGGGACGACCGCCGCGTCGCTGGAGCCGCACGCGTCGCGCGGAGCGCGGGACCCGGCACGCGCTCGAGGACGCCCTCGCGGCCCTGCCCACCCCCGGCGGGGAGCCCGCCCAGGTGGCTGCGCTGCTCGCCGCCGGCATCCAGGTCCCGATCGCCGCGGGCGCCTGGCTGCTCGCCTGGCTCGCCGACCACACCGGGGACGCCTGCGACCCGGTCCACGCCGTCTGGGAGACGCTCCGCCTGACTCCCCCGACGTGGGTCACGGCACGGATCACGACCGAACCGGTCGTCGTCGACGGGCAGGAGGTTCCCGCCGGCCGGGTCGTCCTGGTCAGCCCCCTGCTGCTCGGCAGGCTCACCGACCTGGTGCCCGACTCCACCGCCGCGACGTCGCACTTCGCGCCCGAGCGCTGGGACGACGCGACTCGCCGTCCCGGCGCCTGGCTGCCCTTCGGTGCCGGTCCCCACTCGTGCCCTGGGCGTAGCCTCGGCATGGCACAACTCGTTCACCTTGCACAGTGGGGGGTGCAACGCGAAATGAGCTTGAGCGAACCGGTGGGGATCGACCAGAGTCGAGGCATAGCTCCGTCAGCCGTGTCGATTCACCGCCACGGTGAGGGAGGAGGGCCGGCAGTGACCATGCATCCCTCCCTCCAGCAATCCTCCCCCGACGCCACCGTGAGCCGGGCGGGTGCGGACCTGGCGCGCGCGATCCTCGACGGTGGGATGTCCACCGACGACGCGATCAGCCGGACGGCACGCCACCTCCTGTCCGAGGACCGGGCTGCGGTCGTCGTCTGCGTCCTCACCAGCTTCGTGCCGGAGGACACCGCGGCCTGGAACCCGCTCGGGGGCCGGGCCTGGATCCGCGAGTGGGTCCGACCGGGGTCCGACCTGTCGATGGTGCCGCCTCCCGGGTCGGGTCCCGAGGCCGCCCTCAGCATGCCGTGGATGTCGCGCCTCGCCCGCGATCGCGGCCTGATAGCGGTGACCGACCGCGACCTCATGCCGCCCGAGGCCGCGCAGGACCGTGACGAGCTGACCCGGGTCGGGGTCCGCAGCATGATCGCGTCCGTGTGCATGTCCGGCGGGGTGATGTTCGGCAGCATGTCGGTCGTCAGTCCTGAGGCCGGACGATGGTCGGAGGAGCTGATCCGCGACTTCGACCTCCTCAACTCCGCGCTCTCCTCGCGGCTGACCCTCGAGCAGTCCCGCCGCTCGCTCGCCGAGGCGATCGACGCCGGCACGGAGGCCCAGCTGGGCTTCCAGCAGTTCTTCGGCGCGGTCGGGCACGAGCTGCGTACGCCCCTCGCGTCCGTCCTGGGCTACGCAGAGGTGCTGCTCGACGAGGCGGAGCACGCTCCCGCCAGCCCGCTCGTGGACGCGATGCTCCGCGACGGACCCGTCGTCCTCCGCGCGTGCGAGCAGGTCCTCGGCGTGGTCGACACGCTCCTCGGCGCCGGTCGGACCCTGTCGAGCGACGACCATCGCCAGCAGGTGGTCATCGCCGAGGCGGTGGCCGACGTCGTGCACTGGCACCGCACCCCGGCCAGCACCGCGGAGGTGCAGATCCTGGTCGACGTGGACCCGGAGGCGACCGTCTGGGGCCACCAGTCCGGCGTACGCCAGGTGCTGGCGAGCCTGCTCAGCAACGCCATCACCCACCACCGTCCGAGTGGCGGAGAGGTGCACATCTCGACCGCACCGCTGCTGGGCGAGAGCGGTCAGCCGATGGTCAGGATCATCGTGCGCGACGACGGGCCCGGTCTGGCCGAGGACCAGATCCAGCACGCCTTCGAGCCGTTCGTCCGGTTCGCCGGGCCGGGCACCAAGGGCAGCGGGCTCGGCCTGTCGATCGCCCGCACGATCGCCGAGCGCGACGGCGGCGCGGTCCGCGGGGAGTCCAAGCAGGGCGTCGGATCGTCGTTCTGGCTCGAGCTCCCGGTGCGCAGCTCGTGAGCTGAGCCGATTCCGTCCTCGCCGTCGGGCTCATGTATCCTCGTCCCCGCTTGGGCAGGTAGCTCAGTTGGTACGAGCGATCGCCTGAAAAGTGATAGGTCGGCGGTTCGACCCCGCCCCTGCCCACAAGCACAGAAGGGCCCCGATCACGTCCCGATCGGGGCCCTTCTGCGACTCCGGAGGAGCCAGCTCGTCGACTCAGCCGAAGCGGCCGTTGACGTAGTCGGAGGTGCGCTCGTCGCGGGGGCTGGTGAACATCGCCTCGGTCTCGCCGTGCTCGACGATGACGCCGGGCGTGCCCTGCGAGGCCAGGAAGAAGGCGCACGTGTCGGACACCCGCGCCGCCTGCTGCATGTTGTGGGTGACGATCACGATCGTGACCTGCCGGGCGAGGTCCTTCATCGTCTCCTCGATGACGCGGGTCGACGTGGGGTCGAGCGCGGAGCACGGCTCGTCCATCAGCAGCACGCGTGGCTTGATCGCGAGCGAGCGGGCGATGCACAGGCGCTGCTGCTGACCGCCGGACAGCCCGCCGCCGGGGCTGTCGAGCCGGTCCTTCACCTCGTTCCAGAGGCCGGCGCGGACCAGGCACTCCTCGACGAGCTGCTCCCTGGCCCCGCGGCCGACCTTCGTGCCGGTCAGCCGCAGGCCGGCGATGACGTTCTCGCGGATGGACATCGCGGGGAACGGGTTGGGCTTCTGGAAGACCATCCCGACGGCCCGGCGGGCATCGGTCAGCTTCTTCTGCGGGTCGTAGATGTCCTCGCCGTCGAGCAGGACCTCGCCCGCCAGCGCCGCGGACGGCACCAGCTCGTGCATCCGGTTGAGGATCCGGAGGAAGGTCGACTTGCCGCACCCGGACGGACCGATCAGGGCGGTGATGCCCGACGCCGGCATCGTCAGGGACACCCGGTCGAGCACCTGGTGGCTGCCGAACCAGGCGGTGATGTCGCGGGCCTCCAGCGTGGCGGGTCCGGTGGCGGGTCCGGTGGCGGGTCCGGCGTCCGGGCCGTCGTGCGACTGCGGTGCGGGGGCGTCGAGCGTGGGCAGGGTCATGGCGGAGGTCTTCTTCGGATCGAGGGGAGGTGGTGATGACCTGGGTGGGGGCGGGCGGCCGTCAGCGAGCCGCCCGCCCCCGGTTCAGAGGGCGACGATCAGCCCTTGATGGTGATGACGAACTTCACCTTCGAGGCGGCGAACGACGCGTTGCCGGCGTAGAGGGCGACGAGCTTGTTCTTGCCCTTCTTCAGCGGCTTGGTGATCTTGACGGTGGCGACACCGTTCTTCACCGTGCCCTTGCCGACCGTCTTCTTGCCGAGCTTGATGACGACCTTGCCCGCGGCCTTGCCGGCTGCGGACTCCTTGACCTTGATCGTGCCCTTGATGGTCGCGCCCTTGGCGTAGCTCTTCTTGAAGGTGACGGAGACCTTGGTGCTGGCCTTCGCCGGAGCAGGCGGAGCGGCGGCCAGGACGTTGACCGCGGTGGCCGCGGAGGCCGAGGCCTGGTAGGACGTCAGGCTCGGGGTGAACCTGGCGACCACCGAGTGCCCGCCCGCGGCGAGGCCCGACAGGTTGAGCGTCGCCTTGCCGCCCGTGAGCGCCACCGGGGTGCCGCTCGGGGTGGTGGAGCCGTCGAGGTAGAAGCGCACGAACCCGCTCGGCTTGTTGGTGCCCGCGCCGACAGTGGCGGCCAGGCTCAGGGCGCCGGCGGCGGCCGACGTCCCGGTCACCGTGGTGCTGGTGGCGGCGACAGTGGAGGTCGCGAACGTGGTGGTCGCACCCTGGGTCGCCAGACCGCAGACGCCGCCGCCGGCGGGACCGGCGAGCTGCTCGAAGCCGGCTGCCTCGATGAGGGGCTTGGCGTTGGGCGAGCACGCGAATCCGGCCTCGCCGAACACGGCCTGGATCTCGGGCTTGGCCAGGTCGGTCTTGCGCACGACGTTGTAGAGGGCCCGCTGGGCCTTGAAGCCACCCTCGATGCGCAGGGTGGAACCCGAGACGGCGTTGCGGCCGATGGAGAAGGGCGCCACGGCGTTGGGGTTGTCCTTGACGAGCGACGGGTCGTGCTCCTGGACCCGGACCAGCGTCGGGGGGTAGGTCAGGTTGCCACCGTTGGCGGCCTTGAGCTGCGCCTCGAAGAAGGACAGCGTGCCGGAGCCGCTCTGCGGCACCATCGGCACGATCGCGCCGGGCGCACCGCCGAGCTCGCTCCAGTTGGTCACCTGGCCGTTGTAGATCTTGACCGCGTCCGCGATGGTCAGGGTCACGGGGGCGTTGGAGGCCTTCGAGGTCGCCAGGGCGAGCTCGTCGAGGGCGAACGGGAAGGCGTAGAGGTCGGCGCTCACCTCGGTCGCCGACAGCGCGGACGACGACCGGGCGAAGTCGATCTCGGGGACGTTGCCGGCGCCGTAGAGGGACGCCTTGCCCTGGCCGGAGCCGTTGGGGCGGGTGGCCGCGGGGTTGCCCGGGAGGTTGATGGTCGCCGGGGCGCCGGCCGGCGGGAGCGCGTTCCAGCTGACGAGCTTGTTGGCCGGGCTGGTGGCGTTGTAGCCGGCGACGCCGGCGTTGCCGTCGGCGAGGTAGTTGAGCGCGAACTCGGACGTGTCGGACCCGGCGCCGATGATGTCGGCGGAGGAGGGCACGTAGCCGGCCGTCGGGTCGGCCTGGGCCGGGGCGGCCACGGCCAGGGCCGTCGCCACGATGGACGTGGTGGCCACGCCCGCGAGGAGCCTGCGAACAGACATGGGGTTTCCTTTTCTGGGGATGTTCCGTGATGGGTGGAGCAGGTCACTTCGGTTACATCAGGTTGGGCAGCAGTCGCATGACCACGTCGGTCGTGAGCCACGCGACAGCGATGACGACAGGAGTCGCGACCACCCAGACCAGGGCGGTCGCGAACCTCTGTCGGGCGGCGATGACCCCGAGCGTCAACGCCAGGAGCAGTCCCAGGCACAGCGTCAGCAGCGGCATGACCGCCCCTGACTCCGTGCCCATCGCCTGCTCCGGATCTGGGACCACGCGGGGCAGGCCCGCGGGGGTGGCGAACGCCTCGTCCGCCTCGGCGTCCACGTAGACGACGCTGCCCGGGGACAGCGACGGCAGCCGTGAGCCGCTCGCCTCCCCGCTCACCAGCACCAGCCGTGCGGCGTCCTCCGGACGCGGCTGGGGCAGCGGGTCACCAGCACGACGGACACCGATCACCCGGAAGCGGGTGGACCCGAGCGCGGTCGTGACGTTGACCTGGTCACCGCGGGTCAGCTCGCCGATCCGCGCGAAGGGAGCGCCGTACGTGCTGGCGCGGCCGAAGACGGCCGAGGTGCCGAGCTGGCCGGGGAGCACCGTGTTGCGCAGGTGTCCGGGGCCGTCCAGCAGGTCACCGGACGCGGTGCCCTCGACGACGACCTGGTCGACGCCGATGTGCGGGATCGAGAGGGTGGCGACAGGTCGGCCGACCTCGGTGACCGGTCCGATCGGGGCGGTGCCGGAGGCGAGCTCGCCGCGGAACTCGGAGTAGAGCCGGTCCTGGGCACGGTCCTGCGAGAGCCCACCGAGGTAGAGCATCTGCGCGATCATCCAGCCGGCCACCAGGCAGCACATGACCGACGTCGTCGAGATCACCGACCACACGTCGCCCTGCGCCGGTGGTGTGGGACGGGGTGTGGAGGGACTCGGAGCGGGGCGCCGCTTGCGGAGTGCCCGTTGCTCCGGATCCTTCGCCGGCCGGGCGGTCGTCATCGTCATCCCCGCCTCCTGCGCAGGTGGCGCAGCCGGATGAGGTTGGCGCCGACGGCGCTGATCAACGTCACGAGCAGCAGCAGGGGGAGCATCCGCTCGGCCACCGGCGAGGACACCGCGGTGGTCGGTGGCATGGCCACCAGCTCCTGCTCGACGTCGCCGTCGTCTGCCTTGTCCCCGTCCTTGTCCCGGCCGTCGTTCTTGTCGCCCTTGCCGTTGCCCTTGCCCCGCGTCGCCCTTCCCGTCGCCCGTGCCCTCACCGGACTCGTCGACAGTGGTCACGCTCGCCGGACCCACGCCGTCGCCACCGCCGTCGCCACCGCCGTCGCCACCGTCGTTGCCGCCGCTGTCGGTGCCGTCCCCGGAGCCCTCGTCGGTCTCCGAGGTGCCCTTCTGCTCACCGATCGCGGTCGCGACGGCCTGGGCCTGCTTCCACAGCGGACCGGTGACGCCGCTCTTCTTCAGGGGGAGGTAGCCCTCGGGGAGCTCCCCGTTGCCGAATCCACTCCTCTGGCCCTCGGACGTGGCGACCTGGATGAACTCCTCGACCTTGTCGGCGTCCTCCTGCGGGAGGTTCGCCGTACGCGCCGCGGTGTAGACGATCATCGTGCCGGGATAGGCGTGGTTCTTGACCAGCGCGGCCATGTCGAGGCTGAACGGGTCCTCGTCGTTCTTGCTCGGCTCGGCGAGACGGACGGCCTTGGCCATCGCCGCGTCCGTGGGCCCGACGTAGGTGCGTCCGGCGGTCTCCAGGCTGGCTTCGGCGAGGTCGAGACGTCGGGCGTCCCCGACGCTGACGATGCCCAGCATGAAGCGCGAGCCGACGCCCTGCCGTTCGACGCGACCGAGCTTCCACGGGTCGGTGACCGTGGACCGCTCGCACCGGGTCTGCACGTTGGGCCACGCGTCGAGCACGGCCTCGGCGATCTTGCGCAGCGAGTTGACCGGCGCAGCGATCTGGGTGAAGTAGGGCGCCGGGTTCTGCTGGTAGCACTCGTCGTTGGTCGGCGGGACGTAGTCGTCGAGGAGGGGCCACTCAGCGGTGGGCAGCGCGATCTTCTTGTAGCTGGGGTTGACCTTCATGCCCCACGGGTCCGCCTTGCCGCTGATCCAGGACATCGCGTCCTTGTCCTGGGCGATGTAGGAGGTGAGCGTCTCGATGACGTCGCTGGACTCCGAGAGCGACAGCACCGTCGCCGCGGCCTCCCGACCGATCGTGTCGAGGCCGGGGTTGAGCTTCTGGAACTCCGGGTCGAGGTTGAGCGACACCGGGTTGGCGGTCATCCCGGGGTGCCCCCGACCGCGCTCGCTGGCGATGTAGGACTGCGTCATCAGCTTCGCCAGGAGGCGAGGGTTGAGCTTGAGCTGGGTGTACTCGCCCTGGTTGTCGGGCTTGTCGATCGCATAGGCGACCGAGAAGCCGGTGACCGCTGTCGGGGCGTACGCCATCGGGTCGCCGCCGCGAGCATCGTGCTTGCTCGAGACGAATGCGGCCGCACCACCGCCGTTCTCGGCCAGGGCGAAGCCGGCGGCGTCGGCCATCTTGTTGTGCTGGAACTTGAAGCGCTTCTTGTCCAGGCAGTACGCCGGCGACCACTG
This sequence comes from uncultured Actinomycetota bacterium, assembly GCA_963750445.1. Classification (GTDB taxonomy): domain Bacteria; phylum Actinomycetota; class Actinomycetes; order Propionibacteriales; family Nocardioidaceae; genus Nocardioides. The sequence goes on along the minus strand of CAVVQR010000002.1, from coordinate 305,403 downwards.
CAGCGAGGCCTGCGCCATCAGCTCGGACCCGTAGAAGCCCGTCGGCGAACGGTCGTCCAGGACGCTGCAGGCGTCCGGCGGCAGGCCGAAGGAGATCGGCACCGAGAACCGGTTGTTCCAGTTCGACGCCGACCACCACAGGCTCGGCGAGACGGACATGTCGATGCCCTCGTTGGCGAAGTTGCCCGAGCCGGACTCGAACCGGCCCGCCTTGTTGCACTCGGGGTCCTCGTCGATGCAGCTGATGCCCTCGATCGGGATGACCACGATCGAGCACGCCACCGTGTCCGTGCAGCCGAGCGACTCGTTCTCGATGCTGCTGCGCACCTCGAACTTCACCTGGCCGTTGCCCTCGAGGTCGGTGAAGGCGGCCAGCTCGGCGGGCGGGAACGCCGCACCCACCGCTGCCTCGGGCGGCATGGTCTCGGAGGTGCAGGCCGCGTAGACGGTGCCGTTGGCCGCACGGAAGGGCGTCAGCCGCGTCGAGAACAGCTCGACGTCCGCGCACTCCGCCGGCATGGGTTCGAGCCCGACCTTCGGCGCGCGTTGGGCATCCGTCGCCGCGGCGTCGCGACGCCACACCGCCTGGCTCTCGGACAGGCTCTGCGTGCGCTGCTGCCGGGTCGAGGTCCAGCAGGTCTCCGGCGCGAGCTGCTGGTCCACAGGCAGGGCCGGGTCGTCGACGCCGCGACACTGCAGGACCACGACGGGGTACTCCTGGTTGAGCCCCAGCTCGCCGAACGGGTTGGCCGCGCGACCACCCGACGGATGCGCACCGGTCCAGGCGATGGTGACCCGCTCGCGCCCGCGGAGCTCGGTGGTGCGGTCCACCGAGACCGTCACGTCCCGCTCGTCGGCGACGAAGGTCTCCCCCGCCACCCGGAGCGTGCGTGACAGGTGCTTGGTCTGGGAGTACGCCGGCGCGCCGGCGCCGCCCGTGGTGCCCGGCCTGGCGTCGGCCCGGGCGCCGGTCGCGGAGGCAGCAGCGGCGGCGGGAAGGGTGACGGCGATCGCAGCCAGCGCGGTCGCCACCAGACGGGCCCTCATCGGCCCGCTCCGCGACGTCGTACGCCCCGGGCCAGGAGCACGCCCGGCACCAGGATCAGGGCGAGCAGCTCGAGCGCGGCGAGCAGGCCGAAGGCGCGCTCGTCGCCCGGGCGGCTGGCCGAGAGCTCGGTCGGGACGGCGTAGATCGGGTCGGTCGTCGTGCCGGTCCCGGTCGCCGCCGCGGCCGTGCCGTCGGCGCTCACGGTCTCGCCGGTCACCGGGTCGACCTCGGTCGTCGCCGGATCCTCCCCACTGCCCCCGTCAGGACCATCGCCGGTCGTGCCACCCTTGCCACCCTTGTCGCCCTTGCCGCCCTTGCCGTTGGCCTTCCCGGACTCGACCTCCTCGCCGCCCTCGGTCGAGACGTCGGTGGGCTGCCCCTCGTCCGTCGACGGCTCACCGGTGCCGGTCGACGTACCGCAGGGGCCCTCGCCCTCCTCGTCGCAGGCAGCGGGCTGCGGCGCGATCTGGGCGAGCTTGTTCTGCTTGAGGTTGCCGGCCACGAAGGTCGGGTTGTTGCACTTGGTCGCGTCGCGGTTCTCGATGTCGACGGCCGGGTCGGCCTCCTTCAGCTTGGCGAGCTGGGTGAAGCCGGCCTGCACCAGGTTGAGCGGGAGCGGTGAGTAGCCGTAGGGGCCGGCCTTGGCCTGGCCCTCGCAGAGCGAGTAGTACATGAAGTCGCCGAGGGTCTGGCGCTTGGCGGTCGACATCCGCTGGTCCTGCGCGCCGGTCGGGATGATCATGTAGCTGTAGGACGACAGCGGGTAGGCCCGCGGGTCCTTGGCGTTGTAGACGCCGTCGAGGAGCTGGGTGAGGTAGAGCGGGGAGGACGTGTCCTCGTTGATGCGTGCCTGGGTGAGCGCGACCGCCACGTTGTACTGGGTCGGCTCGACGTAGAAGCCGCCGTCGTTGAGGACCTTGACGACGGGATAGTCCTTGTTGAGCGGGTAGGCGTACTCGACGTAGCCGATCGTGCCGTTGCCGGCGAAGCCGGAGATCGTGTTCATCACCTGGTCGGAGCCCGACTGGGCGAGCATCCGGCCCTTGCGCGGGAAGTAGGACGTGTAGCCGCTCTTGCCGAAGTAGGGCCGCCAGATCGACGGGTACTCCGCGTCCATCCACGTGGTCAGCTGGGCGGTCGTGCCGGAGCCGTCGGAGCGGACCACCGGGGTGATCGCCAGCTTGGGGAAGGCACGCCCGTTGTTGTCGGCGGCGATGGCCGGGTCGGACCAGTCGGTGATGTCACCGGTGAAGATCCTGGTCAGCGTCTCGCCGGAGAGCCGCAGGTTGCGGACCAGCTCGTCGCCGATCTTGAGCTGGTAGGTGAAGGCGGTGCCACCGGCGACGATCGGGAGGTAGGCGAACTCGCGCCCGTTGCTGTTGTCGGCGTTGCCGAACTCGTCGACGCCCGGGTAGGGGATCTCGGAGATGCCGAAGTCGGTGACGTTCTGGGCGAAGTTCTTGCGGCCCTGCGAGGAGCCACCGCCGTTGTAGGTGACCTTCATCCCGAGCGCGTCGACGTCGGAGATCCACTGCTGCACGATCACCTCGGACCAGGTCGATCCGGAGCCCTCGATCTGGGCGTACGCCGCCCGCGGCTGGACGTTGCCCAGGCCGTCGTCGGCCTGGGCGGCCGCGAAGAGCCCGGGCAGGGACACCATCACGACCGCCAGGCAGGCAGCAGCGAGGCGGATCGGTCGGGTCATCAGGACTCCTCGGAGGGGGCGCGCTTCGCGCGGGTCGTACGACGGGGGGTGGTGCGCGCCGGGCGGGCGACGAGGCGGGCGATCACGAACAGGACCAGCACGAGCACCAGCAGCACCGTGGCCGCGGCGAACGCGCGCTCGATGTCCATCGGCTCGGGGCTGCGGGCGCCCTTGAAGATGAAGAGCGGCAGCGAGTTCATGACGCCGTCGGTGGGGTTGGTGACGAGGAAGGTCGCGACACCCGAGGTGAGCAGGACCGGCGACGTCTCACCGACACCGCGGGCGACACCGAGGATCAGCGCCGTGGCCAGGCCGGGCCGCGCAGTGGGGAGGACGACGTGCCAGACGGTGCGCCAGCGGCTGGCCCCCAGCGCCAGGCTCGCCTCACGCAGCCCGCCGGGGACGACCCGGAGGACGACGTCGGCCGCCCGGGCGATGATCGGCAGCATCATCACCGACAGGGCCATCGCCGCCGCGAAGCCGGAGCGCGGGAAGCCGAGCGCCACGATGAGCACGGTGTAGACGAAGAGGCCCGCCACGATCGAGGGCAGCGCGGTCATCGCCTCGACGATGGTGCGTACGACGACCGCGAAGCGGCCGCCCACCTCGGTCATGAAGACCGCCGTGCCGATGCCCAGCGGCAGCGTGACGGCGACAGCGATGCCGAGCTGGATGGCCGAGCCGACGATCGCGTGGCCGATGCCGCCCCGGTCGAACGGGTCGCGCGGGCCGACGCCGGCCATGTCGTCGATGAAGAAGTTGAGGTGCAGGAGCGGCTCCCAGCCGCGGTAGACCACGAAGACCACGGTGCTGAGGAGCGCGGCCCCGACGACGAGGGCGCCGGAGGTCACGATGCCGGCGACCACGCGGTCGACCACGTCCACGCGGCGCCCGCCCATGGAGGTCGTCACCGCGCTCACCACCAGCCCGAGCACGAACCAGGTCAGGAGCAGCCAGGCCGGACCGCCGAGCGGGAGCAGGCGCTGGGTGATGACCCAGGCCAGGGCGAACGCGCTCACCCAGGCACCGACGACGGTGAAGCGCTCCTCCGCCGTGGGCCTGCCCAGGCCGGGCCGGGCGACCGGAGGCGGTGCGTCGAGGTCCCGGTGTGGCAGGTGCGTACGGGGAGCAGCCCCGGTGAGGTCTTCCGGTGCGGTGCTCGTCGTGGTGCTCGTCGGGTCGTCGGTGCTCATGCGTCGGTCCCCGCTCCGGAGCGGCTGCGCGAGACGATCACCGCGGCGAGGGTGTTGACGACGAGGGTGATGAGGAAGAGCACGAAGCCGGCGGTGAGGAGCGCCGAGAGCTGGGCGGCGCTGGCGTCGCCGAACCGGCCGGCGATGAGCGCGCTCACCGAGCTCGTGCCGACCTCGAGGATCCGCGGCTTGATGATGAAGTCGGGCGAGATGATGAGGAGCACCGCGATCGTCTCGCCGAGCGCGCGACCGAGGCCCAGCATCGTGCCGCCGATGATGCCGCCGCGGCCGAAGGGGAGCACGACTGCGCGGATCATGCCCCAGCGGGTGGCACCCAGCGCGAGGGCCGCCTCCTTCTCGCCGGGTGGCGTCTGGGAGAAGACCTGGCGCATCACGGCGCACGACATCGGCAGGACCATCATGGCCACGGCGATGCCTGCGCAGAACGCGCTGCCGATGTAGCGCGACTGGTCCCAGACCGCGGCGGTGGGGTCGGCGTCGACCGCGAAGAGCGGGATCCACCCCAGGTGCTGGTGCAGCCACAGGCTGAGCGCGGCCGCATGGGGCATGACCAGGAAGTAGCCCCACATCCCGTAGATGATCGACGGGACGGCGGCCATCAGGTCGACGAGCGAGACGAGCGTCGGCTTCACGCCGGCCGGGGCGTACTCGCTGATGAAGAGGGCCGTCAGCAGCGCGAGCGGGAAGGCGAAGAACATCGCGACACCGGCGATGGAGACCGTGCCGACCAGGACGGCGGCGATGCCCAGCACGTCGGACTCGGGCTGCCAGGCGCTCTCGGTGAAGAAGCTCCAGCCGTAGCGCTGCAGGGTGGGCACGGACTGCCACGCGAGGAACGCGCCGATGCCACCGGTGACGACGAGGACGGTCGCGCCGACGGTGCGGGCGCCGACCTCGAACACGCGGTCGGCGCCAGTGGCCTTGCGGGACAACCGGCGCGGGGTCGGTGGGCCCGCGGGCAGGACTGTGTCCTGGGCAGGGAGAATGGTCACGGAGAACTTTCGAAACGGGCCCGAGAGAATTGCTGACGGTTGCCACGCCCCGACGAAAGCTGCCTGTCGGCTGGTGAACGATGGTCAGTGTTGGGTTCGCGACGGAACGGCGGCGCCGTCCCAGATGAACGAGCGGCCAACGCTTGGGCCGTGCTGGAGGAACGAAATCGGGGGCATGGCCCGAACGGGCTACGTGCGATGGTCGGACCGGGGGTCGTGGAGGATGGGTGCGTGCTCCCCCGCCTCGAGGTCGTCCGTCGCCTGCGACCGTTCGACCTGGTGGCCCCGGGCGCCGTGCAGGTCGAGACGTCGGCCGGTGGAGTGGTGCCGATGCCCTCGGTGGCGCCCTACGTCGCCGCGACCTCGTCAGCCGACGGCGCCGGTCTCGCCCTGCACCTGGGAGCCCATCGGCTCGGCGCGTCGGTCCGCGACGGCTCCCTCTCGCTGTCGGTGACCAGCGCGGGTGCGACGCGGGAGCTGCGCAGCCGCCGCCACGGCCGGACGCTCGACCCGACCCGCCTCGGTCTGACCCTGACCGGGACCCACGTCACGGCCTGGGTGCACGAGGCCGACGGGTGGGTCGCCCGTGCGCGCCACGACCTGCGCGAGGTGCTCGACACCCGCGACGAGATCACCCTGGCCGGGCTGGCCGTCGAGCTGCCGGACGGCGGCGGCGTCGCCGGCGGCTTCGGGCAGCTCGGTCTGCGCGACGTCCGGTTCGTCACCGGCGACGACGGCCGACCTCTGCGCGAGGGCGGGGCTCTGTGGCTGTCGGCGACCTCGGCAGGCCCGGGCTTCTTCGACACCGCGCACACCAGTGTCTGGCGCCTCGATCCCGAGGCGTTGGACCTGACCCACTCGGCCGACCTCTTCTTCCGCCGCCCGGACCGGCCCGGTGTCTTCGGCGACCACGCCACGCACCTGGTCCGCACCGACTCCGGGTGGCTGGTGGCGACCAGCACGTGGGGCGACTTCGAGGCACCGACGTCGCGCGCGGGTCGTCGTACGCCGGCGGGGTTGCGGGTCACCCTCGCCGAGTCGGACGCCGACCTGCTGCGCGGCACCCACGTCCTCGACACCCGCGAGCTGCCGTTGCCCACCGACGGGCTCGACTCGATCGCCACCTGGGACCCGCACCTCGTCCGCCACGACGGCGGGTGGCTGGTCGGCTTCGTCAGCGCCCGGAAGTTCTTCGACTTCCACCCGGCGCTCGCGGGCGGCCCCGCCCTCGACGACCTGCGCCTGCTCGGCGCAGCCACCGACCGGCGCTCCACCGAGGGCACGACCCTGGTCGAGGTGGACGGGCGCATGGTGGTGCTCGCCAGCGACGGCCGGGACTCGCCGCGCGCCCAGCGCGGCCGCTTCCCCGTGTTCGACCTGACGATGACCGACCTCGGCACGCTCGACGCGCCCTACCCGACCAACCTGCCCTGGCCGTCGCTCGCGCAGGTCGACGGCACCTGGCTGATGGCGACCTTCAACGGGCGGGCCGCCGGCGGCAGGCTGCTCGGCTACGGCACCCACGGAGACCTCCTGCTGATGCGTCCCCAGTGATGCGGAGACGGCGAACGGCCGGGACTACCCTGAGATGACGGCGGTCACCACCCCTCGACCGCGCTGACCAGGTCCGCACACCCCGCGGCCCGCACCCTACGAAAAGGACGCATGAGCATGTCGGGAGCAACCAGTTCCGGAGTAGACGTCTTCGAGCTCGGCAGCGAGCACGAGCAGGTCGTCTTCTGCAATGACGACGCGACGGGCCTCAAGGCCATCATCGCGCTCCACTCCACGGCACTCGGCCCCGGACTCGGTGGGACGCGGTTCTACCCCTACGCCAGCACCGACGACGCGATCGTCGACGTGCTCAACCTCTCGCGCGGCATGTCCTACAAGAACGCGCTCGCCGGCCTCGACCTCGGCGGCGGCAAGGCCGTGATCATCGGTGACCCGGCCGAGCTCAAGACCGAGGCCCTGCTGCGCGCCTACGGCCGGTTCGTCCAGTCGCTCGACGGCCGCTACTTCACCGCCTGCGACGTGGGCACCTACTCCGAGGACATGGACCACATCGCGCGCGAGTGCGACTTCGTCACCGGCCGCACGGTCGCCCACGGCGGCGCGGGAGACAGCTCGGTGCTGACGGCGTACGGCACCTTCCAGGGCATGCGCGCCGCGGCCGAGCAGGTCTGGGGCGAGCCCACGCTCGCCGGCCGCACCGTCGGTGTCGCGGGAGTCGGCAAGGTCGGCCGCCACCTCGTGCGCCACCTCATCGAGGACGGCGCCTCCGTCGTGGTGACCGACGTCCACGCCCCGTCCGTCGAGGCCATCCGTGCGGACTACCCGCAGGTGCAGGCCGTCGGCTCGACCGACGAGCTGGTCGCGAGCGAGCTCGACGTCTACGCGCCCTGCGCGATGGGCGGCGCGATCAGCGACGAGGTGCTCGAGGTGCTGAGCGCCGCGATCATCTGCGGCGCGGCCAACAACCAGCTGGCACACCCGGGCATCGAGAAGCAGGTCGCGGAGCGCGGCATCCTCTACGCCCCCGACTACTGCGTGAACTCCGGTGGCGTGATCCAGGTCGCCGACGAGCTCGAGGGATTCTCCTTCGAGCGTGCCCAGCAGCGCGCGAGCGGCATCTTCGACACCACCCGCAAGGTCTTCGAGCTCGCCACGGCCGACGGTGTCACGACGGCAGAGGCCGCGGACCGCCTCGCCGAGCGCCGGATGCGCGAGGTCGGCCGCCTGCGCGGCATCCACCTCCGCTGACCGGGCGGTCCTTCCCCGTCCTGCACGCCGACCGGGCGGTTCTTCCCCGTCCGGGCGGCGTGACGGGGAAGAAGTGCCCGGTCACCCTGCAGGACGGGGAAGAAGTGCCCGGTGGGCATGACACAACCTCGGGCCGACCCTCGTGCAGGTCGGCCTCGGACCCGGTCGCCCGGGTGTGTGTCGGTCAGTCAGTCTGCGCGACGACGGGGATCGGCATAGTCCGACCACTCGTCCTCGTCGGGCTCGACCTCGGTCGGCCCGGGATGGGATTTCTCATTGCCGTGCAGCTCATTCGCCAACGCGCCGAAGTCCGTCTCGTGAGTCCGGTACTTCAGGTCGCGTGCGACCTTGGTCTGCTTCGCCTTCGCTCGGCCGCGCCCCATAGGGTCGACCCCCTCGCACACTTGGCCGGGGCTGTCGAGGAGCTCCCCGACGCGCCCGGTCTGATCGGTTACATATCGTGGGGACAACGCTACCTGAGCGGTGGCTGTTCCCGCACACCAGATCCCGGCATTTCGTCGGCGAACCGCGAAACTCCTCACCAACCGGGGTGCTGGCCCTCCAGGTGCACCCGGCCGCCGTGGTCGGTGTCCACCCGCGCCTCACCGGCGACCCACGCCCGGATGCCGTGCCCGGCCAGCACGGAGATGGCGGTGTCGACCGACTCGGGGGCGGTGAGCGACACCATGCCGACGCCGCAGTTGAGCGTGGCCTCGAGGTCGGCCTGCGACACCTCGCCCACCCGTCGTACGACGTCGAAGACCGGCTGCGGCGTCCAGGTCGAGCGGTCGATGCGCACCGACAGCTCCTCGGGCAGCACCCGCTCCAGGTTGGCGGCGAGGCCGCCACCGGTCACGTGCGACATCGCGTGGGTCTCGGTGCGGTCGGCGAGGTCGAGGCACGCCTTGGCGTAGATCCGGGTCGGCTCGAGGAGCTCCTCCCCCAGGGTCCGGCCGAAGTCGTCGACCTGCCGGTCGACCGTCCAGCCCGCGCCGCCCTGGTCGGGAGAGCCCAGGAGGACGTGGCGGACCAGGGAGTAGCCGTTGGAGTGCAGGCCGCTGGCCTCCATCGCGATGACCACGTCGCCGGGACGCACCCGGCCGGGGCCGAGCAGCTTGCTGGCCTCGACGACGCCGGTCGTCGCGCCGGCGACGTCGTAGTCGTCGGGGTCGAGCAGACCGGGGTGCTCGGCGGTCTCGCCGCCGATGAGGGCGCAGCCGGCGACGATGCACGCCTCGGCGATGCCCTTGACGATGGCCGCGATCCGCTCGGGGACCACGCGGCCGCAGGCGATGTAGTCGGTCATGAAGAGCGGCTCGGCACCGCAGACGACCAGGTCGTCGACGACCATCCCGACGAGGTCGAAGCCGATGGTGTCGTGGACGTCCATCAGCTGGGCGATGGCGACCTTGGTGCCGACTCCGTCGGTGGAGGTCGCGAGCAGCGGGCGCTCGTAGCGGGTCAGGGCGGAGGCGTCGAAGAGACCGGCGAAACCACCCAGGCCGCCGATCATCTCGGGGCGCCGGGCCTTCTCGACCCAGCCCTTCATCAGGTCGATCGCGCGGTCGGCCGCCTCGATCGACACCCCGGCGTCGGCGTAGGCGTTGGTCTGGGGCTGCTCGGTCACGTCTCTCCTCGGATGGCGACTGGCGGGCAGGTGCCGGTCAGGGGTTGTTGAGGACCGGCAGCGCGCGGCCCATCGTCGGCGACTGCAACGTCGCCTCGAGCAGGTGCTTGCCGAGCAGGCTCTCGTCGGGCAGCTCGATCGGGTAGGTGCCGGTGAAGCAGGCCGTGCAGAGCGTGCCGGCCGTCTGCTTGGTGGAGTCGATCATCCCGTCGAGGGAGATGTAGCCCAGGGTGTCGGCCCCCACGCTGGCGGCGATCTCCTCCGGGCTGAGGCCGTTGGCGATCAGCTCGGCGCGGGTGGCGAAGTCGATGCCGTAGAAGCAGGGCCACTTCACCGGCGGGCTGGAGATCCGCACGTGGACCTCGAGCGCACCGGCCTCGCGGAGCATCCGGACCTGGGCGCGCTGGGTGTTGCCGCGCACGATCGAGTCGTCGACCACGACGATGCGCTTGCCGCGGATCATGTGCTCGAGGGCGTTGAGCTTGAGCCGGATGCCGAGCTGGCGCAGGGTCTGGCTGGGCTGGATGAACGTCCGGCCGACGTAGGCGTTCTTGACGAAGCCCTGGCCGAACGGGATCCCGGACTCCTCGGCGTAGCCGGCGGCAGCCGGGGTGCCGGACTCGGGCACCGGGATGACCAGGTCGGCGTCGACGGGGAACTCGCGGGCGAGCTGTCGGCCCATCTCGACGCGGGACTCGTGGACGCTGCGACCGCTGATGGTGGCGTCGGGGCGGGCCAGGTAGACGTACTCGAAGACGCAGCCCTTGCGGTCCGGCTCGGCGAACTGGTGCGAGCGCAGGCCGTTCTCGTCGATGACGATCATCTCGCCCGGCTCGACCTCGCGGACCACGCTGGCGCCGATCGTGGCGAGGGCGGCGTCCTCGCTGGCGACCACCCAGCCGCGGTCGAGACGACCGAGCACCAGCGGACGGATGCCCTGCGGGTCACGCGCGGCGAAGAGGGTGCCCTCGTTCATCCACACGAAGCAGAAGGCTCCACGCACCTGGGGCAGGACGTCGAGCGCGCGCTGCTCGAGCGAGGTGTCGGGGTGGTGCGCCAGCAGCGCCGTGACCAGGCTGGTGTCGTTGGTCGACGTCTCGATGTCGCGGGTGTGGAGCGGCAGCTCGCCGTCGGGGTCGGGCAGGTCCAGGACCATCTGGGCGAGCTCGTGGGTGTTGATCAGGTTGCCGTTGTGGCCCAGCGCGATGGATCCGTCGACGGTGGGGCGGAACGTCGGCTGCGCGTTCTGCCAGGTGCTGGCGCCGGTCGTCGAGTAGCGCGAGTGGCCGATCGCGAGGTGGCCCTTGAGCGACTCGAGGGTCGACTCGTCGAAGACCTGCGAGACCAGTCCCATGTCCTTGTAGACGAGGATCTGCCGCCCGTTGCTGACCGCGATCCCGGCGGACTCCTGGCCGCGGTGCTGGAGCGCGTAGAGGCCGAAGTAGGTCAGCTTGGCGACGTCCTCACCGGGGGCCCAGACACCGAAGACGCCGCAGGCGTCCTGCGGGCCCTGGTCCTGGGGGTCGAGGGCCGTCGTCAGGCGGCCGTCGCCACCAGTCCGCCTGCTCATCTGGTAGGGCACGCCCCGCAGTCTACGGCCGCGCGGTCACATCCTCGACGCGCCGTCCGCGATCGCCTTCCGGATCCTCGTGTAGGTGCCGCACCGGCAGATGTTGCGGATCGTGTCGAGGTCGGCGTCGGTGATCTCACCCACCGGTGCTGCTCACCTTGTTGACGAGTGCCACGGCGGCCATGATCTGCCCCGGCTGGCAGTAGCCGCACTGGGCCACGTCCTGGTCGAGCCACGCCTCCTGCATGGGGTGCAGGTCGTGGGCGCCACGCCGGGCGGGCTCGACCTGGTCGGGCAGCCCCTCGATGGTCGTGATCTCGTCGTCGGCGCCCACCTTTCCCACCGGGACGGCGCACGGGTTGAACGCCTTGCCGTTGATGTGGGAGGTGCAGGCCTTGCACACGTTGATCCCGCAGCCGTACTTCGGCCCGGTGATCCCGAGGCGGTCGCGCAGCACCCACAGGAGTCGTACGTCGTCCTCGACGTCGACCGTGACCCGCTCGCCGTTGACGATGAATGTCTGCTCTGGCATGTGGGTGCTCCTCAGTAGGTGAGCTCGAGGCCGTTGGTCGGCGACTGCGGGATGGGCGGCGTGAACGGCTTGGGCTCGAAGGACAGCTGGCCGTGGTTGATCGGGAAGCTGGTCGGCATCGTCCCGGTCGCCCGGGCGTAGGCGCAGGCCACGGCGGCGAACGATGCCGCGACCCCCGCCTCGCCGGCACCGCCGGGCACCGTCTCCTCGGACGGCATCACGATCACTCGGACGTCGGGCGGGGTGTTCCACTGCCGCGTGTAGAAGTAGTTGTCCCAGCTGCCCTCGAGGAAGTGCCCGTCGCGCAGGTGCATGCTCGACGTCAGCGCCAGGGCGATGCCGTCGTTGATTCCGCCCTGCATCTGCGCCTCGAGCCCGCGTGGGTTGATCGCGAGGCCGACGTCGATCGCGAAGGTCACCCGGGTGACGCGCGGGCCGGTGACGGCGTTCGCGGATCGCGCGCCACCGTCGTCGCGGGCCGCGTGTCGATCTCGACCAGGCAGGCCGAGACGCCCTTGTACTCCTTGTGGATGGCGATGCCCTGCGCGGTGCCGGCCGGCATGGTCTTGCCCCACTCGCCGGCCTGGGCGACCGTGTCGAGCACGGCCAGCAGCCGCTTGTTGCGCTGGAACTTCCGCCGGAACTGGTAGGGGTCCATCTTCATCTTGGCGGCCAGCTTGTCCACGACCAGCTCGCCGGCGACGCGGACGTCGGGCGAGTAGATGTTGCGCATCGAGCCGGTGTTGAACCGGTCGTCGGTCTCCACCAGGGTCTGGACGACGGCGCCGAAGTCGTAGGGCACCTCCTGGGTGAGGGTGAAGATCGTCTCGGCGAAACCGAGGTTGCCGACACCCGCGGGGAGGTCGGCGGCGACGGCGGTGATGATCTCGCCGAGCCCGTGCCGGAAGTCGGTCTCGACGCAGGTGAGCGACTGGTTGAAGGCCAGCACCTTGTTGCCGCAGGACGGTCGCCTGGACCCGGCAGGTGCCCATCGGGTGGCCGCGCCCGACCCGGGCGTCGTCGGCCCGGTGCCACATCAGCTTGACCGGCGTGGCCATCTTCTGCGAGATCTCGGCGGCCTCGAGCGCGGCGTCGAAGAACAACCGGCGACCGAAGGAGCCGCCTGCCGTGACCACGTTGACCTTGACCTTGTCGGGCGTCATGCCGAGCTTCAGCGCGATCTGCTGCTGGGCCACGATCGGCGACTTGAGACCGGCCCAGACCGTCGCTCCGTCCGGTCGTACGTCGGCGATCGGCGCTGTTGGTGTCCATCGCTGAGTTGCTGCGGAAGTAGAAGGTGAAGTCGCCCGACGACCGTCTGCGCGAGCGGGGTGTCGGGGAGCTTCGGCATCGGCAGCTGCGGCTGCGCGGATCTTGCGCAGGATCGTCGCGTCGCTCTCCCCCGCGACCGGCCCGTCCTTCCAGACGACGTCGAGGGCGCGTACGGCGTCGATGCACTGCCCGAACGTCTCGGCGCGCACGGCGACGCCGGTGCTGACCAGCGCCACATGGGTGACGCCCGGCATCGCCTCGACCTGCGGCCTGGTTGCGTACGGACACGGGCGTGCCGTTGAGCGTGGGCGCCCGGCACACCATCGTCGGCAGCGCGTCCGGAACGGCGAGGTCGGTGGTGAAGTCCTTCTGGCCGGTCACCGCCGCGAGGGCGTCGACCCGGTTGGTGGGCTGCCGACGACGGTGAAGTCGGCCTCGCCCTTGAGCTCGACCTCGACGGCACGGGTCCCGGTGCCGCGCGGCCCTGGCGGCCAGCTCGCCATAGGTCACCGACGCACCGCTCGGCGCGGAGATGACGCCGGCCTTCGCGACGAGGCCCGCCGACGGTGTCCCCCAGCAGGATCGCAGCGGCCTCGAGCAGGGCGAGGCGTGCAACGGCGGCGGCGACCCGGATCGGGGTGTAGGTCGAGATGGTGGTGTTGGAGCCGCCGGTCAGCTGGTTGAACAGCAGCTCGGGGCGGGCCGGGGCAAGCGTGACGTTGACCTTGCTCAACCGGCAGGTCGAGCTCCTCGGCGATCAGCATCGCGGTCGAGGTGGTGATCCCCTGGCCGACCTCCATGCGCGGCAGCTCGAAGCTCGCCGTGCCGTCCTCGTTGATCGTGACGGTGATCAGGTTGGCCGTCGGCCGGGCGGCATCGGTGAGCATGTCGTTGAGGTCGTAGAGCTCGGGGACCTGGGGCAGGGTCGGGATCTCCGCGCACGCGGCGGGCGGTGCGTCGAGCACCAGGTCGGCCGCGGCGACCAGGGTCGCGCCGCCGAGGACGAAGCCCACGAAGCGGCGGCGGTCGACGGCGAGCGGCGAGGCTGGCCGCCGGGACGCGGTGGGGTCGTAGGGCGGGACGAGGGCACCGAGCGTCACCCGATCTGCTCGTTCCCGGCAGCCTCCCGGGACGGAGGTCCCTCCCCAGGGACCGCCATCCACTGTGACAGTACTGCTGTCACAGTTCAAGGCGCGTCCCCGCGAGGAGACATCTGAGGACGTGGTGGACGGATCTCGGCCCGATCCACGTCCATGGCGTCCTCAGATGCCGGGGAGGAGGGAGCGGACCCGGTGGAGGGCGAGCCGGGCGGCGGCCCTGGCCGAGGCCGGGAGGGGTACGACGTCGAGCAGCGCGAGCGTCCGGGTCCAGGCCGGGTCGGACGACAGCGCGCCCTCGGGGCCGGCGTACATCGGGGTCGTCGCACGCCGGACCGCCTCCTCGATGCCGAGCAGCGGCCCGCCGTGGCGCGGGGCCCAGGTGTCGTCGGGACGGCAGACCATGTCGTGCCGGAGCGACTCGATCAGCGAGGTGACCGTGTGGAACGGGGCGGTCGTGGCCAGCGCGGTGGCGAGGCCGACCAGCACGGAGGGGGCGACGGGAGCGGGGACCCGCACCCGGGACAGCCCGGCCTCGTCGGCGCAGGCGCGCATCAGGTCGGGATAGGCGATGGTGTCGGGTCCGCCGAGGTCGACCGCCCCGGTGAGCTCGTCGTCGGCCAGCGCGTCCTCGAAGCCCGCAGCACGTCGCTGATCGCGACCGGCTGGACCGAGCTGTGCATCCAGGTCGGGACGGGCTGGACGAGGAACAGGGTCGCGATCTGCTGGATGATCTCGAACGACGTCGACCCGGCGCCGATGACCACGCCGGCCCGCAGGGCGACGGCACTCACGCCCGACCCGAGCAGGATCCGCTCCACCTCCAGCCGCGAGGCGATGTGGGCGGACAGGTCGGACTCGGCCACGTCCGGGACCAGCCCGGAGAGGTAGACGAGGCGACGTACGTCGCTGGCGGCGACCGCGGCCGCCACGATCTCGGCACCACGACGGTCCCGGTCGGTGAAGTCGGTGCGGTCCAGCGAGTGGACGAGGTAGACCACCGCGTCGACGTCGCGGACGGCGTCGGCGACCGCCTGCTCGTCGGTGACGTCGCAGCGGACGGCGTGCACCCGCTCGTCCCAGCCGAAGCGTTCGGGGTCGGGCGCCGACGACGAGGCGGCGACGACCTCGTGGTCGCGCTCGAGCAGGTGCGGGACGAGGCGGGAGCCGACGTAGCCGGTCGCGCCGAGGACCAGGACGCGCATCAGACCTCGCCGAGGTGCGTGAGGAGGTTGCGCGAGAAGACCGCTCCCATGTGCTTCACGACGCCTGCCATGACCCGCTCGACGGCCGGGCGGGCGAGCCCCGGGAGCGGCAGCTTGCAGCTGATCTGCAGGTCGATGCTGACCTCCGTGCCACCGTCGGCGTGGTCGGACGAGCCGGTAGGTGCCCATGACCGCGGTCATCTCGTCGGGACGGTCCGGGTCGTGGGTGAACACGATCCGCTCCTCCGGCTCGAGCTCCATGATCTCGGTGAACTTCGGCGCGACGGAGATGCCCAGCACCGGCAGGGTGCCCAGTCGCCAGGTCCAGCGGTCGCCGTCGACGTCGATGCTCGTGACGTAGGGCGTCATGCGGGCGATCAGCCCCGCGTCGGTGAGCACCTCCCACACGTCGCCGCGGGGAGAGCGGAGGACCGCGGACGAGCGGTCGCGCGCACGGAAGGTAGCCATGACGTCACGCTATCCAGCGGCACCGCATGCGTGGCTCACCCCTGCGTGAGACGCCCCAGGTTGCGCAGCAGCAGCGCCTCGGCCTTGACGACCTTCTCGAACTCCGCGAGGTGCAGCCCCTCGTTGGCGCCGTGGGCGCGGGTGTCGGGGTCCTCGACGCCCGTGACGAGCACGCTCGCCTGCGGGAACGCCTCGAGGAACTCCGCGATGAACGGGATCGAACCGCCCACCCCCATGTCGACCGGCTCGGTGCCGTCCCAGGCCTCGGCGAAGGCGGCACGTGCGGCGTCGTAGGCCGGACCGGTGGCGTCGATCTTCGTCGCCTCGCCGGTGTCGACGACGGTCGCCGTCAGGGTCGCGCCCCACGGGGTGTGCTTCTCGAGGTGGGCCTGGAGGCACTGGACGGCGTTGGCGGTGGTGTCGCCCGGCGCGATGCGCATGCTGATCCGGCAGCGGGCGGCCGGGACGAGCGTGTTGGAGGCCCCCTCGACCTTCGGTCCGTCGAAGCCGGTGATGCTGATCGACGGCTTGGTCCAGAGCCGCTCGACGACCGAGCCGTCGCCGATCCACTCGATGCCGGGAGCTGCGCCGGACTCGGCGCGCAGCCGGGCCTCGGGGTAGTCCACGTCGGCGGCGGGACCGGAGAACAGGCCCTCGACGGCCACGTTGCCGGCGTCGTCGTTGAGGCTGGCGATGAGACGGCTCAGCGCCATGATCGAGTCGGGCACCAGCCCGCCCCACATGCCGCTGTGCACGGCGTGGGTGAGGGTGCGCACCTCGACGTCCATCCGGACCAGGCCGCGCAGGCTGGTGGTGAGGGCGGGCTCGCCGATGTCCCAGTTGCCGGAGTCGGCGATGACGATGACGTCGGCCTGGAGGCGGTCCTTGTGGGCCGTGAGCAGCTCGACGAGCGTGTCGGAGCCGACCTCCTCCTCGCCCTCGATGAACATCACCAGGTTGACCGGGAGCTCGTCGCCGAAGATGCGGACCGCGCCCAGGTGGGCAGCGATGCCGGCCTTGTCGTCGGCCGCGCCGCGGCCGTAGAGGCGGTCCCCGCGCTCCGTCGGCTCCCACGGCGGGGAGTCCCAGTCGGCGTGGTCGTTCTCGGGCTGGACGTCGTGGTGGGCGTAGAGCAGGACGGTCGGGGAGCCCTCGGGGCCGGCCTTCCGGGCGATCACGGCCGGCGGTGCGCCGTCGTAGGCGCGGACGATCTCGGCCTCGAAGCCCTCGGCGGCGAACAGGTCGCGGGTCGCCTCGGCGCTGCGCTCGACCTCGCCGGCGCGGGCCGGGTCGGCGGAGACGGACTCGATGCGGACCAGGTCCTCGAGGTCGCGGCGGATGCCGGGCATGACCTCGGCGAGACGAGCGGTGATGTCGACAGTCATGGTCACGACCCTAGCCGGGAGGGACGGAGTCGCTCACGGCGTGGGCCGGGGGGCGAGCACGCGCGTGATCGGGCGTACGAGGTCACGACCGCGCACCGAGACCAACGGGTGTGAGCGGGTGCCGACGACGAGCATCATCGGATCTGGTCGAGCTCGGCCACCAGCGCCCGGGCCGTGCGCGAGAGCCGCTCCAGCGTCTCGTCGTCCGCCGCTGGCGATCGCATCGACGGGGGCACGGCCTCGATGTCGAAGGCGGCGAGGTCTCCGCGGTGCCAGGTGGAGAACTCCTCCAACGCGGTGCCGTCGGGACCGAGGCTGCAGCCCTCCAGCAGCAGCAGCGGCGAGCCCGGCGCGACCTCGATCCGCTCGGCGAGGGCCTCGGTCGCCAGCACGGCGCGGACCTGGCTGAGCCCGCCTGCGACCTGCCGGTCCAGCCGGTCGGCGAGCAGCTGGTGGAGCGAGGCGTCGACGAGGTCATCGGGCGGGATCGCCTCGACCACCTCGAGCGGCAGCCAGGTGCGGATGAAGCTGAGCACCACGCCACCCACCGAGCGGATGCGCTCGAGCTGGAGCACCCGGTCCCCGGTGAGGGAGGTCAGGTGGTCGGGCCGGAGCACGATCTCGTAGGACGCCACGCGGGTCGTGACAGCCCCGTCGCCGCCTGCTCGCAGGGTCAGGCCGGATCGCAGGACATCGCGGTGGACCTCAGGGTGCTCGGCCACGACCGAGCCCTTGCCGTGCACCTTGCGGACCAGTCCGCCTGCCTCGAGGGTCGCCAGGGCCTGGCGCACCACGGACCGGGAGACGTCGAACTCCTCCTGGAGCGCGGCCTCGCTGGGGAAGAGGTCGCCGGGACGCAGGTCGCGGCTGTCGAGGCGCTCGCGCAGGGCCTGCTCGACCCGCTCGTGGAGGGGGACCCGGCGCTCGCTCACCTCGCCAACTCTAGGCGTCGCTCAGGCGTCGATGCCCTGCGCGGTGCGCCAGACCGCGTCCCACCCGGGGGCCAGCGCGGCAGCCCTGCGCGCAGCGAGGACCAGGCTCGCTTCCCGGGCGATGCCCTGTCCGGCGATGTCGAACGCGGTGCCGTGGTCGACCGAGACCCGCACGACCGGCAGGCCGACAGTGATGTTGACGCCGTCGTCGCCGTAGACCGCCTTGAACGGCGCGTGGCCCTGGTCGTGGTAGCAGACCACGACGAGCTCCCACTTGCCCTGCACTGCCTGCGGGATCAGGGCGTCCGCGGGAAGCGGGCCACGAGCATCGATGCCACGCGCCTGCGCAGCCGCGATCGCCGGCTCGAGGACGTCGGCGTCCTCGTCGCCGAAGAGTCGGTTCTCCCCGGCATGCGGGTTGAGCCCCGCGACACCGATGGGCGTGTCGGGCCGGCCGAGAGCATTGGCGAACGAGTGCGCGAGGTCGAGCACGTTGGTCGTGCGCTCGGCGGTGATGCCGGCGATCGCCTGCTGGAGCGACACGTGCGTGGTGAGGTGGAAGAAGTAGAGGTCGCCGGCGGAGAGCACCAGCGAGAAGTTCTCGACCTCGAACTGCTCGGCGAGCAGCTCGGTGTGACCGGGATACTTGTGTCCTCCCTCGTGCATGGCTGCCTTGTTGAGCGGGGCAGTGACGATGCCGTCGATCTGACCGTCCTTGGCCAGGTCGCAGGCCGCGACCACGAAGCGGTAGGAGCCGTCCCCCGCGACCCCGCTCAGCTCACCGAGCGGCACCTCCTCCATCGGCTCGCCGACCTGGACGACCTCGACGAGGCCAGGGTCGTTGGTGGCGTCCGAGGGCCGGTCGATCGTGACGACCACAGCGGGATCCACGCCGACGTACGGCGCAGCCCGGCGCAGGGCACCGGCGTCCCCGAGGACGACGGGCACGCACTCCTCGCGGAGGTCCGGGTGCTCCAGGAGGGCGCGAAGGGTGATCTCCGGGCCGATGCCGGCAACGTCGCCGAGGGTGAGGCCGAGAACGGGCAGTCGGGTCATGGTCAGGCTCCTTCGGAGGCGCGCACGGCGCCGATGAGGTGGATGAGGGTCGAGTCGTCGCCGAACCCGCCGGCCTTCGTCGCCACGGCGAGCCCGTGGTGATCGCCGCCGACGACCGTGCCCACCGGGACTCCCTCGACGGCGGCGTCGACGACGCGGATCCCGGTGGCGCCCACGGCGAGCAGCGTCTGTGCGGCGCCATCGCCCCCGACGAGGGCGAGAAGATCGTGGCGGCCGGTCGAGAGCTCGGTCGCGGCATCGCGGGCGAGGTCACGGGCGCGTTGCTCGGCAGCGCCGTCCACACGCTCGGCGGAGGTCGCCAGGACGTCCGCGACGAGCTCGCCGCGCTCGTCGGCCTCGAGCAGAGCCGCGACCTGGGCGCGCGCCACCTCGTGGAGGGAGGAGACGACGACGAGCGTTCGCCCCGTCGGGGGGAGGACGACAGGCTGGGGCGTCGACGCCGTGCCGTCTCGCCACACGCGTGCGAGCGCCACCGCCAGGCCCGCGGAGCCGACGGGGATCGCATCCGGACCGATGACGTCGAGGGCGTCAGCCAGCCGGTCGAGGTCGCCCTGGTCGACGGCGTCGACGATGACGACGTCGTGGTCGACCGAGGTGCGGCGGATGGCGTCGACCAGGTCGTCGCCGAGGGCGAGGGCGGCGCCGGGCACCACGTCCCGGAGGTCCGAGGACTCGACCGGGGTCACGGGGTCCTCCCCTGCCGGGCCCTGGTGGACCGGCACTCCGTGGACGAGCACGTGACCGTCCTCCACCGTGCGACCCATGGCCGGGTAGGCCGGGCAGAGCACGGCGAAGGAGCCGGGCCGCGCGCGGCGACGTCCGGAGAGGGCACCGCGCACCTGCTCGGCGACCCGCCCACGCACGGTCGAGTCGATCTTGAGGTAGAGCCGATCCCCCGCCAGGTCGGCGACCGCCTGCGCGGTGACGGCGGCCGCTCGCGGGTCTCGTCGCGTGTCGAGGGTGACGCTGACGGCGTCCTCCTCCGGCGTCGTGGTCCACCCACCGCTGAGGGAGAGCAGGGCCGACCAGCCGGACCGGGCGAACGACACGACGGTGTCGCCCGCCCCGGTCAGGTCATCGGCCAGGACGAGGGCCCTCACAGCTGGGGCTCCCGGATCCCCAGCTCCATCTCGTCGATCCGCTCGATCTCCTCCTCGCTCAGGAGTCCGCCCGCGCGCTTGAGTGCGAGGGAGGCGAGGAGCGGGGCGATGATCGCGGTGACCAGCACGGAGGCCGCGATCTGCGCGGTCGCGGTCTCGACGTAGGGGGCGAACTTCGGGTCTGCCAGCGCGATGATCGCGGGGGTCGCGATCGCATTGCCGGCAGTCGTGCCGGCCGCGAACCCGATGCCCGAGCGGTAGCCGCGCCGGAGCAGGAAGCGGTAGCCCAGGTAGACGAAGAACCCGGTGATCGGGGCGACGATCACGCCGACCACGAGACCCCCCAGGCCTCCCTTGACGATGTTGTTGAGGTCGATGCCGGTGCCCAGCGACAGGGCGAAGAACGGGATCACGATGGCGGGCGTCGGGCGCAGGACCTCACGCCAGTGCGGGTTGAGGTTGCCGATCAGCATGCCGAGCAGGAACGGGATGACGGCCGCGAACATCGCCGAGATCGGGATGTCGGCCAGCCCCGAGGCGCCGAGGAACAGCATGGAGAAGAACGGGCCGTCGTTGAGGGCGGACGAGATGTAGGCGCCGCGGTCACGCTTGTCGCCGTAGCGACCGGTGAAGGCCAACCACAGACCTCCGTTGCTGTTGTCGACCGCGACGAGCATGGCCAGGATCGAGACCCCGAAGATGCCGTCGATCCCCACGACCTGGCCGAGGAGGATCACCAGCGTCGCCGGGATGATGCTCTTGCACACCAGGACGACGCCCGCGGTGGCGAGCACGGGCCCGCTGGTCTTCAGCGTCACCTGGGTCCCCGTGGCGAAGATCAGGAGCGCGATGAGGGGCAGGGCGCTCTGCTGGAACAGGGCCGTCGTGAACGACCCCATCTCGAGGAAGCCCAGGGCGAAGGTGCCGAGCAGCGAACCGATCACCAGGGGGATCAGCATGAGTCCGCCGGGGATGCGGTTCATCAGCTGGTAGAGCGGGGCGATCTCCCGCTCGGCGGTCGAGTCAGTCATGGAGCAGGCCACCTTCACATCTTGTACGTACAGGTTGTACGTACAAGTGAGCGTGCCATGGAGGCGCGCCTGTGTCAACGGTCACAGGACGAGCACGAGCACGGAGCTGGGTCGTGGCTCAGCCGACGGTCAGGAGTCCCAGCCGCCCGGCCGGCGCTCCAGGGTGTTGTGCCGCTCGACGTCGGCGAAGCCGAGGCGACGGTAGATCCCGATGGCGTCGCCGTCGGTCTCGGCGGCGATCACGAGCGTCTCGACCCCGTAGGTCGCCAGCGCGTGCTCGCCGGCCGCGTGCACCACCGCCGACGCCAGGCCCTGGCGCCGGTGGTCGTGGTGGGTCTCGACGCTCTGGTAGCGCGCGATGCCGGCGTGGGTGGTGAAGATGCCCGCCGTGCTGACGAGCTCGTCGGCGACGAAGGCCCCGAAGCGCTGTCCGACTCCCTGGCCGACGAGGCTCCGCTCCTGGTCGTTCTTGCCGCGCGCGAAGGCCATGAACACCGCTTCGTCGGTCTGGGGGTAGAGCTGCTGGCTCAGGCGGGCCCGCGCCTCCCAGTCGTCGTCGCTCGAGAGCGGGCGGACCACGACGTCGTCCGCGACGGGTCGCGGCGCAACCAGCGTGCCCGTGGTGAGCACGGTGCCGCAGTCGATCTCCATGCCCGCCTCCACGAAGGGCTGCAGTGCCTCGGTGAGGTCCTCGGTGCCGTCGACACCGATCGACACGTGCTCGGCCTGGGGGAACTCGGTCTGGAAGGCGCCGACGACCTCGCGCTCGCCGCCGGGCACGGGCAGCTCGCGCAGCAGCAGGAAGTTGCCCCAGAAGTAGGTCGGGTTGTCCGGCGTGCGGATGACCAGGTGCGTGCCGCGGTCCTCGACCACGCTGCCCGTCATCTCGAGCAGGCGCAGGTCGGTGCGGAAGCCGAGCGAAGTCACGTGCATGGAGCGAAACCTAGCCGCTGACGACGTTGACCAGCGGTTCGCCGGCGACCCGCCGCTCCAGCTGCGCCCGGACCAGCGCCGAGACGCGCGGCATCATCGCCGTGGTGCCGCCGGCGATGTGGGGCGTGATGAGTACGTCGGGGGCGTCCCACAGCGCGTGCCCGTCGGGCAGCGGCTCGGGGTCGGTGACGTCGAGGGCGAACCGCAGCCGGCCGGCCTGTCGCAGCACCGCGTCGGTGTCGACGACCGGTCCGCGCGCGACGTTGACCACGAGGGCGCCGTCGGGCAGCAGGGACAGCGCCTCGTCGTCGAGCAGTCCGCGCGTGGCGTCGCCGAGCGGGACGAGCACGACCACCACGTCCTGCTCCGGGAGGAGGGTGGCGAGGTCGTCGATGCTGCGCACCCGGCCGACCAGGTCGTCGTCACGCTCGCGGGACGCGACCGCGGTGACGACCGCCTTCATCGGGAGCAGGCGCTCGACCAGTGCCCGGCCGATCGAGCCGTAGCCGAGGACCATCACCCGGGAGTCGGCCAGGGAGCGCCGCCCGGGCAGGGACCGCCAGTGGCCGTGCTGGCGCACCGACTCGGGGATGCCGCGCAGGCTGGCCAGGACCAGGCCGACCGCGTGCTCGGCGGTCGCGTCGTCGTGGACGCCGGTCGCGTTGCAGAGCGTGATGCCGGCCGGCAGCCGCTCGGCCACGCCGTCGTAGCCCGCGCTCTGGAGCTGCACGACCTGCAGGCCCTGGAGCTGGCGGCCCTGGTCGATGACGTCGGCGCGGGTGGCGTAGTGGGGCACCCAGAACTCCACGTCGCCGGCGGGCGCCGGGCCGTCGCCGTTCCACACCACGATCTCGACGCCGTCGACCGACCCGACCGCCTCGGCCAGCTCCTGGCTGGCGATCGCGGCCTTCATGCCGGGTCCCCGATGCCGGACAGCGGGAGGTAGGGCGAGAGGTCCGTACGCTCCCCGCTGGCCGTCACCCTGCCCGAGTCGAGGGCCTCGGCCCACGTCTTCTCCCCCGTCGCGACGGCGAGCCAGGTGGCGGCGTCGGTCTCGACCACGGCCGGAGGGGTGCCCCGCGTGTGCCGCACCCCGGGCACGACCTGCACGGCGGCGTAGGGCGGGACACGCACCTCGACCGATCGCCCCGGCGCCCGCTCCTCGAGGACCGCGAGGTAGTGCTTGACCAGGGACTTGGTGTCGGAGGTGGCGTCGGCCGTCGCCAGCTGTTGGGGGGTCAGGACCTTGAGTCGCGCAGGCACCTGTCGAGCCTAGTCGGGGGTGCGGGGCCGGTCAGGCGATGCCGTCGAGGATCTCGAGCTGGGCCGCCCACGCCGGGCCGGTCGGGTCGATCACCACGAAGTGGTCGCCCTCCACCCGGACGATCTCGGCCTGTGCCCCGGCGGCCTGCGCGTCCACGACGTAGCCCTCGGACTGGCCGATCGGGACGGTGGTGTCGTCGATGCCGTGGACGCACCACACGGGTACGTCGAGGGGGATCTGCTGCTGCGGGTCCCACTGGGCGTCGTCCGGTCCGGGGACGTGGCCGAGCAGGGCTGCCGCGGCTCCCCCGCCGAGGAACATCCGCTCGGACATCACCAGGTCCAGGACGCCTGCCTGGGAGATCGCGTGGGTCACCGCGACCCCCGGATCCGTGCGACCGGCCGCCCAGACCGCGAGGTGACCGCCGGCGGAGTGGCCGAGGGTGACGACGGTGGACAGGTCGAGTCCCTCGACCTCGGCCAGCGCGTCGATCGCAGCGGCCACGTCGTCGAAGGTCGCCGGGGTGCCGCCGCCGTTGCCCACGCGCCGGTACTCGATGTTCCAGGCGGTCCAGCCCTCCTCGGCCAACGAGCGGGCGAGCGGCTGGCCGAGCGTGTAGTCGTAGGCGGACTTCCAGAAGCCGCCGTGGATGACCACGACGACACCGCGCGAGGCGCCGGAGGGGCGGTAGAGCTCGGCGAACTGCGAGGGATCGTCGCCGTAGGTGATCACCTCGACGCCGTCGCCTCCCTCCGGGACATCGGCGGAACCGGGCATGGCGGACTCCTCGGAGCAGGCGCTCAGCAGCGACGGGACGAGCCCGAGTGCGGGCAGGGCGAGCAGCGTACGACGGCGCATGCCCGTGGTTCGGAGCCGAGCGGCGGATCGCTCGGTCACGGTGGCGCAGAGATCACGCCTCATCGCCGTCCGCCGACGGCTGCACGATCTGGATCATGCGGTAGGTCCGCCGCTCCGGATCGCGGCCACGGGTGCGGTCGGCCCAGGAGCTGATCAGGTCGTCGATCTCCTGGCGCAGCTCGTGGGCCTCGTCGTCGGTGAGCTTGAGGGCGTGGTCGGAGGTCGTGAAGACGCCGCTGCCCTTCTCCCGGTCGATGACGAAGGTGCGGTCGACGACCGCGTGGAGGCGGGCGAGCTGGCTCGCCCGGAACACCTCCACGGCCGAGCGGCCGCCGGGCTCGCCGACCAGCGTCCCGAGGTTGACCGTGTAGCCGGTGGGCGCGGTCGCGCGCCAGACGCGGTCACGCTTGTCGCGCGCCTCCTCCGGGGCCTCCTCGACCATGCCGTACTTGGCGAGCTGGCGCAGGTGGAAGCTCGCCTGGTTGGCCGGGATGCCGAGCTCGCGGGCGATGTCAGCGGCTCGCACCGGTCCGGAGGCGGAGAGCTCGTCGAGGATCCGGGTGCGGATCGGGTGGGCGATCGCGCGGAGGATCCGCGGGTCGCTCAGCGGCTGGGACTCGGGCATGGGCGCACTCTACCGAATTGCGCACGTACTATTGCGCAACACAACGTGCGCAACATATGGTGCGGATATGCCCGGATACCGCCAGCTCTCCCGCAACCGCGACTTCACCGTCCTCTGGATCGGCGACACCGTGAGCGAGCTCGGCAGCGCGCTGTCGATGTTCGTCTTCCCGCTCATCGCCTACGCGCTCAGCGGCTCCGCCCTCACCGCGGCCGTCGTGGAGGCGGCCTACCTCGGCGGCCTCTGCGTGACCCTCCTGCCGGCCGGCGTGCTCGCGGACCGCGTCGACCGCAAGCGGATCATGCTGGTCGCCAGCGCGAGCGGCTGCGCGGGCTACACCTCGCTCGCCGTCGCCGGGGCGATCGGCCACCTGACCCTCCCCCACCTCGTCGGCGTCGCGCTGGTCACCGGCGTCGCCGCCGGCGCCTTCAACCCGGCGCAGATGTCCGCGATCCGCTCGGTCGTCTCCACCGAGGACCTGCCGACGGCGCTCAGCCAGAACCAGGCACGCCAGCACGTCGCGTCGCTCCTCGGCGGTCCGCTCGGTGGCGCGCTGTACGCCGTCACGCGCTGGCTGCCGTTCGCGGTCGACGCGATCTCCTTCGCGGTCGCGTGCGTGACCGTGAGCCGGGTGCGGACCGACCTCAGCGCACCCCACCGGCAGCCCGAGCCGCTGCGCCAGCAGCTGACCGAGGGCTTCCGCTTCATGTGGTCGCGCCCGTTCTTCCGGACCCTGATGGCGTGGTCGTCGATGACCAACCTGGTGACCAACGCGATCTTCTTCGTGGTGGTCCTGCGGATGGTGCAGGACGGCGTGCCGGCCGCCCAGATCGGCCTGGTCTCGACCGCGGCCGGCGTCGGCGGCATCCTCGGCGCCCTGATGGCGCCCACCCTGATCCAGCGGCTCCCGACCGGCCGGCTGACCGTCCTGATCGGCTGGATGTGCTGCCTGCCGCTCGTGCCGCTCGCCTTCTCCGCCAGCGTGTGGACGGCGTGCGCCAGCACGTTCGGGCTGCTGCTGCTCAACCCGGTCGGCAACGCCGGCATCGGGTCCTACCGGATGGCGGTCACACCGGCCCACCTCCAGGGGCGCGTCGGGTCGACGAGCCAGTTCGTCTCGATGTCGGTGATGCCGCTCGCGCCACTGATCGGCGGCCTGCTGCTCGAGCACCAGGGCGGGACCTTCGCGATCGCCGTCCT
Source organism: uncultured Actinomycetota bacterium (assembly GCA_963750445.1). Classification (GTDB taxonomy): domain Bacteria; phylum Actinomycetota; class Actinomycetes; order Propionibacteriales; family Nocardioidaceae; genus Nocardioides. The sequence continues at coordinate 279,505 of CAVVQR010000002.1, read as the reverse complement.
CGTCGTCGCGACCGCGCTGCTCGCCGTCCTGCTCACCTCGAGCCGGTCGATCCGCTCGGTGCCGCGCCCCTCCGAGTGGGTGCTCGAGCCCGAGCCGCAGGCCGTCGCGCCCGCCGCCGCCTGAGCGGGGGCGGCTCGGGTCAGCCGACCCGGGAGAAGCGGGCGCCCACCTCGGCGACCTTGTCGGCCAGCTCGGGCGGCGACTCCACCACGAACTCGGCCCCCGACCCGGCGAGCACCATGACCGGCCAGTCGAGGTCGTCGACGTTCATCTCCAGCACGCACCCCTCGCCGTCGGGCGTGACGGTGCCCCACCGGCCGACCTGGCCGGCGAGGTCCTCGGCGGCCGTCGCCACCCGGACGCGTACGGCGTAGCGCTGGGGAATCCGCCGGATGCCCTGCTGCACGAAGGCGAGCGCGTCCTCGGCCGGGAGCTCCCGGGCGCGGAACCGCTGCCCGGTCGGCTCGGGGCCCGAGATCCGGTCGAGGCGGAAGCTGCGCCAGTCCATCCGGTCGCGGTCCCAGGCCACGAGGTACCACCGGCGGCCGAGGGAGACCAGCCGCAGCGGCTCGACCCGGCGATGGGTCACCTCGGCCTCGCGCGCGGTGTAGTCGAAGCGCAGCAGCTCGCTGTCACGGCACGCCTGGGCCAGCGTGGTGAGGACGGCCGCGTCGAAGACCGGAGCCCCCTCCCACGGGCCCGGCGACTCGGTCTGGGAGGCGACGGCGTCCATCTGCCGGCGCAGCCGCGGCGGCATCAGGGAGAGGACCTTGGACAGCGCCTGCACCGACCAGTCGTCCATGCCCGCGACCGCGCCGGCCGCCGCCGTACGCAGCCCGACCGCCACCGCGACGGCCTCCTCGTCCTCCAGCAGGAGCGGCGGCAGCGACCCGCCCGCGCGCAGCTGGTAGCCACCGGCGGCGCCGCGCACGGCGTCGACCGAGTAGCCGAGCTCGCGCAGCCGGTCGACGTCGCGCCGCAAGGTGCGCGGGCTCACCTCGAGCCGCTCGGACAGCTCCGGGCCGGGCCAGTAGCGATGGGTCTGGAGCAGGGACAGCAGCCGCAGCATCCGCTCACTCGTGCTCATGTCCCCAGATTAATCTCGAATGCGGTCAAGAACTGACCGCATTGGTTCCTAGCGTTGCTTCTCATGACCTACCACCACCACACAGGCAGTTCCTCCTCACCTGCGATCGTGACCCGTGGCCTGACCCGCCACTTCACCTCGCGCAAGCAGACCGTCGAGGCCGTCCAGGGCCTCGACCTCGAGATCGGGCAGGGCGAGCTGGTCGCCTTCCTCGGGCCCAACGGAGCGGGGAAGTCGACGACGCTGCGGATGCTCACCACCCTGATCCCACCCACGTCCGGCTCTGCGGAGGTTGCCGGGCACGACGTCGTCACCGCCCAGCGCGACGTACGCCAGGCGATCGGCTTCGTCGGCCAGGGCAACGGTGCCGGCCACCGCCAGCTCGGCCGCGACGAGCTGGTCAGCCAGGGGCGCGCCCACGGCCTCTCCCGCGCGGACGCCCACCGGCGCGCGGGCGAGCTGATCGAGGACCTCGACCTCGGCGCGGTCGCCGACCGCAAGGTCTCCACGCTCTCCGGCGGCCAGCGTCGCCGGCTCGACATCGCGATGGGCCTGGTGCACCTTCCCCGGGTGCTGTTCCTCGACGAGCCGTCCACCGGGCTCGACCCGCAGAACCGCGCCAACCTCCAGGAGCTCGTCCGCCGCCTCCACGCCGAGAGCGGCAGCACCGTCGTGCTCACCACCCACTACCTCGAGGAGGCCGATGCCCTCGCCGGCCGCGTGATCGTGGTCGACCACGGCCGGATGATCGCCGACGACTCCGCCGCCCGGCTCAAGAGCAGGCTCGGCGACCTCGTCCGGCTCGGCTTCGGCACGTCTGCCGAGGCGGGTCGTGCCGCTGCCCGGCTCGAGCGGGTGCCCGACTCCCGCGTCGACGTCGACGGCGACACCGTCTCGCTGCGCGTCAAGGACGGCTCCACGATGGTCGGTGAGCTGCTGGCCGACCTGGCCGCGGACGGCGTACCCCCGACGCGGGTGGAGGTCGCCCGGCCGACGCTCGACGACGTCTTCCTCGACCTCACCGGCCGCAGCCTGCGCGAGACGCAGCAGACCGACCAGACCACCACCCCCGAGGCGGACGCCGCGTCCGCCCAGACCGAGAGCGAGGTCGCAGCATGAGCACCTTCGTCAGTGACACCGTCAACGTGATGAACCGCGAGCTCAAGCCCGTCTGGCGTGAGCCGATGGCCGTGGTCTTCGCGATGATCCAGCCGCTGGTCTTCCTCGGCCTGTTCGCACCGCTGCTGCCCGAGATGGCGACCGGCGGGTCGGCGCTCCAGTGGTTCGTGCCCGGCATCGTGGCGATGACCGCCCTGATGGGCGCGTCCTTCACCGGCTCCAGCCTGATGGAGGAGATGCAGTCCGGCTCGCACGAGCGCCAGCTCGTCTCCCCGCTCGGCCGCCCGGCGCTGCTCGTCGGCCGCGCGCTGAAGGAGGTCGTGCCGATGCTGATGCAGGTCGTGATCATCGTCGCGGTCGTGACCCCGTTCAGCTTCGACCTGCACCTCGGCGGGGTCGTCGCGGCGGCGCTCGTCCTGTCGCTGTTCAGCGTCGGCGTCGGCGCCCTGTCCTTCGCGCTGGCCCTCGCCTCGAAGGGGCAGGACTGGATGTTCTGGACCGTCCAGCAGACCCTGCTGTTCCCGGCCCTGCTCACCGCCGGCGTGCTGCTGCCGATGGAGGGCGCGCCCCGCTGGCTCGAGGTCGTCTCGATGCTCAACCCGATGACCTACGTCGTCGACGCGACGCGCGCGCTCTTCGCGGGCACCTACCCGGCCGACGTCGTCGCGCAGGGGGTCGCGGGTGCGGCCGTCGTCGCGGCCCTCGGCCTGGTCGTCGGCGTGCGCGCGATGCGTCGCTCGAGCTGAGGCCCGCGCGCGGCCATCCCGCTGGTTGAGCAGCGAGGCCGCCCGCGGCCGAGCGTGTCGAAACCGAGGCCACCGTCGCCTTGGTTTCGACACGCTCGCTGCGATCGCTGCTCAACCAGCAGACCAGATCCCTCGGGCAGTCAGGCGGACCACTCGCCGAGCCCGGCCGCCAGCGGGCCAGCTCTCGGCGCCGCAGGAGTCGGCGAGACCTTCACCGTGCGGGTCCACACCACGGAGCCGTCGGAGTTGCGGTAGGTGTAGCCGGCGTCACCGAGGTCGGGTCGAGCCGAACCTCCTCCAGCGCTGCACCGATACTCGCGCCACCCCGGCATGACCGCCGCCGGGCCTGGGTCCGGACCAGCGTGGCCGTGCCTGGATCGTGGCCATCAGCTGGGCCTTCGACGACGGCCGGGAGTCGACGAGCCGGTATCCCCGTCGCGGTAGCCCGCAGGTGTGGAGTCGAGACGTCGATGCCGTTCGAGGCGGTGTCGCAGCCGCTCACGCAGCGCGGTCACGATGTCGACCAGTCGCCGTAGATCTTGCTTGCGGGAGTCGCGGTGACGTATGACCCCTTCCCAGCGCCTTCTGCCACCGCGAGGCGACGTCGGCGATCGAGGTCACTCCGTCGGTGAGCAGCGCCGCGGCCGCATCGGCGTCGAACCGCCGAGCCTTTCGCTGTTTCCATCAGCTTCTGGCGGGCCTGCCGCTGCTTGCCGGTGTCCTTCGGGCCGGGCTCAGCGCTCCGACTGCCCAGCCTCGGCGCCGTTGCCAGGCGAAGCGCCGTCGCACGAGCCGTCGCTGCAGGCGGACAGCGTCACGATCGCCGCGCACGACGCGACGATCGTCCCGACAGCGGCTGACCCGCTGTGCGAACGCATGTCGCGCACTCCGCCCTTGTCTGGCGACGCAGGCAACCTAGTCGCCGAGCGTCACGCGCGTGGGGTTATCGCCCAGAGAGGCCGTTGGAAGCAGGCGCTCAGGAGCCCAGGGCCGCCGGCATCGTGGCCCGCCAGGCCGCCTTGGCCTCGGCGACCGGCACCTCGAAGGCACCCTCGACCGAGATCGTGTCGCCGCCGGTGAGCCCGAGGGGCGTCAGGGGTACGCCGTGGCGCTGGGCGAGCGCGACCAGCGCGTCCGCCTGCTCGTCGGTCACCGTCACGAGGGCGCGGGCAGCCGACTCGGAGAACAGCGCCACGAAGGCGTCGTCGGCCACCGAGGCGACCGAGACCGCGACGCCGATGTCGCTGCGGAAGGTGGCCTCGGTCAACGCCTGGGCCAGGCCGCCGTCGGACAGGTCGTGGGCACTCGTGACCACACCGTCGCGGGACGCGTCCTGGAGGAGCGAGGCCAGCGCCTGCTCCGCGGAGAGGTCGAGCTTCGGCGGCAGGCCGCCGAGGTGACCGTGCACGACGTGCGCCCACTCCGAGCCGGACAGCTCCTCGCGGGTCTCGCCCAGCAGGAACACCCGCTCCCCTGCCGCGCCGAACCCGGTCGGCGTACGTCGGGTGACGTCCTCGATCACCCCGAGCACGGCGACCACCGGCGTCGGCAGGATCGCCGTCTCGCCGGTCTGGTTGTAGAGGCTGACGTTGCCGCCGGTGACCGGGATGCCGAGCTCGAGGCAGGCGTCCTTGAGTCCCCGGCACGCCTCGGCGAACTGCCACATCACGTCCGGGTCCTCGGGCGAGCCGAAGTTGAGGCAGTCCGACACGGCGAGCGGGCGGGCGCCACCGGTGGCGACGTTGCGGAAGGACTCCGCCAGCGCGAGCTGGGCGCCGGTGTAGGGGTCGAGCTTGGCGAAGCGTCCGTTGCAGTCGGTCGAGACCGAGACGCCGAGGTTGGTGTCGGCGTCGACGCGGACCATGCCGGAGTCGGCCGGCTGCGCCAGGACCGTGTTGCCCTGGACGTAGCGGTCGTACTGGTCGGTGATCCACGACTTGTCGCAGAGGTTGGGGCTGGCGACCAGCCGGAGGAGGGTCTCGCGCAGCTCGGCGCCGCTCGCCGGGCGGGCCAGGACCTCGGCACGGTCGGCCTGGAGGGCGTCCTGCCAGTCGGGCCGGGCATAGGGGCGCTGGTAGGTCGGGCCGTCGTGCGCCACCGACCGCGGGGGTACGTCGACCACGCGCTCGCCGTGCCAGTCGATGTGCAGGCGTCCGGTGTCGGTGACCTCACCGACGACGACCGCCTCGACGTCCCACTTCTCGCAGATCGCCATGAAGGCGTCGACGTGGCCGGGCTCGACGACCGCCATCATCCGCTCCTGCGACTCGCTCATGAGGATCTCCTCGGGAGCGAGCGTGGAGTCGCGCAGCGGCACCCGGTCGAGCTCGACCTGCATGCCTCCGTCGCCGGCCGAGGCCAGCTCGGAGGTCGCACAGGAGAGACCGGCGCCGCCGAGGTCCTGGATGCCGGCGATCACGCCGGCGGCGAAGAGCTCGAGGGTGCACTCGATGAGCAGCTTCTCCATGAACGGGTCGCCGACCTGGACGCTCGGTCGCTTGGCCGGGCCGCCCTCGTCGAAGGTCTCCGAGGCCAGCACCGAGACGCCGCCGATGCCGTCGCCGCCGGTGCGGGCGCCGTAGAGGACGACCTGGTTGCCGGTGCCCGTCGCGTTGGCGAGGTGGAGGTCCTCGTGGCGCAGCACGCCGATGCACAGCGCGTTGACCAGCGGGTTGCCGAGGTAGGACTCGTCGAAGACCGCCTCGCCACCGATGTTGGGCAGGCCGAGCATGTTGCCGTAGCCGCCGACACCGGCCACGATCCCGGGCATCACGCGCGCGGTGTCAGCAGCATCGAGCGGCCCGAAGCGCAGCGGGTCCATCACCGCGACCGGCCGAGCACCCATCGCCAGGATGTCGCGGACGATGCCGCCGACACCCGTGGCCGCACCCTGGTAGGGCTCGACGAACGACGGGTGGTTGTGGCTCTCGACCTTGAACGTCACGGCGTAGCCCTGGCCGATGTCGAGGACGCCGGCGTTCTCGCCGATGCCCGCGAGCATCTTGCCGACCGGCGTCTCCTGCGGGATCTCGCTGAACTGCTTGAGGTGCACCTTGGTCGACTTGTAGGAGCAGTGCTCGCTCCACATGACCGAGTACATCGCCAGCTCGGAGCTGGTCGGGCGGCGACCGAGGATCTCGCGGATCCGGGCGTACTCGTCGGCCTTCAGGCCGAGCTCGGCCCACGGCTGGTCGCGGTCGGCGTCGGACGACGCAGCGGCAACCGTGTCGAGGTGGACGGTCGCGCCGGAGGTGGTCAGGGCTGCGGACTGCTGGGCGCTCGTGTCGGGCACGGCGACAATCTACCGGCGACTGACGACAGGTCGTCGCTCGGCCCACCAGGTCTCGACACGCTCCGTCCCGGCTTCGCGGGCTCAGCCGGGGTCGCTGCTCGACCACCGACGAAGTAGTCCGCTCCGCGTCCTACTTCAGCAGTCCGTCGGCAAGGACCTCGAGCATCGGGCGCACCGCCGTCGGATCGAGATCCGACTGGTCGGCGACCGTGGCCACACCGCCGACGAGCCGCGCCACCTGGAGCGACGTGACGTCGTCGCGTACGGCGTCCTCCGCGCGCAGCTGGTCCAGGACCCGGCCGCCGGCGGACTGGAGGACCTGGCACTTGGTGCGGATCGGGGACCCGTCGTCACCCATCGCGCCGGTGATCTTGGCGGGGCCGCCCTTGTGGACGCTGATCAGCCGGACGTACTCCTCGAACCAGTTGAGCAGCAGCTCGCGTGGGCCGCCCTCGTGGGTCAGCGCCTTGTCGGCGGTCTCCTCGACGTGGTCGACCCAGCTCTGCATGACGGCGTCGATGAGGTCGTCGCGGGTCGGGAAGTGGCGGTAGAGGGTGCCGGGGCCGACCCCGGCCTGCTTGGCGATCAGGTCGAGCGAGGCGTCGTAGCCCTGCTCACGGAAGACCAGCCGGGCGGTCTCGACGATGCGGTCGTAGTTGCGCTGGGCATCGGCACGCACGGAAATCTCACCTCGAGGCTTGCTAAACGGAGACTGTCTCCGTATCGTTGTGGAGGAAGCGGAGCCACCCTCCGGATCTACTGTACCTCGGCCCACGAGGCAAGAACAGGACCGCACCTCATGTCATCGACCACCTCCCTGCGTCCGCAGGGCTCCCACCCCGAGCTCCCCCGCGAGCTCCCGCCGCAGGCCGGCCGCGCCGCCGCCGGCATCGCGATCGTGCTGGTCGCCCAGCTGATGATCGTGCTCGACGCCACCGTCGTGAACGTCGCACTCCCCCGCATCGACGCCGACCTGGGCTTCGGGCCCGCGTCGCTGTCGTGGGTGCTCAACGGCTACACCCTCGCCTTCGGCGGACTGCTGCTCCTCGGCGGGCGCCTCGGCGACGTCTTCGGCCGGCTGCGCGCCTTCCAGACCGGGCTGGCGATCTTCACGCTCGCCTCGGCCCTCGGCGGCCTGGCCCAGACCCCGGGCCAGCTCGTCGCCACCCGCGCCCTCCAGGGCGTCGGCGCCGCGCTCGCCGCACCCAGCGTGCTGGCGCTGCTCACCACGAGCGCTCCCGACGAGGCCGCCCGCAACCGCGCCTTCGCCCTCTTCGGGGCCGTCTCCTCCGGCGGCGCCTCGATCGGCCTGATCCTCGGTGGGCTCCTCACCGACGTCGGCTCGTGGCGCTGGACGCTCTTCATCAACATTCCTCTCGGCGTCGTCGTGCTCCTCCTCGTCGGCCGGTTCGTCGACGAGACGCCGCGGCGACCCGGCCGCTTCGACCTGGTCGGCGCCACGAGCGCGACCGTCGGGGCCGTGTCCCTCGTCTGGGCCCTCATCGGCGCACCCGAGCACGGCTGGACCTCGGCCCGGACCATCGGCGGCTTCGTCGTCGGTGCAGCGCTCCTGCTCCTGCTGGCCCGCACCGAGGCCAGGCACCCCCACCCGATGATCCAGCCCCACCTGGTCCGCAGCCGCCGCCGAGTGGGCGCCCTCGCCGTGATGGCGCTCGTCATCGGCGCGAACCTCTCGATGTTCTTCCTGGTGGTCCAGTACGTCCAGCGCGTGCTCGGCTTCGGACCGCTCATGTCGGGCTTCGCGTTCCTGCCCTTCAGCCTCGGCATCTTCGGGATGTCGCGATTCACCCCGTGGCTCATCGCGCGGGTGGGACCGCGCGCCATGCTGCTGACCGGCACGGCCGCCCTCGTCGTCGGCTACGGCTGGCTCAGCGCTGCGGGCGTCGGCGACACCTACCTGGGGGCCGTGTTCGGCCCGATGCTGATCGCGGGACTCGCCACCGGCCTGGTGTTCATGCCGATCACGGTCACGGTGCTGTCGGGGGTCGAGCACGAGCACGCCGGCTCCGCGTCCGGCCTGCTCCAGACCACGCAGCAGCTCGGCAGCGCCGTCGGCGTCGCAGTGATCGTCTCGGTGTACGCCGCGGGCGCGGTCCCGGGCCAGTTCGTGCCGGGCCTGCAGACAGCCTTCCTGACCTCGTCAGGCTTCGCTGCCCTCGCCCTGCTGGTCGTGGCCACGGTGATCCGTGGGCCGCGCGCGGACGTCGAGCCGGTGCTCGCCGACCTCGGGTCGGAGACGGTGGCCGAGGCGGCGTGAGCCACCCGGCACCTCACGCGGGGCGAAGGCGCCCCTTGCCTCCGGCGTCGGCGTCCTCGCCGACGCCGGGGGTGTCTGCGGGATCGCTGCCCTCGCTGTCGAAGTCCTCGATCCGCACCGTCACGGGCGCCTGACCCTCGCCCTCGCCCTCGTGCTCGTCGAGGTCGGCGTCGTCGTCCTCGTCGTTCTCGTCGTCCTCGATGCGGATCGTCGCGGGCGACTCGTCCTCGTCCTCGCGCTTGCGCTCGGCCCTCCGGGCGGCGCGCTCGGCACGCTTCTCCTCGAGCGCCGCGCGCTTGGCCTCCTTGGCGATCGCCTTCTCACGCGCGGCGCGGGCGGCGGCGTCCTCGGCCGGGGTGTTCTCCAGCTTGGGGGTCGCCATCCGGCGCCCACCGGCTCGGCCGCTGGCCATGCCGCGCGACATCGTGCCGGCCCGGGCGCCCATGCCCATGCCGCCTGCACCACCCATCGGCGGCGTGACGGCCGAGTCGCGCCGCGCTCCGACGCCGCGACCGAGGATCCCGCTGGCGGCGGCGCCTGCGATCGGCGCCAGCCCGGTCGAGATCGCGCCGAGGTCGGGCATCGACACCGGCATCGAGGCGGCGATCGGGGGGAGGGCGCTGATGCCGCTCTGGGCGGACCCGGGCACGGAGGTCGACGACGACGGCGGGACCATGCCCACCCCGGACGTCGCCTCCACCACCCCGGGGATGAGCAGCCCCGGGAAGACGCCTCCGGCGAGGGTCTTGAGCTCGATGCGGACGCTCACGAGCTCGGCGCGCGCGGACCGCAGCCGGGTGCTCTCCTGGTCGAGCGACATCGTCAGCCGGGCCCGGATCTCGTCGGTCTCCTGCTGCCCCTGGGTGACCTTGCCCTTGTCCTCGTCCTCCGACGGGTGGAAGACGAGGTAGCGCGACTCGCCCACGACGTCGTGGGGCACCATCGCGACCTTGGTCCACGCCTGGTCGAGCTCCTTCTGCGAGGAGGTGATGATCGAGCTGATCGCCCGCAGCGACCCCGAGATCGAGCTGGCCAGCGTGGTGAAGCGGTCGAGGTTGGCCAGCACCTGGCGGCGGTGGTGGTCATAGCTCTCGGCTGCCGCCGCGTCCCAGCCCTCGGTGGCGCGGCGAGCAGCGTCGACGATGTCGTCACCGCGACGGGTCATCAGGCCCGCGAGCTCGCTCCACCGCGCGGCAGCCGCGTTGAGCGGCGCCACGTCAGCACGGAGCTCCCAGGAGTTGGCCGGCACGTCAGCGACCGCCCGGTCCCGGCATCGGCCCGAGGGGGTCCGCCAGGTGGTGGGCTGCCCAGTCGAGCTCGGAGGCGACGGTGTCGTCCGCGCGTACGGCGTCCTGCGCGGCCTCGACGAGGCCGGAGATCCCGAGTCCGAGCGTCTCGGCGATGGCGGTGACCACCTCGCCGGCGTCGGCCAGTGAGTCGGCGTAGGAGGACGCGACGTTGGCGGTCCCCTTGGCGTCACCGAGGGCTGCGCAGGCTGCGGACAGCTCGTCGAGCGCGTCGGCCCAGTCCTTCTTCATCGCGGTCAGGGTGCTCTCGGACGAGGCGGCCAGCTCGACCAGCTTGGCCGGCTCCACCTGCATCAGAGGTCTCTCCACACGTCCGCTCACCTTTGCGGGATACCCACACCTCCGTGGCCCAAACACCCGCACGGCCCGTTGTGGACAAGATCCACGGCGGAACGTTCCGGACGACCCGATGGCGACTCGCCGGTTTCGCGTCGCCCAGATCGGGAAGGGGGGACTTCACAACCCGACACCCTTGGAGCTGCGATGAACGCCGTGATGACCGTCGATCTTTCGGAACTCGACGCCTGGTCCGCGCAGGTCCAGCGCGCCAGCGACGACCTCACCGGCATCGCCCGCAACGGCGGGAACAGCCTGGTCCAGTCGGACTTCGGGCCGATCCTCGAGACGATGATGGGCGCCTACAACTCCCTCCTGCCGTCGGTGAACCAGTCGCTGGAGGACAACGGCACCGGGATGCGCGACCACGCCGAGGCGCTCCGTGCGACCGCCCGCGACTTCACGCTCACCGAGGACGGGATCGTCCGCCGCCACAACGCCAACGGCGTCGACGGACGCGACGGCTCGAGCAACTTCTGGGACGTCGCCGACACCACCATCCGCCGGGCTGCCCCGACCGAGACGAGCCTGCCGCAGATCAGCTTCGGCTTCCCCTACGACACCGTGTGCGACCTCGTCCGGATGCTCACCGGCTTCGACATCCGCGCCGAGCTCGCGGAGAAGATCGGCGGCGACGTGGTCAGCGCGTCAGGACAGGGCTCGTCCTTCGGCAGCCTCGGTACGTCGATGAAGGGCGTCGCCGACAACCTGCAGAGCGGCGGCCAGACCATCTCCCAGACGTGGCAGGGCTCCACCTCCGACGCCGCCATCAAGCAGATCGGCACGTGGGTCGGATCGCTCAACACCCAGGCCGGCCAGCTCGTGCAGATGGGCCAGAACATCGTCCAGATCTGCAAGGACGCCTGGCAGACCGCGCTCTCGGTCGTGCAGTGCGTGAAGTCCGCAGTGCAGACCGTGTCCTCCGCGCTCGCCACGATGAGCATCCCGGGCGTCGGCTGGGCCCGCGTCGTGCAGGCCGTCTTCCAGGCCTTCCAGGCCGTGATGAAGGCCTACCAGGCGATCATGAAGCTCATCAACATCCTCAAGCAGGTCAAGTCCTTCATCGAGACCGTGAAGAACTTCTTCGACGGCGACAAGGCGCCCGTCTCGACGCCGACCGCGCCCACCTCGACCGGAGCGCCGAGCAGCGTGACCCGCGACCCCAGCTCGATCACGACGCCGACCGTCGGGCAGTCCGCACCGGCCGCCCCCGTGACGCCGGTCATCGCGACGGCCTAGTCGCCAGCCCCTCCACGCCACGGCATAATCACGCACCATGAGCGACCCCCGCAGCCAGGCTGAGATCCTGGCAGCCATCAGCGAGGCCCGCGAGGACCTGACGACGAGCCTGGCCGACCTGAAGGCGACCGTCGACCAGCTCAACGCCCGGCCGCTGCTCACCGACGAGGAGAAGGAAGCCCTCGAGGAGCAGGCAGAGTCCGGCGAGCTGGGGGACGACATGAAGTCGCTGGTCGAGAAGATCAAGGGCGGCGAGGACACCTGGGAGCAGGTCTTCTCCGGCGAGTCCCCCAACGGCAGCCTCCTCCAGGGGCACCTCACCAAGATGTTCGAGGAGCACAAGGAGGACATCGCCCTCGCCTTCGAGGAGCTCATCGAGGAGGAAGAGGCCAAGGGCAACTTCATCTTCGACGAGGTGCCGACCAGCGACTCCTGAACTACACGTCTGTAGTTCTTCCGAAGCCCTGTTACGTGTGTGACTGGTGTGGTTTTCTGGCGTTCGCTTGCCGCCACCACGCCCCTTCCCCGTTGCTGGAGTCACCATGCACCGCCTCGTCCTCGCCGCCCTCGCGCTCGTCCTGACCGCGCCCCTGGTCGGGTCGTCGCCCGCCACCGCGGACGAGCCCGTCGGCGCGAGCAGCAGGCTGGCGAGCCAGCGGCAGATCGCGCTGGCCACGCCCGGTGACTTCACCGGCTACGGCTTCGACCAGTGCCTGGCCCCGACCCAGTCGGCGATGGACACCTGGTGGAAGAAGTCGCCGTTCTCCGCCGTGGGCATCTACATCTCCGGCGACTCGCGCGCCTGCCGCTCGCAGACCAACCTCAGCCCGACGTGGATCGCCACCCAGGTCGCCCGTGGCTGGCGGCTGCTGCCGATCGCCCTGGGCCCGCAGGCCTCGTGCCAGCCGCGCTTCCCGCGCTACAAGGACGACTTCAAGATCTCCAACAAGCCCGCCGGCGGCTACGCCACAGCGGCCGCGCAGGGCGTGGCCGAGGCCGACAAGAACGCCGCCGACGCGATGGCGTACGGCATCGGGCCGGGCAGCACGATCTGGTACGACCTCGAGGGCTTCGACCTCACCAACACCCACTGCCGCGAGTCGGCGCTCGTCTTCGTCTCCCACTGGGTGACCCGGACCCGGGAGCTCGGCTACGTCGCCGGCTTCTACTCCAGCGTCAGCTCCGGCATCAAGATGCTCGACGACGCGCGCACCCAGCGCCCCGGCCAGTTCGCGCTGCCGGACCGGATCTGGATCGCCCGCTGGGACGGCGCCGCCAACACCTCGACGACCTACATCCCCGAGGACGGCTGGCGTCCCGGTGGCCGGATGAAGCAGTACCGCGGCGGCCACAACGAGACCTGGGGCGGCGTGACGATCAACATCGACAGCAACTACATCGACCTCGGCGCCGGCTCCGTCGCCCAGCCCGAGGGCCGCTGCCCCGGGACGCGGCTGGGCTACTGGAAGTACCCGACCCTCACCCCCGCGTCGGCGCAGTCGACACGGGTCAAGGTCCTGCAGTGCCTGCTCACCGAGCAGGGCACCTACTCGGGCCCGATCAACGGGTCGTACGACGCCGCCACGATCGCCGCGGCACGCACCTGGCAGGCGGCCCGCAGGTTCACCCCGTCCGACACGTTCGCGAAGCGGCACTGGACCGCACTGCTGTCCGCCGGAGCACGTACGACGATCAAGCGCGGCTCCGTCGACGAGTCGGTGCACCGGCTCCAGCGGGCGCTCAACGCGGCCGGGGCCGGCAGGTTCCGGGCGACGGGCGTGTTCGACGCGAAGACCGAGGCGGCGCTGAAGAAGTACCAGTCGCGCCTGAAGATCGCCGTCTCCGGCGTCGCGACGCCCCAGACCTGGAACAAGCTCCAGCAGGGGAAGTAGCGCCCGTCTTTCCAGTTCCCCCGCATCTGCGGGGGAATTGGAACTTCCAGTGGCGTGCATGCCCCCAGAAGTTTGTGTTCCCCCGCATACGCGGGGGAACACCGAGCGAGGTCGAGCGAGCGCCTCAGGCGGGCGGGCCGACGACGAGCGCGACGCCGGTGAGCCCGGCGACGGCCACCACGAGCAGTCCGCCGGCGAGGCGGTGGTGGCGCAGCAGCCAGCACACGGCGCGCTGGGGCGCGGTCGGGCTCTCGCGCGTCGAGAGCCACTCGCGGCCGAGCAGGCCTCGACGGTCGGCATGCACCTCGAAGAGAAGCGTGGCGAACGGCGGCACTGCCGCGACGAGGCCGAGCACCGTGCGGCCGATCGACCAGCGCTGGTCGATCGCGACGAGGACGGTGACGAGGCAGTAGGCGATGAACACGACGCCGTGCACCATCCCGAAGACCTGGACGCCGAGCTCGGTGGTCTCGGTGACGTACTTCAGGAACATGCCGGTGAGCAGGAGCGCCCAGGTGATGGCCTCCGCCACGGCCAGCCCGCGGAACAGGCTGCGAGGGGTGAGGGAGCTCATCCGCATCATGCGAAGACGGAAGAGGCGAGCGAGGTGAAGAAGCCGAGCCCGTCGGTGCCGGGGCCGGTGAGGTCCTCGACGGCGTGCTCCGGGTGGGGCATCAGGCCGACGACGTTGCCGCGCTCGTTGGAGATGCCGGCGATGTCGCGCAGCGAGCCGTTGGGGTTGCCGTCGAGGTAGCGCGCGACGACCCGGCCCTCGCCCTCGAGCAGGTCGAGGGTGGGCTCGTCGGCGACGAAGCCGCCCTCACCGTTCTTCAGCACGATCGTGACCTCCGCGCCCGCGGCGTAGGCCGAGGTCCATGCGGTGTCGACGCGCTCGATGCGCAGGCGCTGGTCACGGCAGACGAACTTGCGGTGGTCGTTGCGGATCAGCGCGCCGGGGAGCAGGTGGGACTCGCACAGGATCTGGAAGCCGTTGCAGATGCCGAGGACGGGCATGCCCTTCTGGGCTGCCTCGACGACGGACGTCATCACCGGCGCGAAGCGCGAGATGGCGCCGCAGCGGAGGTAGTCGCCGTAGGAGAAGCCGCCGGGCAGGACGACCGCGTCGACGCCCTTGAGGTCGTCGTCGCCGTGCCAGAGGGCGACGGCCTCGTTGCCACCGATGGTCACCGCGCGGCGGGCATCGGCGTCGTCGAGCGAGCCGGGGAAGGTGACGACGCCGACCTTCACAGCGCGCGCACCTCGAAGTCCTCGATCACCGGGTTGGAGAGGAGCTTCTCCGCCATCTGACGGACCTCCTCGAGGAGGGCGTCACTGGCCTCGCCCTCGAGCTCGACCTCGAACCTCTTGCCCTGGCGGACGTCGGTGACCCCGGCGAAGCCGAGCCGCGGCAGTGCGCCGTGCACCGCCTTGCCCTGGGGGTCGAGGATCTCGGGCTTGGGCATGACATCGACGACGTAACGAGCCACGGGGCGCTCCTGCACTGCACGGTCTGGACGGATGCGAGACCCATCCTAGGGAGCGACGCTCACCCCAGGGGGATCGGGTCCGAGCAGAGGACGTGCTGGGCCTCGACGGCCGGGCTGCCGTGGTTGAGCAGGATCTCCTCACCCGTGGGCCCGGCTCCCCATGACGGCTGCAGGCTGCCGGCGATGACGCCGAGGCAGTACTGCACCGAGGTGACCGGGTCGGGGAGCTCGATCGGGCCGTCGCCGACGTCGTCGCCCCAGGGCGAGGAGCGCACCAGTGGGACCGGGACGGTCAGGTCCTGCGTGAGGACCGCCCCCGGCTCGACCTCGGTCGCGCCGGCCTGCGGCAGCTGGGCGTAGTCCGTCCCGCCGGCCTCGGGCAGGGCGAAGAGCCGCGAGGCGATCTGCACCAGCCCGTCGGCCTGGCCGACGACGTAGACGACCTCGGGGTCGTAGGCGACGGTGGCGCCCGACGCCCGCGGCAGCCGGTTGACGACGAGCAGTGGCTCGTCCCCGGTGTTGGTGAGCGACCAGGAGACCGCGATCGAGGTGGCCCCCGGCGTCAGCTCGACGTCGAAGGACACGTCGGGCCGCGGCGCAGCCTGTGGCGTCCGGCTCGGACCGCCGTCGGTCGCGCTGGGGTCTGCCACTGGCTCCTCCTGGGTGTCCGCACATCCGCCGGCGACCAGCACGGCCACGAGCGCACCCACCACCGCGGCCCGGCGCGTACGACGTACGCGGCCGGGGTCAGCCGCCGTAGTGGTCACGGTTGGGCAGGCCCATCTCGTCACGGAGGCCGTTCTCGGTGAGCCCGAAGTCGTGGTCGGGGTCGATGACCTCGGGGGTCGACGGGTCGTGGTCGTGGTCGATCGGCAGGCCGCTCGCCTGCCGCTCGCCCTGCCGGATCCCGTGGTCGGTCGGGTCGTCGCCGTTGTAGGTCGTCGAGTCGAAGGTGTCGTTCATGTAGTCGTAGACGTGCGCGAACTCGTGGTAGATCACCACCACGGGCGGCGCACCTCGGAAGTCGTCGAGCCGCGTGTTGTAGTTGATCACCGAGTTGGTGCCGTCGGTCGAGGCGGTGCTGTTGTTGGGGTCGGCCGGGTTGTTGTACTCCCGGATCGTCAGCGTGTCCGGGCCGTCGGCGATGTGCTGCTGGAGGTTGGCGATCATCTGCTGGCCCTCGGGCGAGCCGGCCAGCATCTGGAGGTCGGCCTGGACCCGCTCCACGAACTCCGGGCTGCCCTCGATCGTGATCCCGGCGAGCCCGTCGGGGATCTCGATGGTGACCGTCGACTCCACGCCGCTGTTGACGTCGCCGGCCTCCCCGTTGGCGGTGTCGGTGCCGGTGCCGCCCTGGGTCGTGTCGTTGCCGCGACCGGCGTAGGACACGTCGTCGCCGGCACCGCCGCGGATCGTGTCGTCGCCGTCACCGCCCGAGAGGATGTCGTTGCCCTGGCCGCCCGAGAGCGTGTCGTTGCCGGTGCCGCCCTCGAGGTAGTCCTGCTCGGCACCGCCGGACAGCACGTCGTCGCCGCTCAGGCCGTAGATCGTGTCGCGGCCCTCGCCGCCGTGGATCTGGTCGTTGCCACCCTGGCCGTTGAGGTAGTCCTGGCCGGCACCGCCCGAGACGCGGTCGTCACCTGCCCCTGCGTCGATGTTGTCGTCGTCGTCGAGCCCGAGGATCGTGTCGTTGCCGTCGCCACCGGTGAGGTTGTCGCTGCCGCCGCTGCCGAGCAGCGTGAAGTTGATGCCGCCGCCCTGCGGGACCGTGATGGTGTCGTTGCCGTCGCCGCCGCGGAGGACGACGTGCTGGCCGGCGGGGACCTCGTAGGAGGTGCCGTTGACGGTCACCGTCTGCACACCCGTCACCGGGTCGACCGAGACACTGATCTCGTCGTCGCCGTCGGTGCCGTTCACGATGACCTGGTCGCCCACCACGATGATCCCGACGTCGCCGCTGCCGGCAGGCACGGTGAAGCCGTCGGTCGTGCCGTCGGCGACCGACGCCCACTCGGCACTGACCGTGTTCCAGAACTCCGTCGCCGCGGTCAGCGCGGCTGCGTCCTGGGCCAGCTCGGAGTCGAGCCGGGCCCGGACCTCGCCGGCGCGGTCGATCGCTGCCTGGGCGCGGCTCGACTCGGCAGCATCACGCGGCTGGAAGGTCACGGTGCCGCCGCTGGTCACCGAGGGGATGTCGGCGACGCTCGACCACGAGGTGTCGAGGTCGGACTGCGCCTTGCGCAACGATCCCGCGGCCTGCTGCAACGCGGTGGACACCCGCGCCGCGGAGTTGGTGGCCTCGTCGATGGAGGTGACCAGCTTGCGGCGGTGGGCGTCGTAGGACGTCGCGCTCTCGCCCTCCCACGTCCCGAGCACCCCGCTGGAGCCGTTGTTGACCGAGGTCGCGGCCTCGTCGACGCGCTCCCCCATGCTCAGCCAGGCGTGCGCCGCGGCGTCGAGCGCGTCGGGCTTGGCCGCGAGGTCCCAGACCCCGTTGCCCGTCATCGGGCTGCCCTGCGCCCGGCCGGTCCGGATCCGCCGTCCGAGCCGGATGCGCCGGCACCGTAGGTGGCCGCGGTGGCCTCGTCGGTCGTGGTCATGTCGAAGGCGACGGCGTAGAGGTCGTCCATGTCCTGCTCGAGCACGCTCATGAAGCGGCCGAACGCGAGGTCGGCCGACTCGGACGCGACGGTGTGGGCACTGAGGAAGCTGCTCCCGCCGGCCGTGTTGCCGGCGGCGGTCCCGTCGAGCGAGATGGCGCCGAGGGCACCCGTCCAGGCGTCGGCGACCTCCTGCGACGCACTCAGGCAGGTGCCGGCGAGCTCCGAGAGCTGTTCGGGCACGGTGTACATCGGCGGTCCTCTCGTCGTGGTGACGAGAGGGAACTACCCGCCCGAGGGCGCGGCGAAACTCCGCGCGGCGGAGACGGCCGATGGGTTCGGGGAACGAACGGCATGAGGATCGCCGCGTCTCGGCTGCGGGTGGTTCCCCACATCACTCAAGCGAGCGGTAGTGCTCGAGCATGATCGCGTCGAGAGCCGCTTCGTCCGCGCCGGGCAGCGGCGGCGCAGGGACGAACTCCCCGACCCGCCACCGCCTCTGGCCCTCCGGCAGCCACAGGGCGCGACCGCGAGCCGCACGCATCCGCTCGCGCCACACCCGCTCGGAGTCACCGGCGACCAGGACGAACGCCTCGAGGCCCACGGCACGGAGGTCAGCCGCCCGGGACTCGTCGCGCCGCTGGCGCTCGCGACTGCGGTGCGCAGCGCCGTTGTACTCGCCGTAGGTCCCGGACGAGTCCTCGAGCAGGTCGACCACCGCGATGACCCGACCTGCCAGGTCGAGCACCTCCCTGTTCATCAGCGGACGAGGGAGGCCGAGGTCGCCCTCCCACACCTGGAGCATCTCCGACTCCTTCGGTGAGCGACACTCCGCGCAGGCCCGGTCCAGTGCGTACGCCGCTGCAGCTGGAAGCCGCCCGGCGGTGGCGCGTTCGCGCACCTCGGCGAGGTCGACGACGCCTGCCGCCAGCGTCATGTCGACCATGACCCCCGCCAGCCTGGGAGACGGAGCCCGGCGCAGCTCGCGGAGCAGGGCCACATCGCCCGGTGCGCACGGGATGCCGTGTCGTACGACCGCCGGGGGCATCGCGCCGCGGGTGCGTTCCACGATCACTCCCGGTCCGCGGATGCGCGAGGAGTGCGGCAGCAGGACCGGCACCGGGAGCGGGGTCCGGCCGTCGGGTCCGAGGCCCTCGAACCACGCGGCGCCACCGAGGCGCAGGGCCGCCCAGCCAGTGATGACCCCACCGGGAGGCAACCGCACGGCTGCCTCGAGGATGCGCTGCTCGAGCGAGGCGGGGACACCCGCAGGAACCAGCAGGCCGTGGCTGGTGCTGCGCCATCCCGGCCCCGCTGCGGCCCCACGCGTCGGACCCGATCGGCCGAGCGGATCGACGCGCACGGGACGTACGAGCCCGACGGGGGGCGGGCAGCGCGGATGGAACTGGCTCATGTCCTCCGGATGCCCGCGGGCTCACGCCGCTACGCCGACCCGGACCGGGCTGTGGAGAACCTGCCTGGGGAACGACCCGCATCGCCTGCCCGGCGATCGCGCTGCGTCTGGTTCCCCAGCCCCCGCAGGACGTCAGGTCTTGCGGCGGCGAGCCGTCACGAAGACCAGGGCCACACCGAAGCCGGCCAGGATCGGACCCAGCACCGCCCACAGGGTGTTGTCGGACATCGCGCTGCCCTCGAGCACGTTGATGCCCTGGAGGGTCCAGATGACGCCCATCAGGACCATCGCGGCACCGAGAGCGATGAGGAGCGGGCGCATCAGCTGAGCTCCCGCTTCAGGATCTTGCCGGTCGCGGTCATCGGGAGCGCGTCGACGAACTCGACGACGCGGGGGTACTTGTAGCCCGCCATCTGCTCCTTGCCCCACGCCACCAGCTCGTCCTCGGTCACCGTGGCGCCGTCCTTGCGGATCACGACGGCCTTGATCTCCTCGCCGTGGCTCTCGTGCGGTACGCCGATGACGGCAGCGAGCGAGACGTCCGGGTGGGTCAGCAGGACCTCCTCGATCTCGCGCGGATAGACGTTGTAGCCGCCGCGGATGATCATGTCCTTGGACCGGTCGACGATGTAGTACCAGCCGTCGGCGTCCTTGCGGCCGAGGTCGCCCGAGCGGAACCAGCCGTCGACGATCGCCTCGTCGGTGGCGTCGGGGCGGCCGTAGTAGCCCTTCATGATGTTGGGGCCCTTGATCGCGATCTCGCCGACGACGTCCTCGCCGTCACCGAGGTCCTCGCGGACACCCGGCTCGGGGTTGATCAGCTTCATCTCCACGCCGGGGATCGGCTGGCCGATCGAGCCGACCCGGGCCGGCTCGCCCCACACCGAGAAGCTGGAGACCGGCGAGGTCTCGGACAGCCCGTAGCCCTCGAGGATCGTGACGCCGAAGCGCCGCTCGAACTCCTTGTGGACCTCGACCGGCAGGGCGGATCCGCCGGCCGCGGCGACACGCATGGTCTCCGCGAGCTTCTTCACGTCGACGCCGGAGTCGTCGAGCGCGCCGAGCAGTCCCCAGTACATCGTCGGGACGCCGGCGAAGAACGTGACGCCCTCCTGGTCCATGAGCGTCAGCGCCGGTCCGGCCTCGAACCGCGGCAGCAGCACGACGGTGCCGCCGAAGGCGAAGCCGGCGTTCATGATCACGGTCTGGCCGAAGGAGTGGAACAGCGGCAGCACGCACAGCAGCGTGTCGGGGTTGTCCGGGTCGGCCCCGAACAGCGCCTCGCTGGCGAGCGCGTTGGAGATCATGTTGCGGTGCATCAGCTCGGCGCCCTTGGGCTGGCCGGTGGTGCCCGACGTGTAGAGGATGACGGCGGTGTCGTCGCCGTCGACGTCGACCGTCTCGAAGGTGGGCGCCTGGCCCGCCAGTGCCTGGCCGAGCGTCTGGGCGCCCTCGATCGGCGACTCGGCCGCCGGGTCGGCGGTGATCACGAAGAAGTGCTCGCAGCCGTCGGTCTGCTCGAACCCGGCGTGCCCCTCGGCGCCGATCGGCAGCTCGGGAGTGCCCTGGAAGCAGAAGTAGGCCTTCGCGTCGGAGTCGTCGAGGTGGTAGGCCACCTCGCGACCCTTGAGCAGCACGTTGAGCGGCACCACCGTCGCGCCGGCCTTGAGGATGCCGTAGTAGACGATCGGGAAGTAGGGCAGGTTGGGGCAGCTCAGCGCCACCTTGTCCCCGGGCTCGATGCCCCGCGAGACCAGCAGGTTGGCCACCTGGCTGGCGGCGGCGTCGACCTGCGCGTAGGTCAGCCGGGACTCGCCCAGCACGACGGCCGTACGGTCCGGGTGCGTCCCTGCGGAGCCTTCGAGGAGCGAGGAGAGGTTCGACATGGAGCAAACCTACTCACCGGTCGTGACGCGCGTCACCCGTCGTCTCGTGCGGCCAGGATCCGCCCGGCCTTGCGCAGGTCGGCCGCGATGGCCGCGGACGCCAGCAGCCCGGCGGTCGCCGCCGGGACGGCCCAGAGGCCACGACCGGTGACCTCGCCCGCGGCGCGGACCCGGCAGCCGCCCGGCCGATGGGTGAAGTGCAGCTCGAGGGTGGCGCTGACCCCGCGCCAGCTGCCGCGCTCGGCCCAGACCCGGAACGGGGTGAGCACGGTCGTCTCCATGTGGGGGCGTACGCCGACGGCCGTGGTCTCGCGCCACGCCTGACCCAGGTGCGGCTCCTCGTCGGGCGGCACCGTCACCGACCGCAGGGACGACTGCCACTCCGGGCGCTTGCGCGGGTCACAGAGGTAGCGGAAGGCGACCTCGACAGGGACGTCCATCTCCACGGTCGCGGAGATGGACCGGGGGCTCAGAACCGCTCCCCGGTCAACAGCTCGAAGGCCTCGACGTACCTCGTCCGGGTGCGCTCGACGACCTCGTCCGGGAGGGCGGGCGGCGCCTCGCCGGAGGTGCGGTCCCAGCCGGACTCCCCCGTGAGCCAGTCACGCACGATCTGCTTGTCGTAGGACGCCTGTGCGCGGCCGGGCTGCCACTCGGCGGCCGGCCAGAAGCGGCTCGAGTCGGGCGTGAGCACCTCGTCGGCCAGGATCGTGGTGCGCGTCAGGTCGGCTGCCGAACTCGAGCTTGGTGTCGGCCAGGATGATGCCGCGCTCGCGAGCCAGGGCGTGGGCCTTGTCGTAGACCTCCATGGTGAGCATCCGCAGCTCGGCGGCGGCGTCGTCACCGATGGCCTCGACCACGGCCTCGTAGTCGACGTTCTCGTCGTGGTCGCCGAGGTCGGCCTTCGTGGCCGGCGTGAAGATCGGCTCCGGCAGCCGGCTGCCGTCCTGCAGGCCGGCCGGCAGCGCGATGCCGCAGACCTCACCGCTGCGGTGGTAGTCGAGCAGCCCCGAGCCCGTGAGGTAGCCGCGGGCCACGCACTCGACCGGGAACATCGCCAGCTCCTCGCAGATGACCGCGCGGCCGGCGACGACCTTCGGCACGTCGGTGGAGACGACGTGGTTGCCGACGAGTCCGGCGAGCTGGTCGAACCACCACAGCGACATCCGGGTGAGGATCTCGCCCTTGTCGGGGATCACCGAGTCGAGGACGAAGTCGTAGGCCGAGATGCGGTCGCTGGCGACCATCAGCAGGCGGCCCTGGTGCTCGCCGCCGTCGATCCGGTAGAGGTCACGCACCTTGCCCGAGTGGAGGTGGGTGGTGCCCTCGATCGCGGGCGCTGCGGGGATGTTCAGCTCGGCCACGCGCTGAGCCTAGCGGTGCAGCCACCAGCTCATCCGCCGCGTGATCCACGGCAGCACGACGTAGGTCATCAACGGGGTCATCACCAGGATCGTGACGAACACCCGCAGCGGCAGCGGCCAGTCGACGAGGACGGTGTGGCCGACGGCGTAGTTGACGGCGAGGCTGAGCGGGAAGAAGCCCATGAAGATGATCACCATCTGCTTCCACCGCGGGGGCGGCACGGGCGCGGCGCTCAGGGACTCGACCGACGACGGCTCGTCGAACCAGCCCTCGATGCCCGTACGCCGCTCGCGCTGCTTCTCCTCCACGTCGCCCTGCGCGGCCTCGAGCCACCAGGCGCGCTGCGGGGAGGCCTCCCACGCCGCGAGCGAGTCGGTGTCGGCGAAGCGGTAGAGCATGTGCCAGTCGGCGGAGTCCTCGCCGGGCCGGACCCACCCCGAGCCGAGGAAGCCGTCGAACTTCTCCGCCAGCGACGTGCCGGCCTGCACCCACGCGAGCATCTCGCTGGAGCGGGACGGGTCGACGTGGCGCGTGACGGACACGGTGACGGGGGCGCTCATCCGTCCAGTGTCGGGCGGGACGGACCCCAGGTGAAGCCGACGGCGACGAGATCCCGGCCACTACCCCGTGATGCCGAACGACGTCGCGCCTCCGGCCGCTGCCTCGCGCACGGCGACGTCGGCCACCCGCGCCATCCCCGGCCCGTGGTGGCACCACGCGACGAGCGCGTCCACGGCGTCGTCCTCGCCCTCGGCGTGCAGCAGGACCGAGCCGTCGGGCTCGTTGCGCACCCACCCGACGACGCCGAGCGAGCGCGCCTGCTCCTGGGCGTACCACCGGAACGAGACGCCCTGCACCCGACCGGTCACCCGCACCTGCACAGCCAACATGTCCCGATCATGCCTCGGGTGCAAGGCTGGTGGGGATGAGCGAGGACACGCAGGCGACGGCGGCCGACGAGACGGCGTACGAGCCAGACCCCCGGCGGTGGCGCGTCCTCGCCGTCTCGCTCGTCGTCGGCTTCATGTCGCTGCTCGACGTCACGATCGTCAACGTCGCGGTGCCCTCGATCCGCGCCGGGCTCGACACCAGCGCGGCGACGATCCAGTGGGTGGTCTCGGGCTACGCGCTGGCCTTCGGCATGACGCTGGTCGCGGGCGGCCGGCTCGGTGACGCGCACGGCCGCCGCCGGTTGATGACCATCGGGTTGATCGGCTTCGTCGTCTCCAGTGCCGCCGTCGGGCTCGCGCCCAACGCCGCCTGGATCGTGCTGGCCCGGCTGGCCCAGGGCGCCAGCGCGGGCCTGCTCACGCCGCAGAACTCCGGACTCATCCAGCAGCTCTTCCGTGGCGCGGAGCGCGGCCGGGCCTTCGGGATGTTCGGCTTCACCGTCGCGGTCGCCTCGGCCACCGGCCCCCTGATCGGCGGCGCACTGATCGGGCTGCTCGGCGAGGACAACGGCTGGCGCTCGCTCTTCCTCATCAACGTCCCGATCGGGCTCGTGGCTCTCGTGCTGATCCGGCGACTGGTGCCGGACAACGAGGTCGGGGGTGACGCCGAGAAGGATCCGCGGGTCGACCTGCCGGGGGCGCTGCTGCTCGGCCTGGCCGTCCTGTCGGTGCTCTACCCGCTGATCAGCCTCGAGGGCGGAGCCGGGCTGCCGCTCGTCGCGCTCGTGGCCTTTCCCCTGCTGGCATGGGCCTTCGTCCGGTGGGAGGCACGGACCGTGGCGCGCGGCCACCCACCGCTGCTGGACGTGTCGCTGCTGAGCGGCCTGCCGGGCTACGCCAACGGGCTGCTCGTCGGCACGCTCTACTTCACCGGGTTCACCGGGATCTTCCTCGTGCTGTCGGTGCACCTGCAGGAGGGCGAGGGCTTCTCTCCGCTGAAGGCGGCGCTCCTCATCACGCCGTTCGCCGTCGGTGCCGCGACGACCTCCCCCCTGGCCGGCAGGCTGGTCGGGCGCATCGGCCGGCGGGTCACGCTGCTCGCCCTGTCGGTGATGATCACCGGCACCGCGCTGTCCGCCCTGCTCGTGACCCAGCCGACGGACCGGCTGTGGTGGACGCTCGCGCCCGCCCTCTTCGTGGCCGGGGTCGGCGGCGGAGGGGTCATCTCGCCCAACTTCACCCTCACCCTCGCCGAGGTGCCGCCCCGCATGGGCGGGGCTGCGGGCGGGGCGCTCCAGACCGGCCAACGCATCGGGTCGGCGCTCGGTGCGGCGCTCCTGATGACCGTCTACCAGGCGGTCGGGTCCGTGGCGTCCGCACCGGTCGCGGCCCGGGCGGCCCTGCTGGCCGCGCTCGCCGTGCTGCTGGTCGCGCTGGCGGCCGCCGTACGCTCCTGGCGCCTCGGCGACTGACCCCGGGTCAGAGGATGGCGCCCGGGACGTAGGCCGCTGCGTCGGGGTGCTCGGCCGCCAGCGCCTCGATCCGGGCGACGACCGCGCGGACCTGGGCGACGGCAGCGCCGGTGAACTCGATCGGGTCGGCGACGAGCGCCTCGATCTGCTCGCGGGTCAGGCCGAGCCGCTCGTCGGCGGCGAGCTTGGCGAACACGTCGTTGTCAGCCTGGCCGGCACGCATCGCCAGCGCGGTGCCGACGGCGGCCTCCTTGATCGCCTCGTGCGCGGCCTCGCGGCCGACGCCGTTGCGGACCGCGGTCATCAGGACCTTGGTCGTGGTGAGGAACGGCAGGTAGCGGTCGAGCTCGCGCTGGATCACGGCGGGGAAGGCGCCGAACTCGTCGAGCACGGTGAGGAAGGTCTGGAACAGGCCGTCGGTGGCGAAGAAGGCGTCGGGCAGTGCCACCCGGCGCACGACCGAGCACGACACGTCGCCCTCGTTCCACTGGTCGCCGGCGAGCTCGCTGACCATCGAGAGGTGGCCGCGGATGATCACGGCGAGGCCGTTGACCCGCTCGCACGAACGGGTGTTCATCTTGTGCGGCATCGCCGAGGAGCCGACCTGGCCCTCCTTGAAGCCCTCGGTCACCAGCTCGTGCCCGGCCATCAGCCGGACGGTGGTGGCGAGGTTGGACGGGCCGCTGACCAGCTGCACGAGCGCGGCGACGACGTCGAAGTCGAGCGAGCGCGGGTAGACCTGGCCGACGCTGGACATCACCTGGTCGAAGCCGAGGTGCGTGGCCACGCGCTGCTCGAGGTCGTCGAGCTTGTCGGCGTCACCGTCCAGCAGGTCGAGCATGTCCTGGGCGGTGCCCATCGGCCCCTTGATCCCGCGCAGCGGGTAGCGCGCGAGGAGCTCCTCGATGCGCTGGACGCCGATCAGCATCTCGTCGGCCACGGTGGCGAAGCGCTTGCCGAGCGTGGTGGCCTGGGCGGCCACGTTGTGCGAGCGGCCCGCCATCACGGTCGTCTCGTGCTCGGCGGCGAGGCGACCGAGGCGGACCAGCGCGGCGACGGCGCGGTCGCGCACCACCTCGAGCGAGCGGCGTACCTGCAGCTGCTCGACGTTCTCCGTCAGGTCGCGCGAGGTCATGCCCTTGTGGATGTGCTCGTGACCCGCGAGGGCCGAGAACTCCTCGATGCGCGCCTTCACGTCGTGGCGGGTGATCCGCTCGCGGGCGGCGATGGAGTCGAGGTCCACCTTGTCGATGACCGACTCGTAGGCCTCGACGACGCCGTCGGGGACGTCGATGCCGAGGTCGCGCTGGGCCTTCAGCACCGCCACCCACAGCTGGCGCTCGAGGACGATCTTGTGCTCGGGCGACCAGATGGCGGCGAGGTCGGCGCCGGCGTAGCGGGTGGCCAGGACGTTGGGGACGGTCACGGCTCGATTGTCCCATCCGCGGGGGACCAGTCGTCCCACGGCGCCCACCAGCGGTCACCGCGGTCGAGCAGCTCGGCCACGTGTGCCCCGGCGGCCAGGACGGCCAGCAGCTCGTCCTGCGTGATGCGCCCGGACGCGAGCGACGGGGCGAGGTCCTGCACGTCCTTCCACCGCCACGGCTCGTCGGGCGGGACCACGATGTCGAGCTGGAGGTCGTTGACCTCGATGCCGTCGTCGGCGCGGACGTAGGGCGTCTCGAAGTTGACGTACCAGTGGACGAAGCGGCCGTCGGCGTCGAAGAACTTCCACACGGCGTACCAGTCGCCGACCCGACGCAGCTTGAGGACCGTCGTGCCCTGCCACGCGTCGAGGTGGCCCCACGGATGGGGCACCGGGTGGGGCGGGAAGGTGAGCGCGGTGCCGCTGGGCTGGACCGTGGCGAGGATGCCGTTGTCGGCCACCACGCGCTCGGTCCAGTGGGCCCACTCGGCCCCGTGCAGCACCTCGCGCATCACGATCTCGGCCCCGGGGGCGAAGGCCGGCTCAGCCACGCGACGCCGCCCCCTCGACCACACCGAGCGGCTCGGCGGCGATGTCGCGGCGCCACTGGACGCCCGGGAAGCTGATCGAGGAGATGCCTTCGTACGCCTTCGCGCGGGCGTCGGCGACGTCCGTCCCGAGGGCGCGCACGGCCAGCACCCGACCGCCGGCCGTGACCAGGCCCGCGTCGCTGCGGGCGGTGCCGGCGTGGATCACGTCGACGTCGGTCTCGACGGCGAGGGTCTCGGTGCCGACGATGACGTCGCCCTTGCTGGACCCCTCGGGGTAGCCGGCGCTGGCCATCACGACGGTGACGGACGCGCCGTCGGCGAACGTCGGCGCGGGCACGGAGTCGAGGTCACCGGTGGCGGCGGCCATGAGCAGGCCACCGAGGGGCGAGTCGAGCAGCGCCAGCACCGGCTGGACGTCCGGGTCGCCGAACCGGCAGTTGAACTCGATGACCTGGGGGCCGTCAGCGGTGAGGGCCAGGCCGACGTAGAGGCAGCCGACGAACGGCGCCCCCAGCCGCTGCATCTCGGCGAGGGTCGGCGCGACCACCTGCGCCATGACGGTGTCCACGGTCCCCTCGGGCAGCCAGCCGAGCGGCGCGTAGGAGCCCATGCCGCCGGTGTTGGGTCCGCGGCCGCCGTCGAAGATCCGCTTGAAGTCCTGGGCGGGCAGCAGGGGCCGGCCCTGCGCCCCGTCGCAGACCACGAAGATCGAGAACTCGGGACCGTCGAGGAACTCCTCGACCACCACCCGCTCGCAGCCGGCCGCATGGGCCAACGCCTCGTCGCGGTCGCTGGTCACGACGACGCCCTTGCCGGCAGCCAGCGCGTCGTCCTTGACGACGTAGGGCGCCCCGAGGTCGTCGAGGGCGGCGGCGACCTCGTCGGTCGTCGTGCAGGTGCGCGAGCCGGCGGTCGGCACGCCGGCGGTCGCCATCACCTGCTTGGAGAACGCCTTGGAACCCTCGAGCCGGGCCGCGCTGCCGGACGGGCCGAAGACCGCGATCCCGGCCTCCCGTACGGCGTCCGCGACGCCTGCGACGAGCGGGGCCTCGGGGCCGATGACCACCAGGTCCGCGCCGATCGAGGTCGCGAGCGCGGCCACGGCAGGGCCGTCCATCAGGTCCACCTCGTGCAGGGTGGCGACCTCGCCGATCCCCGGGTTGCCGGGTGCGGCATGCACCTCGACCACGGCCGGATCGCGGGAGAGCGCCAGCGCCAGGGCGTGCTCGCGCCCGCCAGTGCCGACGACGAGGGCCTTCACCCGTGGACCACCACGGTCTGCTCGCGACCGGGTCCGACGCCGACACCCCAGATCTTCGCTCCGGAGATCTCCTCGAGCGCGCGGACGTAGGCCTGGGCGTTGGGGGGCAGGTCCTCGAAGGACCGGCAGCCGGAGATGTCGGTCTTCCAGCCGTCGAAGTACTCGTAGATCGGCTTCGCGTGGTGGAACTCGGTCTGGGTCATCGGCATCTCCTCGACCCGCTGACCGTCGATCTCGTAGGCGACGCAGACCGGGATCCGGTCCCACGCGCCGAGGATGTCGAGCTTGGTCAGGAAGAACTCGGTGAGGCCGTTGACCCGGCTGGCGTAGCGCGCGACGACCGCGTCGTACCAGCCGCAGCGGCGGGTGCGGCCCGTCGAGACGCCGATCTCGCCGCCGAGCTTCTGGAGCTGCACGCCGTCCTCGTCGAAGAGCTCGGTCGGGAACGGGCCGGAGCCGACGCGGGTCGTGTAGGCCTTGATCACACCGATGACCCGGTCGATGCGGGTCGGGCCGATGCCGGCCCCGACGCACACGCCGCCGGCGACCGGGTTGGAGGACGTCACGAACGGATAGGTGCCGTGGTCGACGTCGAGCATCGTCGCCTGGGCGCCCTCGAAGAGCACGGTCTGGCCGGCGTCGAGCGCCCGGTTGAGCAGCAGCGAGGTGTCGCACACCATCGGCCGCAGCCGTTCGGCGTAGGACGTCAGCTCCTCGACGACCGCGTCGACCTCGATGGCGCGGCGGTTGTAGACCTTGGTGAGCAGGTGGTTGCGGACGTCGAGCGCCGCCTCGACCTTCTGGGTCAGGATCTTCTCGTCGAAGAGGTCGGCGATGCGGACGCCGACCCGGTTGATCTTGTCGGCGTAGGCGGGGCCGATGCCGCGGCCGGTGGTGCCGATCTGGTTCTTGCCGAGGAAGCGCTCGGTGACCTTGTCGATCGTCGCGTGATAGCTCGCGATCACGTGCGCGTTGGCGCTGACCTTGAGGTCGGCGACCTCGACCCCGCGGTCGATGAGCCCGTCGAGCTCGCGGAAGAGCGCCTCGGGCGAGACCACCACGCCGCCGGCGATCACCGAGGTGGCGCCGGGCGTGAGGATGCCGCTGGGCAGCAGGTGGGTGGCGAACTTCTCGCCGTTGATGACGATGGTGTGGCCGGCGTTGTGCCCGCCACTCGTGCGGACCACGAAGTCGATGGAGTCCGTGGTGGCCAACAGGTCGGTGGCCTTGCCTTTGCCCTCGTCGCCCCACTGGGCGCCGAGCACGACGATCGCGGGCATCTCAGCCCTCCTCACGGTCATGTCGAGCAGAAATGGACGTGTGCACAAATGCACAACAGCCCCGGGCACAAGGCGCCGGGGCTCTTGCGGCCACACGCTATCGCACCGGGACCGGCCGGGCCCGGCCGTGCTCGCGAGGGTGGGACGGGCGCGGAGCGGTGGGTTAGTGTCCGGCCGTGCAGTCGCTCCTCGTCATCGCCAACGCCGAGGCCGGGACCTCCGACGAGGAGAGCCTGGCCGCGGCCCTCGTCGTGCTCCGCGAGAAGGCGTCGGTCGAGGTCGCCAAGACGTCCAACCCGGGCGAGCTCGACGGGGTCCTGCACCGCGCCGGCGGTCGTACGGTCGTGGTCGCCGGGGGCGACGGCAGCATGCACGCGGTGGTGACCGCGCTCTACAAGCGCCACGAGCTGGGCCACTCGACGCTCGCGCTCCTGCCGATGGGCACCGGCAACGACTTCGCCCGCGGCAACGACATCCCGCTCGAGATCGCGGACGCCGCGCGCCTGGTGCTCACCGGCGAGGCCCGCAAGGTCGACCTGATCGTCGACGAGACCGGCAGCATCGTGGTCAACAACGTCCACGTCGGCGTCGGCGCCCAGGCCAGCCGCAAGGGTCACAAGTGGAAGAGCCGCCTCGGCTCGGTCGGGGTCGGCAAGGTCAACCTCGGCAAGCTGGGCTACCCGATCGGTGCCCTGCTGTCGGCCTTCCACCCGCCGAGCTGGCGACTGCGCGTCGAGCTCGACGGCACGGTCGTCAACGACGTGAACCGCCCGGTCCTGATGGTCGCGATCGGCAACGGCGGCAACGTCGGCGGCGGCACCGAGCTCAACCCCGACGCCGACACCGAGGACGGCCAGCTCGACGTGATGGTCAGCCGGGCCGTGACGCCGATGGCCAAGCTCGGCTACGTCGCCGCGGCTCAGCCGGGGCCGGCACCAGGAGCGCGACGACGTCGTCGCGCTGCGCGGCAGCACGGTGAAGGTCAGCGGCGACGAGTTCTGGCTGTCGGCGGACGGTGAGATCTCCGGGCCCGAGCGCAGCCGCAGCTGGCGCCTCGAGCCGGCGGCGTACTCCATGATCCTGCCCTGAGGCACCCTCAGAGCCAGCCGCGCCTGACCGCTTCGACGCCGGCCTGGAAGCGGGTGTCGACCCCGAGCTCGGTCATCAGCGCCGCGACCCGGCGGCGCACCGTGCGCAGGCTCATGTCGAGGTTGCGGGCGATCTGCTCGTCCTTGACGCCGTCGGCGAGCTCGGTGAGGAGCAGCCGGCGCCGGTCCAGGCCCAGCTGGTCGTCCGTCGCCTCGAGCTTGGTCGCGGACTCCCAGAGCTCGTCGAAGTAGGCCTGCAGCATCCCGACGATCGACGGCTGACGGATCACCGCGCGCCGGTCCGACCCGACTCCGAGGGGCTCGGGCAGGATCGCCCGGCGGGGACCGACCACGACCATCCGGGTGAGCACGCTCGGCACCACGCGCGATCTCCTCACCGATCTCGGCGCGCTTGCGGAGCATCTCGGGTGCCTCGGTCAGCGCGCGCGCCGGGTAGATCGCCCGGACCCGGCGGCCCTCGCGGACCGCGTTGCCGACGGCGACCGACATCTCCGACTCGCTGGGGAAGCGCCACTGGTCCGGCCTCAGGAAGGACAGGTCGCCTCGCTTCTCGCCGATCCAGCTGGTGATGAGCGCCGGCACGTCGCCCTCCCCCGAGATGTCGCCGTCGATCGACTCGTCGGTGGGCAGCCGCGAGCCACGGGACTCGCCCAGCAGCGGGATCACGTCGACCAGCCGGGCGATCTCGAGGCTGGACCGCGCGAGGTCGTCGGCTCGCGCAGCCAACGCCCGGCGGGTGGCGGTCATCGGGTCGTCCACCTGCAGGACGCCCTGCTCGACCGACACGATGCCGAGCTCGATCAGGGGGCGCATCTGCTCGAGGAACACGTCGGGCCTGACCAGCAGGGTGGCGGCCACCTGCTCGACGGTCTGCCCTGATCCGGGAAGGGCCTGGAGGTAGAGGTTCTCCACGAGGGTGTGGCCGGATACGTCCTCCGACTCGCTCACATGTGGCATCTTAGTGCCAATGGCCGCGTCGAGCCACCCGAGAGGCCCGGTCGACTGGCATGATGCTGCCGACCACTCGGATGATCCGCGCGGACGCGGGGGTGACTGCGCCGGATCGGTGTGCAAGCACGTGCCGGGTGGTGGCGTCGGAGCCGCCGCGGGGGACGGCTCCGACGCCGGTCCGCGCCACGACGCCCACGTCCCGTCGCCCTCCGGCCCACCGATAGCCTTGCCGGCATGGCACGAGGTGGACGGCAAGGCGATCCGATCGACTGGGTGACGCGTGCGGCGGACGATGCCGTACGCCACGCCGGCGAGGGCAACCTCGTGACGGTCGCCTCCGGCGCCTCCCCCAGCGGCCCGATCCACCTGGGCAACCTGCGCGAGTTCATCACCCCGCACTTCGTGGCCGAGGAGCTCCGCCGGCGCGGCGTCCCGGTGCGCCACCTGCACAGCTGGGACGACTTCGACCGCTTCCGCAAGGTGCCGGTCGGCGTGCCGGCCGAGTGGTCCGAGCACATCGGGCGGCCGCTGACCGCGGTCCCCGACCCGTGGGAGTGCCACCCCTCCTGGGCCGAGCACTTCAAGGCCCCGCTGCAGGAGGCGCTGCGCGACCTCGGTGTCGAGATGGAGGAGATCTCCCAGACGCAGATGTACACCTCGGGCGCCTATCGCGACCAGGTCCTCCTGGCGGTCTCGCGTCGCGACGAGATCGAGGCGACGCTCGCCCAGCACCGCACCCGGAAGGTCGCCCCGGCCGAGGACGCCTCCGCGCAGGAGGCCGCCGACCTGGCGGACTCGGTGGCCAACGAGGACGACCAGAACGACGAGGCAGCCGCGGGCGACGCGATCGCCCGCTTCCCCTACCGGCCGTTCTGCCGCGAGTGCGGCCGCGACACCGTCACCACCACGGCCTACGACGACGCGACCACGACCCTGTCCTACACGTGCTCCTCCTGCGGGTTCACGGGCACGACCGACCTGTCGACCGACACCGACGGCAAGCTCGTGTGGAAGGTGGACTGGCCCATGCGGTGGGCGTTCGAGAAGGTCAACTTCGAGCCTGCAGGCCGCGACCACATGACCCCCGGGTCGTCCTACACGGTCGGCACCGAGCTGGTCTCCTCGATCTTCGACTGGCGCGCGCCCGCCCGGGTGATCTACGCGTTCGTCGGTTTCGCGGGCGTGCAGAAGATGTCGTCGTCGGCCGGCGGGGTGCCCACCGCGATCGACGCGCTGCGGGTCCTCGAGGCGCCGATGCTGCGCTGGCTCTACGTCCGCCGCGCGCCGACGCAGGCCTTCGACATCGACTTCGGCCCGGCCGTCGTGCGGCTCTACGACGAGTGGGACGCACTGGGCCGCAAGGCCGCCGACCCCGCGAAGGCCGACGTCGCGGCGCTCGCCTGGCACCGTGCCGCCGCCGTCTCCTCGGGGCCGCTGCCGACCCCGCGCGTCGTCGTACCGTTCCGCACGCTGTCGTCGGTGGCCGACGTGACCGCCGGGTCGACCGAGCTGATGAGCTCGGTGATCGCCGACCTCGGCTTCCCGCACGACTCGGTCGACGACCTCGAGCCGCGGCTGTCCAGGGCGACGCAGTGGACCGTCGAGCACGTGCCCGCCGAGGAGCGCACGACCGTCCGTGAGGCGCCCGACGCCGAGCGGCTCGCCTCGCTGAGCGAGGACGAGGAGCTGTGGCTGCGGATCTTCCTCGACCGCCTGCCGACCGAGTCCGACCTCGACGCGGTCACCGCCGTCGTCTACGGCGTGCCCAAGGTGGCGCGCGGGCTCGGCTTCGAGGACGCCCCGACCGACCAGGTGAAGGCCGACCAGAAGGACTTCTTCCGGCTGCTCTACAACCTGCTCGTCGACGCCGACCGCGGTCCGCGCCTGCCGACCCTGGTGCTGGCCCTGGGCCCGGAGAAGGTACGCCGGCTCCTCGGCGCCTAGGGTTGGGCCATGACCTCCGGTTTCCTCGGCGGCGACCTGATGGCCGGTCCCCCGCCCACCCACCTGCCCGCCGACCCCGCCGATGCGGAGCTCGCCGGCGGCGACGCCCCGGCTGCCGTCGTACGCCGTCACCCGGCGTCGCCGGCCGCGTGGGCCGCACTCGCGGGCGAGGCCAAGGAGGCCGGTGCCGACGACGTGACCGTCTACGCCTACTCCCGCGTCGGCTACCACCGCTCGCTCGACAACCTGCGCCGCAACGGCTGGAAGGGCCACGGCCCGGTGCCGTGGGAGCACGAGCCCAACCGCGGCTTCCTCCGCTCGCTCGCCCTCCTCGCCCTCTCCGCGCGCGCCATCGGCGAGACCGAGGAGTGGGACCGCTGCTCGTCCTTCCTGCGCGACTCCAGCGCGACGGCGGCCGACGAGCTGCTCGGCTGATCCACCGGGGGTGACGGCCCTCACATCGGGGTAACGTGCCCGCCATGACTCCCGGGAACCCTCCACAGCCGCGCCCCGAACCGGACGTGCCCCCCACCGACAAGGGCAAGATGGCGCTCGCCGCCGTCCTGCTCGTGATCCCGATCGTGGCCCTGCTCTGGGTGCCGAGCTACGCCAAGGCGGACCCGGAGCTCTTCGGCTTCCCGTTCTTCTTCTGGTACCAGTTCCTCTGGGTCTTCATCTGCTCGGCCCTGACCTGGACCGCCTACAGGCTGACCCTGTCGGCGCGCGGCCGGACCACGCACAAGGTGGGTGAGGACCGATGACGCCGCAGGTGTCGGTCATGGCCACGGGCACCGGCGTCAACGGTGTCGCGCTGGCGGTGCTGATCGTGCTGTTCCTGATGGTCACCGTGGCCGGGTTCATGGCCTCGCGGTTCCAGCGTGGCGAGTCGCTCGAGTCCCTCGACGAGTGGGGACTGGGTGGGCGCAAGTTCGGCACCTGGATCACGTGGTTCCTCCTCGGCGGCGACCTCTACACCGCCTACACCTTCGTGGCCGTGCCGGCCGCGATGTTCGCCACGGGTGCGGTCGCGGGCTTCTTCGCGGTGCCCTACACGATCGTGCTCTACCCGATCATCTTCATCTTCATGGCGCGGCTGTGGTCGGTCAGCCACCGCCACGGCTACGTCACCACCGCCGACTTCGTCCGCGGGCGCTACGACAGCCGCGGCCTCTCGCTGGCCGTCGCGGTGACCGGCTTCGTCGCGACGATGCCCTACATCGCGCTCCAGCTCGTCGGCATCCAGGCCGTGCTCGAGGTGGCCGGGGTCGGTGGCGGCGACAACATCATCGCCAAGGACGCGCCGCTCTTCATCGCCTTCGCCGTGCTGGCGGCCTTCACCTACTCCAGCGGCCTGCGGGCCCCGGCGGTGATCGCCTTCGTCAAGGACATCCTGATCTACCTCGTGATCATCGTCGCGGTGATCTACCTCCCCGGACAGGTCGGCGGCTGGGACAACATCTTCGGCTCCGCGCAGGAGAAGATGGCGACGGTCAACGAGGCCACCGGCAAGCCGACGGGCGCGTTCCTCCCGGGTGTCGGCCAGGGCTGGGCCTACGCCACCCTCGCGCTCGGCTCGGCGATGGCGCTCTTCATGTACCCGCACTCGGTGACCGCGTCGCTGTCGTCCAACAGCCGCAACACGATCCGCCGCAACGCCGCGATCCTGCCGGCGTACTCCTTCGTGCTCGGCCTGCTGGCCCTGCTCGGCTGGGTGGCCATCGCCGCCGGCACCAAGCCGATCGGCCTCGACGGCGAGGCCAACGCGCAGCTGGTCATCCCGCAGCTGTTCGAGGACATGTTCCCGGCCTGGTTCGCAGGCGTCGCCTTCGCGGCCATCGCGATCGGTGCGCTGGTGCCCGCAGCGATCATGTCCATCGCGGCGGCCAACACGTTCAGCCGCAACATCTACAAGGAGTGGCTCAAGCCCGACGCCACCCCGAAGCAGGAGGCGAAGGTCTCCAAGCTGATGTCGTTGCTCGTCAAGGCGTTCGCGCTGGTCTTCGTGCTCACCCTCGACAAGCAGAACGCGATCAACTTCCAGCTGCTCGGCGGGATCTGGATCCTCCAGACCTTCCCCGCGGTCGTGTTCAGCCTCTTCACCCGGTGGTTCCACCGCTGGGCGCTGCTCGCCGGCTGGGCGGTCGCGATGGTCTACGGCACGGTCGAGGCCTACCAGGTCGTCAACCCCGTCACCGGCAACCACTTCGGCGGCTCGCTGGCCCTGATGCCGGGGATCGAGCAGATGGGCTACATCGCCATGACGGCCTTCTGCCTCAACCTCGTGGTGAGCGTCGTGCTGAGCGCGATCCTCAACGCCATGAAGGTCTCCAACGGCAAGGACGAGACGATCCCGTTCGACTACTTCGCCGACGCGGACGACCCGCGCGTGCAGAAGGACCTCACCGAGCACGGGCCGCACGACGAGCCCTACGCCGACCCGGACGACATCGCGGGCAACGCTCCGGCGCGCTGACGTCGTACGCCCTCGAAGCGGTGGGTGAGGCAGGTCCTCGAGGCTGAGGACCTGCCTCACCCACCCGTCGGTGGGAGCGCAGGGAATCGATGTCGGTCGTCGGGTGTTCACTGGCACTGTGACCACGACCCACCGCACTGACCCGACCGCCGATCGCGAGGTCCGTCCGTGGCCCGCACTGGGAGCCCTGTGCGTCGGGTTCTTCATGATCCTCGTCGACATGACGATCGTGTCGGTCGCGACGCCCGCGATCCTCGAGACCTACGCGCCGAACGGCGCCACGGTCAACGACGTGATCTGGGTGACGAGCGCCTACCTCCTCGCCTACGCCGTCCCGATCCTGATCACCGGGCGGCTGGGTGACCGGATCGGTCCCAAGAAGATGTATCTCGGCGGCCTCGTCGTCTTCACGGTGGCCTCGCTGTGGTGCGGGCTGTCCTTCGTGCTCTCCGGCAGCATCTGGATGCTGGTGGCCGCACGCGTGGCGCAGGGCTTCGGCGCGGCCGCGGTCGCCCCGCAGACCATGTCGGTCATCACCCGCATCTTCCCGCGCGAGAGCCGCGGATCGGCGATGAGCCTGTGGGGTGCCACCGCGGGCGTCGCCACGCTCGTCGGACCGATCCTCGGTGGCGTGCTGGTCGACCTCGCCGGGTGGGAGTGGATCTTCTTCATCAACATCCCGATCGGCATCGTCGGCTTCTGGCTGGCCTGGCGCCTGGTCCCGACGCTCGAGGTCAACGACCACGCGTTCGACTGGCTGGGCGTGGTGCTCAGCGGTGCCGCCCTCCTGCTGCTGGTCTTCGGCATCCAGGAGGGCCACGCCCTCGACTGGTCGCCCACGATCATCGCGATGATCGTCGGCGGGCTCGTGGTCGGCGCCGTCTTCGTGTGGTGGCAGGCGAAGAACACGCGCGAGCCGCTGATGCCGCTGTCGCTGTTCCGCGACCGCAACTTCTCGCTGGCCAACGTCGCGATCGCGAGCGTCGGCTTCGTCTTCGCCTCGATGGGCTTCCCGCTGATGCTCTGGGCGCAGCTGGTCCGCGGCGACTCCCCGACCCAGGCCGGACTCCTCCTCGCGCCGATGGCAGTGGCGTCGATCCTGCTCGCACCGGTCGCCGGCCGCCTCACCGACCGCGTCCACCCGCGGATCCTCGCCGGGGCCGGACTCACGGTGCTGGCGATCTCGCTGCTGCTGCTGGCGTCGGTGATCGCGGCCGACACCCCGTTGTGGCAGATCCTGGGCGCGATGGCGCTGCTCGGCGTCGGCAGCTCGTTCGTGTGGGCACCGCTGACCACGACCGCCAACCGCAACCTGCCGCTGCACCAGGCCGGCGCGGGCGCCGGCATCTACAACGCCAACCGTCAGATCGGCTCCGTCGTCGGCGCGGCCGCGATCGCCGTGCTCATCGACAGCCGGCTCTCGGCCAACGGCCTCGCCGGAGGCGGCGCGGGCGAGGCGTCGCTCGGCGGCACCCTGCCGGCCGTCGTCCACGACGCCTTCAGCACGGCCATGTCACAGGCGATGTTCCTGCTGCCCGCGGTGCTCGTCATCGGCGTCGTGGCCGTGGTCTTCTTCGAGCGTCCCCAGCACTTCGCGCCCGCTCCGGTGGCCGAGGCAGGGCCCCGGCCGAGGCTCCGGCCGCGGCCCAGCCTCCGGCCGCGACGCCAGCGGTCTGAGCGCTCCCGCGCAGCGGTGAGTGGGCCACATTCCTCGAGGTGAGGATGTGGCCCACTCACCGCTCGGGTGCGTGTCGGCGTACGACGCGCCGGTGGGCGGTGGCGCAGCCACATTCCGACCGTCCGGAATGTGGCTCACTCACCGCCCACGGGGTGTCAGCTCGTCAGTGACGTGCCGGCGGAGCGGAGGTTCTCGCACGCCTCGACGATGCGGGCCGCCATGCCGGCCTCGCCCGCCTTGCCCCAGGCGCGGGGGTCGTAGAGCTTCTTGTTGCCGACCTCGCCGTCGACCTTCAGCACGCCGTCGTAGTTGGCGAACATGTGGGCCGCGACGGGACGGGTGAAGGCGTACTGGGTGTCGGTGTCGACGTTCATCTTCACCACGCCGTAGTCGACCGCGTCGCTGATCTCCTGCGCGGTCGAGCCGGAGCCGCCGTGGAAGACGAGGTCGAAGGGCCGGGCGTCGGCTGCCGAGGCCGAGCTCGGAGGCCGCTGCCTCCTGCGCCGCCTTGAGGATCTCCGGGCGGAGCTTGACGTTGCCCGGCTTGTAGACGCCGTGCACGTTGCCGAAGGTCAGGGCCGTCATGTAGCGACCGCGCTCGCCGGCGCCGAGCGCCTTGATCGTGGCGATGGCGTCCTCGGGGGTCGTGTAGAGCTGGTCGTTGATCTCGTTGGCGACGCCGTCCTCCTCGCCACCGACGACTCCCACCTCGATCTCGAGGACGATCTGGGCCGCCGCGCACTTGGCGAGCAGCTCCTCGGCGATCTCGAGGTTCTCGCCCATCGGCACGGCCGAGCCGTCCCACATGTGCGACTGGAACAGCGGCAGCTCGCCGCGGGCCACGCGCTCGGCGGAGATGTCGAGCAGCGGGCGGACGAAGCCGTCGAGCTTGTCCTTGGGGCAGTGGTCGGTGTGCAGCGCGATGTTGACGGGGTAGTTCTTCGCGACCTCGGCGGCGTAGGCGGCGAACGCCACCGAGCCGGAGACCATGTCCTTCACGGACGGGCCGGAGAGGTATTCCGCGCCACCGGTCGAGACCTGGATGATGCCGTCGGAGCCGGCATCGGCGAAGCCCTTGAGCGCGGCGTTGAGGGTCTGGGAGGACGACACGTTGATGGCCGGGTAGGCGAAGGACTTGGCCTTCGCGGCGTCCAGCATCTGCGCGTACACCTCGGGGGTGGCGATGGGCATCGGGAGATCTCCTCTGAAGCGGACCAACAGGCGCTGACAACCCTAGTGGCTACCGACGAGTCTCGATCTTCGTGATCGCTCGTCTCACCACGTGACAACCGACCTGTCTCGCGCTCCGTCTCCACCGGTGCAAGGCTCACCACGGGGGAAGGAACCAGCATGGACACCGAGATCGACTGGCAGAGCGAGCTCGACCGCTCGTTCGGCAACGGCGAGGACCTGGACGTGGGCCGCTACGTGGCGTCCGGCCGTCGCGCCGTACGCCGTCGCCGGGTCGCCGCCGTCGTGGTGGCCGCGACCGTCGCGGTCGGCGGCAGCGCGGCGTGGGCGGCCAGTCCCGGGGCTGCTCCTCGCTCCGACGCACCCGTGGCGACCAACGGGCCCGCCCCGGAGCGGGCCTCCGACTCCGGCGGGGGACCGACGCTGGCGGAGCGGAAGCGGGAGCGCGAGCTCGAGAAGCTCCGCGAGCTGGCCAACGCCGCCGCCGACCGGGAGGCCGACTTCGGCAGCAGCCCCGCCGTGCTCACCGCCGACGGGCTGGCGCTCGCACCCACCGCGGGTCCGATCCTCGAGCGGGTCTCGAACCCGATGGGCTACACGCCCGCCCAGGGCACGTCGATCGCCCTCCGCCTGATGTTCAAGGGTCGCGAGCACTACGCGTTGATCGCCCGCTTCGGCGACGACAGCAGCTCGTCGACGTACAACACCGCGACCGGCGACTTCGAGGGCTGGCTCGCCGGGCAGGTCCAGAGCCAGGCCACCCTCGACTCCGCGAACGGCGTGATCTCGTCCTCCGGATCGGCCGATCCGCAGGCCTGGCTCCGGCTGACGAAGGACGGCGAGGTCGAGTCGACCCGGCCCGGCATCGTCGTCGTCGAGACCCGGGCCGACGTGGACCTCGGCGAGGGCTTCGCCCAGGAGTCCGACCGGACCGGAGCGGTCCGGCTGCTCGTGGACGGCGAGTCCCGGGTGGCGGCCTGGCGCGTGCTCGACGGCACCCTCGACGTCATCTCGGGACCAGGTCGCTTCGACTCCCTGTCGGCATTCATCGGCTGGGCGCGCCAGCAGTACGCCTCCGGTCAGGGCATGCGGTGAGAGGGGCCGAGCGCGACGCCGAGTTCACCGACTTCGTCGCGGCGAGGCAGGCACACCTGCGCCGGATCGCGTACGCGCTGTGCGGCGACTGGCACCGCGCCGACGACCTGCTGCAGACCGCGCTGACCAAGCTCTACGTCGCGTGGCCGCGGATCCGCAACCGCGGCGGCGAGGAGGCCTACGTCCGCCAGATCATGGTGCGGGCCAACATCGACGAGTCCCGGCGGCCGTGGCGCCGCGAACGACCCAGCGACCAGCTCCCCGACCTGCCGGGCGCCGAGCCGACCGCGGTCGAGGAGCGGTCCGCCCTCTTCGACGCACTGCAGTCGCTGCCCGCGCAGCAGCGCAAGGTGGTGGTGCTGCGTCACTGGCTGGGGCTGTCCGTGCGCGAGACCGCTGTCGAGCTGGGCATCACCGAGGGCACCGTCAAGAGCCACAGCAGCCGCGGCCTGGTGACGCTGGAGTCGGTGCTCGCGCCGCAGCGGCGAGGGTGACGGCAGGGACACGCACCCGCACGGGTCTGGTATCGGGCCCGACGTCAGGCATACGTTGACGTCCATGACACGACGACTCGGAGCGGGCGCGGCCGTCACCGCGCTCATCGCAGCCGCCCTCACTGCCGGCTCTCCCTCGGCCAGCGCCGCCGACCCGACCTACCAGGCCCCGCTCGTGGGTCAGTGCTTCGACATGAGCGGGGAGGAGCTCGAGTCACCGTCCAACGCGGAGGCGCCGGTCGACTGCGCTGGTGCGCACACCTCGACGATCGTCGCGGTGGTCCAGCTGCCCGACGACCTGGCCTACGACGCCAAGGGGCTGGAGACGTTCGCCCTGAAGTCCTGCTTCCCGGCGCAGCGCAAGGCGCTCGGCGCCAGCAAGCTCGGCACCCGGCTGACCGCCTACAACATCGGCTACTTCGGCCCCACGGCCGAGCAGCAGGCCGCGGGCGCGCGATGGCTCAGGTGCGACCTCGTCCTCGGTGGCACCGACGACCTGCAGCCGCTGCCGAGCAAGCTGGAGGTGGGCAAGTACCCCTTCGCGAAGGAGGTGTCGCGGTGCCTGGTGGGCCGCGACTTCCGCCTCACTGCCTGCTCGCAGAAGCACACCTTCCGCGCGACGGCCGCGATCAAGATCGGTGGCAAGAAGTTCCCGAACGAGAAG
This sequence comes from uncultured Actinomycetota bacterium, assembly GCA_963750445.1. Classification (GTDB taxonomy): domain Bacteria; phylum Actinomycetota; class Actinomycetes; order Propionibacteriales; family Nocardioidaceae; genus Nocardioides. The sequence continues at coordinate 238,977 of CAVVQR010000002.1, read as the reverse complement.
TCGTGGAAGCGCATCGGCACCCAGCGCTGCCGCACCGCCGTGACGTCGCGGTCCTTCCGTTTCGGGTGGCCGTCGAAGGCGGCCTGGAAGGCCGGCGACCGCGCGCTGATCTGCTACTCCAAGACGCGCCGCTAGAGGAGCTTGGGAGGCGAGGTCCGGGGCGCATAGGGGACGCCCCGGGCCTCGGGGCTGCCCTGCCGCTACCCGCGCCAGGCCCCGTCGCCGGCGAGGTCGGCGTAGGCCCGCACCCAGCTGTGCATCGCGATCGCGGCGGCCGAGCTCGCGTTGATCGAGCGCGTCGACCCGAACTGGGCGATCGAGAAGGTGCCGTCGCAGACCTGTCGCGCCGACTCCGACAACCCCGGGCCCTCCTGGCCGAACAGGAAGCACACGCGCCGGGGCAGGTCCATCGTCTCCAGGTGCGCGGAGCCGGGCAGGTTGTCGATGCCCAGCAGCCGCACCGGCCCACCCGCTTCCTCGGGCAACGCGTGCAGGTAGGCCGCCAGGCCGGCGGCGTCCGGGTGGTGCCGGACGTGCTGGTAGCGGTCGGTCACCATCGCCCCACGGCGGTTCCACCGGCGCTTGCCGACGATGTGGACCTCGGCGGCGAGGAAGGCATTGGCGGTGCGCACGATCGTGCCGATGTTGAAGTCGTGCTGCCAGTTCTCGATCGCGACGTGGAAGCCGTGCCGCCGGGTGTCGAGGTCGGCGACGATCGCCTCGAGGGTCCAGTAGCGGTAGCGGTCGACGACGTTGCGGCGGTCACCGTCCCGGAGCAGGTCGGCGTCCCAGTGACCACCGTCGGGCCACGGCCCCTGCCACGGCCCGACCCCCACCTCGGGCGGACCGTGCGGCATCGGGTCGTAGGGCGCCCGCTCGTCCTCGTGCATGCGAGAACACTAGGGAACGCTGGTTAGGGTGACGCGCGTGAGCGTCCTCGACCCGTCCGGCATCGTGACACCCCTCCTGCTGGGCATCGAGTGGATGGATCCCATCTGGCTGCTGGACCGGTTCGGCACCGAGCTGTTCTGGATCAGCCTGGTCATCGTCTTCATCGAGTGCGGGCTGTTCTTCCCGATCCTGCCCGGCGACACGCTGCTGTTCGCGCTCGGTCTCTTCATCGCGACCGAGCAGCTCGACCTGATCCCCGGCCCGGCCTTCGTGGAGCTGCTCGTGGTGATGGCAGCGCTCGTCGGCGCCGCCTTCCTCGGCAACGTGGTCGGCTACGAGATCGGTCGCAGGATCGGTCCCCCGCTCTACGAGCGCGACGGCCGCATCATCAAGCGCAAGTACTTCGACCAGACCACGGAGTTCTTCGACCACCACGGCAGCAAGGCCCTGGTCATCGGCCGCTTCGTCCCCTTCGTGCGGACCTACATCACCGTGGTGGCAGGCGTGACGAGGATGGAGCGGCACCGGTTCTTCCTGTGGAGCCTGGTGGGTGCGGTGGCGTGGGTCATCTCGATCACCCTGCTCGGCTTCTTCCTCGGCGACGCCTTCCCGTCGCTGGGCGAGCAGATCGACAAGCTGGTCATCGTGATCCTGGCGTTCTCGGTGATCCCGATCGCGATCGAGTGGTGGCGGCACAAGCGCACCAACGCACCCGGCGCCGAGATCGGCCCCCACGACGGCGGACCCGACCGCGACATCAGCGGTCGCGACGTCGACTGACGTCGCTCCGTCCGGCCCCGGCCGGGATCAGCCGTGGACGGCGTCCAGGTCGGCGCGGGTGAGGACCGAACGGACCTCCAGGCCCACGTCGGCGAGGGGGTTCTCGTCGGCCGGCGACCGGTCGATCGCGCACACCACGACCTCGACGATCGCGCCGGCGTCGCGGAGTGCCCGCGTGGCGTCCCGTACGGCGCCACCGGTGGTGATCACGTCCTCGATGATCGTGATCCGGCGGCCGGCGACCTCCGGGCCCTCGGCGAGCTTGCAGGTGCCGTAGTCCTTGGCCTTCTTCCGCACGAAGAGCGCCGGGAGGCCGGTCTTCGCCGACACCATCGTGGCGATCGGGATGCCACCGAGCTCGAGGCCGCCGAGCAGCTCGGTGTCCTCGGGCAGCAGGTCGAGCATCCGGGTGGCGACCCGGTCCAGCAGCGCCGGCTGGCTCTCGAAGAGGTACTTGTCGAAGTAGGTGTCGGCGACCTGGCCGGACCGGAGGGTGAACTCACCGGTCAGGCGGCAGACCGCGTCGATGTCGCGTGCGAGCGTCTCGTCAACCACGCGGAGCAGCCTAGCGAGGTCCGGGGGTCACTCGTCTCAGCGTCCGGTCGGCTCCTTCGACGACAGGTGGCCGAAGGCCACCAGCCGGTCGTCGGTGTGGAAGAGCTCCGAGCAGGTGGTGAGCGTGATCAGTCGCTGGCCGGGCTCCTGCGCGGGCTGCACCCCGCCGGAGGGATTCTCCGGGACCGCGCCGAGCACCCAGCCCGCGGTGAACGGCACCGTGAGCGCGTCCCCGTCGGTGTCGAGGACGTAGGTGTAGGTCCACTTCCGGGTCTCGACCACGACCTCGTCCCCGGCCGCCAGGTCGGGCATCCGCCGCAGCGGCTCCCCGTGGGTGATCCGGTGCGCGGCCAGTGAGAAGTTGCCCTTCGCACCCGGACGGGCGCCCGCGCTGAAGCGCCCGAACCCTGCGGCCAGCACCTCGTCAGTGGTGCCCTCGAGCAGGGGTACGGCGTAGTCCTCGCCGAAGCGCGGGATCCGGACGATCGCCGACACCGTGCCCTGGTCGGTCTCGACCGCCTCGTCACCCGCCTTGTCGTCGCCCGCGTCGTCCTCGCGGGCCCAGGCCCGCTCGACGTCCTCGACCAGGGCGCGGTGGGTCCGCTGGGAGACGACGTTGGTGCCCCACACCTGCCAGGCGACGTAGGCCCCGAGGGCGAGCCCCGCGACCACCAGGACCACCCCCACCCGCGTCAGCCAGCGGGCGCGCGCGGTCGGGTCGGCCATGCCCCGAGTCTGCCGCACACCGGGCCAACTGGCCTCTCCCACTAGCCTCGGAGCATGTCGCTGCCCGCCCGCCGCCTCGCCCACATCCCGCCCACCGTCTTCAGCGAGATGTCGGCACTCGCGGTGCGGACCGGCGCGATCAACCTGGGCCAGGGCTTCCCGGACGTGGACGGGCCGCCGTCGGTCATCGCGGCGGCGGAGTCGGCACTGGAGGGCGGCGCCAACCAGTACGCCCCCGGCATCGGCATCCCCTCGCTGCGGGCGGCGATCGCGCGACACCAGCAGCGCCACTACGGCCTCGACGTCGACCCCGACCGCGAGGTCGTCGTCACCACGGGATGCACCGAGGCGATCGCCGCGGCACTGCTCGGGATCGTCGACCCGGGCGACGAGGTGGTCGTGCTCGAGCCCTACTACGACTCGTACGTCGCCATGCTCGACGTGTGCGGCGCCGTCCGGCGCCCGGTCACGCTGCGGGCGCCGGACTTCCGGCCCGACCTCGACGACCTGCGGGCCGCGGTCACCGACCGGACCAGGGCCATCCTGCTCAACACCCCGCACAACCCCACCGGGACGGTGCTGACCCGCGACGAGCTCCAGGTCGTCGCCGACCTGGCGATCGAGCACGACGTGATCGTGGTGACCGACGAGGTCTACGAGCACCTGGTCTTCGACGACGCAGCCTCCACGGAGGGGCACGTCCCGATCGCGACCCTGCCGGGGATGTGGGAGCGCACGCTGACCCTCTCCAGCGCTGGGAAGTCCTACTCGTTCACCGGCTGGAAGGTCGGGTGGGCCACCGGACCCGCGCCCCTGGTGCAGGCGCTGCTGGCGGCCAAGCAGTGGCTCACCTTCACCTCCGGCTCACCGCTGCAGCCGGCTGTCGCGCACGCGCTCGACCACGAGCCGGACTTCCCCCGCGAGCTGGCCCGCGACCTCCAGGCCAGGCGCGACCTGCTCTGCGAGGGCCTCGCCGCCGCCGGGCTGACCCCCCGCGTGCCCGAGGGCACCTACTTCGCCACCACCGACATCTCCCACCTGGGCTGGCCGGACGGGCGCGAGTTCTGCCTGGCGCTGCCCGAGGTGGCCGGGGTGGTCGCGATCCCCACGCAGGGTTTCTACGACGACGCCGAGGCCGGCCGGCAGCTGGTGCGGTGGGCGTTCTGCAAGGAGCGCGACGTCATCCGCGAGGGCGTACGTCGACTCGCGGCGGTCGACCTCGCCCGCTGATCCCGATCCCTGGTCCTGATCCGGATCAGCGTCCGGGGTAGTCCTTCGACGGATAGTCCGAGCTGCCCTGGGTCGGCGGCTGCTGGCCGTAGGGGTTGGTCTGGTCGTCGGCACCGGGCTGGCCGTAGGGGCTGGCCGGGCTGTCGGCACCGGGCTGGCCGTAGGACTCCGGGTAGCCCGTCGGGCCGGCCGGATAGCCACCGCCGTAACCGCTGCCGTAACCACCGCCGGGCTGGGCGTTGACGCGCTTGAACCAGTCGCCGGCGCCGCCGGCGAAGAGCATCACGATGACGGCGATCGCCGCGACGAGCCAGAGCGCGGACACGACGCTCAAGATGCTGATCAGCGCCAGGACGGCCGCGACGGCACTCGAGATGACGAGCAGGATCCGCGCGACGCTCGAACGACGTAGCACGAAGATGCCCAGCACGACCGCGACGAACGCCCACACCGCCAGGGCGAGGACGAGCACCACGCCGACGCCGTAGGCCTGGTCCAGGTCGAACTCCAGGCTCTGGTAGTCCGGCTGCTTCTCCATCTCGGCGATGAACTCGTCGCGCGCGACGATCATCGCCAGTCCGACGAAGGCGAGGAGGAGGCCGGTGAGACCCGGACAGGACCATCGTGATCCAGGCAGCGGCGGTCACCGTGCCGGGACGGCGATCAGCGTCGGGCTGCTGCGAGTAGGGGGGCTGGCCGTAGGACGGCTGCTGGCCGTAGCCGTAGGGCTGTCCCGTCGGCGGCTGGCCGTAGGGACTGGGCGTGCTCTGGGAGTAGGGGTCGGACTCGCCGTAGGGCGAGTGGGTCGGCCCGGGCGTCTCACTCATGGGCCCATTTGACCATGTCGACGGTTGCCGCCGCACGGCCTGTCGGCCCCTCGACCGGCCTCAGGTCGCGTCGAGCCGGAACCAGCGCCGGACCTCGACCCGACGCAGGCAGACGACCGTCGCGACCGCGGCCAACGCGGGGATCGCGATGACGGGCGCGGTGAGCACGAGGGCGAAGCAGCCTCCGGCACTGAAGGCGGCGCTGACGATGAGGCCGCGCCGGGCCCAGTCGCGGCGAGCCATCGCGAAGCCCGCCAGGACCAGCGCCACGCCACCCCACACGAAGGCGCCGCCGGCCAGCGCGAAGACCATGCCGCGCAGCTGCGACAGGGTCAGGCCGTCCTCGATCAGCTGCGGCTGCTGCTCCTCGAGCACGCTCATCAAGAAGTCCGGCGACAGGCCTGCGATCGCGAACCACATGAGGGACATCGCCAGCAGCCCACCGGCGGTGACGACGGTGATCACGAAGGCCGCGATCATCGCGGCGGGTCGGGCGTGGAGCAGCTGGCGCTGCTGCCAGGTCGCGGGCGGCGCCTGCGGACCGGGCTGCGGGGCCTGAGCCTGCGGGTAGGGCTGGCCGTAGGGGTTGGCCGGCGAGGACGGTGGCTGCTCGCCGAAGGGGCGCGTCGCGGGCGGGGGCGCCGAGGGCGGCGTCGAGGGAGGCGTCGACGGCCAGCTGGGCGGCTGCTCCGAGCCGCCCTGACCTGTCGGCGTACGACCCTTGGTGCCACTGTCCCGCGCGTCCTTCTCCGCAGCGGACGGCGGCGGCGTCCACCTGCCCGTCGCGAACCACTCGCGACCGGGCTGCATCCACAGCATCGCCGCACCGGCAGCGACGAAGGATCCGGCCAGCCCGCCGGCGGGGAACCCGGAGATGAAGACGACGACGGCGAAGAGGCTGAGCGCGAGCCGGGCCGAGCGGTCGGGCTTGCGGACGTACCAGCCGAGGATCGCGGTGGCGCACGCCGCGGCCGCGGCGACCATGCAGCTGATCCGGAGGGCCTCGGAGGCGCCGTTGACGTCGAGGCCGAGCGAGGAGAACGGCGCGTCGGCGAGGACGTCGCGGATCGCCTGCTGGGTCTCGAGCGAGCCCAGCGACGTGATCCGGTCGTAGGCGGTGAGCACGACCATCACCGAGGCGAACATGACGATGCCCGACGCCAGGGTGACCTGGGGCGGACGTTGCTCGGTGGGCTGGCTCACCGGGCCATTGTCCCAAGTGGGACCCAACCCCGCTCAATCCCCTCCCCCAGCGCCCCGCTGAGGGGTTTCTCAGGGTTGCTCTCAGGGGTCTTCTCGGCACTGTCCCCGATGCGCGCAGGCCGCCGCCGCCGCGAAGGTGGGACCCATGATCAGCGTCGAGTCACTCACCAAGCACTACGGCCCGTTCACGGCCGTCGACCACGTGTCCTTCACGGCCGCCACCGGGCGCGTCACCGGCTTCCTCGGACCCAACGGGGCCGGCAAGTCCACCACCATGCGCATCATCGTCGGCCTCACCCGGGCGTCGTCCGGCCGGGTCACCGTCTCCGGTCGCGACTACCGCGACCTGGTCAACCCGGGCCTCGAGGTCGGTGTCCTGCTGGACGCCTCCGCGCAGCACGCCGGGCGTACGGGCCGCGAGATCCTCACCATCGCCCAGCAGACGATGGGCCTGCCGAAGACGCAGGTCGCCGAGACCCTGGCCCGCGTCGGCCTCACCGACACCGAGGCCTCACGCCGGGTGCGCGACTACTCCCTCGGCATGCGCCAGCGCCTGGGCCTGGCGACCGCCCTGATCGGCGATCCCGAGGTGCTCATCCTCGACGAGCCGGCCAACGGCCTCGACCCGGCGGGCATCCGCTGGATGCGCGACCTGCTGCGCGGCTTCGCCAACGACGGCGGCACCGTGCTGCTGTCCTCGCACCTGCTGCACGAGATCGAGGTCATCGCCGACGACCTCGTCGTCATCGGCCAGGGCCGGATCGTGGCCCAGGGCAGCAAGAGCGAGCTGCTCGCCGCGGCCGGCACCCTCGTCCGCACGGCCGAGCCCGACCGCCTCGCCCGTGCCCTGCACGAGGCATCGGTCGTCACCACCCCGATCGACGGCGGCCTGCGCGTCGACGCCGAACCCGAGCTCGTGGGCGAGACGGCACACCGTGCCGGCGTCGTCCTGCGTGAGCTGCGCGCCGCCGACGGCGCCGGCCTGGAGGAGATGTTCCTCGAGCTCACCGCCGACACCGCTCGCGAAGGAGCAGCAGCATGACCACCGCCACCGCAGTCCCCGCCCCGGCCTCCGACGTCGCCGTCGTACGACGGGAACGGGCGATCACGCCCATCCCGATGACGCGGCTGACGAAGGTCGAGCTCCGCAAGATGTTCGACACCCGCGCCGGCTTCTGGCTGATGGCGAGCGTCGGCATCGTGTCGGTCCTCGCGACCGCCGCGGTGATCCTCTGGGCGCCCGACGAGGCGATCACGCTGGAGACCTTCGCGACTGCCATCGGCATGCCGCTGTCCGTGGTGCTGCCGATCATCGCGATCCTGTCGATCACCAGTGAGTACAGCCAGCGCACCGGGCTGACGACCTACACCCTCGTCCCCTGGCGCGGTCGCGTGATCACGGCCAAGCTCCTCGTCACCCTCGCCATCGGTGCCGTCTCGATGGCCCTCGCGCTCGGCATCGGCGCGATCGGCAACGTGCTCGGCTCGACGATCACCGGGCTCGACGCCGTGTGGGACATCACGCGTGCAGTCGTTCGCCTACATCGTGCTGGCCAACATCCTCGGCATGCTGATCGGCTTCATGCTCGGCGTGCTCTTCCGCTCCACGCCGGCCGCGGTCGTCGGCTACTTCGTCTACTCCTTCGTGCTGCCCGGCGCGCTCAGCACGCTGGCTGCCTTCCAGGGGTGGTTCCGCGACCTGCAGCCGTGGGTGGACGTCAACTACGCCATCACCCGCCTCTTCGACTCGTCCCTGACGTCGGAGTACTGGCTGCAGCTCGGCGTCACGACGCTGTTCTGGCTCTGGATCCCGCTCGCCCTCGGGCTGCGCGCGATCCTGCGGGCCGAGGTGAAGTAGACCCCTTCCTTCACCTCGGGCACGTCAGCGGCCACCGGTCGGGGGACCGGTGGTCGCTGGCGTCTGTCCTGGTGTGGGGCGGCCTACTCGGCGGCGCGCCGTGCGTCGAGCTCGACGGCGTACGCCAGGGTGCGGACGGGCTGCACCTCGTGGGTCTCGTCCTGCCAGACCCGGCCCAGGTCGTCGGCGGACAGCACGATCCCGGTGACCTGCTCGGCCATCGCCAGGCCGACCGCGAAGGCGATGAGCTCGCCCTCGTCGTCCTCCTCGTCGCTGTCGAGGTCCACCCACGCCAGGTCGAACAGCGCCCGCAGCTCCTCGGGCACGCGGGACAGGTCGTCGGCCTCGACGAAGGTGTACTCGGGGTCGTCGAAGAGCAGGACGCCGTCGCGCGCGCACCCGAAGCGGTCGTGGCCCTGGATGTTCGAGCCGACCACCGCCGCGCTGCGACCACCCTCCGAGAGCCGGGTCAGGGCCTCGACGGTCGGATCGGCGTAGCCGGTGTCCTCCATCGCCAGGACTCCCCCGTCGACCTCGAAGAACGTGTAGCTCGAGCGCTCGTGGTCCTCCACCTCGTGCCCGTCAGCGAGGCCCGCGTCGCCGGCGATCACGGCCCTGACCTCGGCGACGCTGGCGCCCGCGACGACCAGGACGGTCAGCGACTCGACGTACATGTCCTCGACGACCTGCTGGTAGTGCTCCACGCGCTCGCTCATGGGACGACCCTAGAGACCGACCTCGCATCCGCGCAGCGATCTGACAGGCTGACCACATGCACCCCGACGCCTGGCTGGTCGTCATCGACCCGCAGCGCATCTTCGCCGACAGCGCGAGCCAGTGGGGCTCGCCGATGTTCCCGGCCATCGTCGATCCCGTACGCCGCCTCGCCGACGCCGCCGGTGACCGCGTGGTGGTCACCCGCTGGGTCCCGGCAGCCGACCCGCGGGGGAGCTGGGAGGCCTACCTGGAGGCCTGGCCGTTCGCCGACGTGCCGGAGGGCGACCCGCTGCTGGAGGTCGTGCCGGAGCTGGCCGGGATCGGCCGCCAGCGCGTCTCGCTGCCGACGTTCGGCAAGTGGGGCTATGCCCTGCAGGCGATCACCGGCCCCACCCCGCACCTCGTGCTGACCGGCGTCTCGACCGACTGCTGCGTCATCTCGACCGCTCTCGCCGCGGCCGACGGCGGCGCGACCATCACCGTCGTGTCCGACGCCTGTGCCGGGTCCACGCCCGACAACCACCGGGCGGCCATGGACGTGATGGCGCTCTACCCGCCGCAGATCACCCTGGCCACGACCGACGAGGTGCTCGCGAGCGGGCTCGCGTGAGCCGGGTCATCCACACCGGCCAGGCCCTGGTCGACGTGGTCGTCGAGGTCCCCGACCTCCCCGCCCGCGGCCAGAACGTGATGGCCTCCTCCGCGACCGACTACGCCGGCGGTGCCGTGACGGTGCTCGTCGCCGCCGCCCGCTTCGGCGCCGACTGCGTGCACGCGGGCGCCCACGGCACCGGGCCGCACGGCGACCTGATCCGGGCCGCGCTCGCCGCCGACGGCATCGGCGCCTCCGCTCCCCCGGTGCCCGACCTCGACACCGGCATCTGCGTGGTGATGGTCGAGCCGAGCGCCGAGCGCACGTTCGTCACCACGCTGGGCGCCGAGCGCCACATCTCGGTCGAGTCGCTCGCCACGTCGGCACCGGTGGCCGGCGACCTGGTCTGCGTCACCGGCTTCTCGCTGGCCCTCGACAGCACGCGGGACCCGCTGCTCGCCTGGCTGCCGACGCTCCACCCCGACGTGGTCGTCGTGCTCGACCCGGGGGCGGCGTTCGCCGACCTCCCGGTGGACGTCCGGGCCGCGATGCTCGAGGTCACCGACGTCTGGTCGAGCAACGCCGAGGAGGCCGAGGGCATCCTCCGCGCGGTCGGCGAGGAGCCGCCCTCCGACCTCGCCGAGCTGACCACCGCGGTGGCTCCGCTGCTCCGCGGGGACGCGGTCGCCATCGTCCGCGACGGCCCCGAGGGCTGCGCCGTGCACGTGGCGGGCGGGACCACGGACGTCCCGGGCTACCCGCAGAAGCCGGTCGACACCAACGGCGCCGGCGACACCCACACCGGCGCGCTGCTGGCCGAGGTCGCCGCGGGTACGCCGTGGGTCGAGGGCTGCCGGCGCGCCAACGCGGCCGCTGCGATCAAGGTGACGCGGCGTGGACCGGAGTCCGCGCCGACGGCCGCCGAGGTCGACGCCTTCCTCGCGTCGAGGACCCACCTCGCTGGTTGAGGTGCGAGGAGCGCCAGCGACGAGCCTCGAACCCCGCTCACCCGGAGGACGTGGTTTCGAGGCTCGCTTCGCTCGCACCTCAACCACCGAAGGCGATGGCCTTCGCGAGCAGCCGGGCGAAGCGGCGGTTCACGTCGCGGGTCGCGGCAGCGGCTGCCGGGCTGACGTGACCCTGGTCCATGAAGCCGTGGATCATCCCGTCGTGGCACACCGCGTCGACGCGTACGCCGGCGGCAGCGAGCGCGGCGGCGTAGGCATCCCCCTCGTCGCGCAGGATGTCGCACTCGGCGGTCGCGACGACCGCGGGCGGGAGGCCGGTCAGGTCGCCGTGCAGCGGTGAGTGCCGCGGATCGCGAGGGGCGGGCTCCTCGCCGGAGAAGTAGAGGACGTTGATGTGGTCGGCCATCGCCGCGGTGAGCAGGTGACCCGTGCCGAACTCGTCCCTCGACCCGTGGTGGCCCAGCAGGTCGGTGGCGGGGTAGATCAGCAGCTGGGCCGCGATCGGCACCTCGCCGCGCAGCTCCTGGGTGGCGATGGCCGCCAGGTTGCCGCCGGCCGAGTCGCCCGCCACGGCGAGCACGTCGGAGCCGCCGTAGGACGCGAGCCGGTCGGCGACCCAGCGGATCGCCGCGACCGCGTCGTGGGTGGCCGCGGGCCAGGGGTGCTCGGGAGCAAGGCGGTAGTCCACGCTGACGAACACCGCCCCCGTGTCGCGCACGAGTCGGCGTACGACCTGGTCGTGGGTGTCGAGGTCGCCGCGGAACCAGCCGCCGCCGTGGAAGTAGACGACCGTCGCGACCGGTCCGTCGACCTCGGCCGGACGGTAGACCCGGACCGGGAGGTCGGCGGCGACCTCGTCCGTCACGACCCCGACCCCTACGACGTCCTCGGGCCGCACGCTGTCGACCCTGAGGGCCCGCATCTGGGCTCGCGCCTCGGGGATCGTGACCTCCCAGACCGGGCGGCCGCGCGAGGCCTCGACGTCCGCGATGAACGCGGCGAGGTCGGGGTCGAGTGGCATCAGGGGACCCCTAGCGGACGAGGCAGGGGCGCTTCGGGTCGAAGCTCCACTCCGGCACGAGGTACTGCATGGCGGCCGCGTCGTCACGGGCACCGAGGCCGTGATCGAGGTAGAGCTGGTGGGCCTCGGCCAGTCGGTCGCGGTCCAGCGTGACACCGAGGCCCGGGGTGGTGGGCACCTCGATCGCACCGTCGCGGATCTCCAGCGGCGCCGTGGTCAGGCCCTGCCCGTCCTGCCAGATCCAGTGGGTGTCGAGGGCGGTGATCTCGCCCGGTGCGGCCGCACCGACCTGGGTGAACATCGCCAGGGAGATGTCGAAGTGGTTGTTGGAGTGCGAGCCCCAGGTGAGGCCGAAGTCGTGGCAGAGCTGGGCGACCCGGACCGAGCCCGCCATCGTCCAGAAGTGCGGGTCGGCGAGCGGGATGTCGACGGCGTTGGTGCGGACGGCGTCGGCCATCTGCCGCCAGTCGGTGGCGACCATGTTGGTGGCGGTGCGCAGGCCGGTGCGGCGCTTGAACTCCGCCATCACCTCGCGACCGGAGAAGCCACCCTCGGCGCCGCAGGGGTCCTCGGCGTAGGCGAGCACGTCGCCCGCGTCCTTCAGCAGGCGGACCGCGTCGTCCAGCAGCCAGCCGCCGTTGGGGTCGAGCGTGATGCGGGCATCGGGGAAGCGCTCGTGCAGCGCCGTGACCGCGGCGACCTCCTCCTCGCCGGGCAGCACGCCGCCCTTGAGCTTGAAGTCGGTGAAGCCGTAGCGGGCCTGCGCGGCCTCGGCGAGGCGTACGACCGCGGCGGGGGTCATCGCCTCCTCACGACGGACCTCGTCCCAGTCGTCCAGACCGTCGAGGGATCGGACGTAGGGGAGGTCGGTGCGGTCGGGGTCACCGACGTAGAAGAGGTAGCCCAGCATCGGGACGCTCGTGCGCTGCTGGCCGTCGCCGAGGAGCTCCGCGACCGGCACGCCGAGCGCCTGGCCGGAGAGGTCGAGCAGCGCCGACTCGAGCGCGGTGACCGCGTGGATCGTGGTGCGCAGGTCGAAGGTCTGCAGTCCGCGGCCTCCGGAGTCGCGGTCGGCGAAGCGGGCAGCGACCTCCCGCAGCAGGGAGCGGAACGACGCGACCGGCTGACCGACGAGGACGCCGGACGCGTCCTCGATGGTCGACCTGATCGCCTCGCCCCCGGGCACCTCACCGAGGCCGGTCCGGCCCTCGGAGTCGGTGACGATGGCGATGTTGCGGGTGAAGAACGGACCGTGGGCGCCACTGAGGTTGAGCAGCATCGAGTCGTGGCCCGCGACGGGCACGACCTCGACGGCCGCGATGGTCACCGTCATCGTTCGAGGGTTCCGTCGACGCGACGCAGCAGCCCCCACGGGTTGTCGTCGCGGAGCGCCTCGGGCAGGAGGGCGGCCGGGACGTCCTGGTAGGCGACGGGCCGCTGGAACCGCTCGATGGCCAGGCTGCCGACGCTGGTGCTGCGGGCGTCGGACGTGGCCGGGAACGGACCGCCGTGGACCATCGCGTGGCCCACCTCGACACCGGTCGGCCAGCCGTTGAACAGGATCCGGCCGGCCTTGGTCTCGAGCGTCGGCAGCAGGGCCCGGGCGTCCTCGGTGTCGGCATCACTGTCGAGGTCGGCGTGGATCGTCGCCGTGAGCTGGCCCTCGAGGCCCTCGAGGCGGGGCAGCAGGTCGGCCACGTCGTCGAAGCGCACGACCACGCCGGAGGCGCCGAACACCTCGTCGGTGACCGGGCCCTCGAGCACGGTGGTCTCGACGACCTGCGGCGCGGGGGCGAGGTCGCCGGACTCGGCGCCCTGCCCGACGACGCGTACGCCGGTCACGTCCCGCAGCGTGGCGGTGCCGGAGCGGTAGGCGTCCGCGATGCCGGAGGTCAGCATGGTCTGGCCGGTGGCGCCGGCGACTGCCTCGCCGGCGGCGCGCAGGAACGCGTCGCCCTGCTCGCCCGACGGGAGGAAGAGCAGCCCGGGGTTGGTGCAGAACTGGCCGGAGCCCAGCGTGAGGCTGCCGACGTACGCCGTCGCGAAGGCGCTGACGTCGCCCTCCAGGGCGCCGGGCAGGACCACGACGGGGTTGATCGAGGACATCTCGGCGTAGACCGGGATCGGCACCTCGCGGGTGGCCGCGGCCGCGACCAGGGCCAGGCCGCCGCCGCGGGAGCCGGTGAAGCCGACCGCAGCGATGCGCGGGTCGGCGACGAGCTCCTGGCCGGTCTCGATGCCGCCGAGCACGAAGGAGAAGGTGCCGGCGGGGAGGCCGGACCTCTCGACGGCGCGCGTGATGGCGCGAGCGACCAGGGTGCCGGTGACCGGGTGGGCCGGGTGGCCCTTGACCACGACGGGGCAGCCGGCGGCGAGGGCCGAGGCGGTGTCGCCGCCCGCGGTCGAGAAGGCGAGCGGGAAGTTGCTCGCGCCGAAGACGGCGACCGGGCCGAGCGGCACCATCCGCTGGCGGATGTCGGCGCGGGGCAGCGGCGTGCGGTCCGGCATGGCCGGGTCGACCCGGACGCCCTGGTGGTCGCCCTGCGCCACGACGCCGGCGAACATCCGCAGCTGGCCCGTCGTACGTCCGACCTCACCGGTGATGCGGCCCTCGGGCAGACCGCTCTCGCGGACCGCCTCGACGATGATCGCGTCCTTGTCGGCCTCGATCTCCGCGGCGACCGCCTCCAGGAACGCGCTGCGCTCGTCGGGGGAGGTGGCGCGGTAGGCGCCGAACGCCTCGGCCGCGGCCGCGGTGGCGGCTGCGACGTCGGGCTGCTCGGAGTCGGTGCCAGCGATGATCGAGGTGGCGAGGTCAGACATGGGTTCCTTCGGAGTCGATGGTGTGGGGTGGTCAGGCCTTCGAGCCTGCCACCTTGTCCACGAGGGTCTGCAGCTCGTCGCGCTCGGCGTCGAGCAGGTCGGACAGCGGCGGACGGACCGGGCCGGCGGGGCGACCCACGGCGGCCAGGCCGGCCTTGACGATCGAGACGGCGTAGCCGGACTCGCGGTCGCGGATCTTGGTGTAGGGGATGACGAAGTCGTTGAGCATCGCGTAGACCGTCTTCTGGTCCTGGCGGCGCACGGCGTCGTAGAAGTCGAGCGCGAACTGCGGCACGAAGTTGAAGATCGCCGAGCTGTAGGTCGTCACGCCGAGCTGGAGCAGCGGCAGCGCGAAGACCTCGGCGGTGGGCAGGCCGCCGACGTAGACGAGGCGGTCGCCGAGCTGGGCGTAGGTGCGCGTCATCTGCTCGATCGAGCCGACGCCGTCCTTGAAGCCGACGAGGTTGGCGTTGCGCTGGCAGGCCTGCTCGAGCGCGTCGGTGCCGAGGACGGCGTTGGCGCGCGAGTAGTAGATGACGCCGAGGCTGGTCGCCGCGCAGATCGCGCTGATGTGCTCGACGAGACCGCGCTGGCCGGCCTCGGTGAGGTACGGCGGCATCAGCAGGATGCCGTCGGCACCGGCCTTCTCGGCCGCCTGGACCTGCGCCACGGCGTTGACCGTCGAGCCGGTCGCGGGCGCCAGCACGGGCACCTTGCCGGCCGCACCGGCGATCGCGGCGCGGACCACGCGGTCGGTCTCGTCGGCGGTGAGCGAGAAGCCCTCGCCCGTGCCGCCGGCGGCGAACAGGCCGGCCACCGGGTAGCCGCTGAGCCACTCGAGGTGCGAGCGGTAGGCGGGCTCGTCGAACTGCAGGTCGGCGTCGAAGTGGGTCACCGGGAACGACAGCAGGCCGCTGCCCAGGGTCTCGACAAGCTCGGTGGGGCTGTACTTCGTCACGCTGCGTCCTTCGGTCGTATGTGGCGGTGCTCACCAACCTAGGAAGCGCGGACGATGCCTGTCCAAGCCCGTTTCTGAATCCAGTGATGCTCCCGAGGTATGGATCGTGCGCGTCCGGTCGATAGGTTCTGCCCGTGACCTCCGAAGTGCTCCTCGTCGGCTGCGGCGACCTCGGCGCCGCGGTCGGCCTGCGCCTGGCCGACCTCGGCCACGACGTGCTGGCCCTGCGCCGCAACGCCGACCTGGTGCCGGCTCCGCTCGTCGGTCGGTCGGTGGACCTGTCGCGCGAGGCGCCCGACCTGTCCGACGTACGTCCCGGGCTGGTGGTCGTCGCGCTCACTGCCCGGCCACGGACCGAGGAGTCCTACCGGGCGACCTACGTCGACGGGATGGCGCGGGCGCTCGATGCTCTCGTCGTCGCCCCCGAGCGAGCGGTCCTGGTCTCCTCGACCGCCGTCCACGGCAGCGCCGATCGGCCGGGGGTGCAGGACGAGGACAGTCCCGCGGCCCCGAGCGACGGCCCGGGCCGGATGCTGGTCGCGGCCGAGGAGGCGTTCCACGAGCGGATCCCGCACGGCAGCGTGCTCCGGCTCTCCGGTCTCTACGGCGGCAGCAGCACCCGCATGCGCGACAAGGTCCGCGAGGGCAGGGTCGACGACCCGCACCGCTGGACCAACCGGATCCACCGCACCGACGCCGCGGCCGCGGTCGTCCACCTGCTGACCATGGCCGAGCAGCCCGAGCGGCTCTACCTCGGCACCGACGACGAGCCCGCCCAGATGGGCGACGTGGCGGCCTTCCTGGCCGACCAGCTCGGCGCACCCGCTCCCCCGCCCGCCGACCCGGAGCAGGGTCACGGCAAGCGGCTGTCCAACGCCCGGTTGCGGTCGACGGGCTGGGCGCCGACCCTCCCGACCTACCGCGAGGGCTACGCGCAAGCCTGACGGCGTCCGCCGGCACCGGTGGTCGAGGAAGGCGCGCCTGCGCGCCTGTCACGAGACCCCCTCGAGCCGGCGACCGCGGCGGGCGGTTTCGTGACGGGACTTCGTCCCTCCTCAACCACCGAGACCCGGTGGTCGAGGAAGGCGCCCTGGCGCCTGTCACGAGACCCCTCGAGCCGGCGACCGAGGCAGGCGGGTTTCGTGACGGGACTTCGTCCCTCCTCAACCACCGAGGCCGTGACGGTCGCTGCGCGACCTCCTCGACCAGCGAGGCTCAACCAGCGGCGGCCAGGCGCTCCAGCGCCTCGAGCCCCGGCCCGGTGCTCGCCGCCAGCCGCTCCCGCGCGAGGTCGAGGGCAGCGGACGGAGGGTGGTCGGGCGGGATCCGGGAGGGGTTGAGGGCGACCCCGTCGGCCCACTCCTTGATGTCCGGCTCGGCCGAGTACGCCGATGAGGCGCGGGTGCCGCGCACGTTCATGTCGGCCCACTGCGCGAGCGAGTTGCCGAAGCGCGACGGCGGGCAGAGGCGGTTCTTCTCCTCGTCGTCCGTCCGCGTCGCCTCGACGTAGCCGGTGAGCGCCGCCGCGAAGCACGGGAACCCCGCCCGCACCGGCTGCAGCGTGATGTCCTCAGGACGCCAGACGGGCAGGAGCGGCGGGTTCTTCAGGCCGTCGGCCGCGCAGTGCACGACGACGGCGTCGTCGGCGACCCGCACGGACGTCCCGTCCTGGAAGGAGAGCCGCCCGCGGGCCACCGACATCAGGTGCCCACGGCGTACGACGTCCTGGATGGTCCGCAGGAGCTCGAGCTCCCACTCGCCGAGGGTCGGCGCCTTGGCCATCGTCGGCGTCACCGAGCGGTCGATGCGCATCATCACCCCCGCCTCCTCGAGCCGCAGGAAGACCTCGTCGAGCGACGACGAGGCCGACGCCGCCTCGAAGATCGCCGCGGGCACGCCGAGGTAGACCGCCGGGTCGGGCTGGATGAGGGCCCGGTTGAGCATCCACGGGTCGCGCGGGCGCACCCAGCAGATCGCGTCCGGGTCGACGCCCCGGCCGAGCAGCCACACGCAGGCGTCGGTCGCGGTCTTGCCGGAGCCGACCACGACGTACTGGCTCGGCGCGTCCTCCAGCCCGACGAGGTCGTTCACCGGCACCACGCGCGCGCCCTCCTCGACGACGAACGGTGCGGAGGACTCGGCCGGGATCGCGGGCGCCAGGTAGTGCGCGTTGACGACGCGGCACCGCTCCGGGACCTGGAGCCGACGACCGGAGCCGCGCACGACGACGGTGCGGTCGCCGACGTAGTCGCTGTCGGTCAGCACCTCGACCCGGCCGGTCCGCCGCATCCGCTCGAGGACGCCGGCGTAGTAGTCGACGATCTCCGGTTGCGACGCGCGCACGTGCAGGCCGGCCTCGGGGCCGCTCTCCTGCAGTCGCCCACCGGCCAGGACCGTCGAGGCGACGCCGTAGAAGGTCGAGGCCTGGTGCAGGCGGACGAACGGATAGGCCTCGAGCCAGTGGCCTCCCGCGGCGTGCCGCCGGTCGACGATCGCGACCCGGGCGTCGGAGTGGTCGACGAGCGCGTCGACGAACGCCATCCCCATGGCGCCTGCTCCCACGACGAGGTGGTCGACGTCCAGGGTCTCCATGGGATCACCGTCGCACCACGGCGGTTCGGTCCACAATCTCCTCGTGACGATCTCTCGCGCCGACTTCACCGACCCGAGGCTGGCGGCGTTCCTCCAGGCCCATCTCGACGACATGGAGCCGACGGCACCGCCGGAGAGCCGGCACGCGCTCGACCTCACCGACCTCCGGTCGCCGCACGTGCGGATGTGGGTGGCGACGGATGCGGAGGGGATCGTCGGTACGGCGGCGCTCGCCGCGCTGGGCGAGAGGCACGAGGAGCTCAAGAGCATGCGCACCGAGCCACGCGTCCGCGGCCGCGGTGTGGCCTCCGGGCTGCTGGCCCACGTCCTGGCGGACGCCCGGTCGCGCGGGGTCGGGCGGGTGTCGCTCGAGACCGGGAGCAT
Organism: uncultured Actinomycetota bacterium; assembly: GCA_963750445.1. Taxonomy (GTDB): domain Bacteria; phylum Actinomycetota; class Actinomycetes; order Propionibacteriales; family Nocardioidaceae; genus Nocardioides. The sequence continues at coordinate 220,852 of CAVVQR010000002.1, read as the reverse complement.
GGAGTTCTTCGAGCCGGCGCGGACGCTCTACGCCAGGGCGGGCTTCACGCCGTGCCCGCCGTTCGGGTCCTACGTCGACGATCCGCTGAGCACGTTCATGACGCTGGAGCTCACTCCGGGCTGACGACGTCCTCGAGCCGACCGCCGTCGAGCTCACCGTGGAAGGCCGGGAGCGTCACGATGGCAGTGGTGCCGCGGTCGCGCGCGGACGCGAGCTCGATCGTGCCGGAGTGGCGGTGGACGATGCGGTGCGACGATCGCCAGCCCGAGGCCGGTGCCGGGGCGGACCAGCGCTGCCGGGTTGGTGGACCGGAAGAACTCGCGGAACAGCTGCGCCTGGTCGAGCGCCGAGATGCCGATGCCCGTGTCGGTGACGGTCAGGATGACGTCGGTGTCGGTCGACTGGATCCGCACGGTGACCGAGCCGCCGGCGTCGGTGTACTTGATGGCGTTGGTCATCAGGTTGGTCAGGAGCCGGTGCAGCTCCTCGGGCTCGCCGGACACCAGGACCTGCGTCTCCGGCAGGATCGCCTCGCAGCTGACCGACGCGGCGTCGGAGGCCGCCGAGCACTCGTCCAGGACGTCGTGGACGACGCGGCGCAGGTCGACGGGGATCGGGTCGAACTCGCGACGGGGGTCGGACATCTGCGCCATCGTCAGCATGTCGTCGATGACGGCGCGCATCCGGGTGGCGCCGCGGGTGGCGGCCTCCACCGACCGGCGCGCGTCGGCGTCGAGGTCGCCGACCTCGAGCAGCTCGAGGTTGGCGCTCATCGAGAAGAGCGGGTTGCGCAGCTCGTGACCGAGCGTGTTGACCACCTCGACCCGATAGCTGTCGAGCTTGCGGAGCCGGTCGACCACCGCGCGCTCGCGATCGAGCTGACGGGCGTTGGCCACGGCGCGGCCGAGGTCGCGGCCGATGTCGAGGGCGGCATCGCGCTCGATGCGGGTCCACCCCGGCGACTCCGACACGCGGGTGAGGACCAGGAAGCCCATGCACTCGGTGCCGGCACCGAGGGGGACGAAGAGCACGGACCCGATGCCGATGCTGTCCAGGAAGGTCAGCAGCCGCTGCGCGCCCTCGGGCGGCAGGTTGGAGTGGGCGGCGCGCGACCGGGAGAACGGCGCGACGTACTGCTCGGCCCAGTAGCGGTGCGCGAGCTCGATGACGACGTCGTCGATCTCGGAGAAGAGAGGCTCGCTCTCCACGCCCTCGGCGTACCACGCGGTGGAGGTGCCGCCGTCCTCGTCGAAGGCGGTCAGCCACATCCCGACGGCGTCGAAGCAGTCCACGAGCGTCGACCGGCAGGCCTGGAGCACGAGGTCCAGGGTCGGCTCGCCCAGCGCCTGCCGCACGATCTCGCGCGCCTCGGTCGGCCATCCGCACCCGCTCGGCGAGCTCCTCCCGCTCGAGCGCGAGCAGGACCAGCGTGCGGGCCAGTCCGGCGTACCTGGTCAGGACCTCGAGCTTCTCCGGGCTCGGCAGGCGACCGTCACGAGGGCTGTCGACCGACAGGAGGCCGCGCATCCTGCCCTGGTCGTCGTAGACCGGCGAGGCGAGCAGGTCGAGGGGGTGCCAGGCGTCGTCGCCGTCGAGCGGGGTCACGTCGGGGATGTGGCTGTAGGCGAGGGCCTCCTCGCTGGCCCGGTCGTGGGGCACGAAGCGCCACACGCCCCACTGGTCGGCGTCGGCGAGCTCGCCCTCGATCGACTCCGCCGGCACCTGCCGCCCGACGAAGCCGTCCTCGACCCCGGCCGCGGCCACCACCTCGTAGTGACCGTCGCGCCGCAGCGTGATGGACGACTGCTCGAAACCGGCGAGGGTCGCCACACCCTCCACGAGCACCTGGAGGTGCTGGCGCGTCTGCTCGTCGGCCCACGGGGCGACCCCGCGTGCCTGGCTCTCCGACTCGCTCATCCGACCCCCTGACGTCCTTCCCATCGACGCACTGGCCCAAGCCTCACATGTGCGCGGCTGTTGTGCATGCAAGCGCGAGAATCCGCCTAGCGCGGCGCGACGACCTCGAGCACCCGGCGTACGACCGGGGTGATCGATGCGCGCGACCAGATCGCGTGCAGCTCGACCGGCCGGTCGGGGTCGGCGTCGACCCGGGTGTCACCTCCGTGCTGGGCCAGCTCCTTGAAGACCACGCCGTCGACGTGGAGGGACGCGGCCGACGCCGGGGCCAGGGTGATGCCGCGCTCGGCGGAGACGAGCAGCATCGCGGTCAGCACCTGGTGCACGCGCTGGTCGACGCGCGGGTGGGCATTGGCGAAGAAGCGCACGGACAGCTCGTGGAAGTAGCGCGACTGGTCGGGGTTGTAGCCGATGACGGTCTCGCCCTCGAAGTCGTCCGGCGTGAGCGGGCGGTCGATCGCGGCCAGCGGGTGCGGGGCGGGCACGACGGCCATGAAGCGGCTCGCGGAGCACGACGCGCGAGCGGAGCAGGGTGGTGTCGAAGGGCGGCCGGGCCAGCCCGATGTCGAGCTCGCCGCGGCGGATCCCGTCGACCTGCGCGCCCGTCACCCGCTCGGACAGCACCACCTCGACGTCGGGCAGCTCGGCAGTGAGCCGGCGCAGCAGCGGGCCGAGGATCGAGATCGCCGAGACGGCGGTGAAGCCGAGGCGTACGACGCCCGCGGCGCCGGCGTCGACGCGGCGGGCCAGGTCGCCGGCGCCCTCGACGAGGTTGAGCAGCCGGTAGGCCTCGTCGAGGAAGGCGGCGCCGGCGCCGGTCAGCTCGACGCTGCGGTTGTCGCGCTCGAGCAGGCGCGCTCCGACCGACTTCTCCAGCTTCTGGATCTGCCGCGACAGCGGGCGGCTGGGTCATCCGGAGCCGCTCGGCCGCGCGCCCGAAGTGGAGCTCCTCGGCCACGGCGACGAAGGAGCGGACCTGGTCGAGGGTGATCACCGACCGACCGTACGATGCACGAGATGGATCAGTCCATGCCGAATCGGGCTTGGACCGGCATCGTCGTACAAACCTAGTGTCGGTGATCACACCCCGAACAAGGAGCACCTCCATGCGCAAGCAGACCCTCAGCCTGGCGGCCATCGCGACTGGCGCTGCCCTCGTCCTGTCCGCCTGCGGCGGCGTCCAGACGACCGCCGGTGGCGGCAGCGACTCCGGCGACTACCCGTCCGGCTCGGTCAACATGCCGGTCGGCGCGTCCGCCGGTGGCTCCTCCGACCTGATCAGCCGCCAGGTCGCGCAGGGCCTCTCCGCCGAGCTCGGCGGCACGTTCGCGGTGATCAACCGCGAGGGCGCCAACGGTGCGCTCGCCGCGGCCGAGGTCGCCAAGGCCGAGCCCGACGGCTCGACCATCTCGGTCCAGAACGCCTCGCTCTTCGTGATCACCCCGCTCGCCGTCGGCGCGGACGAGGTCACCAGCATCGACGACTTCGACGTCGTCGGCGGCGTCTCGCGCGACGACTACGTGCTCGTCGCCAGCAAGGGCAGCGGCTTCACCTCGATCGACGACCTGTCCACGGCGGACGGCAAGATCACCTACGGCACGACGGGCGTCGGCACCGGTGCCCAGCTCGCCTGCGCGCTGACCTTCAACGTCAACGACACCCCGGCCGAGGCCGTCCCGTTCGACGGCGGTGCCCCGGCGCTGACCGCGCTCCTCGGCAACCAGGTCGACACCGCCTGCCTGCAGGTCGGCGAGGCCGTGGAGAACATCGAGGCCGGCAAGATCGTCCCGCTCACCGTCTTCGGCCCCGAGCGGGTCGAGTTCCTCCCCGACGTGCCGACCGCCACCGAGCAGGGCCTCGACGTCGAGGTCGCGCAGTACCGCTTCATGACCGTCCCCAAGGGCACCCCGCAGGACGTCCAGGACACCATCTGGGAGGCCATGCAGGCCACGTTCGAGAAGGACGAGTACAAGTCCTTCAACGAGCAGAACAACCTCACCCCGATGGAGATCCCGGGCGAGGAGGTCGTCACCCAGCTCGAGGACGACAAGCAGCGCTACGCCGACCTCGTCGAGGAGTACGGCATCGACCTGGGCTCGGCCAGCTGACGACCCCACCCACCCCGAGAAACGAGACCACCATGAGCGAGCGTGATCCACGCCCGGACGGCGAGACAGACATCCTCGCCGAGCTCCAGGCCGAGGTCGCCCGCGACCTGGCCGAGGAGCGGCCGCCGCAGGGCGGACCGGCCTACCAGCTGGTGGCCGCGCTCGTGGTCCTCGCCTTCGGCATCACCGCCGGCGTGCTCGCCTACGGCTACGGGCTCGGGTCGCTGCGGCGGCCCGGCCCGGGGCTGTGGCCCTTCCTCGTGTCGGCGCTCATCGTGGTGCTCGGCGTGGTGCTGCTCGCCGTCGGCCGGACCCTCGACGACGCCGAGAAGTTCACCAGGGCGAGCTATCCTCGTCCTCGCCGGCGGCGCGACCTTCGTCGGGCTCGGCCTGCTCCTGCCGACCGTCGGCTTCGAGATCCCGGCCGTCCTGCTCGGCATCGTCTGGCTCCGCTTCCTCGGAGGCGAGTCCTGGCGCAGCACGATCGTCATCTCGGTCCTCACGACCGCGGCGTTCTACCTGCTGTTCCTCTACGCACTGAGCATCCCGCTCCCCCACCTGATCGCCTTCTGACGCGAGAGGAGAGACCTCATGGACTGGAACGCATTCATCGACGGCTTCGGCGTCGTCACCCAACCGACCAACCTGCTCTACTGCCTCATCGGCGTGGTCATCGGCATGCTCATCGGCGTCCTGCCCGGCCTCGGCCCGACCGCGACGATGGCGATCCTGCTGCCCATCGCCTACGGCGCCGCCTCGGACGGCAACCAGGTCGCGGCCATCATCATGCTGGCCGGCATCTACTACGGAGCCCAGTACGGCGGCACCATCACGTCCGTGCTGCTCCGCATCCCCGGCGAGGCCAGCTCGGTGGTGACCGTCTTCGACGGCTTCGCCCTGGCCAAGCAGGGCAAGGCCGGCACCGCACTCGGCATCGCGGCGATCGGCTCCTTCGTCGGCGCCTCCATCTCGATCATCGGGCTGACCCTGCTCGGGCCCATCGTGGCCGACCAGGCACTCAAGTTCGGCCCGCCGGAGTACGCCACCCTCGCCCTGCTCGGCGTCCTGCTCGTCGCCACGATCGGCAACGGCAACACCGTCAAGGCCCTGGCGGCTGCGGCCGTCGGCCTCCTCCTGGCCACCGTCGGCGCGGACAGCTTCACCAGCGCCAACCGCTTCACCTTCGGCAGCCTCAACCTCGAGGGCGGCATCGACTTCGTCGTCGTGGCGATGGGCCTCTTCGGCGTCGGCGAGATCCTCTACAACCTCGAGGAGCGCCACGGCAAGCCGCACGTGCCCGCCGCGATCGCCAACATCTGGCCGTCGCGCAAGGACCTCAAGGAGGCCAGCCCCGCCATCGCTCGCGGCTCGGTCATCGGCTTCTTCCTCGGCGTGCTGCCCGGTGGTGGCGCGGTCATGGCGTCGCTGGCGGCGTACGCCGCGGAGAAGCGCGTCGCCAAGGACCCGTCCCGCTTCGGTCGCGGTGCGATCGAGGGTGTCGCCGGTCCCGAGTCGGCCAACAACGCCGCTGCCACGTCGTCGTTCATCCCGCTGCTGACGATCGGCATCCCGGCCAACGCCTCGATGGCGATGCTCTTCGCGGCGCTCCTCGTCGTCGGCGTGACGCCCGGCCCCCAGCTGATCGACGAGCGTCCCGACCTCTTCTGGGGCGTCGTCAACTCGATGTACATCGGCAACCTGATCCTGCTCGCCCTGAGCATCCCGCTGGTCGGCGTCTTCGTGAAGATCCTGCGGGTGCGGCCGGCGATCCTGGCCCCGATCACCGCCCTCATCACGATCCTGGGCGTCTACACGATCAACAACTCGGTCTTCGACATCTTCGTGATGATCGCGTTCGGCCTCGTCGGCTACCTGATGAAGAAGACCGGGTTCGAGCCCGGCCCGATGGTGCTGGCCTTCGTCCTCGGATCGCTGCTGGAGAAGAGCTTCCGCCAGTCGATGCTGATCTTCGACGGCGACGCGACCGAGTTCGTCACCCGACCCATCTCGGGCTCGCTCATCCTCATCATCGTGCTGGTGATCGCGCTGCCGATCTTCACGGCCGTGCGCCGCCGCCGCACCCAGTCCAGCGACATCCCCTCCGACGACAAGACCGACCAGGAAGCAGGAGTGCGATGACCAGCCCGACGACCATCGTGATCGGCTACGTCCCCACCCCCGTCGGCGAGGCGGCCCTCGAGGCCGCCCTGGCCGAGGCCGCCGCGCGCGGCGACGAGGTCGTCATCCTCAACAGCCCGCGCCGTCGCAGCACCGTCGACGGCGAGTACGTCGACTCGACGGCCGCCGACGAGCTGGTGGCGCGGGCCACCGCGGTCGGAGTCACCGCGCGCGTCGACCAGACCGACCACGGCGACGACATCGTCGAGACGTTCCGCACGGTCGTCGCCGCCACCTCGGCGCGGCTCGTCGTCATCGGCATGCGCCGCCGCTCGCCGGTCGGCAAGCTCGTCACCGGCAGCGACGCCCAGCGCCTCCTGCTCGACCTCGACGTGCCGATCCTCGCCGTGAAGCCGGCTCCGTGACGCAGACGGGCATCGGCCGCATCTCGCGGGTCGTCGTCACCCCGGTCGCGTTCGGCGACCCGCCGCTGCTCAACGTGGTCGGCGTGCACCAGCCCTACGCCCTGCGCGCGATCGTCGAGCTGCACACCGACTCCGGCCTGCTCGGCCTCGGTGAGACGTACGCCGACGAGGCCCACCTCGCGCGGCTCGAGGCGGTCTCCGCGGTGCTGCCCGGGCACGACCCCTACGACCTCAACGGCCTGCGCCGGCTCGTCACCGAGGTCCTCGGTCGCGAGACCGGCGGCGGAGGCGCGTCGTTCGGCGGGATGCTCGACGTCGACTCCGCCGTCGACACCGTCTACTCCCCCTTCGAGGTCGCCTGCCTCGACCTGCAGGGCCGCGCGGCCGGCGTGCCGGTGAGCGACCTGCTCGGCGGCGCCGTACGCGACCGGGTGCCGTTCAGCGGCTACCTCTTCTACAAGTGGGCCGGCCACCCCGGCTTCGCCGACGACGCGTGGGGCGAGGCGCTGACGCCCGACCAGCTCGTCGCCCAGGCGCACCGGATGGTCGACGGCTGGGGCTTCGGCTCGCTCAAGCTCAAGGGCGGGGTCTTCCACCCCGACGAGGAGTGCGCCGCGATCGAGGCGCTGCGCGACGCCTTCCCGGACCTGCCGCTGCGGCTGGACCCGAACGGCGCCTGGACGCCTGCGACGTCGATCAAGGTGGCCGAGCGGCTGGCCGGCGTCGTGGAGTACCTCGAGGACCCGACCCCCGGCATCGAGGGCATGGCCGCGGTCGCGGCAGCCACCGACGTACCCCTCGCCACCAACATGTGCGTCATCGCGATGGAGCACCTGCCGCCCGCGATCGCCCAGGACGCCGTCCAGGTCGTGCTGTCCGACCACCACCTGTGGGGCGGGCTGCGGAAGTCCGCGCTGCTCGGCGGCATCACCGACGTCTGGGGCCTGGGGCTGTCGATGCACAGCAACTCCCACCTCGGCGTCTCGCTCGCCGCGATGGTGCACCTCGCCGCGGCGACCCCGAACCTCACCTACGCCTGCGACACCCACTACCCGTGGAAGACCCAGGACGTGATCGCCGACGGCGTGCTGTCCTTCGAGTCGGGGTCGGTGGCCGTGCCCACCGCGCCCGGCCTCGGCGTCGACCTCGACCGCGACCGGCTCGGGGAGCTGCACGAGCTGTATCTCTCCTGCGGCGTACGCCGGCGCGAGGACACCGTCTACATGCGCTCGATCCAGCCGGGCTTCGAGGTCAACACCTCCCGCTGGTGACCGGGCGCTTCTTCCCGCGTCAGCCAGCCCGACCGGGCGGTTCTTCCCCGTCAGCCAGCCCGACCGGGCGAGTTCGTCCCCGTCAGGTCGCCGGACGGGGAGGAAGCGCCCGGTCGGCGATCAGGACGGGGAGGAACCGCCCGGTCAGCGGTCAGGTGACGCGGCGGCGGGTGTTGCCCAGGTGCAGCCGCATGGCCGCGCGGGCGGTCTCGACGTCACCGGCGAGCACGGCGGCGGCGACGTTGTCGTGCTCGCGCTGCACGCGCTCGACGTGGGTGGCATCGGTCATGGAGTACGCCTCGTTGAGGCGGGTGCGGGGCAGCATGATCATCATCGGGCCGAGCGAGCCGAGCAGGTCGACGTAGAACCGGTTGCCGCGTCGCCCGGGCGATCGCGAGGTGGAAGGCGAAGTCGGCCTCGACCGCTCCCTCGTGGCCGGCGCGGATGAACCCCGTCATCGCCTCCGAGATCGCCGACTCGTCAGCGGCCGTGTGGTGGGCGGCCGCCAGCGCGGCGGCCTCGCTCTCGACCCCGATGCGGAAGTCGAGCATCGCCATCACGTCGGCGTGGGTGCGGATCGCCGACGACTCGACGCTGAACGACGACGCCTCGGGCACCGCGAGCACGAAGGACCCGCGCCCGTGCTGGGTCTCGACGAGGCCCTCGGCGCGGAGCCGGGTCACCGCCTCGCGGACGACGGTGCGCGAGACGGCGTACTCCTCGATCAGCTCCGCCTCCGAGGGCAGCTTGGCGCCCGGCGCGAGGTCGCCGGCCAGGATCTTGTCCTTGAGGCCGGCGACCACGCGCGCAGAGAGAGTGGAGCTCACGCCGAGAAGGTAGCGGTCTCCACGGTGAGCGAGCGCATCTTCTCGGTCAGCGTGAAGCCGAGGCCCGGGCGGTCCGGCACGAAGATCTGGCCGTCGTGGATGTCGATGCGCTCCTCGAACAGCGGGTTGAGCCACTCGAAGTGCTCGACCCACGGCTCGGTGGGGTACGTCGCTGCCAGGTGCAGGTGGATCTCCATCGCGTAGTGCGGCGCCAGGTCGAGGCGGTGGTGCGCAGCCAGGGTGGCGAACCTGAGGAACGGCGTGATGCCGCCGATGCGGGGAGCGTCGGGCTGGACGATGCCGCGGTAGCCGGCGTTGACCAGGCCCATGTGCTCGTCGACCGAGGTCAGCATCTCGCCGGTGGCGATGGGGGTGTCGAACGTCTTCGACAGGTCGGCGTGGCCGACGTGGTCCCACGCGTCGAGCGGCTCCTCGATCCAGACCAGGTCGAACTGCTCGAGCTCGCGGCACATCCGGCGGGCGCGGGCGCGGTCCCACTGCTGGTTGGCGTCGACCATGAAGGCGCCGTCGCCGAGGTGCTCGCGCAGGGCGGCGACGCGGCGCAGGTCCTCGCGCCAGTCGGGCTGGCCGACCTTGATCTTGATGCCGCCGATGCCGGACTCGATCGAGGCGGTGGCCTTCTCCTTGATCTCCTCGACCGAGGCCTGGAGGAAGCCGCCGGAGGTGTTGTAGACGCGGCACGAGTCGCGGTGCGCGCCGAGCAGCTTGGCCAGCGGAAGGCCGGCGCGGCGGGCCTTGAGGTCGTAGAGCGCGACGTCGAGGGCGGCGACGGCCTGGGTGGCGACACCCGAGCGGCCGACCGAGGCGCCGGCCCACATCAGCGACTCGTAGATCTTCGCGATGTCGCTGGGGTCCTGGCCGATCGCGACGTCCATGACCTCCTTGAGGTGGGCGTACTGCGCCTTGCCGCCCGCGCGCTTGGAGTAGCTGAACCCCATCCCCTCGAGGCCCTGCTCGGTGGTCAGCTCGACGAAGAGCATCACCGTCTCGGTCAGCGGCTTCTGGCGGCCGGTCAGCACCTTGGCGTCGCTGACCGGGTTGGGCAGCGGCAGCACGACGTGCGACAGCGTGACGCTGCGGATGCGGTCGCCGGTGGCGCTCTGCGCGGCGGGGGCGACGGTGGGCGGGGTGGCGGTCTGCGTCATGGGGTTCCTCGGGTCGTCACGAACTTGTATGATGAGTGTGCAACTCATTCTATAAGTTCGTCAAGACCCCAGGAGACGACGTGTCAGCCGACCGGCGTGACCAGCGCCCCGCGTTCGAGGTACGCCGCGACGTTGGCGAGGACGAGGTCGGTCATCGCCTGCCGCGTCTCGACGGTGGCGCTGCCGACGTGGGGCAGCAGCACGACGTCGTCGCGCTCCACGAGCGCCTGCGGGACCTTCGGCTCCTCCGCGAAGACGTCGAGACCGGCACCGGCGATCCGGCCCTCCTCCAGCGCCGCCACGAGGGCGTCCTCGTCGACGACCGAGCCGCGGGCGACGTTGACCAGGAAGCCGTCCGGACCCAGTGCGTCGAGCACGGCGGCATCGACGAGGTGGCGCGACGCCGAGCCGCCGGCAGCCGCCAGCACGAGGACGTCGCAGCCCTCGGCGAGGGACACCACGTCGGGCGCATACGCGTAGGACACGTCGGTGCGGGCAGTGCGGTTGTGATAGCTGATCGTCGTGCCGAAGCCCTCGAGCCGCTGCGCGATGGCGAGCCCGATGCGGCCCAGGCCGACGATGCCGACGCGTGCTCCGGTGACGCGGCGGGCCAGTGCCGGCGTACGACCCGCGGCCCACTCGCCGCGACGGACGAACCGGTCCGCGGCCGAGAGTCCGCGCATCGTGTCGATCAGCAGGCCCACGGCCGCGTCGGCGACGCAGTCGGTGAGCACGTCCGGCGTGTTGGACACGACGATGCCGCGCCGGGTGGCCTCCTCGACGTCGGTCGCGTCGTAGCCGACGCCGAAGTTCACGATCGCCTCGAGCGCCGGCAGCCGGTCCAGGTGCTCGGCCCGCACGCCCCACACGCCGCTGGTCACCGCGACCCGCACGGCCGCCGCCTCGGCGGCGTCGAGCTGCCCGAGCTCGCGGGCGCCGTGGCCCTCCTCGAGCGCGGCCACCAGCTCGGCCCGCAGCGTGCCCACCATGACGACAGTCGGATCTCCCACCCTCCGACGCTAGGCACCACCGGCGGGCATCGTCCATTGCCCATCCGGCATGGCATCCGACTCACGACACCGGCCCGGTCGCTGCGAGCATGGGAGCCCTCATGGACCTGCTGATCGGCTTCACCACGATCCTCGTCGTGATCGCAGCCGGTGCGGGGCTCGCGCACGCCGGGGTGCTCGACCGACGCTCGCAGCGCACCCTCGGCGAGATCGCCTTCTTCGTCGCCTCCCCCGCCCTCATGGTCGTCACGATCAGCCAGGTCCACCTCGAGTCCGCGGCCCGCAACCTGGTCGCCTCGTCCGTCTCCCTGGCCGTCTGCCTCGTGGCCTACGTCGCGCTGGCGCGGCTGCGCTGGGGGCTCTCCACCGGGCCGCTGCTGATCGGCGCGCTGTCCTCGTCCTACGTCAATGCCGGCAACCTCGGCATCGCGATGGCGGCCTACGTCGTCGGCGACATCACGGTCGTGGTGCCCGCCCTGCTCGTGCAGATGCTGGTCGTGCAGCCGGTCGCGCTGATCGTCCTCGACCGGATCACCGGCCGTGGCGAGGGCGTCGCGTCGGCGCTCAAGCGACTGGTCACCAACCCGCTGACGATCGCGGCGGTGGTCGGCGTGGTCCTCGCCCTCACCGGCTGGGACCTGCCGCAGGTCGTCGCCGACCCGCTCGAGCTGATGGCGGGCGCGGCCATCCCGCTGATGCTGATGTCGTACGGCGCCGCGCTGCGGTTGAGCCCGCCGCTCGGCAAGGCCGGCCACAACGGCGAGGTGCTCCTGGCGAGCGTGCTCAAGCTGGTCGTGATGCCGGTGGTCGCCTGGGCCGTCGGCGTGGCTCTCGGCCTCGACGGCCGGGTCCTGCTGGGTGTCGTGATCACGGCCGCGCTGCCCACCGCGCAGAACATCTTCCTGCACGCCACCCGCTACCGCGTCGGCGAGGACGTGGCGCGCGAGACCATCCTGATCACGACCCTGGCCTCGCTGCCGGTCGCGCTGCTCGTCGCCGTCGTGCTGGGCTGAGCGGGGTCAGGAGAGCGCCAGACACACGAAGACGCCCGCTCCAGGCCGTTCGAGACGGCGTGGAGGACGGGCGTCCCGGTGGTGCGAGGTCAGAGGATCGCGGTCTCGCGGTTGACGGTCGCGCGCAGGATGGCGAGGTTGGTCGCACCCTTCTCGGCGGCGACGTAGACGAACTGGTTGTCGCCGACGAGCTTGATGAGGTGGAGCTGGTCGCCCAGGGTCAGCAGCATGTCCTCGAGGCCCGAGTGGATGTTGAGGATGCGCATGGTGTTGAGCTTGGCCTTCACCATCTCGCTGTTGTAGGCGCTGGCGACCTCGAGGTCGAAGTCGGGACGCGACGACTTCACGGCCAGGGCCATGCCGGTCTCGAGGTCGACGACGCTGGCACCGATGAAGCCGGAGATGCCGGCCTGGATGGCGTCGAGGGTGGCGAGGTACTTGTCTTCGTTGGTCATGAGGAGCTCGTTCCTGTGTGTGGTGGTTTCTTGGAAGGTGTGTGATGGATGGCGATCGCGAGGATCAGGCCGGGCCGGCGTCCTCGCTGGCCAGGAAGGTGCGGATGCGTTCGGCGCCGCCCTTGGCCTGGAAGGTCAGGACCCCGAGGTTGGTGCCCTCGGCGGCGACCCAGAGCAGGAGCGGTCCGACGATCAGGTCCTTGATCGCGACGATGACCGCCTGTGAGCTGTCGTAGGCCAGGTAGAGCGAGTCCGCGTGTCCCTGGTCCTCGGGGATGGCGGAGGCCCGGCTGGCCGCGACCCCGCCGAGGGAGTACGACGACCCCGCGACGGAGCTGAGCCGGTCGGCGTCGGCCGGGTCCAGGCCCGTCGAGCAGATGGTGACCCCGGCCGGCGTGAACGCCAGCGCGGAGGTCAGGCCGGGCAGGCTCTCCCGGAGGTCGTCGAGCACGGGCTGGACGGCGCGGGCGATCGGCCCGGCCCACACCGCCCAGTAGGCGGAGTGGTCCTCGTCCGGCTCGAGGAGGAGGTCGTCGACCGGAGCCGCTGCCTCGTCGACCGGCGACTCGGGAGTCTCCGGGACGACGTCGACCGCGACCTCGACCGCGACCTCGGGGACGCGGTGGTCCAGGTGCCGGGGCGCGACGTCGAGCGACGACATGGTGTCCGAGGCCCTCGGCGCGACCTCGTCGAGCGTGACGACGTCGGCATGCCGAGACCCTCGCGAGGGGAGACGCTTGGAGCGTTTCACGATGCTGGCCTCTCTCCAGCCGCGACGACCTGCGTGCTGGTCGTCGACGGCTGGCTCGTGCGGGGTAGTGGGTGGCGGCGGGTGGTTCAGATCACCAGCGACTTCTCGATGGCACCGAGCTTGTGGCGCGCCATCGCGAGGTTGGCCTTGGACTTGTCCAGCACGAGGTAGAGGAAGAGGCCCTCCTGGCCCTGGGTCAGGCGGATCAGGTGGTAGGCCTTGCCGAGGGTGATGAGGATGTCCTCGATCGTGTCGTCGAGCCCGAGCGACTCCATCGTGCGCATCTTGGAGCGCACCACGTCGGTGTTGCCGGCAGCGGCGACATCGAGGTTGAGGAGGGTGGAGTCGCCCGCCTGGCCGAGGGACATACCGGACTGGTAGTCGACGAGCAGGGCCGCCTGGGCACCGTCGATGCTCATGGCTTCCTTCAGGGCGACGTCAACGTTCGACATGGTGGTGGTGCCTTTCGATGGGTGGTGCGGTGGGTGGTGCAGTGGATGGTGGTGGCAGGGCAGGGCCGAGCCAGGGGGCCGCGGATCGCGGCACGACGGGAGGTCGATGACGGCCTAGGCCGTTCGCTCGCCTGCCAGCAGTCGTTCGAGGAAGGAGTCGCCCTCGACGAGCGTGCGCACAGGCCCTGCCGAGTCGATCGGAGGCAGCGGATCTCCCACGGCGACGATCTCGAGGGGCACGGTGACCGGGGCGAGCGGCAAGGTCTCGTAGACCGGCCGGACGTCCTCGGTCTCCACGACGACGTGGAGCCCGCGGGCGACCGCCTCGAGCGTGTGCGGCGGCGTACCGCCGACAATGATGGTGGCGAGCTGGGAGCCGAGGTCGGCGCGCAGTCGGTCGACCGCGTGCCTGCGTCGGCGAGCCCCACGGGCCAGCGCGCCACCGCTGCTGGCGACCACGAGCGCGCCCACGGCGTCCACCGAGGCGCTCTCCCAGACGACCTGGGGGTCCGCGCCGGTCATGACGGCGGCGAGCTGGGTGGCGGCAGAGGCGCTCAGGTCGAGGCGGGTCGGGCGTAGGTCGCGGACCAGGGACAGCAGCTCCGACAGGTCGGTGGTCCATGCCAGGCAGCCGCCCGTGACCAGGTGCCGGGCTCGCGACGACGCCGTGGCGTGGTCACTGCCCACGCCACCCAGCACGACGACCTCGGGCAGGCCGGCCGCGGCCTCCGCCGGCAGCCGGAGCAGGAAGACGCCGGCGCCGAGGCGCACCAGGGCCAGCGGCTCGGGCCACGTTGCGTCGGGGTGCTCCGCCACGTCCTCGACGAGGGTCGGCCGGACGACGAGCTCGGTCTCACCGAGCGCCTGGAGTCGATCCCACTCGGGACCGCCGTCGAGCACCAGCACCTCGGCGCCGGAGAGGTCACAGCCCTCCAGCGCATCGAGCTGGTCGTGGTGGTCCACGACGACCAGCCGGATGTCCACACCGTCGAGGTGGGCGCGCAGCTCCGGGCCCCCGAGGCCGGCGGCGACGTGCACGGGAACGGCGCCGGCCACCCGGACAGCCAGCTCCAGCTCGACCACGTCGGGGCCGGACGACGCGAGGACGAGGACGACCTGACCGGGGCTGAGCCCGACCCGCAGCAGTGCTGCGACGGCACGCTCGACCCGTCGGCCCACGTCTGCCCAGGTCCGGGCGGTGAGCCCGTCCGGCCCGGAGTGGACCAGGGCCGTGGCACCCGCAATCGAGTGCACGTGTCCCTGCAGGAGGCCCCAGGGGGACGCCGACAACGTCATGCAGTTCCCCTCCCCACAGTGAACGCCGGATCAGGTTGCGTCGCCCCTTGCGACGCTGTTCCGGAGCCCCTGAAGCCTCGCCGGATCACGGGTGGGCCCGGGTAAAAACTCGTGATCCTTTACCTTTCACTCATTTTCCACAGCTCCCCCACTGTGCTAACGACGGCCACGTGAGCAGGCGTCGGACCTCGCGTCCCGGGACCTGGAGGACGGTCGTCCCGACGCCTCTGCTCAACCGCTGACCTGCACCGATGACGCCGTGACTGTCACCACCCACGGACGTGCCCACCGAGGGGAGGACGTGCCGTCCCGCCGACCCGAGCACCGGCCCGTCGTGCCGCCGGGTGGCGCCCCGACGGTCTAGACCATGCAGTGTTGGTAACAGAATGGCCACGTACGCCGACCAGCGAGGCGAGGAGCCCCGATGACCGACCTGCTCGACCGCCTGCGCACCGCTGTCGGTGACCGCCACGTCCTGACCGACGCCGCGGACGTGGCGGCCTACGTCGTCGACTGGACCGGCGTGCACGCCGGCGAGGCGCTGGCCGTGGTCCGGCCCGGCTCGACCTCCGAGGTGGCCGCCGTCGTGGCGGCCTGTCGCGAGGCGGGCGCCACGATCGTGCCGCAGGGCGGCAACACCGGACTGGTGGGCGGAGGGGTCCCCGACGCCTCGGGCAGCCAGGTGGTCCTGTCGCTGGGGCGGATGCGCGCGGTGCGCGAGGTCGACCCGGTGGCCGGCACGATCACCGTCGACGCCGGCGTGGTGCTCGCCGACGTCCAGGTCGCCGCCGAGCGGGTCGGCCGGCTCTTCCCGATGTCACTCGGGTCCGAGGGCAGCTGCACGATCGGCGGCAACCTCGCGACCAACGCCGGCGGCACCGCGGTGCTCCGCTACGGCATGACGCGCGAGCTCGTCCTGGGCCTCGAGGTCGTCCTCCCCGACGGCCGTGTGTGGGACGGCCTGCGCGGCCTGCGCAAGGACAACACCGGCTACGACCTGACCCAGCTCTTCGTCGGCTCCGAGGGCACGCTCGGCGTGATCACCGGCGCCGTGCTGCGGCTCTTCCCGGCCACCCCGCGCCACGCCACCGCGTGGGTGGCGGTGTCGTCGGTGGAGGCCGCCGTCTCGCTGCTGGGCCTGGCCCAGCAGGCAGCAGGCGCCCACCTCTCGACGTTCGAGATCGCCAACCGCCAGGCCCTCGACCTGGTGCTGGCCCACCTGCCCGGTGCGAGCGACCCGCTGGGCGACCCGAGCGACTGGTACGTCCTGGTGGAGCTCGCCGGTGCCGAGACCGACCACGGCCTCGACGACACCCTCGAGGCGATCCTCGGCGAGGCCGTCGACGCCGGCCTGGCCTCCGACGCCGCGATCGCCGGGAGCCCCGGCCAGCGGTCCGCCCTCTGGGCGCTGCGGGAGGGCATCTCCGAGGCGCAGAAGGTCGAGGGGGCCACCCTCAAGCACGACGTCACCCTGCCGATCGCGCGGCTGGCGACCTGGGTCGCGGAGGTCGGACCGATCCTGGCCGCGACGCTGGAGGGCGTCCGGCCGGTGACCTACGGGCACGTCGGCGACGGCAACCTGCACTACAACCTCAGCGCACCGGTCGGTGGCGACGACGCCCTCCGGGCCGCGGCCGCCGAGCTCTCCGCGGCGATCTACGACGCGGTCGCCGCCGGCGACGGCTCGATCAGCGCCGAGCACGGCCTCGGCCGGACGAAGGCGGCGGCAGCAGCGGCGTACAAGTCCGACGTCGAGGTCGACCTGATGCGCACGATCAAGCAGGCCCTCGATCCCGACGGCCTGATGAACCCGGGCGTGCTGCTCACTAGGCTGGGCACATGAAGGCGCAGACTCTCGGACGTGTCCTGCTCGGCTCCGCCATGGTCGGCGCGGGCGTGCTCCACCTGACCACGCAGCGCCAGGAGTTCCAGGCGCAGGTGCCGGACTGGTTCCCCATCGACGAGGACCTCACCGTGCTCGCCTCGGGCGCCGTGGAGATCGCGCTGGGTGGCGCGTTCGTCGCGCTGCCCAAGCACCGCGGCACCATCGGCGTCCTGCTGGCGGCGTTCTTCGCGGCGATCTTCCCGGGCAACGTCGCGCAATACGTCGAGGGCACCGACGCGTTCGGGCTCGACACCGACCGCGCGCGCCTGATCCGGCTGTTCTTCCAGCCGCTGCTGGTGCTCTGGGCGCTGTGGGCCGGGGGGATGCTCGGCCGTCGCGCGGAGAAGCGCGAGGCCGAGGCACTGGCCACCGAAGAGGTCGACACCGGCGAGTGAACGCAACGGATCAGACGCGCGCCGCGTCTGAGGTTTGGGCGTGCCCACCATGGGCACGTAGGAGCACGAGAGAAGGGGGACTCACACATGCCTACCCGCAAAGTCCTGTCCAGCATCGCCGGCCTCGCCACGATCGCGCTCGCCGCGTCGATGGTTCCCGGCGCCACCGCCACCGCGGCGCCCGCCGCCAAGCCCGGAGCGGTCGACCTCCTGTCGGCCTCCGACGGCGCGACGAGCTCACCCGTCCTGACCGGTGAGCGGTCGCGATCAGTGGCGATCGACGAGTCCGGCCTCGACGCCGCGCGCTCGGGCGACGAGCTCACCATCGGCCTGTTCGACGGCGAGTCCGTCACCGCGGTCATCGACGCCCAGCGCACCATCGACGGCGTGACGTCGTGGACCGGCACGCTCCAGGGTGAGGGCGGCTCCTTCGTGGCCGTCGACGTCGACGGCTTCCGCCACATCACCATCAGCTCGACCGAGCAGGGCACCTACGAGGTCACCAGCACCAAGGGTGGCGACTACGTCCTGACCGAGGCCGAGGAGTTCACCGGCGAGGGCAAGGACGTGGTGGTGCCGGGTGACGAGCCCGCCGCCGACGACGCCCCTGCCTCGCGTCGTACGAGCGCTCCCGCCGCCGCGGACGCCACGGACCGCACCGCGTCCGACGCGGCACCGACGGCCGAGGACGCCGCCAGCACCATCGACGTCGCCATCGTCTACCCCGCCTCGCTGGCCGCCGAGCTCGGCGACGGGCCGATGCAGGCGCAGTTCGCGCAAGGAATCGCCCAGACCAACCAGGCCCTCACCGCCTCGGGCGTCCCGACGCAGGTGCGACTCGTCGGGAGCAGGCAGCTCGCCCAGCCGCAGCTGTCCAGCACCCGCCTGAGCCTCTTCGCCATGCAGAACCCCGCCGACGGCCAGTACGACGAGATCGCCGGGTTCCGCGAGGAGGTCCACGCCGACCTCGTCAGCATGTGGCTCTCCGGCGAGGACCCGGCCCGTGCCAACTGCGGCATCGGCTACCTGGGCCAGGGCGACCCGAAGAGCGACCCCGACTACGCCTTCACCGCGCTCTACTACGACGGCTGCGCCACGGCGAACCTCACCTTCGCGCACGAGCTCGGGCACAACCTGAGCGCGGGTCACGACTACGGCGCGTCCGAGCAGTCGACCGGCAAGCCCTATGCGCACGGCTACGTCGATGCGGCCGCGAACTCGCTCACGATCATGGCCTACCCGACCACGTGCCCCAGCTGTGTGCGGACGGTCAACTACTCCAGCCCGTCGCTCCTCGTCAACGGTCGCCCGCAGGGCACCGTCTCGCCGCCGACCAACAACGTGCAGGCGATCTTCGAGCAGATGGGGCTGGCCGCCAACTACCGCCAGTCGCAGATCTACCCCGGTGCGGTCTCCGTCGGTGGTTTCCCGCGCTTCAAGGGCAAGGCCAAGGCCGCCACGACCGAGTGGTCGCCGGCCGTCACCCTGAGCTACCAGTGGTACCTCGACGGCGCCCCGATCGCAGGCGCGACCGGTGACACCTACAAGCTGCGTCGCTCCGCGATCGGCCACAGCCTGAACCTCCTGGTCGTCGGCTCGGCGCCCTACTACCCGCCGACGCCGGCGGCGACCGCCCCGGTCATCGTGGGCAAGGCCCTCTTCAAGACCAAGCGCCCCAAGGTGCGCGGCGTGGCCCGCGCCGGTCGGGTGCTGAAGGTGGCGAAGCTGAAGGGCTGGTCACCCAAGCCCTCCAAGAAGAGCGTCAAGGTGCGCTACCAGTGGTTCAAGAACGGCAAGAAGATCAAGGGCGCCAAGAAGTCCGCCTACCGCGTGCGCCGCAAGGACCGTGGCAAGAAGATCTCGGTGAAGGTCACGATCAAGAAGAAGAGCTACCAGAAGGCGTCGCGCTCCTCCAAGAAGATCAAGATCCGACGCTGAACCTCGTCGTCGGGTGGGTCAGCAGCCGGCAGCCGGCTGACCCACCCGACGGGAGCGGCACCTAGGCTGGGGTCCATGCAGGCCCACCTCACCGTCGCCGAGTGAAGCGGCCCGAGACCGCCGGCGCACCCGCGCTCTCGGCGGAGATCCGCGTCCTGCTCGTCGCCGCGTTCCTGATCGCCGTCGGCTTCGGGCTCGTCTCGCCCGTCCTGCCCGCCTACGCCCGCAGCTTCGACGTCGGCGTGGCCGCTGCGTCCGTGGTCGTCTCGGCCTTCGCGTTCTTCCGCCTGGTCTTCGCGCCGGTCGGTGGCGCGCTCGTGCAGCGACTCGGCGAGCGGCCCGTCTACCTCGTCGGCCTGCTCGTCGTGGCGGCGTCCTCGCTCGCCACCGCCTTCGCCCAGTCCTACGTCCAGCTCCTGGTGCTGCGCGGCCTCGGCGGCATCGGTTCGACGATGTTCACCGTCTCCGCGATGGCGCTCCTGGTGCGGCTCGCGCCGCCCGCGATGCGGGGCCGGGTCTCCGGGGCCTACGCCAGCTCGTTCCTCATCGGCGGCATGATCGGCCCCGTGCTCGGCGGCGCGCTCGCCGGATTCGGGCTGCGGGTGCCGTTCATCGTCTACGCCGTGGCCCTGGTGGCCGCGGCCGGACTCGTCGCCGTACGACTGGGCGGCACCCGGTTGCGCCCGGCCGAGACCGGTGGTCCGCCTGCTCCCCCGATGCGACTGGGCGAAGCCCTCGCCCACCGGACCTACGTCGCCGCGCTGGGGTCCGGCTTCGCCAACGGCTGGTGCAACTTCGGCGTCCGGGTGGCCGTGCTGCCGCAGCTGGCCGTGGCCGTGCACGACGACACCTGGGTCGCGGGCGTCGCGCTCGCCCTGGCCGCGGCCGGGACGGCCGCCACGCTGCAGGTGTCGGGGCGTCTGGCCGACTCGGTCGGCCGGCGTCCGCTGGTGGTCGTCGGCCTCGTCGTGACCGCGCTGTCCCTGGGCCCCCTCGGCCTCAGCAGCTCGCTCACCGTGCTGCTGGTCCTCTCGGCGCTGTCCGGGATCGGCGCCGGACTGGTCAACCCCGGCCAGCAGGCCAGCGTGGCCGACGTGGTGGGATCCGGTCGCAGTGGCGGCACGGTGCTGAGCACCTTCCAGATGTCGCAGGACGCCGGCGCGATCCTCGGCCCGGTGCTCGTCGGCCTGGTGGCCGACCAGGCGGGCTTCGGGTGGGCCTTCGCCACGACCGCGCTGGTGAGCCTGCTCGCCATCCCGCTGTGGCTCGCCGCTCCGGAGACGCGGCCGGTCGAGACCGCCTGAGCCGACCTCGTCGCTAGAGCGTCGGCAGCCAGTCGACGCGGCCGGCCAGGGCGGCGTACCCGACGAAGGCACCGACGTCGAGCAGCGTGTGGGTGACCACGAACGGCATCACCCGCCCCCAGCGGCGGAAGAGGAAGCCGAAGAGCAGGCCCATCGCGAGGTTGCCGACGAAGCCGCCGAGGCCCTGGTAGAGGTGGTAGCTGCCGCGGAGCAGGGCCGCGAGCCCGATCGCCGCGGAGTCGCCGAAGCCGATCTGGCGCAGCCGCACCTGCACGAAGCCGAGCACCACGAACTCCTCGAGCACGGCGTTCTCGGCAGCCGCGAGGACCAGCACCGGCACCTGCCACCACTCGCCCGGAAGGGACTGCGCGACGACCGTGAGGTTGGTGCCGAGCGCGTAGGTCGCGAGGTAGAACACCACGCCGACCGAGCCGACGCCGAGCGCCAGGAGGGCACCGCGACCCCAGTCGCCGAGGCTGACCCAGCCCCCGTCGCGCGCCCAGACGTCACGCAGCCGGGAGCCGGAGCGGACCAGGAGGTAGGCCGCCAGCGCGACGGGCACGAGCGCGAAGCCGATCCGCAGCAGCTGGTAGGTCAGGTCGAGCCACGGCCGGTCCGGGGCGAGGGAGTTGTTGAGGTTCGCGCCCTGCGCGGACAGCGGACCGGGCGCGGTGAGGGCCGAGACCAGGCTGACGACCGAGTAGACCGCGGAGCGGCCCAGCGACACGAAGAGCACGATGGCGAGCTCGGTCCAGAGCAGCGCCTTCGCCAGGTCCGGCACGCCACCCGGCACTGGCGTGTCGCGGAGTCGCCACCACGGACGGGCGGCGTCGAGGGTCGGCGTGGTCACGAGGGACAGCATCCCCCAGGCGGCTGAGCCGCCGCTGAGAACAACCTGCGTTTTCCCGGGGACGCGCGGGGCAGACTCCTTCCATGCCCCGCTTCTCGAGAGTGACCGCGAGCGCCGCAGCACTGCTGCTGATGGCGACGGCGTGCTCCTCCACCGACGAGGGCGGCAACCCGAAGGGCGGCACCGACGGCTCGGACGAGGCGGCCTGGACCACCAGCACCGACCCGGTCGAGGCCGGCGGGCTGATCTGGGCCTCCGGCAGCGTCGTGCACCTCTCCGACGGCACCACGATCGACGTGGGCGGCCCACTGACGACGTACGTCGTGGCGGGCGACGGCGTCTACTTCACCCCCGCCGACAGCGAGGACGACGCCGACCACGGCAACATGACCACCGGCCCGCTGCACTTCGCGGACCGCGACGGCGAGGTGACCGACACCGGCGTGACCGTCTACGTCGAGTCGATCGGCAGCTCACCCGACGGCCGCTACCTCGGCATGATCGACGCGACCTCCGGGCCCAGGGACGACTTCAGCGACTACCCCCTGGCCACGGCCTGATCGTCGACCTCAGCACCGGCGAGCGCGTCGTCGACACCACCGACGGGATGGGCGACCCCGAGGAGCAGGACCTGGCACACGACTACCCCGAGATCTACCTGCGGGTCCGTTTCGCTGACGCCACGTCTGCCTTCGTCGAGGGCTGGGGAGACGACTACGTCTACTCGTTGCCCGGAGGGGACGCGGAGGTCGTCGACCAGATCGACGTGCCCCTGCCCTCCCACGGGGACCGCACCAGCCCTGACGGACAGTGGGCCATCGACGACCGGGGCGAGGTCGAGATCTTGCTGTCGGCCGACGGCGAGCGCGTCCGCCCGCGCACAGGCACACCTCGGTGGGACCTGGGCTGGTGGTTCGACGCCACGACCGTGGTGGGTGTCAGCCTCTCCGGCCCCGGCCGCGGCGACAGCGTGGGGCCGCAGGACACCGCCACGCTCATGACCTGTCGCGTGCCCGATGGTGCGTGCCAGGACGTCGCGGGCACCACCGGACAACTGCTCCGGTTCCCCTCCGAGGACTCGTTCACCGGCGCCGTCGACCTGCGGGGAGAGACCCCGTGATCGATCCCGCGGAGGGCGCGCAGCGCACCACCGTGGTTGAGGAGGGCGCGCAGCGCCCGTCACGAAACCCCCCAGCCCGCGAGCCAGGGTCTCGTGACGGGACTTCGTCCCTCCTCGACCACGGGAGCTCGAGTCAGACCGAGAGCACGAGCCCGTCGTCGGCGACGTCGACCGTCACGCCGCCACCGTCAGTGACCTCGCCCGCGATCAGCTTGCGCGCGAGCGGGTCGCCGATGGCGGACTGGATGAGCCGGCGCAGCGGCCGGGCGCCGTAGGCCGGGTCGTAGCCGGTCTCGGCCAGCCAGGCGCGCGCCGCGTCGGTCACCGAGATGGTGATCCGCCGGACGGCGAGCCGCTGCTCGAGCAGTGCGAGCTGCAGGTCGACGATGTGCGCCAGGTCGTCCTTGCTCAACGCCTCGAACAGGACCACCTCGTCGAGCCGGTTGAGGAACTCCGGCTTGAAGTGCTGTCGCACGACGTTCATCACCGACAGCTTCTTGGTGTCGGGCATGAGGTTCGGGTCGACCAGGAAGTTGGAGCCGAGGTTGGAGGTCAGGATCAGCAGCGTGTTGCGGAAGTCGACCGTGCGCCCCTGCCCGTCGGTCAGCCGCCCGTCGTCGAGCACCTGGAGCAGGATGTCGAAGACCTCGGGGTGCGCCTTCTCGACCTCGTCCAGCAGCACGACGCTGTAGGGGCGTCGGCGTACGGCCTCGGTCAGCTGGCCGCCCTCGTCGTAGCCGACGTAGCCGGGAGGCGCGCCGACGAGCCGCGACACCGAGTGCTTCTCGCTGTACTCGCTCATGTCGATGCGGACGATCGCCCGCTCGTCGTCGAAGAGGAAGTCGGCCAGCGACTTCGCGAGCTCGGTCTTGCCGGTGCCCGTCGGGCCGAGGAAGAGGAACGATCCGGTCGGCCGGTTGGGGTCGGCGATGCCGGCGCGCGAACGGCGTACGGCATCGCTGACCGCGCTCACGGCCTCGCGCTGCCCGATCAGCCGCTCGCCGATCACGTCCTCCATCTCGAGCAGCTTGGCGGTCTCGCCCTGCAGCATCTTGCCGGTGGGGATGCCGGTCCAGGCCTCGACGACGTCGGCGATCTGCTCGGCACCGACCTCCTCGCCGACCAGCGGCTCGAGGTCGCCGAGCGAGTCCAGCTCGGCCTTCTCGACCGCGGCGATCTGCTTCTCCAGCTCGGGGATCTTGCCGTACTGGATCTCGCTCGCACCCGCGAGGTCGCCGTCGCGGAGCAGCTTGTCCGCCTCCACCTTGAGCTGGTCGAGCTGGCGACGGAGCTCGCCCTCGCCCTGGAGCTGGTCCTTCTCGCGCTCCCACCGCTGCTCGAGCCCGCGGAGCTCCTCCTCGCGGTCGGCGAGGTCCTTGCGCAGCGCGGCGAGCCGCTCGACGGACGCGTCGTCGGACTCCTTGGCCAGCGCGAACTCCTCCATCTTGAGCCGCTCGACCTGGCGGCGGAGCACGTCGATCTCCTCCGGGGAGGACTCGTGCTCCATCCGCAGCCGCGACGACGCCTCGTCGATGAGGTCGATCGCCTTGTCGGGCAGCTGGCGGCCGGTGATGTAGCGGTCGGACAGCGTCGCGGCAGCCACGAGCGCGGCGTCGGTGATGCGTACGCCGTGGTGCGCCTCGTACTTCTCCTGGATGCCGCGCAGGATCTGGATCGTGTCCTCGACGGTGGGCTCGCCGACGAAGACCTGCTGGAAGCGACGCTCCAGCGCGGGGTCCTTCTCGATCCGCTCGCGGTACTCGTCGAGCGTGGTCGCGCCGATCATGTGCAGCTCGCCGCGCGCCAGCATCGGCTTGAGCATGTTGCCGGCGTCCATCGCGGAGTCGCCGCCGGCGCCCGCGCCGACGACCGTGTGGAGCTCGTCGATGAAGGTGATGACCTGTCCGCCGGCGTCCTTGATCTCCTCGAGGACGGCCTTGAGCCGCTCCTCGAACTCGCCGCGATACTTCGCGCCGGCCACCATCGCGGCCAGGTCGAGCGAGAGGACGCGGCGGCCCTTGAGGGAGTCGGGCACGTCGCCGGCGACCACCCGCTGCGCGAGGCCCTCGACGACGGCGGTCTTGCCGACGCCGGGCTCGCCGATCAGGACGGGGTTGTTCTTGGTGCGCCGCGACAGCACCTGGATCACGCGCCGGATCTCGGCGTCCCGCCCGATGACCGGGTCGAGCTTGCCGTCCTCGGCGGACTTGGTGAGGTCCTGGGAGTACTTCTCCAGCGACTCGTACGACGCCTCGGCGGCCTCGCTGGTCACCCGACGGTTGCCTCGGACGGCCGTGATCGCCTCCCGGAGACCGGCAGCCGTGAGGCTGGCGTCGGTGAGCACCTTCTGGGCCGGGGACTCGACGGTGGCCAGCGCGACCAGCAGGTGGTCGGTGGCGACGAAGTCGTCCTTCATCGAGCCGGCGAGGTCGAGCGCGGACGCGAGGACGCGGGTCAGCGCGGCGGACGCGCTGGGCTGCTGGACCGTGGAGCCGGTCGCCCGCGGCAGCTGCTGCAGCACGGACTCGGCCTGCGCGAGCAGCGTGGCGGGCTCGACGCCGGCCTTCTGCACGAGGCTGCGGCTGGTGCCGTCCTCCTGCTTGAGCAGGGCGACGAGCAGGTGGATCGGCTCGGTGTTGGTGTTGCCGCCGGTGGTGGCGGACAGCTGGGCAGCCTCGATCACCTCTCGGCTGCGGGTGGTGAACTTCTCGGCACCGAACGTGCTCAATTCATCTCCTCCATGGATCGCTCGC
Organism: uncultured Actinomycetota bacterium; assembly: GCA_963750445.1. Lineage (GTDB taxonomy): Bacteria > Actinomycetota > Actinomycetes > Propionibacteriales > Nocardioidaceae > Nocardioides. Next base: position 195,797 of record CAVVQR010000002.1, on the reverse strand, counting down.
AGACCACTCTGGTCGCTACTGGTCCAACGCGCCAGAAGTTGAGTCGATTCCCCTCAACTCTGAGATCGAGATAGTCCGCATCAGAATTCCGGTCGACTGGGCCTCCGGAACCAGAAGATTGATGCGGACTATCCGTTCGCCCGACGGAGGAGGTAGGTGTCCATCACCCAGCCGTCGGCGTCCTTCGCCCGGGCGCGAGCGGCGGTGATCTCGTCCACGACCGATGCCAGCCGCCCCGCCACCAGCTCCTCGCTCGGGCTGCCGAGGTTGGCGCCCCACCAGATGTCCCACTCCCCGCCGAGTGACGTGGCCTGCAGCCTGCCGTCGAGCATCACCACGAGGTTGTCGTGACCGGCAGCCACCTCGTCCGCGAGCCGCCGCCCGGTCGTCACCAGCAGCGGCCGGCCGACCTCGTGGAGCACGATGCGGTGGCGGGCGGCCAGGAGCGAGAGCGCCGAGATGCCCGGCACGACGTCGTACGGCTCACCGAGGCGGTCGACCACGCGGATCGTCGAGTCGTAGAACGCCGGGTCGCCCCAGACCAGGAACCCGACGGTGCCGGGTCGCTCGTCGATCACAGCGCGGTACGCCGCAGCGCGGGCGTCGTGCCAGTCGAGGACCGCGCCGTCGTAGCCGACCTCGTCGAGACCGGAGGAGCGATCACGCTCCGGGTCCGGGACCGCCACCAGCTCGACCCCGACGTCGTCGCAGATCGCCCGCCGCAGCGCGAGCAGGGGGTCAGCCGGGCCCTTGTCGGCCGCGATCACGTAGTCGCAGTCCGCGATCGCCGCGCGCGCCTCGGCCGTCAGCTGCCCGGGGTGGCAGCCGATCCCGACGACGTGGATCACCGGTCCTCCAGCTCTCCCTCGACGTCGAGGTAGACCTGCTGCATCGCGGCCATGACCTCGGCGTCCGGCTCGGCCCAGAGCCCGCGGTCGGCCGCCTCGTGCAGCCGCTCGACGATGCCGCGCAGCGCCCACGGGTTGGAGGTCCGCAGGAACTGCTGGTTGGTCTCGTCGAGGACGTACTCCTTGGCCAGCGACTCATACATCCAGTCGTGCACGACGCCGGCGGTCGCGTCGAAGCCGAAGAGGTAGTCGACGGTCGCGGCCAGCTCGAAGGCGCCCTTGTAGCCGTGGCGCTGCATCGCGCCGATCCACCGCGGGTTGATCACGCGCGCCCGGAAGACGCGGTTCGTCTCCTCCTGCAGCGTCCGGGTCCGCACCGCGTCCGGCGTCGTCGAGTCGCCGACGTACGCCTTGGGGTCGCTGCCGGTCAGCGCACGCACGGTGGCGACCATGCCGCCGTGGTACTGGAAGTAGTCGTCGCTGTCGGCGATGTCGTGCTCGCGGGTGTCGACGTTCTTCGCCGCCACCTTGATCCGCTTGTAGTTGGCGCGCATGTCGTCGGCGGCCGGTGCACCGTCGAGGTCGCGGCCGTAGGCGAAGCCGCCCCACGCCGTGTAGACCTCGGCGAGGTCGTTGTCGCTGCGCCAGTTGCCCGACTCGACGACCTGCAGGATCCCGGCGCCGTACGACCCGGGCTTGGACCCGAAGATGCGCGTCGTCGAGCGCCGCTCGTCGCCGTGCTCGGCCAGGTCGGCACGGGCGTTGGCGGCGACGTAGTTGTCCTCGTCCGACTCCTCCAGCGCCGCCACCATGCGGACGGCGTCGTCGAGCATGGCGACCACGTGCGGGAAGGCGTCGCGGAAGAAGCCGGAGATCCGCACCGTGACGTCGATGCGCGGGCGACCGAGCTCGTCGAGCGGGATCACCTGGAGGTCGTTGAGCCGGCGCGACGCCTCGTCCCACACGGGACGGACGCCGAGCAGCGCCAGCACCTCGGCGATGTCGTCGCCGCTCGTGCGCATCGCGCTCGTGCCCCACACCGACAGCCCGACGGACTGGGGATAGGTGCCGGTCTCGTCGAGATACTTCGCGACGAGCGACTCGGCCATCGCCATGCCCGTCTGCCACGCCAGTCGCGAGGGGACGGCGCGCGGGTCGACGGTGTAGAAGTTGCGGCCGGTCGGCAGCACGTTGACCAGCCCGCGCAGCGGCGACCCGGACGGCCCAGCAGCGATGAAGCCGCCGTCGAGCGCGTGGACCAGCGCGTCCATCTCGTCGGTCGTGCGACCCAGCCGCGGCACGACCTGCGTGGCGGCGAACTCCAGCACCCGCTGCACCTCCGGGTCGTCGTGGAGCCGTGCGGCTGCCGCGACGTCCCAGTCGGCGTCGTCCATGCCCTGGACGAGCTCGCGGGCCTTCGCCTCGATCGCGTCGACGGCGGTGGTCGGCCTCGGCGCCCTCCTTCAGGCCGAGCGCGCTCCGCAGCCCCGGCACCGCCTGCGCCTGCCCGCCGAAGACCTGGGCGGCGCGCAGGATCGCGAGCACCAGGTTGACCCGGGCCTCGCCGCTCGGCGCCTCGCCGAGGATGTGCAGGCCGTCGCGGATCTGCGCGTCCTTGATCTCGCAGAGCCAGCCGTCGACGTGCATGATGAAGTCGTCGAACGACTCGTCGTCCGGCTGCTCGTCCAGCCCGAGGTCGCGGTGCATCTCGGCGGCGTGCATCAGCTGCCAGATCTCGCCGCGGATCGCCGGCAGCTTGGCCGGGTCCATCGCGGCGATGTTGGCGTGCTCGTCGAGGAGCTGCTCGAGGCGGGCGATGTCGCCGTAGGACTCCGCACGCGCCATCGGCGGCACGAGGTGGTCGATGATCGTGGCGTGCGCACGGCGCTTGGCCTGCGCGCCCTCGCCCGGGTCGTTGACGAGGAACGGGTAGACCATCGGCAGGTTGCCGAGCGCGGCGTCGGTGCCGCACGACGCGGACAGCGCGGCGTTCTTGCCGGGCAGCCACTCGAGCGAGCCGTGCTTGCCCAGGTGCACGACCGCGTCCGCCTTGAAACCGTTCTCCAGCCAGCGGTAGGCGCCCATGTAGTGGTGGGTCGGCGCCAGGTCGGGGTCGTGGTAGATCGCGATCGGGTTCTCGCCGAAGCCGCGCGGCGGCTGGATGATCAGCACGACGTTGCCCGCCTGCACGGTCGCGAGCACGAGCTCGCCGGCATCGTTGGTGAAGAGCGATCCGGTGCCCTCGCCCCAGGCCTCGACCATGTCGGCCTTCAGGTCCGCAGGGCAGGTCGCGGGTCCACTCGGCGTACTGCTCCGGCGTGATCCGCACGTGCGCGTCGGTCAGCTGCGCGTGGGTCAGCCACTCCTCGTCCTGCCCACCCGCCGCGATGAGCGCGTGGATCAGCGCGTCACCCTGCTCGGTCTCGGTCGCGTCGCGGACCGAGGATCTCCGTGACGACGTTGTCCTCGCCGAGGTCGTAGCCCTCGTCGCGCAGCCGCCGCAGCATCCGGATCGCGGAGACGGGGGTGTCGAGGCCGACGGCGTTGCCGATGCGGGCGTGCTTGGTGGGGTACGCCGACAGCACGAGGGCGAGCCGCTTCTCGGCGTTCGGGATCGAGCGCAGGCGCGCCTGCTTGACCGCGATGCCCGCCACCCGCGCGCACCGCTCGGGGTCGGCGACGTAGTGCGGCAGCCCGTCGGAGTCGACCTCCTTGAAGGAGAACGGCGCGGTGATGATCCGCCCGTCGAACTCCGGGATCGCGATCTGGGTGGCCGAGTCGAGCGGGCTCACGCCGTCGTCCGACGCCTTCCACTCCGCGCGGCTCGAGGTCAGGCTGAGCCCCTGGATGATCGGGATGTCGAGCGCCGACATCCGGGCGACGTCCCACGACTCGTCGTCCCCGCCCGCGCTGGCGCTCGACGGCACGCTGCCGCCGGCCGCGAGCACGGTGACGATCAGGGCGTCGAGGGTGCCGAACGCGTCGTACAGCTCGTCCGGCGCCGAGCGCAGCGACCCGGCGAAGATCGGCACGCCGACCGCCTGGCCGGTCGCGTCCACGGCGTCGGCGAGGGCGTGCGCGAAGGCGGTGTTCCCGCTCGCCTCGTGGGCGCGGTAGTAGAGCACCCCGATCCGCGGCAGGTCACCCTCGACTCGCTGGTCGAGTAGCCGCCGAGGAACGAGGCGGCGTATCGAGACCCGGCCGCTCGGCGAACCCCCACTGCGGCAGCACCTGCGGCGGCTCGAACCCCTCGCCGGTCAGCAGCACCGTGTCGGAGAGGAACGCGTGCAGCTGGCGCAGGTTCTCCGGCCCGCCCTCGGCGAGGTAGAGGTGGGCCTCGGCGGCGACGCCCATCGGCACCGACGACAGCTCCATCAGCTCCGCGCTCGGCGACTGCTCGCCACCGAGCACGACGACGGGCATCCCGGTCGCGGCGACGCGGGTGAAGCCGGAGCACAGGTCCTGCGGCGAGCCGAGCAGCCGGCCGATCACGAGGTCGCAGCCCTCGATCACCTCGGCCATCGACTGGTGGCCCGGCCGCGCCGGGTTGGCCAGCACGTAGTCGGCGCCGGACTCCCGCGCGCTCAGCAGGTCGGTGTCGGACGTGGACAGCAGTGCGATGCGCACGGATCCTCCTCGGGGTTCTCGCCCCTGGCAATGGGATCCGCGTGGGCCAGTGTCTGGCTTCGGGCCTGCACTCGTCAGGCCCTCACAGTGGCGGAACCGCCCCGGGATCGCACCGGGTTCCTGGGTCCACGCGGAGTGGTGCCCCGCAGCCTACCCATCGCTGGTCGAGTAGGCCGCGAGGAACGAGCGGGCGTATCGAGACCCACCACCCGCAGTGTCAGACTCTCGCCCATGACCGAGCGCACCCGAGGCGACCTCTGCCCGGGCGTCTTCCGCCCGTGGCCCGCCGACGACGGCGCGCTGGTCCGGCTGCGCGTGCCGGGCGGCCACCTCTCCCGTACGACGCTCGCCGTCCCTGCTGGCCGTCGCCGAGCAGTACGGCGACGGCCGGGTGCACCTGACCAAGCGGGCCAACCTCCAGCTGCGGGCGCTGCCGCACACGGACGGCGTGCTTCCCGCCGACGTCGTCGACGCCATCCGCGACACCGGGCTGCTCCCCCACCCCGACCACGAGCTGGTCCGCAACGTCCTCGTCTCGCCGCTGACCGGGCTGCACGGCGGCCGCGCCGACCTGCGCCCGGTGACGGCCGAGCTCGACGAGCGGATGTGCGCCACCCCGTCGCTCGCGAAGCTCCCGGGCCGCTTCCTCTTCGTGCTCGACGACGGCCGCGGCGACCTGACCGGTCGCTCGACCGACCTCGGCCTCGTCGCCCTCTCCGCCGACGAGGTCCAGCTGCGGATCGGCTCGTCGGCCTGGGGTCCCGTCGTCCCGCTCCACGAGGCGGCTGCCCGCCTCAACGGCCTGGCCCGCGCCTTCCAGCAGGTCCGCGGCACGGGCGACGAGGCCGCGTGGCACGTCGACGAGCTCCCCGTCTCGCTCCCGTCCGAGGACCCCGACCCCCGCGCGCTCGTCTCGTCCGACCCCCCGCCCTACGGCGAGGTGGCGCAAGAAGTGGTGCACGTCGAGGTGGTGGGCGGGGTGATCGATCGAAAACTTGTGCACGCCCTCCCCGAGCGCCTGGTCGTGACCCCGTGGAAGTCCCTCATCGCGCTGGTCGAGTCAGCCCGCACCTCTTCGCTGGTCGAGTAGCCCGCGAGGAACGAGCGGGCGTATCGAGACCCCACGCAGGGAGGTCTCGATACACCTCCTCGCTGGCGCTCGTCGGCACTCGACCACCGAGAACGAGCACCCGTCACGCCACGCAGATGACGCCCCGGTTTCCCTCCTGGTCGGCGATCACCGTCAACCCGGGCGCCTGCGAGTCGTCCACGATCGTGCCGCCGGCAGCGAGGGCGGCGGCCACCCGACCGTCCCGCGCCTCCGCGAGCGACGTAGACCTCGACGTGGAACCTCTGCCCCGGCGCCGCATCCTGGTCGAGGTCGTCGAACCACAGGTTCGCCACCCGACCGGAGCCGTCACGGACCTCGTCGCCGGGTGACCCGCGCCCCTGCGAGGCAGCATCCCCGGTGAGCAGGGCCGCCCACACCGGGGCCACGTCACCCGACGAGTCGACGTTGAGCCCGAGCTCGAGCTCGGCGACGGATGCAGGGTCGGCCGCCAGTCCCGAGGTCGGCTGCGAGCGAGGTGATCGTCCGCGCGAGGTCGACGTCCTGCTGCGTCGGCCACTCGACGACGTGCTCGGTGCCGTCGTCCTCGCGATAGATGGCATCGGCGGTGACCAGCTCCAGGTCGACGTGCCCGTTGCCGATCACCACCCGCGGGTGGTGCCCGACCGCGTCGCCCGCCTCCCCGATCGCGGCCACGAGACGTACGCCGTCGGCGAAGGAGTCCACGAGGTAGCGGGCATGCAGCCCCTGGGCCAGCTTGCGCCACTCGGTCAGCCCGGCCTCGGCGATCTGCGCGCTCGGCATCATGTCCATGAACAGACGCTAGCCCCGCGCACGGTCCCCTCGCTGGTCGAGTAGCCCGTGAGGAACGAACGCGGGCTCCCCCGCTGGTCGAGTCGCCCGTGAGGAACGAGCAGGGCTCCTCCGCAGGTCGAGTAGCCCGTGAGGAACGAGCGGGCGTATCGAGACCCAGTCCGCGATCACGAAACGCCCTCGACCTGGTCGCCGAGATCCCCGTCGGCGCCGCGCCTGCCCTAGGCTGCCCCCGTCACGCGACGCAGGAACCCGGTGCAACTCCGGGGCGGTTCCGCCACTGTCAGACCCTGAAGAGGGTCGAGCCAGACACTGCCCGCGCGACGTCCTGCCGACCAGGGGCGAGAACCCCGAGGAGCCGTGATGACCCACCCCGCGCGTCCCCCACGCGTCTACGACTACATCGACGACGGTCCTGCGATCTACGTCGACTCGTTCGCGACGATCCGCCGCGAGACGGGCTTCGACCACCTGCCCGCCGACGCCGAGACCGTCGCCGTGCGCATGGTCCACGGCACCGGCCAGATCGACCTCGCCCACGACCTGGTGATCCACGACGAGCTGGTCTCCTCCGCGCGCACCGCGCTGCAGCTCGGCGCGCCGATCATCACCGACGCCCACATGGTCGCCAGCGGCGTCACCCGCGCGCGGCTGCCGAAGGACAACGAGGTGCTCTGCGCGCTCCGCGACCCGCGCGTCCCCGACCTCGCCAAGCAGATGCGTACGACCCGCTCCGCCGCCGCGCTGTCCCTGCTCACCGACCGGTTCGACGGCGCGGTGATCGCGATCGGCAACGCCCCCACCGCGCTCTTCCACCTCCTCGAGCTGCTGCTCGACGGCGCCCCACGACCGGCCGCCATCGTCGGCGTACCCGTCGGCTTCATCGGCGCCGCCGAGTCCAAGCAGGCACTGGAGGAGGTCGACCTCGACATCCCGTTCCTCACCGTCCGCGGCCGCCGCGGCGGGTCGGCGATGGCCGCCTCCGCCCTCAACGCGCTCGCCCAGGAGAAGGAATGACCGGCCGGTTGTACGGCGTCGGGCTCGGCCCCGGCGACCCCGAGCTGATCACCCGCAAGGCCGCGCGCCTCATCGTCGAGGCCGACGTGATCGCCTTCCACGCCGGCGTCGGCAAGCAGTCCAACGCCCGCACGATCGCCGCCGACCTGATCCCGGCCGGCGTCATCGAGGAGGAGCTCCGCTACCCCGTCACGACGGGCAGGACCGCGCACCCGGGTGGGTACGCCGGCGCGATGGCGGAGTTCTACGAGGAGTGCTCCTCCCGCCTGGCCGCCCACCTCGCCGAGGGTCGGACCGTCGTCGTGCTGGCCGAGGGCGACCCGCTGTTCTACGGCTCGTTCATGTATCTCCACGACCGCCTCTCGCCGCGCTTCGAGACCGAGGTCGTCCCCGGCGTGCCCGCCTTCGCCGCCGCCACCGCCGTCCTCGCCTCGCCGCTCGTGCGCCAGACCGACGTCCTCACCGTGCTCCCCGGCACCCTCCCGGTCCCCGAGCTCGCCCGCCGCCTCGCCGACACCGACGGCGCGATCATCATGAAGCTCGGCCGCACCTTCCCCGGCGTCGTCGACGCCCTCCGCCAGGCCGGCCGCCTCGAGCACGCGCTCTACGTCGAGCGCGCCTCGATGCCCGCCGAGCGCTGGATGCCCGTCGTCGACGTCGACCCCACCTCCGTCCCCTACTTCTCGCTGATCGTCGTCCCCGGCGACAGCCTCGCCAAGGACCCCCACGGCCGAAGGGCAACCCCCTCGCTGGTCGAGAAGCCGCGCGAGACCCGCGCCACCCTCGCGTGGTCGAGGAGACGCTCCCCCTCGCTGGTCGAGTGCCCGCCGAGGAACGAGGCGGGTGTATCGAGACCCCTCCTCGTCATCGGCCTCGGCCCCGGCCCGGACCGCTGGCTCACCCCCGAGGCCCAGCAGGCCCTCGCCGACGTCGACCACGTCGTCGGCTACGCGCCCTACGTCAACCGCGTCCCCCAGCGCGAGGGCCTCACCCGCCACGCGTCCGGCAACACCGTCGAGGTCGACCGCGCCCGCCTCGCCCTGGACCTCGCGAGCAAGGGCGAGAAGGTCGCGGTCGTCTCGGGCGGAGATGCCGGAGTCTTCGGGATGGCGAGCGCGGTGTTCGAGGCGGCCTCGGCCAGAGCAGATGAAGGACTGCCCGACGTACCCATCGAGGTCCTCCCCGGCGTCAGCGCCGTCCAGGCCGTCGCGGCCAGGGCGGGCGCCCCGATCGGCGCGGACTTCGCGGTCCTGTCGCTGAGCGACCGGCTCAAGCCGTGGCCGGTGATCGAGCGGCGCCTGCGCGCGATCGCCGAGGCCGACCTCGTGCTCGCGGTCTACAACCCCGCCTCGCGCAGCCGCACCACGCAGGTCGCCGACCTCCAGAAGCTCTTCCTCGAGCACCGCAGCCCCGACACGGTCGTCGTGGTGGGCCGCGACGTCGGCCGCGCCGAGGAGTCGCTCACCGTGACCACCCTCGCCGAGCTCGAGGCCGACTCGATCGACATGTTGTGCCTGCTGATCATCGGCGCCTCGTCGACCACCGTGACCGCCGCCGGCCAGGTCTGGACGCCTCGCTTCGTGGAGGAGCGGTGACCGTCCACTTCGTCGGCGCCGGCCCCGGTGCCGCCGACCTGATCACCCTGCGCGCCGCGTCGCTCCTCGCGGCCGCCGACGTCGTGCTCTACCCCGGCACCTACCTCGACGCCGAGGTCCTCTCCCACTGCGCGGACGCCCGCCAGGTCGACACCCAGCGCCTCGACCTCGACCAGATCACCGCCACCATGGTCGACGCGTCGGCCGAGGGGCTCGACGTCGTACGCCTCACCTCCGGCGACCCGTCGCTCTACTCCGCGCTCGCCGAGCAGACCGCCCGCCTCGACGCCGCCGGCGTCGCGTGGGACGTGTGCCCGGGAGTCCCGGCGTACGCCGCCGCTGCCGCCGCCGTCGGCCGCGAGCTCACCGTCCCGCTGGTCACGCAGTCGGTGGTGCTGACCCGCACCCAGGCCCGCTCGACCGCGATGCCGGAGACGGAGTCGCTGGCCGCCTTCGCCGCCACCCGCGCCACGCTCTGCCTCCACCTCGCGATCACGAAGACGCGCGAGCTCGCTGCCGAGCTGTCCGAGGAGTACGGCGCCGACTGCCCGGCACTCGTCGTCCACCGCGCCTCCCAGCCCGACGAGCTCGTGCTCCGCGGCACCCTCGCCGACATCGCCGACCAGGTCGAGGCAGCCGGCCTCAAGCAGGCCGCGGTCATCCTCGTCGGCCGGGCCCTCGCCCGCGACGGCGGCGAGTCCTGGCTCTACCAGTCCGACCGCCCCCGCGCCTGACCCCCAGCGCTGGTTGAGCAGCGAGCGCCAGCGAGCGTGTCGAAACCAAAGCCCATCGCCCGGCACCCGTCCTGGGATATACACGTCCGATGCGCAACAAACCCGTCGGCTCGTTGATCGGCGCCATCGCAGGACTGGTGTTCGTGCTCGTCAATGCCGGAGCAGTGCCGTGGACGTCCGTCTGGCGGGTGGCTGCCGTCGTGGCGGCCGCTCGCCATCGTCTGGTTCGTCGTGGTGCGCGGCCCCGCGGTCCACCCCGAGCCGCCCAGTCGTGCCGCGCGTGCGCACCTACGGCATCTCGGTCACGGCGATGGTCCTGCTCATCCCGGTCGGTGCCTCGATCATCACCAACGTCCTGGACAAGCCGAACGCCGTCATCGTGTGGGTGGTCTTCGTGGTCGGGGCGCACTTCCTGCCGTTCGCCCGCGCCTTCGACCTTCCGGTGTTCGCCTGGCTGGCCGCCGCAATGATGCTGGTCGCGGTCGTGGGCGCCGTGCCGACCCTGGCCTCGAACAGCGCCGTGGCCGCCGGCTGGACGGGCGTCGCCGCCGGCTTCGTGGTGCTGGCGTTCTCCGCGGTGGGACCCCGGCTGATGCGGACGGGAGTCGGGTCACCTCGCGTCGCGTCGTGAGATGACCGGCGTCAGGCCGGGTCGATGCTGCTCTCCCGCGGCAGGCCGAAGGGACGGTCGCTCGGGAGGTTCACGCCCTCCTCGGTGCCCTCCACGACAGCGCACTCCCCGCTCGGCACGGCGCAGGTGATGAGGACCGGCGACGTCCAGTCGACGTCCTGCCCGTCGGACGAAGGCGTGATCCCCGCAACCGTCGTCTCGTCGACCCAGCCCCCGAGGCTCCACTCCTCCAGCGGCGGGCCCGTCAGGTTGGGCGAGCCGAGCGGCCCGGTGGCCTCCGGCAACGACGTGGTGACGCGATCTCCGTCGGCGGACTCGAGCACGGGCGTCGCGCCGAACTCCTGCTCGGGGATCTGCCACGTGTTGTCGGAGTTCGATAGGGGCGCGGTCCGGTGGACGGACTGGAACCAGTCGGACGCCCGGATCGCGCTCCAGTCGAGGTCCGCGGTCGTCGACTCGCCCGTCGACAGGTCGAAGGTCACAGCTCGTCGAGCCCCTGGACGTACGCCGTGCCGTCCACGACGCCGAGCATGCCGACGGGGGCGTCCTCGTAGAGGTCGGTCCAGTCGACACCGTCGGTGCTCGGACGGCACGCAGGCCCTCGCTGCTGCGCACGACCTCCTTGCCCGCGTCAGGTCGACCACGACGGCCTCGGCCGACCCGGCGCCGTCCTCGAGCCGGTCGATGAAGGCGAGCCAGCGGCCGTCCGCCGACGTGGTGAGGCTGCCGATGTCGGGGTGCGCGTCCAGGTCCTCGACCCCGTCGGGCGTGGCCACCCGGAGCGACGGCAGTCGTTGCCCTCGAGGTCGCCCGGCTCGGCGGAGGTGAACCACACGCCGGCCCCCGCGACGACGTACGACCCGGCCGGCGCCTCGGTGTCGATGGTCGAGCCGTCGGGCAGGTGGACCGTGCTGCCGCTGGCCCACACCACCCCGTCAGCGTCCACCGGCGAGCTGGTGCTCGGCCACTCGGTCGACTTTGCCTCCGGCTCGTCGGTCGAGCCGCCGGCGGCGGTCGAAGGGCGAGCGCCCCGACCAGGGCGGCGGCGCGGGCACGGGTCCGAGACATCACGAGACGAATCGTCGCAGGAAGCCGAAAGACAGTGGAGCCCCGGGACGCTAGGTGCGTCCCGGGGCTCCACTGTCTGCGTCAGGTCAGGCCTGCTGGCCCAGCGCGAACTGGATGTTGCCGTCCTCGTCCACGCCGCCGTCGAGCACCTTGTCGGCCAGCATCACCGACGCGGTCTCGTCGACGTAGACGATGGCCCCGTCCTGCTCGAGCACCTGGTCGTCCGGTGCGGCCTGGTCGGCCGGGCTGACGGACAGCGACTGCCCGTCGGCCTCAGCGGCGATCCGAAGGCCGGTGATGGCCGGCACTTCCTCGGACAGCTTCTTCACGATCTCGGTCACGTTCTCGGTGAGAGCAAGCATGGGCTCTCCTTCCGAATGGCGAATGTGTCCCCTCCACCATTGCGCGGATGCTCCACAGACCCAAACCGAGGGATTCCGTCGCGCGTGCGACGTCGGTCGGCGACACTTGCGCCCATGCGTACTGGGGGACGGCACGTGGCCGCCGCACTGCTGATGGTCGGCGGGCTCGGCCTGGCCGGCTGCGGCGAGCAGGACTCGGGTGGATCCGCGGACGAGCCGGTGTACGTCGACGGGCTGCGCAACGGCTCGTCCGACGAGCTCCCGGCTTCCTGATCGAGACCGACGACATCCCGACGAGCCGCTCCCACCAAGAGCCAGTCCCCACGGAGACGCCGACCTACGAGGCACCCGAGCTCGACCGCACCGAGCTCGACGCGAACCTCGCCGCCCTGTCCGACTCCGACCGGGCCCTGGTCGACCACTACCTCGGTGCTCCGACTCGGCGAGGGCACGTGGATCTTCGCGGCACCCATGACCGTCGACGAGGCTCGCCTGCGCCTGCTCGGGCCGAACCCGACGCCGCGCCCGAGAGACGGGACTTCAAGCAGCGCGACCTCGTCGGCGTACGCCTTCCTCCAGGTCGGCGACGGCGTGGTCGCGTGGGAGGACGACGGGGTTCTCGGATCCGCCGAAGCGCCTCCTGGCCGAGCTCTCGCGCGACGGCGCGGTCAGCGCGGTCGTGACGGACAACATCGAGGCGATGACGCGGTTCGGCTATGCCCGCGACGGCGAGATCGTCTTCGACGACTTCGAGTACGCCTTCGTCGACAACCTCGACCAGATCCCCGCCGAGGTGCGCGACCTCGCGCGCTCGCGTGGGAGGACCTCGACGGGCCGATGGTGGAGACCGCCGACTGGGCGAGCGTCGGGCATGGCGATGAGCGAGAAGGTCACCGGCGTCCGCGCGAGCAGAGCCGTGTGGGACGTCGAGGACTGGTACGCAGTGCCGCTGCCGTGGGGTGTGGCGGACGAGTACGCGACGCTCAGCGCCGAGCCCAGCGGGATCGACGCCTCCACCAGCCCACCGTCGCGAGTGGCGTACGCCGTCAACGTCCCGCCGACCTGCAGCGACCGCTCGCGCATCGACGCGATCCCGACGCCCGGGGTCCAGTCACCAGCGGTGCCGCCGTCGTCGCGCACCGCCAGCACGAGCGCCTGGTCCTCGACGGACAGCGACACGTCAGCGCGGGACGCGGCAGAGTGCCGGACCACGTTGGTCAGCGCCTCGACCACGATCCGGTAGGCCGCCACCTCGGTCGCGGCGGACAGTGGCGGGAGGGCAGAGGGCACCGAGACGGACACCGGCAGCGGCAGACCAGCAGACGAGTGCAGGGCAGAGGCGTGCTGCCGGATCGCCCCCTCGAGCCCGAGCTCGTCGAGAGCCGGAGGCCGCAGCCCCTCGACCAGCCGCCGGATCTCGGTGATCGCGCTGGCGGTGTCGGCCCGGAGCTGCACCAGCAGCTCGTCGGCGCGATCGGGGTTCGACCGCACCTGGTTGCGCGCGGCGTCGGTCGCGAAGGCCACGCCGCTCAGCGTCGGCCCGAGCCCGTCGTGCAGGTCGCGCCGCAGCCGGCGGCGTTCCTCCTCGACGGCCGCCACGACCGCCTCCCGCGACTTCTGCAGGTCCCGGCTCATCTGCCGCGCGCGCAGGGTCTGCGCCAGCAGCGGCGCCACGATCCGCAGCACGTCCTCGTCCGCGGCCGACAGCCCGAAGTCCCCGGCGCGCAGCCCGACGACGACCTCCCCCACCTCGTCCTCGCCGAGCCGCAGCGGCAGCACCCGCGTGTGCGTCACCTCCGTCCCCGACGACGCCAGCTCCTCCCCGCCCGCGCGGATGCTGGCGTAGGGCAGGACGAGCGCCTCGCGCACGGCGTCCAGCGCGAGCGCCGGGTCGTCGCCGATCCGGTCGGCCAGGGACGTCGCCGCCGCCAGCGCGTCGGGCCGGTCGCCGAACAGCAGCTGGTCGACGACGCCGCGCAGCATCACCTGCAGCGGCCGTACGCCGAAGGCGAGCACCGCGCAGAGGACGATCGTCGGCATCACCTCCAGCGGATCGGCCGCGCACCGCCTCGATCGTCGAGGCGAGCCCGATCGCGACGGCGGCGTAGGTCATCGAGCACGGTCCCCGCCACCACCGCGCGCGTCACCAGACCGCGTACGTCGACCACGTCGGGGCGCACCACGCCGACGACCATCGCCACCGGTCCGACGACCAGGCACGCGATGAAGGCGGCGGCCAGCTCGGGGAACGCCGCCGGCGTCCGCCGACTCGCTCACGAAGCCCACGGCCGCGGCCGCCAGCCCGCCGCCGATCCAGGCCAGCGAGCTCCACGCCAGCGCCCGCCGGTCGTCGGCGTCGCCCTGCTCGAAGGCCCACCAGGCGTGGAGCAGCAGCGCGACCACCAGGACGTACCCCATCGGCTCCAGCGCCCGCTCCCACACGACGCGCGAGGACACCCGCGCCGACCACGACCACGAGCAGCACGAAGGAGACCGGCTCGCGCCAGGCGAGTCGGGGGTACGCCAGCACGGCGAGGGGCAGCAGCAGGCAGCCGGCCAGCCGGAAGGCCGGGGAGGCCGCGGCGTCGAGGTCGAGCGCGGACGGCCGCGCACCCGATGAGGAGCGCGACGCCACCCAGCACGAGGCAGGCCGCCGACAGCCGCGACCGACCGCTCTGCCGGATGAACCAGCCGGACGCCGTCGCCACCAGGCCGAGGACGGCTGCGGCCGCGAGGACGGCGGTCATGATCCGCCCAGCCCTCCCCGCCGCGCGCGCACGATGGCGGCGGACCGGTCGGCGACGGCGAGCTTCACGAAGATCGAGGAGATGTGGTTGGCGACGGTCTTCGGCGAGAGGAAGAGCCGGTCGGCGATCGTCTGGTTGCGCTCGCCGGCCGCCATCAGGTCGAGCACCTCGCGCTCGCGGGCGGTGAGCTCGGGGAACGGGTCGGCGACCGGAGGCGGCGCCGCGAAGTAGCCGAGCACCCGCTGCGCGACGCCGGGGCTGAAGATCGCCTCGCCCGCGACGACCGCCCGGATCGCGCGGTCGATCTCGGCCTGGTCGGCCCCCTTGAGCAGGTAGCCCTGGGCGCCGGCGCGCATCGCGCCGAACACCGTGTCGTCGTCGTCGAACATCGTCAGCACCAGCACCGCCACCCCGCTGGCGCTCTCCCGGATCCGCCGCGTGGCCTCGAGCCCGTCGATCCCGGGCATCCGGATGTCCATCAGCACGACGTCGGGCCTGGTCAGCACGACCTCGCGCACGCCGGCCTCGCCGTCCGTCGCCGTACCGACCACCTCGAAGTCGGGCAGCGACTCCAGCAGCGCGCGCAACCCGCCGAGGACGACCGGGTGGTCGTCGACCAGCACGACGCGGATCGGGTTCATGGGCTCATCGTCCTGCCTGCGGGCGCCTTTGACCCGGGATCCTGCTCCTACCCGACCCGGGAGTCGTCCCTGATGATGGGGAACGTACGCCGATGCCGGCCGGTGGCCGAGCGACGACGGTGGAATCACCATCACCCGACGGAGGAGATTCCGATGACCACCACCGCAACCCACAGCACCTCAGCTCCGGCCACCTGGAGCACCAAGAACAAGGTCGGCCTCGGCCTGGCGATCTTCTACGCGATCACCAACCTGCCGAGCGCCTTCGTGCCCCAACACCGGCGACCGAGGACGGCCCGCCGATGGCGATCCTCGTGGGTCTGCACGGTCCTCTCGGCGGTCGCGCTGGTCGCCGGCGTCGTGGCCTGGCGCAACGGCAGCCGCCCGGCCGCCCGCCTCACCGCCGCCAGCCTGATCGTCGTCACCCTGACCGTCGCTCCCGGCCTTCTTCGTCGACGTCCCGGCGGGCATCAAGATCCTCGTCGCCGCCGGCGTCGTGATCACCGTGGTCTTCACGGTGCTGATCTTCTCGCCGGCGAAGCGCAGCTGAGCTCGGCCTCAGATCGCCGCCGGACCGTTGGGGGGTCCGGCGGCGGTATCCGCATTCCTGCCAGGGCAGACCTTAGGGTCGTGACGTGACAGAGCTCCCCGTCCTCGACGCGACTGACCAGCGCATCCTCGGCAGCCTGCTGGAGAAGCAGACGACCGTGCCCGCCACCTATCCCCTCTCCGCCAACGCACTGGTGTCGGCGTGCAACCAGGCGAGCAGCCGCGACCCCGTCACCGACCTCGACCAGCAGATCGTCGAGCGGACCGCGAAGTCGCTCAAGGAGCGCGGGCTGTTGCGGATCGTGTGGTCCGACACCGGGCGCCGGACACTGAAGTACCACCAGATCCTCGACGAGCATCTCGCCCTCGAGCCCGACGAGCGGGCGCTGCTCACGGTCCTGCTGCTCCGCGGCGCGCAGGCACCGGGTGAGCTGCGCACCCGCACCGAGCGGTTGCACGGGTTCGCCGACCGGGGCCAGGTCGAGGAGTGCCTGCACCGGATGGCGAGCCGCCCGCAACCGCTGGTGCGCGAGCTCGAGCGCCGGTCGGGCCAGCAGGATCCGCGCTGGACCCACCTCCTGGGCACCGCGCCGGAGCAGACCCCAGGCGAAACCGCGACAGCTGGGAGTGCCGACCCCTCGCGGATCCGCGTCACGCAGATCGTCGCCGACCTCCACGTGCCCGACCTCCCCGCCTCCAGGAGCTTCTACAGCGACTACCTCGGGTTGGCCGAAGAGGAGTTCAACCTGGGCTGGGTGGCCCGCCACACGTCGCCGGCATCCCGGGCGACGCTCCAGGTGATGACCAGCGACGCCACCGCGCCTGTGGACCCCGTGGTCTCGGTCATGGTCGACGACGTCGAGGCCGCCTACCGCCAGGCACAGGAGCGTGGGTACGAGATCGTGCATCCCCTGACCACCGAGGCATGGGGCGTGACTCGCTTCTTCGTGCGCGCTCCCGACGGCAACGTGCTCGACGTCGTTCAGCCGCACGCAGGCTGAGGGTCCTGCCCATCAGCGGCGGTCGATGCCGTCCAGCCGCAGCTCGGTGGAGGCGTCGGAGTGGGTCGTGCCGGTGCCGACGTGCTTGTCGCTGATCGTCGACCCGTTCTTGAGCACGCCGAAGAGTGCCTGCGCATGGCCCTTGCCCACGTCGTAGTCGTCCTTGAGCCAGGCCGCGAAGTCGCCCGCCTTGCTCTGCGGAGTGAACCCACGCGCCGCGGCCTCGTCCAACAGCTCCTGAGGCGTCTTGCCGGTCTTCTTCTCGATCGCGTCGAGGTAGGCCTGGTAGCTCATCGTGCATCCCCTTCAGTGGTGTGCCGCCAACGCTAATCGCGTCGCTGCGGCACCGCTTCTCCGAAACCGCTGCGTGCCTGCGCTTTCAGCCGCACGTCTACCGTGACTGACAGCCACGACGAGGAGACCCCCTGATGAGCACGCTCGACGACGACGCACGCGCCGACTCCCCCTTCTCCGACTTCCTCGACTTCGAGCTGCTGCTCGACGAGGAGGACCGCGAGCTGCTCAGCCGGGTGCGCGCGTTCACGACGCGCGAGATCGAGCCGATCATCAACGACTACTGGACCCGCGCGGAGTTCCCGCACCAGCTGGTCGAGGGCCTCGCGGAGCTCGGGATCGCGGGCCTGGCCTACGACGGACCCGGCTGTCCCAACCGGGGGGCCCTGGTCGACGGCATGGTGGCGATGGAGCTCGGCCGGGTCGACCCGTCGATCGCCACGTTCATGGGCGTCCACGGTGGCCTGGCGATGGGCTCGATCAACCTGTGCGGCTCCGACGAGCAGCGCGAGCGCTGGCTGCCCGCGATGGCCCGGATGGAGCTGATCGGCGCGTTCGGGCTGACCGAGCCCGACGTCGGCTCGGCGATCTCTGCCGGTCTCGCCACGAGCGCCCGGCGTGACGGCGACGACTGGATCCTCAACGGTGAGAAGAAGTGGATCGGCAACGCCGCCTTCGCCGACCTCGTCATCATCTGGGCGCGCGACGAGGCGGACGAGCAGGTCAAGGGGTTCGTCGTCGAGAAGGGCACCGAGGGGATGACCTTCGACAAGCAGGAGGACAAGATCGCCCTGCGCGTCGTCCAGAACGCCGAGATCCACCTCCACGACGTACGCGTCCCCGAGGCCAACCGGCTGCAGAAGGCCGAGAGCTTCCGCTCGACGGCCGACGTGCTGCGGGTGACCCGGATGGGCGTCGCCTGGCAGGCGGCCGGATGTGCGCGCGGCGCGTTCGAGCACGCCCTGCGCTACACCAAGGCCCGCGAGCAGTTCGGCCGGCCGATCGCGTCGTTCCAGCTGGTGCAGGACCTGCTCGTGAAGATGCTCAGCAACGTCACCGCCTCCACGGCCATGAACGTCCGGGCCTCGCAGCTGCAGGACGCCGGCCTGCTCCGCGACGAGCACGCCTCGCTGTGCAAGGCGCACTCGACCGTACGGATGCGCGAGGCCGTCGGCTGGGCGCGCGAGGTCCTCGGCGGCAACGGCATCCTGCTCGAGCACCACGTGGGCCGCTTCGTCGCCGACGCGGAGGCGATCTACTCCTACGAGGGCACCCGCGAGATCAACACCCTGATCGTCGGTCGGGCCATCACCGGCGAGAGCGCGTTCGTCTGATGTGCCGCGTCCTTGCCTACATCGGCCCCGAGATCCCGCTCGAGGACCTGCTGCTCACGCCGTCCAACAGCCTGGTCAACCAGGCCCTCGACCCCGAGCACTACCCGGACCTGCACCTGGCCGGCTGGGGGTTCGGCGCCTGGAGCGAGCACCTGCTCAAGCCGGAGGACCCCTTCATCTACCGCCGGCCCATGGCTGCCTTCTACGACGACAACGCCACCCGCATCATCCCGAGCCTGCAGGTGAGCACGATGCTCGGCCACGTGCGCGCCGCGGCGTACGACTCGAAGGTCGTCATGGTCGACGAGAACTGCCACCCGTTCTCCTTCGACGAGACGCCCTGGATCCTGGCCCAGAACGGCGACCTGCCCGGCTGGATGCTCCTGCAGAGGGAGCTGCTGCAGCACTGCGAGGACAGGTACCTCAAGCAGATGCGGGGGTCGACCGACACGGAGTTCCTCTACGTGCTCCTGCTGTCCCTGCTCGAGGGTGACAGCGACGAGGACGTCCAGCGTGCGGTCGAGAAGATGGTCGGCCTCATCGCCCAGGCGATGGCGGACCTCGACCTGCCTGCCCTGGCCAAGATGAAGATGGCCCTGGTGTCGCCGAACCGGATCATCGGGTTCAACGTCGGCCTCGGGCACCACGGCGAGACCAACCCGGCCGGCGACTGGAAGAAGCTGCGCGAGTCCGGCCCGGGGACGGACGACTACGCCCTCTCGATGCTGCCTGGAGCCGATGTACATGCTGATGGGGCGCCACGTCCCGGACGAGGACAAGGACTACGACTTCGAGGCGTGCGACGAGGACGAGGCCACGGTCGCCATGTTCGCCTCCGAGCCCCTGACGGACGACGAGACCGGCTGGTCGACCGTCGAGTTCGGCGAGATCGTGTTCCTCGAGAACAAGGGCGGGCACGTCACGAGGAGTGTCGGCACGTTGTCGGTCTAGGCACCCGACGTCTGGGCGCCGCATTCTGTGATCAGTGCCCGAGGTGCCGGCACCCGCGTAGTCTCATCGGCATGTCCGGTCACCGGG
This sequence comes from uncultured Actinomycetota bacterium, assembly GCA_963750445.1. GTDB lineage: Bacteria > Actinomycetota > Actinomycetes > Propionibacteriales > Nocardioidaceae > Nocardioides. The sequence continues at coordinate 176,429 of CAVVQR010000002.1, read as the reverse complement.
TGGAAGCGTCGCGGGTAGTTCCTGTCGAGCCCGGCGCTGCGTTCGATCGACTGATGAGCGTCCAGCTGAAAGACCTGTTCACCCGGCGCTATGCGGCCTTCCCGGCCGTGACCGAGGTGACCGATCAGCCAGACGAATGGGGCGTCGTGGGGCAGACACGCACGATCGTGCTCGCCGACGGCGCTCGGCTGCGCGAGACCCTGACCGACGTCGAGCGGCCGCACGGCTTCGCCTACCGACTCGACGCAATCGAAGGGCCGCTCCGGCACTTCGTCCACACCATCGACGGCGTCTGGACGGTCGATCCGCACGAGCATGGTGCTCGCATCGGCTGGGCCTGGACCTTCTACCCGAAGGCATCGCCGGCCCGGTTGACCACGAGTGTCATCGGCCGCATGTGGTTGGGGTACGCCGACCGCGCGCTGGTCGAGCTCGAGGGGATCTTGACGCGCGACTGACGCACCGGGCGCCACACGACGCCGCCTCGTGCTGGTGCACGCGCTAGCGGTCAGAGCGGTACTGGCGGCGGAAAGGCGCACCTATCGGCAGCGCTGGGATCGCGGCCTGTCCGGATGACCAGCCCGTGCGAATCGCCGAGCAGGAAGGGCTCACCCGGCGCACCGAGTCGTGCCAGAGCAGCCTCGGCCAGCTGCACACCCGTGGGACTGGTGCTCGCCGGCCCGGTGGTAGGCCCTACGAGTGTGCTGGCACTGTCGGAGCACTCGCACCGGCGCCGACTATCAGGTGAAGGCCCCGTCAACTGCCGCCGCCGCCGACTGGGTGGCTCTTGCGGGTTGGTCGTAGTGCGACCACGCTGGACCTTCAAGATTGCTAGAAGAGGAGTCCTTATGGACACCGAAACCGTGTTGCTGGTGACCAGCGTTGCGGGCGCACTGCTGGGCGCAGCGTCGTCCTTGGTCACGCGTCGGGTGAGCATCATGGCGGGCACCTTGTTCGCGGCAGCTTTCGCGGCCGTTGGCCTCGTGGTGTTGGCGGCTCGCGGCGAGGAAGCCTTTGTTCCGGTCATGGGGGCCATGCTCGCGTTCGGCGTCGTTGCGACGCTGCTCGATCCAAGCGCCAGGCGTGGTCGCAGGAAGAACTGGACCACCGGTGAGCAGTTGGTAGTCGGGACCACCTTCGTCGTGCTGGCAGCCTTCGTGCTCACGCAGAGGAACGAGGACGGCTCGCTGTCGTCGTTCCTGCTCTACCTCGCCTACATGCTGCCCATGTACGGCCTCGCCGTCTGGTCCGCGCTGTCGTTCCGGGCATCACGGCGGTGAGCCGGTTCCGTTCAGCGCGCTGACGCTGTACACAATCCGTGGTCAGGGGCAGTGCAAGCTCGCTACTTGGCATCGTGTCGAGAAGATCTGGCACTGCTTGCGTCACACATCGAAGGCGTCGTGCCGTCGGCGCACACAACGCATCAGGAAGTGGATCGCGCCGCATCGCGGCGGAATGGGCTAGGTCGGGTGGCAGCATTCCCAGCCATCGATCGAAGCACGCAACGAGGCGGCGTTGGCCTATGCAGCCAGTTGCGCCCGTCGGCTCCTCTCACTGCTAGCCGCGCGCGCCGCCGGGCTGCACGCCGCTGGCCAGCACGCAGTAGTCGGCGCAAACATCACCCAGCGCAAGGTCCAAAGATGGCTCGAGGCCGTCGTCTCCGCCGTACAGATATCTAATGACGTCGCCCTCGCTGCTCAGCGCCAGGAGGTCTTCGATCCCGTCGCCGTCAATGTCGCTGACGCCCGTCTGCGCGCCACCCAGCATGTAGCCCAAGTCGGAGCCGTCCCAAGTCTCGACCCAGTCGGAGCCGTCCCATTCGATGACGCGGTCCCCGGCGAACACCTCGTCCTGGTCGTCTCCGTCCAGCTCGATGGGGGTGTAGTTGACGAACGGGTCCAGTGACGGCCCGGTCTCCGTGAACCCGGTTCCGGTCCCAACCAGCAGCTGCACCTCGGCGTCGGTGTCGTAGCTGTTGGTGAGGAGGTCGTCGGTGCCGTCACCGTCGAAGTCCCCGGAGGCCAATCCTTGGTCGGGCCGGCCGGGGAGCTCGCCCCAGGCCTCGGGCGACGCGAGGGTCCCGTCCGCAGCGCCTGGATACAGAACGACGCCTCCCCGCGGCATGGAGAAGACCAAGAGGTCGTCGCGGTCGTCGCCGTTGAAGTCGCCGAACCCGACCTGCAGGACTTCGTTGTTCGGAAGCTGCTCCAGAGGTGTGACAACCGGTTGAGAGGAGAAAGCATCGGGGTAGATCGAGATGGTCGCTTGCTCGTCAAGACGAGAGCGCACGACGACTCGTTCGAGCCGACCGTCGCCATCGATGTCGGGCAGCATCACCTGCCCGTCCACGGTGTCAGTGACAAGGTCTGCTTCTCGGGTGGTAGCCAAGGAGGAGTTGTCGGACAACTGTGTGTAGACGACGTCGTCGTGGAGGAGTACCACGTCCCCGAACCCGTCCTGGTTCAAGTCGCCTGACACTGCGGCCGGAGCGGCACCACCGTCTGCACTCTCGCTGTCTGCCCCGGCGGTATCGCCCTGTTCACCGCCGCACGAGGCAAGCACCAGCGCGAAACACATCCCTGGCGATCGCGCAGGCCGTGCGCGATACCCACCCCGTTGTCATGGCCGTCAACGTAGTCGTCGCTGCCGTCATCTGAATCGATTTCGGGGCAACGGCTACAGAAGTGGCGGTGCCCTGCGTGATCTAATGACAGCTCCGCCCGGCGCTTGTCTTAATGCGGGCCGGCTAGCGGGGGCGACTGACTTGCGCGTCGCAACGCCCAGCCACGAACTCAATGGGTGATTCGGGAGCCGGAGTGCAGTAGGTCCTGCGCGTCAGTTCGTGGCATCGTCCACGCCCACTGAGTGACCCCGCGGGCTGGCGTCCAGCCGGTGAAGGTGCCGATCGGGGCGGCGGTCTCGACGCCGATGCGGGTGAGTTCGCCGCCGTGGTCGGCGTACGCCTTGGCGAGCAGCGTCTCGGTCTCGAGGGTGACGCCGTGGACGACGAGGCGGCCGCCGGGCTTGATTGAGCTGCAAGGCAAGTGTCCAGGACGCCTTCGCGGGTGGCGCCGCCGCCGATGAAGATCGCGTCCGGGGCTTCGAGGCCGGCCAGGGCTGAGGGCGCGCGGCCCTCGACGACCTGGAGGTCGGGGACGCCCAGGGCGTGAGCGTTGCGGGCGATCCGCGCGGCGCGCTCGGGGTCGGACTCGATGGCGATCGTCCGGCAGGTCGGGTGGGCGCGCATCCACTCGATGCCGACCGAGCCGGCGCCGGCGCCGACGTCCCAGAGGAGCTGGCCGGGAGCGGGCATCAGGCGGGCGAGGGCGGAGGCGCGGAGGTCGCGCTTGGTGAGCTGGCCGTCGTTCTCGAAGGCGTCGTCGGGCAGGCCGGGCGCCCAGGAGGCGAGGCCGTTTCCAGAAACCTCGATGGCGATGACGTTCAGCGCCGGCGACGACGCGGACCACGACGAGGCGACACCCGAGACCGAGGACTCGGACGACGAGCCCAGGTCGCCGAGCACGGTCATCGAGGACGAGCCCCAGCCCGACGAGGTCAGCAGCGCAGGCCACCGCAGCAGGCGTCGAGGCATCCGACGACAGCACCAGCAGCCGCCGGCCCGGCGCGCACTCGCGCAGGACCCGCGAGACCGACCGCCCGACGACCGTCACCACCGCAGCACGACTCGGACGACCACCCCATCCGAGCCCGCGCCAGCGCCACCGACGACACCGCCGGCACCACCCGCACCGGAGCCCCGAGGTCGAGCAGCGTCGACGCGATCCCCGACACCAGCGGATCCCCCGACGCCAGCGCGACGACCGAGCGGTCGGCGTACTCGGCCAAGCAGCCCAGGCAGAGAAGGCGCCAGCGGCGACGGCCACGGGACCCGCGCCTGACCGGGCACAGCAGGCACCAGCGACAGGTGCCGCGACCCGCCCCACAGCACCGACGCCTCCAGCACCAGCGACTGCGACGACGCAGGCAGCGAGGCCCAGCCGTCGGCCCCGATCCCGACGACCACGATCTCGGTGGGCACCCCAGTGGACGTCATGGCCGCAGACGCTATCGTGACGCGGACAAGGCGAGAGGTGCCCCATTCGGGGAGAATCTGGGAAGCCGGTGAGAATCCGGCACAGGGCCCGCTGCGGTGACCGAGGCACGACCTCGGAAGTCCGAAGACCGGCCTCCCGCCGACCCAGTAGTTGGCAACGAGAGCGGGAGCCCCCATGCCACAGCAGTACCCCCTATGCGCAGTCGTCGGCAGCGACGACATGACGCTCGCCCTCCTCCTCACCACGATCTCCCCCGAGGTCGGCGGCGTCCTCGTGCGCGGCGAGAAGGGCACGGCGAAGTCCACGACCGTCCGCGCCCTCGCCGACGTGCTGCCGCCCATCGAGGTGGTCGCCGGCGACCGGTTCGCCAGCGCGCCCGGCGACACCTCCCCGGACGGCGCACGTGGCCGCTCGACGCCGAGACCGAGACCCGGCCCGTACGCCTCGTCGAGCTCCCCGTCGGCGCCACCGAGGACCGCGTGCTCGGCTCGCTGCACCTCTCCAAGGTCCTGGCCGACGGCGTCGCGGAGTACGAGCCCGGCCTGCTCGCCCGCGCCCACCGCGGCATCCTCTACGTCGACGAGGTCAACCTCCTCCACGACCACCTCGTCGACCTGCTGCTCGACGCCGCCGCGATGGGCCGCTCCACCGTCGAGCGCGACGGCGTCTCGGTCGCCCACGCCGCCCGCTTCGTGCTCGTCGGCACCATGAACCCCGAGGAGGGCGAGCTCCGCCCCCAGCTCCTCGACCGCTTCGGCCTCACCGTCGAGATCGCCGCGCCGCGCGACCCGCAGCTGCGCGCCGAGGTCGTCCGCCGCCGGCTCGCCTTCGACGCCGACCCCGACGCCTTCGTCGAGTCGTACGCCGACGCCGAGCGCGCGCTGACCGACCGGATCGCCGCCGCCCGCAAGCTGCTCCCCGAGGTCGAGCTCACCGACGCGGTGCTCTTCAAGGTCGCCGAGGTCTGCGCCGCCTTCGAGGTCGACGGGATGCGCGCCGACATCGTCACCACGCGTACGGCGATCGCGCACGCCGCGTGGCACGGGCGGACCCACGTCACGCGGGCCGACATCCGCCAGGCCGCGCTGCTGGCGCTGCCGCACCGGCGGCGGCGGAATCCGTTCGATGCGCCGGGGCTGGACGAGGACCTGCTCGACGCGATCCTCGGGGATGAGGAGCCGGAGCCTGAGCCGCCGCTGCCGCCGGAGCCGGAGGGTGATGGGGACGGCGATCGGACGACTCCGATGGTTTCGACACGGGCCCGGAGCGGCCCTGCTCAACCGACGGATCGACGTCCGAGGGCTCGACGATCGGTGGACGGGCGAGGGCCCTGCTCGAGCCGGCGAGCCGAGGACCTCGGTTCGACCGACGGAGCGCTGAGCGCCCTCCTCGACCACCGATGGACGGGGCGACGGAAGGCGCGACGTCGGTCATCGGGGCGGCTGATCCGTACAAGGTGCGGCGGTTCGAGGTCACGGGCACCGGGGCTGGGGAGTCGGGCAAGCGGTCGCGGGCGATCACGTCCAACGGGCGCCGGGTCGGCGTCGAGCCCGCACGGGCGCGGGGACGGCGCTCCACCTCGTCGAGACGATCCGGGCCGCCGCGCCGCACCAGCAGACGCGCGGGCGGACCGACGGGCGGCTGCGGTTCGAGGCGGCCGACCTGCGCATCGCCCGGCGCGAGGGGCGCGAGGCCAACCTCGTGCTCTTCTGCGTCGACGCGTCCGGCTCGATGGCCGCGCGCAAGCGGATGGAGCAGGTCAAGACCGCGATCCTCAGCCTGCTGCTCGACGCCTACCAGCGCCGCGACAAGGTCGGGCTGGTCACCTTCCGCGCCGACTCGGCCGAGGTCGCGCTGCCGCCGACCCACTCGGTCGACATCGCCGCCAAGCGCCTCGCCGACCTGCCGGCCGGAGGGCGTACGCCGCTCGCCGAGGGCCTGCTCACCGCGGCCGAGGTGCTGCGCGTGGAGCGGGTCCGCGACCCGCGACGACGGCCGCTCCTCATCGTGATCACCGACGGCCGCGCGACCCACGGACCCGACGCGGTCAACCGCAGCCGCCAGGCCGCCGGCTGGATCGCCGAGCAGGGCATCAGCGCCGTCGTCGTCGACTGCGAGCAGGGGCCGATGCGGATGGGCCTCGCCGGCGCAGCTCGCCCAGCCATGCAGGCCACCCACCTGCCGCTCGCCGAGGTCAGCGCGCAGGCGCTCGCCGGCGTGGCGCGCGTCGCATGAGCACCATGACCAGCCAGGACCTCTACGACGTCATCGCCCGCCGGCGCGACGTACGCGCCGAGTTCAGCGGCGAGTCCGTCGACCTCGGGCAGCTGCGCCGGATCCTGCAGGCGGCCCACGAGGCACCGAGCGTCGGGCACAGCCAGCCGTGGGACTTCGTGCTCGTCTTCGACGACGCCACGCGCAACGAGTTCGCCGAGCACGTCGAGACCGAGCGCAAGGTCTTCGCCGACGAGCTCGAGGGCGAGCAGCGGGAGAAGTTCGAGCGGATCAAGGTCGAGGGCATCCGCGAGTCCGGCCTCGGCGTCGTCGTGACCTACGACGCCGACGCGCGGCGGGCAGCACGTGCTCGGCCGGCACGCGATCGCCGACACCGGCCTCTACTCCACCTGCCTCGCCATCCAGAACCTCTGGCTCGCCGCCACCGCCGAGGGCCTCGGCGTCGGGTGGGTGTCGTTCTACCGCGAGGAGTTCCTCGCCGACCTCGTCGGCCTGCCCGACGGCGTACGTCCCGTCGCCTGGCTCTGCCTCGGGCCGGTCACCCACCTGCAGGAGGTGCCCGACCTGGTCCGGCACGACTGGCGCAAGGGTCGGTCGCTGGACGAGGCGATCCACCTCGAGAGCTGGAGGGGCTGACATGCCGCAGGGAGTGCCGACCACCGTCCCCGACGACGGACTGACCACGCGCGAGCGCCGCAACCGGCCGCTGATCATGGTCCACACCGGCCCCGGCAAGGGGAAGTCGACCGCCGCCTTCGGGCTGGCGATGCGCGGGTGGAACCAGGGCTTCAGCATCGGGGTCTTCCAGTTCGTGAAGTCCGCCAAGTGGCGCATCGGCGAGCAGACCGTGCTCGAGCGCCTCGGCGAGCTGCACGAGGAGACCGGCGAGGGCGGGCCCGTCGCCTGGCACAAGATGGGCTCGGGCTGGTCGTGGTCGCGCAAGGCCGGCAGCGAGGAGGACCACGCCGCCGACGCCGCCGAGGGCTGGCAGGAGATCAAGCGGGCGCTGGCCGAGGAGCGGCACGACCTCTACGTGCTCGACGAGTTCACCTACCCGATGAAGTGGGGCTGGGTCGACGTCGACGACGTCGTCTCCACGCTGGTGAACCGGCCCGGCCGTCAGCACGTCGTGATCACCGGCCGCCACGCCGACCCGCGGCTGGTCGAGGCCGCCAACCTGGTCACCGAGATGGGCCAGGTCAAGCACCCGATGGAGGTCGGGCAGAAGGGCCAGCGAGGCATCGAATGGTGACGCCTCCCCCGCCTGATGGTCGCCGCCCCGGCGTCCGGCCACGGCAAGACCACGATCGCCACCGGGCTGATGGCCGCGCTCGCCCGCGCCGGCCACACCGTCAGCGGCCACAAGGTCGGCCCCGACTACATCGACCCCGGCTACCACGCGCTCGCCACCGGCCGCCCCGGCCGCAACCTCGACCCGCACCTCGTCGGCGAGGAGCGCCTCGTACCCCTGCTCCTCCACGGCGCCGCCGGCGCGGACCTCGCCGTGATCGAGGGCGTGATGGGGCTGTACGACGGCCAGATCGGTGGCGACGGCTTCGCATCGACGGCCCACGTGGCCGCCGTGACGCGCACGCCCGTCGTCCTCGTCGTCGACATCTCGTCGGCCTCGCGCACCATCGCCGCCACCATCCACGGGCTGATGACCTGGGCCCAGCCGCCCGTCGACGTCGTCGGGGTGATCCTCAACAAGGCCGGCTCCACGCGGCACGCGGACGAGGTCGTCCGGTCCATCGGCGACCAGGTCCCGGTGCTCGGGATCCTGCAGCGCGACGACGGGATCGAGGCGCCGTCGCGGCACCTCGGGCTCGTGCCTGCTGCCGAGCGCGGGGATGCGGCGGCGGCGCTCGATCGGCTGGCCGGGCAGATCGCGGAGAAGGTGGACCTGGAGGCGGTCGTACGGCTGGCGAGGGTTGCGCCGGACCTGGGTGAGGCGCCCTGGGATCCCGCGGAGGCCCTTGGTTTCGACACGCTCGCTTCGCTCGCTGCTCAACCAGCGGGGCGAGGCCGCACTCCGGTGGTTGAGGAGGGCGCTCTGGCGCCCGTCACGAAACCCGGATCGTCGGAGTGGCCGGGTCTCGTGACAGGACTTCGTCCTTCCTCGACCAGCGGCGGTCCGGGCGGGCGCCGACCTGTCATCGCGGTCGCTGCGGGGCGGGCGTTCACGTTCCGCTACGCCGAGACCGTCGAGCTGCTGACGGCCGCGGGGGCGGAGGTCGTCGACCTCGACCCGCTGACCGACACCGAGCTGCCGGAGGGCACGACCGGGCTCTACCTCGGGGGCGGGTTCCCCGAGATGCACGCCGCTCGACCTCAGCGCCAACGAGAGCCTGCGCGCCGACATCCGCGGCGCCGTCCAGCGCGGGCTGCCGACGGTCGCCGAGTGCGCCGGGCTGCTCTACCTCTGCCGCACGGTCGCCGGGCCGTCCGGCCAGCCGGCGCACATGGTCGGCGCGATCCCGGCCGACGCGCAGATGGCGCCGCGGCTGACGCTGTCCTACCGCCGGGCGAAGGCCGTCGGCGCGGACCTGCTGTCCCGTCCGGGCGAGGAGGTCACCGGGCACGAGTTCCACCGCACCCACCTGATCGGCGACCCCGGCGGCCAGCCCGCCTGGTGGCTCGACGAGCCGACCGGACCGCACCCCGCCGGCGTCGCGACGCGCACGCTGCACGCGTCCTACCTCCACGTGCACTGGGCCGGGCACCCGCACCTGGCCGCGCGGTTCGTGGAGGCCGCGACCGCGGCGGTGCCGGTGACGGCCGCACTCAGGTGACCGCGGGTCTCGTGACGGTCGCAGAGCGACCTCCTCGACCACCGACTCGCCTGCAGGCACCACGGCGACCGCGAGGCCGACTCCCGGGCTGATCGACTTCGCCGTCAACGTCCACCCCGCGCCGATGCCGACGTGGCTGGAAGCCGTCCTCCGCGAGAGCATCAACGACCTCGCGCGCTACCCCGACGCCACCCCGGCCGAGGCGGCGCTCGCCGCGCACCACCACCGCGACCAGGCCGACGTACTCGCCACCTCCGGCGCCGCCGAGGCCTTCACCCTGATCGCCCGGCTGCGGCCCTGGCGACGGCCGGTGATCGTGCACCCGCAGTTCACCGAGCCCGACGTCGCCCTCGCGAGCGCCGGCCACACCCCCGAGCACGTCGTCCTCGACGGCGACTTCCGGCTCGACCCGACGCACGTCCCGGACGACGCCGACCTGGTGGTCGTCGGCAACCCGACCAACCCCACCGGCGTACGCCATCCCGCATCCACGCTGAAGGACCTCACCCGACCCGGACGGCTGGTCGTCGTCGACGAGGCCTTCTGCGACGACGGCGTCGAGAGCCTCGCCGACGAGCCGACCCCCGGCCTCCTCGTCACGCGGAGCCTCACCAAGCTCTGGGCGATCGCCGGGCTGCGCGCGGGCTACGTGCTCGGCGAGCCCGAGACGATCGCGGCAGCTGCGGGACCTCCAGCCGCCGTGGTCGGTCTCCACCCCCGCCGCCGCCGCGATGATCGCCTGCACGACCCCGGAGGCGAAGGCCGAGGCGGACGCCCGCAACGAGCACGTCGACCAGTGGCGCGCCCACCTCGAGCACGGCCTGACGGAGCGGGGCATCGAGCACGTCAGCAGCTCCGCGCCCTTCGTCCTCGCCCGGCCCGGCAGCGGCGTGCACGCGGCCCTGCGCGCCCGCGGGTTCGCCGTACGACGCTGCGACACGTTCCCCGGGCTCGACGACTCCTGGATCCGGATCGCCGTCCGTCCGCCCGAGTTGTCCACAAAGCTGCTGGACGCCTTGTCAGCACTGGCATGAGCGCTGATAGGTTGCGCCTGATCGCGTGCGAGGAATCCGGTGGAAGTCCGGAGCAGTCGCGCTACTGTGACGGCCGCCCGAGAGGGTGGCCGGAGCCAGACCCGAGCTCGTCGATCGCCCAACTAGAGGGACGCACGAATCCCTAGGAGGCATCACATGAGCCAGAGCATTGCCGCGACACCTGAGATCGCGGTCCCGTCCATCCCGCTCGCCCAGATCGCGCCGTGGGCGCTGTTCTTCGGCCTGCTGGCCCTGATCGCGCTGTTCTTCATCAGCGCCGACCAGGGTGCGGTGAGCATCCCCGCCGGCACGGCGATCCACGAGTGGGTCCACGACGGCCGGCACCTGCTCGGCTTCCCCTGCCACTGAGCGCCCGGACATGACCATTCGTCATTTCCTGGCCACCGGTCTGCTCGTAGGACTGGTCGCCGGGCTGCTCACGTTTGCCGTCGCCAACGTCTTCGGTGAGCCGTCGATCGAGACGGCCATCTCCCTCGAGGAGGCCAACGCCGCCGCGGAGGCCCCCGTCGCCGACGACGGCCACACGCACTCCCACGGTGACGAGGAGGGAGGCACCGAGGTCTCCCGCAGCACCCAGAAGACCTGGGGCCTGGCCACCGCGTTCCTCGTCGTCGGACCGGCGCTGGGCGGCCTCGTCGGCCTGGCGTCCGCCATCGCGATGGGCCGGTTGCGCCGGCTCTCCCCGGCCCAGTCGACCGCACTCGTCGCCCTGCTGGGCTTCGTCTCCGTCGCGCTGGTGCCGTTCGCCAAGTATCCCGCCACCCCACCGGCGGTCGGCAGCGGCGACACCATCGGCGAGCGCACGGGCTACTACTTCGCCTTCCTGCTCGTCTCGGTCGTCGCCATGATCGGCGCGGTCCTGCTCGGCAAGGCGCTGCTCAGCAGGCTGCGCACGACCGAGGCCGTCGCCGTGGCTGCCGCGGCCTACCTGCTGGTCGTGGTCGTCGTCGGGCACCTGATGCCGACGGTCAACGAGCTCGGCGCCTTCCCGGCCGACACGCTCTGGTACTTCCGCCGCGCCTCCCTGGTCTCGCTCGCCACCCTGTGGGCGCTGATCGGTGTCGGTGCGACGGCCGTGATCGCGCGCAGCCACGAGCGCACCTCGCTCGCGCACGCCAGGCGCGAGATGGCCGCATCGCTCTGAGCACGACCGCATGACGTCGGCAGGGGTGAGCCGAGCGCTGGGCATCGTGCTCGGCCACCTCGCCGACCGTCGCTTCGGCGACCCGCGCCGCGGCCACCCCGTGGCGCTCTTCGGCAGTGCCGCGATGGCACTGGAGAAGCGGACGTACGCCGACTCGCGCGGTCGCGGCGTCGTCCACCTGGCCCTCCTGGTCGGGACCGTCGCGGGGGGCGGTCTCGTCCTGGAGCGCCGGTCGCGCGACCACGTCGTGGCCCACACGCTGCTCACCGCGGCCGCCACCTGGACCGTCCTCGGAGGTACGTCGCTGGGCCGCGAGGCCGCCGCCGTGCACGACCTGCTCGCCGCCGACGACCTGCCCGGCGCCCGGCAGCGGCTGACCCACCTCGTCGGCCGTGACACCTCGGTCCTCGACGCGAGCGAGGTCAGCCGGGCCACCGTCGAGTCGGTCGCCGAGAACACCTCCGACGCCGTGGTCGCCCCGCTCGTCTGGGGTGCGCTGCTCGGCATCCCGGGGCTGCTCGGCTATCGCGCGGCCAACACCCTCGACGCGATGGTCGGCCACCGCGGTGAGCGCTACGGCCGCTTCGGCTGGGCCTCGGCGCGCTTCGACGACCTGCTCAACCTGCCCGGCGCCCGGCTCAGCGGGCTGCTCGCTGCGGCCCTCGCCCCGCTGGTCGGCGGCCGACCGTCGGCCGCGATCCGCGCCTGGCGGAGCGACGCCCGGCGCCACCCGAGCCCCAACGCCGGGCGTCGTCGAGGCCGCCTTCGCCGGCGCGCTCGGCGTACAGCTCGGCGGTCGCAACCACTACGCCCACGGCATCGAGGACCGCGTGCTGCTGGGCGACGGTCCACCGCCGACGCCGGCCGACATCGACCGCGCGGTGCGGCTGGCCGGCGCTGTCGGCACCGGCGCCGTCGTGGTCGCGTGCGTCGTCGCGGCCGGACGACTCCGCTGAGCAGCACCAACGTAGGCAGTTCGCGGCTCGGGCGCGCCCCACGAGCGTGAGGGGCGCCACGAGCTCGACCGAACTGCCTACGCGGTGCTAGGTACTAGCACCGCTGACGGTCACTCGAACGGGTTCGGCAGCGCGCCGGGCAGCCCGGCCAGCACCTCGCGCGCCTTGGCGGCGTGCTTGTGCTCGACGAGCACCTCGTACTTCGTCGCGACCACCTGGGTCACGGACGAGAAGTCGCGCTGGCCGCGCGTGGCGGCGTAGCCGATGAGCGCCCAGACCAGGCCGAAGGTCGCGCCCATGAAGGCGGTGCTGAGCAGCACCTGAAGCACGCTCTGCGTCGGTGAAGAGCGCGAAGACCAGGCCGATGAAGATGCCCAGCCACAGCCCGGACAGGATGCCGCCGACCGCGACCTTCGACCAGGTGAGCCGCCCGGTGACGCGCTCGATCCGCTTGAGGTCGGTGCCGACGATCATCAGGTGCTCGACGGGGAACTCCGCGTCGGACAGGAAGTCCACGCTCTTCTGCGCCTTGGCGTAGTCGTCGTAGACCGCGAGCGACTGCGGGAACTCGAGCTTGAGGGGCGAGGCGGGGGTGAGACCCGGGGTCGACATGCCTCCACGATAGTCCGCTCGGCCTCAGCCGAGGCGGGCGATCCACTGCGCCGCCGACTCCACGTCGGCGACGGTCTCGACGCCGTCGTTCGCACCGGATCGTCGTACGACGACCACGGGCACGCCGAGCTGCCCGGCGGCCTCCATCTTGGGCCAGGTGTAGCTGCCGCCGGAGTCCTTGGTGACGAGCACGTCGATGCCGTGCTCGGCGATCCGCTCGAGCTCGCCGGCGAAGTCGTAGGGGCCCCGGTCCAGGAACACCGTCCACGGCGAGGGCAGCTCGATCTCGGGCAGGTCGACCACCCGGACGACGGCCCGATGTCCGACGAGCGGCCCGACGAACCGGTCGAGCGGCTGCCGCCCGACCGTGAGGAACGGTCGACGACCGAGCGTGGCCGTGAGCGACGCGGCCTCGTCGTGGTCGTCCACCCAGTGCCAGTCGTCCGCGCCCGGGGCGTCCGACCAGCCGGGCCGGGCGAGCCGGAGCAGCGGCACGTCCGACGCCGCGCACGCAGCGGCGGCGTTGGCCGACATCCCCTCGGCGAACGGGTGGGTCGCGTCGACCACGGCCTCGATCCGGTGGTCGCGCAGCCAGGCGCGCAGGCCCTCGACACCACCGAAGCCGCCGATCCGCACCGGACCCACCGGCAGCCGCGGCCGCGCGACCCGGCCGGCGAGGGACGACACGACGGCCACGTCCGTCGTCGCGAGCAGCACCGCCAGGTCGCGCGCCTCGCTCGTCCCGCCCAGCAGCAGCACCCTCATCGCGACGCCCCCGGCTCCAGCGCCGGCATCGACGACGGGGCGCCGGACGTCGCGAGGTCGAGCAGCGCGTCGAGGTCGAGGTGCTCCTCGGCGAGGTCGCCGAGCAGGTCGAGCCGCCGCTCGCGGAGGGCGGCGAAGCTCACCTCGCCCGGCTCGTACGACGCCCCTGCCGCCGCGGACAGCTCCGTCAGCAACGCCCGCCGGAGCTCGTCGCCCTCCAGGCTGCCGTGCCACATCGTCCCGAGCACGGCACCCGAGCGCGCACCGCCGAGGAACTCCTCGTCGGCGCCACGGGTGATCCGACCGTGGTGGATCTCGTAGCCGTGGGCGGGCGCGCCCAGCGCCGTACCGACCGGGAGGCGCAGCACCTTGTCGGCACCGAACGTCGTGGTCACGTCGAGCAGGCCGAGCCCCGGCACGTCGGCGCCGGCGACGCCCTCGACCCCGTCGGGATCGACGATCCGCTGACCCAGCATCTGGAAGCCGCCGCAGATCCCGAGCACCGGCCTGCCCGCGGCCGCATGGGCGAGCACCGCCCGGTCGAGCCCGCGCTCGCGCAGCCACGCCAGGTCCTCGATGGTCGCCCGGGTGCCGGGCAGGACGACGAGGTCGGCGCCGGCCAGCGCGCGCGCCTCGGACGCGAAGACGACGTCGACGCCGGGCTCGATGCCGAGGGCGTCGACGTCGGTGAAGTTGGAGATCCGCGGCAGCCGTACGACGGCGACCCGCAGCCGGGTCTCGCCGTCGGATGCCCGTCGACCGGCGAGGTCGAGGGCGTCCTCGGAGTCGAGCCAGAGGTCCGGGTGCCACGGCAGCACGCCGTAGACCTCGCGACCGGTGAGGCCGCGGATCTCGTCGAGGCCGGGACGGAGCAGGTCGACGTCGCCGCGGAACTTGTTGATCACGAAGCCCGCGACCAGCGCCTGGTCCTCCGCGGACAGCAGCGCGACCGTGCCGAACAGCGCGGCGAACACGCCGCCGCGGTCGATGTCGCCGACCACGAGGGTGGGGATCGAGCCGTGCTGGGCCAGGCCCATGTTGACGTAGTCGCCGGCGCGCAGGTTGATCTCCGCCGGGCTGCCGGCGCCCTCCACCACGACGAGGTCGTGACGGGCGGTGAGGTCGTCGAAGGCTGCGTAGGCCGCATCGCGCAGGTGGGTGCGGCCGCCGACGAAGTCCTTCGAGTCGATCGTCCCGGCGGGTCGGCCCATCACCACGACGTGGCTGCGCCGGTCACCACCGGGCTTGAGCAGCACCGGGTTCATCGCGGCCTCGGGCTCGACGCCGGCGGCGACCGCCTGGATCCACTGGGCGCGGCCGATCTCCGCGCCCCGGCCGTCGGACGTGGCGCAGACCATCGAGTTGTTGGACATGTTCTGCGCCTTGAACGGCGCGACCCGGATCCCTCGACGGGCGAAGGCCCGGCACAGTGCCGTGGTGACGATCGTCTTGCCGGCGTCCGACGTCGTCCCGGCGACCAGCAGCGCACTCACGGGCGTCAGCCTAGGGGGGTCGATCCGGACGGCTTCGAGCAGTCCGTGAGGAATCTTTACGATTCAATAGTTTCATTCCTGGGACAGCAGGGCAGACTCGTTGTATGACCAAGCTGATCTTCGACAACCGCGTGATCGTTGTCCTGTTCATCGCCCTGGCTTCCTCAACGCCTTCGCGATCCAGAGCAAGTGGTACGCCTAGTCCCACCGTCACCACCCGCATGAAATGATCCCCTGGTGGCAACACCCGGGTTGGTCTCCGACTGCGCCAGCTGCTTCGGCCTGTGCTGCGTCCTGCTCCCCTTCTCCGCCTCTGCCGGCTTCGGCGTCGACAAGCCCGGCGGACGCCCCTGCCTGAATCTCGCCGACGACGACCGCTGCGGCATCCACGCCACGCTGCGTGAGGACGGCTGGCCGGGCTGCACCGTCTTCGAGTGCTTCGGCGCCGGCCAGCAGGTCTCCCAGGTCACCTACTCCGGCGTCTCGTGGCGCCAGCAGGACAACCTCGGCGAGATGGGCGCCGTCCTGTCCGTGATGCGCCAGCTCCACGAGATGCTCGTGCACCTCGGCGAGGTCGAGCGCCGCTCCCCCGATCCCGAGGCCGTCGCCGCCGCGACCGAGGTCGAGGCGCTGACCGGCGCGGACCCCGAGGCGCTGCTCACCTTCGACATCGACGACCTGCACGGGCGCGTGGGTCGACTGCTCGCCGACGCCAGCACGCGCGTACGACGTCACTGGCCCGCGAGCCGCGACCTGTCGCGGGCGGACCTCGCCGGCCAGCGCCTCGAGGGCGACCTCCGCGGCGCGACCTTCCGCGGCGCCGTGATGATCCGGACGGACCTGCGCGGCGCCGACCTCACCGAGGCGGACCTGCTGGGAGCCGACCTGCGCGATGCCGACGTCCGCGGCGCGCGACCTGTCGACGGCGCTGTTCCTGACCCAGCCCCAGGTCAACTCAGCGCGCGGCGACGCGGCACCACGCTGCCCGCGCATCTCGACCGGCCGACGGCACTGGCCCCCCTGAGCCGACTGCAGGAGGCCGGGCGGCCGTCGCCGCCCGGCCTCACTGGTCGGGATGTCTGCGCCGTCACCCGCGCGCAGTGGTCGAGGTCAGCGCTTGACGCGCAGCCTGACGACCCGCTGCTTGCCCTCCGAGCTGGTCAGTCGCAGCGCGACCGTGCGGTTGAGCGTGACCGAGCCGCGCGGCCGGACCGATGGCCACCCAGTGGGTGATCCCGCCCTTGCGGCCCGACCATCTTGAAGCGCGTGGTCGTCGACCGCACCGTTCGGGCCTTCAGGCGCGGCGCCTCGGTCGACATCACGTGCAGGTTGCCCGTCCGGTGCCCGAGCGCACGGTCCACGCTGGAGCCGTCGCTTGCGTGGACCGCGCCACCCACACGTCGAGCACCTCGTAGCGTCACGCTCCGGGTGGTGGCGTTGCCCGCCACGTCAGTGGCCGTCGCGGTGACTCGTCGAGGCCATGGCACCGAACGGTCCTCCCGGTCGATGGTGACCGTACAGGAGGCCAGGCCCGACAGCGCGTCGGAGCCCGCGCACTGGGCGATCCGGGCCCGACCCTTGTAGGTGCGACCCGTCGCCGACCCGCGAGAGCGGTGAGCCGCGGGGGCCGTCAGGTCGAGGTTGAGCGGCCCGGCGGTCACGATCGCGACGCCGCCGTCGTCGCCGACCACGGTGCGGGTGACGTACTGGCCCGCGCCCTCCTTGTCGACGACCACCGGGGCCGGGCAGGTGGTCGACGTCGGCACCGCACGTGAAGGTCACCGTCACCGGGCCGGAGTACCAGCCCGGGCCGCCCGTTGCCGGTCACCTTGGTGGTGACCTCCGGAGCGCTGCGCGCCGTCGAGGTGGCCGACGCCTCGTGGTCGGCGTCGCCGCCGTAGGTCGCGCCCACCACGGAGCCGCCGTCGTTGCGACGTGCCCTCGAGGACGGGCAGTGCCCTCCTCGAGCGCGGCCGTCCCGACCTCGACGCCGTCGATGAGGAACCGCACGTCAGCCGGTCGGCGCGCCGACGCCGGTCACCGTCAGCGGTCAGGCTGCCCGGGCCCGGCGGTGACAGCGGTCGTCGTCGGTGCTCGCCTTCGCGATGACGAACGCGGCCACGTCCTCGTCGCGCGTGAAGGTGCCGCTCGTCCGAGATGTACGACGCCGCGGAGCACGTGTGCACGCCCCGCGTGCAGCCCGGAGATCGTCCGGCCGTGAGGCCGTGCCGTTGTCCAGCGGGACCAGTCCGCCGATCGCGTCGCCGTCGAGTGCGAACTGGACCGAGCCGGTCGGCCTGGCTCCGGCCGAGCGAGGTCACCGTCGCGGAGACCGGGACGTCCCCGCCGAAGTCCATGCCGGAGACCGGCGAGACGGCCACGCGCGCCTCGAGGGCCTGAGCCACCAGGGTCGCGGTGCCGCTGACGCCGCCGACGACGGCGCTCACGACTGGTAGGCGCCTGCAGTGGTCGGCGTGCAGGTGGCGTCGACACAGGCGATCGACGAGCCGCCACCGACGGGGGTGAGCGATGAAGGTCGCGGACGAGGTGAGGTCACCCAGGGCGTTGCCGAAGCGGTCAGCGCCGGTCACGGCGTAGGTCTGGGCCTGGCCGGTGGGGACGACAGCGTTGGCCGGCGAGACCTGGAGCGAGGCGACGGTCGCGGGCGTCGTGGTGAGGGTCGCGGAGTCGGTCACCGCGGCGCCACCGGCGCCGGGGGTGCTGGCGTCCACGGTGTAGTCGCCGACGATCTCGACCTTGCAGACGCCCTGCAGGGCAGGCGACGTTGGTGCCGCCGGGACCGGACGTCGTCACCAGCGAGTCGGCGGTGATGTCGCCGAGGCTCGTTGCCGAACTCGTCGGTGCCGGTCACCGTGTAGGCCACCTGCGAACCGGCGGTCGCCGAGGAGGCGGCCGGAGTGAGCTCGATGCTCGCGGCGGGGCCGGCGACGACCGCGAAGGTGCGGGTGCGGCTGAAGCCGGCGTAGGTGCCGGTCACCGTGTAGGTGCCGATCTTGGTGGCCGAGCAGGCGCTGGCCGTGCAGGCGGCGCCGGTGTCCGCGCCGTTGGGAGAGATCGTCAGCGACTGCGGCGTCGCCGGAGCCGTGGCCGAGCCGTCACTGGCGGACATGGTCACCGGGTTGGCGACGCCCGAAGCGACCGACAGGGCACCGAGCTGGAGGTCGACGTCGGTGACGGGCGAGGTGTAGGTGACCGTGAGGTGCGGGGCCGCACCGGCCGTGTTGACCGCGACCGAACCGCCGGCCGGAGCGAGCGAGGAGCCGCCGCCACCGCCGTTGCCGATGCCGGCGTTGGACCCGCCACCGCCTCCGCCGCCGTAGAGCCCGCCACCTCCGCCGCCGCCGAAGTTGTTGCCGCCGTTGCCGCCGACGCCGAGCGCGCCCGCGGTGGCACCGCTGCCACCGGCACCGCCGACGGACTGCGTGCCGCCCTGCCCGGCCCCGCCGGTGGCGCCGGATCCGGCCGTGCCGGCCGAGCCGACCAGGCCGGCGTTGCCGCCGTAGGAGTCACCAACGTCCGACCCGCCGCCACCGCCGGCGACCAGGACCCGGGACGCGAGGCTCCCGGAGACCGTACGCAGGTCGGTGGCGCCGCCGCCCCCGCCGGTGCTGCTATCGCCGATGGGGGTGCCGCCGCCGTTGTAGCCGCCCGCGAGGCCGGCGCCGTTGCCGGCCACCATCACGTAGTAGGTCGAGCCCGGGGTCACCGCCACCGAACCCGTGACGACCGCCCCGCGGCCACCGCCGGCGGAGCCACCGCCCGACCCTCCGACCGCCTCGACGTCGACGCTGGTCACGCCGTCGGGCACGAGCAGGGTCTGCTCACCACCGGTGGTGTTGTAGACGAGCGCGCAGCTGAAGGTGTCGCCGGACAGGACGCAGTCCTCGGCAGGGTTGGCCGCGTGGGCCGGTGCGCTGAAACCGATGAGGGCCAGCGTCGTCGCGGGGAGGGCCAGCGCCGTGGCGGCCCGGGACCAGCGGCGCGCGCGGGACGCGACCGTGGCGTGAGAGAAAGTGTGCATGGGCACATCACAGACGCTGCCTGGAGAACCCGTCGCCGAACGTCACGCGCGTGGGTCTCCCGTCGGTCATTTGTGGATGTTCTGTGGGTTGCGTTTGCCGCTGTCCCCTGCTGATTACGGGGTGCTCGGTGACCGGGTGGTCCTGGCGCGACCGGCTGCGCTCGCCTGAGTGCGCGTACGGTCGCCGGGAGCGGCTGCCCGCCAGCAGACTCTGCGCATGGAACCCAGCACCTGGCAGCGTCCCGGCCTCCGCGCCGCCCTCCTCTACGCCTTCGCCGCCGGCCTCCTCGGCACCGTCGTCTCCGCCGTCAGCCGTCTCGAGCTGACCCGCCGGGCCGTGCCCGACTCCGAGCTCCCCGACGGCCCGCTCATCGTCGTCGCCAACCACACGAGCTTCGCCGACGGCATCCTGCTCGCCCTCGTCGGCCGTCGGCTCGGCCGGTCACTGCGCCTGATGGCCACGGGCGGCGTCTTCCGCTCCGGGCTCGTCGGTCCGGTGGCGCGGCGCCTCGGCTTCATCCCGGTGCTGCGCGGCACCGACTCCGCCGCCGGCTCCCTCGACGCCGCGGCCCTCGCGCTCGAGGCGGGCGAGGCCGTCGGCCTCTTCCCCGAGGGCCGGATCACCCGCGACCCGCAGCACTGGCCCGAGCGCTCGAAGACCGGAGCGGTCCGGCTCGCGATCCGCACCGGTGCGCCGATCGTCCCGGTCGCGCTGGTCGGCGCCGAGCGCCTCGTCGGCAAGACCGGCATCGCCGGCCGGCTGCTGCGCAACACGGTGCTGCGGCCGCGGGTGGTCGTCGCGGTGGGCGAGCCCATCGACGTACGCCGCCTGGCCGGGGTCAGCGACGCCCAGGTGCCCGACGAGGCGACCGTACGCCGCGTGGCGGACCAGGTGATGGCCGTGCTGGTCGCCCAGGTGGCCGAGCTGCGCGACGAGCCCGCGCCTCACCCGCTGGGCGTGCCGGAGGAGGCGCTCAGCGCCTGAGCGGGAGGCTCAGGAGTAGCGGTGGCTCTTGGCGGAGTGGCCCTGCTCGCGGGTGCAGGTGCGACCGCTCATGTTGCGGTGGCCGCAGAGCTCCTCGGTCGCCTCGGAGTCGGTGCCGAACACGGCCTCGACCTCCGGTGCCGGCGCCGGCTTCGCTGCCGCGACGGGCGGCGCGACCGGAGCACGGGCAGCCGACTTGGCGGGCGCACTGGCGCCGCGCTTCTTGGCCGCGTCGTACTTGGCCTCCCGCATCGCGCGGAGGTTGTCCATCTTGCTCATGGCTTGCTCACCCCCTGAACCTACGCGGTGCCACCGACAGACCGCGGCAGGACCCGTCACCGGCTCCAGTCGATCTCGTCGTGCATGGCCTGCAGCCGGGCGCCACGCAGCCGGTCGTGCTGCGCGACCCACGCGATCCGGCCGCGCAGGTGGTCCTCGAACGCGGGCACGTCGTCGCGGTTCTGGGTGCTGGGTCCGTGGGTGCGGCAGTTGTGCAGGATCGCCTTGAGCTGGTCGACGTGCTGCCGGGAGACCCGCGGCCGCTCGTTGACGACGAGGCCGCCGAGCGACTGCCTGCCCGCGCGCGGCATCACCCCGGTCTTGCGCGGGTTGAGCCGGAATCCCTCGTCGACGACGATGCGCTCCACCGCGTCGATCAGCCGCGAGGTGCCGGTCCCCCAGCGCCCGGCCCCGGAGAACGCCAGGTCGTCGGCGTACCTCGTGTAGCGACCACCCCACGACGCGGCGAGGGCGGTGAGCCGGACGTCGAGCCGGTACGCCGCGAGGTTGGCCATCGCCGGCGAGGTCGGCGCTCCCTGCGGCAGGTGCGGCGCGGCCAGCCGGCGACCCAGCCGCCAGTGGGCGTCGAGCAGACCGTCGTCCGCCGGGGACGGCACGGCCCGCCAGGCCGCGAGCGGCAGGACGGTGGTCACCAGGCCGGCGAGGGCGTGCGCGACGGGCTCGGGATAGCCGGCGGTGCGCCAGATGCCGTAGACCCGGGAGACGGTCACGCTGGCGAAGAACGCCTCGAGGTCCATCCGCACCACGACGCCCCGGCCCGCGTGGGGTGCGGCGTAGGAGCGCACCGATCCGCCCGGCCGGAAGCCGCGGGCCGCGTCGTGCGGCGGGATCAGCGCGGCGACCTCGTGCAGGAGACGTCGCTGGAGGGCCTTGAGCCGTGGCTTCGGCGCCTCCAGCACCCGGATCCCTCCGCTGGGGGCGACCCGGTGGCTGACCCGGTAGTGCTGGAGGGGTCGCTGCGAGGTGAGCCGCGCCAGGTGGCGCGGGTCGGCGAACCAGTCGAGGTCGGAGGCGCCGACGTCGAGGAAGGAGGCCAGGTCGGCCAGGTCGTCGATCTCCGGCAGCCGCCAGCGGTTGGTGAGCATCCGGGGCTCGGCGACCGGACGCACCTGCGGCCGGGCCCGCAGCGCCTTCGCTGCCGCCGGCCGTGAGGCGAGGTTGGTGGCGAGCTCGCGCGGACGGTCAGCGGGCGGTCGCGGGTAGAGCACCAGCGTCTGCCGCGCCAGGGAGGTCAGCCACTGCGGCCGGCGCCCGAGGACGACCGCGCCGCTCGCGACGAGCCCCTCCTGGGTCCACTCGCCGCGCAGGAAACCGGCCGCGAGGGCGCTCGCCAGGTCGGCCCTCATCCGGGTGGGCGTCCGTCGGCGTGGAAGGTGTGCGGCAGCGCAGCCCGACCTGTCCCGTCGTGCGCGCGACGACCTGCAGCGGAGCGCAGCCTCTCGCGCGCGGTGCAGTGCCCGAACGTTCCGGTGGTCCCCGGGGTAGCCCCGGAGAAGCAAACCGGTGACGCGCACCGGTCCGCCGTCTCGAGATTGCGCTGCCGCACCTCGGCACCCTAACCGGGGCCGACGACAGCCACCGTCCGGCTCAGCTCCCCCGACGCCAGACGACCATCGACTGGCCGACTGCCTGGTGCAGCACCGGCAGCTTGTTGACGGGCACCTGGCTCTGGGCAGCAGCCGCGCGCGCCGCCAGCCCACGGCGTACGGCATCGAGCTCGGCGACGAGCTCCTCGTTGCGGGCGCGGAGCGCGTCGACCTGGAGCTCGAGGTCCATGATCCGACGGACCCCCTCGATGCCGATGCCGGCGCCGGTGAGGTCGGCGATCTCGCGCAGCCGCTCGAGGTCGCGGTGGGAGTAGCGACGACCGCCGCCCCCGGTGCGACCGGGCTGGATCAGCCCCATCCGCTCGTAGGCACGGAGCGTCTGGGGGTGCAGCCCGGTCAGCTCCGCCGCGACGCTGATGACGTAGACAGCGGCGTCGGGCGACGGGGAGCCGAAGGTGCTCATTGTTCGAAGAGTCCTGCGCGCAGGGGCTTGCCGGCCGTGGCCGTGCGGTAGGCCTCGAGGGCCTCGCGCGCGGTCTGGTCGAGGGTCGCGGGGACCTGGACCTGGACCGTGGCGAGCAGGTCGCCCTTGCTGCCGTCGCGCTTGGTCGCGCCCTTGCCGCGGACCCGGAACGTGCGGCCGTTGGGCGTGCCGGCCGGCATCTTCAGCGTGACCGGTGCACCACCCAGCGTCGGGATCTTCACCTCGGCGCCGAGCGCGGCCTCGTCGAAGGACACCGGCACGTCGAGCGTGAGGTTGTCGCCCTTGCGGTCGAAGACGCGGTGCGGTGTCACCTTCACCGTGACGAACAGGTCGCCGGCGGGACCACCGTTGACGCTGGCGGCACCCTTGCCCTTGAGCCGGATCTTGGCGCCGTCCTTGACCCCCGCCGGGAGCCGGGCCTGGATGGACCGGGCCGAGGTGCCGCGACCGCTGCCGTGGCAGGTCGGGCAGGCCTCGTCGTAGACGAGCTGGCGACCGCCGCAGGCGGGGCAGGTCTCCTGCATCGCGAAAGCGCCGCCCGCGCCGGACACCACGAAGCCGGCGCCCTCGCACTCCGGACAGATGTGCGGGCGGGTGCCCGGCTTGCCGCCGGTGCCCTGACAGGT
This sequence comes from uncultured Actinomycetota bacterium, assembly GCA_963750445.1. Taxonomy (GTDB): domain Bacteria; phylum Actinomycetota; class Actinomycetes; order Propionibacteriales; family Nocardioidaceae; genus Nocardioides. Next base: position 153,338 of record CAVVQR010000002.1, on the reverse strand, counting down.
GGCGCACGCCGTGTCGGAGGTCAGCCTCAGCGACACCGTCACGCCGTCGAGCGCGTCGGTGAAGCCGATGGTGGCCTGGCTCTCGACGTCGGCACCCTTCTGCGGGCGCGGCTGCTGCGGCTGGGTGCGGGCACGCTGCCCGCCGCCGAAGATGTCGCCGAACATGTCGCCGATCCCGCCGGAGCCGCCCCGGTCGCGGAGCAGGTCGTCGAGGTTGAAGCCGCCCCCGCCGAATCCGCCGCCGCCCCCGCCCATGCCCGGGTTGAAGCCGCCGCGCGACTGCAACGAGCGGAACTCGTCGTACTTCGCGCGCTTGGCCTCGTCGCCCACGACGTCGTAGGCCTCGGCGACGGCCTTGAACTTCTCGTGCTTGGCGTCGTCACCGGGGTTGGAGTCGGGGTGGTTGGCCCGCGCGAGCTTGCGGTAGGCCGTCTTGATCTCGGCCGCGCTCGCCCCCTGGGCGACGCCGAGGACCTGGTAGAAGTCCTTGGTCGCCCAGTCGTTGCGGAAGCCCTCGTTGTCAGCCATCGGCGGGATCGACCACCAACACCTGGGCGGCCCGCACCACCCGGTCACCGATCTTGTAGCCGGTCTTGGCGATGAGCTTGCAGGTCACCACGTCGACCTCCGGGTCGGTGCCCAGGTGGCTGAGTGCCTCGTGGAGGTTGGGGTCGAACGCGTCGCCGGGCTCGCCGAAGCGGGTGAGGCCGAGGTTGGCCACCACGCCCTGGAGCTGGTCGGCGACGGCCTTGAAGCCGCCCTCGATCTCCTCGTGCTCGCGCGCGCGGTCGATCGTGTCGAGCACCTCGATGATCGGCGCGAGCACCTTGTAGGTGGCGTTCTCCGCGATCAGCTGGCGGTCGCGGTCGACGCGCTTGCGGTAGTTGGCGTACTCCGCCTGCAGGCGCTGCAGGTCGGCGGTCCGCTCCGCGAGCTGTACGTCGGACGACGCGGGGACGGCGGTCTCGCCGGTCTCCACCTCGATGACGTCCTCGGGCTCCAACGGTCCGCCCTCCTCCAGCCAGTTGTCGACACCGCTGATCTCGTCAGTGGCGCCGGGGTCGGTCGTGACGTCGGACGCTGCGTCCGGCTGGCCGGCCGAGGCCGAGGCGCCCTCCTGGGGCACCTCGACCTCGGTCTCGTTGGCCATCTCGCCGGCCGCGTCCCCGAAGGATTCGCTGCCGGGCTCGGTCACTTGTCCTCACCCTCCGAGGTCGCACCGGCGTCGCCGGAGCCGGTGTCGTCGGACGTGGCCCCGTCGGCGGGCTCGTCGACGATCTCGGCGTCGACGACGTCGTCGTCGGACTCACCGGTGGCGCCGGTGGCACCACCCGCAGCGGCCTGGTCGGCCTCCGCGGCGGCGTACATCGCGGCACCCATCTTCTGGCTGGACTCGTTGAGCTTGGTGACGGCGGCCGTGATCTCCTCGGCGCTCGCCTCCTCCTTGGCCAGCTGCTCCTTGAGCGCGTCGACGTCGGCCTGGACCTCGGTCTTGACGTCGTCGGGGAGCTTGTCGGAGTTGTCGGTGAGGAACTTCTCGGTCGTGTAGACGAGCTGGTCGCCCTGGTTGCGGGCCTCGACGGACTCGCGACGCTTGGCGTCCTCCTCGGCGTACTGCTCGGCCTCCTTGACCATGCGGTCGATCTCGTCCTTGCCGAGGGCCGAGCCACCGGAGATGGTCATCGACTGCTCGCGGCCGGACGCCTGGTCCTTGGCCGAGACGTGCACGATGCCGTTGGCGTCGATGTCGAAGGTGACCTCGATCTTCGGCACGCCGCGCGGGGCCGGCGGGAGGCCGGTCAGCTCGAAGTTGCCGAGGGGCTGGTTCTGCGACCACATCTGGCGCTCACCCTGCGCGACCTTGATCTCGACCGACGGCTGGTTGTCGTCGGCGGTCGTGAAGATCTCCGAGCGCTTGGTCGGGATGGTGGTGTTGCGCTCGATGAGGTTGGTCATCACGCCACCCTTGGTCTCGATGCCGAGGGAGAGCGGGGTGACGTCGAGGAGCAGGACGTCCTTGACCTCGCCCTTGAGGACACCGGCCTGGAGCGCGGCGCCGACGGCGACGACCTCGTCGGGGTTGACGCCCTTGTTGGGCTGCTTGCCGCCGAGGAGCTCGGTGACGACCTCGGACACGGCCGGCATGCGGGTCGAGCCGCCGACGAGGACCACGTGGTCGATCTTGGCGACGTCGACGCCACCGTCCTTGAGCACGCTCTTGAACGGCTCGCGGGTGCGGTCGAGCAGGTCGGCCGTCAGCTTCTGGAACTCGCTGCGGCTGAGCTTCTCCTCGAAGTGGAGCGGGCCGGACTCGCCGTGGGTGATGTAGGGCAGGTGCACGGTGGTCTCGCTGGAGGAGGACAGCTCGATCTTCGCCTTCTCCGCGGCCTCCTGGAGGCGCTGCTTGGCGATCTTGTCGGCCGCCAGGTCCACGCCGTTGGAGTCCTTGAACTTCTTCACCATCCACTCGACGACGCGGTTGTCCCAGTCGTCGCCACCGAGGTGGTTGTCACCGGAGGTCGCCTTGACCTCGACGACGCCCTCGCCGATCTCGAGCAGGGACACGTCGAACGTGCCGCCACCGAGGTCGAAGACGAGGATGGTCTGGTCCTCGCCCTTGTCGAGGCCGTAGGCCAGCGCGGCCGCGGTGGGCTCGTTGACGATGCGGCTGACGTTGAGGCCCGCGATCTCGCCGGCCTCCTTGGTCGCCTGGCGCTGCGAGTCGGAGAAGTAGGCCGGGACGGTGATGACCGCGTCGGTCACGGTCTCGCCGAGGTAGGCCTCGGCGTCGCGCTTGAGCTTCTGCAGCACGAACGCGCTGATCTGCTGGGGGGTGAAGGTCTTGTCGTCGATCTCGACCTTCCAGTCCTCGCCCATGTGGCGCTTGACGGACCGGATGGTGCGGTCGACGTTGGTGACCGCCTGACGCTTGGCGACCTCGCCGACGAGGACCTCGCCGGACTTGGTGAAGGCGACGACGGACGGCGTGGTCCGGGCACCTTCGGCGTTGGCGATGACGGTGGGTTCTCCACCTTCGAGGACGGCCACGACGGAGTTCGTCGTGCCGAGGTCGATGCCGACCGCTCGAGCCATGGTTGTTACCTCCTGCTTGGGGACTGCATGTGAATGCCTGTGGGTTCTTCACCATCCTGCCGCGCTGCAGCCGGACTGGCAAAACACTTGAGTCGATCTCACTCAACTCTCGTTACTGGCTTCAACGCACGGGAGGCGGGGATGTTCCCGCTTCAGCCACTTTTCTTCGTCGAGGGCTGCCGTCATCCCGCTCGCGACATCGCGAGCGAGTCGCGAACTTCTGGGGGTTTGCACGCCACCCGAAGTTGCGGTTCCCCCGCTTAGGCGGGGGAACCGAATGGAGGAGAACGTCAGCGGGTCCAGATGTAGGGCGTCGTGGTGGTGACGGCCCGGAGGCCGGAGCGCTCGAGGATCGGGCGCGACATGTCGGTGCAGTCGGAGTTGATCAGCCGGACGCCCCGCTCCATCGCCGAGCGGGCGCGTGCGGCGACCAGCGCGCGGTAGATCCCGCGGCCGCGGTAGTCCGGCAGCGTCGAGCCGCCCCAGATGCCGGCGAACTCGGTGCCGTCCACCGGGGTCAACCGGCCGCCGCAGACCACGCGGTCGCCGACCTCGGCGATCCAGAACTCCGAGCCGTCACCCTCGAGCTCGCGCAGCGACGACTCCACCGACGGCCCGCGCCCGTTGCCGAAGACCGACTCCTGGGCGGCGAGCATCCGGGTCAGGTCGGCGACCGCGTCGGGTCCGGGCAGGATCCGGCGTACGACGACGGGGCCCTCGGGCGTGTCCGCGAGGGGTACGTCGACCGCGAGCAGCGACGCCTCGCCGATCATCACCGTCTCGACCGGGTCGGCGACGAAGCCGTGGGCCACGAGCCGGTCGCCGAGGTCGGCGGGCAGGTCGTGGCCGCGCGACTTCCACTCGAAGGAGTCGACGTCGGTGTCGTCGCGGTAGTGGGCGACCGTGCGCTCGATCAGTGCGTCGAGAGCCTCGCCGTCAGCCCCGTCGAGGTCGCGGTAGGAGACGAACCCGCCGTGGTCGAAGATCCCGCAGAGCAGCGGTCCCAGTCGCCGGACGTCGCGGGCCCGGGCCATCTCGGAGTCGGTGCGCAGCTGCTCGTCGTAGGCCGCCAGGAGGCCGTCCTGGGGCAAGGAGGTCGTCATGTCGGCAGCCTAGGTGTCAGCCTCTGCGCGCCGCCTCCGATATCCAGTCGCGCCAGTGCGGCGGCGATCACCTCGAGATCCAGGGGAGATCTCGGGGTCATTCCCCTTCGGAAATCGGCCGCCAGGCCGCACACTTTCCTGGTGGTCCATCGGGGGAACCTGCGCCGGGTCGTCGGCGCCTCAGCCATCGTGGTGCTGCTGGCTGCCCTGATGGCGTTCTACGTCGCCGATCGCGCCGGCGCCGGTCCGACCCGCTGCCAGCAGCACCGGATCGACTCCCGCGAGCGCGCGACGATCGTCACCGGAACCGGTGCGCCCGTCCTCGTGATCGGCGACTCCTGGTCCGTCGGCCTCGGCCAGGACGACCTCGGCCGCTCCTGGGCGGCAGGGCTCCCGGGTGAGGTGCACGTCGCCGGCTTCTCCGGCTCGGGCTTCAGCGAGGGGGCCAGCGGCTGCGGCCGCGTCTCCTTCGACGACCGCGCGACCACCGCCCTCTCCGTCCGACCCGAGCTCGTGGTCGTCGAGGGCGGCCTGAACGACGTCGACCAGTCGGCCGCCGCCATCACCCGGGGCTTCCGCGCCTTGATGGCCGACCTGGCCGGCCAGCGGGTCGTGGTCGTCGGCCCCGCCGACGCGCCCTCGCGGTCCTCGATGGTGCCCCGCGTCGACGCGCTGCTGGCGGACCTGTGCGAGGACTACGGCGTCGCCTATGTCCAGACCAGTGACCTCGACCTCGACTACCTCGAGGACGGGCTCCACCTCACCGAGGGCAGCCACCGCGAGTTCGGTGCTGCCGTGGCCGAGCGAATCGCTGCCGTGGATCCTGGTCGACCGGCGGTTCGCACGCGCTGATCGCTCACGCGCGACGGAATCGCGCGAGTGGCCGATTATCGGACGAACGGGAGATCTTCCCGTCAGGTCGTGCATCTTCTCGCGTTGCACGAACCTGCAGATCACCGTCCATTGACGGCGACCCCGGCGATTGCGAACTTGTGCAGTGGTCCGCTTCACCCAATCCATCCTCGAGCTCTCGGGCTTGAACTCATGATTGGAATCCCCAGTGAAATCATTCCGACTGGCCGCACTGGCCGGTATCGCAGCGACTGCGGTCGCTGCGTCGTTCCTGGCACCGACCGCCACCCCGGCCGACGCCGCCCCCTCGGCGGGCAATCCCCGTCTCGAGGCACAAGATGCAGCCAGCGCCTGGGTCAAGGGCCACGGCACCGCACTGGAACGCGCCACCGCGGACTCGTTCGTCCGCACCGGCACCTTCGACGGTGACGGCGACATCTACTCGATGGCCTACGAGCGGACCCACGAGGGCCTGCGCGTGGTCGGTGGTGACTTCGTCGTCCTCGCCAACGCCGAGGGCCAGGTCGTCGGCTCGTCCGTCGCCCAGGAGCAGCCCGTCGAGATCGCCAGCACCACGGCGAAGATCACGGCCGCCAGGGCCGCCAAGTCCGCCCTGGGCCTGGCCGACAAGGGCGCCGACGCCACGGCTCCCGAGCTCGTCATCTGGCACCGCGACGCCGGCACCAAGCTGGCCTACGAGGTCGAGGTGCGCGGCACCGACGGCGGAGAGGTCTCCTGGCAGAAGGTCTGGGTCGACGCGTCCAACGGTCAGGTCCTCGAGTCCCGCGAGCAGATCGCGCGCGGCACCGGCACGGGCAAGTGGGAGGGTTCGGTCACGATCCCGACCTCCGGCTCGGGCACGTCGTACTCGATGACCAACTCCAACGCGACCACCCTGAAGTGCCAGAACGCCTCCGGGAACGCGACGTTCACCGGCACCGACAACGTCTGGGGCAACGGAAGCGCGACCGACCGGGAGACCGGCTGCGTCGACGCCTTCTACAGCGCCGAGCAGGAGCGGCTGATGCTCGCCAACTGGCTCGGCCGCAACGGCATGAACGGATCCGGCGGCTGGGTGCCGATCCGCGTCGGCCTCAACGACGTCAACGCCTACTACGACGGCACGCAGGTCCAGATCGGCCACCGCCAGGGCAGCAACGAGTGGATCGGCGCCATGGACGTCGTGGCCCACGAGTTCGGCCACGGCATCGACGACAAGACCCCCGGCGGCATCTCCGGCGGCGGCACCCAGGAGTTCGTCGCGGACACCTTCGGCACCGCGACCGAGTTCTACGCCAACAACCCGGCCGACCCGGCCGACTACACGATCGGCGAAGAGGTCAACCTCGTCGGCTCCGGCCCGATCCGCGACATGTCCAACCCGGGCAACGTCGGCGACCCGTCGTGCTACTCCAGCTCGGTCCCCGGCTCCGAGGTCCACGCGGCCGCAGGCCCCGGTGACCACTGGTGGTACCTGCTCGCCAACGGCGGCACCTCGAAGTGCAACGGCCAGAGCGTCAGCGGCGTCGGCGTGCAGAACGCGATGAAGATCATGTACAACGCGATGCTGATGAAGACGTCGTCCTCGTCCTACGTCAAGTACCGCACGTGGACGCTCACCGCGGCGAAGAACCTCGACTCCACCTGCGCGCTGTTCAACTCCACCAAGGCCGCCTGGAACGCCATCAACATGCCGGCGCAGTCCGCCGACCCGACGTGTGGCGGCACCACCACGCCTCCCACCACGCCCCCCACCACCCCGCCGACCACGCCGCCCACCGGCGGCAACATCCTCGGCAACCCGGGCTTCGAGTCCGGCGCGACCACGTGGACCGGCACCGCCGGCCCGATCACCAACAACACGGGCCGCCCGGCCCGCAGTGGCTCGTGGAAGCTCTGGCTCGGTGGCAACGGCACGTCCGGCACGGAGACGGTCAACCAGTCGGTGACCATCCCGTCCAGCGCGACCGCGGCGACGCTGTCGTACTGGATCCGGACGGACACCTCCGAGAGCGGCTCGACGGCGTACGACAACATGCGGGTGCAGGTCGTGGACGGCTCCACCGTCACCACGCTGCGCACCTTCAGCAACGTCGGCACCAACGCGACGTACACCCAGTACTCGCACGCGCTGACGGCCTACAAGGGCAAGACGGTCACCATCCGCTTCACGATGACCGAGGACTCGTCGCTGCAGACCAGCTTCGTGGTCGATGACACCGCGCTGAACGTCTCCTGACGTCACACCGCACCCGGACGGGGCGGAGCAGCACTGCTGCTCCGCCCCGTCCTCTGTTCCCACGTCCCTGCACCTCGCACCTCGGGAGATCCCATGCGCACCCTCCGTTCGACCGCCCTGTCCGTGGTGGCCGCCGGCGCCCTGGCCGCCTCGGCCCTGCGTCGGTGGCGGCTCACCCGCCGTCGCGGCACCCTCGCCCGACCTGAGCCTCACCAACGTCACCGCCCACCTGCAGAAGCTCCAGAGCATCGCCACCGCCAACGGCGGCAACCGCGCCACCGGTCGGCCCGGCTACCGGGCCTCGCTCGACTGGGTGAAGTCCAAGCTCGACGCCGTCGGCTACAGCACCCAGGTGCAGTCGTTCTCCACCTCGTCGGGCACGTCCTACAACCTCATCGCCGACTGGCCGGGCGGCGACGCCGAGCACGTCGTGATGACGGGCGCCCACCTCGACAGCGTGTCGGCCGGTCCCGGGATCAACGACAACGGCACCGGCTCCGCCGCGGTCCTCGAGGCCGCCCTGGCCTGGGCCGGCAGCGGCAACACCGCGCGCAACCACCTGCGCTTCGCCTGGTGGGGTGCGGAGGAGCAGGGCCTGCTCGGCTCGAACCGCTACATGGCGACGCTGCCGACCGCCGACAAGGACCGCATCGACCTCTACATGAACTACGACATGGTCGGCTCGCCCAACCCCGGCTACTTCGTCTACGACGACAACGCCGCCGGCAACGCGGCGCGCGACACGATGACGGCCTACTACACGTCGAAGGGCATCCCCTGGGAGTACATCGACGTCCAGGGCCGCTCGGACCACGCGTCGTTCCGCAGCTATGGCATCGCCACCACCGGCATGTACTCCGGCGGCGAGGTCATCAAGACCAGCGCGCAGGCGCAGAAGTGGGGCGGCACCGCCGGCCAGGCGTTCGACCCCTGCTACCACCGCTCCTGCGACACCATCTCCAACATCAACAGCACCGCGCTGGACCGCAACATCGACATGATCGGCCACATGGTGTGGCTCTACGCCGACAAGGACTTCGGCACCACGGTCCCGCCGACGACGCCTCCGGCCGGCGCCAACCTGCTGGCCAACCCGGGCTTCGAGTCCGGCGCGACCGGCTGGGCCGGCACCTCGGGTCCGATCACCAGCAACACCGGTCGTCCGGCCCGGACGGGCTCGTGGAAGGCCTGGCTCGGCGGCAACGGCAGCACCTCGTCGGAGAACATCTCCCAGCAGGTGACGATCCCGTCCTCGGCGACCGCGGCGTCGCTGTCGTACTGGATCCGCACGGACACCGCCGAGACCGGCTCGACGGCGTACGACACCCTCAAGGTGCAGGTCGTCAGCGCCGGCACCACGACCACCCTGAAGACCTACAGCAACGTGGGAGCGAGCTCGACGTACGCGCAGTTCTCCCACAGCCTGCTGGCCTTCAGGGGCAAGACGGTGACCGTGAAGTTCCTGATGAGCGAGGACTCGTCGCTGCAGACGAGCTTCGTGCTCGACGACACCTCGGTGCTCGACGAGCTGGTCCAGCCCTGGTTCGACCACCGACCCGAACCGGCGCTGGTCGAGCACCCGCGAGCGGCGAGCGAGCGGCGTGTCGAAACCAACGGTCGACGGTCGGCCTCGGTTTCGACCACGGCGCGTTCGGGGCGCCCTGCTCAACCAGCGAGAGGCGCTACTCGGCGAGCCAGGCAGCCCAGCTGTCGAAGGAGTAGGGCCGGCCCAGGAAGTCCGCGACCAGGTCGGCGGCGTCCTGGCGACCGCCCATCGCCAGCACCTTGTCGCGGTAGGCGGTCGCGACGTCGGCGGCGAACATGTCGTCGAGGTCGAAGGCGGAGAACAGGTCCTTCGCGATGACCAGCGACCACATGTAGGTGTAGTAGCCCGACGAGTAGCCGTCGAGGTGGCCGAAGGAGCAGTGCATGTGCGCACCCTCGAGCGGCGGGAACACCGAGTAGCGGCGCTGGAGCTCGTCGCCGTAGGCCGTCAGGTCGTCGTGCGGGCCGGCGTGGAAGAAGTAGGACCGGGCGGCGTAGGACATCTGGTGCACCGCGTAGATGCCCTTGCCGAACTGGTCGGCGCGGCGCATCGCGGCGACGAGGTCGGCGGGGATCGTCTCGCCGGCGGCGTTGCGGGCGAACGTCGCGAGCACGTCGGCGTCCCACGCCCACTCCTCGAGCATCTGGCTGGGCGCCTCGACGAAGTCCCACTCGGTGGCGACGCCGGAGAACTGGACCCACTCGCCCTGGCCGCCGAGCACGTGGTGGACGAGGTGGCCGAACTCGTGGAAGAGGGTCACCACCTCGTCGTGCTCCATCAGGCCGCGGTTGAAGTTGCAGCACCAGGACGCCCTCGGGCAGCTGGACGCCGGCGACGCCCTTGACCATGTCGAACTGGGCGGCGTGCTTGAACTTGCCCTCGCGCGGGTGGAGGTCGAGGTGGATGCGCCCGATCCGTCGGCCGTCGAGGCCGACGTCGTAGGTCGCGACCTCCTCGTGCCACGTGCCGGCCTCGTCACGCGCGACGGGCGTCCACTCCAGCCCGAACAGGCGCCCGGTGACGTCGAGGAGGCCCTGCCGGACCTGCTCGAAGGGGAAGTAGGTGCGCACCACCTGGCCGTCGACGTCGTACTGCTCACGGCGGACGAGCTCGGAGTAGTAGCGGGAGTCGTGGGCCGCCACCGTGTCGGCGCCCGGGTCGTCGGCGCGCTTGCGCTCGAGGAGCACCGCGACCTCCTCGCCCGCGCGCTCGACGGCCGCGACGCTGATCCGCTCGATGAAGTCGGCGATGGCCTGGCCGGAGCCGATCATCTTGACCTCGGTGTCGTAGTCGGGCCACGAGTCGTAGCCGAGCAGGTCGGCGGTCTCGCGACGCACCGCCAGCAGGTCCTGGAGCACCTGGTCGTTGGCCGGCCAGGCGACGTTGCTGGCCACGAGGGCCAGCTCGCGGCGGGCCTCGCCGTCGGAGCCGAAGGTGGTGAAGGGGACCAGGTCGGGGTAGTCGGTGGTGATCGTGACCAGGCCGTCGTCCTCGGCCGGGTGGGCGACGCGGTAGTCGTCGGGGAGCCCGGCGAGCCGCTCGGGCGCGAGCCGGACCGAGCGGACGTCGTCGCGGATGTTGCGACCGAACTCCTGGGACAGCTTCAGGCCCTGCTCGCTGAGCTCGCGCAACCGGTCGCGGGTGGCCTGGTCGCGGTCGACGCCGGACCGACGGAAGTCGCGCAGCGTGTGGTCGAGCACCCGACGGGCATCGCCGTCGAGCCCGGCGGCGTCGAGCGCGTCGAAGACGGCGAACAGGTCGAGGTCCTGGCCCAGCTCGGTGACGTACTTCTGCACCTGCTGGCTGAGCTCGTCGGCCCGGTCGCGCACCGCGGAGTCGGGGTGCACCTCGGCCCAGAGGTGCGCCACGTCGGCGTTGGCGATCGCCGTCTCGGCGCGGTTCCACGCGGCCAGCACGCTCGCGGCGTCGGACGGGCCGGTCTTCACGAGCTCGACCTGCCGCACTGCCTCGGCGAGCCGGCCCTCGGACAGCTCGGCGACCCAGGCGAGCCAGTCACCCGCTCCCGGGAGGTCGATCGGCTCGGGCTGCACATCGGTGTCATGGGTCACCCGAGGAGCCTATGACGCCCTCCTTAGGGGCGTCCCCATGGAATACCTCGCGCCCGGGCGCTGTAGGGAGAGGTATGACTGTTCCGAACATCAAGCTCCATGACGGCACGTCCATCCCCCAGCTCGGCTTCGGCGTCTTCCAGGTGCCGCCCGCAGGAGACCGCTGCCACGGTCGCCCTGGCCCTCGAGGCCGGCTACCGCCACCTCGACACCGCCCAGATGTACGGCAACGAGGCGGGCGTCGGTGACGCGATCAAGGACTCCGGCCTGGCCCGCGACGAGCTCTACGTCACGACCAAGCTCAACAACACCTTCCACGAGCCCGACGCCGCCCGGCGCGAGATCGACGCCTCGCTGGAGAAGCTCGGGCTCGACCAGGTCGACCTGTTCCTCATCCACTGGCCGCTGCCGACCCGCTACGACGGCGACTTCGTGCAGACCTGGCGCGCGCTGATCGAGGCGCAGGAGGCCGGCAAGACGCGCAGCATCGGCGTCTCCAACTTCCAGCCCGCCCACCTCGACCGCATCGTCGAGGAGACCGGCGTGGTGCCCGTGGTCAACCAGGTCGAGGTGCACCCCTTCCACGCCAACGAGGAGGTCCGCGCGGCCAACAAGCGCCACGGCATCCTCACCGAGGCGTGGTCCCCGATCGCGCAGGGCAAGGTCGTCGACGACGACACGATCGGCGAGATCGCCTCGCTCGTGGGGCGTACGCCCGCGCAGGTCGCCCTCCGCTGGCACGTCCAGCGCGGCGACATCATCTTCCCCAAGTCGATGAACGCCGACCGGATGCGCCAGAACTTCGAGATCTTCGACTTCGAGCTCGAGCCGTCCCACATGGCGACCATCGACGAGCTCGACCAGGGCGAGCCCGGCCGGATGGGGCCCAACCCCGACACGTTCGACTGGATCCCCTGATCCTTCGCCAGTGCCGCCCGGTGGTCGAGGAAGGCGCCCTGGCGCCACCCGGTGGTCGAGGAAGGCGCCCTGGCGCCTGTCACGAGACCCCCGGCCCCGGCTGGGAGGTTTCGTGACGGGACTTCGTCCCTCCTCAACCACCGGAGGGCACTGCGCGACCTCCCACCCCCGGTGGTCGAGGAAGGCGCCCTGGCGCCTGTCACGAGACCCCCGGCTCCGGCTGGGAGGTTTCGTGACGGGACTTCGTCCCTCCTCAACCACCGGAGGGCACTGCGCGACCTCCCACCCCCGGTGGTCGAGGAAGGCGCCCTGGCGCCTGTCACGAGACCCCCGGCTCCGGCTGGGAGGTTTCGTGACGGGACTTCGTCCCTCCTCAACCACCGGAGGGCACTGCGCGACCTCCTCGACCAGCGACCCGGCGGGGCAGTGACAGGATGATGCGGTGAGCTCGGGCACCACGCAGGACTTCCGGTTCCGCGACATCGCGCTCGTGGCCTACGGGCCCTCGGTCGTCTCCGCGATCGGGCACGGCGCGATCATGCCGGTGCTGGCGCTGCGGGCCCGCGACCTCGGGGCGGACGTCAGCACGGCCGCCGCGATCGTCGCCCTGACGGGTGTCGGCATGCTGCTGGCCAGCCTGCCCTCGGGCGCCCTGGTCGCGCGGATCGGTGAACGACGCGCGCTCGTCGCGGCCGGCTTCGTCGACGCCGCGGCGATGGCCTTCGCCGCGCTGACCGACTCGGTGCTCGGCCTCGCGATCGGCGTACTGCTCAGTGGTGTCTGCTGGACGCTGTTCCTGATCGCGCGCCAGGGCTTCATGATCGACGTGGTCCCGATCACCCACCGGGCCCGGGCGATGTCCTTCCTCGGCGGCTCCTACCGCGTCGGCGTGCTGATCGGGCCGCTGATCGGCGCGGGCCTGATCGCGCTCAGCGACCTGACCAGCGTCTTCTGGCTGGGCGCGGGCATGTCGATCTCCGCCTCGCTGCTGGCCGCGACGATGCCCGACCTCGGCGAGGAGAAGCGGGCCGCCGCCAGGGCGACGGGCCACATCGGCGTGTGGACCGTGATCTCCTCACACCGCCGGGTGCTGTTCACCCTCGGCAGTGCGGTCGTGATCCTCGGGATGAGCCGCTCGCTGCGACTGAGCCTGCTGCCGCTCTGGGCCGACCACATCGGCCTGTCGGCCTCGACGACCTCGCTGATCTTCGCCTTCGCGGCCGCGCTCGACGTGGCCCTGATGTGGCCGGGCGGCTTCCTGATGGACACCCGCGGACGGATGTTCGTCGCGGTCCCGGTCGTGCTGTCGATGGCCGTGTCGTGCCTCCTGCTGCCGCTCGCCACCAACGCCCTCTCCGTGACCCTGGTGATGTCGCTCATCGCCGCCGGCAACGGCCTCGGCGCCGGCATCGTGATGACGCTCGGTGCCGACGCGTCGCCGACGGAGGGCCGTTCGCAGTTCCTCGGCGCCTGGCGTCTCTGCGGCGACATCGGCAACTCGGGCGGACCGCTGCTCGTGAGCGCGGTCGCCGCCTTCGCGCCGCTGGCAGCCGCCTGCCTCACGCTCGGTGTGCTCGGGGTGGCCGGCGCCGGGTGGGTCGCCTACTGGACCCGGCGCGTGGACGTGGCGCGCCTGCAGGAGATCAGCTGACCGTCACCGTGACCTCGTTGGAGACGACGTCGGCATCGGTGTCGACCACGCGGAACTTGTTGGGACCGGTGCGACCCGTCTGGACGTAGGTGGCGAACGTGCCGCCGCTGACGGACATGGTCACCGGGAAGTCGGACCACGCACCGTCCTCGAAGCGCTGCACCTGCAGGATCGAGCCCTCGCCGGACTGGTAGGTCCCGGTCAGGTCGATCTGCTGCATCTGGGCCACCGACTGCTGGGGGGCGGTCAGCGAGATGCCCTCGGCCGGGGCCTCGGACGTCTCCTCCTGGCTCGGCTCGATGGTCTCCTGCGGCACCGTCTCGGTGCTGTCGGTCTCGCTCGGCCGGGGCAGCTCGAAGGTGGCCGGGGTGTCGCTGGAGTCGGTCGCGGTCGAGCTGTCGCCGATGCCGGTCACGTTGACGCCGACCAGGACGGCGAGCCCTCCCAGCAGCCCGATGGCCACGGCGACGCCGACCAGGGCGAGGAGCCCGGTCAGCACGGGACGGTTCTCGGTGTCCATGGAGGCCTCTCAGACCAGCGGGTGGGTGCTTCGCCATTGTCCAAGATGGCCGGTTGCATGGCCAACCAGCGCGCACGCGTGAGCCGTCCCGCGCACCCGTCCGACAGGATGGGGTCATGCAGTCACCGTTGAGACACGGCAGGGCAGCCATCGGTACGACGATCGCCGGAGGCGCCCTGGCCGCGCTGTCCCAGGCTCCCGAGCGCGCCTCGCGCCTGCTCCGGCACCGCTACCCGACGGTCGCGGTGACCGGGATGACCGGTGTCGGCAAGACCCGGCTCGCGGACCGGCTCTCGCGACGCGCGAGCGCCCAGTCCTCGGAGGAGGCCGGCCAGGACGTCGGCTCCGCGGTCATGGAGCGTCGTACCCGACGCAACGCCAGGCTCCGCGGCTACCGCTTCCGCGTCGTCCCGGGCGAGAACGCCGCCACCCGCCTGGGTGCCCTCGACGAGGTGTTCCACGACGAGCCGGTCGACGGTGTGCTCCACGTCGTCGCCAACGGCCACGCCACCCCGCGGCGTACGGCCGGCACGAGCGGCGCCGCAGCTGGCCACGCGCGAGGAGCAGCTCGCCGCCGAGCTCGAGGACTGGTCGATCACCGCGCACCGGATCGCCAGCATGGCCGTGCGGCGCGAGCGGCCGACCTGGCTGGTGGTCGCGGTGACCAAGGCCGACCTGTTCGCCGACGACCTCGACGCCGCGGTCCACTACTACTCCCCCGGCAGCGGCTCGCCCTTCGGCGACAAGCTCGACGAGCTCCGTGCGCTCGCCGGCGGCGCCAAGCTGTCGATCGACGTGCTGCCGGTCTGCGCGCAGGGCGGCGGCAAGAAGTCGGCCCCCACGTCCGGGATGCCCGACAAGGCCGCCGCCGATCTCCTCGGCCGCCTCGAGCTGCGGCTCGCGCAGCTCTCCGGGCACGTCTGAGCCGATGCGGCCCGGTCGGCTGTCCCTGGTCGTCACCGCGACGGCGTACGTCGTCGCGCTGGTGTGGTCGGCCCTGGTCCTGCCGGAGCGGGTGCCGTCCCACTTCGACGGGAGCGGGCAGGTGGACGAGTGGTCCTCGCGGACCTCGTTGGTGCTCGTGTGGGTCGCGGTCGGGCTCGGCGTGCTGATCGGCATCCCGTTCCTCAGTCGGCTCGCCCTGGCCGGCGACGGCACCTGGGTGAACATGCCGCAGCGCTCGAAGGACTACTGGTTCGCGCCCGAGCGGCGCGACGAGTTCCGGGGCCGCTTCTCCGACGACATCGAGGGGTTCACCGCGCTGACCGGGGTGCTGCTGGTCGCGATCCTGGCGTTGACCACCTGGGTCGGGGCGACCGGTCGCGACGGCGTCCCGGCCTGGGCCTTCGTGGTGCTGGTCGGCGGCTACCTCGCGCTGACGGCGGTCTGGGTGGCACGGCTGCTCCGCTCCTACCGACCGCCCGAAGCACCGTGATCCGGCTCCTCGGGGAGGGGCCGGTCCAGTCCACACGCGCCACGTAGTTCACAGTTTGACGACGAAGGGTTTCGACGCCGTTCATCGGGGCAGAAGGTCGCCATGAGGCCGATCGCGATCAACCAGCGGGCGCTGCGCAGCGCCAAGGAAGAGCTGGACTCAGCGCGTGAGGCCCTCCGGTCCGCGCTCGGTGACATCGACCACCCCGCCGACGACTTCCCGTGGCGCGACCTCATGGTCGAGGGCGTGCGCAGCCTCGTCGACGACTCCGAGCAGATCGCCAAGCGCTGCCGCAACATCGCCACCGCCATCGACGACTCGATCGTCGACTTCGACGAGCTCGACTTCATGGTCGGCGAGGCCGCCCAGGTCGCGCTCAAGCTCGACCAGGTGAAGCCGTGACCCGGGCCCAGGTCGGCCAGCTGGTCGACAAGGTCGAGGTGCAGCAGGACGGGCTCAAGTTCGGCGACCCGATCGGCTGCAGCTACCACTGGACCGAGCCCGACCAGATCGACTCCTACGGCGACTCGGTGCGCCGCCTCAGCAACAAGGTCGAGCTCGCCGTCGACGGCTTCGAGCGCACGGCCGGCCTCTCGGAGGACGTCTTCGCCGGCGAGGCCGCCGACACCCTCCGCGACCGCGCCGCGCGTCGGCACGAGGAGTCGGTGCTGGTCCGCGACAACCTGCGCGGCCTCGGCCGTGCCATCAACGCCTACTCCGACGTGCTCCGACGTCACCGCGAGGGGCTCGAGCAGCTCCGCGCCTTCGCCGCCGCCCAGGGGCTCGAGGTGCGCGGCAACCGCATCTGGCCCCCGGTGGAGACCATCGCCGGCGACGCGCCGCAGAAGGAGATGGACGCCTGGGAGCGGGACTGGAAGTCCTACAAGGAGTGCTTCGAGGCCAAGATCGAGCTGCGCGACGCCCGGCGGGTCAGCACCCGCGAGCTGATCAAGGCGCTCGCCGACTACGCCGACGTGCACCCCGACAAGGACGAGCGCAAGCT
Organism: uncultured Actinomycetota bacterium; assembly: GCA_963750445.1. Taxonomy (GTDB): domain Bacteria; phylum Actinomycetota; class Actinomycetes; order Propionibacteriales; family Nocardioidaceae; genus Nocardioides. The sequence continues at coordinate 136,909 of CAVVQR010000002.1, read as the reverse complement.
CGTCGCCGCCAACCACCACCAGGTGAAGTTCGGCGAGCTCCGGCGCGACGCCGCCGAGGAGGCGATGGAGGCCGTCGAGGCCAACGACGCCGCCCAGGCGGCCCACCAGACCGTCGACGCCCTGAAGCGTCGTGAGCAGGGCGCGCTCGACAGCCTCGAGAAGCTGGCCATGGCGGATCGCCCGCCGGAGGAGATCGCGGCCCAGGCCGACAAGGTCGCCGCGATCCACCGCGAGCTCGCCGAGGCCCGGGTCGAGGCCCGCGAGGCCGATGCCGTCGCCGCCCGCGAGCAGGCCCAGGCCAACCGCGCAGCCCGCGACCTCGAGGACGCCGAGGCGGGCCGCCCGCGGCTCGTCGCGGACCACGTGAGCGGCGTCGCCCCGGCCAACCTCAAGGACCGGCTCGGCTAGTCGCTCACGCGTGCGGGCGGACCTCGAAGCGCGTGGTGCCCTTCACCTTGTCGTCGCCGCACGACTGCCGACGGACCGGTCCGGGCGTCGCGACGATCTCGTCATCCGCGTCGCCGCCGCCGAGCACGTGCAGCTCGCGCACCTGCTCCACGCCGGGGCGCCCTGCGCGACCGCGCACGAGCCCGTCCGGCAGCTCGCCGCGCTCGACCGCGCGGCAGGCGTCGAGCGCGTTGCCGGTGTCGAGCCGGCCGAGGGTCAGCCCGCTCGGGAGGGCGAGCAGGGTGCCGGAGAACCGGTGACCGCCCAGGTGCGTGGTCTCCCACGTCCCCTCGGGCCACACCTCGCTGAGCAGCCCGGCGATCGGCCGGCCGAGCTCGGCACAGCACCGGTCCCGCTTGCCGTTGGTGCAGACCAGCCACAGCGGTCCGTCGTACGCCGGCATGCGGGCGAGGTCGAGGTCGACCAGGTCCTCGGGCCGCTCGAGCATCGTCCCGCGGACGTCGTACCCGTCCTCGGTGGCGCGGGCGAGGAAGACGCGGGTGCCGGGTCCGGCGCTGCCGTCGTAGCGGCGCAGCAGGAAGACCTTGAGGTCGAGCGAGCCGAGGTGGTCGCGGACGACCTCGGGCAGGCGGTTCTCGGCGACGGCGTCGCGGCCCCACGGGCCGGGTGACTCGACCAGCAGGATCTCGGGGTCGGTGGGCGCGGTGCCGACGATCGGTTCCCCGTCCTCGACGCTGGCGACGAGCACCGGAAGTCAGGCATGTGCGAAGTCTTGCGGACGCCCGGTGTGCTCAGTAGCGCAGGCCCTGCCAGAGCAGCCCGGCGGCAGCGTTCTCGGCCGGGTTGCACCAGCCACCGTAGGTGCGCTCGGCACCTGTCGTGGCCAGGAACGTGGCGCAGTCGGCCGCGTGCTCGAGAGGCGCCCAGTCGGGCTGCATTCGGCGGGGTGGGACCGCTGGGGTTGTTGTCGGCGATGAAGATCGCGGCCGCGGCCGCCTCCTGCTGCGCCCAGCCGGCGCGGGTGGCGCCCCAGTTGTGGAACTGCCGGAAGTGGGCGCACTCGTGGATCGCGACCGCCAGCTTGGACGCCTCCGACTCCCAGGTGACGGCGTTGAGCTCCTCGACCTGCACCGCGATGCCGTACTGGAAGGAGAAGGCCGCCTCGCGGACCGTCGTGATGGTCCCGGTGGGGTCGAGGGTGACGCTGGCGTTGGGGCAGAGGCTGGCGATCGGGGCGTAGAAGCGGGCCTGGTCACCGGTGTACATCGCCTGGTTGTCGAACTGCACCGTGATCGGGGCCGAGGTCGTGCTGCGGCGGGCCTTGCGCGGGCCCTTCTTGATCTTCTTGGTCTTGAAGCGGTAGTCCACCGACTGCACCGCGACCCCGGGCGTCACCGTGTAGGGCGGGACCAGCGCGGTCACGAGGCCCTTGCGACCGATCTTGCCCTTGGTGCCGGACACCGTGGACCACTTCCCACCGTCGACACGTGCCTGCACGAGGACCTTCTTGGGCAGGATCGGCTTCACGCCGCGATAGGTCTTCCAGGCCGCGCTGAACGTCACGCCGGTGCCGGAGCCCCGGATGGCCGAGCTGAAGCCGTAGCCGTCGACCTGGTTGTACTTCTTCGACCAGAAGGCGAAGAGCGGTCGACGAGCGGCCTGCGCCCGCCCGCTGAGGTCGCCGCGGCCGAGGCTCGCGAGGCCGGGGGCGGTGAGGACGGGCGGCACGGCGGGAGGCACGTCCTGCGCGGCGTGGTCCGCCGCCCGTGGCGTGGCAGCGGTCCCGTCCGCGGCGCTCGCCGGCGCGACGCCGGCGGCGAGGGTCGAGGTCAGGGTCAGCGCCGTCGCGGAGAAGGCGACGGTCAGGCATCGGCGTACGTTCATCGAGTCACTCCGTGCATCGGGGCGGGCAGTGCAGACCCATCTACCCCGGCGCCGGGCGCGGCAAACGGGTCAGGCGTCGAGCAGGCCGCGACGACGCGCCACGGCGACCGCCTCCGTGCGGGAGGCCGCGTCGAGCTTGGCCATGATGTTGGAGACGTGGACCGACACGGTCTTGGTGCTGATGAACAGCTGCTTGCCGATCTCGCCGTTGCTGCGCCCCTCCGCCACCACGGCGAGGATCTCGGACTCGCGCGGGGTCAGCACCGCAGCGGCGGTCGAGGTCGCCGGGGCGGGTGCCGATCCCTGCGCCGTGAGCTCGGCGAGAAGCGGCTGGGCACCCATCTCGTGGGCGGCCGCCCGGGCGAGGTCGGCCGTCGCGCGTGCCCCTGCGGCGTCGCCGGACGCGCGGAGCACACCGGCCAGGCGCACCCGGGTCTGGGCGATCTCCGGGACGCTGCCGTAGGCCAGGGCCGTCTCCTCGGCGGCGCGCCAGGCCGCGACGAGCTCGTCGGCGGACGGCGGGTCGACCTGGGCGAGCCAGCGCCACCGCAGGTGCTCGGCGGTGCGGCGCGCGACCCAGAGCTGGTATTCCGGACCGCGGCTGGCGTCGTAGCGGGCATAGAAGTCGATCACCCGGCCGGCGTCCGACATCAGCCGGTCGACATCCGCCCGGGCCGTCTCGCGCTCCTCGGCCGACTGTCGGGGAGCGGCACTCGCGAAGGCACCGACGGTGATCGTGGCCAGCCGGAGGCGGGCCTGGAACCAGTCGTCCCACAGCGGTACGACGGTGGCCACGACGTCGTCGTAGACGCGGAGCGCCTCGGCGGGATCGGCCGCAGCCGCCGCACGCATCAGCTCCGCGCCGCCCGCGCTGATGGCGGTGAGCCCGTCGGTGCCCCAGTAGTCGCGGAGCCGCTCGAGCGCCTTGGAGTGGGTGTCGCCGCGGATGCCGATCGTGATCAGCATCTGGTGGGCGAAGAAGAGCCACTCGTAGACCATCGGCGGGTCCTGGCCGGTCACGTCGAGCAGCTCCCACGCCTCGTCGAGCCGGCCCAGGTGGGTCAGCGCGACCGCCAGCAGGAGACGCGACTCGGCCGGGTAGGGCGACCAGACCAGGCCACCGACCTCGCTGCGCTCGATGACCTCGCGGTAGACCTCCACCGCGACGCCGAGGTCGCCGTGGTCGTGGTGGCGACGGGCCAGGAAGTAGAGCGCCCGGAGCTCGGGCTCGATCAGCCCGGCCGCCCGCGCGCGCTCCGCAGCGGACCGCCACCCGGCCGCGGGGTCGTCCGCGCTGGTCGCGCCGAGCCCGGCGAGGGTCGTGTGGACCTCCACGGCGAGGCTGGTCAGGTCGTTGCGCTCGGCCAGCTCGAGCGCCTCGAGCGCGGCCGTGCGAGCCTCCTCGGCGCGCCAGTTGCCGAGCGTCTCGGCCTGGACGAAGAGAGCGCGGGCCAGCAGCTTGGGCGGGCCGTTGCGCAGCAGCCCGACGGCCTCGGCGGCCGTGGCGCGCGGGGAGTCGGTGGTGTCGGTGAGCATCTGCGCCGAGGCGAGGGCGGTCAGCAGCTGGCCGCGATCGGAGTCCGAGCCCTCGAGCGGCAGGGTGGCGAGCCGGGCGCGCAGCACCTTGACCGCCTTGGGCACCCGACCTGCGGCGACCAGTGCCTCCGCGCAGCGGCGGGTCAGGGCGTGGGCGTCGATGTCGCCCACCGGCGTGCGGGCGGTGTCGATCAGCTCGAGGGCGTCGAGGAAGTGGGTCGCGGCCTCGGAGGGGCCGCCGACGGCGAGTGCCTCCTCGCCCGCCTCGATCGAGGCCCGGACGGCGACCGGCCGATCGTCGGCGCGACGCGCGTGCTGGGCGAGCTCGGCGGCCGTCCCGATCGCGCGCCCCTCGCCCAGCGCCGAGACGAAGTCGGCGTGCAGCCGGACCCGCTCGCCGGGGAGCAGGTCGTCGTAGACGGCCTCGCCCAGGAGCGCGTGCCGGAAGGCGTAGGTGCCGCCGCGGGAGGCGACCAGGACGTGGGCGTCGACTGCGTTGCGCAGCGCGCCCTCCAGCTCGGCGTGCCCGAGGTCGGACACGGCGGCCAACAGGTCGTGGCTGACCTGACGGCCGGCGACCGAGACGATGCGGACCACCCGCCTGGTGGACTCGTCGAGTCGGTCGAGGTGGACCAGCAGCACGTCGGCGAGCTCGCCGGGGACCTGGCCGGACGACGCGGCGCCGACGAGCTCCTCGATGAAGAACGGGTTGCCCTCGGCGCGGTCGACGATCGAGACGTATTCCGCCTCGGACATCGTCGAGGGGTGCAGGGCGCGGACGAGCAGGCGTACGTCGTCGTCGGCGAGCGGGTCGAGCTGGAGGCGGTCGACACCGCGCAGCCGCATCCACTCCGCCACCTGGCGGCGGAGCGGGTGGCGGCGGTGGAGGTCGTCGGCGCGGTAGGAGACCACGAGCGCGACGCCGGGCAGCGAGCGGGAGAAGAGGAAGCTGAGCATGTCGCGCGTCGACTCGTCGGCCCAGTGGGCGTCCTCGACGACCACGAGGACGGGCGCCTGCGCGGCGACGGCGGAGAGGAGGTCGCCGAACGCGTCGTAGACGTTGCCGCGGTCGAGGGCCTGGTCGCCCGACGCGGTGTCGCTGCTGCGGATCCGGCGGCCCGGCTGGAGGCGGGCGAGCGTGGGGTGCTGCTCGAGCACGCGTCCGACGACGTCGGGCAGGTCGGCCATCAGGCGACCGAGGATCTCGGAGAAGGGGAGGTAGGGCAGGGAGCTGTCCGCCAGGTCGAGGCAGTGGCCCGCCACGACGGTCCAGTCGGCCTCGAGCGCGGTGTCGCGCAGGGCCATCAGGACCCGGGTCTTGCCGACGCCCGCGTCACCGGCGACGAGCATGGCGCGGACGACCTGCTCACCGGGCTGCCCGGCCCGGGATGCGCGAATGCCGAGCTGGGAGCTCAGCTCCTCCAGCTCGGCATCGCGTCCGATGAGATCGGTGGTCCGCAGGGCCGGCACGGACGACATTGTGTCCTGCCGGTCCGACACGTGCGGGTCGATCGCGGTGCGGGTCACTTCTCGGTGTCGTCGGTGCGGACGCGCGTCCAGCGACGCACGCCGTAGTCCTTCCGGATCTTGTCCTGCCGGTAGGCGATCTCGGCACCCAGGAAGCTGTCGGTGGTGAACATGTCCTTCTCCTCGTCTCACGAGCCCTTTCCGGACCGTGAGACGAGATTCCGTCCGTGAGGTAGGCCGGGACATCGGGTGCGTGCCCTATCTCGGGGTGGCCGGCTACCTCAGATGCGTGCGCGCGACGGCGTACTCCGACCTACGGCGGTGTCTGAGGTAGCTGCCGGGCGGTAGTCCGCATCAATCTTCTGGTCCCAGCCCGACGGGACCAGAAGATTGATGCGGACTATCAGGAGACGACGGGGCGGCCGTGCTGCCAGACCCCGGCCACGAGGGGCACGCCCGGGCGGTAGGCCAGATGGACGTACGACGGCGCGTCGAGGAGGACGAGGTCGGCGGCCTTGCCGGGGGCGAGCACGCCGACGTCGTCGCGGTCGAGGGCGGCAGCGCCCGTCGCCGTGGCGGCGTGGAGCGCCTCGGCCGGGCTCATCCGCATCTCCCGGACGGCCAGCGCGATGCAGAGCGCCATCGAGGAGGTGAAGCACGACCCCGGGTTGCAGTCGCTGGCGAGGGCGATCCGGACTCCGGCGTCGATCAGGCGACGGGCGTCCGGGTAGGGCTGGCGCGTGGAGAACTCCACGCCCGGCAGCAGGGTGGCGATGGTGCCTGAGTCCCGGAGGGACTCAACGTCGAGCGGGCTCAGGAAGGTGCAGTGGTCGACCGCGGCCAGGCCGAGCTCGCAGGCCAGCTGCACCCCGCCGCCGTACGTCAGCTGGTTGGCGTGGAGCCGTCCGCGCAGGCCGCTGTCGGACCCCGCGGCCAGGATGGTGCGTGCCTGGTCGACGTCGAAGGCGCCGTCCTCGCAGAACACGTCGATCCACCGGGCGTGCGGCGCAGCCGCCGCGAGCATGGGGCCGGTGACGAGAGCGACGTAGTCCTCGGGGGTGGTGCCGGCGGGGACGACGTGGGCGCCGAGGAACGTGGTCTCGTCGGTGAACTGGCGGGCCACCGCGAGACTGCGTGCCTCGTCGAGGACCGACAACCCGTAGCCGCTCTTGATCTCCAGCGAGGTGGTGCCCTGGGCCCGCATCTCGGCGACGAGCCGGGCGACGTGCGAGGTGAGCTGTTCGTCAGTGGCAGCACGGGTCTTCGCGACCGTGGTGCGGATGCCGCCGGCCGTGTAGGGCTCGCCCGTCATCCGTGCCTCGAAGTCGGCGGCGCGGTCGCCGGCGAAGACCAGGTGGCTGTGGGAGTCGACGAAGCCCGGGATGACCGCGCGTCCACCGGCGTCGACCTCGACGTCGGCCGCGGGAGCGTCGGCGGCCGGGCCGACCCAGGCGATCCGGCCGCCGTCGATGACGACGGCCGCGTCGGTCAGCAGGCCGAGCACGCCGCCCTGCTCGGCGCGGGCCGGGTCGTTGGTGGCCAGCTCCGCGATGCCGGTGATCACGGTCGTCGTCATCGTGCGTCCTCCCAGACCTGGCTGATGATCTCGTCGAGCTCGCGACCGATCGCGGCGCGGTCGCCGTCCTCGATGATCCACCGTCCGTCGGCCATCACCCGTCGTACGTCCTCGGCGACGGCGGCGAAGACGACCGTGTTCTCGTCGCGGCCGGTGCCGGCGGTGCGCGGGGACGTCGGGTCGAGGACGACGAGGTCGGCGCGCCTGCCCACGGCGATGGCGCCGGCGTCGTCCCACCCGAGGGACGCGTGGCCGTCGGTCGTCGCGGCGCTGAGCAGCTCGCCAGCGGTCCAGTGACCGCGCTGCTGGGTGGCCAGGCGCTCGTCGAGCTCGACCGCGCGCATCTCCTCGAACAGGTCGACCACGGCGTGGCTGTCGCTGCCGAGGGTCAGCCGGGCGCCGGCCTCGTGGAGCGCACGCGAGGGTCCGATGCCGTCACCCAGGTCGCGCTCGGTGGTCGGGCAGAAGGACGCGAAGGCGCGGGCGCCGCCGATCAGGGTCGACGTCGTCGTCGGTCAGGTGGGTGGCGTGCACCAGCGACGTCGTCGGCCCCACGAGACCGGCGTCGGCGAGCAGCCGCGTCGGCGTGACGCCGTAGGCCTCGAGGCAGCCGTCGTTCTCGGCGACCTGCTCGGAGAGGTGCGCGTGGAAGGGGCGGTCGCCGATCCCCGCGGCGACGGCGTCGAGGTCGGTCGCCGGGACGGCGCGCACCGAGTGCACGGCGGCTCCCACCCGCGCGCCGTCGCCCGGCGACCCCGAGGGCGTCGACCCGCTCCAGCCACGCGTCCACGGAGCCGTCGCTGTAGCGCACCTGGGCTCCCTCGGGCGGGGCACCGAAGCCCGAGGACAGGTAGAGCGTGTCGAGCAGGGTCATCCGGATGCCGGCCTCGCGCGCGGCGTGGACGAGCGCGAGGCCCATCTCGTTGGGATCGGCGTAGGGCGTCCCGTCGGGCTGGTGGTGGAGGTAGTGGAACTCCCCCACAGCCGTGATCCCGGCGGCGGCCATCTCGCGGTAGGTCGCCCGCGCGAGCGCGAGGTAGGTGTCCGGGTCGAGCCGCGCGGCGACGGCGTACATCTGGTCGCGCCAGGTCCAGAACGATCCCCGCTCGCGCTGGGTGCGCCCGCGCAGCGCCCGGTGGAAGGCGTGGCTGTGGGTGTTGGCGAGGCCCGGCACGACGAGACCGCGCACGGGGATCGCGCGCGGCGGATCGGCGTCGGGCGTCACCGAGGTGAAGCGGCCGGCCTCGACCTCGACCAGGACGTCGTCGCGGAAGGAGCCCCGGTCGCTGTCGGGAGCCAGGCCCGCTCGAGGAGGTACGCCGTCACGCCGGCTGCCCGGTCAGCTCGACCAGGACGTCGGCCAGCGCCGTCACGCCGGCGAGGCAGTCGTCGGTGTCCGCGTGCTCGTCGGGCGAGTGCGAGACGCCGGTGGGGTTGCGCACGAAGACCATCGCGGTCGGGATGCCGGCGTCGGAGAGGATGCCGGCGTCGTGGCCGGCCTGGGTGGGGATGATCGGCCAGTCGCCCAGCCCCGCCAGACGGGCGGCGAGGTCCGCGTCGAAGGCGACGGAGCCCGAGACCGACTCCGCGGTGACGACGAGCGAGGTGCCGTCGCGGCCCGCGCGGTCGTCGGCCTGGCGCGAGATCGCGTCGACCAGCTCGGCCAGGGCGTCGTCGGAGGAGGCGCGCGCGTCGAGCCAGGCAGTGACCAGCGACGGGACCGCGTTGGTGCCGTTGGGCTCGACGGAGATCCGGCCGAACGTCGCCCGCTGGCCCGCCAGCCGCGCCTGCTTGTTGGCGGCGAGGGCGGTCATCGCGTAGGTCAGCATCGGGTCGCGCCGGTCCTCCATCCGGGTGGTGCCGGCGTGGTTGGCCTGCCCGGCGAAGTCGAAGCGCCAGCGACCGTGCGGCCAGATCTCGCTGGCCAACCCGACCGCGAGGTCGCGCTCGACGAGGTCACGGCCCTGCTCGACGTGCAGCTCGACGAAGGTGCCGACCCGGTCGAGGGAGAGCAGCCCGGCCGACGGGTCCAGGCCGGCGTCGACGACGGCGTCGGCGAGGAAGACGCCGTCGCGGTCGCGGAGCTCCTGCGCCTGCTCCCACGTCGTCGCGCCGGTGACGAGCCGGGAGCCGAGGCAGGCCCGGCCGAAGCGCGAGCCCTCCTCCTCCACGAAGACGCCGATGCCCAGCGGCCGGGACGGCGTGAAGCCGCGCTCGCGCAGGAGGTCCACGGCCGCCAGCGCGGAGACCACGCCCAGCGGTCCGTCGTACGCCCCGCCGTCGAGGACGGAGTCGAGGTGCGAGCCGGTGAGGACGCCGGGTCTCGTGACGGCGCTGCGCGCCTCCTCGACCAGCGCGGGACGGTTCCCACCACGCGACCTGGTTGCCGATGCCGTCGGTCTCGACGCTCAGCCCGCGGGCGGCGCACTCGTCGGCGAACCACGCCCGCAGCTCGCTCTCGGCCGAGGCCCAGGGCTGGCGGAAGTAGCCGCCCGAGGAGGCCGAGCGCCCGACCGCGGCCAGGTCACGCCACATCTCCTCGAACCTCATGCCAGCAGTCCACCGGGAAGCCCTGCCCCGGTCAACGCACGTGCCCGGCAAGTCGTCTCGGATCTGAGACGGGGTCTCGATAGGCCTCGCTCGTCCCTCGCTCGGCTACTCAGACCAGCGACGCGCTCGGCCTCGACGTCCTCGGTGGTCGAGTAGTCCGCGAGCGCCAGCGAGCGGGCGTATCGAGACCCCCCGACGAGTGAGGCCTGACCCCATGGAGTTCAGTGAGGTCGTCCGCCGCCGACGGATGGTGCGCCGCTATGCCGACGAGCCGGTCGACCCGGCGGTCGTGGACCGGATGCTCGAGCACGCCCAGCGGGCGCCCAACGCCGGCTTCACGCAGGGGTGGGCGTTCCTCGTGCTCGACACACCCGCGGACGTCGCGCGCTTCTGGGAGGCCACCGGGGCCGAGCCCGACACCCACAACACCTGGCTCGACGGCATGCGCACGGCGCCGGTGGTGATCGTGCCGCTGACCAGCAAGGACGCCTACCTCGACCGCTACGCCGAGTCGGACAAGGGCTGGACGGACCGTCGCGACGACCGGTGGCCGGTGCCGTACTGGTACGTCGATGCCGGCATGGCGTCGCTGCTGATCCTCCAGACGGCTGTCGACGAAGGTCTCGGCGCCTGCTTCTTCGGCATCCCCGGCCAGTACGTCGACAGCCTCCGCGCGGCCTTCGACATCCCGGCGGACCACAAGCCGGTCGGCGCGATCACCGTCGGGCACCGGGTGGCCGACACCGGGTCGGCCGGGTCGCCGGCGCGACGCGAACGGCGTACGGACCTGGTCCACCGCGGCCGCTGGGGCACTACGGTCTGCCCATGACCGCTCTGCCCGTCGATGACCGCGTGGTCTCCGCCCTCCAGGCGCTCGTCCGGATCCCGACCGTCTCCGACCGCGATCCCGCGCGCGTCGACACGGCCGCCTTCGACCGCCTCCTCGACGAGCTCGCGACGCAGTTCCCACTGCTCCACGAACGGTTGGACCTGACCCGCGTCGGCACGCACGGGCTGCTCTTCCACTGGGCCGGCGCGAGCGCCGAGCGAGCCGGTGGTGCTGATGGCCCACCTCGACGTCGTACCCGTCGACGCCGAGGCACCGTGGCAGCACGACCCGTTCGGCGGTGAGATCCACGACTCCGACAGCGGGCCGGCGATCTGGGGCCGCGGCACCCTCGACGACAAGGGCTGCGTCGTCGGCATCTGCGCGGCCGTGGAGTCGCTCCTCGAGGCCGGGCACACGCCCGCCCAGGACGTCTGGCTGTCGTTCGGCTGCGACGAGGAGGTCAGCGGCACGGCCGCCATCGAGGCGGTCGGCGTGCTCCGCGACCGTGGCGTGACGCCGTGGCTGGTCCTCGACGAGGGCGGCGCGATCGCGGGCGGCGCGTTTCCCGGCGTGAAGGCGCCGCTGGGCGTCATCGGCGTCACCGAGAAGGGCACCACCTCCCTGGAGCTCGTCGCGGAGGGACGCGGCGGCCACGCCTCGACGCCGTCCAGGAACGGCCCCACCGCCCGGATCGCCCGCGCCATCCTGCGCGTCGAGAAGTCGCCGTTCCCCGCGTCCGCACCGGCCCCGACCCTCGAGCTGATGCGCCGCCTGGCGCCGCACGTGCCGCTGCCGCTGCGACCGCTGCTGGGTCGCGCCGACCAGCTCGCGCCGGTCGTCACCCGGGCGCTGCTCGCGGCCGGCCCGGAGGCCGCCGCCATGACGCGTACGACGGTCGCGACCACCACCCTCAGCGGGTCGCCCGCCCTCAACGTGATCGCCTCGACCGCCAAGGCCGGGCTCAACATCCGGGTGATGGTGGGCGACACGGTCGCCGGCGTCGTCGAGCACATCCGCCGGGCCGTGGCCGACGACTCGATCCGCATCGACGTGGTCGAGTCGGGCGAGCCCTCGCCGATCTCCCCGATGGACGAGGCCTTCGAGCTGCTCGAGGGCTGCATCGGCGAGGTGTTCCCCGAGGCGGTCCCGACGCCCTACGTGATGATGGCCGCCACCGACTCACGGCACTTCACCGCGATCAGCGAGCACGTCTACCGCTTCGCCCCCTTCCGGATGACCAAGGCCCAACGCCAGGCGATCCACTCCTACGACGAGCACATCGGCGTCGCCGACCTCGTCGACGGCGCCCGGTGGTACCAGCTGCTGATCGAGAGGCTTCCCTCGATGACGGGTTTCGACAGGCTCAACCAGCAGGGGGCCCCGCAGACCGCGGTCAAGGGTCTGGCCACGATCGTCGGCTTCCTGGTGATGGTGGAGTTCGCCAGCGGGATCCTGCAGGGCTACTACACGCCGATCTACCCGCAGATCGCCGAGCACCTGTCGATCCACGAGGGCGACATCAACTGGTTCGAGGCGGCGCAGCTGATCGTCAGCGCCCTCTGCATCCCGTTGCTGGCGCGCCTCGGCGACCTGGTCGGGCACAAGCGCGTCCTGCTGATCTCGACCGCCGTCACCGCGCTCGGGTCGTGGTGGCTGGCCTTCGCCCCGGGCTTCACGACCTTCCTCATCGGGTGGGCGATCCAGGGCGCGTACGTCGTCTGGCTCCCGCTCGAGATCGCGATCATCCACCGGCGCACCCGGTCCTCCGGGCGCCAGGAGCTGCTGACCCGGCGCGGTGCCGCGATCCTGGTCGGCTCGCTCGAGCTGGCGGTCATCGTCGGCGCACTGACGAGCGGCCTGCTGGTCGACACGATGGACATGAACATCCTGCTGGCGATGCCCGCGATCGTCGTGACGGCCGTCTTCTTCGTCATCCTGGCCGGCATCGAGCAGATGCCGGGCGAGGACAGCGGCGGCATCGACTGGACCGGCCTGGCCCTGATCACGGTCGCGCTCGGCGTCCTGATGGGTGGCCTGGTCTGGCTGCGCCTCGACGGCCCCGGCTCGTGGCGGGGCTGGCTCACGATCGTGGTGTCGGTCGTCGTCTTCGTGCGGTTCTGGCGGTTCGAGGCCCAGCACGAGGAGCCGATCGTCGACGTCAAGCTGCTCGCCAGCCCGGCCCAGTGGCCGGTGCAGCTGACCGCCTTCCTCTTCGGCATCCCGGTCCTCGGTGGCCAGATCCCGCTCTCCACCTACGCCCAGGCCGAGCCCGCCGAGCGTGGCTACGGCCTCGGTGCCGACCCGGCCTTCATCTCGACCCTGATCGGGCTCTACGTCATCACGCTGGCGATCGGAGCGTTCACCCTGCCGCTCACCACCCGGCTCTTCGGCGGCGTACGTCGCGCGCTGGTCGTGGCGTGCTCGCTGGTCGGCCTGGGCTACCTGCTGTGGCTGCCGTTCCACGACGAGACCTGGCAGGCGCTGATCAACATGGGCATCGCCGGACTCGGCTCGGGTGCGCTCGTCGCCGCCCTCCCGGCGGCCGCAGCGGCCGCCGCACCGCCCGAGCGCACCGGCATCGCGACCGGGATGACCAACGGCACCAAGACCGTCGGAGGCGCGATCGCGTCCGCGGTCTTCGCCATCGCGCTGACCGCGACCGGCTCCCTCGACGCCGCGGCCGAGCAGGTGGCCCCGCTCAGCGGCTACCTGACGGTCTGGGCGGTGTGCGCCGGCGCATCGTTCCTCGCGGCGCTCGCCCTGATGGCGGCGCCGAAGCACGCCTTCAGCGACGCCCCGCGGGAGCCCGCCCCTTCGCTGATCGAGTAGGCGGCGAGGAACGAGCCGGCCACTTCGCTGATCGAGTAGGCGGCGAGGAACGAGCCGGCGTATCGAGATCCCCGTTCAGCCGAGGGCAGCCGTCAGACGCTCCAGCCCAGGACCGGTCAGGTCCTCGAGCGCCTGCGCCCGCCCGGACGCGACCATCAGCAGCGACACCAGCGGACCGCTGACCTCGGGGCCGTCGCCCGTCACGAAGTCGGCGTCCGTGGCACGAAGCGTCAGACCCGCCGCCCGTTGCTTGCCGCCACCCACGGCCACGGAGGTCTTCACCGTGTAGGCCAGCGCGCGAGCGACGGTCTCGCTCGGGTAGGCGCGCACGACGCCGAGCGGTCGGCGTACGTCCTCGCCGTGCACGACCTCCTCCACGAGCCGGCTGTCGAGCGGCGCCGGTGGGGTGGTCTTCCTCCCAGCCACGTCGCGCAGCCGCTGGAGCGTGGCCGCGGGCGTCGCGCCCTTCTCGCGCGCGACGCCCTGGTCGTTCTGCCGGTCGAAGTCGAACCTGGCCCGCACCATCGCCACCACGATCCCGACCCGCGTGGTGCGCGCGTTGTCGACCAGGTGGGCGGCCACGTCGTGGACGGTCCAGCCGCCGCACCACGACGGTGTCTCCCACTGCTCGTCGGTCAACCCGGCCAGGTCGTCGATCAGCGCCTCGCGCTCGGCCCGCACCAGCTCCCACACATCGGTCATGGCGAGGAGCGTGCCAGAGGGCGGTGACAGCGGACCCGCTGCGGGTCAGCGGATCGGGTACGCCGTGTTGGCAGCGGCCTCGAGGCTGTCCTCGGCCGGCATCAGGATCCACAGCACCGGGTAGACGAGGAGCTGGCTGCCCGGGATCGCGAAGAGGGTCACCACGAAGAGCAGGCGCGTGATCCAGGGCGTGAGGCCGAGGCGACGGCCGACGCCTGCGCAGACACCGCCGAGGATGCCGCGGTCGTCGGAGCGGACGAGGCCCTGTCGGGCGAAGGCAGTGCGAATCTTTTCCATGCCTCCAGAGTGCGCCGCACCGGCGACGCGCACCATCGGGATCCACCCCGGTTCGACCCCGAGTGGCCCCGAGTGGCCCCGAGGGCTCCGGCGGCCCCGGGCCAGCCGACCCGGCTGCACCGTTTCGCCAGTGGATGTCCCCGGTCGATGCCATCATTCGGGCCGGAGGTGATCGGTGGAGAGTCAGGTGCTGTCCTACGACCGGGCCTCGTCCCTGGACGTCGCGGCCGGCCGGCTGCAGCTGGAGACGAGCGGTGGCGTTGCCCTGCGCGCACCGAGCCCCCATCCGCGCTTCTTCGACGGGACGTTGGTCCATCCGCTCGTCGCCGCCAGCTGCCTGCGTCAGGTCGCCCAGGTGGCCGCCGCGTCCTACGTGCGTCGCGAACGGGAGCCGGGCGGTCTCGACCCGGTGGTGACGTCCGACGGGGCGCGCCTGCGATTCGAGTCGTTCTCGCTGTGCGGGGGTGTGCTCGCCCGCCTGGACGTGCTCCCCGACGGTCTCGACGGCGACGTGCTCGACCGTGGCACGACCAACGTGGACATCAACGAGCCGCTGCGTCGCATGCTGACCCGGGTCTCGGCCCGTGGACTGCTGCACCTGTCCGTCGGCACCGAGGGTCTCGTCGCCACGACGGAGTCCGGTGCGGTGGTGGAGCACAAGGTGGCTCTGCCCGAGCGGTGGCTGCGAGGGTTTCGCCGAGGCGGCGCACATCGGCGCCGGCTTCGAACCGCGACTCGAGGTGTCCGCGGTCGAGGGGCTTCGTTTCCTCACCGGCCTGGGTCGCAGCACTTCGGGCTGGCTGCTGCCGGCCGGGCGCGGGCTGCGCCTGTCGTCCCGGGCAGCTCCGGGTGCCGTGTTCGTGAGCGGGTCACAGCGCCTTGAGTCGCTTCTCCCACTGCTGCCACATGCTTCGATCCTGCGCGCCCACGGCCCGTCCGCAGCCGCCGGCGCCCGCTCCGCGTCCTCCGTGTGGGAGGTCGTGCTCCCCGGTGCCCGCTACGTGCTCACCCTCTCGCCCGAGCCCGGTCGCGGATTCTCCGGCGAGGGCGCCGGACTCGCCGCCCTGACCGCAGCCGGAGCCACCGACGACGCCGAGGTGCTGGCCGAGCACCTCGCCTTCCAGCCCGGCCTCGACCCCGACCTGCTCGCGGAGGCAGGCGGTCTGACGCGGGAACGGGTGCGGTCGGCGCTCGCCTGCCTCGGAAGCGCCGGGCGGGTCGGCTACGACGTCACCGAGGCATCCTGGTTCCACCGCGAGCTCCCCTACGACACCGCCGCCGTCGCGCGCCTGAATCCCCGGCTCCGCCGTGGAAGCCCTGGTCGCCGACCACGCCGTGACGCTCGTGGACGCGTCCACGGCCCGCGTTCGCGGCTCGGAGATGACCCACACCGTGCACACCGGGTCCGACGGACGTACGTCGTGCACGTGCACGTGGTGGGCGTCGCCACCGCGGGAGCCGGGGTCCCTGCAGCCACGAGCTGGCCGTGCAGCTCGAACGGCCTCCAGCAGTGGGCCGCGGATGAGCTCAGCGGCCTGGGCTGCCGTCGAGTCGTCCATGCAGGCTCGCGACGTGTCCGGGCTCGTGCACGTGCTCGCCGCCCTCGACGAGGAGGGCCGCAAGGCGTGCGTGCAGCCCCTCAGGCAGCTCTCGCGATCAGGCGAGTTCGGGGCTCCGCTCGACCTGGTCAACCTGCTCGCGGTCGCGGGCGCTGGAGTGCTCCCGGACGCCAGGGCCACCGCCGCGTGGCTCAGGCGCTTCACACCCATGGACTCATGGCCGCGACGTCCCGGCGGGGACGCCGACACGGCCACCCGCGCGGCCATCACGGTGCTGGTGGATCGCGCACCGCGCTGGCTCCCGACGCTGGTCGACCAGCTCGCCGAGCGTCTCCGGGCACAGCGTCCGGGACCGTCCGCGTCGCTCTACCGGATCACGGAGGACGTCCGAGCGCACCTCGACCTGCCGCCACCTGCCGGGAGCGCGTACGCCGCTCAGTGGGTGGTGACCGACTGGCGACGCTGGGCCGAGCAGGGGCTGGTCGGCCCCCGCGGTCACGAGCGGGCCTTTGGCGACCTCTTCCCGCTCGCGATCGATGAGGAGGGAACGGCCGGTTGGCTGGGCGAGGAGCCCTGGAACACGCGACCTCCACTCCGCTCTGGCGCGCGGCGACATCGACCGGCCCGCGATGCTCGACGCCTGCCTGAGCCGTCTCCAGCGCGGGGGCAGGGCCATGGACACCCAGGACGTCGTGGCCGTGCACGACGACCTCTCCCCCACGCTCGACGAGGTGGCCGAGCGTCGTCGCGACTACCTGGCACTGCTCCCGCCCGGGTCGAGGTCGCCTGTGGCTCTGATGGCCCAGCGCGAGCTCGGGCGCCTCCACGAGGCAGGCCGACTCGACGCCGCTGAGCTGGTGGAGCAGTCCCGATCCCTGCTCCTGCGCACGGAGAAGAAGCTGCTGCGCGACCACCTGGCGCTGCTCAAGGCCCACGCGGCTGCCCGGCCTGCCGACATCGACGCCGTTGTGGAGGCACTGTCCTCCGGATTTGCCAACGGCGCCTCCGACATCCAGCGGGCCGTCTGTCGACCTCGTCGCCGCCCGCCAGCGGAGGCCTCGCGCGAGCAATCGACGCCGTGCTCGCCGCCGCGGCCGGGCTGCCGCGCGACCTCGAGGACCGCCTCCGCTCCGGCCTCGGACTGGTCAGCGACGCCGGCGTGTGCACGCGATGCCCGTCGCCGTCCTGGCTGCGCCCGTGCCCGCACCCGTGCTCGCCGATCGACACCTCGAGGAGGCAGTCGCCGAGCTGCGCGCGCTCATCCGCACCGCGGGCAACGACCTGACCGCCCTCGAGGTCGAGCGCGTCGTCGAGGCGCCTCCCGCGGTTCGCGGCACACGACCGCGACGACCTGCGTCGTGCCGCCGCACCCGTGATCGATCGGATCCCTGGTAGCCGCGCGCACGCAGTCGACTGGGGCCTCGGCGCCATGCTGCAGCTGCTCCCGGCGAGCTGCGTCGGGTGACGCCGTGGCGGTGGAGGTCGACCACGCGAGCACGCGTCGCTACTATCCCGTGCTCGACCGCGTCGTCCAGCTCCGGGTGTCCGACCTGGCCGCCGCCGTGCGGGACCATCCGGGGGTCACGCTCGGTGGCGCTCCCGTCGCTCGACAACGGGGTGATCACGCGGGACGCGCTCCTCACCCGGCTCTCCGACGCGCGCCAAGCGGGTTGGCGAACCCGCCGCTGCTCGACCTGGAGCAGGCCATGTTGCGGCTCGACCTCGAAGGTCTCGAAGCCGAGCCGTTCGACGCTCTCGCGACGCCCGCCGGGGGCAGGCGGCGGCCTGGATCCGCGCCGGGGGACCGGCCGTGCCGAGCTCCGTGCCGTGCGTGATGCTCCAGTGGGAGTTCCCGCGAGAGTCCTTCAGCTGGCAGGACGACGAGCCGGCGACCCCACCTCACCTCTGGGCTGCAGAAGTCGTGCCCCGCGCGAGCGACGCGAGCCGAGCCCCGGCCCGCTGTGGAGGATCCTCCACTCGTGGTGACCCCACCCTCGCGGTCTCGCGGTGGCGCACCGGCTGGAGCGCCGCCTTCCCTCTCTGGTCGTGGGCGGCCCCGCACCACCGCGACGTCGTCGCGGCACACCTGTTGCGCACCCTCGCCCGTGCCCTCGCCGATCCCAGCCGCGCCGGTGACGCCCTCGTGCCACTGGCGTGCGCCGACGGTCCGGTCGGCGACGCGATGCTCCTCGCGCATCGGGTCCGCGATGGGCGCCAAGCACCAGGACACCCGTCTGCGGCCGTCGACGCCCTGCTCGTCCTCGCCGCCCGCGACCAGCTCGACGGTGCCCGCCTCGGTCGGCTGCTCGGAGCCATGGTCACCGCTGGCGACCTCGTCACCGCTCGGCTCGTCGACCCGCTCGCCCAGGCTGCCGCCTCGGGCGCCGCCGCCGAGACGTGGGCTGCGGTCGCCGGGCTCCTCGCTGCGGCGCTGGTGCACGACACGCCGGTCGCCGGACTCGCCCTGCTGCTCTCCCGGGCCGTCGACATCGCCGAGGAGCACCGCATCAGAGCCACCGTCCCGGGCCTCGACGACATGGCCGCCCGGAAGGGACGCAGCCAGCAAGTGGTGGAGGCACGGCGCCTCAAGGCCGTGCTCGACCGCAACCGCGGCTAGCCGCCCGCGACCAGCCCGTGCTCGTGGGCGAACACCACGATCTGCACCCGGTCGCGCAGCGAGAGCTTGCGCAGCACCGAGCCGACGTGGGTCTTGACGGTCGACTCGGAGGCGAAGACCAGGCCGGCGATCTCGGTGTTGGACAACCCGCGCGCGACAGCGGCGAACACCTCGCGCTCCTTGTCGGTCAGGGAGAGGTACGCCGTCGGCGCCGGGGCGCGCGCCACGAACTGGTCCTGCATCAGGAGGGACAGGTCGGCGGGGGCGAGCACCGCGTTGCCGGCGTGGACCGTGCGGATGGCGTCGCGCAGCATGATCGGGGTGGTGTCCTTCAGCAGGAAGCCGCTGGCGCCGTAGCGGATGGCGGTGGCCGCGCGGTCGTCGAGGTTGAAGGTCGTCAGCACGACCACCCGGAGCGGGGACTCCCGCTTCGAGACCCGGTCCGGCGAGAAGAGCTGTCGGGTCGCCTCGACCCCGTCCATCTCGGGCATCCGGATGTCCATCAGCACCACGTCGGGGCGGAGGTCGTCGACGACCGCGACGGCCTCGAAGCCGTCGCCCGCGACCCCGATCACCTCCATCCCGTCCTGGGCGTCGATGATCACGCGCACGCCCTCGCGGAAGAGCTCCTGGTCGTCGACCAGCACGACCCGGATCACGAGCTGCCCCGCACCGGGACCCAGGCGGTCGCCGTGAAGGTCGCGCCACCGTCCTCCTCGCGCCGGCGTACGTCGAGCCGGCCGCCGACCGCCTCGAGCCGGCGACGCATCCCGTCGACCCCCTGACCTGCGCCCTCGGTGACCTGACGGATCGGCTGGGTGAGGTCCGAGGTCGGCGTCGGCTCGTCGGACTGGACGACGTTGCGGACCTCGAGGCGGAGCTCGCCCTCCCAGTGGCGCTCGACGGTGACCGGGGTGTCCCGGCGACCGTGCTTGATGGCGTTGGTCAGCATCTCCTGGAGCACGCGGTAGGCGACGGTCTCCAGCTCGGGCGGCAGCGGCTGGGGCTGGCCCACGACGGTCGAGACGACCTCGTGGCCGCTGGAGCGGACGCCGTCGACGAGGTGGTCGAGGCTCCCGCCGCGCCCGGAGGTCGTGCTCTTCGTGCTGGTCAGGACCTGGCGTACGTCCTGGAGCGAGGTCCGCGCGGACGTGGCGATCGTCGCCATCGTCTCCTTCAGCTTCTCGGTGTCGGCGTCCTTGAGGTACTGCGCCGACTCGGCCTGGGCCAGGATCACCGCCAGCGAGTGGCCGACGACGTCGTGCACGTCGCGCGCCAGCCGGGCCTGCTCCTCACGCAGCCGCGCGATCTCCCGGGCCTGCTCCGACTCCTGGACGGCGCGAGCCGCGTCCTCCTCGGCCGCGACCTGCGAGACGCGCGACTCCTCGGCGCGCGAGCCGAACCGGAACGCCAGCCCGGCGAGCCACGGGGAGCCGAGGACGAACATCCCCACCAGTGCCGCGCCGACCTGCCAGGTGGTCCCGAAGCGATAGGCACCGTTGATGACGCTGTTGTAGTCGATCACGCCGGCGATGGCGTCGTAGACCTCGGAAGCGGCGAAGAGCACCACGACAGCGGCGGCGAGGGGGATCGACAGCCCGCTCAGCACCACGACCGGCGCACTGCCCCACCGCGCGGCACCGAACGCCACGGCCGCGATGGAGAGCTGGACGACCAGGACCGGCGTCCCCGTCGTGAGCTGGAGCAGGCACACCACCCAGACGAGCGCGAGCGCGACGCCGGGGGCACGACGGCTGAGACCGACCGCGACGGCGATGCCGAGGACCACGAGGGCGAGGTCGAGCCAGTCGGCGTAGTAGGGACGGGTCTGCGCCGCCTCCACCAGCCCGAGCAGCAGCACGGCCGCGCCCAGCGCCAGGTCGGGCGCCCACACCTTCAGCTGGTCGACGTCGAGCCCGCGGCTCGTCGTCTGCGGGCCGCTCATGTCGGCACCGCCACGCGGTCCCGCGCCGGCTGCGTACGCGCCTCGACCAGGTGCCAGCTCACTGCCGCCATGACCAGGGTGAGGACGGCCGCGACCGGTCCGGCCAGGCCGTCGAGCGACGGGCGGAGCCAGAGGGTGATCGGGTAGTTCCAGAGGTAGGCGGCGTAGGACACCGTGCCGAGCAGCACGAGCGCCCGCGCCGGTCCGGCGACCTCCGCCCAGGTCCGCCACGCGAGCAGCAGGACCACGGTCAGCGCAGCGATGGCGGGGCCTCCTGCCAGGTAGGTGAGGGCGTGACCACGCAATGGAACCACGCTGAGCACCGCCAGTCCGGCGAGCGCCACGGGTGCCGCCCAGGTGGGTACGACGACGTGGGTCCCGAGGACGCGAGCCGCGCCGCCGACGACGAAGCAGATCGCCCACGACGTGGGCAGGGAGTAGGCGAGGTCCGGGGCGTCGCCCAGCCAGACCAGCGTCGCGAGGCAGGCGAGCACGCAGAGGACGGCGACCGCGAGGAGCGCCGTCCGCACCCGGCCACGGGCGAACGCCGCGGCGATCACGGCCGGCCAGAGCAGGTAGAACTGCTCCTCCGTCGCCAGCGTCCAGAGGTGGAACGTCGCATCGCTCGCGTGCCCGAACGGCAGGTTGCCGGTCCAGGTGAGGGCGACCAGGACCGTCTTGCCGAGCTCGTCGCGATCGCCCAGCGGGTCGAGCAGCAGCGTCACCACGACGACCCCGGCGACCAGGAGCAGCAGCGCCGGCACCAGCCGTCGCGCGCGCCGGAGGTAGAACCGGCGGAGGTCGACACGACCCGTCCGATCGAGCTCGTCGACCAGCAGCCCGGTGATCAGGTAGCCGCTCAGCGCGAAGAACATCACCACACCGACCACGCCCGCACCCGGGAACGCCTCGGGCCAGGCGTGCCGCAGCATCACCAGCCCGACTGCGATCCCCCGCAGGAGGTCGATGCCCTCGATCCGACCCCTCATCCGGGCAGCACGTCGCGGACGAGGCGGTCGAGCAGGTCGGCGTACGACACCCCGGCCGCGGCGAACATCTTCGGGCACCTGTGACTGCTCGGTGAAGCCGGGCATGGTGTTGACCTCGTTGAGGACCGGCCCGTCGTCGGTGAGGAAGAAGTCGACCCGCGCGACGCCGGCACAGCCGAGGGCGTCGTAGACGGCGAGCGCCGCGTCCTCCAGCTCCTTGCGTGCGACGTCCTCCAGGACGGCGGGGATCCGGAAGTCCGCGCCGCCGCCGTACTTCGCCTCGTGGTCGAACCAGCCGTCCACGACGACCTCCAGGGCGGGCGCGACGACACGGCCGCCGTCGGCGGTGCCGAGCACGGCGACGTCGATCTCCCGCCCGACCACCAGGTCCTCGACGAGGATCCGGTCGTCGAGGGCGAGCGCCGCGTCGAGGGCCGCCGCGAGGGCGCCGGGCGCACGCACCGGGGTGACCCCGTGGCTGGAGCCCGCGGCGACCGGCTTCACGACGACGGGGTGGGTCCACGTGTAGGTCGACGCGCCGGCCGCGGTGAGCAGCATCCCCGGCGCCGTGGCGACGCCGACGGCCTCGGCCACCAGCTTGGTCGCCCACTTGTCCATCGCCAGCGCGCCCGCCCCGACACCGGAGCCGACGTAGGCGACGCCGGCCAGCTCGCACAGCGCGGCCAGCGAGCCGTCCTCCCCACGAGGTCCGTGCACGACGGGAAGCACCGCGGCGCAGGACTGGAGCAGGGTCACGGCCGCGCCGAGCGCGAGCGGTCCGTCGGTGTCGTGCCAGGTGCCGTCCGGCCCGATGGTCAGCCGCACGACGTCGTACGCCGACGGGTCGAGGGCGGCGGCCACCGCGGCGGCCGAGGCGAGCGAGACCTCGTGCTCGCAGTTCTGCCCGCCGCCGACGACGGCGACGCGGGTGCGCCGGCGGCTGCTCACGGAAGACTCCTGAGGTGGTTCTGGCCGGCGGGATGGGCGGGCTGGCCGGCGGGGACAGCGGTGCGGCGGACCCGGGAGCCGAGGCCGGTGACGACCTCGTGCTCGATCGTGTCGGCCCATGCGGCCCACTCCGCGACGGTCGGCTCACCGTCGTCGCCGGGACCGAAGACGGTGGCCGTCTCGCCCGCCTCGACGTGCGCGTCGCCGAGGTCGACGACGACCTGGTCCATCGAGATCCGGCCGACGACCGGGTGGCGGCGACCGCGCAGCGCCACCTCGGCGCGGCCCGAGGCGACGCGGGGCAGGCCGTCGGCGTAGCCGAGCGGCAGCAGGGCGAGGTGGGTGGCGGCCGGCGCGACCCAGGTGTGGCCGTAGCCGACGCCCGAGCCGGCGCGCACGCGGCGGACGCTGACCACCGGAGCGGTGAGGGTGAGCCCCGGACGGAGCGTCGTGGTGCCGGTGGGGTCGATGCCGACGAGGCCGGCGCCGATGCGGACGGTGGTGTGGTGGCTGCGCGGGTCGAGCAGCGTGGCCGAGGTCGCGGCGAGGTGGCGCTGGGCAGGTCGCAGACCGGCGGCGCGGGCCGTCTCGAGTCCTCGGGCGAACCTGCGGCGACCGAGGGTGTTGCACTCGTCGGCCGGGTCGTCGGCGCAGCCGAGGTGGCCCATCACACCGACGACCCGCACCAGTCCGGCGCGCTCCGCCCGGCGTGCGGCGCGGCACAGACCGGGCCACGCCGACGGCTCGGCGCCGTCGCGGGACATCCCGGTGTCGAGGTGCAGGTGGATCCGGGCCGGGGTCTGGACCGTGGCGGCCCGCAGGACGGCGGCGAGGTGCTCGCGCGACGGGACGGCCAGGTCGACGCCTGCGGCGAGCGCGACGTCGTACGACGCATCGAGCGGGTTGAGCCAGCTGAGGATCGGGGCCTCCAGACCTGAGGCCCGCAGGTCGAGGGCCTCGTCGATGCTGGTGACTCCGAGCGACGTCGCGCCGTGCGCGAGGGCCGTGCGAGCGACGTCGGCCGCGCCGTGGCCGAAGCCGTCGGCCTTGACGACGGCCATCACTGCGGCGTCGGTGCGCGCGGCGAAGAGCCGGGTGTTGGCCGCGACGGCCGCGAGGTCGACCCGGAGCCGGGGACCGTGGTCGGGACGGGTGTCCGGGACGGCGGCCAGGGCGCTCATGCAGCGACCTCCCGGGCGGGCTCGACCGGACCGTGGAGCGCTGCCGGGGCACCGGTGAGCGAGGGCCCAGTAGCGGTCGCCGAAGCTCCAGTGCCACCACTCGGTCGGGTAGTTCACCAGTCCGGCCCCGCCGAGCACCCGGGCCAGCAGGTCGCGGTGGGCGCGGGCGTCGGCGCTGATCCCGGCGGCGTCGAAGTAGCAGGCGCCGTCGGACTGCTCGGGCGTCGCGTCGATCGGCGTGCCCATGTCGAGCTCGTCACCGCACGCGTCGACCAGCGTCAGGTCGACCGCGGCGCCCGCGACGTGCGGTGCCACCGCGACGGGCGAGACGAAGCGGCTGGTGAGTCGGTGCAGGTCCTCGGGCGAGATGCCGGGGTGGGCCGCACAGACCTCGGCGGAGTACGACGCGATGATCGCGCGCTGGTCGGCGACCCGGCGGTGGCCCTCGACCACGCGGAGCGAGATGCCGAGCGGGAGGTCGCGACGTGCCACGTCGAGGCGGTCGGCCAGCCCCTGGCGTACCAGTGCACGCGCCGGACCGAAGCGGGCGTCGAGCCGGACCAGTGCCTCGCCGGACTCGTCGACGGGCACGGCCGAGACCCGCGGGTCGGAGAGCAGGATCATCATGCGTCCACGCTCCCCCGGCGGGCGGGAGGGTCGCCTCCACCTGAGGTGCCGAAGGGCTGTCCCCGAGGACGAGATCTCCGGCCGCCCGTAAACTCGGGGCATGTCGGAGGACGACGAGTTCGAGGTCGCGGACCCCCAGTCGGGTCGCCGTGAGGACGCGCGCGACGACCGCACCGGGCGCTCCGCCGCCGCAGCCCGCATCGCCCAGCAGTCCACGTGGGTCGACCTGCAGATCCGGCAGGCCATGGAGCGCGGCGAGTTCGACGACCTGCCCGGCCAGGGCAAGCCGCTCGAGGGCCTCGGCAGCGAGCACGATCCCGACTGGTGGGTGAAGAAGCTCGTCGAGCGCGAGAACATCGCCCTCCTCCCGCCCGCGCTCGCCCTCCGCAAGGAGGACGCCGAGCTCGACGCGCTGCTGGACCGGATCAACGTCGAGGCGGAGGTACGCCGCGAGGTCGAGGACTTCAACGCCCGGGTCCGCAAGGCGATCTACACCCCGCCGACCGGACCGTCCGGGCCGCCGGTGATCACCCGGCAGCGCGACGTCGACGCCGAGGTCGAGGCCTGGCGCGACCGGCGTACGGCCCGGATCGAGGCCCAGCGCGCGGCGCGGGCGGCCGCCGAGCCGGCCCCGGCACCGAGGAAGCAGTCCTTCTGGTCCCGCTGGCGCCGTCGCTGACCCTGCCGGCGAGAGATCCGTCATATCCGGACCGCGCGGGGCGGCGGTAGTTTGCGCGCATGACACGAACTGCGAAGGACTTCTTCGCGCCGCTCGCTGTCGGGGCGCCCGCGCCGTTGCGCGAGATCCCGGCCCGGCCGAGCCGCGCCATCCACTTCTTCGACCCGGGCAACGAGAAGATGGCCGCCAAGGTGCCCGCCATGGTCGGGACCGTCGACGTGCTCCTCGGCAACCTCGAGGACGCGGTCAAGGCGGAGAACAAGGAGAAGTCCCGCCAGGGCCTGGTCGACCTCGCGAAGTCGACGGCCAACCTCGGAAGCACCGACGGGCCGACGCAGCTCTGGACCCGGGTCAACTCCCTCGACAGCCCGTGGGGCCTCGACGACCTCACCACGCTCGTCACCGAGATCGGCGACAAGCTCGACGTGATCATGGTGCCGAAGGTCCAGGGAGCCGAGGACATCCACTACGTCGACCGGCTGCTCGCCCAGCTCGAGGCGAAGGCCGGCCTGACCAGGCCGCTGCTGGTCCACGCGATCCTCGAGACCGCGCGCGGCGTGGCCAACATCGAGGAGATCTGCGCCGCCAGCCCGCGCATGCAGGGCCTCTCGCTCGGCCCGGCCGACCTGGCTGCGGACCGGCGGATGAAGACCACCCGCGTCGGCGGCGGCCACCCCGGCTACCTCGTGCGACAGGACGCGCCCACGGTGGACGGCCAGACGCAGTACGACGCCGAGCGGGCGACCTACCAGCAGGACCTGTGGCACTACACGATCGCCCGGATGGTCGACGCGTGCGCGATGCACGGGATCTACCCCTACTACGGGCCGTTCGGGGACATCTCGGACACGGTCGGGTGCGAGGACCAGTTCCGCAACGCGTTCCTGCTCGGCTGCGTCGGCGCGTGGAGCCTGCACCCGGCGCAGATCAAGATCGCCCACCAGGTCTTCTCCCCCAGCGTCGAGGACGTCGCGCACGCCCGCCGCGTCATCGCCGCGATGGGTGACGGCACGGGCGCGGTGATGATCGACGGCAAGATGGAGGACGACGCCTCGGTGAAGCAGTGCCAGGTGATGGTCGCCCTCGCCGACGAGCTCGCCGCGATCGACCCCGAGCTCAAGTTGGCCTACGACCAGATCGAGGTGGCCGATGTCTGAGTTCACGCCCCTCCGCTCCGTCCTCTACATGCCGAGCTCCAACGAGCGCGCGCTGGAGAAGGCGAAGACGATCAGCTGCGACGGCCTGATCCTCGACCTCGAGGACTCGGTCGCCCCCGACGCGAAGGCGACCGCCCGTGAGGCCGCCGCTGCCGCGGTCGCTGGCGGTGGGTACGGACGACGTACGGTCGCGATCCGGGTCAACGGCATCGGCACCGAGTGGCACGACGCCGACATCGCCGCCGCCAGCCAGGCCGGTCCCGCCGCGATCGTGGTGCCCAAGGTCAACAGCGCCGACGAGGTCGCCCGGCTGGTCGCGGCGATGGAGAAGGCCGGAGCCCCCGACCACACGAGGTTGTGGGCCATGGTCGAGACGCCGGTCGCGATCCTCGACGCCCTGTCGATCGCCCGCTCCTCGCAGCGGCTCGGCGCCTTCGTGCTGGGCACCAACGACCTGGTCAAGGAGCTCTACGCCGAGCACGTGCCCGGTCGCGGACCGATCCTGCCGAGCCTCCACACGGCGCTCCTCGCCGGCCGGGTCGCCGGGATCCCCGTCATCGACGGCGTCTACAACGACGTGAAGGACACCGAGGGCTTCCTCGCCGAGTGCGAGCAGGGTCGCCAGATGGGCTTCGACGGCAAGACCCTGATCCACCCCGGCCAGGTCGAGGGCGCCAACGCCGCCTTCGCCCCGAGCGAGCAGGCGGTGGCGGACGCCCAGGACCTGATCGCCGCGTTCGAGGCCGGCAAGGGCGCCGGCGTGGTCACCCACAACGGCAAGATGGTGGAGGCGCTCCACGTGGAGTCCGCGCGCCGCACGCTGGCCATCGACGAGGCGATCCGGGCCCTCGAGTCCGCCTGACGTCCGCATTGCGGACACACCCTTGCAGGGTGCCTTCGGTTGACCGAACAACTTCGCCTCCGACATGGTGGCTCGGCGCCCGCAGACGGGCGCATCACAAGGAGGCAAAACACATGGTTGTCCTGGGACTCATCCTGCTGATCATCGGACTGCTCGTCGCATCGGCCAAGATCCTCGTCACGATCGGCCTCATCCTGATCGTCGTCGGGCTCGTGCTGAACTTCGTGCCGATCGGCGGCAACAGCCGCCGGGTCTTCTAGCGCGACCACCCGTGCCCACCGGGCCCCGGACACCAGTCGGTGTCCGGGGCCCGTGCACGTCCGGGACCCGCGGGATCGTGACTCAGGACCGCGGGCCGAGGATGCGGGCGATCCCGTCGAGGAGCTGCCCGACCGGGCTCCCGACGTCGACACCGAGCTCGCGATCGACGACCGCCGTCCCGACGCGGTCGGTGATGATGCCGTCGACCCCTCGCCTGACGTAGAGGCGCAGCAGACCGGGGTCGTTGACCGTCCAGACCCACACCGGCTTGCCGGCGTCACGGCCCTCCCGGCGGATCCGGTCGGAGAAGGACCAGTCCTCGACCACGACGAAGTCCGCGCTGGTCTCCGGCAGCGCGCCGATGTTGAACGGCACCACGTAGCCCACGTCGAGCGGCACCAGCTCACCCACCCGCTCCACCAGGTCGCGGTCGAGCGACTGGACCAGCCAGTCGTCCGGGACGTCGAGCTCCTCCAGCTCGGAGGCGAACCGCTCGGCATAGCCCGGGGCCTCGTGGCCGTGGGGCTTCAGCTCCACCAGGAGACGGACGCCGAGCTCCTCCGCGCGGGCGGCGTAGTCCTCGAAGGAGGGCAGCGCCGCCTCGCGGCGACCCACCTTGAGCGGCGTGCCGACGAGGTCGGCGAGGTCCTCGTCCCACACGTCGACGTCCTCACCGGCCAGCCGCTTGAGGTTCACGTCGTGCATGACCACGAGCTGCTGGTCCTTGGTCTCCAGCACGTCCATCTCGACGACATCGGCGCCGGCCGCAGCGGCGGCCTCGAGGGCCGGGATCGTGTTCTCGACGGCCTCGGCGGTGTAGCCGCGGTGGCCGACCACGACAGTGGCCCCAGGGTCGCGCACGGACCGCAGGTCGGCCGCGTGGGCATAGGTCCCGGCCACGAGGAACCCCAGCGCCACCACACCGGCGCCGGCCGCGACCAGGCGACGGCTGCGCGGGCGGAGCCGCCGGGGCAGTACGTCGGGCTCGTCGGTGAGGTCGCGCTCCCAGGACACCAGCCAGAGGGTCACCCAGGCCGCGGCGATGCCGAGCGCCAGGAAGCGGGTGAGGTCGACCAGCGCCAGGGAGAAACCGGGCCACCACACGCCCTCCGCGCCGCCGACGGTGCTGGCGAGCGTGGTCACGAGGATGGCGACGCCGGAGACCAGGCCGATGACGACGGCGAGCACGACGACGACCCCGACGAGGGCGAGGGCCGGGCGCCACGGCACCCACCCGGTGGCGCGGAAGCTGTCACGCATCGCGCCGGGGAGGCTGCGATCGGAGCCGAGGAAGATCGCCAGCGTGAGGATCAGCCGCAGCGCGAGGTAGACGATCACCGCGTTGAGCAGCCACCACGTGATCGCGCCGCTGGTCGTCTTGGTGAGCTCCCCGCCGATGAAGGCCGGCACCGCGACGTGGGTGGTGAGGCCGCTCGTGACGCCGATGTTGGACAGCGGCAGGAGGAAGACGGCGTAGAGGGCGAAGAGGAGCACCGACTTCACGTCGAGCTTGCGGACCATGTGCAGCAGGTCGTCGACGAAGCCGCGCAGGCTCAGGCTCGCGCCCTCGAGGTGCCGCTGGGCGGCGAGCGTCAGCACGGCCAGCTCCAGGAAGACGAGCGCGATCGCGACGGCGGAGAAGACCACCAGCACCAGCACGGTCAGGGGGCTGAGCAGCACCGAGCTGATCGAGTCCATGTTGACCGCGCCCTCGTCGACGGTGTCGAGGGCGAGGTCGAAGAGGCGCCCCAGCAGGGGCAGCGCCAGGCCGAGGACGAAGGCGTGCACGATCGAGACGATCGAGAGGTAGCCGAGCAGGTGCCGGCGCAGCATGCGCGTCGCGACGCGGTGAGGTGGCGCATCCCGGAGCTGGTCCACGGGATCAGTATGCCGCTCGGTCGCGCTCGACGGGACGGGTCAGCAGGCCCGGCTGGTCAGGCCCGGCTGGTCAGGCGACGTCGCCGTCGCCGCCCCGGCGGAACCGGTCGTTGAGCCAGCCGCTGGCCTGGCCCATCCAGCCGGCGAGGTCGTGGACCAGCTTGCCGAGGGTGTCCTGGGTCCGCTCGAAGGTGACCGCATAGCTGGCCGCAGCCTCCTGGGCGGCCTCGCTGACCGAGGCGCCGTCGTCATCGGCACGGCGCGGGTAGTCGCCGCCGAGGATGGACGTGTAGGCGCCGGTGTCGATCCAGCGCCGGAGCTCGGTGGCCCGGACGACGGCGAACGGGTGGGTCTGCTGCTGGAGCAGCGAGAGCTTGATCAGCGACTCGCGGACGTCGCCGCCCTCGTCGTACTCCGCACCCTGGGAGAGGAACGAGGTGACGTCGAGCTCGTCGAGCTCGCCACCGCTGGCGAGCTTCATGTGGGTGCGCAGCGCGGCCGTCGGGTCCTGGCTGGACAGCAGGCCGGCGCGGTCGGCCGACAGCTCGGCCTTGCGCGACCACTCCAGCAGGCCGACGGTGACCATCCGGATCCCGATGGCGCCGCCGGGGATCGCGTTGAGCAGGCCGCCGAGGCCCATCAGGCGCAGCAGCAGCGTGCGGTAGACGGCGTGGCCGCTGATGGCGTGGCCGAGCTCGTGGCCGATGACGAAGCGCAGCTCGTCGTCGTCGAGGTGGTGCACCAGGCCGGAGGACAGCACGATGATCGGGCGGTCCATGCCGATCGTCAGGGCGCTCAGCGTCGGGTCGGCCTGGACGTACATCTCGGGCAGGTCGACGACGTCGAGGCTCTGGCCGACCTCGGCCAGGAGCCGGTGCAGCCGCCCGAACTGGCGCTCGTCGACCCGCACCGCGGAGCCCAGCAGCGTCAGCCGCCACGCCCGCTCGCGGAAGACGCCCGACATGGTCTTGAGCAGCACGTCGAAGCCCTTGAGCTTGCGCAGCGCGACCAGCGCGCCCTTGTCGGCGGGGTGCTCCCACGCCCGCGAGCTGATGTCGGTCAGTACGACGCGCGTGCGCGCCGGCTTCTTCTTGTCCCCCGTGGCCATGGCGGAATCCTCACCCATCCGGCGGCGAAAGTCAGCGGTTCGAAAGTCTTGTCCCCAGATCGCTCGGGCTGGCCGAGGGCCCGAGTCCCGTCGTCATGGCGCCGGCCCCGGCGTGTCGTGCCGGTCGTACGGCGTGTCGCCTCACGTGGCCACGCATTGCGGCCCTGGGCGTCACCCGGCAGACCGCGCGGCCGCCTCGATCTCCGCGCGCCGCTCGGCCCAGAAGGCCGCGTCGTGCCCGTCGGCCGCCATCGCCTCCGCGTCGGTGCCCACCGCCCCGTCGAGCTCCTCGCGCAGGATGTCGGCGTGCCCCGCGTGCCGGCTGGTCTCCGCGAGCAGGTGGACGAGGATGTTGAAGAGCGGCACCTCCGCGTCGCCCCACCAGGCCACGCGCCCAGTCGACGAGAGGTCGAGCGCATCCACCGTCGCGTCGCTGTGCGCCCACACCCGGCGGTAGCGGTCGACGACGTCGGCGCGCGACTCGTCCTCGGTGGCCCACATGTCGGCCAGTCGCTCCGACTCGACGTCCCACCGGGGAAGCGGCTCGGGGAAGGGGCGGTCGAAGACCTCGCCGAGATAGCGCGCCTCCCACGTCGCCAGGTGCTTGACCAGGCCGAGCAGGTTGGTCCCGGTGACGGTCAGCGGACGCCGTACGTCGTAGTCCGACAGGCCCTCGAGCTTGGCGAGCACCGCCTCGCGCTCGTGCTTGAGGTAGGTGTGGAGGTTGGCCTTCTGGGCGTCCGTCACGGGATCACCCTCGCATCGGGACGGTGACCCCACGCTCGTCGGCGACCTCGATCGCGCGGTCGTAGCCCGCGTCGACGTGGCGGATGACGCCCATGCCGGGGTCGTTGGTGAGCACCCGCTCGATCTTCTCCGCGGCGAGCGCGGTGCCGTCGGCGACCGTCACCTGGCCGGCGTGGAGCGAGCGGCCGATGCCGACGCCACCGCCGTGGTGGAACGACACCCACGTGGCGCCCGAGGCGGTGTTGACCAGCGCGTTGAGGATCGCCCAGTCGGCGATCGCGTCGGAGCCGTCGAGCATCGCCTCGGTCTCGCGGTAGGGCGAGGCGACCGAGCCGCAGTCGAGGTGGTCGCGGCCGATGACGACCGGCGCCTTCAGCTCGCCGCTGGCCACCATCTCGTTGAACTTCGCTCCGGCCTTCGCGCGGTCGCCGTAGCCGAGCCAGCAGATCCGCGCCGGCAGGCCCTGGAACTGCACCCGCTCGGCGGCCATGTCCAGCCACGCGTGGAGGCGGGCGTACTCCGGCTTCTCGTCGGCCGGGAACAGCTCCTTGATCGCGCGGTCGGTGGCGTAGATGTCCTCCGGGTCGCCGGACAGCGCGGCCCAGCGGAACGGGCCCTTGCCCTCGCAGAAGAGCGGCCGGATGTAGGCCGGGACGAAGCCGGGGAACTCGAACGCCCGGTCGTAGCCGCCCTTGCGGGCCTCGTCGCGGATCGAGTTGCCGTAGTCGAAGACCTCGGCGCCGGCGTCCTGGAACTCGACCATCGCGCGGACGTGGCGGGCCATGGACTCCTGGCTGCGCTTGGTGAAGCCGCGCGGGTCCTCGGTGCGCTCGCGCTCCCAGTCGTCGTACGCCGTCGCTGCCGGCAGGTAGAACAGCGGGTCGTGGGCGGAGGTCTGGTCGGTGACGATGTCGACGAGCGGACCTCCCCCGTCCTCGGCCCGGTCGAGGTGGCGCTCGAGCAGCTCGGGCAGGAGGTCGGCCGCGTTGCCGAGCACGCCGATCGACAGGCCGCGACGCTCGTCGCGGGCCTCGAGGGCGAGCTCGATCGCGTGGTCGAGGTCGCGTGCCTGGACGTCGAGGTAGCGGGTCTCGAGGCGGCGGTCGATGCGGTGCTGGTCGCACTCGATGCAGATCACGACGCCGTCGTTCATGGTGACGGCCAGCGGCTGGGCGCCTCCCATGCCACCGAGGCCGGCGGTCACGGTGATCGTGCCCGCGAGGGTCCCGCCGAACCGCTTGTCGGCGATCGCGGCGAAGGTCTCGAAGGTGCCCTGGAGGATGCCCTGGGTGCCGATGTAGATCCACGAGCCGGCCGTCATCTGGCCGTACATCGTCAGGCCGAGCTCCTCGAGCCTGCGGAACTCCTCCCAGTTGGCCCAGTCGCCGACCAGGTTGGAGTTGGCGATCAGCACCCGCGGCGCCCACTGGTGGGTCCGCATGATGCCGACCGGCTTGCCCGACTGCAC
This sequence comes from uncultured Actinomycetota bacterium, assembly GCA_963750445.1. Classification (GTDB taxonomy): domain Bacteria; phylum Actinomycetota; class Actinomycetes; order Propionibacteriales; family Nocardioidaceae; genus Nocardioides. Next base: position 104,804 of record CAVVQR010000002.1, on the reverse strand, counting down.
GAGCAGCGTCTCGTCGTCCTCGAGGTCGCGCAGGGACCGGACGATCGCGTCGTACGCCTCCCAGCTGCGCGCGGCCTTGCCGGTGCCGCCGTAGACGACGAGGTCCTCGGGACGCTCGGCGTTGTCGGGGTCGAGGTTGTTCATCAGCATCCGCAGCGGCGCCTCGGTCTGCCACGACTTCGCGGTCAGCTCGGTGCCGTGCGCGGCATGGATGGGCAGGCGGTGGTTGGTCTCGTTCACTGGAGCTCTCCGATCACTGAGGCGGCCGCGGCGAGGACCGCGCCGGACTGGACGAGGCCGACGGCAGCCTCGATCTCGGGCGAGAGGTGCCGGTCGGGGCCGGGGCCCTCGATGCCGGAGCTGCGGAGCAGGGCGACCACTGCGCCGGTGGCCGGCGACGGGGTGAGCGGCGCGCGCAGGTCGAGCGCCCGGGCCGCGGTCAGCACCTCGATCGCGACGACGCGGGAGAGCCCGTCGACGGCGGTGCGCAGCTTGCGGGCGGCGTTCCAGCCCATCGAGACGTGGTCCTCCTGCATGGCGCTGGAGGGGATCGAGTCGACCGACGCGGGGACGGCGAGGCGCTTGAGCTCGGAGACGATCGCGGCCTGGGTGTACTGCGCGATCATGTGGCCGCTGTCGACGCCCGGGTCGTGGGCGAGGAACGGCGGCAGGCCGTGGCTGCGGGCCTTGTCGAGGAACCGGTCCGTACGCCGCTCGCTGATCGAGGCGACGTCCGCGGCGACGATCGCCAGGAAGTCGAGGACGTAGGCCACGGGCGCACCGTGGAAGTTGCCGTTGGACTCGACCGTGGCACCCAGCACCACCGGGTTGTCGATGGCGCTGGCCAGCTCGCGGCCGGCCACCGTCGCGGCGTGCTCGACCGTGTCGCGGGCGGCGCCGTGCACCTGCGGCGAGCAGCGCAGCGAGTAGGCGTCCTGCACGCGGTTGCAGTCGCCGCGCTGGTGGGAGGCCATCACCCCCGAGCCGGCCAGCAGACCGACCAGGTTGGCCGCGGACAGCGCCTGGCCGGGGTGCGGCCGGATCGCCTGCAGCGCGGGGGCGAAGACCCGGTCCGTGCCGAGCTGGCCCTCCACGCTCATCGCCGCGGCGACGTCGGCGGTGCGCAGCAGCATCCGCAGGTCGGTGATCGCCATGACCAGCATGCCGAGCATCCCGTCGGTGCCGTTGATGAGGGCCAGGCCCTCCTTGGCGACGAGCTCGACCGGGGCCAGCCCGACGGCCGCCAGTGCCTCGGCGGCCGGCATGAGGGTGCCCGACGCGTCGCGCACCTCGCCCTCCCCCATCAGCGCGAGCGCGCAGTGCGACAGGGGGGCCAGGTCGCCGGAGCAGCCGAGCGAGCCGTACTCGCGCACCACCGGCGTGATCCGGTGGCTGAGCAGTCCGGCCATCAGCTGCGCCGTCTCGCGGCGTACGCCGGTGCGACCGGTCGCGAGCGTCGAGAGGCGCAGCAGCATGAGCGCACGGACCACCTCGCGCTCGACCTCCGGGCCCGAGCCGGCGGCGTGCGAGCGGACGAGGGAGCGCTGGAGCTGGGCGCGCATCTCGGTCGGGATGTGCCGGGTGGCCAGGGCACCGAAGCCGGTGCTGACGCCGTAGGTGGGCGTGTCCGCCGCGGCAAGGGTCTCGATGACGCCACGCGCGTGGTCGATCGCGCCGAGCGCCTCGTCCGTGAGCTCGACGCCGGCTCCGTCGCGGGCGACGTGGACGAGGTCTGCGAAGGAGACGGGGCCGATCCCGACCTGGATGGTCTGCATGCTCCCCATCAAACTCGCGGCGGGGTGCACCCACCAGAGGCGGTCGCGCATCCGGGGTCTGGGATACGAGACATTTCGAGCCGTTGTGCACCGGTCGCCGGACAGCCGGGCGGCAGGCTGCAAGACTGGCCGTCCCCTGCTCCCGTGGAAGAGGAATCCCGTGACCACCATCATCGTCATCGCAGTCGTCGTCCTGGTCGTGCTCGGCGCGGCGTTCTACGTGATGCAGCAGAAGAACCGTCAGGCCAACATCGAGCGCGCCGACCAGCTGCGCGCCCAGGCCGCCGGTGCGGCCCAGACCACGATCGCCCCCGCCCAGGAGCGCGCGGCCGCGGCCGAGGCGCAGGCCGAGGAGGCACGCGCCCGCGCTGCCGCGGCCCAGGCGGAGGCCGAGCAGGCACGCACGGCAGCCGCGCAGGAGGAGGCGGCTCACGAGGGCCAGGTGCGGGCCGCCGACCGGCTCGACCCGCGCGTCGACGACTCCTCCGACGACTACGCACCCCAGGTCGCCGGGACCGTCGACCAGCAGCCGACCCCGCCCTCCGAGGTCAACGTCGAGCCCACTCCGGAGCCGGTCGACGAGCAGCCCGCTCCGTCCGACGAGACCCCGGCAGCCGGCTCGCCCCTGCTCCCCCGTCGTACGCCGGGCGCCCAGGACATGCCGGGCAAGCCGATCGAGAAGACCGACGAGGGCGGCGGCTGGTTCACCCGCAAGGACTCCGACCAGTCCTGACGTCGACACGCTGGTGAGCCAGGTCCCCGCCGCGACCCGCGCCCTGCGGGTGCTGCGCTTCCTGGCGACCCAGGCCGACCCGGTCCCGCTGGACCGGATCGTGCGGGCCTGCGACCTGCCACGCAGCACGGCCTACCACCTGCTCAACACGATGATCGACGAGGGCTTCGTCGTGCACCTGCCCGACGAGCACCGCTACGGACTCGGCGTCGCGGCGTTCGAGGTCGGCAGCGGGTTCACCCGGCAGGAGCCCCTGGCCCGACTGGCCCGCCGCCCCCTGGCCGAGCTCGTCGACCGGACCGGGCACGGCGCCCACCTGGCCGTGCTCCACGGCCGTGACGTGCTCTACGTCATCGAGGAGCGCGCGCCGGGGCGACCGCCGCTCGTCACCGACGTCGGCGTCCGTCTACCGGCGCACCTCACCGCGTCGGGCCGCGCGATCCTGGCGGCCCTGCCGGCGAGCCAGGTCCGGGCGCTCTACCCGGACCGGGACGCGTTCGTCGACCGCCACGGCCGGGGGCCCGCCTCGCTGAGCGCCCTGCGCACGCTGCTGTCGGAGACCCGGCAACGCGGGCACGCGACCGAGGACGGCGAGGTGACGCCGGGGCTGCAGAGCGTGGCCGCTGCCGTGCTCGACCACAACGCTCACCCCGTCGCCGGGGTCGCGGTGACCTTCCCGACCGACGCGGGCGCGGACGTGCCGGCGATCGCCGCGGCCGTGACGGCCACCGCGGCGCGGCTGACGCGTCGCGTCAGCGGCGGGGCGACGGCTGCCACGTAGCCCCTGAGCGTCGGGCACCCGTCGAGCTCCCGCCCGGCGGGAGGGTCAGGGGCGTACGTCGGGGCTGAGGATCCCCTGCTCGACCGTGTCGACGGCGAAGGGCGCCAGCACGCCCTGGTCGACGTAGTAGGCGATGACGCGGTCGAGCACGATCGCCACGCCTCCCCCCGGCTGGCCGAACCACGGCTCCACGAGGGAGACCCGGCACGACTCGGGGAGGGGCGAGTTGAGCACGAAGCCCATCCGGACCTCGTTGGCGTCGGTCGGCGGCAGGCTGCGCGCCGCGAAGGACGTGTCGTAGAGGTGCAGCACGTGCCCGCTGGCGTTGCCGACGTGGTCGAGCGGCGCTCCGGCAGGGACCACGCCGCCGGGCAGGACCGCGCCGGGCTCGAGCACCGTCGTGGCGTCGGGCCCGAGCAGGATGTCGGCCACCGACAGGGCGGCCGCATGGAGGGTCTCGGCGTCACGGGGCGCGGGCGGCAGCTGGGGAGTCGTCCAGCGCGCCAGGATCTCGGCCACCAGGGTCGGGTCGCCGAAACGGGCGTAGGCGGCGAAGCGACCGTGGTCGGAACCGCCGAGGACGATCTCGTCGTCGGCCGTGGGCCACACGACCCACTGGTGGCTCGGCGCCTGCGGTGGCTCGGCCGAGACCGGTGCCCACAGCACCGAGTCGGCCTCCACGCCGGCGGTCGGCAGCAGGCGCCGCACCTCGTCGACGATCATCCGCGGCCCACCTTGTTGCCCCAGCGACCTTGCGCGAGGCGTACGGCCTCGTCGACGAACCGCTCACGTGCGGCAGCGAAGTCCGCCGTCTCGATCAGCGTCTTGTCGGAGCCCCAGTCACCGCGGTACCAGACCTCGTAGCCGCCCTCGTCGAGCCGGCGGAGGCCGATGTACTCGCTGGAGAGGTCCACCGGAGACCGGCCGGAGATGAAGAAGTCGACGCCCTCGCCGAGGCCACGTGCGCGCAGGTCCTCGGCCACCTGGTCGAGCTCGTCGCCCGTTCCGCCGTGCTCGATCACCGCCGGGCTCCTTCGTCGCTGAGTTCGTCGGCCATCCGGTCCGCACCCTGGGCGCCCTGGGTGGCACCTGCCCCGAGCGCGGCGTCACCCGCGTCGAACCGGTAGGGATTGTCGATGATCCCACGGTCCACGAGGTCGCCCTGGCTGAGGGGCGTCCCGTCGGCGTCGAGGAAGCGGTACTGGTGGCCGCCGCCCTCCTGGCCGAAGGCCGGCGCGACCTCGGAGCGCTCGATGGTCACGCTGCCGTCCTGGAGCGAGGGGTGGTCGCGGTTGATGTCCCACGCGCTGCGGTCGAAGTTGAGGCGGTCGGGCGGCAGCGACCGCTCGCTCATCGCGGCACCGTCGTCGGCGAAGTAGGAGCCGTTGGGCCCACCGATGCGGTCCATGCGCGGCACGTCGTCGGGCGTGACGATCTCGTCGCTGCCGGGCACCTTGCCGTCGTTGGGCGCGGCGTTCTTCCAGTCCCAGTCGGTCTCGCCGCGGTCGTTGGTCGTGCGGAACGTGTCGTCGAACTCGCTGCGCGTGTAGGGCTGACCCGTCTCGGGGTTGCGACCGAAGACGTTGTAGTCGTCGTCGATGATGCTGCGGTTCGAGGAGGAGTAGCTCGGCTCGCGGAGCTGGTCGTCGAGGCTGCGCCACGGGCCGTCGCCGTCGAACTCGAACATCGAGCGCGGCGCACCGTCGTCGAGCCGGCGCAGGCCGCCGAGGTCGGACAGGTCGTCGAGGTGGCGGAACTTGGACAGGTCGGCCAGTCCGTCGAGCAGGTCCATGCCCATCTTGCCGCCGCGCGTGGCGATGGCGCCCGAGCCGCCGGTCGCGATCGCGACGATCGCGTCGGGCACGAGGTGGCCGATCGCGCGGGCCGGGTCGTCGGCCCAGGTGTCCCAGTCGAGCAGCGACTTGCCGAGCTCCTTGCCGAAGCCGATCGGGTCGGTGGTGAGCCCGGTGTAGATGCCCTGCGCCATGTCCCAGGCGCTCTCCGCGGAGAGCTCGTACTTCTTCATCAGCTCTTCGGGCGTGATGTCACCGGTCGCCAGCTTGTAGGAGTCGATCACCATGTTGACCGGGCTGAACGGCACCATCGTGAGCAGGTCCCAGACCGCCTCGCCGGCGCCCTCGAGGATGCCGCCGACGAACTTGAGGCCGGACTCGAGCCAGTTGGGCTCCTCCGGCGCATCGGCGCACCCGGCCTTGACCTCGCCGGCACACACGTGGGCGGCGTTGTCGAGGTCGGCCCTCGCCGACGCCAGCTCGCGCAGGGCTGCCTGCTGGATCGGGTCGCCCCAGTCGTTGAACGGCTCGGCCTGGTCGGTGCCGCCGCTGCTCCAGTAGGTGCGCATCTGGCCCATGTAGGAGTCGTACTGGGTGCGCGCGCTCTCCGACTCGCGCTGCCCCCGCTCGTACTCCTCACGCGCCCAGTCGGCCCGCGACTTCGCGGTCTCGAGCTCGCCGGCGTAGGTCGTCAGGCCCGCCGCGGCCTTCTTGAAGCCGTTGCCGGACTTGAACCAACGGTCGGGCTCCAGGTCGTGGGCCTCGCGGAACTCGTCGGCCGCGCGGCCGGTCCACCCGCCGACGTCGATCTTCGAGAGAGCATCGCCGGTGTCGTAGAAGAGCTGGCCCTTCTGCTCCATCGTGAGGGCCTTCGCCCGGATGTTGCCCGGGCTGCCCTCGACCTCGAAGTCCGGCATGTCAGAGCACCTTCACGGCGGCGATCGTGCCGACGAGGCCGTGCAGCGCGTCGTAGCCGGCCTTGTCGGTCTCGAAGTAGTTCATCGCGATCTTGCCCAGCCGCCCGGACATCTCCTCGACGTCCTGGCAGAGGTTGTTGACGCCCTCTTCCCACCGCCCCTTGAACTCGTCGAGCGCATCCCAGACCACGTCGCTGCCGACGTCGCCCTTGCTCGGGACCAGGTCCTCGACGTCCTTGTCCTTGAACAGCTTCAACGTCTCGCTGAGCCCCTGGGCGGCCTTGCCCATGCTCTCGAGGTCGACTTCGTAGTCGTAGGACGGCATGGCATCTGAGTTCCCCCTGACGCACCCGTTCAAACCGACGCGAACTGGCACGATCCGCCGCGTGTGAAGGTGCCTCCCGCGGGGTAGTGACACCTCGTCCACGCGGGACCCGTACGAGCGCAGGAATCCACCGAGAGGGGGCGGCCGTGGCCGTCGGACTTGTCTACTCCGAGATGCAGGCTGCCGCCGAGGCCGTGGCCGCGGCGCTGGAGCCGTTGCAGACCACCCTGAAGGACCTCGGCGCCACCATCGAGACCGAGGCGGGCGCGGGCTTCAAGGGCCAGGCGGCTGCCGGCTTCGGCGAGGCGGTCAACGAGTGGTTCACCGTCGCGATGACGCTGGGACCGATCCTGGAGGGCTACTCGCAGAGCATCATGTACGTCGCCCAGGAGCACGCGACCAACGACGTCGAGCAGGCCACCCGTGCCGGCCAGCTGGCCGACCGCCTCGGCGGGGGTCCCCGATGAGCGAGCGCGGCCTGGTCGTGCACCAGGGGTCCCTGTCCTCGATGGAGTCGGCGCTGGGCAGCGCGACGACCGCCATCACGACGCAGATCAACGACCTCCTCGAGCAGGTCGAGAGCCTCACGCCCGGGTGGGACGAGACCAGCGAGTCGCACATGGCGCACCTCGACCACCAGCAGAAGCTGCGCGACGGGATCGCCAAGCTCACCGAGGCGCTCGACCAGGTGAAGGCCAAGCTGGCCACCTACCGCGAGGACGCGCGCGAGATCGAGGTCGAGAACGTCGCGATCGTGAACTGACCCGCACCACCCCGACGGGTGAAGTTACCTGCCGGTAGGATTCTTCTCACGCGCGGGAGCCCTGCCGTCGGCGCACCCGTCGGTCATATGCTCCGGCTCAGTACGCCCGACTGAGGAGCACTCCTACATGCAGATCTTCGCGATCGTCGTCTCGTTCGCCCTGACCGTCGCCGCCGTCGCCCTCCTGGTCCCGGCCGTACGTCGCATGCTGGGCGTGATCCGCAGCGGTCAGCCGGCGCCGGGGCGCACGGGCAACCCGACCGGTCGCGCAGTGACCATGCTGAAGGAGACCTTCCTCCACACCCGGATGCTCCAGTGGCACTGGATCGGCGTCATGCACTGGTTCGTCTACGCCGCGTTCCTGTTCCTCAGCACCGCCGTGCTGGCGGCGTACTTCCAGCTCTTCACGCCGTCCTTCGCGTGGCCGCTCGTCGGCCACTGGTATCCCTACGAGTGGTTCAGCGAGCTCATCGGCCTGCTCAGCACGGTCGGCATCGTCTACCTGATCGTCTACCGCCAGAAGCACCACCCGCGCTCCGAGGGTCGCAGGAGCCGCTTCTTCGGCTCGAACTTCTGGCAGGCCTACTTCGTCGAGGCGCTCGCCCTGCTCGAGGGCGGCGCGATCCTCTTCGTCCGCGCCGCGGAGTGGAAGCTCGACGAGGACGCCGGTCGCAGCCACTACCCGATCGCCTCGTGGATCGGTGACGCGCTCTACACCAACGACGCCTCGACGCTGGAGAACCTGATCTACGCCATCGCGGCGTTCAAGATCGCGCTGGCGATGATCTGGCTGATGGTGATCGCCCGCAACATCACCATGGGCATCGCCTGGCACCGCTTCACCGCCTGGTTCAACATCTACTTCAAGCGCGAGGACGACGGCAGCACCGCGCTCGGCGCGATGAAGCCGCTGACGTCGGCCGGCAAGCCGATCACCCTCGACGACATCGACGACCTCGACGAGGACTCCGCGCTCGGCGTCGGCACGATCGAGGACTTCTCCTGGAAGGGCATCCTCGACTTCACGACGTGCACCGAGTGCGGCCGCTGCCAGTCGCAGTGCCCGGCCTGGAACACCGAGAAGCCCCTGTCGCCCAAGCTGCTCATCACCGCCCTGCGCGACCACGCGTACGCCAAGGCCGACCCGGCGACGAGGCGCACACCGAACGCGCCCTGGTGGGCGTGGGCTCGAAGGGTGAGAGCGCCGGCACCGACGGCGCGGACGTCCTGGACTACTTCTACAACCCGGCCGACGGCGACTTCGTCATCGACGCGGACGTGCTCTGGAGCTGTACGTCGTGCGGCGCCTGCGTCCAGCAGTGCCCCGTCGACATCGAGCACGTCGACCACATCATGGACATGCGGCGCCACCAGCTGCTGGTGGAGTCGAACTTCCCGGCCGAGCTCAACCAGCTCTTCAAGGGCCTGGAGAACAAGGGCAACCCGTGGAACATGTCGAGCTCGGCTCGCATGGACTGGGCCAAGGGCCTCGAGTTCGACGTACCCGTCGTGGGTGAGGACCTGGAGTCCCTCGAGTCGGTCGACTGGCTGTTCTGGGTCGGCTGCGCGGGGGCCTACGAGGACCGCGCGAAGAAGACCACCCGTGCCGTCGCCGAGCTGCTCGACATGGCCGGCATCTCCTTCGGCGTCCTCGGCAACGGCGAGACCTGCACCGGCGACCCGGCCCGTCGCGCCGGCAACGAGTTCGTCTTCCAGGGCCTGGCGCAGCAGAACGTCGAGACCTTCCAGGAGTACAAGGTCAAGAAGGTCGTCTCGACCTGCGCCCACTGCTTCAACACGCTCAAGAACGAGTACAAGGACTTCGGCATCGAGCTCGAGGTCGTGCACCACACCCAGCTGCTCAACCGCCTCGTGCGCGAGGGCAAGCTGACGCCGGTCAAGGACGGCGCGGGTGCCGCCAAGCGCTCGATCACCTACCACGACCCGTGCTACCTCGGTCGCCACAACCAGGTCTACGAGCCGCCGCGCGAGCTGCTCCAGGTCCTGCCCGGCGCCGAGTTCGTCGAGATGGAGCGCAACTCCGAACGGTCCTTCTGCTGCGGCGCCGGTGGCGCCCGCATGTGGATGGAGGAGAACATCGGCGAGCGGATCAACGTCAACCGCACCAGGGAAGCCGTCGGCACCGGCGCCGACCAGATCGCCGTCGGCTGCCCCTTCTGCCGGGTGATGCTGTCCGACGGCCTCACCGCCCAGCAGGCAGCCGGCGAGGCCCGCGAGGAGGTCGAGGTCCTCGACGTCGCGCAGATGCTGCTCGCGTCCGTGAAGGGCGAGCAGGCCACCAAGGCCGCCCCCGGGTCCTCGGCCGCGCCTGCAGCCGCGCCTGCCACTGCGGCCGCCGCGACGACCGACGTGGCGACCAAGGACGAGCCCGAGGCCGGTGACGTCACCGTCACCGAGGAGACGGTCACCGAGACCGCCGACGCCGGCCCCGCGGCCAAGGCGTCGGGCGGCTCCTCGCTCTTCGACACCCCCGCACCCGAGGAGACCAAGCCCACCGAGGCGAAGCCCGCCGAGAGTCGGGTCGCTCTTCGACACCCCCGCACCCGAGGAGACCAAGCCTGCGGAGGTCAAGCCTGCCGAGAGCACCGGCGGCTCGCTCTTCGACACCCCCGCACCCGAGGAGGCCAAGCCCACCGAGGCCAAGCCCGCCGAGAGCGCCGGGGGCTCGCTCTTCGACGTGGAGCCTGCGGCGCAGGCCGAGCCGGAAGCCGAGCCCCAGAAGGCCGAGCCCAAGCCCGCCGCCGACCTCGGTTCCGGTGGCTCGCTCTTCGACGTCGAGCCCGCCGCCGCAGGCCGAGCCGGAGGCCGCGAGCCCCAGACGAGGCCGAGCCCAAGCCGGCCGCCGACCTCGGTTCCGGTGGCTCCCTCTTCGACGTCGAGCCCAGCCAGCCCGCAGAGCCCGAGGCCGCCGAGCCCGAGACAAGGCCGACCGAGAAGGCCGAGCCCAAGCCGGTCGCTGACCTCGGTTCCGGTGGCTCGCTCTTCGACGTCGAGCCCAGCCAGCCCGCCGAGCCCGAGGCCGCCGAGCCCGAGACCGCCGAGGCGGCCCCCGAGCCGGAGCCCGAGCCGGAACCTGCGAAGAAGGCCACGCCCGCACCGGCCGCGGGCCTGGGCACGGGCGGGTCGCTGTTCGACATCGCCTCCCCGGAGCCGACCCCCGCCCCCGCGGCGGAGGCGGACGCAGAGGCCGAGTCCGACGTGGAGGACCCCGACACGATCCTCGACTCGGACGACGAGCCCGAGCCGAGCGAAGCAGAGCCGGAGCCGGAGGCACCCGCTGCGCCGGCCTCGAGCGGTACGACGTCGGCGCCGAGCACGGACGTCGACCTCTCGAGCCTCGGTTCGCTGTTCGACGTGGAGGCTCCGGCCACCGCGGCGGCACCGACTGCGACGACGTCCGACGATGCGGCGACCCCGGCCACCGACTCGTCACACGTCACGGTTGAGCCGGAGACCGCCGACGTCGAGGCGGAGGCCACCGACACGGCCGAGGCCGAGCCGACCGCCGAGGAGCCCGCCCCGGCCAGCGCACCGCCGAGCGGCGCAGACCTGAGCCAGGCCGCGATCTTCACCGACCACGACGACGCGGCCAGCTCGACCGAGGAGCCTGCCGACGAAGCCGAGGACAACGAGACCACGGACTCCGAGACCGTCCCCGACGCCGACGCCGACGCCGACGACGCGGCCGAGGCCGAGGCACCGGCGAACGACGAGGAGCCGGAGGAGAAGCCGGCCCCAGCCGACGAGACGCCCGGTCACGCACCGCGTACGGACGTCGACATCAGCGGTTCGGGCTCGCTCTTCGACCTCTGACCTCGTTCCCCTGCCCGGGATAGTCCGCATCAAACGGCACCTCATGTGCCAGCGTTCGAGCAGGACACTTCTGATGCGGACTATCCCGGGGCGGGGCTGCATGACGTCACGCCGACATCAACTGACATCACGATGGTGTTGACATGACATCACCGTGATGTCAGAGTGGTGCACATGGACATCACCCCGTACGTCGACACCCTGCGTCGCGACCTGGTCGCGGCAGCCGAGGCCGGCAGCGACGAGCTCAAGCAGGCCGCCGAGCGGCTGGCCTACGCGCTCGACCCGAGCGCGCGACTCGCGCTGATGGAAGCGATCTCCCACGCCGCGGCCGAGATCACCGCCGAGCTGCCCGAGGGCAGCGTCGACGTACGCCTCGTGGGCCGCGAGCTCGACTTCGTGGTCGAGGTCGCCCCGCGCAGCGAGATCCCCGCGCCGCCCCCGCCGCCCGCCGCCCCGGCCCCGCCGGAGGAGGTCGACGGCGACCTGTCCCGCATCACGCTCCGGATCCCCGAGGCCGTCAAGGCCCGCGCCGAGGAGAAGGCCGCCGCCGCCGGGCAGAGCCTCAACACCTGGATGGTCGCCATCGTCCGCAGCGCGACCAACGAGCACGCGATCAACATCGACGTCGACCTCAGCAGCGTCCCCTTCGTGGGCTACGACCCCTTCGCCGCCAACCGCAAGCAGGCCAACAGCCGCCGGATGAACGGCTGGCTCTGACCGCCCGGCCCTGACCGGGCCACCCCACCCACCGCCTCACCGGACCGGCACCCGCCGGCCCGTCGGACGAACACACCCTCAACCCGAGTCTGGAGACACCGATGAGCAACCACCTGGACGTCACCTTCGACACCCCCGAGCCGATCGACCTCTACGTCGAGAACGGCCGCGGCAGGGTCGACGTGACCGCCACCGACACCATCGAGACGGTCGTCCGGATCACCGGCGAGCGGGCCGAGGAGTTCGACGTCCGCGACCTGGGCGACCGGATCGCGATCATCGCCCCCAAGCGCGCCGGCGGCTTCCTCGGCCGCGACCCCCACGCCGAGATCGTCGTCGAGGTCCCGGTCACCAGCGGCCTCCACGTCAAGGTCGGCAGCAGCGACGTGGCCGCCCACGGTCGCTTCGCCGACACCCGCGTCGACAGCGGGTCGGGCGACGTCTCGCTCGACGTCGTCGAGGGCGCGACCGTGATCCAGTCCGGCTCCGGCGACGTGCTCGCCGAGCACCTCGCCGGCGACGCGAAGATCAAGTCGGGATCCGGCGACGTGCAGGTGCGCCGGGCCGACTCCCACCTCATCGTGACGACCGGCAGCGGCGACGTACGCGTCGAGGCGGCCGGCGACGAGCTCGCCGTCAAGACCGGCTCGGGCGACGCCTCCGTCGGCACGATCGCGGGCGAGGCCATCTTCACCACCGGCTCCGGCGACCTGGTGATCGGCCGGGCGGCACCCGGCCGGGTCACCGCCAAGACCGCGAGCGGCGACGTCCGGATCGGCGTGCTGGCCGGCACTCCGGTGTGGACCGACGTCCGCACCGCCAGCGGCCGGCTCTCGTCCAACCTGCCCAACCTCGGCGAGCCCGCCGCCGACCAGCCCTACCTCGAGGTCCGGGCCACCACCGCCTCCGGCGACGTCACCCTCCACCAGGGCTGACGACATCCCCACACAGCCCCATCCACCCCAGTCCATCCCACCCGAAGGAGCACGACCATGTATGACTCGTTCACCGACATCGAGCTGATCGCCCGCCACCGCATCACCGAGCGCGTGCGCTACTCCCCGCGCGCCCCCAAGCGCCGCTGAACCATCCCGCTGAGGTCAGGACCTCATGGCGACACCGCGGCGCCAGTAGCCCATGAACGCCACCTGGCTGCGGTCGAAGCCGAGCTCGTCGACCAGGTGCCGACGCAGGCCGGTGACCACCTTCGACTCGCCCGCGATCCAGGCGTAGGTGCCGCCGATCCCACCTCCGGCGTCGGAGATCTCCTCCCCGGAGGAGGAGTAGAACGGCGTCTCCCACAGGTCCGGGTCCACCTCGTCGGTGGCCACGTCGACCTCGGCCCCCTGGATCCCCAGGTGGGCGGCGACGGCGTCGTGCAGGACGCGTCCGAGCTCCGCACCCTCGCGGGCCAGCCACACGACCTCGACGCCCGCCGGACCGCGTACGTCCTGGACGTCCGCCGCGACCGGCACCTCGAGGAACGCCGTGCCGCGTGCGTCGGCCGGCAGCTGCTCGAGCACCGTGCAGATCGCCGGCACCGCGGTCTCGTCGCCCACCAGCAGCAGGTCGGCGCCCGGCGCGGGCGTGAACTCGATGCCGCCGTAGGGGTGGCCCTTGCGCGGCGCGAGCACCACCAGCCGGTCGCCGACGACCGCCTTCGACGCCCAGGTCGAGCCGGGCCCGACGAGGTCGCCCTCGAGGTGGAGCACCAGGTCGACCACGAAGGTGGTCTCCTCGCCGCTGCCCCGGACGTCGCGGATCGTGTACGTGCGCATGTGGCCGCGCTCGGTGGCGGGCCGGTCGAGCCACGTCGCCAGCCAGGACTCGTCGGCACCCTCGGTCGACGTCATGCCACCGGTCACCGGGTCCGGGAAGATCAGCTTGATCCGCTGGTCGAGCCGGTCACCGTCGACGCCGAAGTGGGCCAGCTCGGGACCGCCGAGCTCGACCCGCACGAACGTCGGGCTCAACCGCTCCACCGCGACCACCTCGACGTCGGCGAGGAGCATGGGCAGGACGGAGGCAGTCACGGTCATCGGTTCTCCCGGGGCGTCTGACGGAGCTTGTGGTGGGGCTGGTGCCGTCCGATCGGGACCACCAGCGGGGTGTGCGAGACGGGGTCCTCGATGACCCGGTTGTCGAGGCCGAAGACGGTCCTGACGACCTCTTCGGTGACCACGTCCTGGGGCGTGCCCTCGGCGGCGACCCTGCCGCCGTGGAGGGCGATCAGGTGGTCGGCGTAGCGCGCGGACAGGTTGAGGTCGTGCAGCACCATCACGATGGTGGTGCCGCGACGACCGTTGAGCTCGGCCAGCAGGTCGAGCATCTCCACCTGGTGGGAGACGTCGAGATAGGTCGTCGGCTCGTCGAGGAGGAGCAGGTCGGTGCCCTGCGCGAGCGCCATCGCGATCCAGACCCGCTGGCGCTGACCGCCCGAGAGCTCGTCGACCGCGCGGTCGGCGAGCCCGTAGGTGTCGGTGAGGACCATGGCCTCCTCGACGGCCGCCCGGTCCTCGCTGGTCCATCGGGTGAAGACGCCCTGGTGGGGGTGCCGGCCACGGCCGACGAGGTCGGCGACCACGACGCCGTCGGGAGCGATCGGGTTCTGCGGCAGCAGGCCCAGGACCTTGGCGACCTCCTTGGTGGGTCGCTGGTGGATCTGCTCGCCGTCGAGCAGGACGGCGCCGCCCTGCGGACGTACGAGCCGGGCCAGGCCCTTCAGCAGCGTGGACTTGCCGCACGCGTTGGGCCCGACGACCACGGTCACCTTGCCGTCGGGGATCTCGACGCTGACCTGGTCGACGACCCTGCGGTCCCCGTAGCCCAGGCTCACGGTCTCGGTGAGCAGCCTCGTCATCGTGTCCTCCCAGTCGCGGCGCCGCGCGCCAGTAGCCACAGCAGGAACGGCCCGCCGACCGCTCCGGTCACGATCCCGACGGGCAGCACCACGCCGGGGACGAGGTAGGCCGCTGCATAGTCGGCGAGCAGCATGAGGATCGCGCCGACCAGGGCACCGGCGAGCAGGCTGTGCCGTCCGCCCATCGCGGACCGGGCGATCGGGCCGGCCATGAACGCCACGAAGGCGACGGGCCCGGCGGCCGCGACCGCGACCGCGGTCAGCAGCACCCCGACGAGCAGCAGCACGTCGGTGCGGTGGCGACCGATCCCCAGGCCGGCCGCCGCGTCGTCGCCCAGCTCGAGGGCCGGGAGCGCGTGGGCCAGGACCGCGAGCAGCGGGCAGCAGCACGGCCAGGGCGAGAGCGAGGAGCCCGATCGAGTGCCACGGCACGTTGTTGACGCTGCCGACCAGCCAGCGCAGCGCGAGCTGGACGTCGTAGGTGGCGGAGCGGGCGAGGAGGTACTGGATGACCGAGACCATGGCTGCCGCGACGCCCACGCCGACGAGCACCAGCCGGTAGCCGCCGGTGGTGCCGGCGACCCAGCGCACCACCGCGGCGATCGCCACGGCACCGACGACGGCGAAGCCCGACACCGCGCCGTCACGCAGGCCGAGGGTGAGGATCGCGAAGATGCCGGCCGCGCTCGCGCCGAGGCTGACGCCCACGATGTCCGGGCTCGCCAGCGGGTTGCGCAGCAGCATCTGGAACAGCGAGCCCGCCGACCCGAGGGCGAGGCCGACGAGCACGGCGAGCACGGCGCGGGGCAGCTTGCTCTCCATCAGGATGAAGGTCGAGACCGGGATCTGCTCGCCGAAGAGGATGCGGAAGAAGTCGGGGACGGTGAAGGTGTAGTCGCCCAGCAGGACGCGGACCGCGAAGGCCGCGAGGAGTCCCAGCGCGAGGCCGGCGAGGACGCCCGTCCGGCGGCGGCGCGGGCGGGCGGTGGCGGCGCGGAGGTCCGCGCCCGAGCCGGACGTGGGGCTGACCAGGACACCTTGCTGAGGAGCGGGGTCCCCGCGGCGTTGTTCGGGGGAGCGCAGCGGAGGAGAAGAACGTCGTGGGGTGCTCATAAGCCCATCCGTCCGCGGCGCACGAGGAGGAGGAAGAACGGCACGCCGATCACGGCCGTCATGATCCCGACCTGCACCTCCGACGGCGGCAGGACGATCCGGCCGACCGTGTCGGCGAGCAGCACCAGCACGGCGCCGTAGCCCGCGCTCAGCGGCAGCAGGTGGCGGTGGTCGGAGCCCGTGCGGGTGCGCACGAGGTGCGGCACGATCAGCCCGACGAAGGCGATGGGGCCGGCCGCGGCGGTCGCGGTGCCCGCCAGCAGCACGATCGCGAGGCCGACGAGGACCCGGTCACGCGCGGTGTGGCGCCCGAGGCCCTTGGCCATCTCCTCGCCGAGGGCGAGGGCGTTGAGGGTGCGACTGAGCGCCAGCGCCAGCACGGCGCCGACGAGGAAGACCGGCGCCAGGGACACGACCAGCTCCCACGAGCGGCCGCCGATGGAGCCGACCTGCCAGCGCCGCATCACGTCGAGCGTGGTCTGGTCGACCAGCTGCACGGCGACCGTCCAGCTGCTCGCGGCGGCGGCGAACGCCGCTCCGGCGACGGTGAGCTTCGCCGGCGTGGCACCGTCCCGGCCGACGCCGGCGATGGCGTGGACGACGACCGAGGCGATCGCCGCGCCGACCAGCGCGAGGACGACGTACGACGTCATGCTCGCGAGCCCGAGGTAGGCGATGCCCAGCACGATGGCCAGCGCGGCGCCGGCGTTGACCCCGAGGATGCCGGGGTCGGCGAGGGGGTTGCGGGTGAGGCCCTGCATGCACGCGCCGGCCAGGCCGAGCGCGACGCCGACGCAGAGGCCGAGCGCCGTGCGGATCGCGCGCACCTGGAGCACGGTCTGGTCGGCGCCGTCGCGGAACAGCTCGAGCGGCGAGATCAGGCGCGACCCGACGAAGACCGAGACGAGGGCGGCCACCACGAGCAGCGCGAGCATCACGGCGTAGGCCGACCCCGGGCCGGCCGCGGAGGTGCTCCGCGGCCGGTCCAGCAGCTCGGTGGTGCTCGCCATCGTCGGTTCCTCGGGTCGGATCAGGGAGTGGAGCCGTCGCCGTCGACCGCCGCGGCGACGTGCGGGATGTAGCGCTCCAGCGCGTCGGGGATCGACAGCGGGGACGGGGCGGAGAAGCCGACGGCCTCGGTCACGTCGACCGTGGCGTACCAGCGGTTGTCGGCCACGGCCGGGATCTGCTGGACGAGCGGGTCGTCGGCGAGCTCCTGGACGTTGTCCTCGGAGTTGGCGTAGGTGAGGAAGACGTCGGCGTCGAGCTGCTCGGTGCGCTCGGCGGAGATGTTGAAGAGGAACTGGCCGGGCTCGCTGCGCTCCTCGACGATCGGGGAGTTCTCCATGCCGAGCTCGACGAGCAGCCGCGGGCGGTTGTCCATCGCGGTGTAGACGTAGAACGACGACGGGTCGGCGTTCGGGCCGGCGAAGGTGAAGGTCTTGCCCGCGAGCTGGGGGAACTTCGCCGCGGTGTCGGCGATGACCTGCTCGGTCTCGGCCTTGACGTCGGCGGCGAGCTCGGAGCGGCCGAGCGCCTGCCCGACCATCTCGAGCGACTCCTGCCACGTGGTGTTGTAGGGCGCGTTGGGGTAGGCGACGACCGGGATGCCGGCGTCGGTGAGCTTGTCGTACTCCTCCTGGGTCATGCCGGACTGGGTGGCGAGTCACCAGGTCGGGCTGGAGCTTGACGATCTCGTCGACCGGCACGCCGTCGGCGGTGCTGAAGCGGGCGGGCTGCTCGGCGCCGTCGATCTCGGCGAGAGCGGCGTCGAACCAGTCGGACGAGCTGTTCTCGTTGCCGGCGTACTCGATCTTGTCGGCACCGACCGGCACCACGCCGAGGGAGAGCGGGTAGTCGGCCTCGGCGTAGCCGAGCGCGAAGACGCGGGTCGGCTCCTCCTCGATCGTCGTCGTGCCGAGCGCGTGCTCGATCGTCACCGGGAACGCGTCGGCGTCGACCGAGCTCGTGGCGGTCGGCTCCGCGTCGGTGTCGGCGGCACTGGTCGAGCCGGTGCTGCAGCCGGTCAGGGCGGCGACCAGCAGGGTGGCCGCAGCAAGGGGCGCGGCAAGGCTTCGCTTCATGGGGGAGCTCCGTGGGGCAGGAAGGTAAGGCTAACTTAGGGAAGCCTAACCATGCCTGACCGGTCCGTCACCACCGGGCCGGGCGATGCCGGTCACACAGGCCGCTCAGATCTGCGTGCGGTGGAAGCCCTGGAACGACCGGCTCGGGGTCGGGCCACGCTGGCCCTGGTAGCGCGAGCCGTACTTCTCCGAGCCGTAGGGGTGCTCGCTCGGCGAGGACAGCCGGAAGAAGCAGAACTGGCCGATCTTCATGCCCGGGTAGAGCTTGATCGGGAGGGTCGCGACGTTGGCCAGCTCGAGCGTCACGTGCCCGGAGAACCCCGGGTCGACGAAGCCCGCGGTGGCGTGCGTGAGCAGCCCGAGGCGACCCAGCGACGACTTCCCCTCGACGCGCGCGGCGATGTCGTCGGGCAGTGACACGACCTCGTAGGTCGAGCCGAGCACGAACTCGCCCGGGTGCAGGATGAACGGCTCGTCACCCTCCGGCTCCACCTCGCGGGTCAGCTCGGACTGGTCGGCCGCGGGGTCGATGTGCGGGTAGCGATGGTTCTCGAAGACCCGGAAGAAGCGGTCGAGGCGTACGTCGACGCTGGAGGGCTGCATCATCTGCGGGTCCCACGGCTCGAGCGCGATGCGCCCGGCGTCGATCTCAGCAGTGATGTCGCGATCGGAGAGCAGCACGGCAGCAAACCTAGCGGCTGCCGGGTGCGTCTTCGATGGTTGAGGAGGGACGAAGTCCCGTCACGAAACCGCACCCGCCACAATGGATCGGTGACCTTCCACCGCTACGTCGCCCTGGGCGACTCGTTCACCGAGGGCGTCGGCGATCCCGACCCCGCGCGGCCCAACGGGCTGCGCGGCTGGGCCGATCGCGTCGCCGAGGTGCTCGCCCAGCAGAGCGACGACTTCGGCTACGCCAACCTGGCCATCCGCGGCCGCAAGCTCGCCCCCATCGTCGCCGAGCAGGTCGACGCCGCGATCGCCCTCGAGCCGGACCTGATCACCATCCACGGCGGCGGCAACGACGTGCTCCGGCCACGTGTCGACCTCGACGCGCTCGCCCGGACCTACGACGCCGCGATCGCGCGGCTGACCGCCACCGGGGCACGCGTGGTGATGTTCACGATCTTCGACCCGGGCGGCGGCGGCATCTACGGCCCGGTCCGCGGCCGGATGGCGATCTTCAACGAGTGGGTGCGCGAGATCGCCGACCGCCACGGCGTCACGGTCGTCGACATGTGGCGGATGCGCGACGTCGAGATCTCCGGTGCGATGGACACCGACCGGATGCACCTCAACGCCTTCGGCCACACCTACATCGCCCACTCGGTCCTCGAGGCCATCGGTGTCGAGCACGGGCTCGAGCCGGTGACGATCGAGCCGCTGCCGGTGCTGGGACGCCGCGAGACGTGGGCGGCGAACGCCCAGTGGACGCGCGAGTTCCTCGTGCCGTGGGTGCACCGCCGGATCACCGGCCGCTCCTCGGGCGACACCGTCTCCGCCAAGCGACCCGGCCTGTCCGAGGTCCGGTAGCCCAGGTCCGGTATCGTTCGGCCCGCCGTCCCCGGACGGCACTGCGGATGTAGCTCAGCTGGTAGAGCGCGACCTTCCCAAGGTCGATGTCGCGAGTTCGAATCTCGTCATCCGCTCCAAAACATCGCTGGTCGAGGAAGGCGCCCTGGCGCCTGTCACGAGACCCCGCCGGGTTTCGTGACGGGACTTCGTCCCTCCTCAACCACCGGCGACCTCGTGCCTCCACAACCCCGGCGACCTTCGTCCCTCCTCAACCACCGGCGACCTTCGTCCCTCCTCAACCACCGGCGACCTTCGTCCCTCCACAACCACCGCCGCGCACTGTTCCCCCATCTGGGGCAGATGAGGAACTTGCGCCTTGTGGGACCAGAGGGGACAGTGGTTCGACTGTTCTCTGGATCGAGGTCCCTTCCCCATGCCTTCCCTTCCCCGCATCTCCCGACGACTGCTCGCCCACCGGATCGCCACCGAGGACGCCTCGCGCCCGCTCTGGCGGCACCCCGTCACGATCGCCGCCGCGGCGCTGGCGCTGACCCTCGGCGCCGCACCGCTGCTCCCCGACAGTGACGACGACCAGGGGACGATCGCACCGACCGCGGAGACCACCGGCGCACCCGGCGGCGCGGTGGGACGAGGCGACGTGACGCCCGAGATGCAGGCCGAGATCGACCGCGTCGTCGCGGAGGGTGCCGGACTCGACCGGGCCCAGGGACGTACGGCGACCGCGCGGGCGTCCGTGCGGTGCGCCACCTTCGAGGGACAGCGCTACTGCCTCGGCTTCGGCTGGACCAACCAGAGCCGCGAGGCCCTGGCCGCCCGCCTCGTCCCGCGCCCCACCCCCGGCCGCGAGAGCACCGGCGACCTCGACGCGGACGCGCTGCTGGACCGGGCGAGCGGTCGTACGGCCTCGGCACGCGCCGACGCCGAGCGCGCCGAGCTCACGGCTGCCGCGCAGGCGGTCGGCAAGGTCTGGATGCTGCGCCACGAGATCCAGGGTGTCGACCTCCCCGCCGACTTCGCCGCCAGGCACCCCGAGATCGGCGCCGCGACGAGCACCGGCGTCGACGGGCGCGGCGGCTTCGGTGGCAACTACCCGAAGCGCGCCAAGATCCTCACCAGCAAGGTCGCCCAGGCGCAGAACGAGACCTGGTGGTGCGGCCCGGCGACGATGCAGGCCATCGGCTGGGGCTCGCAGGGGAAGCGGAAGAACCAGTCCTACTGGGCCCGTCGGCTCGGCACCACCACCGCCGGCACCGCGATCACCGACATGGTCCGCGTGGTCAACAACCAGACCGACTACGGCAAGCAAGAAGCACGCCGGTCCCTACGTCGTGCTCGACGTCAGCGACTTCACCTTCAAGCAGTGGTACCGCGTGATGATGCGCCACATCCACGACTACCAGGCGCCCGTCGTCCTCCACCCGGTGCTGCTCAAGCAGTACTACCCCTACCTCGACGACGACGCGAGCGGCCACTTCCAGGTGGGCCGCGGCTACGACCAGGACCCCGGCGGCAACCGCAAGATCGGCTACTTCGAGCCGTGGGACCAGTCGAAGTTCGACCCGAGCGAGCCCGCCATCGACCGGGTCCAGTGGCGCAACGCCTACAAGTCCTACCGCGCGAACCTCGACCACTTCCAGCACAACATCGGCGTCTGACGTGCGGCGTACGACGATCGCGCTGGCGCTGCTGGTCACGCTCACGGCCTGCGGAGGGTCGGCGGATCCCGGCAGTCCGTCGAGCAGCAGCACCAGCACGCCGAGCGACGAGCCTGACCGGCCGAGCGACGCCCCTTCCGGCGGCACGCGCGAGGATCCGACGGTCGCCGAGCCGACCGAATCGTTCCTCGACTGGACCGACACCGGCGCCCAGGCCGGCACGCCCTTGCTGAAGGGACCGGAGTGGGAGGCCATGTCGAGCGCCGGCCAGAGCAGGGTCGACCTGCAGGCCGACGGTCAGCAGGTCGGAGTCGTCGCGGGCCCCGGACGCACGATCTCCGAGGTGCTGATGAGCACCGACTGGGCCGTCGTGGTCCGGCAGGACAAGGCCGAGACCGCGCCGAGCCTCGTGGACGTCATCGACCTCGCGACCGGCACGCAGACCGAGCTGGCCGGCCCCGAGCCGGCCAGCGGCGGGTCGTGGGCGCTCACCGGCGGCGACCTCTACTACCCGACCTACGGCGACGACCGGGCCTACTGCCTGGCGACCAACGCACTGGCCGACAGCAACGGCGAGGACGGCTGGTGCGCCCCGAAGGGCTCGGGGTTCTCCGGCCTCACCGCCAGCGACCTCGGCGTCGGGATGCTGACCTTCGACGACGCCCGACCGGTCGCCTGCCGCACGGTCAACCTGCTCGACGAGAGCGGCGTACCCCAGCCCGTCGACGGCCCGTCGGACTGCACGGCGTGGGACATCGCGCCGGCCTACGACGGCTTCGTCTGGTCGGAGGTGCCCAGGCCGCGCCGCCAGGAGGAGGCCCACTTCTACGCCTCGGCCTACGGCGGCTATCTCGACCTCGGTCCCGGCACCACCGGCACGGCGCTGCCCTGCGGCGACTCGGTCTTCTTCGTCCGCGACCCGCAGGGCAGCGACGAGCCCGCACGGCTGATGCGCTGGACGGCCGACCACACCCTCGAGATCGCCTACGAGTCCGCGTCGGTGGGCAACGCCTTCCTCGGCGAGCCGGCCTGCGCGGGTGGCGTGCTCACGCTGTCGTCGTTCGGCGACCAGGGCGACGAGCAGGTGTGGGCCCCCGTCGCCTAACGTTCCAGGGGTGAGCTTCACCGGATTCCCCGTCGCCGCGCTCGACTTCTACGACGACCTCGAGATGGACAACACGAAGTCGTTCTGGGAGGCCAACAAGGCGGTCTACCAGGAGTCGGTCGCCGCGCCGATGAAGGCACTGACTGCCGCCCTGGAGCCGGAGTTCGGCACGGCAAAGGTGTTCCGGCCCTATCGCGACGTCCGCTTCGCCAAGGACAAGACGCCCTACAAGACCCACCAGGGCGCCTTCGTGGGCGCAGGCCCGGCCACCGGGTGGTACGTCGAGATCTCCGCGCGCGGCACCCGTGTCGGCGGGGGCTTCTACGACGCCGAGGGCAAGCGCCTGGCGGCGGTCCGTGAGGCGATGGCCGACGAGAAGACCGGCAAGGCCCTCGACCGACTGCTGAAGCGGCTGGAGAAGGACGGCTTCGAGGTCGGCGGCGACCAGCTCAAGACCTCGCCCCGCGGCTACGACGCCGACCACCCGCGGATCCACCTGCTGCGCCACAAGCAGCTCTTCGTCGGGCGCTCCTACGGCTTCGAGGACGACGCGATCAACGCCGGCCTGGTCGACCGGGTGCGCGAGGACTGGAAGGCGCTGCGACCGCTCATCAGCTGGCTCAGGGCAGTCCCGGTCGACTGACCGTCAGCGGTACCACTCCCCGCTGGTGGCGAGCGCCTGCATCTCGTCCAGCGTCAGCACCGGCTCGTCGGCCACGACGTCGCCTTCCTTCTCGTCGCGTCGTGTTGCGCGCGATCACGTCGATCTGCCAGCCGTCGGGAGTCGCCAGCGTGACCGTCCGCTCCTCGAACGACGCCGGCACGTCGGTCCCCCCGCTGGCGTACGTGTCCTCGCGCAGCAGGCGCGAGCCGTCGTCGAGCGTGGTGCAGTCGACGCCGGGCCCCGGGTCGCAGATGTGGCTGGGCGCGAGCGGCTCGCCGCCGTCCTCCACGACGACAGGGTTGTTGTACCAACGGATCCGGAAGGAGACCTGGGCTCCCTCGACGTCGGCGTAGAAGAGCCGGGCGCGATCGCCCTCGTCCGGCAGCTCGACCCACCTGACCTGCGACGACCCGGTGAGTCCTCCGATCCGGGCGGACATCACGTCGAGGGGGACGAGGGGTCGCAGCTCGTCGGCGAGCGGCGCCCGGTCGGGGTCCGCCGGAGTGGGGCTCGGGGCGTCCGTGGCGATCTCCGGGTCCCGCGCGCTGTCGGCTCCGCCGAGCTGGGGTACGACGGCCGCCAGCCCGCCGATGACGCCGATCACGGCGAGCGAGGCGACCGTCGTACCGATCCGGGCGCGGCGCCGGCGTGCGCGACCGCGGGTGATGCCGCCGCTGACGAGGCGGTCGATGTCAGGGGTGAGGTCGTCGCTGGCACGACGGAGGAGCTCTGTGACGCCGGGAACGGGTGTGGACATGGTGCTCTCCTAGATTTCCAGCAGATCGCGGAGGGACGGGCCCAGCACGGCACGGAGGCGGTCGAGCGCACGGATCGTGCGGTTGCGTACGGCGCCGGGGCTGACCCCGAGCGCGTCCGCGGTGTCGGCCACCGAGACGTCCTCGAGGTAGCGCAGGACCAGGACCGCACGGTCCATCGGCGCCAGCTCGTCGAGCGCTGCGCGCAGGGCGATCCGGGTGGCGGCGTCCCCACCCGGCTCGACCTTCTCGGGCAGGCGCTCGCTCGGGGTCTCGTGGTTGCTCCGTCGACGCTGGGCACTGATGTAGGTGCGAGCCAGCGTCGTGTGTGCATAGGCGACCGGGTGCTCGATGGGAGCACCCAGCCGGCGGTGCCACCGGACGTAGACCTTGGCCAGGGTGTCCTGGACGAGGTCCTCGGCGCGGTGCGCATCGCCACACATCAGCCACGCCGCGCGATAGAGCTGAGGGGTCCGCGCGATCGCGAACTCCTCGAACTCCTCGGGCGTGCGGGGCATGTCTCTCCACTCGGGTCTGCTCGGGGTTGGTCGGGATGGTCGGGATGGTTCGGCGTCACTGGTGAGACGCAGCCGACCCCGCCCACGTCACACCTTCTCGGCAAAAGACTGGCCCCTCCGGTGTTCGGACCGGCGTCAACCTGTGTTCACGTCCCCGTCGTCCGGCTGCACGAGGCTGGCGCCATGGCCAAGAGACTGTTCCTGCTCCACATCGGCCCCGACCTCGTCGACGTCTCCGAGATGACCGAGGCGCTCGCGCTGGGCCAGATCGCCGTCCCGGACACCGGTCAGGAGACCTTCGAGCACGCCGGCATCGAGATCCGGCGTACGCACAAGGCAGCCGGCCTCAAGCGCAAGCAGGTCGAGGGCGCGTGGGCGCAGGTGTGCCGTCGCGCCCACAAGGCGAAGGCCGACTGCTTCGTCAGCATGCCGGCCTTCTTCGACGCGACGCCCGAGCAGGCGGCGCTGGCGCTGGACGGCCTCGCCGACTTCAAGGTGGTGCTGGTGCTGACCAGCGGCTTCACCGCCGAGCCCCCGGCCGCCTGGACGTCACGGGTGAAGCAGGACCGGGTGCACGTGCTGCCCTCCCACCTCTCGGACGAGCAGCTCGCGGCCCAGGTGGCGCGCATCGCCCTCATCGAGGAGGAGGCCCGCCTCGACAAGCGCCTGGCGAAGGTCTCGAAGCGACGCAAGCAGGTCAACCGCAAGCTGGCCGCCTAGCTGAAGGCTCAGTGGGGCTGCCAGGCGTCCTGGTCGGCCGTGAGGGCGGCGACGCCCTTGGGCAGCTTGCCGTCGGCCAGGTCCTGGATGGAGACCTGCTCGAAGACCATCCGCAGCGAGCTGCGGGCGGCGATCCAGACGTGCTGGAGCACCTGGGCCGAGTCGTCGTACTCGACTGCCTCCGGCCGGAGGCCGTAGACCGAGACGAGCGGGCCGTCGACGGCGCGGATCACGTCGGCGACGGTGACCGTCTCCGGCTTGCGGGCGAACCGCCAGCCGCCGGACTGGCCGCGCTGCGACACCACGACGTCGGCGCGACGCAGGTCGGCGAGGATGGCCTGGAGGAAGCCGTGCGGGATCCCCTGGGCCTTGCCGAGCTGCTCGGCGCTGACGGCAGTCCCGTCGGTGCGCACCGCGATCTCGATCAGGGCCCGGAGGGCGTAGTCGGCTTTGGCGGAGACGCGCATAAGAGCAGTTTGTCAGATATGTCGGCAGACACAGTCCTCTTGGACGTCGGCGGCTCCGCGCGCTGCTCCCGCACCTCCTTCCGAGGCGTGTGACGGGCGACATCCGGGGTTCGTGTTGCGTCGGGGCCGATCGCGAGGCATCATTAAGTTACCGGCGAGTAGGCCACGCCTCTCGCCCCCCAGACCCGCACACCGCACGCACACGGAACAGGTGGAAGCTGTGAGCCACTACAAGACCAACCTCCGCGACATCGAGTTCAACCTCTTCGAGGTCCTCGGCCGGGACGAGGTGCTCGGCACCGGACCCTTCGGCGAGATCGACGGCGAGACCGCCCGCGAGATCCTCGCCGAGGTGGCCCGCCTCTCGCGCGAGGACATCGCCGCGTCCTACGTCGACAGTGACCGCAACCCGCCGGTCTTCGACCCGGAGACGCACACCGCCCCGGTGCCCGAGTCGTTCCGGAAGAGCTACCAGGCGTGGATGGACTCCGAGTACTGGCGGCTCCAGATCCGTGAGGAGCTCGGCGGCACCCCCGCGCCGTCCTCCCTCGTCTGGGCGATCGGCGAGATGGTGCTCGGCGCCAACGCACCGGTGTGGATGTACGCCGCCGGCCCGCCGTTCGCCGGCGTCGTCTACAACAACGGCAACGAGCGCGACAAGCGCGTCGCCGAGCTGATGGTCGAGCGCCAGTGGCCCTGCACGATGGTCCTGACCGAGCCCGATGCGGGCTCCGACGTCGGCGCCGGTCGCACCAAGGCCACGCCCAACGACGACGGCTCCTGGAACATCACCGGCGTCAAGCGCTTCATCACCTCCGCCGAGGGCGGCCTCAGCGACAACACCATGCACCTCGTGCTCGCGCGCCCCGAGGGCGTCGAGGGTGCGGGCGGCCCCGGCACCAAGGGGCTCTCGCTCTTCTGGATGCCGACGCACCACTTCGACCACGAGACCGGCGAGCTGACCGGCGAGCGCAACGGCGTCTACGTCACCAACGTCGAGCACAAGATGGGCATCAAGGTGTCCAACACCTGCGAGCTCACCTTCGGCGACCCGCAGGTCGGTGGCGGCGAGCCCGCCCGCGGCTGGCTGCTCGGCGAGGTGCACAACGGCATCGCCCAGATGTTCCAGGTCATCGAGAACGCCCGGATGATGGTCGGCACCAAGGCCATCGCCACGCTCTCGACCGGCTACCTCAACGCGCTCGACTACGCCAAGGAGCGCGTCCAGGGCGCCGACCTGACGCAGGCGGCCGACAAGACCGCGCCGCGGGTCACCATCACCCACCACCCCGACGTACGCCGCTCGCTGATGACGCAGAAGTCGTTCGCCGAGGCCATGCGCGCGCTGGTGCTCTACACCGCCACCTGGCAGGACCAGGTGATGGTCGCCGAGCACGACGGCACCGCCGACTCCGACGAGGTCCGCCTCGCCGCCGCGGTCAACGACCTGCTGCTCCCGATCGTCAAGGGCTACGGCTCGGAGCGCTCGTGGGTCCTGCTGGGCACCGAGTCGCTGCAGACCTTCGGCGGCTCGGGCTTCCTCCAGGAGTACCCGATCGAGCAGTACGTCCGCGACGCCAAGATCGACACGCTCTACGAGGGCACGACCGCGATCCAGGGCCAGGACTTCTTCTTCCGCAAGATCGTCAAGGACCAGGGCAAGGCCCTCGGGCCACCTGGCCAAGGAGATCGAGGGCTTCCTCGCCTCCGAGGCCGGCAACGGCCGCCTCAAGAACGAGCGGGCCCTGCTCGCCACCGCGCTCGAGGACGCCAACGCCATCGTCGGGCACATGATCAACGACCTGATGTCGTCGCAGGACGAGCTGCGCAACATCTACAAGGTCGGCCTCAACACCTCGCGCCTGCTGATGGCGCTCGGTGACGTCGTCTGCGGCTGGCTGCTGCTGCGCCAGGCCGAGGTCGCGCTGGGCAAGCTCGCCGGCGAGGTGTCGGAGAAGGACAAGGCGTTCTACGAGGGCAAGGTCCTCGCGGCGCAGTTCTTCGCGCAGACCAACCTGCCGAAGATCGCCGCCGAGCGCGCCATCGCCGAGGGCATCACCCTCGACCTGATGGACCTCGACGAGGCCGCGTTCTGACGTCCATCGCTGGTCGAACCTCGCTGGTTGAGGTGCGAGGAGCGCCAGCGACGAGCCTCGAAACCCACTGACAGGTGTCGTTTCGAGCACCTGACCCGGCGCCTCGACTACACCGAGGGAATGGGCTCGCACCTCGACCACCGAGGGAATCGGGCTCGCA
Source organism: uncultured Actinomycetota bacterium (assembly GCA_963750445.1). Classification (GTDB taxonomy): domain Bacteria; phylum Actinomycetota; class Actinomycetes; order Propionibacteriales; family Nocardioidaceae; genus Nocardioides. Next base: position 77,430 of record CAVVQR010000002.1, on the reverse strand, counting down.
CCTCGACCACCGGAAGGCTCGAGATGACAGGTGTCACGGCCAGCACGTGACATCTCCACCCGGGACGCGCGGGCGGACGCCGCCAGGCTGGAGCCATGAGCACTCCAGCGATCAAGGCCACCGGGCTCCGCAAGCAGTTCCGGGCCACCGACGGCACCCAGGTCCTCGCGGTCGACGACCTCGACCTCACCGTGATGCCGGGCGAGATCGTCGCCTTCCTCGGCCCCAACGGCGCCGGCAAGACCACGACGGTCGACATGCTGCTCGGGCTGACGTCGCCCAGCGCCGGCACGGTCGAGGTGTACGGCGAGTCGCCGCGCCGCGCGGTCGCCACCGGCCGCGTCAGCGCGGTGATGCAGACCGGCGGCCTGCTCAACGACTTCACCGTCCTGGAGACGGTGCAGGCCATCGCGTCGCTGCACGGTCGGCGCGACCGGGTCGACGACGCGGTCGAGCGCGCCGGTCTCACGGCGATCGCCGGGCGCCGCGTCCAGGCCTGCTCGGGCGGTGAGCAGCAGCGGCTGAAGTTCGCGCTGGCCCTGGTGCCCGACCCCGCCCTGATCATCCTCGACGAGCCGACCACCGGCATGGACGTCGCCACCCGGCAGTCGTTCTGGGAGACGATGCGCGCCGACGCCGCCGAAGGTCGCACGATCGTGTTCGCCACGCACTACCTGGCCGAGGCCGACGAGTTCGCCGAGCGGACCGTGCTGATGAAGGCCGGCCGCATCGTCCAGGACGGTCGTACGGCCGACGTCCGGGCGGCGTTCGGCGGACGCACGATCTCGTTCCGCCCACCTGCCGAGGCGGTGCACCCCGACGGGGTGGATCCGGCCTGGCTGGCGCGCGTCTCCGCCGCCCTCGAGCCACTGGGCATCTGCGACCTCGAGGTCTCCAGCGCCAGCCTCGAAGCAGCCTTCCTCGCCCTGACCGGCACTGACACCGACGAGCTCGAAGGAGCCGACCGATGAACACCGACCTCTCCCCGAGCACGACCATCGACGCACCGGCGCACGCACCGCGCTCCTCGCGCTTCGCCGCCGTCTCCGGCTTCTACCGCCTCGACCTCCGACGCCGCCTGCGCAGCCGGGTCGAGATGTTCTTCACCATCGGGCTGCCGGCCTTCTTCTACCTCGTCTTCGGCTTCGGCGACAAGGAGTCCCTGGGCAGCGGCAACGTCGCGATGTACGTGATGATCTCGATGGCCGCCTACGGCGCCGTCACCGCCACCACCAGCGTCGCCGGCAGCGCCGTCCTCGAGCGCACCCTGGGCTGGGGCCGGCAGCTGGCGCTGACACCGATGCGACCGCTGACCTTCGTCGCGGTGAAGACCGCGATCGCGATGACCATCGCGGCCGTGCCGATCACGCTGATCTTCGCGATCGGCGCGCTCACCGGCGCGCGCGGCACGACGTCGGACTGGGTGCTCGCGGCGCTGATCGTCTGGCTCGGCTCGTCGCTCTTCGCGATCTACGGCCTGGCCGTGATCCTGACCTTCCGCACCGAGAACGCCGTCGGCATCGCGTCGGGGCTGATCGTGATCATGGCCTTCCTGGGCAACGTCTTCACCCCCATGTCCGGCCTGATCCTCGACATCGGCCGCTTCACCCCGCTCTACGGGTACGTCGCCCTGGCGCGCTACCCGCTCACCGACGGCTGGACCGCGAGCGACGTGCACGACCCGCTGTGGCTGCCCATCGCTAACGTGGCCGCGTGGACAGTCATCTTCGCGGCGCTCGCGGTGTGGGGGATGCGTCGCGGGCAGGAGCGGGTGTGAGCCTCACCCCGACCGCTCCGGCCAGGCCGACCGCAGAGGTCGACAGGGGGCCCTGGGCCCGCTGGGGCTGGGTGATGGCCGTGATCTGGCTCGGCTTCCTCGTCTTCCCGATCTCGGCGACCTGGCAGGCCGACGCCGGCACGGCTGCCACGACCGCCACGCTGGGGGCGATCGCGGCGTTCGCGATCCTCTACGTCCTGGGCTTCAGCGTCCTCCCGGAGCGCTACGGACTCGCCGTCCTGGCCGCCCTGGCGCTGTGCATGGTCGCGACCCTCCCGGTCATCGGCATCGAGGCCGTCGCCCTGACCCCCTACCTGGGGGCCTTCTCCGCGCTCCAGGTGCCGGCACCCGCCTGGAAGTGGACCACCCCCGTCACCGCCCTGATCCCGGTGCTGTCCCTGGTGGGTGGCGACTTCCCCGTCTTCTTCTTCATCCTGGTCTGGCCGATCATCGGTGCCTGCACGATCGTCCGGGTGCTGACCGACGCGGAGATCCGCGAGGACGCGACCCGCAGCTCGATGGCCCTGGTCGCCGAGCGCGAGCGGGTGGCCCGCGACGTGCACGACGTGCTCGGCCACTCGCTCACCGCGCTCTCGGTCAAGGCCGAGCTCGCCGCCCGGCTGGTCGACCTCGACCCGGCACGCGCGAAGGAGGAGCTCGAGTCGATCCAGGCCACCGCCCGCCAGGCCCTGGCCGAGGTGCGCGCCACCGTCGGCGGGCTGCGGGCCGGCAACCTCGCCGCCGAGGTGGCCACGGCGCCGCTGGTGCTGGCGGACGCGGGCATCGAGACGTCGGTGGTCGGGGAGGTCGCCGACACCGACCCGCGGCACCGCGCCCTGATGGCCTGGGTGCTGCGCGAGTCCGTGACCAACGTCGTACGTCACTCGCGGGCCTCGACCGTGGTCATCGAGCTCGGACCGAAGGGGATCACCGTGAGCGACGACGGAGCCGGCTGCACCGGCGCCGAGGGCAACGGCCTGCGGGGCATGCGCGAGCGGGTCGCCGGGGCCGGCGGGACGCTCGAGGTCTCCGCCTCGGCACCCGGCACCCGGGTGGAGGTGGCACTGCCGTGATCAGGCTCCTGCTCGCCGACGACCAGGCGCTCGTCCGCGGCGCCCTGGCCGCCCTGCTCGACCTCGAGGCCGACCTCGAGGTCGTGGCCCAGGTGGGCCGCGGTGACGAGGTCGTGGACGCCGCCCGCACCTCGGGCGCCGAGGTCTGCCTGCTCGACATCGAGATGCCGGGCCTCAACGGCATCGACGCCGCCGCAGCCGTACGCCGTGACCTGCCGGGCGTGCGCTCACTGATCGTCACGACCTTCGGTCGCCCGGGCTACGTCCGGCGCGCGATCGAGGCGGGCGCCTCGGGCTTCGTCGTCAAGGACACGCCCGCCAAGCAGCTCGCCGACGCCGTGCGCCGGGTGCACTCCGGCCTCCGGGTGATCGACCCCGACCTGGCTGCGGAGTCGCTCATCGACGGGCCGAGCCCGCTGACCGGTCGGGAGCGCGAGCTGCTGACCCATGCCCTCGACGGGTCACCGGTCGCCACGATCGCCTCCCGCGTGCACCTGTCGGAGGGCACCGTGCGCAACCACCTGTCCGCCGCGATCGGCAAGACGGGGGCGACCACCCGCACCGAGGCCGCCAGGATCGCGCAGGACCGCGGCTGGCTGTGAGGCCCTCCCGGGTCAGACGTCGCGACGCTCCTCGACGTGGGTCGTCCTCGAGCGCTGGTTGTTCATGACGAGTGCGAGGACGAGCGACAGGGCACCGGCGATGACGAGGATCCAGCCCACCGTGGTCGGGTCGACGACGTCCTGGATGGACGCCGGGAAGTCCTTGATGGCGAACAGCAGGACCAGGCCGATGACGAGCAGCAAGATGCCGATTCCGATACCCATGAGGACTCCTTCGTCGAGCGTGGCGCGGCTGGCTCGGGTCCGACCGTCCCGCGCAGCGTACGACGCGGCGAGGGCCGGACCCCATCGGCATCCGGCCCTCGTCGTCGTTCAGCGGTCAGGGCGTCAGCGCGCCTTGCCCAGGATCAGCTTCGTCGACTTCGTCGTCGAGGCGGCGGTCGCGGTCACCTTCACCGAGATCTTCTTGCCCTTCATGGCCCGGGTGATCTTCAGCTTCGACTTCGTGGCCTTCTTGATCTTCTTCGACCCGGCGGACCACTGGAACTTGTAGGACACCGCGGTCGAGCGGAACAGCTTGTCGAGCCCGGTCACCTTGACGGTGCTGCCGACCTTCGGCTTGCCCGCCACGTCGAGGCCCGAGAGCACGGCTGCCAGGCCGGCGGGGACGTCCACGGTCGGAGTCGGCGTCGGAGTCGGGGTCGGCGTCGGCGTCGGCGTCGGGGTCGCGACCGGCGGAACCGGGACTGGCGCCAGGGTGACGGGTGCCGTGCCGGCCGAGCCGGCGTAGCCGTACGTCATAGTCCGTCGGCGTGCGCCTCGACCAGCACTCCGATCACCTTGCCGAGATCGGCAGCGGTCGGGACGTAGGTCGCAGACGTGCCGCCCTGCACGAACTCCTCACCGGCGAACCAGTAGTACTCGGTAGCTGGTGGGCGTGGGCGTCCAGGCGCCCGGGTTGGCGGTGAGCGTCGCGCCGACGTACGGAGTGCCGGAGATGGTCGGCTCGGTCACGTTCACGACGTCGGGGAGCTCAACCGGGTCGTGCTCGCCCGCGATCAGCTGGGCGTCGATGCCGACCTCGTCGTCACCCGCTGCGAGGTCGAGGACGGTGGCGTCCTCCTGCTCGCCCACGTTGTCGTAGTACTCGTCGAGGTAGACGTCGGCGTCCTCGTCCTCGTAGTCGAAGTAGACGACGTAGCCATCTGCGGCCAGGCCGTCGATCGTGTAGTCGCCGTTCTCGTCCGCGCGCGCAGAGCCGGCGATGCCGTCGAAGTCGCCGCCCGCGTAGGCGAACACGTACGTCCCGGGGAGCGGCTGGCCCTCGCCGCCGGTCACCGTTCCACTGATCGTGGCCTCGTCGGCGAGCTGGGCGTCGATGTCCGGGGTCGTTGCACCCGGCTCCACGTCGACGAGGGTGGCGTCGTCGATGGAAGCGGCGTCGTCGAAGTACTCGGTGATGTGCTGGTCGGCACGGAAGTCGACCAGGTAGGAGCCGGCCTCGAGCCGGTCGAGCCTGTAGCCGCCGAGCTCGTCGGCGTCGGTGCCGTCGACGTAGTCCCAGTCGGTCCCGCCGCCGGGCAGCGACACCTCGGCGTACAGGCCGATGGACGCGCCGCTCAGGGCTTCGCCGTGCTCGTCCTCGACGGTGCCGGTGATCTGTCCGGCGACAGCCAGGTCGGCATCGATGCCGACGACGGGCTCGGTGCCCACCTCGACGGGATCGGCGTCCTCGAACTGGGTGGCGTCGTCGTAGGCCTCGTAGACGTAGGTTCCTTCGGGGCTCTGGAAGGTGACGACGTAGGTGCCGGGCTCGATGCCTTCGACGACGTAGTTGCCGTTCTCGTCGGGGTAGGCCTCGCCGCCGACCGTCGTCGTCCCCGTCGAGGGTGAAGACCGTGACGTAGACGTCGTCGGTGAGATCGGCCCCACCGGCGGAGATGTGACCCGAGATGGAGGTCAGGGGTGCCGCTGTGGCGGCGGGCACGAGCCCGACCACGCTGGCGGCCAGCGCGGTCGTGATGAGCGCGGCTGCGGGCCGGCGCATGCGTGAGTTCATGAGAGGTGTCTCCCCGTAGGCCGCTGTGCCGCGAGTCGGCCCGGTCGGTGTCGGTGACGCTAGGTGGCGGCGCCGGGGCGCGCGGTCGAACGGCGCAAGGTGGTCCCAACGGGCCATGTCCCGCACCTCCCTGGGGGTGAACGGTCGTAGCCCTAGGCTCCTCCCATGAGCGACGCGGACCGTCTGAGCGCACTTGTCTCGGTGTGGTGGGAGGCGGTCGACTCCTTCACCCACCTGCTCGAGCACGTCGGCGAGGACCAGTGGGACCGGCCGACCGACCTCCCCGGGTGGGACGTGCACGCCGTCGCCGCGCACACCGCGCACCTCGAGGGCCTGCTCGCCGGCCGCGCCCACGACGACGTGGAGATCGGCGATGCCCCGCACGCGCGCGGGATGATGGGTCAGTTCACCGAGCAGGGCGTGGTCGCCCGCCGCGCCGACCCGGCGGACGCGCTGATCAGGCAGATCCGCGAGGCCACGACGGCGCGCCACACCGAGCTGCTGGCCGACCCGCCCACGGACGCGGACGCCCCGGCGCCCGGTGCCTTCGGCGCGATCGGGTGGACCACCGGGCTGCTCCTGCGCAACCGGCCGCTCGACGTGTGGATGCACGAGCAGGACATCCGTCGTGCGCTCGACCTGCCGGGCAACCTCGACAGCGCACCGGCGCGGCACTCGGCCGACTACCTGATGGAGTCCCTGCCCTTCGTCGTCGGCAAGCGGGCGCAGGCGCCGGTCGGCAGCGTCGTACGCCTGGAGGTGGCCGGGCACGAGCCGGTCACCGCCGTGGTGGGCGACGACGGCCGCGGGCGTCCGGGCGGGGCCGACGCCCCTCCGCCCACGGTGACGCTGACGATGGACCGGGAGACCTTCATCGTGCTGGCCGGAGGTCGGCGACCGGCGCAGGCCGGCGACGTCGGCATCGAGGGGGACACGGGGCTGGGCGAGCGCGTCGTCGCCTCGATGGGCATCACCCCGTGAGCCACGACGTCTGGACGACGGACGACATCGGCGACCTGTCGGGGCGCCACGCCCTCGTCACGGGTCCGACCCTGGGCGGGCTCGGCTTCCACACGGCGCTCGAGCTCGCCCGGCACGGCTCGCAGGTGACCCTGGCGGGGCGTACGCCGGCGAAGCTCGCCGCCGCCGCGGAGGCCATCACGGCCGAGGTGCCCGGCGCCGGGCTCGACACCCTCGTCGTGGACCTGTCGGAGCTGGACTCCGTCCGCGCCGCGGCACAGGACGCGGCGCGCCTCGGGCCGATCCACCTGCTGGTCAACAACGCCGGGATCATGGCCAGCCCCTTCCGCCGCACCGTCGACGGGCTCGAGTCCCAGATGGCGACCAACCACTTCGGTCCGTTCCTGTTCACCGGCCTGCTGCTGGACCAGCTCGTCGCCTCCGGCGACGGCCGGGTCGTCACGCTCTCCTCGCAGCTGCACCGGGTCGCGCGATCGGCACCGCTCGACGACCCGCGCGCGCGTCGGCGCTACAGCCGCTGGCGGGTCTACAGCCAGACCAAGCTGGCCAACCTGCTGTTCACCTTCGAGCTCGACCGACGGCTCCGGCGCGCCGGACTTCCCGTCGCCGCCATGGCGGCCCACCCGGGCTTCGCCGGCACCCACCTCGTCGTCAACGGCCAGCTCGGCACCACCCAGGGCCGGCGTTCCTCGATCCTGGACGCCGCGGTGAGGGCGGTCTCGCAGTCCGCCGAGGCGGGCGCGTGGCCGACGCTCATGGCGGCGACCGACGACCTGCCAGGAGGGACCTACGTCGGTCCCGGAGGATCGGGCCAGAGCAGCGGACCGCCGCGGATCGTGGGCTCCACACCGCTCGCCCGCGACGAGATGGCGCAGCGCCGCCTGTGGGAGACCAGCGAGCAGACCGTCGGCCTCGTCTGGCCCTAGCGGACCTGGTCGCGGACCCGGACGAGCCCGGCCATCGTGCCGAGCCAGGCCGACCCGTCCGGACCGATCGTGATCTCGGAGTGGTCGCTGCCGGCGAGGAGGCCGGTCCCGGTGCGCACGCTCCACATGCTGCGGCCGGACGCGGCGTCGAGAGCGGTGAGGTACCACGCGCTGACGCCGGACAGGGAGGGCCGCTTCGTCCACGCGTAGAGCAGCCCGGTGGGCCAGCTCGCCGCCGCGCCGGAGCTCGGCGACGCCGCGTCGTTGGTCCACCGGACCACGCACCCGCCGTCCACGAGGTCGACACGTGACAGGCCCGGGCTGCTGGTGAAGCCGAGGAGCGTGCTGCGCGGCGAGGAGTAGCCGTGGTTGTTGGTCACCACGACGCCGCTGCCGAGCGAGGCCAGGTCGCTCGCCGTCGAGCCCTCGTCCTTGTCGAACACCGACTGGCGGCACACCGACCGACCGTCGTCGCGGGCCAGGAACCGGACCCCGAGCCGCGACTCGACGGTGTCGGTGATGGCGACGACACCGCCGTCGAGCAGCACCGGGGCCGAGCCGCTCGAGCCGTCGTACGCCGTGCGCCAGACGGGCTGCGGGCTGCCGTCGGGACCGGCCGTGAGCCGGTGCAGCGCCTCGTCGGTGACGACGTAGACCGCCCCCGTCTCGTCCGTCGCCATCCCCCGGCGCACGTCCTCTCCCAGGTCGATCACGGCCACCCGGCCGTCGTCCGGGGCGATGGTGCCGACCAGGCCCTCGCGCGAGACCCACCAGGTGCGACCCGCCCAGTCCGGCGCGAGCGCCACGACGCAGTCGCCGTCGGGGACCCAGGGCCTGAGGTCCCAGGTCGTGTCCTCGGCGAGCTCGGGCTCACCCTCGGCGGAGCGGGTGCGGATGACCCGCACCCGGCGGTCGCCCGTCGCGAGGACCGCCCGGTCGGCATCGTCGAGGTAGAACGCGTCGTCCCCGCACGACTCGTCCGCACGGTCCGGCAGGTCCTGGGTCGCGGTCGGTCGGAGCGTGTCGGGATCGACCAGCCGGAGGCTCGGACCGGACCGGTCGGAGCACAGGGCGACCAGGAGATCTCGTGGAGGTGAGCTCGAGGCGACCGCACCGCTGGAGGCCGAACCATGCGGTGTCGACCTCGGGCTGGAACCCCAGAGGTCCGGGACGTGCGGCCGAGGTCCCGGCGGCACGATGGGGGTTCTGGGGGGCCTCCGCGGACGTCGGCTGCGCCGTCGCGGGGCGCCCGGCGTAGGACGGTCCGGCCCAGACACCCGGTGCGGGCGGGATGGGCAGCCAGCCGTCGGGCACCACCAGGACCACGCCCACGAGCACGGCGACCACGCCTGTCCCCCAGCCGGCCACACGCCGACTGACGTAGGTCCGGTCCTGCACCCACCAACGGATCCGCGGCACGCACAGGACGGCGGCGGCAAGGACGAGGACGAGCGGCCCCCAGGCGATCCAGAGCAGGAAGAGCGCACCGACCAGCCAGACCACCGGGCGACTCTAGGTGAGCGCGCGCCCCGGTCAGGGGAGGCGCGTCACGGACGTCTCACTCGATGGCAGCGCGGGGTGCGGTGAGGGTGAGGTCGGCGAAGGCGCCGTGGCCCTCACCGTGGCGCAGGAAGACGCGCGAACGTCGCGGCACCGGGACCAGGCTCACCGGCGCCTCGCGGATCGGGATGACCTCGGCGTCGGGGCGGCCGTCGACCGCCGGCCGGGCGACGAGCGTCCCGGTGAACTGACCGAGCGACTCGATCCGGTCGCCGAGATCGACGTCCTGGTTGTCGCGTTCGCGCTTCATCGGCCAACTCCCTCTCCCCACGTGGTCGATCCCCCACGGACCGCCTGGCACCCACGCTAGGGCTGCTGCCTCCCGGAAGCCTTTACTCATGGAAGTCTTCGAGAAGTCTTCGGGAGACTGTCCAGACCGGCGCTCCCCTGCGCCGCCGGTCCGGACGTGTCAGCGGGCAGGCGGACGCGACGCGGAGGTGATCTCCACGGCTGCGCGCGGCCGCGGCACCGGCGGGCTGCCCGCCTCTGCGCGGGCGTCGTAGGCCGAGTCGCTCACGGAGCCGATGCGGATCATCGGACCGGACCTGTCGTGACCATCATGCTCGTGCTCATCTCTCCCCCATGCGCTCCCTGTTGTCTCCAAGGATGCTCCTGGGGCGGTTCTGATACATCCGTGGATCTACGGATGTCCAGACCAGCAGGCACGTCGGCTCACGCAGGCGGGGGGACCGGCTCCTCCGCCTTCACGTCCGAGACCGAGCCGCCGAAGTACATCTGGGCCAGCTCGGGATCGCCGAGCACCGCGGCTGCGGGGCGCTGGGTGATGACGCGGCCGCTCTCCATCACGATGCCGTCGGTGGCCATCCGCATCCCGAAGCGGACGTTCTGCTCGACCAGGAGGATCGTCTTGCCGCTGTCGGAGAGCAGCATGACCGAGTCGTAGAGCACCTGCAGGGACTTGGGGTCCAGCCCCAGGGAGGGCTCGTCGAGGAGCAGCAGCACCGGGTCGAGCATCAACGACCGCGCGAACTCCACCATCCGGCGCTGGCCACCCGAGAGGTTGCCGGCGTTGTCGGCGGAGCGGTCGGCCACGATCGGGAACATCGAGGCGACCATGTCGTAGCGCTGCTTCACCAGGGCCTTGTTGCGGCGGATGATGTAGGCGCCGAGCAGGACGTTCTCGCGCACCGACATCGACGGGAAGAGCGCGTTGGACTGCGGCACCTGCGAGATGCCGAGCTCGAGGATCTCGGCGGCCGACCGGGTGTGGATCGGCTGCCCGTCGAGGTGGACCTCGCCCAGCCGCGGCGAGAGCAGGCCGCTGACCGTCTTCAGCACGGTCGACTTGCCGGCGCCGTTGGGTCCGACGATGCAGGCCACCGAGCCCTTCGCCACCGCGATGTCGACGCCCTGGAGGACGTCGCCACCGCCGTAGCCGGCGACGATGCCCTGCATGCGCAGCATCGGCTCGGCGGACGCGGCCGGCTTGCTCGCCTCGCTCATCGGCGGGCCTCCTCGATGTGGAAGTCCTCGCCGAGGTAGGCATCGATCACGGCGGGGTCGTTCTTGATCTCCTCGGCGGTGCCCGACGCCATCGTCCGGCCACGGCCCAGGACGTGCACCGGGTTGCAGAGCCCGAGGACGAAGGGCATGTTGTGCTCGACGATGAGGAACGTCTTCCCGTAGGAGTTCAGCTCCCTGATCATCTCGCCCATGCGGTCGATCAGGACCGGGTTGATCCCGCCGGCCGGCTCGTCGAGCAGGATCAGCTTGGGGTCGAGCATCAGGATCTGGGCGAGCTCGACGAGCTTCTGCTGCCCGTAGGACAGCGCCTGTGCCTGCTGGTCGCGGAAGTCGCGCATCCCGACGAAGTCCAGCAGCTCCTCGGCCATCCGAGCCTCGCTGCCGCTCACGGCGATCTTGCCGAGCCCCCGCATCGAGAAGGAGGCCTGCGCCGCGACGACGTTCTCCAGGACCGTCATCTCGCGGAACAGCCGGGTGATCTGGAACGTACGACCCAGGCCTCGGTGGGCGCGGGACCACGAGCGCATCCCGTCGATCCGTTCGCCGTCGAGGATGATCTCGCCGGCGTCGGCGCGGATGGTGTCGTCGATCAGGTTGAAGAGGGTGGTCTTGCCCGAGCCGTTGGGTCCGATCAGCCCGGTGATCGACCCCTCGGGGACGACCAGGCTGGCGCCGTCGACGGCGTGCACGCCGCCGAAGTGCTTCACCAGCCCCTTGACCTCCAGCAGCGGTCGGTCGGGCAGCTCGCTGCGGTCGACGAGCGTCACCCGGTCGGTGAGCGAGGCGAGGCTGCCGCCCGTGCCGATCCGCGCCCCGACCAGTCCGGCCTTGTTGCGCGTACGCCGCCAGCTGAGCGCCGACTCGATCGCCGGCAGGATGCCGCGGGGCAGGAAGATCACGACCAGCACCAGCAGGCCCGCCGAAGAGGAAGAGGCGGGAGTTGCCGCCGCCGAAGCTGTTGTTGGCGATCTCGTTGAGGGGCTCGATGAGGAACGCCCCCAGGACCGGCCCCCACAGGGTGGCCTTGCCGCCGATCAGCATCGACAGCACCAGCTGCACGCTGATCAGGATGCTGAACATGCCGCGCGGGTCGATGAAGGTCAGGTAGTAGCCGTAGACCGCGCCGGCCATGCCGACGAAGACGGCACTGGCCATGAACGCGATGATCTTCTGCACGGGCAGGTTGATGCCGATGGTGGCGGCCTTGGTCTCGTCCTCGCGGATCGCGATCAGGCCCATGCCGAGCTTGCTGCGCCGGATCCACCAGGTCATCAGCAGCTGGAGCGCCAGCACGATGACCAGCGCGTAGTAGAACGGCAGGTTGATGATGTCGCGGTCCCAGTCGGGCAGCGGCAGGGTGAGGCCGGCGGTCCCCTGGGTCACCGAGACCCAGTTGATGGCGAAGACCTGCACCAGGAAGAGGAACGCCACGGTGATGATGACGAACGCCGGGCCCGACGAGCGCAGGGACACCAGCCCGAGCACCAGGGCGACGAGCGCGGCCACGAGGCCGGCGACCGGCACCCACAGCCAGATCGAGACGTCCGGGTTGCGGGCGGCGAGCACGCCGATCGTGTAGCCGCCGAGGCCGAGGAACGCGCCCTGGCCCAGCGAGATGTAGCCGGCGAAGCCGGAGATGATGTTGAGCCCGCTGGCGCCGACGGCGAAGACCAGCGAGAGGATGATCATGTTCTGGTAGTAGAGGTCGTCGGTGACGAGCGGGTAGACGACGAGGGCGATGCCGGCCGCGAGGGCGATGGCACGACCCCACCAGAGCGGCTGGGCCCACGGTCGGGCCGAGGGTGTGGCAGCGGCCGTGTCGGCAGGCGTGGGGGCGGGCGTGGGAGTGGCAGGACTGCTGGTCATGCGGCGACGGCATCCTCTCTCAGTCGGGTCCCGAGCAGGCCCTGCGGACGGACGAGCAGGACGGCGAAGACGATGGCGTAGGGGACCGCGGTCGCCCAGGAGGGCGAGACGTAGGTCGAGGTGTAGACCTCCGCGAGACCGAACAGGATCGCACCGAGCACGGCGCCGTTGAGGCTGCCGAGCCCGCCGAGCACCACGATCGCGAGCAGCCGGGCGATCCACTGGTAGTGCGAGCCGGGCACGAACGGGTAGAGCACGCCGGTGATCGCACCTCCGGCGCCCGCGGCGGCGATGCCGAGGGCGAAGACCAGCGCCGCCACGGATGCCGTACGGATGCCCACGAGCTGCGCCGAGGACGGGTTGCTCGCCGCGGCCCGGATGGCCCGGCCCAGCCAGGTGCGGGTCAGGACGATCCAGAGGATGGCCAGCACCGCGACCGCGATCAGGCCGCCGAACACCTGCGCCTTCGGCAGGAAGATCGCACCGATGGTGAAGGACTCGTCGGCGTAGGACGGCCTGATGGCGGTCGAGTTGTTCCCCCAGATCTCGCCCATGGCCCCCTCCAGCACCAGCGCCAGCCCGAAGGTCAGCAGCACGGTGGAGGCCATCGGGGCGGACCTGATCGGCGAGACGACGACCTTGTAGGTCACCCAGCCGATCGCGAACACCACGGGGGTGGTGATCACGATGGCCAGGAGCGGGTCGATGCCCAGCACGTCCCAGAGTGTGTAGGTGATGAACGACGCCAGGACGAGGAACGCACCGTGCGCGATGTTGATCACCTTCATCACCCCGAAGATCAGGGTCAGCCCACTGGCTGCGAGGGCGTAGACACCGCCGAGCAGCAGCCCGAGGACGAGGCTCTGGAGGAAGACGGTCATCAGCTGGCGCCGCCCGGTGCCCAGTCCCGCTCGATCTCGGTGGTCGCGGCGTCCTCGGGCAGCACGATCTGCGGAGCGCCGTCCTGCCACTGGCCGATCAGGAAGTCACCCTGGGGCGCACCGGTCTCGTCCCACGACAGCGGGCCGAGGATGGTCTCCACCTCGTTCTCGTGGAGCCAGTCGGACAGCGCCGCCTGGTCGTCGATGCTGCCGACCGCCTCGACGGCGGCCTGGAGCACCTCGGCGGCCGCGAAGGCGTCCGCGGCGTCCTCGGGGACCTCGCCGTCGCCGTACATCTCGCCGTACTTCGCGACGAACTCCGCGTTGCCGGGGGTCTCGGCGTCGACCGAGTGGCTGACCGCGTAGAAGATGCCCTCGGTGTTCTCCTCACCGATGCCGTCGGTGAACTGGCTGCCGAAGGACGGCGCGTTGGTCTGGAAGAACATGTCGGGGGTGAAGTCTGCCTTGAGCATCGCGCGGGTCATGCCGATGCCGTCCTCGAACTGGGCGCCGTGGACCACGAGGTCGGGGTCGGCGTTCTTCATCGCGCTCACGATGGTGTCGAAGTTCTTGGTGTCGATCGCATAGGTCTCCTCGTAGACCGTCTCGATGCCGGCCTCCTCGAGGATGGCCTGGATCCCGGCCACGTTGGGAGCGGCGAACGGGTCGTCGAGGGTCGGGTAGGCCGCGGTCTCGGGCTTCTCGCCGTCGGGCAGCTGCGCCACCCACTCGGCGAAGACCTTGCCCTGCTTGTCCGCCGTCGACTGCTGGGCGAAGAAGAGGTACTCGAAGCCGCGGTTGAACATGTCGGGCGAGCCGCCTGCGGGCTCGACGTAGACCATCTGGTTGCGCTCGGCCACGGCCGAGGCGGGCAGGTTGAGCAGCGAGGAGAAGGTCCCGAGGAGGAGGTCCACCTTGTCCTGGCTGATGAGCGCGTTGTAGTCGGTCACGATGGTGTTCTGGTTGGAGGCGTCGTCCTTGATGGCCAGCTCGACCTGGCGGCCGAGCAGCCCACCGTCGGCGTTGACCATCTCCTGCCAGACCTTGTAGCCCTGCTCGGCCGCCTGGCCGGGCTGGGAGAACTCACCCGTCAGCGGCAGGGAGCTGCCGATCACGATCGGGTCGTCACTGCCACCGCCGCCACCGCCGTCGTCGCCGCCACAGGCGGCCAGGCTGGTGACCAGGACACCGGTCACGGTCGCGGCCAGCAGGCTCCGACCTCGGGAAATCTGGACCATGTTTCCTCCTCGGGGAATCCGCAATCGATTGCGGCACCGCCAGTGTTGTGAACTACGCCACACGTGTCAAGGGTCGCCGCCCAATTGTCACCACCCCGTGGCAGACAGCCGCTCACAACGGGCCTGCACTGGCGTGAGTGCCGCGTACGACGCCGCGCACGGGGTCCGAGCCTCGCCTCGATCCACCACCCGATCGACGCTTGCAATCGGTTGTGGTCGCTGCCACTCTGGGCCCATCGAGAGAGGTCCGCCCATGACGAGCAGCCCGGTCCCCCACGACCAGCCCGATCACCTGCCCGACCGAGCCGAGGTGGTGGTCGTCGGCGCCGGGCACAACTCGCTGGTCGCGGCGGCCTACCTCGCCCGGGCCGGGCTCGAGGTCCTGGTGCTGGAGGCGGGTCCGACCGTGGGCGGCAACACCCGCACCGAGGAGCTGACCGTGCCGGGGTTCGCCCACGACTCCTGCAGCAGCGCCCACGTGCTCATCCAGAACAACCCCCTCGTCCGCGACGACGAGCTCGGCCTGGTCGCCGAGCAGGGACTGCGCTACCTCACGACCGACCCGGCCGTGGTGATGCCGCAGCCCGACGGTGACGTGCTGGTGATGCGACCCGACCTCGCCGCGACCACCGACGAGCTCGCCCGCTTCTCCGCCCACGACGCCCGGGCCTTCGCCACCATGGTGGGCGACTGGCGGGGCGGTCTCGGTGCGGCGCACGGGCGCTGGAGCTCGGCGTTGCCCCAGCCCGACGACGCCACGACCGCGGCCTACCTCGCGCTCCGCGAACGCAGCGCCTGGGACGTCGTGCACGAGACCTACGAGCACCCGGTCGTGCGCTCCTTCGTCCTGTGGCTGGCGATGGCGACCATCCAGGACCCCCGCCGGCCCGGCACCGGTTTCCTGCCCTCGTCGCTGTCGGTGGGGCGACTCGACCACGGCTGGACCACACCCGTCGGCGGCAGCCAGGCGCTGCCCGACGCACTGGTCCGGGTCATCACGGCGCACGGTGGCCGGGTGGTCTGCTCCGCCGCCGTGGACGGCTACGTCACCGACGGCACCCGGGTCATCGGCGTACGCGTGGGCGACCGGACCGTGTCCGTCGACCGGGCGGTGGTGGCCGGCAGCCACCTCGCCCGGCTGGCCGACCAGGTCGTCGGCGGCCCCGCTTCCCCCGACCTGGTCGAGGCACGGGACACGTGGCGGCCGGGCCTCAGCGTGCTGGCCGTGCACGCAGCCCTCGTCGGCGACCTGTCGTTCGGCGATGCCGGCGTGGCCGGCGCCGCGGCCGGGTTCGGCACGGCGGACGGCATGGCCCGGCACCTCGACCGGTGCGCCGCGGGAGAGGTCGACGCCGACGACCCGTGGCTGCTGGTGGTCAACCAGACGGTGGTGGACCCCAGCCGGGTCGACGGCGCCGGCGGGACCTTCAAGATCCTGACCATGGCCCCGTGGCAGCGCGCGGACGGGCGCAGCTGGGCCGACACCAAGGACGACCACGGCACCGCGCTGGTCGAGCTCGTCCGACGCCGCACCGGTGGCCTGGCGGACGGCGAGATCGTCTCGATGCGCACCGAGTCGCCGCTGGACGTGGCCGCCCACAACCCCCAGAACCTCGGCGGTTCCTGCCACGGCGGGGAGTTCGTCCTCCGCGGGCAGGTGCTGCCGGGCTGGCCGCGCTACGACACCGGCATCGACGGCCTGTTCCTCACCGGCTCCACCACGCACCCCGGCGGGTCCGTCTCGGGACGGCCCGGCCGCAACGCCGCCCGCACCGTGCTGGCGACGTTGGGCCTCGACCCGGAGGACGTGATGGGGCCGACCTGAGGGCCTCAGCGCGCGAGCAGTGCCGCGATCGCCTGCTCGGTGCTGCGCACCACCCGCTCGGTGTCGATGTCGAGCAGCCGGCCACCGCGCTTGCGGAAGCGCCCGTCGACGATCACGGTGTCGACGTTCTCCGCACCGGTCGCGAGCGCGAGCGTGTTGGCCACGTCGATGACGGGTGCGGTCGCGACGTCGTGGCGGCGCACCATCACGACGTCGGCCCGCTTGCCCGGAGTCAGTGACCCGGTGACGTCGCCGAGGCCGAGGCTCGTCGCGGCATCGAGGGTGGCCATCCGGAGCACCCGGCGGGTGTTGATCGAGAGCTCCTGCTCGGCGACACCACGGTGCAGCCCGGTCGTCAGCCGCATCACGGCCCACAGGTCGGCCGACCCGACCAGCGACATCGTGTCCACCGAGAGCGTCAGCAGCACCTCGCTGTCGACCATGTCCTTGACCGGCGAGATGCCGTAGCCGATCAGCAGCTCCGACATCGGCGAGACGCTGACGCTCGCTCCCCTCTCGCGGATGACGGCCCGCTCGGCGGGGGTGGTGTAGAGCGCGTGGATCAGCTGGGTGTCGGGCCCGAGCATGTCCTGCTCGCCCAGCTGGCGCACCATCTCCAGCGCACCCTGGGCGCGGGTCGAGTTCGCGTGGTAGCTGACCGGCAGCCCGAGGTCGCGCGCGAAGTCGTACTCCGGGCGGAAGACCGCCTCGCCGACCAGCCCCGGCGGACGTCCGGCGAGGCCGAGGTGCATGAGCGGCACGCGGCCGCTGTCGAACCACTGGCGCTTGACCCGGGCGATGTCCTCGAGGTCGATCACGGACGTCCCGGGATAGCCCTGCGGAGTGCCGTAGGAGAAGCGGCCCCGCAGCCCGATCTCGCGGTGGGCCTGGAGGTTGGCGTCGGCGTGGTCGGGCGTCCGCAGGTTGTGCGACCAGTCGTTGACGGTCGTGACGCCGCTGTTGAGGGCGTCCACGAGCGCGAGCCGGGCACCCTGGTAGAGGTCGGACGGCAACGCCCGGACCCCGTTGGCGACGTTGAGCGCGAAGTAGGCCGTCGCGGGCGACGAGCTCGACATCGAGCGGAACAGCGTGGTCCACAGGTGCCAGTGGGTGTCGATCAGCCCGGGCATCACGATCATCCCGCGCGCGTCGATCCGGGAGCCCCGGACCCGCAGTCCGCGGCCGACCGCGACGATCCGACCGTCCTTGACGTGCACGTCACCGCCGTCGAGGTCACCGACGGTCGGGTCCATCGACACGACGTAGCCGCCGGTCAGGACGTACTCCCGCGGTCCGGACCCGTGGTCGTGGTCGTGTCCCTGCCCGTGTCCCTGCCCGTGGCCCTGGCCGCGGGTGCGGCCGGCCATCGCCGGTGCCGCCATCGCGCCGGCTCCCAGCACCCCCGCCGCAGCGGCGGCTCCTCCGCCGAGCACCGCGCGTCGGGGCAGCCCGCCGCTGGTGGTCAGGTCGTTCTCGCGGTTGTCCTGGTTCTCGTTCTTCTGCATGGGTGTCCTCCTGCGGACCCCGGGCGCCGGCTGGCGCCGTCGTTTCAGGCGAGCAGCCGCACGGGGCGCTCCAGCAACCCGGTCAGCTCCGCCAGCCAGCGCGCGGCGACGACGCCGTCGACGGGCCGGTGGTCGACCGAGAGGGTCAGGCTCATCACCGAGCCGGGGACGACGGAGCCGTCCTCGACGACCGGCTCCTCGCGCACCGCACCGACCGCCAGGATCGCGGCGTGGGGCGGGTTGATGATCGCGGCGAACTCCTCGACGCCGAACATGCCGAGGTTGGTGACGGTGATCGAGCCGCCCTCCAGGTCGTCCTGCCGCAACCGGCCCTCGCGGGCGCGCCCGGCGAGGTCGCGCGTCGTGGTCGCCACCTGGGAGACCGACCGGTGCCCGACGTCGCGCAGCACGGGCGTGAGCAGGCCGCGGTCGGTGGCGACCGCGACGGCGATGTCGGCGGTGTGCCAGCGGCGTACGGCGTCGTCGGTCCAGGTGACGTTGAGGTCGGGCACCCGCTCGTGGGCGAGGGCCACCGCCTTGACGACGAGGTCGTTGACGGAGACCTTCACCTCGCCGTCGAGGGCGTCGTTGAGCTCGGCACGCAGCGCCAGCAGCCGCTCGACGCGGACCGTGGTGCGGACGTAGAAGTGGGGGGCCTCGCGCTTGCTCGAGGCGAGCCGCTCCGCCACCGCCAGCCGCAGCCGGGTGTGCGGGACCTCGTCGTAGGCGGCGGCTGGTTGGGCAGCCGGTCGGGCGGCTGATTGGGCGGCCGGTTGCGCGGCCGGGGAGGGAGCCGCCGGGGTGGCGCGGCGGGCCGCGAGGGCCGCCTCCACGTCACGGCGCAGGACCCGGTTGCGGGGCCCGGTGCCGGGGATGTCGTCGATGCCGATTCCGGCGTCGCGGGCGATCCTGCGGGCGAGCGGGCTGGCGAACACACGTCCACCCGGAGGTCGGGTGGATGCAGCCGGGTCGGGGGTCGGGTCGGGGGTCGTCGGTGCGGACGAGGCCTCGGGGGCGACCTCGGGATGGCCGGCTCGACGACCGGGGCCCCGGATCCGGGGTCGACGTCGGGCTCGGCGCGCTCGACCGGGGCAGGGTCGCCCTCGACCCCGAGCTCGCTGAGCAGCGCCGCGAGGTCGTCGACCTGCTCGCCCACCGTGCCCAGCACGGCGATGGGGGCGCCCACCTCGACGGAGGTCCCGGCCGTCACCAGCGTGGTCAGCAGGACTCCGGCGGCGTCGGCCTCGACGTCGACGAGCGCCTTGTCCGTCTCCACCGTCGCGAGCGAGTCCGCGACGGCGAACTCCGCCGACTCGGCCACCAGCCACTCGGCGAGGACGGCCTCGGTCGCGTTGGCGGAGACGCTCGGCATCCGCAGCACCCGGGGCACGTCAGTACCTCGCGATCTCGGTGAGCTCGGCGATGACTTCGTCCTTCTGGGCGATGGCCGCGCGCTCCAGCACCTTGCTGATGCTGGGCGAGGCCTCCGAGCCGGTGACGCGCCGGACCGGGGCGTCGAGCAGGTCGAAGAACCGGCGGTGGATCTCGTCGGCCAGCCAGCCGCCGTAGGACGTGCCGACGGCGCCCTGCTCGGCGATGAGCACCTGGTTGGTCTTGGTGATGCTGGCCTCGATGGTGTCCCAGTCGATGCTGGCGCGGTCGAGCCAGCGCAGGTCGATGACCTCGGCGTCGACCTGCTCGAACTCCTCGACCGCCTCGAGCACGAAGGGCACCATCCCGAGGTAGGTGAGGATCGTGGCGTCCGAGCCCTCGCGGCGGATCGCGGCCTTGCCGACGGGCAGGCAGTAGTCGAGGTCGTCGACGGGGCCCGGGCCGACGGCGTTGTAGAGGTCGACGTGCTCGAGCACCAGGACGGGGTCCTGGCAGCGGAGCGCGGTGTTCATCAGGCCGACGTAGTCGTAGGGCGTGGTGGGCGCGACGATCCGCCAGCCGGCCGAGGTGGCGAAGATCCCGGCGGGGTCCATCGAGTGCTGGGAGCCGTAGCCGGTGCCCATCGCGACCTTGCTGCGCAGCACGAGGGGGACCGCGCCGTCGCCGCCGTACATGTGGCGGGCGCGGGCGACCTGGTTGAAGAGCTGGTCGGCGGCGACCCACATGAAGTCGGCGTACATGAACTCCACGACCGGGGTGAACCGACCGTCCAGGGCGACACCGCAGGCCAGTCCGGTGAAGGCGTTCTCGCTGATCGGGGTGCCGAGCACGCGGTCGGGGAAGCGCTCGGTGAGGCCACGGGTCGCGCCGTTGGTGCCGCCGTTGAGGCGGTGGACGTCCTCGCCCATCACCACCACGCCGGGATCGGTCTCCATCCGCCGACCGAGGACGGCCGCGATCGACTCGACGAGCTTCATGTCCTTGACCGGCACGGCGTGACCCTCGGCGGCGACCACCGGGGCGTCGTCCATCTCGGTGAGGTCGCCGCGGACGCCGACGTCGACCCACGAGGGGTCGGGCCACTCGGCGGCCCGGATCTGGCGCTGGCCGGGCTTGCCGCCGGGGACGGGCTCCAGCAGGACCCCGCCGATCTCCTCCATCACGGCCTTGGCCTGCGCCAGGGCGCGCTCGGCGTCGCCGGCCTCGAGGAGGCCGAGCCGCTCGAGGTGCCCGGACGTGATCGTCAACGGGTCGCGGCGACGCCAGGTCGCCTCCTCCTCCTTCTCGCGGTAGCCGAAGGCGCTGCCGGCGAAGCCGCCGTTCTGGTGGAAGAAGCGATAGGTGTCGACCTCGACGACGGTCGAGCCGCGTCCGGCCCGCATGTGCTCGACGGCCTCCGACATCGCGAGGTGGACGGCGAGCGGGTCCTGCCCGTCGACCTTCCAGGACGCGAGGTTGAAGCCCATCCCCCGGGCGGAGAGCCGCGGCTCGGCGGTGGCCTCCTCGACGGAGGTGGACACGGCGTAGCGGTTGTTCTCGATGAAGAAGCAGACCGGCAGCGCCCACGCGCCGGCCAGGTTCATCGTCTCCAGGGTGGAGCCGATGTTGACCGCGCCGTCGCCGAAGTAGGTGACCGAGACCGCGTCGGTGCCCGAGCGCTGGTGGGCGAAGGCGAAGCCGGCCGCCTGGGGGACGCCACCGCCGACGATGGCGTTGGTGCCCATCGCCCCGGCCGCCTTCCACTGCAGGTGCATCGAGCCACCGCGGCCGTGGCTCCAGCCGCGGTCGAGGCCGGCGATCTCGGCGAGCGTGCGCAGCAGCACGTCACGGACCTCGTCGGACGGCGGCGCGAGCGGGTCCATGCCCCCGGGCGTGACGTGGTGGAGCGCCTTGGCGAGGAACTGGTGGTGGCCGCGGTGCGAGCCGTTGACGGAGTCGTCGCTGCGGAGCGCGAGCACCGACCCGACGGCGCCACCCTCCTGGCCGATGCTGGAGTGGGCGGGCCCGTGGATCAGCCCGACCCCGGACAGGTCGAGGACGTGCTGCTCGAAGGCGCGGATCCAGACCAGCTGGGCGAAGAACGTCCGGAGCAGCTGCGGGTCGGCTGCGTCCCAGTCCTCGTCGGTCGCGACGACCTCGACCCAGGGGGCCGCGGGCGTGAGCGGGCGGTGCTGCGGCATGGCTCTCCTCGTTGGTGGCGATCGCCACTGTGACACATGATTGGATCCAGAATCTAGACCCATGAGTGATGGACACCACATCCGCAGGCGTGCTTTGCTGGCATTCACAGCATCTTGGATCCAAGGAGGCGAGGATGGCGCTGCCCGGCCTGCGTCGCGTCGACCACGTCGGATTCACCGTGCCGGACCTCGAGCAGGCCCACCGGTTCCTGGTGGACGTCCTCGGCTGCGAGTTCCTCTACTCCCTGGGCCCCTTCTCCCACCCGGACGAGGGCGACGACTGGATGACCCGCCACCTGGCCGTCCACCCCGACACCGTGATGGTCGAGAACCGCTGGTTCCGCCTCGGCGGCGAGACCCTCCTCGAGGTCTTCCACTACTCCGCTCCCGACCAGCGCGAGCAGCCCCCGCGCAACAGCGACGTCGGCGGCCACCACCTCGCGCTCTACGTCGACGACCTGGACGCCGCCGTCGACCACCTGCGCGCAGCCGGCGTGGAGGTGCTCGACGGGCCGACCGCGAGCCGCGGACCGGCCGAGGGCAACCGCTGGATCTACTTCCTCAGCCCGTGGGGGATGCAGCTCGAGCTGGTCTCCGCCCCGGACGGCAAGCGCTGGGACCGGGAGAATCCCCGTCATGACTGAGCAGACGCCCGATCCGATCGGCAGCACCCGCGTGGCGGCCTACCTCCGCGAGGCGATCCTCTCCGGCGAGCTGAAGCCGGGGATGCGCATCCGCCAGGAGGACATCGCCGAGCGGCTCGGTGCGAGCCGGCTCCCGGTGCGCGAGGCGCTGCGGATGCTGGAGGCCGAGGGCCTGACCGAGCACGAGGCCCGCAAGGGGGCGCGGGTGCCGCGGCTCTCCCCCCACGAGGTCGACGTGGTCTACCGGATGCGCGAGCGGCTGGAGCCGCTGGCGCTGACCGAGAGCATGCCGCGGCTCGGCCCGGACGAGCATGCGCAGCTCGAGGAGGTCCAGCAGCGGATCGAGGACAACGACGACCTCGAGAAGTTCCTCGACCTCGACCGCGAGTTCCACATGCTCACCTACTCCGGCTGCGACCTCGACCCCCTGATGTCCAACGTGACCCGGCTCTGGAACTCCACGCAGCACTACCGCCGCGCCTTCGTCGCGCTCGGCGGCCGCAGCCGGATGTGGGTGGTCAACTCCGAGCACCGGCTGATCCTCGACGCCGTGGTGCGGCGCGACCCCGAGGACGGCGAGCGCTTCCTCGGCGGCCACATCCGGCGCACCCGCATCGAGCTCTCGCACCACCCGGAGGTCTACGAGTGACCGGCTTCGAGGTCAACGGCGTCGCCGTCGACGTGGCCGGGGACCCGGACACGCCTCTGCTCACCGTGCTGCGCGACGACCTCGGCCTGGTCGGCACGCGCTTCGGCTGCGGCCAGGGGCTGTGCGGCGCCTGCAACGTCCGCCTCGACGGCGTCGTCGTACCGTCCTGCCAGACCCCGGTGTGGCAGGCCGAGGGCTGTTCGGTCACCACCGTCGAGGGACTGTCCGCCGACGGCGCACCGCACCCGGTCCAGCGCGCGATCCTCGAGCGCCAGGCCGCCCAGTGCGGCTTCTGCATCTCCGGCATCGTGGTCCGCGCCGCTGCCCTGCTCGACGAGGAGCCGGACGCGGACGCCGCGCGCGTCGCCGAGGCCCTCGACGGCAACCTCTGCCGCTGCGGCGCCCACCGCCGGATCGTCGACGCGGTCCTCGCCGCCCGGGAACCCTCCGCATGAACACCTCCCCCACGACGGACGTGCCTCCCCACATCGTCACCAACCCCCGGCTCGGCAGCTGGCTGGCGGTGGGAGGTGGACCGGACGGAGCCGTCGTGGAGGTCCGGGTCGGCAAGGCCGAGCTCGGCCAGGGCATCGCCACCGCGCTCGCCCAGCTCGCCGCCGACGCGCTCGACCTCCCGCTCGAGCGGATCCGGATGGTGGCCCCGCACACCGGGCTCGGCCCCGACCAGGGCCTGACCGCCGGCAGCCTCTCGGTGCTGCAGACCGGGCCCGCGCTGGCGCACGTCGGCGGTGCGGTGCGCGCACTGGCCGGCCCGACGTCGCCGATCGAGGACTACGTCGCCCGCCTCGCCGACCTCGACCCCGACCTCGACCTGACGACCGTGGAGCCCCTCGGTCCGGTCGCCGCGCTGGCGGTCGGCCGGAGCGTGTCCCGGCTCGACCTGCCCGACAAGGTCCTCGGCCGGCCGCGCTTCCTCGCCGACCTGCGTCCCGACGGCCTGCTCCACGGGCGGGTGCTGCGGCCGCCGTCGGTCGGGGCAGTGCTGCGGTCGATCCCCGACGGCTGGAAGGCCGCGGGCGCGACTCTGGTGCGCGACGGCTCCTTCCTCGGCGTGGTCGGCGAGCGCGAGGCCGACGTCGACCGGGCGCTCGAGCGGCTCGCCCGCGACGCGACGTGGGACGAGCGCGACCTGCTTCCCGACGCCGACGACCTCCCCGGCTGGCTCCGCGACGGCACCCACGAGGAGGTGCCGGTCCTCGACGAGGTCGGCGCTCCCGCGTCCGACGCTGCCGTCACCGAGGCGTCGTACTCGCGCCCCTTCCTGACCCACGCCTCCATCGCACCCAGCGTCGGCCTGGCGGTCTGGGACGACGCGGGAGTGCACGTCCGGTCGCACAGCCAGGGCATCCACGGACTGCGCGACGCGATCGCGGCGACCCTCGACCTCGACCCGGCGACCGTCGTGGTCGAGCACGTCGAGAACGCCGGCTGCTACGGCCACAACGCCGCCGACGACGCCGCCTTCGACGCGGTGCTGCTGGCCCGCGCGGTGCCCGGTCGGCCTGTGCTGCTGCGGTGGACCCGGCCCGACGAGCTGACCTGGGGTCCGCTGTCGTCGGCGATGACGGCGACCGTGCGGGCCGGCCTGTCCGAGGGCCGGATCGCCGGCTGGTCCTACGACGTCTGGAGCCAGGGCCACACGGCGCGACCGGGCTTCGCCGGCAACCCCGGGCTGCTCGCAGGCGCCGACCTCGCCACCCCCGTGCTGCTGCCGCCGGCGACCGACCCACCCTCGGCCGCCGGCGGCGGCACGACGCGCAACGCCGTGCCCGCCTACGACGTGGGGCCGCGGCGCGTGGTCGGCCACCGCAAGACCGACTCGCCGCTGCGCACCTCGGCGATGCGCTCGCTGGGAGCACACCTCAACGTCTTCGCGATCGAGTCGTTCATGGACGAGCTGGCCGAGGTCGCCGGGCTCGACCCGGTGGCGTTCCGGCTCGACCACCTCACCGACCCCCGGGCCAGGCACGTCGTCGCCGAGGCCGCCCGGCTCGCCGGCTGGGACGAGGAGCTGCCCGAGGACACCGGACGGGGCCTGGCCTACGCCCGCTACAAGGACCGCGGCGCCTACTGCGCGATCGTCGCCGACGTCGAGGTCACCAGCGAGGTCGTCGTGAAGCGGCTGCTGGTCGTCGCCGACATCGGTCGGGTGGTCAACCCCGACGGCGCGCGCAACCAGCTCGAGGGCGGCGCCACCCAGGCCACGTCGTGGACGCTCAAGGAGCGGATGCCCTTCGACCGGCGCCGGCTGCTCGGCACCGACTGGGAGGCCTACCCGGTGCTGCGCTTCTCCGAGACGCCCGAGGTCAGCGTCCACCTCGTCGACAGCGACGCGCCCTCGATCGGAGCCGGCGAGGCCGCCCAGGGGCCGACGTCCGCCGCGATCGCCAACGCCGTGCACCGCGCGCTCGGGGTCCGCGTCCGCGACCTCCCGCTCGACCCCACCGCCATCGTCCGCGCCATCGAAGCCACCGACTAGAGGAGACACCCCAGTGCCCAGGATCAGCTATGTCCCGATGTCCGAGATGGACGACGAGATGCGGGCGGAGATGGAGCGCTCGGCACGTTTCGGGACGCCGCGCCCGGAGTCGTCGGCGGTCCGCGCGCACGCCCCCGAGGTGTTCAAGACCTTCAGCGGCTACTGGGAGGCGACCTTCCGCTCCGGCGAGCTCGACCACGCGATCAAGGAGCTGTGCCGGCTCTACATCACCCGCACCACCAACTGCCAGTTCTGCGGCAACCAGCGCTCCACCTCGGCGGGACTGCCGGAGTACGCAGACGACGAGCTGCTCAACTTCGAGTCGGCCGAGTCCTACGACGACCGCCAGAAGGCCGCGCTGGCCTATGCCCAGGCGATCGCGTGGGGCGAGCAGGACCTCGACACCCTCTGGTCGCGGCTGCACGCGCACTTCACCGAGCGCGAGCTGGTCGAGCTCGGCTGCTTCGTCGCGCTGACCTTCGGCCAGCAGTCGTGGATCCGGCTGATCGGCATCGGACACCAGGAGTACGACGTCGAGGGCATCGACTCCACCGCGGGTCTTGCCGACGGTGTGGCCAGGTGAGCATTGCCGACTGGGGGTCACCGACGACCCCCGTCGCGATCGAGCCCTTGGCCGGCTCCGACCGGCCGGCGCACTACCTGATGGCGGAGACCCTCGACGGCCTCTACACGCCCTACGCCCTGCGGCTGCCTGACGGCCCCGGGCCGCATCCCTTCGTGCTGGTCGCCTACGGCAACGGGGGCGGCGGCACCGCTGGCTGCAGGACCGGGTCCATCGCTTCCGCCACGTCACCGACGTGCTCCTCGAGGCGGGCTATGCCTGCGCGTGGGTCCGCTACCGCACGGAGGTCGAGCTCGGCTACCAGAGCGGCGGGGCGCTGCGGACGACCGTGCGCCAGGGCATGGGCCTGATGAACCGTGCGCCGCTGGAGTACGAGGACGAGGTCGCGATCCTGCGCCACGTCGCCACCCACCCGGCGATCGACGCGGACCGGCTCTTCCACGTCGGCGTCAGCCACGCCGGCGAGATGCTCTTCAAGCTGCTGTCGCACTATCCGGGCCTGCTGCGCGCCGGCGTCGCGGCCGAGCCGGCCTCGCACGAGCTGCTCACCCTGCGCCTCGACGACGTACCGACGGTGACCAGCGACGGCGGCCTGCGCGACATCGAGAGCATGGAGATCCGCAGCACCGAGCGCGCCCGCGCCCGGGTGGCCGACCCCGACGAGGTGTCGGCGCGGCTGGACGGCGTGGACATCCCGGTGCTGGTGCTGGGCCGCGACGAGGACGAGCTGCAGGGCATCTTCCGGCTGACCTACGAGCTGCTCGCCGAGAAGCGTGACGACGCCGAGTGGCGCTCGTGGTCGCACGACGTGCACGGCTACATCTACCCCGAGTCCGACGCCGACGGCGTGGCGCAGGTCGACGACGTGCAGCGCGAGGCGCTGGCCGTGATCGTCGACTTCCTGGACAGGCACCGGACGTGACAGACCGAGAGGAGCGAGGCATGTACGACGACATCGCACGCGTGGGATTCGTGGGGCTCGGGGCCATGGGCTCCGGGATCGCCCGACGCCTGATGGACGCGGGCCACACCGTGGTCGGGTGGAACCGGACGAAGAGCAAGGCGCAGGACCTCCTCGACGCCGGGATGGGCTGGGCGGACACGCCCCGCGAGGTCGCCGAGCAGTGCGACGTCGTCTTCACGATGCTCACCAACACCGCGGCCATCGAGGGCGCGGCCCACGGTGACGACGGCCTGCTCGCCGGACTCGGCTCCGGGAAGGTCTGGGCCGACCTCAGCACGATCGCCCCGGAGCGGAGCGTGGCGCTGTCGGAGGAGGTGGCCGCCACCGGCGCCCGCTACCTCGACACCCCGGTCTCCGGCTCGCCGGCGACGCTGGCCGCGGGCCAGATGTCGGTGATGGTGGGCGGGGAGCGGTCGGCGTACGACCACGTCGAGGCGCTGCTGCACGCGATCGGCCCCAAGGTCACCTACATCGGGCCCAACGGCCACGCGATCCTCACCAAGGTCGCGATCAACCTGTCGCTCGTGGTGTCGGTGACGGCCTTCGCGGAGGCGGTGACCCTGGTCGAGAAGGCCGGCGTGGACCGGGCTGCAGTGGTCGACGCCGCGCTCAAGAGCGTCATCGCCTCGCCGGTGATCGGCTATCGCGCGCCGCTGCTCGTCGACGACGACAACGTCTTCGCCGACGTCGAGCTCCAGCAGAAGGATCTCGTGCTCGCCCAGGAGCTCGGCCGCAGCCTCGGGGTGATGCTGCCGACCTGCTCGGCCGCCAGCGAGATGCTCAGCGCCGCCCGCAGCAGCGAGCTCGCCGACCGTGACTTCCTCGTCAGCGTCGCTGACGTCTACCGCCGAGCCGCAGGAGTGGAGACCCGATGACCGACCCCCAGCCCCCGTTCCGCACCACCGTCGACGACGTACCCCTCGAGCAGGGCCTGCGCGAGGAGGAGGGCTGGATCGACATGCAGGTGCAGTACCTCATCAACTCCGAGCGCGGCGGCTCCGACGGCCTCACCGTCGGCCGCACCGTGCTGCCGCCCGGCGCCCGCCACGACCGCCACCTCCACACCGACGCCGACGAGTTCCTCGTGGTGATGTCGGGTCGCGGCGAGATCCACACCAACCAGGGGCGCGAGCCGTCGCAGGCCGGCGACGTCATCTTCACGCCGCGCGGCAACTACCACGGCTTCGTCAACACCGGCGACGAGGACGTGCTGCTGATCTGGGGCTGGAGCGGAGCCGGCTCCCTGGCCGCCGCCGGCTACGGGATGCCGGGTCCGGACGACAGCTTCGACGACCCGGCCGACGACCCGTCGTGAGCCTCGACCCGCGGATCGCGGCTGGTACGACGCGGATGCTGGCGCTGCGGTCGTCCGCGCTCGCCGCCGGGGCCGAGCCGCTCGGGTGGAAGCTCGGCTTCGGGGCGCCGGCTGCTCTTGCCACGTTCGGGACGGACCGGCCTCTGGTCGGCTTCCTGACCCGTGACCTCGCGCTGGCGTCGGGCTCCTCGGTGTCCGTCGCGGGGTGGACGAAACCGTTGCTGGAGGCCGAGGTGGCGGTCCACCTCGGCTCGTCCGTCGGGCCGTCGGCGTCACCCGCCGAGGCCCTGGCGGCCGTCTCCGGGTGGTCGGTCGCGATCGAGCTCGCCGACCTCTCGTTCGCGCCGACGGACATCGGGGAGATCCTGGCCGACAACATCTTCCACCGGCACGTGCTGCTCGGCCCCGAGGTGTCGTCGCTGCCGCCCGACCTGTCCTTCTCGGTGCTGTGCGACGGGTCGGAGGTCACCTCGACGTCGACGCCGTTCTCGTTGACAGGCTCGCTCGGCGCGATCCTCGCGTCGGCCGCCTCGACCCTCGCCTCTGGCGGGGCTGGGTTGGAGGCCGGCGACGTGGTCATCACCGGGTCCGTGGTCCCGCCCGTCGACATCAGCGCCGGTGGCTCGTGGCAGGTCGTCGCGCCCGGCCTCGGCGAGGTCGGCGTGGAGCTGCGCGCCCACTGGTTGAGGAGGGCGCGGTGTCCTCCGGTGGTTGAGGAGGGCGCGCAGCGCCCGTCACGAAACCAGGATCCCTGTGACCGCCCGACACGAGGACGCCGGAGCCACAGCGTGTGTGGCTCCGGCGTGCTCCCCGAGGGATCGATCAGACGTGGGCCGAGCTGCGGCGCTGCGACATCTGCCAGATGACCAGGGCGATGACCGCGCCGATGATCGAGCCGATGATCCCGGCGGGCTGGAAGAGGCCGTCGTCGGCGTCCTTGCCGAAGAGCAGGTAGCCGAGCATGCCTCCGATCAGTGAGCCGACGATGCCGAGCACGATCGTCGCCACGACCGAGAGGTCCTGGCGTCCGGGCACGAGCAGTCGGGCCACGAAGCCGGCGATGGCGCCGACCACGATGATGGTCAGGATGAGTCCGAGCATGAGGGTGCCTTCCGTTCGAGGGCCACGGGTGGCGGCCCTTGGGGTAAATCAACCACCCCCGGGAGGTGTCAAACACACCCCAGGGTGGGTTAGGCTCACCTTGTGAGTACCCCGAGCGCTCCCATCCAGGTCGCCATCGTCGACGACTACGACGTCGTGGTGGTCGGGGTCGCCAACATGCTGGAGCCCTACCGTGACCGCGTCGTCGTGGCGGAGCTCGACACCAACAAGCCGCTGGTCGACGACGTGGACGTCGCCCTCTACGACTCGTTCGCCCAGCCGGAGTCCGACCACGACGAGGTCAAGACACTGATCGACAACCCGCGCGCCGGGAAGGTCGTGATCTACACGTGGAACTTCCACCCCGACCTCCTCGACATGGCGCGCGACCTCGGCGTTGACGGCTACCTGTCCAAGGCGCTGTCCGCCCGCGAGCTGGTGGGTGCCCTCGAGGCCGTCCACGCCGGGGAGACCGTGATGGGCGAGCCCTCGACGAGGACGACCCGCACCACCGCCGGGGACTGGCCCGGCCGCAGCGAGGGCCTGTCCGACCGCGAGGCCGAGATCCTCGCCCTCATCACGCAGGGCAAGAACAACGCCGAGGTCGCAGCGCTGACCTACCTGAGCCCCAACACGGTCAAGTCCTACATCCGCGGGCTCTACCGCAAGATCGACGTCGAGAGCCGGACCCAGGCCGTGCTCTGGGGCGTACGACACGGGTTCATGCCCGACCATCGCCGCATCGACCACTGGCGCGGTGGTCCGTGACTCTGGCCGAACCCCGGTCGGGCTCTCTAGTCTCGCTGCATGAGTGACGAGAGCAGGCCGGCACGGGTTGCCGTCGAGACGGACGCAGCGCCCGGGGCCCTCGGCCCCTACAGCCAGGCGATCGTCGCGGGCGGTTTCGTCTTCTGCTCGGGCACAGCAGGCATCGACCCGGCGACCGGCGACGTGGCCGACGGCATCGAGGCCCAGACCGAGCAGGCACTGCTCAACATCTCGGCCGTCCTCGAGGCCGCGGGCGCGTCCCTGTCCGACCTGGTGAAGACCACCATCTTCTACGCCGACGTCGACGACTTCGCGAAGCTCAACGAGGTCTACGCGAGGTTCATGCCCGACCCGCCGCCGGCACGTTCCGCGCCGGCGAACGTGAGACTCCCCCGGGGACTCCTCGTCTCGATCGAGGCGATCGCGCTCCTCCCCGCCTGAGGACCGCAGGCACTCCTGGACGTACCAGCCCCCCACGTGTCGTCTTCGCGATCCATCTGATCAGCTTTGTGATCACAGCTCGCCCGGACGGCTATACGACGTCCGTCCTTGGGTGACAGCTCGGAACCACTCGGCTGCCAGGCGAGCGGCGTCCTGAGCCCCGTCCGGCCGTCCCAGACTCGTCCCGGTGGCACGCCACCGGATGCCGTCATCGCGGTTGAGCTGTGTCCGGCTTCGACCAGCAACGAGCTCGGTCCCGTCAAAGTCGACCCGCCACGTGGCCACGACGAATCCGTTGACGGTGTCGGCGTAGGACGCAGTCATCCACAGTGCGCCGTCTTCGTCGGCGTAGTACCCGTCCTGAGTGCCGGGAACCAGCCCCACGAGATGGCCGAGGAACTCCGCTTCCTCCGCGGTCGGCGCCCTCTCCCTCATGAAGCGCAGTCTTCCAGTGCCGCCGCCGCGCGACCTAGATGTCGGTGCCGGGTGCTTCGGTCGCCTCGCCGTCGACGGGCAGGCACTGGCCGAGCGTGATCGCCTTGTACTTCGCGAACACCGGCGAGGTCCGCGCCGCATCGGGGTAGAGCCCCGCGTCGAGCTCGGCGTAGTAGCGCACGGCCGCGACGAGCTGACGCGCCTGCACCGAGCCGTCGTCCTGTGCCTCGGCCAGGGGGAGTGCCGCCTCGAAGTGTTCGACCGTCTCGTCGAAGCCACCGGCGTTGAAGGCGTCGATGCCGGCGCGCACCTCCTCGCACGCCTCGCTGTCGGCGACGGCGCCCCCTGATCGGGGTGCCGGGGTGGACGGCGTCTCCGGAGCCGGCGGAGCGGAGTCGTCGGTGACCCCGGCGCCCTCGCGGTCGCCCGATCCGGTCGAGTCGCCATCGAAGGCGCAACCGCCCGTGAGCGCCACGACGAGGCCCGTCGCGGTCGCCACCAGAAGTGTCCTCACCCGCTCGAGGCTAGCGCCGGGTGCCTGACGTCACCACGCCACAGCGACGTACTTGCTCTCCATGTAGTCGAGCATGCCTTCGTGCCCACCCTCGCGGCCGATGCCCGACTGCTTGGTGCCGCCGAACGGAGCGGCGGGGTCGGAGACCAGTCCGCGGTTGAGCCCGACCATGCCCGCGTCGAGGCGCTCGCTGACGCGGAGGCCGCGGGCGAGGTCGCGGGTGTAGACGTAGGAGACGAGCCCGTACTCGGTGTCGTTGGCCATCGCGATCGCGTCGTCCTCGTCGGTGAAGGTCAGCACCGGGGCGACCGGGCCGAAGATCTCCTCCCCCAGGATGTCCGCACCGCGGGGTACGTCGAGCAGCACGGTCGGTGAGTAGTAGAAGCCCTCGCGGTCCGGGCGTTCACCGCCGAGCACGACCCGCGCGCCGGCCGAGACCGCGCCCCTGACCAGCTCGTCGACCTTGGCGGCCGACTCCTCGTTGACCAGCGGGCCGACCTGGGTGTCGTCGTGGGTGCCGGGGCCGACGGTGAGCGCCTTCATCCGCTCGGCGAGCCGGCGGCTGAAGTCCTCGGCGACGTCGGCGTGGACGTAGAACCGGTTGGCCGCGGTGCAGGCCTCGCCGGCGTTGCGCATCTTGGCGATCATCGCGCCGTCGATCGCGGCGTCCATGTCAGCGTCCTCGAAGACCAGGAACGGCGCGTTGCCGCCGAGCTCCATCGAGCAGTTCACCACCTGGTCGGCCGCCTCCTTGAGGAGCACCCGGCCCACCTCGGTCGAGCCGGTGAAGGACAGCTTGCGGACCCGCGGGTCGTGCACCATCGCCGAGACCACGGCGCCCGAGCGACGAGCCGGGAGCACCGACACCACGCCTTCGGGGACGCCTGCGTCGGCGAGGATCTTCGCCATCAGCAGCGCCGTCAGCGGCGTGTCCGAGGCCGGCTTGAGGATGACCGTGCAGCCGGCCGCGAGAGCCGGGCCGATCTTGCGGGTCGCCATCGCGGCGGGGAAGTTCCACGGCGTCACCAGCACCGCGATGCCCACCGGCTGCTGGAGGACGAGGATCCGGTTGGCCCCCGACGGGGCGGTCATCACGGTGCCCGACGCGCGCACCGCCTCCTCGGCGTACCAGCGGAAGAACTCGGCGGCGTAGGCCGTCTCGCCCCGGGCGTCCGGCAGTGCCTTGCCGTTCTCCAACGAGATCAGGTGGGCGATCTCCTCGGCGCGCGCGGTCATCAGCTCGAACGCCTTGCGCAGGATCTCGGACCGCTCGCGGGGAGACGTGGCTGCCCACGACGCGGCTGCCGCGTCAGCCGCCTCGACGCAGGCCATCGCGTCGTCGACCGTGCCGTTCGCCACCGAGGTGATGACCTTGCCGGTCGCGGGGTCGAGCACGTCGAAGCGGCCGTCGTCCGACGCGGCCCGGGCGACGCCGCCGACCCACAGGTCGAGCGGGAGGTCGGTGATGGAGGAGAGCGAGAAGTCAGCCACGGTGGGCCTTTCGGGTGAGCGTGCGGGAGATCAGTAGGGGTTGGTGACGAAGAGCTCCTGGGCCGGGAAGAGGGTCATCACCTTGGGTCCGTCCTCGGTGATGACGATCTCCTCCTCGATCCGGGCCGCGGAGACGCCGTCGGAGGCGGGGCAGTAGGTCTCGAGGGCGAAGACCATGCCGACCTTCAGCTCGACCGGCTCCTTCATCGAGTTGAGCCGCGAGATGATCGGACGCTCGTGCAGCCCGAGGCCGAGACCGTGGGCGAACTGCAGGCCGAAGGCCTCCATCTCGCTGCCGAAGCCGAACTCCTCGGCCTTGGGCAGCAGGGCAGCCACCTCATCGGTGCCGACGCCGGCCGCGATCCCCGCGATGCCGCGGTCCATCCACTCGCGCGCCTTCGTGTACGCATCGCGCTGGGACGGCGTCGAGCTGCCGACCGCGAAGGTGCGGTAGTAGCACGTCCGGTAGCCGTTGAAGGAGTGGATGATGTCGAAGAACGCCTGGTCGCCGGGGCGGATCAGCCGGTCGGTGAAGTTGTGCGGGTGCGGGTTGCAGCGCTCCCCGGAGATCGCGTTGACGGCCTCGACCTGGTCGGAGCCCATCTCGTAGAGCCGCTGGTTGGCGAGCGCGACGATCTGGTTCTCCCGGACACCGGGCTTCAGCGCCTCGGTGATGTCCTGGTAGACGCCGTCGACCATCGCGGCGGCCTGGTTGAGCAGGGTGATCTCGTCGTGGCTCTTGATGCAGCGCGCGTCGAGCATCAGCTGCTGCGCGTCGACGACGGTGAGCCCCTGCCTCTGCATCTCGAACAGGAACGGCGGCTCGACGAGGTCCATGCCGACCGGCAGGTCGGCCACGCCGGCCTCGACCAGCAGCGACTTGATCTCCGCGACGGCATCCACCATCAGCCCGACCGACGGGGCGACCGCGCCGCGGAAGCCGAGGAAGCCGGCGCGGTAGTTCTCCTCCGGCACCCACTGCGAGTAGATCTTGTGGTGCTTGACCGCCGACCCGAAGTCCCACAGGACCGGGTCCTTGCCACGGGCGAGCAGCGCGTAGCGGATCATCTTGTCGCCGAGCGCCCCGCCGATCCAGGTCTGGGTCGTGTAGCGGATGTTGTAGAAGTCGAACAGCAGGAACGCCCCGCACTCGCTCGACTCGAGCGCCTCGCGGGCCCGGCCGATGCGGTACTTGCGGAGCCGGTCGAAGTCGACCCGCTCCTCGTAGTCGACGCCCATGTGTCCCGGCGCCGACAGGGGACGACCCGCGGTGCTCACGGTCATGCCTCCTCGGCCGCGGACAGGCCGTCGTCGACGAAGGCGTCCTCCGGCTTGAGCTCCAGGCCCGAGAGCATCGCCTGCTGGTCGAGCAGGATCGCGAAGTCCTCGTCGATCCGGCCGCCGCTGACGGTGCCCTGCACGGCGGCGGCCGCGGCGGCAGCGACCGGCATCGGTACGTCGAGCTCGTGGGCGGCCGCGAAGCCGAGGTCGAAGTCCTTGCGCAGCAGCACCGGGGTGAAGGTCGGGGTGTAGTCGAGGTGGACGAACGCCGGGCTCTTGTAGGTCGTGAAGACCGAGCCCATCACCGACTTGTTGAGGAACTCCAGGAACGCCGCGCGCGACATGCCGCCCTTCTCGGCGAGCACGGTGATCTCGGCGAGGTTCTGGGTGACGACGCCGAGCATGACGTTGTGGCAGATCTTCGCCAGTCGGGCCAGCTCGCCCTCGCCGACGTAGGTCGCTCCCTTGCCGAGGTGGGCCAGCAGCGGGGCCACCCGCTCGTAGGTCTCCTCGGGGCCGGACACGACGAGGCTGAGTCCTCCGGCGAGGACGACCTTGCCGTTGCCGCTGACCGGCGAGGCCAGGAAGGCGACGCCGCGCTCCTCGCACGCAGCCCGCATCGCGGCGGACGAGTCGGTGGAGACGGTCGAGCAGTCGACGACACAGCCCGGG
This sequence comes from uncultured Actinomycetota bacterium, assembly GCA_963750445.1. Lineage (GTDB taxonomy): Bacteria > Actinomycetota > Actinomycetes > Propionibacteriales > Nocardioidaceae > Nocardioides. Next base: position 42,761 of record CAVVQR010000002.1, on the reverse strand, counting down.
ACCTGGTCCGGGTCGGCCAGCAGGCCGTCCTCACCGGTGAGCACCTGCGCCAGGTCGGCGGGGGTCGAGACCATGGTGAAGACCACGTCGAGCCCGCGCAGGTCGGCGATCGTGTCGGCGACGGCACAGCCGACCCCGGTCAGCGCCTCGGCCTTGGCGCGCGTGCGGTTCCAGACGGTGACGTCCTCGCCCGCCCGGGCCAGCCGGGTGGCCATCGCGGCACCCATCCGGCCGGCGCCGATCCAGCCGATCCGGACGGAGCCGGGGGTGTGCGCGTCGGTGGTGTTCATCTTCAGCCTGCCTTCGAGGTGGGGAGGAGTGGCTCGGGTCCGCCCAGCAGGCGCGCGGCCAGCCAGTCGGCGGTGATCGGACGGTGCTGCTCGGAGACGTTGGCGCAGCCGTGGTTGCCGTCCTCGAGCATCAGCAGCGAGGTCGGCCCGGAGACGGCGTCGCGCATCCGGACGGCGTTCTCCCACGGGATCAGCCGGTCGCGTCGGCCGAAGACGATCAGGAACGGCGCCACCAGGTCGGCGGCCACGGACGTCAGGTCGAGCCCGAGCGCCTGCTGCCGGGCGGCTTCGTCGTCCGCGGCACGGGAGCGGACCCGCAGGGTGTCGCGGGTGAGCTGCGGCAGTCCGGACCAGTAGTCACCGAAGTTGAAGGGGCCGGCGAGCGAGACGCACGCACTGACCCGGTCGCCGAGGGCGGCGGCGACCCGCGCGGAGTAGTAGCCGCCGAGGCTGACGCCCCACACCGCGAGTCGGCTGCGGTCGAGGTCGGGCTGGGTGCCGATCGCGTCCCAGACCACCTCGGCGACGGGGGCCCAGTCGCCGCGCAGGGGCAGGTCGTACTCCGCCTCCCCCTGACCCGGGCCGTCGAGCACGACGGTGGCCAGGCCGCGGTCGAGGAAGGTCTGGGACGTCGAGACCAGCTCCTCCTTGGTGGAGTCGAGGCCGGGCAGCATCAGGACGACGGGGTGGGGGCCCTCCCCGCGCGGCGACCGGACGACGGCCACCAGGCGTGAGCCCTCGAAGGGGATCTCCAGGCGGCGACCGGGCGGGTCGAGGTGGGGCAACGCGTCGGTGAGGCAGGCGACCGCGCGCTCGTGGGCCGCGCGCATCTGGTCGAGGTCGGCGACGAAGACGAACTTGGCGAAGTGGTGGTAGGCCGCTGCCCGGACCAGGTGCTCACCGGCGGAGCGAGTGCGCCCCTCGGCGAGCGCGTCGCGCCCGAGCTCCTCGTGCGCCGCACCCTCCGCGCTCCACGTGCGGCACCAGTCGTCCCAGTGCTCGATGCCTGCGGTGATGCGGGCGAAGTCGGCCGTCGTGACGCCGTTGGTCGTGAAGCGGGGACCCCAGTGGGCGATGGCGGAAGCCACCAGCTCGTCCATCGCCACCTCCCGGTCGGTCGTCCGCGGCGGCACCTGCCGCCGTTCACTGCAATCGAGTGCAGCCTGACCGCCGGGCCCCCCGATGTCAAGCAACGGGCGCGGATCGGCCCGCCGGAGGTGCGCTCGGGACCACACGTGGGGGCAGGCGTGCTGCAATCGACTGCAGATTCCGGTACGGTGCCTGCGGACGCGCCGCCCGGCGCAGCAGGAGGCGGCATGGCGCAGATGCGTGCGGTGGAGCTGGGATCGTTCACCCCCTCGGTGGTCCTGGAGGTCGCCCGGCGCACCGGAGCCCTCGCGGAGGCCGGCCTCGACGTCGCCGAACGACCGGTCCCGTCGTCCCCGGGCCAGTTCCGCTCCCTCATCGACGGCGAGCTGCACGTCGGGCTGACCAACCCCGACAACGTCCTCGCCTACCGCTTCGACCCGGACAACCCGCTCGGCGAGCGCGTCGACGCCCGGATCCTCGCCGGCATCGACCGCGGCCTCGGGCTCGGCGTCTGGGCCCGGCCCGGCGCCGTCCTCGACGACCTGCGCGGGGCCGCGATCGGGGTGGACGTGCCGGGGTCGGGGTTCGCGCTCGCCCTCTTCACGCTGCTCGAGCGCCGCGGGCTGGCCCGCGACGACTACGAGGTCGTCAAGCTCGGCTCGACGCCGCAGCGCCTGCAGGCCCTGCTCGACGGTGGCTGCGTCGCCACGATGCTCGGCGCCGGCAACGAGCTGAGCGCCGAGGCCGCCGGCTGCACGCTCGTCGCCTCCGTGCGCGACGAGCTCGCCCCCTACCTCGCCACCGTCGTCTGCGTCGTGCGCGACGAGCACCTCGAGGTCGGCCACGACCTCGCCGACGTGCTCACCGCGGCCGCCGCCGGCATCGTCGGGGGTGAGCTGACGGAGCTCGCGGTCGAGGCCGCCGCCGCTCGGCTCGGCCTCGACGACGACCTCGCCCGGCGCTACGTCGACGGGCTGGCCGACCCGGTCGACGGGCTCGTCGTCGACGGCGCCGTGGACCCGGCCGCGCTGCGCACGGTGCTCGACCTGCGCCGGCACTGGCTGCCGCGCGTGGTCGACGGCCGGGACGTGCTGGCCGACGCCCTGGACGACCCGGGCCTCGTGGTCCGGCGGTGAGCGGGGCCCCGGCGAGCCGGATCTCCCCGCAGCGCCTGCTGCAGGTCACCACCACTGGTCAGCACCCTCGACCGGTTCGCGATGCCGCCGATGCTGGTGGTCATCGCGGCCGGACTCGACGTGCCCCTGACCCAGGTCGTCACCGCGGCCGGCGCCTACTTCCTCGTCTACGGACTGGGCCAGCCGCTGTGGGGATTCGCCTCCGACCGCTACGGCCGGGTCCGGACCCTGCGGGTGAGCCTGGTCGCGGCCGGGCTGCTCAGCCTGGTCTCCGCGCTGTCGCCCACCGTGCTGGTGCTCGGCATCCTGCGCGGGCTGGCCGGCGGCTTCTTCGGCGCGGCGTACCCCTCGGCCCTGATCTACCTCGGCGACACGGTCGCGCCTGCACTGCGGCAGAAGGCGATCACCGGCCTGATGGTCGGCGTCGCCGTCGGCACCGCGGTCGCGTCCGCAGGGGCCGGGCTGCTCGCGGACGTCGCCACCTGGCGGCTGCCGTTCCTCCTCACCGGCAGCGCGGCGCTGGTGCTGTCGGTGCTGCTGGCGCGCCTGCCGGAGCCGGCCGTCAGCGGCACGCGCACCACGGCGCGGGTCTCGCTGGCGGCGATCTCCCGGTCGCGGGTCACGCTGCTGGTGCTGCTGTTCGCCCTGGTGGAGGGCGTGGTGCTGCTCGGCTCGCTGACCCTGCTGCCCACCGCAGTGGAGAGCTCGGGCGCGTCGACGACCGTGGCCGGCGCCGTCACCGGCGTCTACGGGCTGGCCGTGCTGCTGGCCTCCACCTCGGTGGGCCGGCTCTCCCTGGCGTGGCACCCCGCGCGGTTGATCCTCCTCGGTGGCGGGTGCGCGACCCTCGCCACCGGACTGATCGCCACCTCCCAGCGGCCCGCGGTCGCCGTCGTCGTCGCCGCGCTGCTCGGCATCGCCTGGCCGGCGATGCACTCCTCGCTCCAGACCTGGGCCACCGAGGTGCTCCCCGGGTCGCGCGCCGTGGTGGTCTCGCTCTTCGCGGCGGCGCTGTTCGTGGGGAGCGCGCTCGGCGCGATCGTCGTCGCCGGCCTGGTCGACGCCGGCCGGTTCGCGGTGGTCTTCGGCGCGTACGCCGCACTGTCCGTGCCCCTCGGGATCGGCGCGTGGGCAGCCCGGCGGCGCTGGCACCGTCCGGTCGAGCGTCCGGAACCCTAGGATGCCTGCTGTGCAGACCCCCACGCTCAGGGACGTCGCGGACGCCGCCGGGGTCCACCCGGCGACCGCCTCCCGCGCGCTGAACCCCGCCACGCGTGGACTGGTCAACGCCGACACGGCTCGGCGGGTGATCAAGGTGGCCGAGGGCCTGGGCTACCGGCCCAACCCGATCGCGCGCGGGCTGAAGACGTCGAAGTCCGGGACCATCGGCCTGGTCATCCCCGACCTGACCAACCCGCTCTTCCCGCCGATCGTGCGCGGCATCGAGGACGTCCTCGAGCCGGCCGGCTACAGCGGCCTGATCGTCAACACCGACAACGACCCCCAGCGCGAGCACGCCCAGATCGAGCTGCTGCGCTCACGCCAGGTCGAGGGCCTGATCGTGGCCACCGCGCTGATCGACCACCCGCTCCTGGCCCGCCTGCAGCGCGAGGGCGTGCCGATGGTGATGGTCAACCGCCGCCCCGACGGGATCGACGTGCCGTCGATCACCCCCGACGACGCCGCGGGCATCGAGCTGGCGGTCGCCCACCTGGCCGACCTCGGACACACCAGGATCGGCCACCTGGCCGGCCCGGCCACCACCTCGACCGGTGTCGCCCGGCAGCGCGCGTTCCGCAACGCGGTCCGCGACCGCGACCTCGACAGCGACCCGTCGCTGGTCGTCACGTGCGGGCACTGGACCGAGGACTCCGGCGCGGTCGCGCTGCGCGAGCTGCTCGACGTACGACCCGACGTCACGGCCGTGGTGGCCGGCAACGACCTGATCGCGCTCGGCTGCTACGACGTGTTCGCCGAGCGCGGGATCAGGTGCCCCGACGAGATGAGCGTCGTCGGCTTCAACGACATGCCGTTCCTCGACAAGCTCGCCCCGCCGCTCACCACGATCTCGATCCCGCACCAGCAGATCGGGGCCGAAGCGGCCCGGATGCTGCTCGACGCGATCGCCGAGCCCGAGCGGGCCGCCCGCTCGGTGCTGCTGCCGCTGTCCCTGGTGGTCCGGGGGTCCAGCGGACCCCCGGCACCTCCCGGGTAGATCCGGTCGGCTCCCGGGTGGCTCAGGCGGCCTTCGCCATCGCGCGCGACTCGCTCTCGAGCTTGCGACCGAGCAGGCGGCGGGTGCGACGGTCGCCGGTCGCCATCTTGTAGAGGATGCCGAGCTGCTGCGGCGCGTTCTTCCTGGTGGTGGTGGCGAGCCAGCCGTTGGGCAGCGACAGCCGGATGACCTTGTGCCAGGCGGACGCGACCTGCTGGGGCATCGGACGCGCGCAGTAGGTGAGGTCGTACTTGTCGAAGAGCGCCTTCACCTTCGGTGCGATCTCGGCGTAGCGGTTGGACGGCAGGTCGGGGAAGAGGTGGTGCTCGATCTGGTGCGACAGGTTGCCGCTCATCAGGTGCAGGGCCTTGGAGCCGGAGATGTTGGCGCTGCCGAGCATCTGGCGGACGTACCAGTCACCCTTGGTCTCACCGTCGATGGAGCGCTTCTCGAAGGTCTCGACGCCCTCGGGGAAGTGACCGCAGAGGATGACGGAGTTCGACCAGAGGTTGCGCACGACGTTGGCGGTGAAGTTGGCCGCCAGCGTGGGCAGGAACGAGCCGGTCGGGATCGACAGGGCCGGGTGCACGACGTAGTCCTTGGTGGCCTGCCTGCGGATCTTGCCGAGCACCTGCTTGGCGCGGCGGCGGAAGTCGGGGTCCTTGGTCTGCTTCTTCGCGATCACCGAGCCGAGCTCGAGGTCGTAGGCGGCGATGCCGTACTCGAAGAACACGGCGTTGATGAAGCAGAAGATCGGCTGGGCGAGCGAGGACGGCGTCCACGTCTGGTCCTCGTCGACGCGCATGATGCCGTAGCCGAGGTCGTTGTCCTTGCCGATGACGTTGGTGTAGGTGTGGTGGAGCTCGTTGTGGCTGTGCTTCCACTGCTCGGCCGGCGAGGCCATGTCCCACTCCCAGACGCTGGAGTGGATCTTGGGGTCGCGCATCCAGTCCCACTGGCCGTGGAGGATGTTGTGGCCGATCTCCATGTTGTCGAGGATCTTGGAGACGCTCAGGCCGAGCGTGCCGAGCACCCAGGCCGGCGGGAAGGCGCTGAAGAGCAGCACTGCGCGCGAGCCGAGCTCGAGCTTGCGCTGGGTGTCGATCACCTTGCGGATGTAGGCCGCGTCGCTCGCGCCGCGGGAGTCGAGGACCTCCTGGCGGATGGCGTCGAGCTCGACGCCGATCTGCTCGATGTCGGCCTCGGTGAGGTGGGCGATCGGGCTGGACTGTCCGAGGACGGACTTCTTCTGGATGGTGGTCATGGCGCTCTCCTGGGGGTGTCGGGGGAGGTCTGCGGTCAGTGGTCGATGTGGCAGGGGCCGGCGGCGGCGTTGATGCAGGTCTGCACCTTGATCGCGCCGCTCTCGCCCGGGACTGCGGTGGTGATGGCGCCGTTGCGGAGGTCGCGGACGCTTCCCTCGCGGAGCGGGAGGACGCAGCCCATGCAGATGCCCATCCGGCAGCCGCTCGGCATCAGCTTCCCGGCCGCCTCGGCGGCGTCGAGGATGGGCGTCGCGCCGTCGACCTCGAGGGTGGTGCCGGAGGCGAAGGTGACGGTGCCACCCTCGCCGGGCTCGACGCGGGACGTGCGGAACTGCTCGGTGGTCAGGGTGATCCCGGCCGCCTCGTGGTGGGCGCCGAGGGCGTCGAGCAGGCCGGCCGGCCCGCAGGCGAGCGTGGTGCGCTCGGCCAGGTCGGGAACCAGGTCGGCGAGGTCGTCGACGTCGAGGACGCCGTGCTCGTCGTCGTACCTCGCGACGAGGCGGATGGCGCCGGCCGCGTCGAGGGCCTCGAGGTCGCGGATGAAGATCGAGTCGGGGTGGCTGGGGGCCACGTGGACCACGACGATGTCGTGGTCGGCGCTGCGGACCGGGCGGAGCACGCCCTCGTCGGTGCTGGGGAAGAGGTTGCGCAGCATGCCGATGACCGGCGTGATGCCGGAGCCGGCGGTCACCATCAGGAACTTGCCGCCGGCGGGCGGGAGGACGAACTCGCCGGCTGCCTGCTCGAGGTGCACCAGGGTGCCGGGCCGGCACGCGTGCACGAGGTGGTTGCTGACCAGGCCGTCGGGGACGGCCTTGACGGTGATGGAGATCCGGCCGTCGCGGCGCGGGCCGTGGGTGAGCGAGTAGGCGCGCCACTGGCGTACGCCGTCGACGTCGATGCCGATGCGGAGGTACTGGCCGGGCACGTGGCCGGCCCAGTCGGCGCCGGGACGGATCACGATGGTGGCCGCGTCGGCGGTCTCGGGGACCACGGACTCGACGCGACCGCGGAGGTCTCCACCCGAGCGGAGCGGGGCGAAGAGGTCCATGAAGTCGGCCGGCAGGTAGGGCGTGGTGGCGGCCTCGGCCACCCGGACCAGGTGGTCACGGACGCGGGTGCCGCGGGTGGGCGGCTCGAGAGTCGTGGTCATGAGATCCAATGTCCCCGAGAAGGCGGTCAGGTTCCTGCCCTGCGCACGTGAATCCGCGCTAGACTCTTGTTCGCAGCGAACAAAAGCGACCTCTGGAGTCGCGATGTCAACCCAACCTGTGCGCCCGACCACACAAATACGGACGGTCGTCGCCCTCGACCCGGGAGTGGCCGACGCCCTGCGCACGCACCTCGCCGAGGTGGCCGACAGTGCGGTCGCCGCGATCATCGAGGAGGTGCCCAGCTATGCGGGCGCCCTCAGCGGCCGGATGGGCGAGGTGATCCGACAGGCGGTGCAGCTCGCCCTCGGCGGCTTCCTCACCCTCGCCACCCGACAGGGTGCCGAGGCGCCGCGCGGCCCCGCGATCGAGGGCGCCTACCAGCTCGGCCGCGGCGAGGCCCGCAGCGGACGGACCGTCGAGGCGCTGCTCGCCGCCTACCGGGTGGGCGCACGCACGTCGTGGCGCGACATGGCCGGCGCGGCCGTCGGCGCCGGCATCGACGCGGGCCAGCTGGCGCGCTTCGCCGAGCTGGTCTTCGCCTACATCGACGAGCTCTCGGCGTCCTCGGTCGCCGGCCACACCGACGAGCTGGAGAGCAGCGGTCGCGTCCACCAGCGCAACCTCGAGCGGCTGGCCCGGGCCCTGCTCAGCGGCGCACCGGCCGACGCGGTCAACGCCGCGGCGGAGCGCGCCGGGTGGGAGCCGCCGGGCGCCCTGACGGCCGTGATCCTGCCGGAGTCGCAGGTCTCGCACGCCCTCACCGCGCTCGACGCGCGCACCCTCCAGCCGACCGACGACGTGCCGGGGGTCCCCGACGGCCACGCCTCGCTGCTGGTGCCGAGCACGGGGGCGGACGGCTCGCGGCCCGCCCTGCTGCGTGCGCTGGACGGCACCGACGCGGTCGTCGGCCCGTCCACGCCGTGGCTCGAGGCGGCCGCCTCCCACCGGCGTACTCTCCGCTGCGTGGCGCTCGGCCTCGAGGGCCTGGTCGACTCCGACGACCACCTCGCCGCGCTGATCCTCGCCGCCGACGTCGAGGCGCGGGCCGACCTCCGGGCCCGCGTCCTCGCTCCCCTGGCGGACCTCCGGCCCTCGACCGCCGAGAAGCTCACCGACACCCTCCGCAGCTGGCTGCTGAACCACGGCCGGCGCGATGCGGTCGCCGAGGAGCTCTTCGTGCACGCCCAGACCGTCCGCTACCGCGTCGGCCAGCTGCGCGAGGTCTACGGCGACCGGCTGGAGGACCCGGCGTTCGTGCTGGACGCGACGCTGGCCCTGGCCTGATCGCGTGGCCGCGCTCAGTCGCGTGCGTACGCCGTCTCGCCCGCCACCCAGGTCGCGACCACCTGGTCGGCGAACCCGCGGAGCCGGAGCGCGTGCTCGCGGCCGGAGTCGCCGTCGAGCGGGTCGGCGTCCAGCAGCACCAGGTCGGCCGGGTGTCCCGCGGCCACCGTGCCCCAGCCGTCGGTGGACGCGGCCAGCGCCTCGCGGGCGGTGAGGGCCTGCTCGGGGTGCCACGGCTCGCGCTCGTCACCCGAGCGGTGGACGGCCGAGGCGATCGCCAGCCACGGGTCGAGCGGTGAGACCGGCGCGTCCGAGCCGAGCGCCACGTCGACGCCGGCGTCGAGCATCCAGCGCAGCGGGAAGCACCGCTCCGCCCGACCGGGCCACAGCCGCTCGGTGACGTCGCGGTCGTCGAGGAGGTGGGCCGGCTGCACGCTCGCGCGGACGCCGAGCTCGGCCATCCGGCGTACGTCGTCGCGGGTGGTGAGCTGCACGTGCTCGATGCCGCCGCGGGCACCGGTGTCGGCGAACGCGGCCAGCGCCTCGGTGACCGCCCGGTCGCCGATGGCGTGGACGGCGACGTCGAGCCCACCGGCGGCCGCGCGCGCGAGCAGCGCCCGCAGCTCCTCCGGGGTCTGGTTGGGCTGGCCCTCCTCGGCACCGGGCACGGCCTTCTCCGCATAAGGCTCGCAGCACCAGGCGGTGCGGGTGTTGAGCGAGCCGTCGCTGATGATCTTGAGCGGCCCCATCGTCAGCCGGGGGTCGCCGTCCAGCGGGTCGCCGGACCGCAGCCCGCGGGCGAGCACGTCGTCGAGGCCGTCGGCGTAGCAGGCGTGCCGGATCCGGACCAGGTCGGCACCGCCGGCCCACCGCTCGACCCAGTCGGCGACGCCGCCGCTGAACTCGAGGTCGACCAGCCCGACGACGCCCAGCGCGGCCGCGGCCTCCATCGAGCGCCGGTAGGCGTCGGGCCCGGTGCCGTCCGACCCGAGCACGGTGGCCAGCCGGCCGTAGGCCATGAACCACTCGGCCTCGACCACGACGCTGTCGCGGGTCGGCAGCGCGAGCATGTGCAGGGCGATCGTGTTGAGCCACCCGTGGTGGCCGTCGCCGGCGATCAGCACGATCGGCTGGTCGGTCTCGATGGCGTCGAGGTCGGAGACCGCCGGGTTGTCGGGCCACGCGGTCGGACGGTGGCCCCAGCCGATGACCGGCAGGTCGGGCCACTCCTCCAGCCGCTCACGGACCGCGGCGACCGCCTCGGCGCTCGACCGCGCGTGGCCGAGGTCGAGCCGCGCGGACGCGAGGGTCCACTGGCCGAGGTGGACGTGCTGGTCCCAGAGGCCGGGGGCCAGCCAGCGTCCCTCGGCGTCGTACGTCGACTCGCCCCCGTCGGCGGACAGGCCGGGGCCGACCTCGGCGACGCGCCCGTCCGTGACGCGGACGTCGACGGCTCCCGCCACGTGCTCCGTGACGGCGACGAGGCGGGCGTTGCGGATCAGCATGCGCCCACCGTAGGAGGTGGCGCTCCCCGCTCGCCGGACGCCCCGGCTCCGGGCCGCCGGCTAGATTGTCCCCATGAACTGGCGGGGGCCTGCGGTGCTGGTCGCGCTCCTGGCGATCGGCGCCGGGAGCGGCTTCGCCGCGTCCGCGCAGACCCGCGACTCGACGATCGGCGCGGGCATCCCGTCGCCGGTGCCCGCCCAGCGCCCCGAGCTGCCGATCGAGGCGCCGCGACCCCTACGCCGAGGACCCCGACGACCCGGCGCTGCAGCCCGGCATCGCGATGACCGCGGGCGCGGTTGGGCACCGGGAAGTTCGAGATCACCTTCCCCGCGCCGAAGGGCTGGACCACGAACGCCAACGCCACCAACGAGTTGAAGTGGAAGAAGCCCGGGACGTCCAACAACAGCTACGTGATGCGCATCGAGCAGATCGACAGCCAGGACATCACCGTCGAGGACGCGATCAACATCCGGATCGAGCGGCTGCGCTCGGAGCAGGAGGACGTCACGATCATCGACCGCGGCGCCGACTCGCTGGAGTACACCTACCGCAGCAACGAGGGCAACAAGCGCCACAGCTTCATGCGGTGGCTCGACCTCGACTCGAGCGGCCAGGCAGACGTCGAGATCGTCGTGCACGGCCGGGAGCGGGACGTGGACGGCACCCGCGACCTGATCCGCCGGGTGGCCGAGGGCATGCGCGGCGCGACTGCCGACGGCTTCACCGACCCACCGGAGCCGAGGCAGTGACCGTGCGAGGCGTCTCGCTGATCGTGCTGCTGCTGGCCGTGGGCGTGGGCGGCGGCTTCGGCGCGTCCTGGGCGCTCGGGGAGAACCCGCCGGGCGCGGGCGCAGCGCAGCCCGGTCGCTGCGGCGTCGCCGAGCCTCCCCGTCGACCCGGTGCCGGACCTCCTGGCCGACCCGGGCTTCGCCGCCCTGGCACCCGGGACCGACCTGGTGAGCCAGCAGGTCGGCGAAGGCGACTACCGGATGACGTTGCCGGTGCCGAAGGGCTGGGACTTCTTCCCCAACTCCCTCAACGAGTGGCAGTGGCGCCCCCCGGACCAGCCGTCGTTCGGCTACCTGATGCGCGTCGAGCAGGTGCTCAGCAACCGACGCTCGATCGACTGGACCCTCGACCGCCGGATCGACGAGCTCAAGGAGGACGAGGAGAACGTCAAGATCCTCGACCAGAGCGACGACAGCCTCCACTTCAGCTACGTCACCAGCAACCACCTGCGCACCGGCTACCTCACCTGGCTCGACCTCACCGGCTCCGACAACGCCCAGGTCGAGATCGCCGTCACCGGCCGCAAGGTCGACCGTCGACGGGATGGCCGACCTCATCACGCGCGTCGCGGCCGGGATGAAGCTGGGCTGAGGCCCGGACGCCCTCAGATGCCGTTGGTCGTCACTGACTCGAGCACCTGGTTCGCGGTGGCGCGGTCGTCGCTGCGGACCTGCACCCAGAGCAGCCGGTTGGACGTCAGCTGCACCACGCGCTCCACGGTGACGTCCGCGCCCGGACAGCCGTTGAAGAACACCGTCATCGAGGCGTCGCCGTCCTGCAGGTCCTCGATCAGCGCGCCGTTGTCCGCGCACGCCGCGTGCTGCGGCACCCGCGAGGGCAGCTTGTCGCCCACCAGGATGCCGACGAACACTCCCGGCGCCGGGTCGTCGTCGGTGTTCCAGCCGGCCCGGGTCCCGGAGGCCAGGGACGGCTGCTCCTGCTGGCCCTCGAGCGGGATCCACTGCTCCGGATCCACCTGCGCGGTCCACTCCTCCGGGACGGTGACGAAGATCGTGCCCGTGGCGTCCTCGACGGTGCGGGTGGACGTGCTGGCGCGCTCCATCGCCCAGCCGCCACCGGCACCGGCGCTCAGGGCGAGGACGGCGGCGGCGACCCAGGGCCACCGGCGACGGCGCCTGCCCGGGCGGCAGCCCCGGCAGGCGAGCCGGCCAGGTCGGTCTCCTCCGCGCCCGCGGCCGTCGCGGTGAGGTCGGGGTCGACCGGGATCCACGCCTGCGGGGACTCGTCGACCTGACCGCCCATCGCGTCGACCAGCGCGGCCGTGAAGGACTCGATGTCGTCGTAGCGGTCCTCGCGGTCCTTGGAGAGGGCCTTGAGCACGACGGCCTCGGCGTCGGGGTTGCCGATCTCCATGGCCGGCGGGGGCACGGGATCCTCGGCGGCCGACAGGCTCTGGTGGTCGTAGGGCTGGCGGCCGGCGAGGAGGTAGTAGCTCAGCGCGGCCAGCGAGAACTGGTCGGCCCGCGGGTCCAGGCCCTCGCCCAGCGCCTGCTCCGGAGCGACGTAGGTCGGCGTGCCGCCGACCATCGTCAGGCGCGACGACATGTCCATCGCCTTGCCCAGCCCGAGGTCGCCGACCATCGCCACCACCTGCGAGCCGCGGGCGCTCTCCACCGTCCGGAAGAGCACGTTGGCCGGCTTGATGTCGCGGTGCAGCACGCCGCGGTCGTGCAGCGCGGTGAGGCCCTGACCGACCTGGAAGATGACGGTCAGCGCCTGCGACGGCTCCAGTGCGGACAGCTCGAGCCGGTCGGCCAGCGTGCCCTGGTCGGCGTAGGCCATCACGAGGAAGGGCCGCTCGTCGGCGAGCTCGCCGGCGTCGTAGACGGTCACGACGTGGGGCGACTCGACCTTGCGGAGGAACCTGCCCTCCTCGATGAAGCGCTGCCGGATGTGCAGGTCGCCGGTCCAGTTGTCCGCCAGGACCTTGATCGCCACAGGCGAGTCGAGGTGCTCGTCGTAGGCGAGCCAGACGGTCGCGAAGGCTCCCGACCCGATGCGACGCCGCACCGGGTACCGACCGAGACGAGAGGGAGCGGACACCCGGGCATTATCGTTCAGGCGTGAGCTATTCGGGGGACCACGGCGCCGTCAAGACGCAGGACGACATCGACGAGCTGGCGCGTCGGGCGCGCGACGGGGACCGTGATGCGCTCGAGTCGCTGCTCGCGGAGGTCCGCCCCCGGGTGCTCAACATCTGCCGCGGGGTGCTCCCCTACTCCGGCGACGCGGAGGACGCGTGCCAGGAGGCGATGCTCAACGTCGCCACCAAGATCGACAGCTGGGGCTCCCGCGGGCGGTTCACCACGTGGCTGCACATCGTGGCGGTCAACAGTGCGCGGACGACCTACCGCCGGATGAAGAACCTCGCCACGCCCACCGACTTCGAGGACGGCGCCCACGACCGGCCCGACCCGCGCACGACCAGCGTCATCGCCGGCACCCGGCTCGACCTGCTGGAGGCGATGGAGACGATCGAGCGCGACCACCCGCAGTACGTCGAGCCGCTGATGCTGCGCGACGTCTACGGGCTGCCCTACGACGAGATCGCCGCCCTCGTCGACGCCCCCCTCGGCACCGTGAAGGCGCAGATCCACCACGGCCGCAAGCTCGCCCGGCCGCTGCTCCGGGGCGACAGGTGAAGGTCGCGCCGACTCGCGGCCGGTGCCGCCGGCGTCCTGCTCCTGGCGGGCTGCTCCAGCGCCGCCGACGAGCCCGACGAGCTGCGCACCCCCAGCGCGACGCCTCGACGGATGCCGACGGCGAGACCACCGCCGCTCCCACCTCCGCACCCACGGTGGTCGACCCCGTCGAGCAGGACCTCGACCTGGCCCTGTCGGAGCCGGTCGAGGACAGCGTCTATCCCGCCGTCGGCGACCCGCGCGTCGACGCCCTGCTCTACGACCTCGACCTGACCTGGGACCCGCTCGACCGACGGCTCGAGGGCGAGGCCACGATCACCTTCCGTGCCACCCGCAAGGCGCCCCGGTTCCAGCTCGACTTCGGCCCGGGACTCACCGTCGGCGAGGTGAGCGCTCGACGGGACGGACGTCAGGTTCGCCCGGCGCGGGAAGAACCTCGTCGTGCGGGCACCCCTGGAGGCCGACCGTCGCTACGAGCTCAACCTCGACTACGTCGGCACGCCCGAGCCGGCCCCGGCGCCCACCACGCGCAGCGACTTCTCCACCACCGGCTTCACGATCACCGACACCGGCGAGGTGTGGACGATGCAGGAGCCCTACGGCGCCTACACGTGGTACCCCGTCAACGACCAGCCGTCCGACAAGGCGCTCTACGACATCACCGTCCACGCGCCGGCACGCTGGACCGGGATCGCCAACGGCCGGCTCACCGAGCTCACGGCCGACGACGAGGGCACCACCACCTCGTGGCAGCTCGCCGAGCCGGCGTCGTCGTACCTCGTCACGCTCGCGATCGGCGACTACACCCACAGCAGCAACACGACCGCGGACGGCATGACGGTCGACTACTGGACGCCCCGCGGCATGGTCCGGCCGCTGGACGGCCTCCAGACCGCGGCCGCCTCGATCGACTGGATCCAGACCAAGCTCGGCGACTACCCCTTCGACTCCCTCGGGCTGATCGTCACCGACTCGCAGAGCGCGATGGAGACCCAGACGATGGTGACGCTCGGCAACAGCGACTACGTCCTGTCGCCCGAGGTGATCGCCCACGAGCTCGTGCACCAGTGGTACGGCGACCAGGTCTCTCCGTCCGACTGGCGCGACGTCTGGCTCAGCGAGGGCATGACGATGCTGATGCAGTGGATCTACCAGGACGAGCACGACCTGCAGCCGTTGCGCGCGACCCTCCAGGGTGCCCGCAGCGCCGACCAGGGGCTGCGTGACGACTACGGACCGCCCGGCGCCTACGACCCGCAGCAGTTCGGCGCCTCCAACATCTACTACACGCCGGCGCTGATGTGGAACGAGCTGCGGGTCGCCCTCGGCGACGACGAGTTCTACCGGATCGCCCGGTCGTGGCTGGCCGACCACGACGACACCTCGGCGTCGCGCGAGCAGATCTACGCGCACTGGGAGAAGGAGACCGGCCTCGAGCTGTCCGACTTCTTCGACGCCTGGATCACCGGCCCCACCACGCCGCGGCCCGGGCGTGCCGGGCGCCTGACTCGGCGCCGCCTCTGCTGCGTCAGCGCTGGTCGGCGGCCGCCTGCTCCTGGGCCTCGACCACCTCGGCCTCGGTGACGGCCTCGACCTCCGACTCGACAGGCTCGACCTCCGGCTCGTCGTCCGGCTCGTCGCTGGGCACGTCGGCCGCCTGGACGGCCGGCTCCGGCTCGCCGGGCAGCGCGACACCGGGCACGGTGCCGGTGAGCGTGGCGAGCATCTGGCGGACGTTGGAGAGCTGGGCGTTGATGCTGTCGCGGCGCTGGGAGGCGGCGCTGAGCTCGCGGTCGGACTCGGCGCGCACCCGGTCGGCGGTCGCGCGGGCCTCGGCGACCATCGTGGTGGAGCGCTCCTCGGCCTCGCTGAGCATCCGGGCGATCTTGGCCTCGGCCTCGCTGCGGGTGCGCTCCAGCGACGCCTGGGTGTCGCGGTTGCGGGCGATCATCGCGTCCAGCTCGGCCTGGGTGGCCGCCTGCTGGGCCTGGAACTCGGAGGCCGACTTCTGCCGACGCTCGGCGAGCGTGGTCTCGAAGTCGGCGGCGGACTGGGCGGCCTTGGCGCGCGCGTCCTCGTGGAGCGCCTCGGCCTCGGCACGGCGGGCGGACGCGTCGCGCTCGGCGGCGTCGCGCTCGGAGTCGGCGGCCGTACGGGCGTCGGCGAGCACGCGGGCACCCTCGGCGTCGGCGTCGCGACGGGTCTCGTCGGAGTAGCGGTCGGCCTCGGTGCGCAGCGCACCCGCCTGGACCTCCGCCTCCTTGCGGAGCGCCTCCACCTCACCCAGCACCCGGTCCCGGATCTCGGCCGCCTCGGCCTCGGCCAGCTCCAGGATCTGTCCCACCCGCTCGCCCAGGTGGGCGTAGGTCGGCAGCTCGGCCTCCTGCTGCTGGGACACGAGCGCCTCGCGCGAGGTCGCGGCCTCGGCCCGGGCGCTCGCCGCATCGGCCTCCGCGGCCTCGAGTCGCTGGCGCAGGTCGGCGAAGTCGGCCTGCGTCTGGGCGATGGCGCGCTCGACCTCGGCGGGATCGTAGCCACGGCGCACGGTCGGGAAGTTCTCTTCAGGCATCGGGGGCTCTCCTGGTGGGGGTGCGACTGGTGGGGGTGCGACTAGTGGGGGGTCTGGGGGTCGGGATCCGGGGCCAGGTCCGGGGAGACCGCCACGGGACGGCCCGCGGGCGGCTGCTTGCGCTCGGGCACCGAGAGCGCCTCGATCACCCCGGAGAGCTGCCCGAGCTCGGCGGCGATGCCGTCACGCTGGGTCTGCAGCTGGGCGATCTCGGCCCGGGCACGCTCGACGGCACGACGAGCACCGTCGCGCAGCCGGTCGGCCTCGGCACGCCCGTCGGCGAGGTGGGTCAGCGCCTCCTCGCGCGCCCGTCGACGTTCTTCGCCCGCCTCGGACCGGGCGCGGGTGACCTCCTCGGCGACCAGCGCCCGCAGGCTGGCAGCGCCCGTCTCGGCCTCGGCGCGGCGGCGCTCGAGGCGCTCGACCGCTCGCTCGGACTCGTCGGTCGCATCGGCCACGGTGCGGGTGGCCTCGGCCTGCGCCTGCTCGAGGAGCGCCTTGGCCTCGGCCCTGCGCTCGCCGGCGGTGTGGTCGGCGGCCTGGACGATCTCCTCGGCGCGCTGCTTGGCCTCGGCGAGCTCGAGCGCCATCCGGCCGTTGACCGCGGCGATGACACCGTGCACGCGATGGCGTACGAGCCGGGCGTGGTCACCGGTGTCGGCGTGGGTGGCCTTGCGGATCGACTCGGCCTCGGTGGCCGCGCCGGCGAGCACCGACTGCACGGTCTGGGTGGCCCACTCGGTCTGCTCGGCCGCGTGGCGGAGCTTGTCCTCGCTCTCGAGGCGGGCGGCGGCGAGCGTCTCCTCGGCCAGCTGCCGCATCCGGTCGACCTCGGCACCGGTCGTACGTCGCAGCTCCTCGACGTGGAGCCCGGCCTCGTCGCGCATGCGGGCGGACTCGATGGAGGCGCTGGCACGCAGCGACTCGGCCTCGGCGGTCGCGGAGTCGAGGTGCTGCTGACCGGCGGTGCGGGCCTCCTCGACGAGTCGGGCCGCGGTCTCCTGCGCGGCGGCCACGGTGGCCTCGGCCTCGGCCCGGGCGGCCTCGAGGAGCGCGGCCTTGTCGGTGGCCGCGGTGTCGCGCAGCTCCTGCGACTCGGCGCGCAGCGCGGCGGCGTCGTCCTGGGCCTGGCCCCGGAGCTTGTCGCCCTCGATCCGGGCGGCCTCGACCTGGTCGTCGCGGGCGCCCTCGGCGGAGCTCATCAGCAGGGCGGCCTGCTCGTTGGCGTCGAGCACGATGGTGGCCGCCTCGTCGGAGGCCCCGGCCAGCACCTCCTCGGCCTGCTTGCGTGCCCGGCCGGCCTCGGTCCGGTCACGCTCGGCCTCGACCATCAGCTGGCGGGCCTCCTCGCGGAGCCCGGCGAGGTCGACGGTGAGGCGCTCGGCCTCGGCCCGCGCCTCGTCCTGCAGCTGGTCGGCGACCTGCTGGGCCCGCGCGAGCAGGGCAGCAGTGCTGGGGTCGCCAGAGGACGCCGTGGCGGCATCGAGGGACATCGCCCGCTCCCTTCACACGCATTCCGAGGTCCCCATTGTCGCAGCGTCGCGGGGCGCTGACAAAGGGGTCGTCCACCGGTTGCGCCCAGAGCGAACCGTCTTGCCGCTCCACGCCCGGATTGCTGGAGTGGGGACCATGAAGCTCCTCGTGCTCGGCGGTACCCGGTTCCTCTCACGCGAGGTCGCGGTCCAGGCGGTCGCCCGGGGCTGGGACGTCACCTGCGCCTGCCGTGGCCGGTCGGGTGCGGTGCCGGACGGTGCCACGCACCTGTCGTGGGACCGCGCCGAGGCAGTGCCCGACGCCGTCACCCACGGTGAGTGGGACGCGGTCGTCGACGTGGCCCGTCTTCCCTCCCACGTGCGCAGCGCCGTGGCAGCGACCTCCGGCGCGCGCTGGGTCTTCGTCTCGACGATCAGTGTCTACGCCGACAACTCCTCGCCCGCGACGGAGCCGTTGCTCGAGCCGATCACCGACGACGTCGACCTGAGCGTGGACCCCGAGGCCTACGGCGGCATGAAGGTCGCGTGCGAGCAGCTCGTGCAGTCACACGCCGCGTCGTCGGTGATCGCGCGCCCCGGCCTGATCGTCGGACCGGGCGACCCCACCGGCCGGTTCGCCTACTGGCCGCAGCGCCTGGCCCGCGGTGGCGAGGTGCTGGCACCCGGGCGGCCCGAGGACGTGGTCCAGGTCATCGACGTACGCGACCTGGCCGCCTGGCTGCTCGACCTCGCCCGGTCGGAGCTGACCGGTGTCCTCGACGCCGTCGGCACCCCGATGCCGCTCGAGCAGCTGCTCGCCGGCGTGGCCACCGGCGTGGGAGAGGGGCTCGCGACCGGGATCGGGGCCGGGCCGTCCCTGACCTGGGTCGACCAGGACTTCCTCCAGGGCCACGACGTCGCCCCCTGGGCCGGCGAGGGCTCGCTGCCGCTCTGGCTGCCGCGCCCGGAGTACGACGGCATGCTGGCGCACGACCCCGGCCCCGCCGTCGCCGCCGGGCTGCGGCTCCGCCCACTGGCGGAGACCGCTCCCGGCTGTCTCGACTCCCCCGTCGTCGCCCTCACTCCCGAGCGCGAGGCCGAGGTGCTGGCGGCCTGGCACGCCCGCTGATCAGAAGAGCAGCGCGGTGCCCGGGTCCTGGAGGATCCCGGCGACGTCGGCCAGGAAGCGCGAGCCCTTCTCGCCGTCGATGTGACGGTGGTCGAAGGACAGCGCCAGCGTGGTGACGTCGCGGACCACGATCTCGCCGGACTCCTCGTCGACCCACGGCCGCTTGTTGATCGCGCCGAAGCACAGGATCGCGGACTCGCCGGGGTTGATGATCGGGGTGCCGGCGTCGACGCCGAAGACGCCGACGTTGGTGATCGTGAAGGTGCCACCCGCCATCTCGGCCGGTTGGGTCTTCCCCTCGCGCGCGGTGGCGGTGAGCCCACCCAGCGCCGCGGCGCAGCTCGGTCAGCGAGAGGGCGTCGGCGTCCTTGACGTTGGGCACCACCAGGCCACGCGGCGTGGCAGCCGCGATGCCGAGGTTGACGTAGTGCTTGTAGACGACCTCCTGCGCCGCCTCGTCCCAGAAGGTGTTGATCTCCGGGGTCCGCTTCATCGCGAGGATCACGGCGCGGGCCAGCACCAGCAGCGGGCTGACCTTGACGTCCCTGAACTCCGGACGCTTCTTCAACCGCGCCACCAGCTGCATCGCTGCGGTCACGTCGACGGTGACCCACTCGGTGACGTGGGGGCTGGTGAAGGCCGACTGGCTCATCGCCGTCGCCATCATCTTGCGCACGCCCTTGATCGGCTCGCGGGTCTCGCGCTCGCCGGGACCTGGTCTCGTGCACGGTCGCTGGACCGACCGCCGCGACGGGCGCGGCGGCGCTGCCGTTCGCCGCGCCCTGGACGTCGTCGCGGGTGATCGAGCCCGACGGACCCGATCCGCTCAGCGTCGACAGGTCGACACCGAGGTCCTTGGCCAGCTTGCGCACGGGCGGCTTCGCCAGGGCGCGCAGGTCGCCGGGCCCGACCTGGGCGGCGACCGGGACGAGCGCCTCGGCCGGGGCCGCGGCGGGCGCGGGACGCTGGTCGACGGCCGGCACCGGCGACTCGTCGGCCGGCATCACCTCGTCGGACTGGGCGCCACCGGGCGCGAACGCGCCCTGCAGCTGCAGCTGGGCCTGGGCACCGGCGTCGGTGCTCGGCGACGCCGAGCCCCGGCGGGCGCGACGCATCGGGCCACGCTCCGCCTTGATCCGGCCGACGAGGGACGCACCCTCCATCGAGCCCGGAGGCGGCCGGGTTGGACAGGTCGATGTCGGCCGGGTCGACCTGGGGCGCGGCAGTGCCCGCCCAGTCCTCGGCGCCGGCCTTCTGGGCCATGCCGAGGTAGGGGTCGGACTCGGTCTGCTGGCAGCCGTCGGCGCGGGGGCCTCGCCCTCGGCGCCGATCGAGATGATCGGGGTCCCGACGGGGATGGTCTCGCCCTCGGAGACGAGCAGGGCCAGGACCGTGCCCTCGTAGGGGGACGGCAGCTCGACCAGCGACTTGGCGGTCTCGATCTCGACGACCACGTCGTTGATCTCGATCACGTCGCCGACCTTGACCTTCCAGGCGACGATCTCGGCCTCGGTGAGGCCCTCGCCGACGTCGGGGAGAAGGAATTCAGACATCATGTTCCTTTCGGGTGCCGGGTCTCGTGACGGTCGCAGCGCGACCTCCTCGACCAGCGGCGACGGCTAGAAGGCGAAGGTGCGGTCGACGGCGTCGAGCACGCGGTCGAGGTCGGGGAGGTACTCCTCCTCGATCCGCGACGGCGGATAGGGCATGTCGAACGCGCCGACGCGCAGGACCGGGGCCTCGAGGGAGTAGAAGCACTCCTCGGTGACCCGGGCCGCCACCTCGGCACCCATGCCGAGGTTGACGTGCGCCTCGTGGGTGATCACGCAGCGACCCGTGCGGCGTACGGACTCATAGACCGGTCGCATGTCGAGCGGCGAGAGGGTGCGCAGGTCGATGACCTCCAGGCTGCGGCCCTCGGTCGCGGCGGCCTCGGCGCACTTGAGCGCGGTCTTCACCGTCGGGCCGTAGGCCAGCACCGTGGCGTCGGTGCCGGCGCGGACGACGCGCGAGGTGAAGAGCGGCTCGGGCGTCGCCGACTCGTCGAGCTCGGCCTTGTCGGCGTGGTACTGCCGCTTGGGCTCGAGGAAGATGACCGGGTCGTCGTGGGCGATGGCCTGCTGGATCATCCAGTAGCCGTCGACCGGGTTGGAGCAGGCGACCACCTTGAGGCCGGGGGTGTGCGCGAACTGCGCCTCCGGGCTCTCCGAGTGGTGCTCGACCGCACCGATGCCACCGCCGAAGGGGATGCGGATGACGATCGGCATCTTCACCTTGCCCTGCGAGCGGTAGGTGTACTTCGCGACCTGGCAGACGATCTGGTCGTAGGCGGGGTAGACGAAGCCGTCGAACTGGATCTCGATGACGGGCCGGTAGCCGCGCAGCGCCATGCCGACCGCGGTGCCGACGATGCCGGACTCCGCGAGCGGGCTGTCGATCACGCGGTCCTCGCCGAAGTCCTTCTGCAGGCCGTCGGTGATGCGGAAGACGCCGCCGAGCTTGCCGACGTCCTCGCCCATGAGCAGGACCTTGTCGTCGTCCTCCATCGCCTTGCGCAGCCCCATGTTGAGGCCCTTGGCGAGAGTGATCTTGCTCATCTCAGTGGGCTCCTTCGAACGACGCGAGGTAGGCGGCGAAAGCGTCCCGCTGCTCGCGGATCTCGTCGGTCATCTCGGTGAAGACGTAGCCGAACTGGTCCATCGGCTTCGGGTCGGGCAGCGCCTTGCACCCCTCGCGGAGGTGGTGGCCCAGCTCCTTGGCCTCGGCGTCGAGGTCGTCGAAGAACTCCTGGTCGACCAGGCCGTTGCGGCGCAGGTAGACCTTGAGCCGCTCGATCGGGTCCTTGAGCTTCCAGTGCTCGAGCTCGTCGTTGAGGCGGTAGCGGGTCGGGTCGTCGGTCGTGGTGTGCGCGCCCATCCGGTAGGTGTAGGCCTCGACGAACGACGGGCCGTTGCCGTCGCGGGCGCGCTGCAGCGCGGCCTTGGTGACGGCGTAGGTCGCCAGCACGTCGTTGCCGTCGACCCGGATGCCCGGGAAGCCGAACCCCAGCGCGCGCTGGTAGAGCGGGATGCGGGTCTGGCGCTCGATCGGCTCCGAGATGGCCCACTGGTTGTTCTGGCAGAAGAACACGACGGGGGCGTTGTAGGAGGCGGCGAAGATGAAGGCCTCGTTGACGTCGCCCTGCGAGGACGCGCCGTCACCGAAGTGGGCGAGCACCGCGGAGTCGCGCTCGGGGTCGCCGGTGCCGACGACGCCGTCGCGCTGCATGCCCATGGCGTAGCCGGTGGCGTGCAGGGTCTGGGCGCCGATGACGATCGTGTAGAGCCCGAAGTTGTTCTCGTTGGGGTCCCAGCCGCCCTGGTCGACGCCGCGGAAGAGGCCGAGCAGCCGCAGCGGGTCGACACCCTTGCAGTAGGCGACGCCGTGCTCGCGGTAGGTCGGGAAGGCGTAGTCCTGGGGGCGCATCGCCCGGCCGGCGCCGATCTGCGCGGCCTCCTGGCCGAGCAGCTGGGCCCAGATGCCGAGCTCGCCGTGGCGCTGGAGCGCGGTCGCCTCGACGTCGATGCGCCGGGTCAGGACCATGTCGCGGTAGAGACCGCGCAGCTCCTCGGCGGAGAAGTCGTGGTCGAACTCGGGGTGGTGGACGCGCTCACCCTCGGGCGTCAACAGCTGGACGAGGTCGGGGCCACCGTCGGACTGGGAGGGTCCGAAGACCTCCGCAAGGTCGGGGCCGAAACTCACAGGATCGGACAACGCGCTCTCCTTCAACAGCTAGCGGCAGTCGCGGGATCGCCGGACGCCGACGGCTTGCAAGCGTGGCCGTCGGCGTGTGTGACCCCGACCACATGGTGGGACTCAACGTAACGGCCGCAGCCTGCCAGCACCAATCTGGGGCGCCCTGTCAGGGAGTGGTCGGGGAAACGGTCAGGAAGCGGTTCAGCCGCGACCGTGGGGCGTCAGCCAGACGGCCGGATCCGGCCCGCCGGGGACGATCTGCATCGGGTTCACGTCGTTCTGGACGATGTAGTAGTGCTGCTTGATCTGGTCGAAGTCGACCTCGTCGCCGAAGCCCGGGGTCTGGAACAGGTCGCGCGCGTAGGCCCAGAGGTGGGGCATCTCGGTCAGCTTGTTGCGGTTGCACTTGAAGTGGCCGTGGTAGACCGCGTCGAAGCGCACCAGCGTGGTGAACAGGCGGACGTCGGCCTCGGTGATCTGCTCGCCCATCAGGTAGCGGCGGTCCGCGAGCCGCTCCTCGAGCCAGTCCATCGCGGTCCAGAGCCGGGCGTAGCCGTCGTCGTAGGCCTCCTGCGAGCCGGCGAAGCCGCAGCGGTAGACGCCGTTGTTGACCTCGGTGAAGATGCGCTTCATGACCTCCTCCATCTCCTCGCGGAGGTCGGCGGGCCAGAGGTCGGGCGCGTCCGGGCGGTGGTGCTCGCGCCACTCGAAGAAGAGGTCGTGGGTGACCTGCGGGAAGTCGTTGGTGACGACCTTGCCGGACTCGACCTCCACGATCGCCGGCACGGTGATGCCGCGCGGGTAGTCCGCGTCGCGGGCGAAGTAGGCCTGCTGGAGGCGCTCGATGCCGAGCACCGGGTCACGGCCGTCGGGGTCGAGGTCGAAGGTCCAGCTGCGCTGGTCGTGGACCGGGCCGGGGGCGCCCCAGGAGAGGACGTCCTCGAGGCCGAGCAGCGAGCGCACGATGATCGAGCGGTGCGCCCAGGGGCAGGCGCGGGCGGCGACGAGCCGGTAGCGACCGGGCTCGGCCTTCCAGACCGGGACGTCGCGCGGGCTGTCCTTCGACCCGCTCGGGAACGCGTCGTCGAGCGGGTCGGCGGAGGCGTCCCCCGCCAGGACCCGGTCGGGGAGGTAGGACATGTCGCGCTCGAAGGGCTTGCCCTTCTGCGCATAGCTCGCCTTGTCGTTCACCCTTCAACCATAGTCCGGTGCCGGGCGCGTACGGTCGGACAGTGAGTGCGATCTACGCCACCAGCGACTCCCACGGCCACCTGGCGGTCCTGACCGCCGCACTGCGGGAGGCGGGACTCCTCGACGACGCGTCCCACTGGCAGGGCGGTGACGCGCGGCTCTGGGTCCTCGGCGACCTCCTCGACCGCGGTCCCGACGGACTCGGGGTCATCGCGCTCGTACGCCGGCTCGCGGAGGAGGCGGCGGCCGTCGGCGGCGCCGTGAACCCGCTGCTCGGCAACCACGAGGTCATCGCCCTCGGCACCCGGAAGTTCGGTGACGCCGAGGTCGTCCATCGCGGTGTCGTCCGCACCTTCTCCTCGATCTGGGCGCGCAACGGGGGCCTCGACGCCGACCAGGCCGGCATCGACGCCGAGCTCTTCGCGTGGCTGGCCGGGCTGCCGGCGATCGCCCGGGACGGCGACGACCTGATGATGCACTCCGACACGATCGGCTACCTCGCGTGGGGCGACTCGGTCGAGGCGATCAACGACGCGGTGCGCGAGGCACTGAGCAGCGACGACCCGGTGGTGTGGTTCGACGTGCTGCTGCGACTCGCGCCACGCCACGAGTACGCCGGCGAGGAGGGCCCGGCCGCCGCCCGCGCCCTCCTCGAGACCCTCGGCGGCCGGCGCGTGGTGCACGGGCACAGCATCATCGGCGACCTCTTCGAGGAGCCCTTCGACTCCTACTCCGAGCCGCGGCTCTACGCCGACGGGCTCGTCCTCGACATCGACGGCGGGATCTACGAGGGCGGGCCCTGCCTGGTGGCCCGCCTGTCGGGATAGCCGACACCCGATCGCAAAGAAGTGTTTGCAAATAACTCTTTGCAGTCCTAGCCTGACGGCATGCCCTCCTTCATCACCCCCGACATCGCCGGCCTGCGCGCGCTGAGCCACCCGGTGCGGCTGCGGATGCTGACCCTCCTGCGTGGCGAAGGTCCCGCCACCGCGACGACGCTGGCCCAGCGCCTCGACCTCAACACCGGCGCGACGTCCTACCACCTGCGCCAGCTCGCCCAGCACGGCTTCATCGAGGAGGACACCGAGCGCGGCAACGCCCGCGACCGCTGGTGGCGCGCAGCCCACCAGAGCACCCGCACCGACTTCCGCGAGGAGCGGATCGACGACACCGACGTCGAGGCCTACCTGATGACCGTGGCGATGCTCTACGCCGACCGGACCCGCGCCGCCGTTGCCGAGATGCCGTTCCTCCCGCAGGAGTGGCGGCGCGCGGGCACGCTCAGCGACTGGGAGGTGCACCTGACCCCGGCCCAGGCCGAGTCGCTCGTGCAGAAGCTCGCCGAGGTCATCGAGGAGGCCGACCGACTCCGACGCGGCTGACGCCGCGCCGTTCGTGGTCAACCTCAACGCCTACCCGCGGCCCGGCCAGGTCTGGGAGTCGCAGGAGGGCGAGCAATGAGCGCCCGCACTCCCCTCGTCGGGGCGCTGGTCGCCGAGGGCATCTCCTTCGTCGGCACCCGGGTCTCGATGATCGCGATCCCGTGGTTCGTGCTGTCGACCACCGGGTCGGCCACCCAGACCGGACTCGTCGCGGCCGCGGAGATCACCCCGCTGGTCATCTTCAAGGCACTCGGCGGACCGCTCCTCGACCGCGTCGGGCCGCGCCGGGTGACGCTGGCCTGCGACCTGCTCTCGGCCTTCGTCGTGGCGTCCATCCCGGTCCTGCACGGGATGGGGATGCTCGGCTTCCCCACCCTGCTGGTGCTGGTCGCGATCGCCGGAGCCCTCCGCGGTCCGGGCGACGCGGGCAAGGCCGCCATGAGCCCCGAGATCGCCCGCGTCGGCGGCTTCTCCCTGGAGCGGGTATCCGGGCTCGCGTCCGCGGTCGAGCGGACCTCGACGATGGCCGGTGCGGCGCTCGCCGGACTCCTGGTCGCCTCCGTCGGCCCGGCCAACGCGCTCTACGTCGACGCCGCGTCGTTCGTGGTGTCCTTCGTCGTCTTCGGGATCGCCACGAGCGGTCTCGGGCGCCCCGTGCCGGCCGAGGTCGACGCGGACCCGACGTCCTACGTCCAGGAGCTGCACGAGGGGTGGCGCTTCCTCCGCACCGAGCCGGTGCTCATCGCGATCTGCGCGATGGTCGCGGTCACCAATCTCATCGACCAGGCCTGGGTGGCGGTCCTGATGCCGGTGTGGGCCAAGGAGTCCGGCGCGGGCGTCGCCGTCCTCGGCACGGTCTTCGCGGTGATGAGCGGCGCCTCGGTGCTCGGCGCACTCGTCGCCGCACGGTGGGGCGAGACGCTGCCGCGCTACCGGACGTACGTCGTCGCCTTCCTGGTCGCGGGCGCGCCGCGGTTCGTGGTGATGGCGCTCGAGTCCCCCGTGTGGGCCGTCCTCGCCGTGACCGTCGTCGCGGGCGCGGCATCGGGCTTCCTCAACCCGATCCTCGGCGCGGTGATCCTGGAGCGGATCCCGGAGCCGCTGCTGGGCCGGGTCTCCTCGCTCAACACCGCCCTGTGCTGGTCGTTGATGCCGCTCGGCGGGATCCTCGGCGGCCTGGCGGTCGCCGGCCTGGGCATCTCGCCCGCGCTGCTGGTCGCCGGAGCGGCGTACTTCCTCACGACCATGGCGCCGACCCGGGTGCCGTCCTTCCGCCGGATGGACCGCGCCCCGGTCGCCGACGCCGTACCATGGTCAGCCGGTCGTGCGACGCGGTCCTCGAGCGTCCCGAGCCTGCCGATCGACGTCACGCGCTCTCCGGCGACGGCTCAGGGAGCGAAGCGGGCGGCCACCTCGACCACGCGGTCGAAGGCCTCGGTCTCGCCGATGCTGACCCGCACGCCGAAGCCGGCGAAGGGCCGCACCGAGACGCCCGCCTCACCGCAGGCCGCGGCGAAGTCGAGCGCGCGGTCACCCAGCGGGAACCAGACGAAGTTGCCCTGCGCGTCCGGGAGCTCCCAGCCGACCTCGCGCAGCCGCGCCACGAGGTCCGCGCGTCGCGCGACGAGGTCCTCGACCCGCTCGAACAGCTCGTCGCGGGCGGCGAGCGAGGCGATGGCCGCGGCCTGGGCGACGTGGCTGACGCCGAACGGCAGCGACACCGCCCGGAGGGCACCGGCCAGCGGCGCCGGCCCGACGGCGTAGCCGACCCGGAAGCCGGCGAGGCCGTAGGCCTTGGAGAAGGTGCGGGTGAGCACCACGTTGTCGTGGCGCTGGTAGGTCGCGACCCCGTCGATCGCGTCGTCCATCCGGACGAACTCGAGGTAGGCCTCGTCCACCACGACGACCACGTGGGTGGGGACCTTCGCGATGAAGGCGTCGAGCTCGGACTGGGTGATCGCGGGCCCGGTGGGGTTGTTGGGCGTGCAGACGATGACGACCTTGGTGCGGTCGGTGATCGCTGCCGCCATCGCGTCGAGGTCGTGGCGGCCGTCGGCCAGCACCGGGACCTGGACACTCGAGGCGCCGCCGGCGGTGACCGCGATCGGGTAGGCCTCGAAGGAGCGCCAGGCGTAGACGACCTCGTCGCCGGGCTCGCAGAAGGCGTTGACGAGCTGGTAGATCAGGCCCACCGAGCCGGTCGCCGCGGCGAGGTCCTCGACCGGCACGCCCATCGCCTCGCCGAGCGCGGCGTAGAGCTCGGTGCTGCCCATGTCGGGGTAGCGGTTCATCTGCGCCGCCGCCTCGGTCGCCGCCTCCAGCACGCCGGGCAGCGGCGGGTAGGGGTTCTCGTTGGACGACAGCTTGTAGGAGGTCAGTCCGGGCTGGGCGACGGGCGGCTTGCCGGCGACGTAGGCCGGGATGGCGAGCACGTTGGGCCGGGGCTGGGGGGTGGAGGGCGTAGCCATGCCCCGACCCTAGTGAGCCGGTCGGTCCGCCCGCCACGGCCGGGTGATCGGCAGCAGCACCACGCCGATCACGAACCCGATCCCCGCGCCGAGGACGTTGTCGACCATGTCGGTGACGTCGCACGCACGGTCGAGCCGGGCGAGCTCGAGCTGCACCATCTCGATGCCGAGGCTGTAGGCCGCCAGCAGCCCGAGGCCGAGCGGGGCGAGCACCAGCCCCGACCACCGACGGCCGACCGCCAGCACCAGGAACACCCCGGCCGGCACGAAGAGCAGCACGTTGAGGGTCCGCTGGTCGAGGCCGAGCACCTCGAACGCCGCGCCCGACGGCCCGCCGTAGTCCCACGAGCACGACTCGCTGCGACCCTCGGCCGGGACGACGCCGACGCCGGGGCGGGTCGGCACCAGCGTCACCAGGGCGATCGCGACGAGCGACCACAGCAGGCCCGAGACCGACACCGCCGTGACCACGCCGAGCCGGGTCCTGAGGGCGAGCGCGAGAAGGGCGGCGACGACGCCCGCGGCCACGGCGCCGAGCACCATCACGCCCGTGCCGCCGATCGTCACCACGACGGCGAGAGTACGGGGGAGACGCCAGTCGCTGGCCCGATAGTGTCGGGGGATGCGCTTCCTGACGTGGTTGCTGACCTACGCCGCCGGACTGGCCGTCGCGGCCTGGCTGCTCGGCGGAATCTCCTTCGAGGGGGCTCGCACCGGGCAGGCCGAGATCCAGGACAAGATCGTGCCGCTGCTGTTCGTGGCGCTGATCCTGGGCCTCGTCTCGACCTTCATCGAGCCGGTGATCAAGGTGCTCTCGCTGCCGTTCATCATCCTGACCCTGGGCTTCCTGCTGCTCGTCATCAACGCCCTGATGCTGATGCTGACCGCGCGGCTGGCCGACGCCTTCGACCTCGGCTTCCGGGTGGACGGCTTCTGGAACGCGCTCGTCGGGTCGCTGGTCATCACCCTCGTCGGCTGGGGCGTCCGGACGGCACTGCCCGTCCGGGACTGAGGGCGTGCCGCCGCTCCCCGCGCCGCGCACCCCCGGCACCTATCGCATCGCGCTGGTCTGCCTGGGCAACATCTGCCGCTCCCCCACCGCGCACGTCGTCCTGGAGCAGCGGCTCGCCGACGCCGGCCTCGCCGACCGGGTGGAGGTCGCCTCGTCGGGCACCGGCGGCTGGCACGTCGGCAACCCGATGGACTCCCGCGCCGCCGCCACGCTGAGTGCCGCCGGCTACGACCCGAGCCGGCACCGGGCCCGGCAGTACGACGCGTCGTGGCCCGCGGCCTACGACCTGGTGCTCGTGATGGACGAGGCCAACCTCGCCGACGTCGGCGGGCGCAGCTGACCGCATCGGGCTCTTCCGCGACTTCGATCCGGATGATCCGGGAGCCGAGGTACCGGACCCGTACTACGGTGGTGCCGACGGGTTCGAGGAGGTGCTGGGCATGGTCGAACGCACGAGCGACGCGATCGTGGCCGCACTGGCGAGCGCGTCCCCGACCTCGCCCGAGGGCCCCGCCTGATGGCTCGCCAGCCACTGGCTGCCAAGCGCGCCGAGGAGCTCCTCGGCTCGTCGGTGGTCGCGACCTCACCCGTGGCCGGCGGCGACATCGCCACCGCGACCCGGCTCCGGCTCTCCAGCGGACAGACCGCGCTGATGAAGACGCTGCCGCACGCACCCGAGGGGTTCTTCGAGGCCGAGGCCGCCGGGCTGCGGTGGCTCTCCGAGGTCGACGGCGGCCTGCCGCTGCCCGAGGTCCTGGCCGCGGCGAGCGACTGCGTCATCCTGGCGTGGGTCGAGCAGAGCTCGAAGACCCCGCCCGAGGCGGCCGTCGCCTTCGGCCAGCAGCTCGCCGCCACGCACGCGGCCGGTGCCGACGACTGGGGCCTCGACCACGACGGCTTCATCGGCCGGCTCCCGCTGCCCAACGCGACCGCCGGCTCGTGGCCGGAGTTCTACGCCGTCCGCCGGGTGCTGCCCTACCTCAAGCTCGCGCGCGACCGCGGCGCGATCACCGACGCCGACGCCGCTGCGGTCGAGGGCGTGGTCGGCCGGTTCACCGAGCTGATCCCCGACGAGGCGCCCGCGCGCCTGCACGGCGACCTCTGGAACGGCAACTGCCTCTGGGGCCAGGACCTCTCCATCCACGTGATCGACCCGGCGGCCTACGGCGGCCACCGCGAGGTCGACCTGGCGATGCTGCACCTCTTCGGCCTGACGCACCTGCCGCGGGTGGTCGCGGCCTACGACGAGGCGCACCCGCTCGCCGAGGGCTGGGAGGACCGGCTGGGCCTCCACCAGCTCTTCCCGCTCCTCGTGCACGCCTGCATGTTCGGCGGCGGCTACGGCGCTCGCGCCGGCACGGTCGCGGCGCGCTACGCCTGACCAGCGGCGACGTTCAGCCTCCGCTCAGGCGGGACTGGCATCCTTGCGCTGTGGCCCGTGACCGAGTCCAAGCCCCGCGTGCTCGTCGTCGACGACGATCGCGCCGTGCGTGACTCGCTGCGCCGATCGCTGGAGTTCAACGGCTACGACGTCCTGCTGGCCGCCGACGGCGCCGAGGGCCTGGTGGCCGTGGGCGCCCAGCACCCCGACGTCGTGGTGATCGACGTGATGATGCCGCGCCTCGACGGGATCGAGACGACCCGGGCGCTGCGCGCGGCGGGCAACGACGTACCGATCCTGGTGCTGACCGCGCGTGACGCGGTGGGCGACCGGGTCGAGGGCCTCGACGCCGGCGCCGACGACTACCTCACCAAGCCGTTCGCGCTCGAGGAGCTGCTGGCCCGGCTGCGCGCGCTGCTGCGCCGCGTCGTGCCCGACGCGGAGGGCGAGGGCGAGGTGCTGTCGTTCGCCGACCTCACGATGGACGTCTCCAGCCGCGACGTGGCCCGGGGTGGCCGCGCGATCGAGCTGACCCGCACCGAGTTCACCCTGCTCGAGATGTTCCTGCGACGCCCGCGCCGGGTGCTCGACCGCTCGTTCATCCTCGAGGAGGTGTGGGGCTACGACTTCCCGACGAGCGCCAACTCGCTCGAGGTCTACGTCGGCTACCTCCGCCGCAAGACCGAGGCGGAGGGCGAGTCCCGGCTGATCCAGACCGTGCGCGGCGTCGGCTACGTCCTCAAGGAATCGTGAGGTACCGATCGTGAGCCAGGCCACCGGCTGGCCCGACGGGCGCTGGCACTACCGCCGCTCCCTGGCCTCACGCGTCGCGGTGCTCACCACCCTCGCGGTCGGCATCTCGATCGCGATCATGGCGGCCACCGCCTTCGTGGTGATGCGCCAGCAGCTGATGAGCTCGCTCGACCAGTCCCTGCTCAACCGGGCTCACCGGGCGACCGCCGACACGACCCTGTCCGGGATCGCCACCGGCGAGGTCCCCGCATGGTTGCTGGGCGCGGCCGACATCCGCATCATCCTGGTCAACTCCGAGGGCAAGGGCATGTCGGGCACCGACATCCCCTCGTTCACCCTCGGCCACGAGGAGTACGACGTCGTCACCGGCCAGCGCGAGTCGGTCGTGCGGACCCTCGTCACCGAGGAGGGCGAGCGCTACCGCGTCGCGACCGTGCGGGCCAGCAGCGGGCGGGCACTCGTCCTCGCCCAGCCCCTGGCGCCCAACGACCGCACGCTCGGAAAGCTGGGCGGCGTGCTCTTCGTCTTCGGGGCGCTGGGGGTGCTGGCCGCCCTGCTGGCCGGGTGGCTCGTGGCGCGCAGCGGACTGAAACCCGTGCGCCGCCTGACCTCCTCCGTCGAGCGGATCGCCGTCACCGAGGACCTCACGCCACTGCGGGTCGAGGGCGACGACGAGGTGGCCCGCCTGGCGACGGCGTTCAACCAGATGCTGCTCGCGCTCGGCGCGTCCCGCGACCGGCAGCGACGGCTGGTGGCCGACGCCAGCCACGAGCTGCGTACGCCGCTCACGTCGCTGCGCACCAACCTCGACCTGCTCCGCCAGGCCGAGGGCAACACCTCGTTCCCCGCGGAGGCCCGGCTCGAGCTGCTCGACGACGTGCGCGGCCAGATCGAGGAGCTCAGTGCGCTCGTGGGCGACCTCGTCGAGCTGGCGCGCGACGAGCCGACCACCCGGGTGGTCGGCGAGGCCGACCTCGCCGAGGTCGTGGAGCGGGCGGTGACGCGCGTACGCCGTCGTGCCCACGGCGTCTCGTTCGACGTCGACCTCGACCCGTGGCCGGTCGTCGGCGACGCCAACAGCCTCGAGCGCGCGGTGACCAACCTGCTCGACAACGCCGGCAAGTGGAGCCCCGCGGACGGCACCGTCACGGTGCGCCTCACGGGCGGCGTGCTGACCGTCGACGACCAGGGCTCCGGCATCGCCGAGACCGACCGTCCCCACGTCTTCGACCGGTTCTACCGGGCCGAGGAGTCGCGGGCGATGCCCGGCTCGGGGCTCGGGCTCGCGATCGTGCGCCAGGTCGTCGACCGCCACGGCGGCCGGATCGAGGCGTCCCAGGCGCCCGGCGGCGGGGCTCGCTTCGCGATGTGGGTGCCGGGCGTCCCCGTCGCCTCACTCGAAGACGCGTAGCAGCCGCTCGGCCTTCCACTCCGACTCGGCCCACTCGTCGGCCACCTCGGACTTCACGGTGATGCCGCCACCGGTGCCGAGCGTCCAGGTGCCGCCGCCGTCGGTCATCAGCGACCGGATGACGACGCCCAGGTCGGCCGGACCGTCGCCGCTGATCCAGCCGAACGCGCCGGCGTACGCCCCCCGCGGGGACGACTCGACCTCCTCGATGATCTGCATCGTCCGCAGCTTGGGCGCTCCGGTCATCGAGCCGGCGGGGAACAGTGCCCGCAGCGCACCCACGGTGCTGACGTCGTCGCGGAGGTGGCCGCGCACCGTCGAGACGAGCTGGTGCACCGACGCGTAGGACTCGACCTGCATCAGCGCCGGGACCTCGACGGTGCCGACGTCGCAGACGAGGGAGAGGTCGTTGCGGAGGAGGTCGACGATCATCAGGTTCTCGGCGCGCATCTTGGGGTCGGCGGCCAGCCGCACGCCCTGCGCCTCGTCCTCCTCCGGCGTCGCGCCGCGCGGGGTGGTGCCCTTGATCGGCTTGGTCTCGAGGTGCCGGTCGGCGGTGACCAGGGCGTACCTCTCCGGCGAGCTCGACAGCAGCCACGCCCGGGCACCGTCCACGTCGTGCTGGAGGAACCCGGAGTACGGCGCGGGGTTGAGCTCGCGCAGCCGGAGGTAGGCCGTCACCGGGTCGAGGTCGGACTCGCGGGTCAGCCGGTGGGTGAGGTTGACCTCGTAGGAGTTGCCGGCGTGGAGGTGCTCCTGGACGGTCGCGAAGGCGTCGTCGTACGCCGGCGGCACGGGACCTCCTGAGCGTTTCGCGGACTCGCTCGCGCTCGCACGCTCAACCACCGATGTCTCGCTGGTTCGAGGTGCGAGGAGCGCCGGCGACGAGCCTCGAGACCTGCGAGCCTCGTGCTCGAACACCCGCACCTCCCGGGGCCGCATCCACATCGCGTCGGGGAGGAGGGGGTCGGGCTCGGCGGGGAGGTCGGGGCGCGAGGCGTAGCCGAGGTAGCCGAACCACTGCTCACCGGACCGCATCCGCTCCTCGAGGACGGCGAAGATGTCGTCACCGACGACCGTCGAGGACGAGCCCCGGTGCTCGCGGACCTCGCGCCGCGCGGCCGACCAGGACAGCGAGACGTCGTCGTCGTCGAGCCACCCGATGATGGAGCGCCGCCCCGACCACTCGCGCGCGCCACCGCCGTCGAGCCAGAAGCACCGCCGGTGCCGGGCCGCGACGCCGCGGAAGAAGTCGACCGGATCCGTCACGTCAGGAAATTCCCCACGAGCGCCTCGCCCTGCTCGGACAGGATCGACTCCGGGTGGAACTGCACGCCCTCGAGCGGCCGGTCGACGTGGCGTACGCCCATCACGACCCCGTCCTCGCTCCACGCGGTCGCGACCAGGTCGGCGGGCAGGTCGACGGCACCGAGCGAGTGGTAGCGCACCGCCGCGAACCCCTGCGGCAGCCCGGCGAAGACCCCGGCACCGTCGTGCCGGATCGTGGCGACCTCGCCGTGGGCGGGGTCCAGCCGGTGAACCGTGCCGCCGAAGGCCGTCACCAGCCCCTGCATCCCGAGGCAGACGCCCAGCACCGGCCGGGTGCCGGCGAGGAGCACCTCCGTCCCGACAGAGAAGTCGGCGGCCACCGACGGGTGGCCGGGCCCGGGCGACAGCACGACGTGCGAGTGCCGCAGCACGTCGGCGGGCTCGACCTCGTCGTGCTGCACCACCCGCGGGAGGACGCCCGTCACCCGGGCGACCAGGTGCACCAGGTTCCACGTGTAGGAGTCGTGGTGGTCCACCACGATCACGTCCGGCGTCACGCGCCGACAGTAGGGCCTACTGGGTCAGCGTGCGACAGGCGTCGGTCACCGGTTGGTCGCCGGTGACCTGGCACGCGTCCCACGCCGCCAGCTTGGCCTTCAGCACCGAGACCTCGTCGCGACGCGCCTTGTTGGCCACGTTGTTGCGTTTCTCGTAGGAGTTGCGCTTGTAGTTGTAGAACTCATAGCCCCAGGTCGTCCTCGTCGGGCTCGGGTCCAGGTCGAACCTGGCCAGCAGCGCCGTGCGGCTGCGCACCGCCACGAAGGACGGGATCCGGTCGAGCTCGGAGCCGCTGAAGGCCGCGTCCGGGTCACCGCCGGTGAGGGTCTGCTGGGTGTGCTCGAGGAAGGCGTAGCTCGCCCGGACCAGTCGGGGCTGCGTCAGGGTCGGCGCCAGCGAGGTGCCGCTGCGGTAGGGCGCCGGCACCAGGCCGGCCAGCTCCTCGAAGGTCGGCGCGAGGTCGATGTTGTTGGTGACCTCGCGGCGCTTGCCGGGCACGACGCCCGGTCCGGTGATCATCAGCGGCACGCGCACGTCGGAGTCGTACGGCGATCCCTTGCCCCGACCCATGCCGTTCTGACCGAGGTGGAAGCCGTTGTCGGAGGTGAGCACGACGTAGGTGTCGGGGCCCACCGCGGCGAGGATCTTCTTGATCAGCCGGTCGGCGGACTGCGCCATCCGGGCCCGGTCGCGCAGGTCGCGGACCGCGATGCCGGCGGGCAGGGTGCGCACGGTGTTCCAGGCGCGCCCGACCTTGCCGTTGGCCAGCCGGGGCCTGTTGTCGCGGCGGGGGTCGCCGTAGCCGGGCAGGTCGTCGACGGTGAGCTTGCTGCACGCGACGCGCCCGCAGCTCCGCTCGCCCGTGCGGTCGCGGAACATCGGCGGGAACAGCGGGTCGCCCGGGTAGTGCCCCTGGGGGTTGGTGCGGTTGTGCGGCGCGTAGAAGGCGACCTCGAGGAAGTAGGGCGCGTCCCCGGCCTCGCCCTGGGTCAGGAAGTCCATCGCCAGGTCGCCGATGACGGTCCCGGCGTAGGCACGGTCCTTCTCGGCGTTGCTCGCGCTCGCCGGCGGTGCGGGGTGCTGGGTCAGCTGGAGCCGCTGGTCGACGATCGAGGTGCTGGCGAAGTCCCAGCCGTCGTAGGCCGAGCCGAAGACCGTGTTGAAGGTGCTCCACCCCGGAACCACCGGCGGCAGCGCGCGGCCCGGCGCCCACTCGTACTCGTTGAGGAACTTGCCGACGAAGCCGGTGGTGTAGCCCGCCTCCTGCAGCCGCAGGTTGACGGCGCGCTCGGGGTTGCCGTTGACGTCGTAGGCGGGCCAACCGCCGAGTGCCGAGGTCCCCTTGTTGGAGGTGTTCGTGCGGACGCCGGTCTGGTGCGGGTACTGCCCGGTGAAGAAGCTCGACCGGGACACGCAGCACAGGGAGTCGGTGACGAAGGAGTACGGATAGCTGGCGCCCGCCTTGCGCATCTTCTGCATCGAGCGCATCGTCTGGACGAGGTCCATCGAGAAGTCGTCCAGCATGACCATGACGATGTTCGGGCGTCGGGCCTGGCTCGCAGCGGGCTCGAGCTCACCGACCGCGGACGCGCTGCTCGTCGCCGGCGGTGGCCGGTCGTCGTCGGGCGGGTTCGGGCCACCGGGCGCCCCGCAGGCTGCGGCGCCGGCCATGAGTGCGAGCAGGCAGGCGCCTGCCCAGGCTCGTGTGAAGTGATGCACATGTCCCCCGTCGTGTCCCGAGCTGGCTACCAAGAGTGACGCTCCGGGTCACGGATACGTTGCCTGCCACGCCGAAATAAAAGTCTACTTGACGACTCGACTTCCGGTGCGTCAGGTCAGCAGGTCGCGCACGGCGTGGTGGAGCAGGTCGTAGCCGTTCTCGGTGAGGATCGACTCGGCGTGGAACTGGATGCCGCGGTAGTGCGGTCCGACGATCGCGTGGATGTCGCCGGTGGCCTCGTCGGCCTCGACGCGTACGCCGTCCGGGAGGGTGCCGTCGGCCGGGACCCGGCCGACGAACGTGTTGTAGAAGCCGACCCGCTCGGTGCGGCCGTCGAGCCGCACCGGGGACTGGGTGCCCTGGAACACGACGTCCTTGTAGCCGAGGTCGAGCCCGAGCCGCTCGCACAGCGTCTGGTGGCCCAGGCAGACCGCGAGGAACGGCTGGCCGGACGCGAGCAGGTCGTCGACCGCACGCCGGAACGACGCGATCTTGGGGTGGTCGCCCTCGCGCGGGTCGCCCGGCCCCGGACCGACGATCACCAGGTCGGCGCCGTCGAAGCCGCCGCTCGCGTAGTCCTCGTGGCGCACCACCTGCGAGGTCATCCCGAAGACCCCGAGCACGTGGACGAGCATGTTCACGAAGTCGTCCTCGCCGTGCAGGATCACCACGTGCTTGCCCGCCAGCCCCGGGTCGGCGGGCTCGCCGGCCTGGTCGGTCAGCCAGAAGCGCGACAGCCGCTGGTTGCGCGTGCCGAGGGCGAGCACGACGTCCTCGTCGCGCGCCAGGTCGGCGATGTCGACGCCGTCGGAGGTCGCCGCCGGGGCCAGGCCGAAGGCGCTGAGGATGCCGCCGGCCTTGGCCCGGGTCTCGGCCACCTCGCTCGCCGCGTCGGAGTCGCGGACCAGGGTCGCCCCGGCCGTGACCTTGAGCTCACCGGCCGGCGAGACGTCAGCGGTGCGGATCAGGATCGGGCTGTCCATGGTCGGCGTGCCGTCGGGCGAGCGACCGAAGAGCGCGAGCGCGGCGCCGTAGTAGCCGCGGCCCTCGGGCTCGTAGTCGGCGATCAGCCGGCACGCGTTCTCGACCGGGGCGCCCGTCACCGTCGCGGCGTACATCGTGTCGCGGAGGATCTCGCGGTGGTCGCGGTCCGAGCGGCCGGCGAGGAGGTATTCGGTGTGGATCAGGTGGGTCATCGGCTTGAGGAACGGCCCGAGCACCTGGCCGCCCTCGTGGCAGATGTCGCACATCATCTTGAGCTCTTCGTCGACGACCATGAAGAGCTCGAAGACCTCCTTCTCGTCGGCGAGGAACTCCAGCAGCCCCGCCTTGAGCTCGTCCTCGCTGGAGCCCGGAGACCCGGAAGGTGCCGGAGATCGGGTTCATCCGGACGTCGCCCTGGCGCACGGACACGTGCCGCTCGGGGCTGGCGCCGATGAGGAACCGCTCGCCGGTGAAGAAGCAGAAGGTCCAGTAGGCGCCGCGCTCGCGCTCCATCAGCCGGCGCAGCACGGTGAGGGCGCGGGTGGCGTCCCAGTCGGCGACGACGGCGCGGTAGTGCCGGCCGATCACGAGGTTGGCGCCCTCGCCCTGGCCGATCTCGTCGCGGATGATCGACTCGACGACCGTGGCGTAGTCGTCGTCGCTGGTGGCGAAGCCGCCGCGGTCGGCGAACTCGACGGGTACGTCGGGGAGCGCGGCGACCAGGTCGTCGACCGACACCTCGTGCTCGGCCTCGATGTCGACCACGGTCAGCGGGGTGCCGTCGTCGATGGCGGCGAACCCGCGCTCGCGCACCTGGCGGAACGGCACGGCGACGAGCCGGTCGGCGCTGCGGCCCGGCTCGGGCGCCCCGGTCTCGAGCGGGATGTCGAGCAGGCTCGCGACCTCGTGCGGCGTGCCACCGATGAGCCCCGCGGTCGGCGCGGCCTTGCGCCGGATGACCGCCCACGCCCCGTGCCCCTGGATCTGCTCCAGGAGGTCGGCGACGGATGGGGTCGAAGTCATGCCCGAAACCCTACGGGCCGTCGCCGGACCTCGGCCGACTCAGTCCAATTGCGTCGCGATCCACTCCTGGAGACCGGCGACTCCGTCGCGCAGGCTCCACCGGGGCTCCCAGTCCAGCTGGCGCACGGTGTCCTCGACGGTGCAGGAGGCGTGCCGGACGTCGCCGTCGCGGAACTGCCCGGTGATGTGCGGCTCGGGCGCCGAGTGGTAGCGCGCGACCTCGCGGGCGAGGTCGCCGATCGTCGTCCGCACGCCGCTGCCGACGTCGACCGTGCGCACGTGGTCGGCCGGCCGGCGGGCGATCGCGGCGACCAGCGCGCTGACGACGTCGTCGATGTGGACGAAGTCGCGGGTGATGTCGCCGTCCTCGTAGAGCGGGATCGACGTCCCCTCGCGGGCCAGCCGCGAGAAGAGGGAGACGATGCCGGTGTAGGGGTTGGACAGCGACTGGCGCGGGCCGTAGACGTTCTGCAGGCGCAGCACCGAGAGCCGGGTGTCGTGCGAGCCGGTCCACGCCGACAGGATCTGCTCCTGGGCGAGCTTGGTGGCGCCGTAGACGTTGATCGGGTTGGGGTGGGTGCCGGCCACGGAGTTGGGCACGTGCTCCGCGCCGTCGCCGTGGTCCCAGGTGCCGGCCTCGAGCTGGGCGTGGGTGCGCAGGCCGGGCTGGAAGGTGGTGCCGTCGGCGTTGCGCCAGACGCCCTCGCCGTAGACCGCGCGCGAGCTGCTCAGCACGAAGTGCCCGGGGACGTGCCCGGCGCGGGTGAACGCGTCGAGCAGCTGGGTGGTGCCGACGACGTTGACCATGCCGTGGCGGGTGCTCTCCGAGAGCGACTGCGCGGTGCCGGTCTCGGCGGCGAGGTGGACGACGGTGTCGGGGCGCAGGTCGGCGACCACGGCATCGAGGTCGTCGGCGCTGGTGACGTCGCCGACGCGGAGGTCGACGGAGTCCGGCAGGTCGGCCGGCGGCTGCGAGCCCGGGTGCA
This sequence comes from uncultured Actinomycetota bacterium, assembly GCA_963750445.1. Taxonomy (GTDB): domain Bacteria; phylum Actinomycetota; class Actinomycetes; order Propionibacteriales; family Nocardioidaceae; genus Nocardioides. The sequence goes on along the minus strand of CAVVQR010000002.1, from coordinate 4,327 downwards.
CCTGCGGGTGCAGGTTGTCGAGCACGACCCACTGCTCCGCGGAGTCGGCGAGCTGGCGCGCGAGCGTCGTACCGATGAAGCCGGCGCCGCCCGTGACGAGGACCCGACCGCCTGCCGGCTGAAGAGGAAGCCATGCTCCGACCCTAGGAGACGTGGACCGAAACCGGGATGTCGCGGCGGCACCGGCGGTGACACAATCCGGCGCATGAGCCACGGGCCGCGGTCGCACCTGCGCGGCCTCGTCGAGGTCGCCGCCGCGAGCGTGCTGTGGGGCACCGGCGGCCTCGCCGTCCAGCTGATCCGCGAGCACGACGCCCTCTCGCCGGTGACGATCAGCGCCTGGCGGATGGCCATGGCGGCCGCGGTGCTCCTCGTCGCGCTCCTCGCCCTGCGCCGGGGCGGCGAGCTCGTCGCCCTCGCCCGGTCGCGGCCGCGCCAGCTGCTGGCCGTCGGCGCCGGGACGGCCGCCTACCAGGGCTTCTACTTCGTCTCGGTGACCCAGGTCGGCGTCGCGGTCTCGACCGTCGTCAGCCTCGGCCTGGCCCCGGTGCTGCTCACGGTCGCCGAGTCCGTGCGGCACCGCCGCGCGCCGGCCTCCGGACGGCTGGTCGTGCTGGCGGCCGCGCTGACCGGACTGGTGCTGGTCAGCGTCGCGGGCCACGCGTCCTCGACCGGCCCGGCCCCGGTGGCGGGGGTCCTGCTCGCGATCGCGTCGGGCACGACGTACGCCCTGACGACCGTGGCCGGCGGCTCCATCAGTCGTACGTCGTCGCCGCTGGTGCTGACGAGCGGGATGACCCTCGTCGGCGCGGCCGTGCTGCTGCCCTGCCTGGCGTTCGTCGACGGGCCGCGCGTCACGACCGACCCGGCCGCGCTGCTCTGGCTGGTCTACCTCGGCGCGCTGACGATGGCGCTGGCCTACGTCCTGCTCTACTCCGGCCTCCGGGTGGTCGCACCGAGCACGGCCGTCACGGCCAGCCTGGTCGAGCCCGTCACCGCGGCGGTGGTCGCCGCGGTCGTGCTCGAGGAGTCGCTCGGTCCGGTGGCGGTGGTCGGGATCCTGCTCGTGCTGGGCGCCGTCGCCGGGCTGGGCAGACCGTCGACAGCGGCCGGACCGGTCCTGCCCGACCGGTGAGGTCAGCCGGCGGCGGTCGGGTAGAGCACCTCGCACCGTCACCCAGTCCACCAGCATGCTGTGCTGCTTGCCGCCGGGAAGCACGTTGCGCGGCCTCGACGTCCTTGTTGGACAGCCTGAGGTGGAACGGGACGGCGTTGCCGGGCACTCGGCGAGGGTCAGGCGTCGAGCTGACGGTGTAGGCCTGGTTGCCCGAGCCGTCCCGCGCCTGGAACTGCACGTGGTCACCGCCGACCGTGAACTCGGCGTCGTACTCCCAGAAGGAGTCCCAGGGCTTGGCGCCGTCGGGGAACGCCTGGCCGACCGGCCAGAGCTCCGGCGACAGGCCCGCCGCGCCGCACTCGTCCACGCCGTTGTCGAGGGACTCGTCGTAGCACAGGTGCGAGCCGAGCTGGGCGATCTTCTGAGGGACCGTAGCTCTCGATCACGTCGATCTCGCGCGGGTCGACCGGGTTGGGGTGCTGGATCCACAGGGCTGCGTAGTTGCTGCTCGTGTCGGGCATGACGAGGCTCGCCGACACGCGCACCTGCGTCCCCGCCGGAAGTGTCCACCCGGCGATCGAGCGGAGCTGGGCGACGTGGCCCACCTCGAGCTGGCCCAGCCCGTTGACGGTCGCGGCGTTCCAGCCCGGCATGTCGTGCCACTGGTCGGGCCAGGTCCCGGCCGGGCCGTTGAAGTGGTCGGAGAAGAGGGTCTCCCACTGCGGCGGCGCCGGCGTGGGCGGCGTCGTGGGCGCCGTCGGTGGGAGGCTCCGTCGGCTGGGCTCCGTGGTGGGCGCCGTGGTGGGCGCCGAGCGGACCGGGGATCGGCCGCCGGAGATCTCCCGGGGCCAGGAGCCCGGCCCGATGCACGCCGTCGCCAGGAACATCAGCGCTCCCGTGAGCACCGCGACACGCCAGAGCGGCCTGCCGACCACCCGCCGGCGCGCGAGCCGGGACATCAGCCGACCGTCGTCAGCAGCTGGGTGGCGCGGGTCAGCACGACGTAGAGCGTGGAGCGGCCGGTCGCCGACTCGTCCTCGATCTCCTGCGGGCGGACCACGACGATGCCGTCGAACTCCAGGCCCTTGGTGTCGAGCCCGGTGAGGACGACGATCCGGTCCTCGCCGCTCGGCGTGACGCTGGAGTCGACGGCTGCGCGGGCGCCGGCGGCGTGCTCGGCGAGCTCGGGCCACGACGCCAGCCAGGCGTTGACCTCGGAGCGCCGCGCGACGGGCACGACGATGCCCACGGTGCCCTCGACCCGGCCGCTGGTCGAGGCGACGGCCTCGCGCACGGCGGCCTCGAGGTCGTCGACCGGGCCGATCACCTGCGGCTCCTCGCCCGTGCGGCGTACGGCGTCGGGCAGGTCGGCGTCGAGGCCGACCCGACCGGCGTAGTCGGCGGCGAAGGCGTAGATCTCGGCGGAGTTGCGGTAGTTGGTGGAGAGGTGGAACTCGTGGAGCTCCTTGCCCGCCAGCGCCTCGGCGCGGGCCGCGGTCGCCTCGGGCGCGTCGGGCCACGACGACTGCGCCGGGTCGCCGACGATCGTCCAGCTCGCGGCGCGACCGCGACGCCCGACCATCCGCCACTGCATCGGCGTGAGGTCCTGCGCCTCGTCGATGAGGACGTGGGCGTAGCCGTCGTCCTCGATCCGGTGCGTCGGTGCCGACCAGGCGAGCCCGCCGGGGGCGTACTCGCGCTCGGAGATCGTGGTCAGCTCCTGGAGGTCGACGCCGCCCTCGAGCATGCCGGTCTCGTCGAGGTCGCGCTCGTCGTCGGTGCGCTGCGGGACGTCGCCGAGGGCGTAGCGCAGCTCGTCGAGCAGCGGCACGTCCTCGATCGACAGGTCGCCGGCAGTCCCACGACTTGCGGAGCAGCAGCTGCTCCTCGCGGGTCACCACGCCCTCGCCGACCCGCGCGAGGAACTCGGGGTCGCGCAGCCAGCCGAAGACGGTCGGCGCGTCGAGCGGCGGCCACCACGCCGGAGGCGAACTCGACGAACCCGTCGTGGCCGAGCATGTCGTCGTCGAAGGCCTCGCGACCGCGCTCGCTTGCCGCGCTCGCCGGTGACCTGGCGCCACATCGCGTCGAGCAGCGTCCTGCGCCACGCGCGGCAGCTGGCGGTTGCGCCGGCCCTGCGACATCAGCTGGCGGCGCAGCCGGCCGAGCAGGCCGGGGTCGAGCACGATGGTCTCGTCGCGCCAGTAGATGCGGAAGCTGGTCGGGGCGCCGGGCGCGTGCTGGCGGGCCGTGCGCCGCAGCAGCTCGGCCATCCGGGTGGCGCCCTTGATGTCGGCGACGGCCGGCTCGTCGTGGCGGGTCGCGCGGATGCCGCCGACGACCTCGCCGAGCGAGCGCAGCGCGACGGCGGTCTCGCCGAGGCTGGGCAGCACCCGCTCGATGTAGCGCATGAAGACGCCGCTCGGGCCGACGACGAGCACGCCGCCGCCCTCGTAGCGACGGCGGTCGGAGTAGAGCAGGAAGGCGGCGCGGTGCAGCGCGACGACGGTCTTGCCGGTGCCGGGGCCGCCGGAGATCGACACGACGCCCTTGCCCGGCGCGCGGATCGCCTGGTCCTGCTCGGCCTGGATGGTGGCGACGATGGAGTGCATCGAGCGGTCGCGGGCGCGGGAGAGCTGCGCCATCAGCGCGCCCTCGCCGACGATCGGCAGGTCGGTCTCGGCCTGGTCGTCGAGCAGCTCGTCCTCGACGCCGATGACCGTGCGGTGCAGCGAGCGCAGCACGCGACGGCGTACGACGCCCTGCGGGGTGGCGGCGGTGGCCTGGTAGAACACCCCGGCCGCCGGGGCGCGCCAGTCGATCAGCAGCACGTCGCGCTCGGCGTTGCGCACGCCGATGCGGCCGATGTAGCGCGGCAGCGGGTCGATCGCGGGGTCGAGGTCGAGCCGGCCGAAGACCAGGCCCTCGTGGGCGGCGTCGAGCTGGGCGATCCGCTTGGCGGCCTGGAAGACCATCGCGTCGCGCTCGACGAGACCGCCCTCGTGCTCCAGCTTGCCGCGGCTGTGGCCCTCCGCGGCGAGCGCCTTGGCGTTGCGCGTGGACGCCTCGAGCTGGACGTAGACCTCGTCGACGTAGTCCTGCTCCGCCGCGATCTCGCGCGCCTCGAGCTCCTCGCTCACTCCCGCTCCTCATCCCCCATGACCACTGCCCGATCCGTCTCCGGCAGACCGACAAGCGTACCGGCGCACC
>CAVVQR010000001.1:0-42434 GCA_963750445.1 uncultured Actinomycetota bacterium | reverse complement strand
CACTCGACGGTGCGGAAGCGCTGCACGCGCTCGCGGTGGGTGCGTCGGTTGTCGTCGAAGGAGCCCTGGCGCAGGCGCTCCTGGCGCAGCCGGTCGAGGTCGACGTCGACGACGGTGCGCCGCGGACCGTCGGGGAACCGCTCGCCCTCGTCGAGCAGGTCGCCGCACTCGTAGACCAGCGTCTGGCCGTCCCAGCTGAGGTCGGTGGTCGACTCCCCCTGGCCCGCCGCCGCATAGACGTACGCCGCCGCGCAGCGCGCGCTGGCGCTGCGGACCAGCAGCCGACGGTCCTCGGCCCGGGCGACGGTGATCGGTGAGCCGCTCAGGTTGGCGAGCACGGTCGCGCCGGCCAGCGCGGCCTCGGCGCTCGGGGGCACCGGGACCCACATGTCCTCGCAGACCTCGACGTGCAGGTCGAGGCCGGGGACGTCGAGGCAGCGGAAGATCAGGTCGGGGCCGAACCGGACGTCCTGGCCGGCGACCGTCACCCACTCCAGCTCGCGGTCGTCGCCGGGCGCGAACCAGCGGCGCTCGTAGAACTCGCGGTAGTTGGGCAGGTAGGACTTCGGTGCCACGCCCATGATCGAGCCGCGGTGCACGACGACCGCGCAGTTGTAGACCCGGTTGCCCTGGACGATCGGCGCACCCACCACGAGCACGGTCATCAGGTCGGCGCTCGCCGCGACGATCTCGGCGATGGCGTCCTCGACGCCGGCGAGCAGGGTGTCCTGGAGGAACAGGTCGTCGACCGAGTAGCCGGTCAGGCAGAGCTCGGGGAAGACCGCGACGGCGACGTGGTCGTCGTGCAGGGCGTGCGCCTGCTCGATCACGGCCGCGGCGTTGGCCGCGGGATCGGCCAGCTGCACGGGAAGGGTGACGGCCCCGATGCGGGCGAAGCCCTGCGCGTAGGCGGAGTAGAAGTCCACGCGCTCACTCTAGGGAAGTCGCCGCGGCGCCGGTGGTCGAGGAAGGACGAAGTCCTGTCACGATCGGTGGTCGAGGAAGGACGAAGTCCTGTCACGAGACCCGGTCAGCCGCCCAGCAGGTCCGTCGCCACGTCGTACGTCGTCCCGCCCGGCACGCTGCCCACCCGCCGCAGCGCACCGCTCTCGACCTGCCAGGTGACGAGCGTGCGCCCACCGGCGTCCGAGCCGCGGACCACCGCGGCCGACACCAGCACGGTGTCCGCGTCGACCCAGCCGATCGGCAGGAGCTGGCTTCCGCAGGTGTAGTCGCCGAGGGGGTCGCGGACCGGGAGGTAGCCGCGGGTCGACAGGTCCTCGAGGTCGAGCGCCAGCAGCGCCTTCCGGGTCAGGCCGCCGGCCCCCGAGCCGAGGCAGGCACCGCGCACCGCCGCCACGGACTCGGTGTCGGCGGCGATCGTGGTGGCGAGCGTCGCGAGCTGGTCGACCCGGAACTCGTGGAGCGGATCACCCAGCGGACCCCAGCCGAGCACGGACGCGCCGGCGCCGGTGTCGAAGGCCGCCTCGACGAAGACGTCGTCGCCGCCCCACACGACCGGCCCGGACGGCGCGGGGTGCTCCTCGAAGGTCGCGTCGGCGAGGTCGACGGACCAGGCCCGACCGCGGATGAGCACGACGTTCGCACCGGCCATCGGCACGACCTGCGGGACCTTGCGTCGGCGCGGGGAGCCGCCGAGGAACCCGTCGGGGTAGTCGATCTCCTGCCAGTCGCTCGCCGACACGTCGCGGGACCACAGCGCCGTACGTCCGAGGAAGACGACGTGCGTGCCGTCGGTGCTGAGCCTCGTGGTCGTGGGTGCGTAGAACGGCACGCGGAGCGGCTTCTCCGGGAGCGCGAGCCGGTGCCAGCCGCCCTCCCCGTCGACCAGGCCGAGCCCACTGTCGCCCTCGACCATGGCCACGGCGGGTGACATCGAGGTCAGCTCGGGTGCGTCCGCAGGCAGGGCCAGGCTCGCCGGGAGACCGATGTCGGCCGGCGGCAGGTCGCCCGCCGTCCGGGGGTCCCACAGCGGCTGGACGACCGACTCGGGGACCGCGGGTGGCGTCGGCAGGTCGACCGGGTCGCCGCTCTCCTCGTCGCGGGTCGGGCTGCTGCTGGCAGTGGCCGATGGCGTCGGCTCCGGTGCCGGCGACTCCTCCGCCGAGCACGCCACCGCGCCGAGCAGCAGCACGAGGGCGAGCCCGCCCACAGTCGTACGTCGAACGCGCCTCATCCGACCAGTCCCCTTCCCGATGTCTCCATCACCACTCCACTGCATGGGACGCGCCAGCGCGGGGAAGAGTTGCGGCCCTGCGTAGTTGCGTCGGGCGCCGTGGTCCGGAGGCGTCGCGGCCCCCGCGTAGTCCAGTGAGAAGTGGCTGTCCCGAACGTCCCGACGACGACCGAAACCCACTGGACTACCCGGGCCGGCGGGCGACAAGGTGCGGGCATGGCCCCCGACCTGGAGATCACCCGCTGCGTCACCGACGAGGACTACGAGCAGTGGCGGCAGGTGCGGATCGCGGTCCTGCCCTACGAACGCTGCGACTCCGTGGCCGAGCTGCGGGCGCAGGACGAGAAGGACACCCGGCTGATGCTGCTGGCCCGCGAGGGCGACGTCGTGGTCGGCTCGGGGATGGCCGACCGTTCGGACTCCGCGGCCACCGGGAGCCTGGCCCCGCGCGTCCTGCACGAGCACCGTCGTCGCGGGGTCGGCACCGCCCTGCTGCACCGGTTGGCCGACCACCTCACCGGTCTCGACCTGCCCCGCGTGCGCGCCACCGTCGACGACGACGAGTCGCTGGCCTTCGCCCACGCCCTCGGGTTCGCCGACACCGACCACGAGGTCGAGCAGACCTTCTCGGTGGCTGGTCCGCCGCGACCGACCGAGGCACCGGCCGGCATCGAGGTGGTGCTCGAGTCGGAGCGCCCCGGCCTCTGGGCCGCCAGCCTCGACACCTTCGGCCGCGAGGTCCTTGCCGACTTCGCGTTCTCCACGTCGCTCGACGTGACCCCGGAGCGGTGGGCGACGTCGTGGCTGGGCAGCCCGATGTTCCTGGCCGTCCACGACGGCGAGGTCGTCGGCTGCGCCGGGCTCCTCGTCGACACCGACGTGACCGATCGTGCGGAGAACGCGCTGACCGCCACACGTCGTGACTGGCGCGGCCGCGGGCTGGCGGTCCACCTCAAGCTGGTCACCCTCGCGTGGGCCGCGGAGCACGGGATCCGCGAGGTCTACACCTGGACCCAGGACGGCAACGACGCGATGCGAGGGCTCAACGAGCGCCTCGGGTACGCCACCACGCGACGCAGCACCATGGTGGCGCGCGCACTCCCGCTGGACTAGCGTCGCCGGGGTGCGCCACCGCCTCCGCACCACCTCGCTGTCCCTGTCGATCGCCGCCCTCGCCGGTGGCCTGCTCGTCGGGCTGCCGCCGTCCGTCGCGGACGTCGGCGCGTCGGCACGACCGACGGATGCACGACCAGCGGCCGCCCGGGCGCCGCGTCTGAAGGTCCGCACCGTCGCCCGCGGGCTCGCGAACCCGTGGGACGTCCAGGAGGCGCCCGGCGGCCGGTTGCTGGTCTCCGAGCGCGACCGCGCCCGCGTGAGCGTCGTACGCAACGGCAGGCGGCGCACGCTCGCCGACCTGAGCAGGCTGGTCTGGGTCTCCGGCGAGACGGGGCTGATGTCGCTGGCCGTCGATGCGGGCTCGCGCACCGTCTGGGCCTGCCACGGCAGCGCGAAGGGCGGCAACCACGTGCAGGTCAGCCGGTGGCGCGTGGACAAGAAGTGGAAGAGGCTCAGCCACCACCGCACGGTCCTCACCGGACTCCCCTCGACCTCGGGTCGCCACGGCGGCTGCCGGGTGCTGCTCGACCGCGACTCCGACGCCCTGCTGGTCGGCACCGGCGACGCCGCGGTCGGCACCAACCCGCGCGACCTCGACTCGCTGGGCGGCAAGGTCCTGCGCGTCCACCGGCGTACGGGCGCACCGATGGCCGACAACCCCTTCGCCTCGGCCACCACCGACCGCCGCTTCGTGTGGACCTACGGCCACCGCAACGTGCAGGGCCTCGCCCAGCGTGACGACGGCTCGCTGTGGTCCGTCGAGCAGGGCAGCTATCGCGACGACGAGGTCAACCTCCTCGTGCCCGGCGGCGACTACGGCTGGAACCCCGTGCCCGGCTACGACGAGTCGGTCCCGATGACCGACCAGTCGCTGCCCGGTGACCAGCAGGACGCCAGGTGGTCCTCCGGCGACCCCACGCTCGCCACCTCCGGCGGGGCCTGGGTGAGCGGCAAGCAGTGGGGCAGCCTGGACGGCACGCTCGCCGTCGCGGCGCTCAAGGCCTCGGAGCTGTTGTTCATCCGCTTCGACGCCGACGGCCGCCTGGTCTCGGTGACGCAGCCCGAGCGGCTGGCCCGTCTCGGCCGGCTGCGGTCGGTCACCGCGGCACGCAACGGCGACCTGCTCGTCACCACCGACAACGGCGACGGGGACCGGGTGCTCAGGGTCTCGCCCCGCTGATCTGGCTCCGGCCCGGTCTCCACAGCCGGGACTCCGGGGGTTTGAGGCGGCCCCGACGGCGGAATGGAAGTGACATGACGCCACCCCCGAGCGACGCGACTCCACCCGACCCGGTGTCGGCCGACCCGATGCTGCGGGTCCTGCGCGAGCGGCACCCGGAGGTCGACATCGTCGTCCTGCCGCAGCCGGTGCCCGTCGACGCACCCGTGCTCGACGACGCGCAGCGGATGGCGCTCTCGGCCGACATCGACCGGTCGCTCGAGGAGCTGCTGGCGAGGGTCGTCACCGACGAGGTGGCCACCGCCCAGGAGTCCGGCTGGCACAGCGACGAGTGGGGGCTGACCTGGTACGAACGGACCGCGGTCGTCGGCCCGCTCGCCCGCGGCGACAACATGACCCTGCTGCGGGCCACGGCCCACGCGCTGGTGGGTCTCGGCTGGCGGGCACGCCCGGTCCCCGGTGACCGCCCCCGCCTCGCCGGACGCCGACGCGGCGGCCTCGAGGCGGCCGCGACCGTGCGGCCCGAGTCCCTCGTGCTCACCCTCAGGACCGCCAAGGTGCGCCCGACGCAGGAGGTCGCGTCGTGACCATCCAGATGTGGACCGCCACCCTCGCCGAGGCCCGCACCGCGTGGGAGGAGCAGTCCGAAGGACTCAACGGCCCACGCAAGAACCTCGTCCAGGCCGACCCGGCGCTGCTCGGCGATGCCGTCCAGGGCGCGGCCGACGCGTTCCTCACGACGTGGGAGCGCCGCGTCACGACGTTGCGCGACGAGGCGTCGGGTCACGCCGACTCGCTGGCCAAGACGATGTACGACTTCCTGCTCACCGACGCCGACAGCGTCCAGGCCACCCAGAACCTCCTGATGTGGGACGACCGCGACACCCCGCCCGTCACGGAGGTGGGCCCGTGACCACGATCAGCGTCCCTCCCCAGCTGCCGCCCGAGCCCGAGCTGAAGGTCACCGAGGCCTCGGGCGCCATCCTCACCGACGTACGCGCAGCCGCGACCGCGGTCAGCGACGTCGCCGAGTGGGCCCGCGCCAACGGCGCCCCCGCCGACTTCAGCGGTGACGCCGCCGAGGCCGCCGACCACGCCGTCACGCGGTTCGCCGGTGACACCGACGCCGTGGGCGCCGCCCTCGAGCGGGGTGCGCTCGCGATCGACGAGTTCCTGACCCAGATGCGGCAGCGCCGCGCCGAGTACGACGACCTGATGGACCGTCGTCAGCGCCTCAACGCCGACCAGGAGGCGCTCGTCCGCAAGATCGAGACCGCGACCCAGGAGCAGGTCCCCGCGCTGCAGGCCGAGGCCGCCGACCTCCGGCAGCGCGTCTCGACCTACCGCCAGGACCTCCAGTCGTGGCGCGACCGGGTCGATGCCGACGAGCAGAAGGCCGTGCGCGCGCCTGTCCGCGGTCGACGAGCTGTCGGAGGGCGCGGCTGCGGCCGCCTCCCGCGCGGACACCGAGGCGATGGCCGCCGAGCTGCGCCGGCTCGGCACCGACACCGATGCCGTCAACGCCTGGTGGAACGGCCTGTCGCAGGCCGAGCGCAATGCGCTGATGATCAGCGACCCCGACCTGGTCGGCAACACCAACGGGATCCCGACCGGCGACCGCGACGAGGCCAACACCTCCGCGGTCCAGCGCGACGTCGAATACCTCCTCGGCCTCCAGGCCTCCGGCCAGGACCTCAGCGCGTCGCAGGAGCGGTGGCTGGAGAATGCCCAGTCGATCGAGAAGGCCGTGGCCCAGGCCTCCGACCCCAAGTGGGCCGACCTCGGTGTCGACGCCTTCGTGATGTCCTACCAGCCGCACGCCTTCGGTGGCGACGGCATCGCGGCCGTGGCCTACGGCGACCCCGACACCGCCGACCACACCGCGGTCTACGTGCCCGGGATCATGCAGGACGGCACCCAGATCGACGAGAACGGCGCGCAGGCGCTCAACCTCTACGAGGAGACCGTCAACAGCATGCTCGGCGAGGACCCGCCGCGCCCCGGCTCGGTCTCCACCATCGCGTGGATCGGCTACGACTCCCCCAACTTCAACCCCGAGTCCATGTGGCCGTGGGACCTCGGCGACTCCGCCGGCGACGTCGCCGGCACCGTGACCGAGGCGAATGCCGAGGCGGGAGGCGTCTCGCTGTCCCAGTTCGTCGACGGCCTCAACAGCACCCACGAGGGCGGCGACCAGCCGCACCTGACGGTGATCGGCCACAGCTACGGCTCGACCACCGCGGCCTACGCCGCCGCCGGCGGCATGGACGCCGACTCCCTCGTCCTCATCGGCAGCCCCGGCGCGAGCGAGGGCGTGTCCAACGTGCACGACCTCAACATGCCGGAGGGCCAGGTCTTCGTCGGAGCCGCCGACAACGACCCGGTCTCGTGGCTCGGCGGCAAGGACGGCCTGCTCCCCGGCTCCTGGGACGACAGCCTCGGGCTGGGCGAGGACCCCGCCCAGAGCGACTTCGGTGCCAACGTCTTCGCCGTCGACCCCGGGCAGGAGTTCCACGGGACCGGCCTCGTCACGACCGGGTTCATGGAGAACCACACCAACTACTTCGACGACGGCAACCCGGCGCTCTCGAGCATGGCCGACGTCGTCTCGGGCAACTCCGATGCCGTCGTCGACACCGGCGGCCGCACCCAGGACGCCCACGACTACCTCTACGACTGGGCCGGCGGCGAGGTGCAGCACCACGTCGTGGACCCGGTCGTCGACGGAGTGGTCCACACCTACGAGGGCGTGCGCGACGGGGTCGTCGACACCTACGAGGGCGTACGAGACGGCGTGGTCCACACCTACGAAGGCGTGCGCGACGGGGTCAACGACGCGGTCGAGGGTGCCCAGGACGCCTGGGACGACGCGTGGGACAGCGTCTGGCCGCCGCGGTGGCCGTGAGCACTACCGTGAGGCTCATGCGTACGACGCTCCTGCTCGTGTTCCTGGCCACCCTGGTGTCGGCGTGCGGGGGCGGCGGCTCCGCGGGCACGTCGCTGGAGACGGTCGAGTCCACCACCACCGAGCGCGCTGAGGAAGCGATCCCGCTGGTGACCGAGGCCCTGGGCGCGACGGCCGTCAAGGCGCGCGGGCAGTGGCAGAGCTGCATGGCCATCAGCTGGCGCTACGAAGCGTTCGCGACCCTCACCGCGGCCGAGGGCGAGACCGAGCCCCGGCTGGAGAAGGTGCGCGCAGCCCTGGTCGACGCGGGCTACGACGACGCCACCCAGGTCGACGGGCACGTCACCGTCGAGCGCGGCGACACGACGATCGACGTCCAGCCGTCTCCTGCTCGCGGTGCCGGCGCCTGGACCATGACGGTGCAGTCCGAGTGCGCCGACTACGACGGGGACGACCTCGAGAAGGTGGAGAACGACAAGGGCCGCCCGCTCGACGGTGTGTGAGCGTCACCACATCTCCCTACCCGTCGGTCCGCACTAGCCTGAGTCGTGGTCCGTGGACTCCATCAGGGAGCTGCGAGATGACGAGGAGCACGCCATGTCTTCACCCTCCGAGGAAACCGCCCCCTACGGCTCCGGCCCGGCTCCGGCCGGCGCCCCGTCGGCTGCGCCGCCCAAGCGGGTCCGCACCCATCACCTGCGGGAGATGAAGGAGCGGGGCGAGAAGATCACCATGCTGACGGCCTACGACATGTACACCGCGGCGACCTTCGACGAGGCCGGGATCGACCTCCTGCTGGTCGGTGACTCGGCCTCCAACAACGTCTACGGCAACGAGACCTCGCTGCCCGTCACGGTCGACGAGCTGCTCCCCCTGACCCGGGCGGTCTCGCGCTCGGTGACGCGCGCGATGGTCGTCGGCGACCTGCCCTTCGGCAGCTACCAGGCCTCACCGGAGCAGGGCTACCTCACCGCCGTCCGGTTCATGAAGGAGGCGGGCGCCCACTGCGTCAAGCTCGAGGGCGGCGCGGAGATGGCGCCCGTCATCTCGAAGTGCACCCAGGGCGGCATCCCGGTGATGGCCCACATCGGCTTCACCCCGCAGAGCGAGCACACCCTCGGCGGCTACCGCGTCCAGGGCCGCGGCGACGCCAGCGATCGCGTCATCGCCGACGCCCGGGCGGTCCAGGAGGCCGGTGCCTTCGCCGTCGTGATGGAGATGGTGCCCGGCGACGTGGCCGAGCAGATCAGCAAGGAGCTGACCATCCCCACGATCGGCATCGGTGCCGGCGCCGGCTGCGACGGCCAGGTGCTGGTGTGGCAGGACGCCTTCGGCCTGCGCACCGGCAGGATGGCGCGCTTCGTCAAGCAGTACGCCGACGTGCACGGGGTGCTGCTCGAGGCGGCCCGCGCCTACGCCGACGACGTACGAGGTGGCACGTTCCCGGGGCCCGACCAGACCTTCTGACTGGCGGATGCGTGGGTGGCGGTGGATCCGAGCGCGGCGCGACTGCGATCGTCGCGACGAAAATGGTGGTGCTAGCCGTATTGCCAAGCCCCCCTCCTGGTTTGTAACGGCGTCCTCTACTCTTCGAGCGTGCAGCGAGTGCTGGTTGTCGAGGACGACCCGCGTCTTGCCATGCGCCTGGCAGACCTGCTGAGGGGCGCCGCGGTGGAAACCTCCGTCGTGACCCGAGGTGACGTGGCGTTGGCCGAGGTCGACAGGTTCGACACCGATCTGGTCATGATCAGCCGGGACCCGGCAGACATGGACGCCATCGAGCTGTGTCTCGCGCTCCGAGGTGCCGGCTACGACGCCGGCTTGATCGTGGTCAGCACTCGGGAGTCCGAGATAGAGATCGTTGCCGCACTCGACGCCGGCGCCGATGACTACCTGGTCTCGCCCTACTCGGTCGCCGAGCTCCAGTCCCGCGTCCGTGCTGTCCTACGGCGGGTGTCGGCTGCAGGTGAGGTTGCGGTTGCCGAAGCGCTGATACCCGTCGGCCTGAGCTTCACCGAGCACCACGTGGTCTTCAACGGCGAGGAGATCCTGACCCGAGGACGCGAGCACGAGGTCCTCTCCCGTCTCATCACTGCGCAGGGGGCGATCGTCACGCGCGACGAGCTGCTGACGCAGGTCTGGGGAAAGCAGTGGCTGGGTTCACCCGTGGTTCTCTCCGTGACGATCAGCCGGATCCGCGAGCGCCTCTCCGAGGTCGGCGCCCCCTACAAGGTCGAGAACGTCCGCGGCATCGGCTTCCGACTCGCGACGCGGGTCGTCCGAGAACGTGACCAGCCCCAGACCGGGAGCGCCGAGCCTCTCGGCACCATGACGCACCAGGAACCCATCTGCTGAGGCCGGGTCGTCACCTCCAGTCGAGGTACCTCGCACCCGCGACCACGGTCACCAGCCAGACCACGCCCACCACGACCGGGACGAGCACGACCACCCTCGGCCGGGTGGTGAACCAGCCGATCGCGACCAGCAGTGCCACCAGCCACACCAGGGCCAGCAGGGCGATCGCCCACCAGGGCGCGCCGACGGCCACCGGGGTGGCGGCGATCAAGAAGGCGACGCAGGCCAGCCCGATGAGCCCGGCGATCGGCCACGGGGAGAGCGGCTCGCGGACCCGGGGGCGGCGCTGGTTGCTCAGCTGTCCGGCGTCCCGTCGGTGAGGCCGTCGCCGGAGCCCTTGCCGTCCTCGTTCCAGTCGGGGTCGTTGTCCCAGGCCTCGTTGCGCTCCTGCACCTTCTCCAGCGCCCGCGACGCCTCCTCGGAGGTGGCGTAGGGGCCGAGCCGGTCGGCGCTCTTGCAGCCGTCGCGACCCTCGACCGTGTGGTGCTTCAGGCAGAACCAGTATTCGTTCTCGGACATGTCACGACACTAGCGGGGCGCGAGGAACGAGCGCCACGCGTGTGGCGGGAGGTCGAGTGGCCCCGCGGCCGAGCCTGCGAGGACGCGATGGGATGTATCGAGACCCGTGAAACACTCGCCCCGTGTCTTCCGTAGCCCCTGCCGTCATCTCGCCGCGTCGGGCCGTCCCGGCGCACATCGCCCGCCCTGAGTACGTCGACCAGCCGGCGCCGCAGCGATTCACCGGCGAGGAGGTCAAGGACGCGGAGACGATCGCGAAGATGCGGGTCGCCGGCCGGCTGGCCGCGCAGGCACGCGAGCTCGTGGGCTCGCACGTCGTCCCCGGTGTCACGACCGACGAGCTCGACCGCATCGGCCACGAGTTCCTCTGCGACCACGGCGCCTACCCCTCGACGCTCGGCTACCGCGGCTTCCCCAAGTCGCTGTGCGCCAGCGTCAACGAGGTCATCTGCCACGGCATCCCGGACGCCCGCGTCGTCGAGGACGGCGACATCGTCAACATCGACATCACGGCGTTCCTCGACGGTGTCCACGGCGACACCAACGCCACCTTCCTCGCCGGCGACGTCGACGAGGAGACCCGCCTGCTCGTCGATCGCACGCGCGAGGCGCTCGACCGGGCGATCAAGGCGGTCAAGCCGGGCCGTCGGGTCAACATCATCGGCCGGGTGATCGAGGCCTACGCGAAGCGCTTCGACTACGGCGTGGTCCGTGACTTCACCGGGCACGGGATCGGGACGGCGTTCCACTCCGGACTGATCATCCCCCACTACGACGACCCGCGGTTCGACGACGAGATCCGGGTCGGGATGACCTTCACCATCGAGCCGATGCTCAACCTCGGCACGCCCGACTACGACATGTGGGACGACGGCTGGACCGTGGTCACCCAGGACCTGCGGCGCTCGGCCCAGTTCGAGCACACGCTGCTGGTCACCGAGGCCGGCGCCGAGGTGCTCACCCACCCCTGACCCCGCTCGTGGCCCGTGTCATCCGGCCGTAACAACGCGCGGGTCGGTGCAACACGCACGACATGGATCCCGACTAGGGTCCGACGCATGCCACGCCTGTTCGACGACTACGCCACCGGTCAGGCCTACGACGAGATGTTCGACGCGGACACAGCCCGCGAGCCCTATCTCACGCTGAGCCGGTCCTTCGCCGATCTCGACCCCGACGACGTCGCCACCCGGGTGGAGGCGCTGCGGACGGCCTACCTCGACCAGGGCGTCACGTTCGACATCGGCGGCGAGGAGCGGGCCTTCCCGCTCGACATCGTCCCCCGCGTCATCGAGATGGAGACCTGGCAGGAGGTCGACGCCGGCGTCCAGCAGCGGGTGCGCGCGCTCGAGGCCTTCCTCGCCGACGTCTACGACGCCGGACAGGTCTTCGAGGACGGCGTGATCCCGCGCAGCGTGGTGGCGACCTCGTCGCACTTCCACCGCGAGGCCGGCGGGGTGCGCCCGCCCAACGGCGTACGCGTCCACGTCTCCGGCATCGACCTGATCCGTGACGACGAGGGCAACTTCCGGGTGCTCGAGGACAACGTCCGGGTGCCGTCCGGGGTGTCCTACGTGATGACCAACCGCCGCTCGATCGCGGCCGCGCTGCCCGAGGCCTTCGCGCACCACCGGATCCGCCCGGTCGCCAGCTATCCGCAGCGCCTGCTCGCGGCGCTGCGCGCGGCGGCTCCTGCCGGTGTCACCGACCCGACCGTCGTCGTGCTGACCCCCGGTGTCTACAACGGCGCCTACTTCGAGCACGCCCTGCTGGCCCGCACGATGGGCGTCGAGCTCGTCGAGGGCCGCGACCTCCAGTGCCGTCGCGGCCGGGTGATGATGCGGACGACGCACGGCCTCGAGCCGGTGCACGTGATCTACCGTCGCGTCGACGACGAGTTCCTCGACCCGGTGCACTTCCGCGGCGACTCGCTGCTCGGCTGCCCCGGCCTGATCGACGCCGCGCGCAGCGGGCAGGTGACGCTCGCCAACGCGGTCGGCAACGGCGTCGCCGACGACAAGCTCGTCTACACCTACGTCCCCGACCTGATCCGCTACTACCTCAGCGAGGAGCCGGTCCTCCGCAACGTCGACACCTGGCGCCTCGGTGACGCCGACGCCCGCGAGGAGGTGATGGACCGCCTCGCCGAGCTCGTCGTCAAGCCGGTCGACGGCTCCGGCGGCAAGGGCATCGTGATCGGTCCGGCCGCGACCAGGGCCGAGCTCGACGAGCTCCGCGCCCGGGTGATGCAGGACCCGCGGTCGTGGATCGCCCAGCCGGTCGTCCAGCTCTCCACCGTGCCGACCTACGTCGACGGCACCATGGCCGCGCGCCACGTCGACCTGCGCCCGTTCGCGGTCAACGACGGCCAGCGCGTCTGGGTGCTGCCCGGCGGCCTGACCCGCGTCGCCCTCGAGGAGGGCCAGCTGATCGTGAACTCCTCGCGCGGCGGCGGTTCCAAGGACACCTGGGTGCTGGCCGGCACCGCACCCCCGCGGGTGCCACGCGAGGAGCCTCCGACCCTGGTGCCGGTCGGCCGACCGCCCAGCATCGGTCCCGCCATGGACGACATCGCGGCCCTCGTCGAGGACCAGCAGCTCCAGCAGCAGCAACAGCACCAGCAGGGACCTGCCGTCCCGCAGGCCCCCCAGGACGACACGGGCGGTGCCGCATGCTGAGCCGCATCGCGGAGTCGATGTTCTGGATCGGCCGCTACGTCGAGCGGGCGGAGGACACCGCCCGGATCCTCGACGTGCAGACCCAGCTGCTGCTCGAGGACTCCACGGGCGACGAGGAGACGACCTGTCGCAACCTGCTCTCGGTCATGGGCGTGGAGCCCCCGACCGACTGCGTGGTCGACCTGTCCGTGGTGCTCGGCCTGCTGGCCTACGACGCCACGGCGCCGGCCTCGATCGCCGCGGTCCTGGCCGCCGCGCGGGAGAGCGCCCGCCGGGCCCGCGAGACGCTGTCGGTCACCATGTGGGAGGCGCTCAACACCACCCACCGCCACGTGGCCAGCGGCCAGTTCGGGCGGATGGGCCAGGGCGCGAGCTTCCGGTGGGTGCGTGACCGGGCGGCGCTGATCAACGGCGCCGCCGACGCGTCCATGACCCGCGACGAGGGCTGGCAGTTCCTCATCCTCGGCCGCACCATCGAGCGCGCCGACATGACCTCCCGCCTCGTCGCCACCGCCGCCCTGGCCGGCGGCGTCGGCTCGCCGTGGTCGAGCACCCTGCGCGCGTGCGGCGGCCACGAGGCGTTCCTCCGCACCTACAAGGGCCTGGAGACCGAGCGAGGAGCGGCGGAGTTCCTGCTGCTCGACCGGCTGTTCCCGCGGTCCGTGGTCTTCGCCCTCTCCCGCGCCGAGCAGTGCCTCGACAACCTCGAGTCCGGCCAGCGGGCGGGCTTCCAGAACGAGGCCCACCGGCTCATCGGCCGCACCCGCGCCGAGCTGGAGTACCGTCCCCTCGCCGACGTCATCGCCGACCTGCCGGCCGAGATGGAGCGGCTGCAGCTCACCTGCCTCCGCGCGACCGAGGCGATCAGCCACCGCTACTTCGCCGGCTCCGAGGGCACGCACTGGATGGGAGGTCGGATCTGATGCAGCTGCGCATCGTCCACACGACCGGCTTCGAGTACGACGGCCTCGCGCTGGCGTCCTACAACCAGGCCCGGATGACACCCCAGACCGGCCCCGGCCAGATCGTGGTGCACACCCGGCTCGGGGTCTCCCCCACGCCGTGGACCTACGACTACCGCGACTACTTCGGCAACGAGGTCACCTCCTTCGAGGTGCTCGACCCGCACGAGTCGATGACCGTCACCGCGGTCTCGACCGTGCACACCGACCGACCGCCCACGTCGCTGCCCGCGCTCGGCTGGGAGGACCTCACCGCTCCCGAGGTCGCCGACCGGTGGACGGAATACCTCGAGCTCCCGGCGCTCGTCGCGCCCCCCGAGGACCTGGCCGCGCTGGTGCGCGACCTGGCCGACAGGGCCGGCACGCCCGGTGAGGCCGCGCGCGACATCTGCTCGCTGGTCCACGCCGAGGTCAACTACCGGCCCGGCTCCACCGACGCGGCCACGCCTGCGGTCGACGCGTGGACCCAGCGCGGCGGGGTCTGCCAGGACATGGCGCACCTCGTCCTGGGCTGCCTGCGCTCGATCGGCATCCCGGCCCGCTACGTCTCCGGCTACCTCCACCCGCAGGCCGACGCCCGGATCGGCGAGACCGTCCAGGGCGAGTCGCACGCGTGGGTCGAGTGGTGGGACGACGGGTGGCACGGCTTCGACCCCACCAACGACAAGGAGCCCGGCGACCGCTGGGTGGTGGTGGCGACGGGCCGCGACTACCTCGACGTACGCCCCTTGCACGGCATCTACTCCGGAGCCCGGACGTCCTCGATGTTCGTCCGCGTGGACGTCACGCGGATCGCCTGAACCCGCCCGCTCGGGGCTAGGATCCTCCACGAGTGGGTCGGCCGGGCGGCCGCGGTCCACCACCTCAGGCTTCGGCCCGCGGTGGAGGGTCGAGGAAGGTCCGGGCTCCACAGGGCAGGGTGGTGGCCAACAGCCACCCGGGGAAACCCGCGGGACAGTGCCACAGAGAACAGACCGCCACTCCTCCGAGCCACGGCGAGGCGGAGCGGTAAGGGTGAAACGGTGGTGCAAGAGACCACCAGTGCGCCGGGCGACCGGCGCAGCTAGGCAAACCCCACCCGGAGCAAGATCAGACAGGATGCGTTCGAGGGCGGCCCGCCCGAGCATCCGGGTAGATCGCACCAGGCGGCCGGCAACGGTCGTCGCAGATGGATGGTCGCCCCTGCGCAAGCAGGACAGAACCCGGCCTACAGGCCGACCCACTCCCCACAATCCGGCCCGAACCCCCAACTTCGGTGATGAGCCGACCGCGCGAGCAGGCCTAGCGTCGGAGCATCACGAACTGGGGGGTTCCTGTGCGTCGACCGATGACCGCTTTCCTGTCCATCCTGCTGGCCGTCGGCTTCAGCCTCTTCGGGCTGAGGACCGCCACCGCCGGCGCGGCCCCGCCGCCGGCGACGTCCACGACGATCGTCACCGCGCCTGCCGACCTCTGAGCAGCCGCGGCCGCGGTCCGGCGCGCCGGACGACCAGATGGTCGTCCGCCGCGGGACGGGCAGGCGTACGTCGTCGACGCATCACGGACTTGTGGTCGTCCGACGCGCCTGTGGACAACGCGCGCGAGGTCAGGCCGTTCCGGGGAAGCATCAGGTCCCATGCATCCCGTGGCAGCGTTGGAGCGTCTGGGCGGTACATCCGGCGCGCGCGAGCTGTTGCGCATGACCACCCGACGGCGCCTGCGCCGAGCAGTCTCGCGCGGCGAGGTCGCGCGGCCCACGCGCGGCCGCTACTGCCTTCCCACGGCCGACGACGCCCTCGGCGCAGCCACCGCGCTGACGGCGGTCGTCGGGCTCCGCAGCGCCGCAGCTGCGCACGGCTGGGAGCTGAAGCAGCAACCTGAGCGTCCCGAGCTGATCGTGCGCCGGGGGCGCAGGCTCACGCCGGAGCAGAAGGCGCATGCCACGGTGCACTGGTCCAACCTGGCCGACGACCAGGTGGTCGACGGTGTGACGACACCTCTCCGCACGATCATCGACTGCGCCCGAATCCTCCCCTTCGACGAAGCGCTCGCCATCGCCGACTCGGCCCTGCGCAGCGGCTCGGTCACGCGCGCGGAGCTGGACGCGATCGACGTACGCGGTGCCGGGGCAAAGGCAGTACGCCGGGTGCTCCGGCACGCGGACCGACGCGCCGCCAATCCCTTCGAGTCCGTGCTCCGCGCACTCTGCATCGAGGCCGGCCTCCTGGTCGAGGCCCAGGTGGCCGTCGACCTCGGCACCGGGACCGTGCACCCCGACGTCGTCTGCCGCGCGCGCCGGCTCGCTCTCGAGGCCGACTCGTGGGCCTTCCACACCACCCGCAAGGCCCACCGCAGGGACTGTGCGCGCTACAACCTGCTCACCATCCGCGGCTGGCGTGTGCTGCGGTTCACGTGGGACCAGGTCATGCACGAGCAGGCCTACGTCCGGTGGGTGCTGGCCGAGCTCGCCCGACCCGTCGGACGACCAGAAGTCACCGCTGACCTCGCCCAGCCCGCGTGACGCCAGGAACGAGGAGGGCTTGTGGTCGTCCGACGCGCCGCAGCGGCCCACGCCGTCAGTGCCCGAGCTCGGCCAGCACGTCGCCGAGCCGGTCGTGCACCTCGAGGACCGAGGGCCGGTCCCGCGGCTCGATCGCGAGGCAGTCGTCGAGCAGCGCGGTGAACGAGCGTGGCAGGCGCGACCGCAGCTTCCGGATCGGTGGCGCGGGGCGCTGCAGCTGGAAGAAGTCACCGCGCTCGAAGGGGCCGTCCTCGGCCTCGTCGAGCGGCGAGAAGGGCGCCAGGCCCGTCGCTGCCTCGTAGAGGGTGACGCCGAGGCCCCAGACGTCGGAGGCCGCACTGACGACCTCGCCGCGAGCCTGCTCGGGCGAGAGGTACTCCTGGGTGCCGGTCCCCCGCCGGACCAGCCCCGGAGGGCGGGCGATGCTCAGGTCGATGAGCTTCGCCGTGCCGCCGTGGGCCATCACGTTGCCGGGGCGGATGTCGAGGTGCAGGTAGCCGTGGTCGTGCAGGTAGTGGACGGCCGAGGTGAGCTGTCGCCCGAGGTGGCACAGGTCCCCGACCGGCAGCCGACGCACGCGCTCGTCGATGATGTCCTCCAGGGTCATCCCCACGTCGGTCTCGAGGATCACCACCGGCGCGACACCCTCGACCGTCTCGAAGGCCCGCGCCAGGTGCGGGTGCGCGAGCTCCTTGAGGAGCCACCCCTCCTGGAGCAACCGGTAGCGGACCCGGCTGACGTCGACCCGGTCCGGCCGGATCGTCTTGGCGACGCAGCTGCACAGCCGGTCCTGGGACCACACCTCGTAGACGTCGAGGGCGGCACCGCGCGAGAGCAGCTCGACGACGGTGTAGCCGGGAGCGATCTCCTCACCGGCCTCGAGGAACGGCACGGCCGCCTGGAGGGCCGTCATGCCGCACCCACCGCGCCGCTCAGCACGGGCTCGGCCGCATCGGTCGCATCGGTCGCTTCCGTCGACGATGCGTGGCTCCGCCAGAGCCCGGCGTAGTGGCCGCCGCGGTCGACGAGCTCGGCGTGCGTGCCACGCTCGACCACCTCGCCCCGGTCCATGACGAGGATCAGGCTGGCGTCGCGGACGCTCGCCAGGCTGTGCGAGATCACCACGGTCGTCCGGCCGTGCATCAGCCGGCGCAACGGCTCGGTCACCCGCTGGGCGGAGAGCACGTCGAGCCCGGTCGTGGGCTCGTCGAGCAGCAGGATCGGCGCGTCCCGGAGCAGGGCCCGGGCGATCGCGACGCGTTGGGCCTGCCCACCGGAGAGGCGGCGGCCGCGCTCGCCCACCTGGGTGTCGTACGCCTCGGGCAGCGCCGTGATGAAGTCGTGGGCGTCGGCGTCGCGGGCCGCCTGCTCGATCTCGGCCCGGGTGGCGGAGGGTCGCCCGAAGGCGATGTTGTCGAGGACGGTGCCGTCGACCAGCAGGGTCTCCTGGAGCACGACCGCCACCTGGCGGCGTACGGACGCGCGCTGGAGGTCGCGGAGGTCCTGCCCGCCCATCCGGATGCTGCCGTGGTCGGGGTCGAGGCTGCGCATCAGCAGGCCGGCCAGGGTGGACTTCCCGGCGCCGCTGGCGCCGACGATCGCGACCACGTCGCCCGGACCGGCCGAGAAGCTCACCCCACGCACGGCTGCGACGCTCGACCCGGGATAGGCGTACCCCACGTCCGCGAAGGACAGCACGCCACTGGGGTCGTCGACCGCGACCGCGCCCGGACGGTCGGGCGGCAGCGTCGGCTCGTCCAGCAGCTCGATCACGCGCTCGGCGCCCGCGGAGGCGGAGAACGCGGACGTGACCGCGCTGCCCAGCCCGCGCACGGGCCCGTAGAGCCGGCTGAGGAAGGTCAGGAAGGCCAGCAGCCCACCGACGGTCATCTGGTCCTCGGACAGGAGCCAGGCACCGGTGCCGATGACCACGAGGGCACCGAGCAGCTCGATGAAGTCCAGCGTCGGTGTGTAGAACGAGCGGAGTCGCGCGGAGGCCATCTCGGCGCGGTACTTGCCCTCGGCCTCGACGGCGTACCTCTCCACCTCGCGCTCGCCCTGGTCGTAGGCCTGCACGAGGGGCAAGGTGCTGAGGGTCTGCTCGAGGGAGGTGTTGAGGGTGCCGGAGCGGCGCTGGCGCTCGCGGGCGATGTCCTTGAGCCGGCGCGCGAAATAGCGGGAGGTGCCCCAGAACAGCGGCGTCACCACCAGGGCGACCAACGCCAGCAGCGGCTGCAGGACGAAGAGCGCGATCGAGAAGAAGACCAGCTGGAGCAGGCTCGAGACCGCTCGGCTCGACCCCGACACGAGGAAGGACTCGATCGCCGAGACGTCACCGGTCACCCGGCTCATCACGTCACCGAGCCGGTTGCGGTTGAGGAACTCGAGCGGCAGCTGCTGCAGGTGGTGCAGCAGCGCCGTGCGTACGTCGACGAGGAACCGCTGGCTGAGCCACGTGGACAGCAGGCGGTCCGCGCCGTCGCAGATCGCCTGGAGGACGGTGAGGCCGACGTAGGTCGCGGCCACCACCGGGAAGAGGCCGAAGTCGCGCGGGATGAGCACGTCGTCGACGACGACCTTGAACAGCCAGATCTCGACCGCGAGCAGGGCCGGGCTGATGGCGGCGAGCACCAGGGCGGCGACCATCCACCAGCGCCGGGGGGCGGCGTAGGGCCAGAAGCGCCGCAGCACGTCGCGGACCCCGGGGCCCTGCGACGTGACGGGTGCGGTCGAGCGGTTCATCCAGCCTCCTCAGCCGGGGAGACCGGGACGGGTGGTGTGGGGGGTCCACCCGTCCCGGTCCGGGTCCGGTCAGTGACCGGTGCGGGTGCGCGTGCGGGTGCTGGTGTTGCCGCGCGTGCGGGTGCGGGTCGAGGTGTTGCTGCGACCGCGGCCGCGTCCGCGGCTCTTGGTCTGGTAGGCGCTGAATCCCATGACTCCTCCTTTCCTCGATCCGTGAGGCTGCTGCTCCGGGGGGTTTCCGGGGCTCTGCCTCGTTGGTCTCGACGTTAGGAGCGCGCGGGTCGGAGTCGCCAGATGTCCATAGGTACTAGGACCCCCGGCCGCCATCGCCCGTGCGGCCTGTCGGACAGGACAAACCCGGCGGCAGGGCCGGTCTCACGCAGAGCGAGCGAGGCTGGCGGCGACTTCGTCCTGTCCGACGGGCCGTACGACCTGGGCGAGGACCCAGCGCACGTACGGCTGGTCGAGCATCACCTGCTCCCACGTGAACCGGACCACCCGCCAGCCACGGATGACGAGGAGGTTGTAGCGCGCGCAGTCACGCGCGTGGGCGGCGCGGGTGGCGTGGAAGGTCCAGGAGTCGGCCTCGAGCACGAGCATGAGGTCCGCCGCCACGAGGTCGGGATGGACGGTGCCCGTGCCCAGGTCGATGGCCTGCTGCGGCACCACCATCAGTCCCGCCTCGATGCAGAGCGCCCGCAGCACGGACTCGAACGGGTTGGCGGCGCGTCCGTCGGCGTGCCGGAGGACGCGTCTGACGGCGGCGGCTCCAGCGCCCTGCACCCGCGCTGCCTCGAGCTCGGCCTTCGTGACGTCCCCTGACCGCAGTGCCGAGTCGGCGATGGCGAGGGCCTCGTCGAAGGGGAGGTGGCGCGCGCAGTCCAGGACGGTCCTCGAGCGGTCCCGTCACCCCGGCAGCGCGGTCGTCCTCGGCCACGGGCATCCACACCACGCGTACGCCGACTCGCCGCTCGGGCCCGAGGTGGCGCCGGGGGCCGACCGCCACCTCGGGCTCCTCCGGCTGCTCCTTCATCGCCCAGCCGTGGTGGGCAGCGGCGCTCCGCAGGCACACCACGCCGGTCAGCCGGGCCGCGGCACGACGCGCGTCGTCGGCCGTGGGGAGCACGTAGCGTCGTCGGGAGACCTTGAGGACGTCTCCCTGCCGCACGGCTGCGCGGAGCCGGCGCCGCGTCGTCAGCCGCAGGACCTCGGTCTGGCTCGCCATGCCGCCGAACCTCTCCAGCGCCTCGACCGGTCCCATCCCTCCAGCCTGCCAAGCCCGGACCGATCCCGCTCGCGCTCTCCACAGCCGGCCTGTCGGACAGGACGAACCTGGACGCCAGCGTCCGTCGTACGCCTGAGGGCGACGACCGTGCCCGCCTTCGTCCTGTCTGACAGGCCGACGCGTCAGGCCAGCTTGAAGGACACCTTGCGCGTCTTCGGGTCGGCCGCGACGAGCTCGACGGTGACCTGCTCGCCGAGGGGCAGGTCGGTGTCGCCGGAGACGGTGGCCTCGATGGCGGGGTCCTGGATGGTGATGTCGCCCTTGGTCTTCGTCTTCTCGTCGAGGTCGACGACGACGGCGCTGAAGGTCTCCCCCACCCGCTCCTGCAGCAGCTCGGCCTCGCAGAGGTCGACGATGGCGTTCTCGTACTGGTGGGCGCGGCGGCTCGAGCTGGTCATCGTGTCCGGCAGCTCGGTCATCGCGGCGATCACCCAGTCGGGCACCTCGGTCCCGGCGCACAGCGCCACGCAGATCTCGCCGGCGTAGCGATCGACGAGTCGACGCAGCGGGGCGGTCACGTGGGCGTACTCCGAGGCGATCGCGGAGTGCTGCGCCTGCTCGGGCAGCTCGCCGTTGAACGTCACGTAGCCGGCGCCGCGCAGCAACCGGGTGCACGCCACGACCATCGCGGCGTGGGTCGGCTTCGACGGGTCGAGGGTGCGGACGAAGTCGGGGTAGAGCTGCTCGGCGGGCCACTCGATGCCCAGCGCCCGGGCGGTGCGGTGCAGTCGCTGTACGTCGCGCGGGTCGGCGGGCGGCAGGGTGCGGAGGATGCCGACGCGGGCGTCGACCATCAGCGAGGCCGCGGCCATCCCGGTGAGCAGCGAGATCTGCGCGTTCCAGTCCTCGACGGGGTGCATCGTGCGGAACTCGAGCTCCCAGTGGCCGTCGCCGGTCTCCACGAGCTCCTGCTCGGGCAGCGGCAGCGACACCCCGCCGCGGGCGGCCTCGCGGGCCAGCCGGAGCTCGCCGACCTCCCGGAGCAGCACGACCAGCTCGCTCGCCCGGCCCGCGTCGAGGTCGGCCTGGACGCCGTCGTAGGACAGCTTGGATCGCGACTTCACCAGCGCCCGCTCGACCTGTACGTCGACGCCCTCGCCGACGTCGTCGACCTGGATCGTCCACAGCAGCGCCGGCCGGACCTGATCGGGCAACAGCGACGCCGCGCCCTCCGACAGCACGGGCGGGTGCAGCGGGATCTTCGAGCTCGCGCCGTAGAGCGTCTCGCCCCGGCGGTTGGCCTCGACGTCGACGGCGTCGCCGGGAGTGACGAAGGCGGCGACGTCGGCGATCGCGTAGTGGACGACGTAGCCGTCGCCCGAGCGCTCGATGTGCATCGCCTGGTCCAGGTCCTGCGCCCCGTCGGGGTCGATCGTGACGAGCTCGATGTCGGTCCGGTCCAGCTCGGGCAGCCGCGGGTGGGCCGCGGCCTCGGCCGCCACCTTCTCGACCGCTGCGGGGAACTCGGGCGAGACCTTCATCTCCTGCTGGATCGCGACGACGCCGTCGCGCATCTCCTGCGCAGTGACGCTGTCCCCGGTCGAACGGACCTTGACCACACGGTTGCTCGGCATGTCCCGACCCTAGCCGGACGACGGAGTGTCCCGGCGTGGTGAGCGAGGTCGTCCGCGACCGAGGAACGAGGTCGCGACGGGCGTATCGAGACCCCTGCCCGGCCGCCGATCCCTACGCTTGCCGCGTGCTGATCCTGCTGCCGCCCAGCGAGGGCAAGACCGCTGCCCGACGGGGCAAGTCGCTCGACCTGGCCTCGCTGTCGTCACCCACGCTCACCTCGACGCGTACGGCGCTGCTCGAAGCGCTCACCACGCTGTGCCGCGAGGACCCGGACCAGGCGGTCGCCGTGCTCGGGCTCGGCGCCGGTCAGCGCGACCTCGTGGAGCGCAACGCGACCCTCGACGCGGCGCCGACAGCCCGGGCGGACGCGATCTACACCGGTGTCCTCTACGACGCCCTCGACTTCCCCACCCTCTCCCCCGCGGCCCGGCGCCGGGCGACGTCGCGGCTCGCCGTCACCAGCTCGCTCTTCGGGATCGTGCGCCCCGGCGACCGGATCCCGGCCTACCGCCTCTCCGGCGACGCCGTGCTCCCGGGCATCGGCTCCGTGGCCGGCGCGTGGCGCGAGGTCCTCGGCGGGGCGATCACCGACGGCATGCGCAACGGGCTGCTCGTCGACCTCCGCTCCAGCACGTACGCCACCTTCTGGCGCCCCACGAAGGACGTCAGCCGGCGGGTCGCCACCGTGCGCGTGCTCCACGAGGCGGACGGGAAGCGGAGCGTGGTGAGCCACTTCAACAAGGCCACCAAGGGCCGCATCGTCCGCGCACTGCTCGAGGACGGCGCCGACCCCCGCACGCCGAAGGCCCTCGCCGACACCCTCACCCGCCTCGGCTGGACCGTCGAGGTCGGCGACCCGACGCCGAAGGGCACGCAGCTCGACGTCGTGGTGGCGGAGATCTAGCCGGGATCTGAGCTGGGATCTAGCGGAGCGGGATCACGTTGGTCGCCTCGAGCGGGTCCATCCCGCACAGCGCCAGCAGGTCGGCGATGATCGAGCGCACCTGGGCCAGGATCACCTCGGCCGACAGGTCGTCGCTGTGCTCCACGGTCGCCGTGGCCCTGCCCAGCGAGACCAGGCCGTCGATCACCGCCGTGGCCATCCGGTCCGCGACCAGCTCGTCGGCGACCATGTCGGAGAGGTCCGCCAGGTCACGCATCAGGGTGGCGTAGGAAGGCGGCACCGGCTCGCGGCGGTAGCACGCGACCGCCACCCGGCGGACGACGACGCGGGTGTTGCGCAGCGCCACGTCGAGCGGCTCCACCAGGTCCGCGAGCTGGCGCTGGTGCTCGCCGTGGCGCCGTCGGAACGGCGAGGAGCTCACCACCGACAGCCCCTCCTCGGAGGCGGCCCGGAGCTCGCCGATGAGGGCGTCGGTCGACCGGGCGTCCCGCAGCACGGCCATGGCCAGCTCGGCGTCACCGTCGCCGAGCCGGTCGGCCGAGCAGCGCAGCAGCTCGGCGATCTTGTGGACCACGACGGCCGCCTGGTCGCGCGGCTTGCGCAGCGGCGCACGCGGCACGACGGTGGCGGCGACCAGGGCCACTCCTCCCCCGATCAGTGCGTCGGTCCAGCGCAGGAACGCATCCCCGGGCGCCGGCGCGAGCGCCGCCACCACGATGCCCTGCACGGCCGCCTGGATGATCAGGAGCTGCCCGGCATCGAGCAGCAGGGCGATCGACATCCCGGCCGCCACGATGAAGACGATCTGCAGTCCGCCGGAGCCGATCAGGTGGGTCGTGACGTCACCGAGGAGCACCCCGAGCGCGACACCGACGGTGACCTCGGCGACCCGCCGCTGCCGCTGTCCGTAGGACATCCCGAGCGACACCACGGCCGCGATCGGGGCGAAGAACGGCAGGTTGTGCTTGAAGACGTCGGCGGCCAGCCACCACGCGATGCCCGCGGCGATCGCGCACTGCCCGATCACCCAGCCCTTCGCCCGCAGCCGGGAGACGCGGGCACGCAGCGACGTACGACCGCGTGCCGCGACCAGCTCCGCGTCGAGGCGCATGCCGCGTCCGGCTCTCAGAGTCCCGACTCGTCGGTGCGCACCAGGATGCGCTGGCACTCCTCGCACCGGATGACCTCGTCGGCCGGGGCCGAACGGATCCGCGACAGCTCGGAGGCATCGATGCTCATGTTGCAGCCACCGCACTGGCGCGAGCGCAGCAGGGCGGCGCCCACGCCCTTCTGCTCGCGCAGCCGCTCGTAGAGGGCCATCAGGTCCTCGGGCATGCCCTCGGTCGCAGGTCCGCGGGCGCCGGCGACCTCGGCGAGCGAGGCGTCGATCCCGGCCTGCTTCTCGTCGCGGGCGGTGACCAGCTCGGCCAGGCGGGCGTCGATGTCCTCGGCCCGGATGCCGAGGCCGTCGAGGACCTGCTGGGCCTCCTCCAGCGCCTCCATCACCTCGAGCTCGGTGTCCTCCAGCGAGGTGATCCGCCGCTCGAGGGACACCAGCTCGTGCTGCATCCGCTCGAGGTCCTTGGGGTTGGTGATCTGCCCGGTGTCCATCCGGTTGCGGTCCCGCTCGCGGCGCGTCTTGACCGACTCGACCTCGCGGTCGGCCTTGACCTGCTCGACGGTGAGGTCGTCGACCACGATCCGCGCGTCACGCACCTTGTCGGTCAGCGCGGTGCGCTCGCTCTCGAGGGTGGCGATCTCGGCCAGCTCGGGCAGGTGGGCCCGCTGGTGGCGCAGCTGCCCGGCGCGCGAGTCGAGCTCGGCGACGTCGAGGAGCTTGGCCTGGTGGGTGGGATCGGCCTTCAACGGCTCTCCTGCTTCGGTGCGTCTTCAGGGGCGGATTCAGGGGGGTTCAGGGGCGGAACGTCCACGGGTCGGTGCACTGCGTGCTGACCCGGGTCTCGACCCTATCGCCCAGCGTCGCGCGCAGCCGCGCCTCCACCACCGGGAGCCAGGTCCACTCCGCGGCCCAGTGCGCCACGTCGACCAGGGACGGGCCGCCGTGCTCGAGGAACTCCCCCGCGCGGTGGTGCCGCAGGTCGCTGGTCACGAAGACGTCGACGTCGCTGTGGGCCAGCTCGTCGAGCAGGAAGTCGCCCGCCCCGCCGCACACCGCGACGCGACGCACCGCTCGGTCCGGGTCGCCCGCCACGCGTACGCCGTGGGCGCTGGGCGGCAGCGCCTCCACCACCCCGGCCGCGAAGCGTTCGAGGGTGGTCTCGGAGACCGTGCCGATCCGTCCGGTGCCGGTCAGGGCAAGGCCCGGGTCGGTCAGCGGGACCACGTCGAACCCGGGCTGCTCGTAGGGGTGCGCGGCCAGCAGGGCCCGCACCACCGCCGTACGACGCCCGCGCGGCGCGACCACCTCGATGCGCGCCTCCTCGACGACCTCGTGCTCGCCGACCTGTCCGATCGTCGGCATGGCACCGTCGAGCGGGCGGAAGCGACCCTCGCCGGACATCGACCAGGAGGCCGAGTCATAGGCACCGATCCCACCGGCTCCTGCGTCGTGGAGCGCGGTGCGCACCGCCTCGGCGTCGGCCACCGGGACGAAGACCACGATCTTGTCGATCGCCGCCACGGGGGCGGGCCGGATCGGCGTCAGGTCGGTCAGCCCGAGCGCGAGCGCCAACGACTCCGAGACCCCGGACTCCGCCTGGTCGGCGTTGGTGTGGGCGGTGAGGAGTGCGCAGCCGGCCGACGTGAGCGTGTGCAACGTGCGGCCCTTCGGTGTCGTCGCGGCCACCGAGCTCACCGGTGCCAGGAACAGCGGATGGTGCACGACCAGGAGGTCGGCGCCCCACTCGACGGCCTCGCGGGCCACCGCGATGGTCGGGTCGACGGCGAACATCACCTTCACGACCTCGGCCGACGGGTCACCTGCGACCAGCCCGACGGCGTCGAAGGAGTCCGCAGTCTCGGGCGGGTACCAGGTGTGGAGCAGGTCGACGACGTCCTCGAGCGTGGGCATGTGGCCAGTATCGAGGATGGCCCTGCGGGTCAGTTGACCTGCCGCTCCTGTCCGTCCCAGTAGGGCTGGCGCAGCTTGAACTTCTGCAGCTTGCCGGTCGCCGTGCGCGCCAGCTCGTCGCGGAACTCGATGGAGGTCGGCGCCTTGTAGCCGGCCGCCTTGTCCTTGCACCACGCGATGAGCTCGGCCTCCATGTCCTGGCCGTCAGCGCTCGCGCCGTCGGCCAGCACGACGAGCGCCTTGATCGTCTCGCCCCACTTCTCGCTCGGCACACCGATCACGGCGACCTCGGCCACGGCCGGGTGCGAGAACAGCACGTCCTCGACCTCGATCGAGGAGACGTTCTCGCCACCGGTGATGATCACGTCCTTCTTGCGGTCGCTGATCGTCAGGTAGCCGTCGTCCCCGATCACTCCGCCGTCCCCGGTGTGGAACCACCCGTCGACGAGCGCCTTGCTCGTCTCGTCGGGTCGCTCCCAGTAGCCGTCGAGGATGACGTTGGACCGCGCGAGCACCTCGCCCTGGTCGTCCGTGCGGAGCTGTACGCCGATCGCCGGGGCGCCGGCCCGCACCAGCTTGGCGGCCCGCTCCTCCGCCGAGAGGTCGTCCCACTCGGCGCGGGTGCGGTTGACGGTGAGCAGCGGCGAGGTCTCGGTGAGGCCGTAGATCTGCATGAACTCCCAGCCGAGCTCCTCCTGGACCCGGACGACCGTCTTCGTCGGCGGCGGGGCGCCGGCCATGATGATCCGCACCCTGTCGCGCCCGGGGATCTCGCCCTCCCAGTCGGCCGCTGCCTCGAGGACCGCAGAGGCCACCGCGGGCGCCGCGCACATCACCGTGACGCCGTGCTGCTCGACCCGCCGCAGGATCTCGGCGCCGTCGACCTTGCGCAGCACGACCTGCTTGACGCCGAGCCCCGTCATCGCGAACGGCATCCCCCAGCCGTTGGCGTGGAACATCGGCAGCGTGTGCAGGTAGACGTCGCGGTCGGTCACACCTGCGTGCAGGCCGAACGTCACGGCGTTGGTCCAGAGGTTGCGGTGGGTCAGCTGCACGCCCTTGGGCCGCGCAGTCGTGCCGGACGTGTAGTTGATGGTCGCCGTCGCGTTCTCGTCCGGCTCCCAGGCCCGCGGCTCGGTGCCGGGGGCGGCGTACATCGAGTCGTCGTCACCGAGCACGAAGCGGTGCTCGACGTCGATGCCGGAGAGCGAGTCGACCAGCTCGGGGTCGAGGTAGAGCACCCGCGCACCGGAGTGGGCGATGATGTAGGAGATCTCGTCGGGGCGGAGCCGGAAGTTGATCGGCACCAGCACCCGTCCCGAGCCGCTCACGCCGAAGAACGACGTCAGCAGCCGCGCCGAGTTGTGGCTGACGATCGCGACCCGGTCCCCGACCTCGATGCCGAGCTCGTCGAGCTTGGCCGACTGTCGTCGGGCGCGATCATGGGCCTCGGCATAGCTGAGCGTGCCGAGCGACGCGGCGGGCTGGTCGGGCTCGTCGATGAAGCCGGGGCGCTCGCCGTAGACCGCAGCGGCGCGCTCGATGAAGTCGGAGACGCTGAAGGGGACGATCATGCGGTCCACTGTGGCATGCGTCACCGTGCCTGGTGCGTCGGGACGGTTTCGAACCGCCGACCGCTCGGGTGTAAACCGAGTGCTCTACCGCTGAGCTACCGACGCGCGCGGGTCACCTTACGGGACCGCGTCGAGACGACTGGAATCCTGCGGGGACCACACCGCGGTCGGTCCGGGACCCTGAAATGAAATGAGTTGAGCCGCTGGCGTCTCGGGTCACCAGCGGCTCAACAAGCAAAAGATTACACCAGCCCCCAAGCGCGTCAGGGGATTCGGCCAATTGGTGGAGAAGTGTCTAGACCAGGCCGGGTTCGAGGGCTGCGTGGAGCTCGCGGAGGTGCTCGCCGAGGTCCCGTCCGTCGGGGTTGGCGTTGTGGACCGCCCAGCGCAGCCGCCCGTCGCGGTCGACCACGTAGGACGACCTGCGCGGGGCGCCCTTGACCGTGTCGAACACCTCGTAGGCCGACGACACGGCGCCGTGCGGCCAGTAGTCCGAGAGCAGCGGGAAGTTGAGCCCCTCGCTCTCCGCGAAGCTGCGCAACGCGTAGACGGAGTCGCAGGAGATCGCCAGCACCTCGGTGTCGAAGCTCAGGAACTCGTCGAGCCGGTCACGCACGCCCGCCAGCTCACCGGTGCAGACGCCGGTGAAGGCGTGCGGGAAGAACATCAGCACCACGGCCTTGCGTCCGCGGAAGTCGCTGAGCCGGACGTCCTGGCCGAACTGGTCGCGGAGCATGAAGTCGGGTGCCTCGTCGCCGATGCACAGCCCCTCGCAGCTCACGCCTTCTCCTTGCCGTCCCTCTCGGGACCGTCTGTGTCCCACGCGGCCAGCTCCCGCTTGAGGACCTTGCCGGTGGCGTTGCGCGGCAGCTCGTCGAGGAAGAAGATCTCGCGCGGCACCTTGAACCTGGCCAGGTTGGCCTTCACGTGGTCGCGCAGCTCCTCCTCCGACACGTTGCCGGTGCGCACCACGAAGGCCCGCAGTCGCTGACCATAGTCCTCGTCGACGACACCGATGGCGGCGACCTCCTGCACCCGCTCGTGGGCGACCAGGCAGTCCTCGACCTCCTGCGGGAAGACGTTCTCGCCGCCCGACACGATCATGTCGTCGTCGCGGCCCGCCACGTGCAGGCGACCGGCGTCGTCGAACCAGCCGACGTCGCCCGAGGACATCAGTCCGTCGACGACCTCCTTGGAGCCACCGTTGGTGTAGCCCTCGAAGAGCAGTCCGTTGCCGACGAAGATCCGGCCGGTCTCCCCCTGCGGCAGCTCGGCCCCGGCGTCGTCGAGGATCTTCACGACGGTGCCGTGCGGCGGCCTGCCGGCCGAGGTCGGGTCGGCGCGCAGGTCCTCCGGGGTCGCGATCGAGGCGTAGGCGACCTCGGTGGAGCCGTAGATGTTGTAGAGGTTGTCGCCGAACCGGTCCATCCAGGCCTGGGCGAGCGTGGCCGGCAGGGCGGAGCCCGAGGAGGCGACGACCCGGACGCGACCGAGGTCGATCCCGTCCAGCTGGTCGGGGTCGAGCGCGAGCATCCGCTGGAGCATCACCGGGATCACGACGATCGACTGGCAGCGCTCCGCCTGTGCGGTCCGCAGGGCCGTGGCGGGGTCGAAGGTGCGGCGCAGCACCACCGTGGAGCCCAGCAGCATCGCGAGCGCGAGGTGGGCGAAGCCCCAGGTGTGGAAGAGCGGGGCGGCGATGTGCGTACGCCATCCGGCCCGCAGCGGCATCCGCGAGAGCAGCGAGACGGCCGCGTCGATGCCGGCCTCCTTGCGCGGCGCACCCTTGGGCGCACCGGTGGTGCCGGACGTGAGGATGACGATGCGCGCGTGGCGCTCCGGCGGCTGCAGGTCACCCTCGTCGTAGGCCGACACCAGCCGCTCGAGCGTCTCGGCGCCGCTCCCGTCGCCGTCCGTCCACGCCAGGATCCGCCGCTCGACGTGGGCGCCGGCGAGCATGTCGGTGAACTCCTCGTCGTGGATCACCAGGCTCGGCGACTCGCGCTCGAGCACGTCGACCAGCTGGGGGCCGGCGAAGGCGGTGTTGAGGTAGAGGATGTCGGCGCCGAGCTTGGCGATCGCGATCGACGCATCGATGAAGCCGCGGTGGTTGCGACACATCACGGCGACCGAGTCACCTTCGCCGACGCCTCGCTCGGACAGCGCCCGGGCGAGCGAGTTGGAGCGACGGTGCAGCTCGCCCCAGGTCAGCTCGCCGAGCTCGTCGACCACACCCACCTGGTGCGGCGAGCGGGCGGCGAGGGTCGCGAAGCCACCGGCCGGGCCGGTGCCCCACCGGACGACCACGCGTCCGATGTCCAACAGGGTCCGCGGTCCGTAGGGCCGGATGACCCCGGAGCGGCCGAGCACGCGCACCGTCGTGCCGACGCCCGTCAGGGCGCCGGCGAGGGTGCGCCCGGTCACGCGGGGGTCTTCGGCGCGACCAACCTGGTCGCCTGCCAGTCCTTGCTCACCGCTGCCGTGGTCGTCTGGGCCAGACCGGCGATCGGGGCCGCTTCGGCCACGTCCGCGGCGTCGACCGTGCCGGGTCGGCCCACCTTCGGGGTCAACAACCAGATCGAGCCGCCACCGACGAGGTCGGTGAGTGCGTCGACGAGGCCGTCGACGAGGTCGCCGTCGTCATCGCGCCACCACAGGACCACCGCGTCCACGACGTTGCCGTAGTCACCGTCGACCATGTCAGCGTCGATGCAGTCCTCTACCGCGACGCGCAGCTCGTCATCAGTGTCGTTGTCCCAGCCGAGTTCCTGCACGACCAGGCCGGGCTTGAGCCCCAGTCGATCGCCGATTCCTGCAGCTGGGGCAGAGTCGCCCACCGTCGAGCTCACGCAGTGCCTCCCATGCTCGGTGCCCCGCCCAGTCGGGCAAGGTCACGCATAGTCCACCCGAACACGGCAGGCGAAGCAACCCCGGCCCTCTCCCGCGGACACCGGGGCGCGTCCGGATGACCGGAGTTCGGACTACCGATGGGTAGATTTCGTGGCGCTCGGTCGCGTGACACGATGCTCTTGTGAGTGACACCGAGAAGTCCCCCAGCTCGATGTCCGACCGTGGCCAGGCCATTGCGTCGGTGATCCACGAGGGACTCCCCACCCAGCTGCCCGACATCGACCCCGACGAGACCCAGGAGTGGCTCGCGTCCTTCGACGCGATGCTCGACGACCGGGGTCGCGACCGGGCCCGCTACGTGATGCTGCGCCTGCTCGAGCGCGCGCGGGAGAAGCAGGTCGGCGTCCCGGCGCTGCGCTCCACCGACTACATCAACACCATCCCCCCGGAGCGCGAGCCCTGGTTCCCCGGCGACGAGGAGGCCGAGCGCCGGATCCGCGCCTTCATCCGCTGGAACGCCGCGGTCATGGTGTCCTCGGCCAACCGCAAGGGGCTCGAGGTCGGCGGCCACATCGCCACCTACCAGTCCTCGGCGAGCCTCTACGAGGTCGGCTTCAACCACTTCTTCCGCGGCAAGGACCACGAGGGTGGCGGCGACCAGCTCTACATCCAGGGCCACGGGTCGCCGGGCATCTACGCGCGCGCCTTCCTCGAGGGCCGCCTGAGCGAGGAGCAGCTCTACCGCTTCCGCCAGGAGGTCCAGCACGGCAAGGGCGCCGGCCTCCCGTCCTACCCCCACCCCCGCCTGATGCCGGACTTCTGGGAGTTCCCGACCGTCTCGATGGGCCTCACCGCCATCGGCTCGATCTACCAGGCGCGGTTCAACCGCTACCTCGACAACCGCGGCATCAAGGACACGACCGAGCAGCGGGTGTGGGCCTTCATGGGTGACGGCGAGATGGCCGAGCCCGAGTCGCTCGGCGCGATCCGGGTCGCGGCCCGCGAGGAGCTCGACAACCTCACCTGGATCATCAACTGCAACCTGCAGCAGCTCGACGGCCCGGTGACGGGCAACGGCAAGATCATGCAGGAGCTCGAGGCCAACTTCCGCGGTGCCGGCTGGAACGTCATCAAGGTCGTCTGGGGTCGCGAGTGGGACGCCCTGCTCGCCAAGGACGTCGACGGCGTCCTGGTCAACCGGATGAACTCCACGCCCGACGGACAGTTCCAGACCTACTCGACCGAGGACGGCGCCTACGTCCGCGAGCACTTCTTCGGCAGCGACACCCGCCTGCGCAAGATGGTCGAGCACATGTCGGACTCGCAGATCGAGAAGCTGCCCCGCGGTGGCCACGACTACCGCAAGGTCTACGCCGCGTTCGACGCCGCGACCAAGCACACCGGTCAGCCGACGGTGATCCTCGCCCACACCATCAAGGGCTGGACGATCGACGCCCTCGAGGGCAAGAACGCCACCCACCAGATGAAGAAGCTCACCCTCCCGGACCTCAAGAAGTTCCGCGACCGGCTCTACCTGCCGATCAGCGACCGCGACCTCGAGGAGTCCTACGAGAAGACCGGCGGCGCGCCGTTCTACCACCCGGGCGCCGACTCGCCGGAGATCGACTACATGCTCGACCGCCGCAAGGCGCTCGGCGGCTCGATCCCGCGTCGGATCAACCGGGCCACGGCTCTCAAGCTGCCCGGCGACGAGCTCTACGCCGAGCTCAAGCAGGGCTCGGGCAAGAACAAGTTCGCCACGACGATGGCCGTCGTACGACTCCTCCGGGACTGGATGAAGGACCCCGAGATCGGCGCGCGCATCGTGCCGATCGCACCCGACGAGTACCGCACCTTCGGCATGGACTCGATGTTCCCGAGCGCCAAGGTCTACAACCCCGGCGGCCAGCAGTACGAGTCGGTCGACCGCAAGATGCTGCTCTCCTACAAGGAGTCCGCGCAGGGGCAGATGCTCCACGAGGGCATCTCCGAGGCAGGGGCGATGGCGTCGGCGACCGCAGCCGGGTCGGCCTACACCACGCACGGCGAGCACATGATCCCGTTCTACATCTTCTACTCGATGTTCGGTTTCCAGCGCACGGGCGACTCGATCTGGGCGATGGCCGACCAGCTGGCCCGCGGCTTCCTCATCGGCGCCACCGCCGGTCGCACGACGCTGACCGGCGAGGGCCTGCAGCACGCCGACGGCCACTCCCCGCTGCTCGCGGCGACCAACCCGGCGATCGTCCACTACGACCCGGCGTTCTCCTACGAGATCAGCCACATCATGCAGAACGGCCTCGACCGGATGTACGGCACCGGTGGCCCCGACGGTGACGGCGAGAACGTCATCTTCTACCTCACGGTCTACAACGAGCCCGTCTCGATGCCGGCCGAGCCGGCCGACGTGGACGTCGAGGGCATCCTCAAGGGCATCCACAAGGTGTCCACCGCCGAGGGCGAGGGCCCGCGGGTCCAGCTGATGGCCTCGGGCGTCGGCTACCCGTGGATCAACGATGCAGCCCGGATGCTCGCCGAGGACTGGGGCGTGCAGTCCGACCTCTGGTCGGTCACCTCCTGGAACGAGCTGGCGCGCGACGCGGCCGCTGCCGAGCAGTGGAACCTGCTCCACCCGGGCGAGGAGCGCCGCACGGCCTACGTCAGCGACAAGCTCGCCGGTGCGCAGGGTCCCGTCGTCGCCGTGTCCGACTACATGCGCGCAGTCCCGCTGCAGATCGCCCGCTGGGTGCCGCAGGACTACCGCGTCCTGGGTGCCGACGGCTTCGGCTTCGCCGACACCCGCCCGGCTGCTCGCCGCTTCTTCCACATCGACGCCGTCAGCGTCGTCGTCCAGGCCCTCCAGGCCCTGGCCGATGCCGGCGAGCTCCCGGTGGAGAAGGTCGTCGAGGCCGCCCAGCGCTACAAGATCGACGACCCGACTGCGACCAAGGACATCAAGCAGGAAGGGGGAGATGCCTGACGGCATCCCCTCTCCACTGGTGGGTCATGCTTCTCGCGCGTAGGACGCGGGAGGGTGGCCCACCAGCTGCGTGAAGGCGCGGATCAGGTGGGACTGGTCGGCGTAGCCCAGCCGCGCCGCGAGGTCGGCCCAGTCCACGTCGGCGCCGCCGTGGGCCGCGGCCGTCACGTCGAGCAGCCGGAACCGCTGCACGACCCACTTCGGGCCGATCCCCACGTAGGCGTGGAACCGGCGCTGGAGCGTGCGCAGGCTGACCCCGGCGAGGTCGGCGAGCTGCTCGGCGCGGACGAGGGAGGTGTCCTCCTCCGCGCGCTCGACCAGGGCAGCGAGGTCGGCCACGAGCGGGTCCTCGTCGGGCTCGAGCCCCCGCAGCCAGGCCGCGAGCAGAGCGGCCCCGTCCTCGGGTCGCTCGCACGCCAGCACCTCCTCGGCGACGGGCCGGTCGTCGATGCCGAGGACCTCGGCGGCTGCGACCTCGAGTCCTCCCAGTGTCGCGACGTCGGCGCGCAGGAAGGGCCGGAAGCCCGCCGGACGGAATCCGACCGCCACCGTGTGTCCGGTCCCCTCGAGCCGGCGGTGGAACATCCGGGGATGGACGCCGTGCACCAGCAGCCGCGGCGAGCCGGCCACGAGCTCGGCCGAGACGTGCACGACCGGTCGCGGGACGACCTCCTGCTCGTAGGGCGTCGGCGTGTCCCACCGCACCCACCAGAAGTAGTCGACCAGCCCGGCGAGGTCGGGGTCCGGCTCGGCGCGGCCGACCTCGATCCGCTGCTGCGCATCGCTCGGTCGCAGGATCGCCGCCCGGACGCGGCCCGATCGGGTGGGCACCGGGCCAGCCTAGGTCCGGTCCCTGTCGCCTTTGTCCAAGCCCGGCCCGGCGACGAGCCGGAAGACTGACCGGGACGCATCGGACGAGCAGAGGAGAGACCGTGGCCAGCCAGGAGCAGACCGCACGGATCGCGATGGTGACACTGGACTGCGCGGAGGTCGCGCCCTCCGCCGACTTCTGGTCGGCGCTGCTGGGCTGGGAGGTCACGGCCAGCAGCGACGACTACGCGATGCTGTCCGGACCCGACGGCAGCCCTGCGCTGGGCCTGGGCCGCATCGAGGACCACCAGCCGCCGACCTGGCCGGACACGGGTCGCAAGCAGTTCCACCTGGACCTGGCCGTCGACGACCTGGACGCCATGGCCGAGCGCGCGGTGGCTCTCGGCGCGACGCTGGCCGACCCGCAGCCCGGGGAGACCTGGCGCGTGCTGATCGACCCGGCCGGGCACCCGTTCTGCCTGACCGACGCCGCCAACTGGGGCTGAGCCCGGGCTACGCCCCGGACGCGCGTCGTACGGCGTGCACCGGGGCGATCGGCGCCTCGCCGGCACGGGCGTGGATCGACGCGACCGGCGAGCCCTCGTCGAGCAGGTCGCGCCAGCGGTCCCGGTCGTACTGGCTCGGCGTGCTCGTGCGGATGAAGTCGCGGACGATCTTCACGAAGCGCTCCGGGTGGTCCTTGTGCGGGAAGTGCCCGGCGTTGGGGATGATCTCGATCCGCGCGGTCGGCGCCAGCGCACTCGCGTTGCTGGCGTGTGCGACCGGGATGACCAGGTCGTCGGCACCCCAGATCACGCACATCGGCATCGCCTCGGTCAGGTAGGCCCGGTCCGCCATGGTGACGATCTGGCCCCGCCAGTCCACGACGGCGCGCACCACGTGGCGGATGGCTGCGCGGGTGCGCGGGTCCTTGAACGAGTCGTAGATGTCCGCGACCTCGTCGAGGTCGCGCAGCTGCGTCACGCCACTCCTCGACAGCAGGCGCATCGCCGTCGTGGTGACGTGCCGCAGGCCGGGGGCCGCGAGCACGCCCATCACCTGGTGGAAGCCCGGCGTGGTGATCGCCCGGATCGCCGGTGTCACCTCGGGACCGAGACCGCCGGACCCGACGAGGATCAGCCGCTCGGTGCGCTCGGGGTACTGGTAGGCGAACTGCATCGCCACTCCCCCGCCGAAGCTGTGCCCGACCACGGTGGCCGCGTCGATGCCGAGGATCGTCAGCAGGTCACGCATGCCGTTGGCGTAGCCGCCGACGCTGTAGTCCGCGCGGGGCTTGTCCGACTCCCCGTGGCCCAGCAGGTCCGGCGCGATCACGGTGTGGGTGCGCGCGAGGGACTCCATGACCGGGGCCCAGGTGGTGTGGTCGCAGGCCAGTCCGTGCAGCAGCAGGACCACCGGTCCGGACCCCATCCGGATGTAGGCGCGGCGGTGCCCGTGCACGGTGACGTACTGCAGCTGCGGGCTGCTGCGACGGGCCACTCGACCTCCAACCGGTGCGGACAGGTTCCGGATTCAACCAGATCGGGTCCGCGGGCGTCCCGGGGACCTCCTCCCGATACGAAGTCGTGACCTCGCCGACGTCGATCGGCCCACGAGCGTCCGCGCCACGGTTCGTGGGAATCCCACTACGGCCGGAGCGCCACTAGAGTCGTCCCATGCCCCCCTCCGGACGTCGCGCGGCCAAGGCGCTGCGCAGCTCGAGCGGGGCACTGAGCACGGCCGCCACGGCGCGGATGGCCACCGACCTGCCGTGGTTCGACGACCTGAGCGCGGAGGACCGTTCGTGGGTCGGGCTCATCGTGCAGGCGGGCATCCGCGGCTTCGTCGACTGGTTCGACAGCGAGGTCGAGGCCTCGGGCCACGACCCGCTCGACGTGGTCGTCTTCGGCGCCGCGCCGCGCGAGCTGACCGGCGTGATCTCGCTCCAGCAGACCGTCGAGCTGGTCCGGCTGAGCATCCGGGTCGTGGAGACCAACATCGATGCGCTCCTCGACCCGCGGGACGTCGGCGAGGTGCACGACGCCGTGCTGCTCTACGCGCGCGAGGTGGCCTTCGCGACCGCCGCCGTCTATGCCCGCGCCGCCGAGTCGCGCGGCGCGTGGGACGCCCGGCTCGAGGCGCTCGTGGTCGACGCCGTCGTGCGCGCCGAGGCCGACGAGACGGTGCTCTCGCGCGCGAGCGCCCTGGGCTGGGGGGCCCACGGCGATGTCGCCGTGGTGCTCGGCACGGTGCCGCCCCACCGCGCGGAGCTCGACGTCTTCGAGTCCGTACGCCGCTCGGCGCGCGCCGGGGACATGGACGCGCTGTGTGCCACCCAGGGCGACCGGCTGGTCGTCGTGCTCGGCGGGGTGACCGAGCCGTTGGAGGCCGCGACCCGGTTGCTCGACCACTTCGGCGACGGACCGGTCGTGGTCGGCCCGGTGACGGCCGACCTGGCCCACGCCAACGCCTCGGCCCGCGCGGCCCTGTCGGCCCGTCGCGCCGCCAGCGGCTGGCCGGACGCCCCGCGCCCCGTCGCCAGCCGCGACCTGCTGCCCGAGCGAGCGCTGGCCGGCGACGGGCACGCGCGGCGCCACCTCGTCGACGAGGTCTACCTCCCCCTGATGGCCACCCGCGGCACCCTGCTCGAGACCCTGGGGGCCTGGTTCGAGCACGGCTCCTCGATCGAGGGCACCGCGCGAGCCCTCTTCGTGCACCCCAACACGGTCCGCTACCGGCTGCGCCAGATCTCCGAGGTGACCGGCTGGTCCCCGACGCGTCCCCGGGAAGCCTTCGCCCTCCAGCTCGCCCTGATCCTCGGCCGTCAGTCCGGACGCACCGAACTGTAGGAACCCTACAAAGATCAGGGGGTGACTTTCGTCGGCGTCGGACCCGCGTCCCTGCTGGTCGAACCGGCAGAGTGGTCCTGTGCTCGTCATCGTCGCTCCCGGTCAAGGGGCCCAGTCCCCCGGATTCCTCACGCCCTGGCTGGAGGACCCGACCTTCGCCGCGCGGTTCGACTGGCTGGCCACCGTTGCCGGCATCGATCTCGCCCACTACGGCACCGAGGCCGACGCGGACACGATCCGTGACACCAAGATCGCCCAGCCGCTGCTGGTCGCCACTGGCCTGGTCGCCGCGCTCGACCTGTTCCCGCACCCCGCCGACGCCTTCGCGCGCATCGGCGCCGTGGCCGGCCACAGCGTCGGCGAGCTCACCGCTGCCGCCGGTGCCCGCGTCATCACCGCCGAGCAGGCGATGGTGCTGGTCCGCGAGCGCGGCAACGCGATGGCCGACGCTGCCGCCACCACGGCCACGGGCATGACCGCGGTCCTCGGCGGTGAGCGCGAGGAGGTGCTCGCCGTGATCGAGCGCCACGGCCTGACCCCCGCCAACGACAACGGCGCCGGCCAGGTGGTCGCCGCCGGCACGATGGAGCAGCTCGCCGCGTTCGCCGACGCTCCCCCGGCCAAGGCACGGCTGATCCCGCTCAGCGTCGCCGGGGCCTTCCACACCAGCCACATGGAGCCCGCCGTCGACCGGTTGACCTCGCTGGCCCGCTCGGTCTCGACCCACGACCCCCGCACGTCCGTGATCTCCAACCGCGACGGCCAGGTCGTCCACGACGGCCGCGACGTGCTGCGCCGGATGGTCGGCCAGATCGCCCACCCGGTGCGCTGGGACCTCTGCATGGAGACGATGGCCGACCTCGGCGTCACCGGCATCCTGGAGATGCCGCCCGCAGGCACGCTCACCGGCATCGCCAAGCGCGCCCTCAAGGGCGTCGAGACCTTCGCCCTCAAGACCCCCGACCAGCTCGACGACGCCCGCGACTTCTGCGACAAGCACGGCGAGGACGGTGACCCGGTCGCGCCGGGCCAACCCCTCCCGCGGCTCCACCCCGAGGCGGCGCACTGATGGCCACGCTCACCGGTCGGGCCGGAGCCCCGCACGCACGCATCATGGGAGTCGGTGCCTACCGACCCGTCCGGGTCGTCCCCAACTCCGCCGTCGTCGACGCGATCGACTCCAGCGACGAGTGGATCCAGCAGCGGTCCGGGATCAAGACGCGCCGCTGGGCCGGCCCCGAGGAGTCGGTCCAGATGATGTCGGTCGAGGCCTCCCGGATCGCCATCGAGCGGGCAGGACTCGACGCCAGCCAGATCGACTGCGTCGTCGTCGCCACGGTGAGCCACCTCCTGCAGACCCCGGCCGTCGCCACGGCGATCGCCCACGAGCTCGGCATCCAGGCTGCCGCCTTCGACATCTCCGCGGCGTGCTCCGGGTTCTGCCACGGCATCGCGCTGGCCTCCGACATCGTCCGTGCCGGGAGCGCCCAGCACGTCCTGGTGATCGGGGTCGAGCGCCTCACCGACATCCTCGACCTCACC
Source organism: uncultured Actinomycetota bacterium (assembly GCA_963750445.1). Lineage (GTDB taxonomy): Bacteria > Actinomycetota > Actinomycetes > Propionibacteriales > Nocardioidaceae > Nocardioides. Next base: position 3,880 of record CAVVQR010000001.1, on the reverse strand, counting down.
GACCGCGGCACCGCCTTCATCTTCGCCGACGGCGCCGGCGCAGCCGTCGTCGGACCCAGCGACACCCCGGGCATCGGTCCGGTCGTGTGGGGCTCCGACGGCGAGCAGTTCGACCTGATCCGGCAGCGCGAGGACTGGCGCGACGTCGTCGGCAGCCCCGAGAAGCCGGGCAGCGGTGTGATGCCGCACCTGACCATGCAGGGCAACCCGGTCTTCCGCTGGGCGTCCTTCGCCATGGCGAAGATCGGCCAGCAGGCGCTGGACGCGGCCGGCATCACCCTCGACGAGCTCGACGTCTTCGTGCCCCACCAGGCCAACATGCGCATCATCGACGCGATGGCCCGCTCGATGAAGCTGCCCAGCACGGTGCGCATCGCGCGCGACGTGGCCGACCAGGGCAACACCTCGGCGGCATCGGTCCCGCTCGCGCTCGACAGGATGATGGAGGAGGGTGAGGCCCGCAGCGGCGACACCGCCCTGCTGATCGCCTTCGGCGCCGGACTGGCCTACGCCGCGCAGGTCGTCACCGTCCCCTGACCAGCACCACACCAGACCACCCCAAGCAGCACCCCCAAGAAGAAGGGAAGGCCCCATGGCCACCACCGAAGAAATCCGCGCTGACCTCGCCGACATCGTCAACGAGGTGGCCGGCGTCGATGCCGATGACGTCCAGCTGGACAAGTCCTTCGTGGACGACCTCGACGTCGACTCGCTCTCCATGGTCGAGGTCGTCGTGGCCGCCGAGGAGAAGTTCGGCGTGACCATCCCGGACGACGAGGTCAAGAACCTCAAGACCGTGGGCGACGCCGTCGCCTTCATCGAGCGCGCCCAGGGCTGACGCCCCCTCACGTCACGGGGGCCGGGTCCAGCCCGGCCCCCGTGGCCCAGGAACTCCCCCGACCCCGCAAGAAACGGAAGCCCCTCAGATGCCCTCGACCCGCGTAGTCGTCACCGGCCTCGGCGCCACCTCCCCCATCGGCGGGGACGTCGCCTCGACGTGGCAGGCCATGCTGTCCGGAACCTCGGGCATCGGATATCTCGACGACGAGTGGGCCTCGACGCTCCCGGTGCGGATCGGTGGCCGCGTCGCCGTCGAGCCCTCCGAGGTCCTCGAGCGGGTCAAGGCTCGGCGCCTCGACCGGTCCAGCCAGTTCGCGATGATCGCTGCCGACCAGGCCTGGGCCGACGCCGGCCTCGAAGGCTCCGGGCTCGAGCCCGAGCGCCTCGCCGTCGCGATCGCCTCGGGCATCGGTGGCGTGACCACCCTGCTCAACAACTACGACATCCTGCTCGAGAAGGGCCCGCGCCGGGTCTCCCCGCTCGCGGTGCCGATGCTCATGCCCAACGCGCCGGCAGCCAACGTGAGCCTCAAGTACGGCGCCCGCGCCGCGGTCCACGCACCGACCTCGGCCTGCGCGTCGGGCAACGAGGCGATCGCGATGGCCATCGACATGATCCGCCTCGGCCGCGCGGACGTCGTCATGGCCGGCGGCACCGAGGCCGCCATCCACCCGCTGCCGATGTCCGCCTTCGCCAACATGATGGCCCTGTCCAAGACTGCGAGCGGCGAGGAGGGCGGCGACCCGACGATGGTCTCGCGCCCCTGGGACTCCGCACGCGACGGCTTCGTCCTCGGCGAGGGCGGCGCCGTGCTGATCCTCGAGTCCGAGGAGAGCGCCCGCGCCCGCGGCGCCCGGATCTACGCCGAGGTGCGTGGCGCCGGCATCAGCAACGACGCCCACGACATCGCCCAGCCCGACCCCGAGGGTCGCGGCGGGACCCGCGCCATCACGATGGCGCTGCGCGAGGGCGACGTCGACCCGGCCACCGTCGTCCACGTCAACGCCCACGCGACCTCGACGCCGAAGGGCGACATCGCCGAGGGCCTCATGCTGCACGCCGTCCTGGGTGACCACGTCGACCGCTGCGTGGTCACGAGCACCAAGTCGATGACCGGCCACCTGCTCGGTGGCGCCGGCGCCCTCGAGGCCGTCGCGTGCGTGATGGCGCTGCGCGACCGGGTCAGCCCGCCGACGATCAACCTGGACAACAAGGACCCCGAGGTCGACCTCGACATCCCGACCTCGAAGCGCGACCTGCCCGAGGGCGACATCGTGGCGCTCAACAACTCCTTCGGCTTCGGCGGAGCCAACGTCGCCGTGGCCTTCGGCAGCATCTAGGCACCGCCACCCGGTCGTACGCCTGACGGCACCATCCCGCTCTGAGCCGGGAGGCGCGCAACGAGCGTCACAGCTGCTCGTCGGAGCCTTCGAACCCCGCGAGGGTGCCCGATGCCGGCTCGGGCCTCAGACCACCTGGTGCAGCCAGCGCACCGGGGCGCCCTCGCCGGCGTGACGGAAGGTCTCCAGCTCGTCGTCCCACGGCTTGCCGAGCAGGCTGTCGATCTCGAGCAGCAGCGTGGTGTCACCCAGCGCCGCCTTCACCACGGCGGCCTTGAGCCGATCCTCGGGGATGAGGATGTCGCCGTGGGGTCCGGTGATCGCGTGGAAGATCCCCAGGTCCGGCGTGCACGAGAAGCGCGTGCCCTCCGTGGAGCTGGTCGGCTCCTCGGTGATCTCGAAGCGCAGGTGGTTCCAGCCACGCACGGCGGACGCGACGGCAGCCGCCGTGCCGGCGACACCGCTCCACGACAGCTCGGCGCGGTAGGTGCCCGGCTGGGCAGGCTGAGGCGTCCAGTCGAGCGAGACGGCAACTCCGAGGACTCCGCCCACGGCCCACTCGATGTGCGGGCAGAGTGCAGAGGGAGCAGAGTGCACGTAGAAGATGCCCCTCGTCCCCGGACCGTCCGGGCGGGAAGCAATGCGTGTGGTCACCGTGACCTCCTTGAGTTCCGACGCTCCAGATGCGCCTTCCCCAGCGGTCTGTCGTCGTTGCTCAACAAGAGTCGAGTGACACGTATGTGATTAGTGGCTCCATTGTGACCCATGTGGCGTCTGAATGCCAGCAGACGAGCCTACTCAGGACTGGCGGCGCTCCAGCAGGTCGGCCCGCGCCGCAGCGTCGGTGAGCTCCTCGGAGTCGATCGCGTGCGTGCGGTGGAACCAGGCGAGCGCGTCCGACTCACGGCCGGCCGCCTCGAGCGTGTCGGCGTAGGCGTAGCGCAGGCGTACGACCCACGACGAACGGCTCTTCGACGTCAGCGGCGCGAGCTCGAGCGTGCGCAGCGCAGCATCCAGCTGCCCCATGTCGCGACGGGCACCGGCCTCGACGATCGTCATCTCGGCCTTCGCCTCGGTGCTGAAGTTGGCCACGGACGGGGTCTTCGCCAGCTTGATCGCCTGCTCCGGGTTGCCCAGGGCGCGATGGCAGTCCGCCATGATCGGCAGGTAGTCGGTGGCCCCGTTCATCCGCTTCGCGGCCCGCAGCTCGGCGAGGGCCTCTGCGTAGTGGCCGGCCGCGTAGGCGGCCTCACCCGTCGCCTCGCGTACGACGGCGAGCCGCGAGGCGCGCGCCCGTGCGGCGAGGGTGTGCTGATAGGCCGTCTCGGGGTCCTCGTCGATCAGCAGGCCGGCGGCCGCGAGGTGGCGCGCGACACGAGCAGCGAGCTTCTCCGGGAGGCCCTTGAGCTGCGCACGGACACCGCGGTCGAGCTCGGCACCGGTCACGTCCTCGGGCAGGTCCGGCCCGTCGTAGACGGCCTGGTCCACCGTGCGGACCTTCTCCTCGGAGCGCCCGCGGTAACCGCGGTCCGAGGAGCCGGTCGACTTGCCGCCCTGGTAGCCCCCACGCGACGAGCCACCCTTGCCGCGGGGGGCGTCGTCACGCGAGCCCCGTCCCCGGGAGTCGCCCGACGACGCGCGACCCGAGCCACCCGCGGAGGAGGAGCGGCCGGAGCCGCCACCGGAGGACGAACCACCTC